>CALUPT010000001.1 GCA_944322715.1 uncultured Bacteroidales bacterium
TTCTTAAACACATTGATGAGCATGATATTAACCATTGCTTTCACAAGAATATCCGTACCATCCGATCCTACATTATTGATGCGTTCAACCCAGCCAGTGTCATTGTCGTTCTCTTTCACACGGAACTGCAGACGGAATGCATCACCTAACGACACTGTCTGACGATTTGGTTCGTTCTGCAGCTGGTGGGACAGGCTTTTGAGATAATCCACGACCTTTCTGTTCACATCGTCCCTGTTGTCATTGGAGAAAAGATTCAGTTCACCGATAGAGAGGGCATTCTCTACAGTATAATCGTGAATGGATATAAGAAGCTGCATGAGTTTGTCGGATGATTCATTTGCCCTGAGCTCAATGCTCTTGATTACTCCGGCAAAATTCTTTTCCACAAAATCTTTGTTTATGTCAATTATTACCTCATCCACATCCGACCTGCGTTTCATCAGCGAACCGATTTCTGCCGAGATGCGTCCCAGTATATCTTTATAGTGTTCGCTGGTACGACTGCGGAACTCCTCGATTTTGTTATTGTCCATGAAGTCCTGCAAATCAACGGCAATTTGCATATAGTCATTGTCTGTCACGGGCATTGTGTTGAAATGGAAAGCATTTTGAGGCTTGAAATTCCGGTTGAAGCTGACAACTGTGTCTTTAAGCTTGTCTATTGATTCGCGTTTTTGGATTACAGTGCCCCTGAGTTGGCTCAAAAGCTGCTGGCAATCCTGCTGCGTCTGTACCATTTTGTCATCAGAGAGGAAAGTGTCCGGTACCAGATGTTCATTCTCTATCATCTGATGATAAAGATTCAGCCCATCTTTCCTGTGTGCAAGTTCCTTGAGGACCATTTTCTGTTGCTCTTCCATTTCTTTGAGTTTTTTCCCGATGCGTGTCCGCTTGTCTTCATAACGCTGACGCATCATTGAGAGCCGCTGGTCAATATCCTTGATTGTTTTCTTGATTTCAGGTTCTTTGGCAAAAAGATTGTCTGCAGCATCGTGATATCTGATGACTGTCGGTCGCTCTTTGTCTATCCTCGACAACAGCGCATTCAAATCCTCTAATGCTTTACGATATTGTTCAAGAAGATTTGTGTCAACTCCTTTGCCTGCAAGTTCTGCTTTCAGCTGTTCGTCGAGCTGCTTCTTCTGTTCGGCAAATTCCCGATTGCGTTCAGCATTTTCCGAAATTTGTGTTTCCTTGAAAATGCGCAATTCTTCATCAAGTGCCTTTGAGGCCTTGCTGAATGAGGTGTCAAGTTCCTTAAGGTCTTTTTTGTTCTTTATTTCGCTTTTCAAGCGTGCATCTTTCTCTGACTGCACTTTCAGCAGCGCCTCATTGTAGAAACGTTCACGAATGTCTTTTTCCTGGGAAATACGCTCTTGTTCTTCCATCTCCAGCTTATGCCGAAGATTCTGCAGATTTTGTCGTTTTATTGGTATCTGTTCTTCTTCAACTTTCAATAATGTCGCATGTTGCCGGAGCGGATTGAGCTGTGCTGCGTATTTCTTTCCGAGTTTTGATATTTCTTCCTGAAGGATAACTGGTAATTGTGCAAGTTGTCGGTCAATCTGCTGCACCTGCTCATCTAAGTTTTCTTTCTCTAATCTATACTCGTCAGGTGTCCGATGTACTGAGGTAATATTGTCCAGATTCAATTTTATGCCGAATAGGTCGTCAGAAGTAGCATCCAGCTGAGGCTCAAGCCCTTGAGCATATAAAATTCTTTCTTCGTCAACAACTTTGCCTATGGTGTTCTCCCATCCGTCTGCATTGTCACAAAGCCATTTATAAAGAGAACCATCCAGATGAGAAAGCAAATCATCAATCTTGGTGATTTGAGCGATAGCTTGTTTGCGGTCGGCTTCAAGACGTTCCTGCTCACGTCGGGATGCTTGTTTCATTTCCGCCTCTTTCATCTCATACTCGGCAGCGATTTGAGTAATCTGACTTTTGGTTGCCTCCTGTTTGGCAGCATTTTCTTTCTCCATCAGATTCAGCTGCCGGAGCTGCTCATCAGCCTGATTTATTTCATCTGCCATAGGATGCCATTGGCGAAGTTCCTTCAGAGCATTATCCGCCTTGTTCTGTTCGGTCACCAGCATCTGCAGACGCTCGTCAGACTCATGTCTCCAATCGTCAAAAGTTTCTATAACCTTATTTCTGTTCCTGGTGCGTTCGTCGTCCAATTTCTTGCGGCTTGTCTGAAGCATGGCCTGCTTTTGATAATATGTCTCATTCTGTCTGTTCTCAAATGCCTGGCGGGCATTCTCCAATTTTCCCCTTGCTATGTTGTATTTTTCCTCTATCGATGCATGAGTTTTCAATAAATCATCCAATAGCGTTTGTTTATCGGCAGCCTCCTGTCTGATAGCGGTTTCACGGTCTGCAAGAGTGAGCATATCATTGATGCCAATGTCATCGAAATTCTTTCTGGCCTGTGCTATTTCCTTCAGTTTGCCTTTGTTCGCTCCAAGTTCCTGATTGAGTGAGTCTTTTTCTTTATCATATTCTGCAGTAAGTTCTTTTTCTCTGTCATGCTCTTTCTCAATTAAGGCTTTGATTTCTGCAGCTTCAGCCTCCAGAAGAGGTATGCGTTGTTCACTGTATGATATCGCATGGTTCAGCATACGCCACACATCCGACAACTGCTGATCAAGAGCTACAATAGTACGGCCCTGTTCGGCAATTTTCAATGCCTGTTGGCGCACCGGGTAGTTGCCGTCACGTGTTTGACGAAACCAGCAGTCTATCTCATCATACTCTCGTTCGAAGTCCGTGACAAGCCGTCTGTAGGTTTGCAAATCAATCGGCAGTTCTTCATCTGCCATGGACTGTATAATAGTGTTCTTTATAAAGTCCGCATCCAATTTCGTATTCAGGAACACATTTTGGATACTTCGGGGAATGTTCTGATAATGAGAACTCTGCACCAGTGCATAACGAGTGTATTTGCTGTCATGGGTGTTGCCGAAAATAATGTCCTTGAACATTGCACCTGACTCTATTCTTGCAGAAACTGCCACATTCCTGTCAATGCGTTCACGAATTTTCACCCAATCACTCAATACCTGCTTGTCATCGGCAATCAGCCACTCCCGCCGATATGGCGCATCAATGAATCTCCAGGAAGCGCGTCCCTGATACCTGCTGACAAGTATTGTATATGCACCATTATCCCGCATGACTTCATAGAGTATATAGGAGTTTGACTGGCGGAAATAGAATTCATCAAACGGCTTTTGTCCCTGTTGAATGCCAAGACGATGCTTGTCGGCATTGTAGAAAAACAGCAATGCCCTCAACACAGTGCTTTTGCCCACACCCTGTGTTCCGGTGAAATGCACATTGCCGTCTACAGAAATCTCTGCATACGGAATATTGGCACTATTGATAAAAATAATCTTATTCAGGTACTTCATCTTCGTTTGCTATTTGAATCATTTCAACCAATTCCTCGACATAGCGGAATGCAGAAGTTATCTTATATGTTTCATCAAGCTCGCTTAAGCACTCTGCAAAGCCCATATTCTGCATTTCCTGAAGCAGTTTGTTCACTATCTCAACATTGGACGCAGCACCGTATTTCTTGAACAGGTGGTTTGCCTTTTCCTTCAGTTCAATATCCAGACTGATTTGTTCTGTCAGATGACTTTTACGAAACTGATATCCGGCAGTAAATGACTGATTGTAGCACTTCAGGAAGTCCAGATAGTCAAGCCATTTTGAGAAACTTTCCAATTTTTGTTCTATGGCTTGTCTGCTTTCTCCGATTCGGGAAAAATAGAAGTAGCCATTGCCGGATTCCAACTGGAGTCCGATTTCTTTGAAGTAATCAGCGTAATCCTCTGCGTTCTCTTCGATATCTTCATACAAATGACGGGTAGAGGCATCCGTACTGTCCGCCGAAAGGAATTCTCCCCGGCTTAGCCGCTCGTATATTCTTTGTGTATTATTTCGCATAAATTATAGGATATTCAATGTCTTGGTAAATTGCATATTCTCCTGTTGTCCGGCATTCGTCAGGATGTAGGATGACCAGTTGGCAGAAAAGGGCGGCATAGTCTTCAATACTGCGTTTTGCCTTATAGTCATACCTCAGGATGAATTCAAACAGATTATGTCCCGATGCCAGGAATGCATTCCATACTTCAGTAGAATCCACCTCTTCCAGTCGTTGGATATGCTCCTTCAAATCGTCTTCAGTCAGAGGCTCTGCTTCTGTCCTTGCCGTTTTCTGCATTCCATTCCGTTCGGCAATTCGTTTCAGCAGCTTTACTGCCTGCTCGTTTTCCCTCAGCATTTCCAAAGACAGGCGGATCTTGTTGTATTGACGGGATTCCATCCAAAGAGGGTTTCTTTCTTCCAGCACATGCACAAGATTCGTATCGGTCTTGATAAGCAGCAGGTCTTGCAGATATTTTAATTTCCGTATCTTTTTGTAAAGTTGATTTTGCCGGTCTATCTGATTGATATAGGATATAATCTGTCTGTCAATCTCCATCAGTGCATGATAGGCTTCGACAAAATCATGTTTCACGTCGCTGCAGGTTTTTGCCATGTGCGGGTCATTGGCCATGATGAAAAAGGCATGCTCATTATCCATCAGCTTTTCACATTCACGTATCATTGCACGAATGCTGTGGCTCTTCTCGTCCAGATTCTGCAGTTTCTTCTTTTTGATGACATAGTTTGGTTCCTGCTTGTATGCATTATCCATATTGCGCTTCAAATCCACCACATTCTTCAGGGTTCTGAATCCTGCCTTCTTCAAGAGTTGCCGTACGCTGTCCTGATATCCTGCTTTTCGGTTAGGGTTAGTTTCCTGCAGAAAATATCCGATATTCTCTTTCAGGGTGTTGATGCATTCCTGTACGCTTAGTACGCTAATTTCCTCATTGACATTCAGCACTTCCTCAAAAAAGTTCAGATAGTCGCTCTCAATCTCAACCGCATTTCCGGATTCCACCAGCACACCATAATCAACCAGCTTTCTCAATCTTTGTTCATTTCCTCCGACAAGGTCAATGGCAAGCCCCGACGGAAACTTCATAAGCTTCCGCTTCTCAAACATCTCGCTTAGCAATCTTTGCTCACGTGAGAGCGTTTTCGTCAGTTCTTCTATACTTCTAAAATGCGTCAGGACATCCATATATTCAAAACTCTGTGATTGGCACTACATCTATCCTATAACCATCTTTCTCAATTGTGCGCTTATCATTATAAGTCACAATAACAAGATTATCACACTTTAATTCTCCGGCACATTCAACAATGCTGTCCATTTCCCGCTTCTCCGTTTTAGGACTGCTCATATCATAACATACCTGGACAAGGCGTAATATGCGTGGTCCTTCACGAAGGACAAAATCAACTTCTTTATCATTCCGTGAACGATAATAAAACATGGTCTTTTCAACATCATAGCCCCGGCGTATAAGTTCTATGAAAACTTGATTTTCAAGCAGCCGCCCCAGATTGTCACTCAAGGAAAATGCCTTTGATGCCACAAAACCGTTGTCAACGACATATACTTTCCTTGGGGCTTTTTTCATCAGCTTAAGCTTATTGTTGTAGCGTGACAAATAATAGAAAAGGTATGGTTCATGGAGATAATCCATATATTTTTTTGTCGTATTGACACTGGAGAAGTCAAGTTCAGATGTCAATTCATTAGCACTGACAGGATTACAGAAGTTCGAGACAAGATACATGGCCAAGTTATTCAGATCAGTCACATTCCGGACATTATGACGTTTGGCAACATCTTTCCATATAATGGAATCAAACAACGTATCAAGATAATTACGTGTCAGTTGCCGCGAAGCAACTGTTTCAGGATAACCGCCATTCCTCAAATAGTCATCTGCCAACACAAGAGCCTCGGTTTTGTCTTCTGGTTTCAGTGAATGAAGATCCTGTTTGTTCCAGTCAAAAAACTCTTCAAGACTGAATGGCAGCATCTCTACCTGAAGGTACTTGCCTGTCAATACTGTCGCCATTTCATTGCTGAGCATTCTGGCATTACTGCCTGTTATTATGAGATTCTTTCCCAATCTATAGAGTTCACTGACCCATAAATCCCATCCATCAAGGTTCTGGACCTCGTCCAACAGGATATATTCATACCCTGGATAGACATCATCCAGCATCCGCATGACAAGATCCGCATCCCAAGTTTCCAGCAATTGATAATTGTCGAAGTTCAGATATGCGAAATTCTTGTCTCGCAGCATCAATAATGCCTGGGTGGATTTGCCCACCCGTCGGGGACCTGTTATCAACTTGATCAGATGGCTGCTCAATAACATATCTGTATCCTGGACACTCCTGCGTATCAAATAGGGACGAGACATCAGTTCGTCTCGTTCTTTGCGTTGATTCAGAATGATTGTTTTCATCTCCTATGTTCTTATCTAAATACAATATTACTATTTTTTATTCAGAAAACAATTTGTACTGCATAAAATATATGTAATTTTGTGCAGTACAGAGTTATTTTTGAGCAAAACTTTGTGCTGTCCTCGCATCGGTTTTCTTCGCGGCATGGAAAGCCCCGCGATGGGTCAGGGAAACCGGCATGTTCGCCCTTGTCTTCGGCCTGTTCTCCACATTCCTCGGCATTATACAGGTGCTCGGAGTGATGCAGCAGATTGAAAGCATTGAAACCGGCGTGCTCTGCGGCGGAATCAAGGTGACTCTGATCCCAGCGGTCTACGGAATGATAATCTACATGATTTCACTTGTCATCAGAATCGCCGAAAAACCTCGGATCTGATTGTCATAAAGGCAGCTGAAATTCCCCGGTGAGAGAGTCACTTACCGGGGATTTGTCCGATCGGAGCAGGAAAATATTCATACAGGAACAACGGGAACGCGCTCAGTATGCTGACACACTCCTTAGGAAGAACATAGTCTTGCAACTGTGCATTGAATATCTCTTTCTGAGACACCGCTTCCTTACTTTCAGGCATTAACCGACTGCAGGTACAGAGGTAATTGGCCTTGACGATGTTCTGCTCTTGCAGCAGTTTCCAGTTTTCTATGCGGGAACTGATTTCTCTTTCGGTCGCAGGGCGATGCTCGTTCAATGTCAGGAAATCAAGGCTCTTGTAATCGGAGAATTCGTCTGCCAATTTCTTGAAAGACATTTCTCTGCACTGCTTCCTACTTACAGTATAGGTATAGAATATTGTATCGGGAAGCCGCTTGGTGTATCGGATGGCTTCCACCATCGGATAGTTTATGTAGAGTTTTCCGTTCTCCGTTTCGTTATCGAACATTTCCAGCATCTCTGAAATCTGCAAATTCATGTCAGACAACGAAATATTCTTATTATGGAAGTCATAGTCGAATATCAGGTAAATTTCCGAAAAGTCCGAACTTCTTGCATTATCGGGAAACGGAGAATCATCTCTGCCGGAGTACTTCTCCATAAGGATGGAAACTATGTCACCGGAATCATCGAATTCCTTCAACTTCCTGTAGAGCTCGTAAATATTGTTGTCAAAGGAACATACAATGTGCTGTCTGTCCCTGAAGAACAGGCATTCTATCGCCCTGAACAGATTCGGTTCGCGTTTTCTGCCTTCAAAAACAAACAGTATCATACCCTGAATGTATCTCCCCGGAACAACTTTTCGATATTATGCCCGAACCGGAGTTCTTTCTCCGTGCAATCGCACAGCGCTTTGATTTTGTTGTCATACACAATGAAATTGCAGTCCGGACGAAGTAAATCATTCGTCATCAAGTAGGTATTGTGAGAAGAAGTGAACACCTGGCAATCAAGTCCGAACAAGAGTTTGCAGACCTCAAAGGAAAGTTTGAAATGATAGAAAGCATCGAACTCATCGATGAAGACAAATGTTGCATCTTCCATCCGGTTGACCCAGTAGAACAGCAGCTCCAATGCCTTTGTTCCTGTGGAAGAAATTGGATCGAATGGAATTTTCTTCCCGTCCACAATACAGAACAAGGTCTTGTCGCCTTGGGCCGGAGTCGCAAACTTAAAATCCTGTCCGCTGATTTCTTTGAGAAACCTTTCAAATTCCACCACGAGTTTGTTCCGGATGATGAATTCATCCAAAAGAGTGATAGCATTTTCAAGTCCAATGAATTCTCTGGTATCAAGACAACGGAACCATAACATCCCGTTTACAAAGCTATTCAACCGGAGGAGATAGTTATCTCCGGCAAGAGGATAGGAGGTGATGAGAAAATTCACGATAGAGACATTGTTCGCATTGTCAGCAAGGTTGTGACGGACAGAATCGCCCATAGGGAATTCACTGCCATCAATATCCAATTTCCCATTCTCGCGTTTGAAGACCTGTCTGCCGTTTACGGTCATCTGCTCATGCCGAAGCACCCCCATGTAATCTTTGCCATAACAGTACTCGACTGCCTGACCGTCAAAAATGAATGTATATTCAAACTCAACAATTAGATTACGATTACCAGCATACGTAAAATTGAAATAGTAATCCGGTTTTTTCCACTTCTGGGACAGATGATTGACTATATCAAATATTGCAAGGCTGAAATTGGTCTTTCCTGAACCATTCGGGCCATATAGTATCCCGTTTTTGATGATGCCGTCTTTTATAGCAAAACTGTTGAAAGTGTAATTGCTGTGGCGGGTCAGGTCAATCTCAATCCTTTCCTTAAAGCCCCGGAAGTTTTTTACGGCAAACTTTGCAAGCATGACATTGTATTGTTTGTTCAGGAAACAAAGATATATAAAAATTCTGCATTCCGTAAAAAAATTACGGAAATTACGGTTCATCGCTCCGCTCCGATATCCCTTGTCTTTCGCCGAGAATGCCCTTGCAACCAAAGCTTGCCAGCTTTGCTGCTCTCCGGCATAAAAACTCTCACGGGATTTCGTCGCTCCGCTCCGATATCCCCGCCCGCCTGCGGCGGGCTTTGCAAAAGGAAACAAGAAAGGCAGCTCGAGCAAGCTCGGCTGCCTTTCCGTTTCCTTTTGCGGTGAGAGGGGGATTCGAACCCCCGGTACGGTAATCCCGTACGGCAGTTTAGCAAACTGCTGGTTTCAGCCACTCACCCATCTCACCCTGACTGAAATCGTCCTGTCCGGAAACGTCTTATTGCATACAGACCTTGCGAACAGGACGACAAAGTTAAGTCAAATCTTAATATCTGCCAAATAAATTTCAATGATTATAGGCCGATTGCAGGCCGGACCCGATAAAAGTCCTACTGTCTGGCGATATTCTCCCTCATGTCGGTATCGGCCTGGATATTTTTCATGCGGTAATAATCCATGATGCCGAGATTGCCGTTCTTGAAGGCTTCCGCCATTGCGAGAGGCACTTCCGCCTCGGCCTCAATGACCTTGGCCCTGGCCTCCTGCGCCTTTGCCTTCATCTCCTGTTCAAGGGCAACCGCCATTGCCCTGCGCTCTTCGGCCCGGGCCTGGGCGATATTCTTGTCGGCCTCTGCCTGGTCCATCTGCAGGACTGCACCTATATTCTTGCCGATGTCGATGTCGGCTATGTCTATGGAAAGGATTTCAAAAGCAGTCCCGGCATCCAGTCCTTTGGCAAGCACGACCTTGGAGATGGAATCGGGATGCTCGAGCACCTGCTTGTGGCTCTCCGAAGCGCCGATGCTGGAGACTATGCCCTCGCCTACACGGGCAAGCACCGTCTCTTCGCCTGCACCCCCGACTAACTGCTTGATATTGGCACGGACCGTTACCCGGGCTTTGGCTATCAGCTGGATTCCATCCTTGGCAACGGCAGTGACAGGAGGAGTGTTGATCACTTTGGGATTGACGGACATCTGCACCGCCTCGAATACATCTCGCCCGGCAAGATCTATTGCCGCAGCCATCTTGAAATCGAGGGCGATGTTCGCCTTGTCGGCCGAAACGAGGGCATTGACTACCTTCGGGACATTGCCCTTTGCAAGATAATGCGCCTCCAGCTCGTTGGCATCAAGCCTTAACCCGGCCTTGGTCCCCGTCACCATAGCCATGACAATGGTTCCGGGAGGCACCTTTCTCCACCTCATCAGTATCAGCTGGAGAAGGGAAATCCGCACCCCGGAAATCAGAGCCTGAAACCAGAGTGTAATCGGGAAGAACCACAGAAGAATGATCAGGCCGACGATCGCTATCGCGACCCATACGATTGTAAGATCTGCTCCGTACATATTGCTGTCATTTATTGGTATTGATTTTCATTGTCTGGCGCCGTCCGGCAGTTCCCCGCTGCATTCAGGATGACACTTGTCTGAAACACAATTCCATCCGTCTCTTTGTCAGGGTTCGGAATGGCTTCCGCCCGGAACCTGGACCAATCAGAAATCCTTTTCCGCAGGCTTGACTATGACCTGGTTGTCTTCAATGTGCGCCACTTCAACCTCTACTCCGGGAGCAATCAGTCCCTCGAGAGCCTTTACCTCATATACTCCGGTCTCGAAACGCGCCATGCCTATCGGCGCAAGCCGCGTCGTGGTCTTGCCTACATCCCCGACGGACAGGACCGCATCCTTGTCAGGGATGGCCTTGGACTCGATATTGGTATTCAGAGTGAACCGCTTCCATGTCCTGGCCCTGAGCACATAGACTGTCAGGCCGACCACCAGCACCACGTTAATGGCGACTATGATGGTCCCTGTCGTCATCCCGAAGACATTGAAAGCATAGACACACGAGCCGACAAGCGAAATGAGGCCCAGGACGCCGGCCACCCCGACCCCGGGAACAAGCAGGATCTCCGCCAGAAGCAGCAGAATCCCGACAAGAATAAGTATGATTATAAAACCCATAAGGACAAATATAGCGAATTATATTGACAGTAGGCCAATGTTCATAAAACTTTAATTCTCCTGTCTGCGGGCGGCGGTGACGTTTATCGGCTGCCCGTCCTTGAACGCAACAATGTAGGCTCCCTTGAATCCGCGCGTCCGGACCTTGTTGAGACAGGACAATGCATCCGCGTAGGTCTTGAACAGTCCTACCGCGTAGGTATATCTGCCGTTGGCCGGCCTGTGAAGGAAGACGGGACTCAACCCCTTTATATCCTTTACGGATGCCGGGTGGGTGAGACTGAATATCTGGATCTGGTAGATGATACCGGAAGGAAGCGTATTGTCCAAGGCAAAACGGCCTTCCGGCAGCACCATGAAGGTATAGTCGAATTCCGGTTCCGGCTTCTCGATATCCATTACAAGGGAGTCGCCCATCTCCATCCTGACAAACGTATAATTGATGTCCTTAGGAACAATCTCCCTGTCCGCCTCTTCATTGACCTTGTCAAGATCTATCACCACCCCGTTGAAAAGGAATTCCATCTCGATGGCCTGCAGTTCCGATGTCGCCTTCTTCAAAGAGTCGTTGAGAGCAGGAAGGGCTGACTCCATGTCAGTTATCCTTACGGCCATCCTCTCCTTTTCCCGGTCATCGCCGCTTTCCGCATAGCCGTTCCTCAGTTCATCGATGGAGATTCCGTATGCATATATGGTATCCCTCAACGACTTGACTTCCCTCATTTTCTGCATGTACTTCCGCACCTCGGGATTTTCCGGCATAGAAGTGCCTGCACCGTCCCCGACATCCTCATCATCTATCCGGTCCGGCTCGAGCGCCATCAGTTCCCGCAGTGCGGGGACTCCGGATACGGCTCTCCTTATCGGCATGCTGTCGTATTCCAGCACATAGACATTGATACTGTCCGCAGGACAGCCGCGGTTAGAGGCGAACATGGTGTATTTCCCGTCAGGGGTATTGTAGAAAAGCAGGTCGTCGTATGGAGAGGAATAAGGGAATCCCATATTCACCGGGACTCCCCAGTCATTGTTCCGCTCATCCCACTCCGAAACATAGAGGTCATACCCTCCTACTCCGTAAAGTCCGTTGGACGAGAAATACATTCGCCTGCCATCCTGCGACAGGAGAGGATACACTTCATCTCCGGAAGAGGTCACCTGCTCGTTCAGAAGGGCGGGAAGGCTCCACAGAGTGTCACGGTCAACCGTATGCCATATATTCCGCACCCCATCTCCGTCCGGAGCGGAAAAATAGATCTCATCGCTGTCATCCGGAACATATACCGCTTCGGCGAAAGGATGCCCCGACAGGGAGTCGAGGACATTCGGAACCTCTCTCCACGACTTGTCCTTCATGGGATAATAAAGGAAGAAATCCTTCGTGGAAAACCTGTGTCGGGCAACGACTGTCGGACTGTAGACATACTCCATCATGCTTGCCCCGTTCTCTCCCTGCAGTTTCTTGTTCTCCAACGCTATCCTCTTTACCGAATCCCGTTCCGCATACAAAGCCTGCCGGTAAAGGGACAAGGCCTTGAGAAACTCATAATCAAGCATGTACCTGTCAGCCTGACGGGCAAGGCTGTCAGCCACGGAAATGGCCGGAGCACTCTTCCGCGCAGCAAGGCTGTCGGGCATTACTGCCGCACCGCCATGACCGGCCGCCGCAACAGAAACCGTATCCTGGAGCGCACCGGAAGCGGACACCACGGACAGGAAATAAAATATATGGAAAAACAGTATGTATCGCATCTCGCCACATTTATTACAGAACACAAAAATAAGAAATAGTTTATTTATAAGAAAAAAATAGTAAATTTGTGCCCTATTTGCGGTTAAGCAGTCAGATTGGACAAAATATTAATAATTAACGATAAGACTATGCAAAGCAAAAATGCAATCAGACTGGTGGCTATTCTGCTTGCCATCGCCTGCCTCTGGCAGCTGTCTTTCACTCTTGTGACAAGGATACAGGAGAACAAGGCGGCGGAATATGCGGAGAAGGCAGTAGAGGCATACCGGAACTCGGCCGCCTTCGCCAACATCCCTGAAGAAGACCATGCCTTCTATCTCGACTCTATCAGAAGGGACAACAACAGGTGGTACATAGACTCCATCTCGGCAGAGAAAGTCTATTTCGGCTACACCTACAAGGATGTCAAGGAAAGGGAGATAAACCTCGGACTCGACCTCAAGGGCGGAATGAACGTGATGCTCCAGGTACAGCTCGAAGACCTTGTCAAGGCCCTTTCGGACAACAACCAGAGCCCTGAATTCGCCCAGGCGCTTGCCCTTGCCAAGGAGCGCAGCGTCAACTCGAGGGCAGACTTCATCACCCTCTTCGCAGAGGCATGGAACGAGGTCGGCAACGGAATTCCGCTCGCCCAGATCTTCGGGACATACGAAATGAACGACAAGATCAACTCCACGACTTCAGATGCGGAAGTTATCAATGTAATCCGCGAGGAAGCCGAAAGCGCAATCTCCAACTCATTCAATGTCCTGAGGAACCGTATCGACCGTTTCGGAGTGACCCAGCCTAACATCCAGCAGCTCGGCAACAGCGGAAGAATCCTCATCGAGCTTCCTGGAGTCAAGGAGCCTGAGCGTGTGAGGAAGCTCCTCCAGGGAACAGCATCCCTCGAATTCTGGGCGACTTACGAGAACAGCGAGATATATCCTTTCCTTGAGGAGGCGAACGCGACTCTTGCTGACCTTCTTGCCGAGAGCGACAGTTCTGCGGTCGCAGAAGCAGCTCCTGCAGCAGAGGAGAACGGAACCGGAGGCACAGATGACATCCTCAGCGAGGAGATCAGCGCAGCTGAAGGCGAGGCATCCGGAGATGAGGAATTCAAGAAAGCCAACCCTCTCTTTGCCGCACTCCAGCCGGCGGTCTACAACGGAAGACTTGCAAACGGAGCCTGCATAGGATATGCAAGCTACGCCGATACGGCCAAGATCAACACATGGCTGCATACACCGCAGATCCAGGCTCTCTTCCCTGCCGAATTCAAGGCAATGTGGACAGTGAAGCCGTCACAGGCCTTCGAAGGAGGCAACATATATGAACTGGTCGCCATCCGCTCCACTTCACGTGACGGCAAGGCCCCTCTCGATGGAGGCGTGGTGACAGATGCCCGCGTACAGTACGGAAATTCAGGCGGAAGCCCTGAGGTATCCATGTCCATGAATGCCGAAGGCGCCAACATCTGGGCAAGGATGACCAAGGACAACATCGGAAGGCAGATCGCCATCGTCCTTGACGGAATGGTATATTCATATCCGGTCGTAAATACTGAAATTACCGGAGGCAGCTCCTCCATTACAGGAAACTTCGATCTCGAAGAGGCGGAAGACCTCGCCAATGTGCTGAAGTCAGGCAAGCTTCCTGCACCTGCCACCATTATCCAGGAGCAGATCGTGGGACCTTCGCTCGGTTCGGAATCAATCAACGCCGGTCTCATTTCATTCGCCATAGCGTTCCTGCTCGTGCTCATCTACATGTTCGCGTTCTATCACGGCGCCGGACTTATCGCGGATGCGGCCCTGCTGTGCAACGTGCTTCTGCTGCTCGGGACACTCGTGTCATTCGGAGCCGTCCTCACGCTGCCTGGTATTGCAGGTCTCGTGCTGACCCTCGGTATGGCGGTGGATGCCAACGTCATCATATATGAACGAATCAAGGAGGAAATCCGTGCAGGCAAAGGTCTCGGCAAGGCTGTGGCGGACGGATATTCCAACGCATATTCGGCCATCATCGATGGCCAGGTGACGACAATACTTACCGGTATCGTCCTCTTCATTTTCGGCTCGGGTCCGGTACAGGGCTTCGCGACCACATTGATCATCGGTATCATCACCTCAGTCCTGACATCGATCTTCATTTCGAGGATCATCATTGATGACAGGCTGGCAAAAGGCAAGAACATCACATTCTCCAACAAGTTCACCAGGAACTTCCTGCAGAACACTACGGTCGATTTCCTCGGCAAGAGGAAGTTCACCTACATCCTTTCCGGAGTCATCGTGCTTGCATCCATCCTTTCTATCTGCATCAAGGGCTTCACATACGGTGTCGACTTCACCGGAGGCCGTACATTCGTGGTAAGGTTCGACCAGCCGGTCAACGCCGAGGAAGTGCGCGAGGCGGCAGTAGCCGTGTTTGACGGAGCTGTCGAAGTCAAGCAGTTCGGCGGCGAGAGCCAGATGAAACTTACGACACAGTACAAGGTCGAGGATGAGAGCACTGAAGCGGATGCAGAGGTCGAGGAAATGCTCTACAACGCCCTGAAAGGGTTCTTCCAGGAAAGCATTACCTTCGATGAATTCCGCTCTACCCTCGAGAACCCTAACGGTATCATCAGTTCGGACAAGGTCGGCCCTACCATGGCAAACGACATGAAACGCGCCGCCATCATTGCGGTCATTATCGCCCTGTTCGTCATATTCGCCTACATCGCCGTCCGCTTCAAGAACTGGACATGGGGTCTGGGAGGTGTCGTAGGACTTGCCCATACGGCCATTATCGTGATCGGATTCTTCTCGTTCTTCTCGGGAATCCTTCCGTTCACTCTGGATGTCGACCAGACATTCATTGCGGCCATCCTGACCATCATCGGATACGCTATCAACGATACGGTGGTGATCTTCGACCGAATCCGCGAATACAAGACCCTCCATCCTAAGATGGATTTCTATGTCAATGCCAACCAGGCGCTCAACAGCACATTGTCCCGTACAATGAACACCTCCCTGACCACCCTCATAGTGATGATCGCAATCGCTATCTTCGGAGGTGAGGTCATCAGGGGAATGGCTGTCGCTCTCTGCCTCGGTATCGCAATCGGTACTTACGCCTCTATCTTCGTCGCCACTCCGATCATGTATGATACGACAATGGCTCTGAAGAAAAAACAGGAGGCCAAGGCAGCACTGGCAAACAGGAAATAACTCCGGGTTTCCGGGACGGCAGGTCCGGGATATCCGTCCGGCCTGTTGATAAATTTTATATGAGCCGCCCTTTGAGAGCGGCTCTTTTTTATATACCTTTGTCCTCCCTATCAAGCATCAGACACTATGTCATTCGTTCATCTTCACGTCCATACGCAATACTCTATCAGAGACGGACTTTCGTCCATAGAAGCCCTTTTCAACAGGGCCGAAGAACTGGGGATGCCGGGAATCGCCATCACCGACCACGGGAACATGTACGGTGTCAAGGAGTTCTACAAGTTCGCGAAAAAGCATCCGGGGATAAAGCCGATCGTAGGATGCGAGATATACGTGACACGGCACTATGACCACCATCTGCAGGACCCGGAGCACAAGAGCTACTTCCATCTGATCCTGCTCGCCAAGAACTACAACGGATACAAGAATCTGATGAAGATAGTGTCCACCGGCCATATAGAAGGCATGTACTACCGCCCGAGAGTGTCGCATGAAGTGGTGGAGAAATATTCCTCTGACCTGATATGCTGCTCTGCCTGCGTTGCCGGAGAAGTCCCGCGGCTGATATATGCAGGAGACATGGATGGAGCCGAAAAGGCCATAGAATGGCATAAGAAAGTGTTCGGGGATGACTACTACCTTGAGGTGCAGCTGCACAGGACAGAAGTGCCTGGACAGTCATTGGATCTCTACGAAAGGCAGAAGGCCATCAATGAAGGCATATTCGAACTGTCAGAAAAGACCGGAGTCAAGGTACTTGCCACAAATGATGTGCATTTCGTCCGCAAAGAGGACGGGCCGGCGCATGACAGGCTCATCTGCCTCAACAGCAACTCCTACCTCGACTCTCCGGACAGGATGCGGTACACCCAGCAGGAATACCTCAAGAGCGAGGAGGAAATGCTGGCGCTCTTCCCTGACCATCCGGAAGTGCTGGAACGGACCATGGAGGTGTTCGACAAGATAGAGAGCTACGAAATCGACAGGGACCACGTCCTCCCGAAATTCAAGATCGATCCGGCCTTCCTGGCGGAAAAGGAGAAATATCTCGAAAAATACAAGGACATAATCGATGTCGGAAGGTGCGACAAGAAAGGGAACGACCGGGGAGAGGAATTCACATGGTCCGTCGCATACCTCTGCCACCTCTGTTATGAAGGGGCACGGAAAAGATACGGGGAGACGCTCACCCGGGAACAGGCGGAAAGGATAGAGTTCGAGTTAAAGACCATCTCCAGGATGGGATTCCCGGACTACTTCCTCATTGTCCAGGACTTCATCGCCGCAGCACGGGCCGTCGGCACGTCTGTAGGCCCGGGACGAGGTTCCGCTGCCGGGTCCGTAGTCGCGTACTGTCTGAAAATCACCAATCTCGACCCTATCAGGTACGACCTGCTGTTCGAGCGTTTCCTGAACCCGGACCGTATCTCGATGCCTGATATAGACATTGACTTCGATGATGAAGGCCGTTACGGTGCATTCCAGTACATCGAGGAGACCTACGGCAAGGATCACATATCGCACGTTATCACATTCGGCACAATGGCCGCCAAGAGCGCGATAAAGGATGTGGCGAGGATCAGCCGGCTTTCGATAGAGGAAACGACACGGCTCACCAAGATGGTGCCGGACAAGCCGGTTTTCGAAGCGGAAACCGAAGAAACGGTCAGGCAGGAGGACGGAACGGAGAAGAAGGTCAAGGAGAAAAAGGAATTCAAGACCAATCTCAAGAACTGCGTGAAATATCTGCCCGAACTCAAGAACGAATACGAGAACGGGACGGATACGGTAAAGGATATCCTTAAATATGCCATCCAGCTGGAAGGATGCGTAAGGCAGGTCGGAGTACACGCCTGCGCGATGATCATCGGAAGGGGCAACCTCACCGACTATATTCCGATCACCCTTGCAACGGACAAGGCGACCAAGGAGGAGGTGTGGACATCCCAGTATGACGGACACTATATAGAGGAGGTCGGAATGCTGAAAATGGACTTCCTCGGATTGAAGACCTTGTCCATCATCAAGGAATGCCTCTCCCTCATCAAGAGACGCTTCGGCACCGACATAGACATAGAGTCGATACCTATTGATGACAGGGAGACTTACGAACTGTACGGACGGGGCGACACCAAGAGCGTGTTCCAGTTCGAGTCCGATGGAATGAAATCATGGCTCCAGAAACTGCATCCGACCAGGTTCGAAGACCTTATCGCCATGAATGCCCTCTACCGTCCGGGCCCTCTGCAGTACATACCGTCATTCGTCAACAGGAAGAACGGTGTGGAGCCGGTCACATACGACCTTCCGGAAATGGAGAGCATCCTCAACGACACATACGGCGTGACGGTCTACCAGGAGCAGGTGATGCTTCTGTCCCAGAAACTTGCGGGATTCACCAAAGGAGAGGCGGACAAGCTGCGCAAGGCAATGGGAAAGAAACAGATCGCCATCATCGAAGAACTGTGCGAGAAATTCATCAACGGCGGGGTCGCAAACGGTTTCCCGAAAGAAAAGCTGGAAAAAATCTACGATGACTGGAGGGAATTCGCCAAATATGCCTTCAACAAGTCCCACGCGACATGCTACGCCTGGGTAAGCTATCAGACGGGATACCTGAAAGCGCACTACCCTGCCGAATTCCATGCAGCCAACCTGAGCAAGAACCTCGACAAGCAGGACGAAATCAAGAGCATAATGGATGACTGCAAGAAATCAGGCATCCGTGTGCTCAACCCGGATATCAACGAGAGTGATGCCCGCTTTACGGTCAACAAGGCAGGTGACATCCGTTTCGGTCTCGGAGGCATCAAAGGGTTCGGAGACAATATCGTCAGCGCAATCATAACGGAAAGGGAGAAGAACGGGCCGTTCACGGATATCAACAATTTCGCAGAAAGGATGGCGGGGCAGGTCAACCGCAAGGCATACGATGCGCTTATCTGTTCCGGGGCATTCGACAGTTTCGGATACAGCCGCCAGCAGTTCTTCAAACCAGGCCTGTCCGGAGACATTTATGTCGATGAACTGGTAAGATATGCCGAACTCTACCGGAGAGATGCCATAGACCGGGAAAACTCCATTTTCGGGGACATGGAAGAGGCAAGGCCGGTAAGCCCGAAAATGCCTGAAATCAGGGAAGAGGAGAAGACGGCGGAAATGCTGACATATCTGCACAAGGAAAAAGAACTTGTCGGAATGTACCTGTCATCCCATCCGTTGGACGGATATGCCTTCGAACTGGAGAATTTCACCAGCTGCCCTCTCAACGAACTCGGGGAACTGCTCATCGACTGTCAGGAAAAGGACATTACCGTCAACAAGGATGTGGGCGGATTCGTGACCTCGGTGGTCCAGGGAGTGAACAGGTACGGAAAACCGCTTTTCAGAATCACCATAGAAGACTTCAGCGGAAGCTATGAACTGAAACTCGGAGGCAAGGACATAGACCGGTTCGTCCCGCAGCTGATGCTCAATTCGGCGGTGTTCATAGAAGGTACGATAGACAAGATGTTCACCAGGACGGAAGAGGAAATCAAGGAAAGGGGCAAGCCTCCATATACATTCAAGATACGGAACGTGATGCAGTTGGGCAACGTGACCGAAACCGCCCTCAAGGGGTTCGCCCTGAAGATAGCCACTCCTCAGCTGAACTCGGACTTCAGGACCAATTTAGTGAAGGTGGTCAGGAAACACAAGGGCAAGACCCCGCTGACAGTATTCCTTTTCGACCCTGGAACCAAATACAACATCGAGTTCATGTCCAAGAAGTTCCAGGTGGATGTCACCAATGACTTCATCACGGATATCAGGACAATGAACATAGAATACGAAACCATCAGAAGATAATGCACGGCCCGGATCCATAATGATCCGGGCAAAACGGACACCGACCATGGCAGAAGAGAGATTTTCGGACCTCGGAAGAGTCGAGGCCATTTCAAGACTGTTTGAAGGCACAGGATACAGGCCTTTTGAATGTACATGTTTCGAGGCGGATGGCAAGTCCGTATGCACTCAGGCGGGCAGGATAATGTTGGAGGGAATAGATTTCGACCTCACCTACTTCCCGCTGAAACATCTCGGATACAAGAGCATCATTGCAGTCACCGGCGAGCTGTATGCCAGGCTTGCACATCCGAGGACGCTGACCGTGACCCTCGGGATATCTGCAAAACTGGATTTCGTCCAGACAAAGGAGCTGTGGGGAGGGGTTGTCACCGCTGCAAAGGAACACGGCTACGACAAGGTATCCCTCGACCTTGTCCCATCCCGGAACGGCCTGTGTATCGCAGTCTCTGCCGCCGGAGAAACCTCCAATCTGCAGGCAAAAAGGCGTCCCGCAGCAAAGAGCATGGATCTGATCTGCGTGTCCGACAATCTCGGGGCGGCCTATTTCGGCTTCGAGACTTTAGAACGGGAAAAGAAGGCTTTCGACCTCTCGAAAGATGAACACAGACAGCCTGACCTGAAAGAATATGCAGGATTCATCGGAGAATATCTCAAGCCTGAACTGAATCCGGCCCTGATCGGGCAGATGGAAGAATCGGAAATCGTCCCATCGTTCGGCTATTTCATCACCAGAGGGCTGTCGGATGCGGTCAGGCAGCTTGTCCGCGACAGCGGGCTCGGAGCCAAAATCTATGTGGACAGGATTCCGTTCGCGGGAAAGACATTCGATCTCGGCAGAAAATACAACATAGACCCCGTATCGGCAGCCCTGAACGGCGGGGATGACTTCCGCATCCTGTACACGATACCTATCGGGAAACACGACCGGTTCCGCCATGATTTCCAGACATTCGACATTATCGGCCACCTCGCCCGTCCTGAAGTCGGAGCCGTTCTCGTCACCCCCGATGGGGTCGAACTCCCGCTCCGAGCCCAGGGCTGGAAATCCGAATGATGGAGATTGCAATCTCCTTAAAAACAGTGCGATCCAAGATATTCAAGGACTTCATCCGCCGTAGGGTCGACTGCCATGATGATGCCATTGGCATCGACAAGGACAATCCTTCCCCCTGCGTGGCCGGCACCGTATTTTGCCCATATATGCCCTGCATCGTTCAGTTCCACAAGGTTGAGCCACGGGTAGCCATCTTTCCTGATTGCCGCCTCCATCGCTTCCGTCCCGTTCTGCTCCCTGGCTACTCCTACCACTGTGAATCCCTTGTCCTTATATTCCTCATAGACCGGTATCAGGGCCATGCTGTGCCTTCTGCACGGCCCGCACCAGGAAGCCCAGAGGTCGATTACAGCTACCTTGCCGGAAATCTCCTCCGACAGGGTATGCACTTTCCCTGAAAGGTCAGGGGCGGAAAAGTCTATGAAATGTCCGCCCGGGCGGATTTCCTCCGAAGCGATGGCATTGTACATCTGCTCCGTAAACGGATGGTCCGGATATTTCTTCGAATACACGGTCTCGAAAAGCTCCCTGTATGCAGCCTTGGATTTTCCCGAAGAGTGTGGATAATTCCACAGAATACCAAAATATCCGACTATCCCTGTATTTTCCTCACAATATCTGACAATCATATCCTCCCTGTGTCCGGGTTTTATCCTGCCGATGGAATCCGTATATGAAAGATATTCCCGGTTGGCGGCAGATGTGGTTCCATCAATCTCGAATTCATATTCTGTCCAGCTGAAAGGCAATATGCGCAGATCTATTTCACCTCCATCCGAAAACAGATTCAGCGTCTGTCTTACACCGGAACAATATTCATCGTAACAGATCAGTTGATATACGGTCTGTTCATCCGTCTTGAGGCAATAGCTGAACTCTCCGTTCTCCACCGGAATGGAAATATATGGATCGACACGTGCATCAAAACCGTACGGGCCCAGAATCAGCCTGGATGTATTCGGTCTGTCAATAAGAGTCCCTTTTATTACAGTAGTATATCCGGCCTTGGTATCCCTGCTCCTGATACCCTTGATTGCCTTGTCTCCGCAGACGAGGTCAAATGATTCCTCCCCCTTTTTCAACGGACTGAATACAAATGTGAACGGAACTGTCCAATTGTCAGGGAATCTGACATATACGGTATCTCCGGCAAATGAAGTCCCGAGCAGCCTGTATTCCGCCCCATCAGACTGCCCCCGCAGATAAAACATATCTGCCGGCTTCTTGAGTTCATAGCCTGGTCTGCCATAGAAATTGCCCTCCACGACAGTCGCGGTATCTGCAAACGAGACCTTATAGACCGACATCCAGTCGATGACGGTATCAGTCACAGGAAATTCTATCGTTTTCTGTCCGCTGCAGGCGGCCATGACTGCAGATATGGCGGCTGTGAAAAATAGTCTGTGGTATTTCATTGTCCTGTGTTTCAGTGTTATAATTAATGTCATTTCACGAGTTCCTGCAGTATTGTCCTGACCATCAGGTCATGGTCATGCGCAAAATCCTCCCTCAATGCATATTTCCCATCCCGTCCTACAAGGATATATGTCGGAATCTGGGTAATCCCGAATCTGGTTGCCAACGAATGTTTCTGTTCCGTATTCAGGTAGTAATGGAGCCCCTGAATCGATGGAATCATCATTCTGTATTGTTTCTCAGGAGATGTCGCATCCGCGATATAGATCCACACAAGGTCATCATCTGCCAGTTCGGACTTCTTGAGCGGTTCCATGGCTCTGATGGCGGCCCGGCACGGCTGACACCATGTATTCCAGAAATCTACCAGAACCACTTTTCCCTTGTGTGGTGCCACAATCGCATCAAACAGAGCATCGCCGGCCACATCCGGAGTCTCCTGGATTACAGCCTTGGCCGCCAGGGCATCTTCTGCCTTTTCCTGCATGATTTTCAGGGCATCAAGGAAGAAAGGATTGTCCATCTCCTGAAGTTTCCTGAAATCCGCAGAGTCAAGCTCAGCATTCTCTGCCCTGTACCTCATTTCATTTATTGAATTCAGGTCCGGGATGAACCCATCCTCCAGTTCTGCAATGGCAGCGACAGACGGATAGCTGTATTGTATGCTTCCGAGAAAATCATCCAGATTCATTCCCATAAGCATTTCAGTGCTGTTGATGTTGTCGATGTTCTTCACAGCCGAGTAGTTCACTGCCTTCATGGTATCAATCTCCGGCAAGCGGATCTTCTTCCGGTAGACATCGAGGATGGACAGTCCGTTGGAGTCCAGATAATTCATGGACCTGACCCTGTTCCCGTTGATTATGGCATCAAGAGCCTCCTGGCTGAGGCTTGTCTGAAGCATTTCCCTTGTCATCCTGCTCAGTCCGCTGCGGGCGATACTGTCGGCCATGTCTCTGTACTTGGATATGACATAATCCGTATATTCATCTGCCGACATTGCATAAAGTTTCTTGTCCCCGTAGGAAAGGTCAAGACAGTACCGGTCATCCGGATTGCACCAAGAGTCGCTGTCCACCGTGTTGGTGTAGTCACCGTATCTCCCGGTAGCATAGATGTTTCTGACGGACAGCTTCCGGATTCCGGCATCTCTCTCGGCCTGGGGCATCCTGTCGCTGAAATATTTCAATACCCTGGTCTTGCTGAAGCTCCCGCTCTGTCTCATGTCAAGATAAATATCAACCGTATCGCCTGGAGCCACCCATGCGTTTCCGTACGCTCCATCTGAAAATATTCGGATGTATGCCGGTCCATACAGCATAAAACCGCATTCAGCCGTAGCCGTCTCCTGGTCTATATCAAGGCTGTAGGTCTCGTTTGTAAACAGTGAAGAGACCATCACATCCAGACTGCCGGTTATTTCAGGACGGTAATGCAGCAGATGTATCTTCAGCCCGGTTTCTCCGCATTCCATGACCGCTTCCGGAACAGCCCTGTGCCTGTGTATTTTCCTAAGGGATGTCGGGAGTCCTTCCGGGAAACCATAGCCCTCCTTGCCTGTAAGGTCTATTCCGAACAGTGTCGCCTTTCGTCCGCTATAGCTGAAATTCAAGTCAATGGCATCCGTATTCTCAGGTATAGGTTCAAATACAAGATCGAATGTCCCAACTCCTGAATCAGGAATGCGATACTTCCGGTTCTCGGGAACGCCTGCGAATCCGGTCAGCGCGTATCCCTTCCCATCCGCCACGATAGACATGTCTCTTTCAAGTGATATGTCAGCAGGATAGGAAGTTGAAAATGTCACGGTCAATACCGTGGCAGAATCGCACATCTCCACCCTTGTCACATCTATCATGATATTTGTGGATGCCTCGACAAGAGGGTTTTCTATTGTCCTGTCATGTCCGCTGCAGGCGGCCATGACTGCAGATATGGCGGCTGCGAAAAATAGTCTGGAGTATTTCATTGTCCTGTATTTCAGTGTTATAATATGCTGTGGAAGGTGTGGTGTCAGCGTCTGGTGCCTACAAGGCGGCTGATGATGTATGAAGCATGGAGGCTCTGCCCGGCAGCATTTGGATGAAGGCCGTCCAGAAGCACCTTGTCCACATTGGAGGCATCTATGCCGCAGTTGTGGTAACAGTCCACGAATTCCGCTCCATATATCCTGCACAGCTTCTTCATTGTCCGCATTTTCAACAGGTTGTCGCTGTTCTTGTCCCTGTACTTGTCAAGTCCTGTATTTGCCTGTATCGGGGAGAGGACGATTATCCTTGCTTCAGGGAATCTTTCCATAAGAGTCTGCAGACACCAAGCCATTCCTCCAGTGAGCCCGAAGGCATCATCCGTGGACAGTTTCGCGTCAGAATGCCGTCCGGAGCAGCGCTTTCTCCGGAGGATTTCCTTCATAGCTGGCTCGCGCTCCTCTGTCAGCCGGTCATTGGTGCCGTACGAAAGAATAATGATATCAGGGACGAAATCCGGCTTCTCTGCAAGGAATTTCTGTATATGGACCACTGCGCAGTTGTTGTTCCTAGCCTGGGCCGAAGGATGGCTGCTGTTGCCTATTCCGGCGAAACCAGGGTCACCATAGTTCTGGGCGACACCCTCCGGCCTGACACGCCTGCCCCACACGGAACTTCCGACAGAACCGTTATAGAAAGCGCTGAATCCGAGGGAATCCCTGACCCTGAATGCCCAGCTGTTCCTGGCCGCGGTGATGCTGTTGCCGAAGACCGCCAGTTTCTTGCCGCTGAAAGCTTCAGTGCCGGAAGATGTCTTCTCGCAGATTGCTGCTTTCTGGCTGGCGGCAGTCGCTGCAGTCAGCCCATCCGCCATCATTTCCCACGGACTGCATACTGCTGCCGTTACCGCCAGCAGAAATGCAGCCATAAATGCTTTTCCGTACATAATTTATTGTTTGGATTACAGGACGGTCAGCGGATGGCGACCGAGACGCGGGAGTCGGCGCAACCGTAATACAGGAACCACTTCCCCTTATAGTAGACAAGGCCTTCGATAAAGACCGTGCCTGCCGGATACTGTCCGCTTTTCTCGAATGACGCTTCCGGAACAAAGAACGGTTCATCGAGACGTCCGATCAGCTTTGTAGGGTCATCCCTGTCGAAAAGGAGCTGTCCGGCGCAGTAGGAATTGGCCGTATATCTTCTGTCCCTGCCTTTCCCTCCGCTGTTCTTCCCGTTATACAGCAGAAGAATGCCTTTGTCCGTGAGCACTGCAGGCGGGCCGCATTCTGTCAGGTCGCTGTCGAAATAACCTTTGCGCGGACGGACAATCTTGAGCAGCTCTCCTTTTTCATCGAGCATTGGAGTCCAGTCGACAAGGTTTTCTGAAGTGGCGACATTGACGAACCTCTCTCCCCAGTACATCCAGTATTTCCCGTCTATCCTGGCTATCACCTGCTGTCCGTCCTTGATCTCTGTGATAATGGATGCCGATTTGCAGAACATATCGTAGAACCTGCCGCCGTATGCCTCTTCAAATGCAGGGCCGTGTTTTTTCCAATGTTTAAGGTCACGGGATGTGGCCACTGCAAGGCGGGCGGTCTTCCTGTTCCACTGGGTATAGAACATTACATACAGTCCGTCTTCGGTGACTGCAATACGCGGATCTTCGCAGCCTCCAGGCCATTCGTGCTTCTTCTGGTCATCATTGTCCGGATAGAAGACCGGTTTCTTCGACCTCTTGAAATGTATGCCGTCCTTGGATGAGGCATACCCGAGACGGGAAGTCCTCTTGCCGATACCTTCTCCGTAGTTGTCCTCGGCACGATAGAGCACGACAATGCGTCCCTTATGTACGGCGGCGCCGGGATTGAATGTGTCATTTCCCTCCCACGGCACCGGAGTGTTCTGTACAGGACAGCGGAATATAGTCGTACTGTCCGGAGAGATTATCGGGTTGGCTCCTTCCGGACGCTGGAATCCGGTCCAGGCCCAGTCCGGGAAAGAGTCATCGATGTCATTGCCTTCCAGTGCGCGGAGCCATTGGCGGCGGGTGCCTCCATCTGCGGTTATCTTCTTGCCCGAGAGTCTGCTCCACAGTGAGGCCGTCTCTTTGTCAAGAGGCTTGTCGAGGTCGGCTGTCCAGTCCGGGAAATAACCTTTCAGTGCAAGCATCTCCACTTGTCTGAAATCAGGATCTGCAGGAGTGAGGTCCTTGAAATATATCAGGGTCGCCCCGTTGTCGAGAAGTTTCTTCTGAAGTTCGGATACCGGGATACTCCTGACATCCGTTTCTTCGTCTATGGCGAGGGAGGCAGCCACTCCTGCTGCTTCACCGAGAGCCATCCAGCAAGGCTCCATTCTCATCGTGGAGAACCCGACGTGACTGCCCGATACGGGAACAGGGAAAAGGAGGTTGTCCACTTTTTTCGGGACCATCACCCCGTACGGGACGGTATAGACAGAGGTCGGATGACTGAAGAAACCGTCCAAATGGACCCTGTCTTTCTCGCGCTTGCGGACTGCATGCGAGTCGAGGGCGTAGTGGCTGGCCGTCACGGATGCCGTGTTGACAGGCGGGCGGGAGCCTTCTGATACGGGGAGGACATCATTGGCCGTGAAGAAATAGGTCCCTTCAAGACGGCGTCCTTCCCTGACATAGACCTGGCGGGGAAAATTGCCGTTGTCCGTATACTCATCGGCTGCAAGCCCGTACTGGAGGCAGGCCTCACGGAACTGAGGAGGAAGGGCCTCATCGTGCTGGGCGAACCAGAAGAGCCCCAGCGTGTAATCCTTGAGACACCGGGCGAACATGTCCCTCCATTCCCAGTCTGCGGTTGGCCACGGCCAGTTCTCTTCAGGGAGATCAGTCGAAATAAGGGCGAGGTGCTGGTTGTTGGCATCTGTTTTTGCATTAGGCAGATGGACCATATTGGTCACTTTCCACATTCCCCACGGATCACCCGGGATGGCGGTACGCCCGCCTGCAAGTATCCTCTGGCGGTTCTCTTCCATCTGTGCCTGCGTCACTCCCTTGAACCGCACGTCAGTATTTCTGCCCGTGTAGACATCTTCGATGAGGGACACGTATTCTTCCCTGTTGTAGTTTTCAGGCTTGGGGATCGGGACATAATTGTCCTTGTCCGTGGTCAGACACACCCTGTAATTGTATGCCTGTATGGCATCGTCACCTTCGTATGTGGTGCCTGCCTCATCCGGTCCGTGCTTCCACCAGCGGTAGATCTTGCCGGCGCAAGGCTCCGAAAATTCCGAAGCGGACTCCCTTCCGAGACGGAACGGCACTCCGGCGGCAGCTCCGAGGTCTCCTTCGTATGTGGCATCGATGAACACCTTGCCGCGGTAGATCTCGGTGGCTCCGCTCTCCCTGTCAAGAATCTTTATCGAAGCTATCATATCCCCTTCCATCTCCAGATTGTCTGCGGATGAGTCGAACTGGCGCATGGTCTTCACATCTATCCTGCCCGGACCGGCTTCAGAAATCATCTTCCAGAAATTCTGCTCGGCCACTCCCGGCTCGAAATGATATCCTCCGCTGCATTTTCTGACCTGATCTGAATCAGGGCCGTATTTCCCGACATAATACTGCCTGTTGAGGTCGATGAACCTGGCGAACAGCCCGGTTGTCGCGCCTCTGGTGGCAATGTCCGTGGCTCCGAGTCCGTTCGATGGAAGGCCTCCGATATGGGAGGACCTCTCCAGTATAATGCAGTCCTTGCCTTCACGGGCAGCGGCAATGGCTGTCATGATCCCTCCGGGTGTGCCGCCGATGATGACAAGATCGTAGTCCGTCTGTCCGTTGTCAGGACCGGTCGTGGACTGATCTGCCGTACGGGTGACGGCCCGTTCTGCCGGGCTGGAGGCCGGGTCCGTATGCCGGGCGGAAACGGACTGCAGGCCAGCAAGGCACGGGGATGCGCAGAGGGCTGCGGCGGATATGATCGATAGGATGTGTCTGTTCATTTCTATTGGGTTTTATTGTTGGTTATCAGATTCTTCGCTTCCTTCAGATTCTTCGCTTCGCTCAGAATGACAGAAAAGGTCAGAATGACAGTGAGGGGCATTCTGAATGAAAGGAAGGGTCAGAATGACATGGGAGGTGTTATTCTCCGATGCGGATGTCGATCTCCTGACGGGCGGTGTTGAATCCCTTGACTACCAGGGTGTATTCGTCTGCCGGCAGATCGCGTCCGGCTGTCTCGATGGTTATCTTCCTGGTCTCGCCCGGCAGCATGCTGAAGAAGTTGTCGGTGCAGTATGAAGGACGTACCGGCTTCCCTTCAGAGTCGAGCCACTGGATCTGGGTGAAGAAAGAGATGGCCTTGCGGCTGTTCTTCAGGGTCAGATCAATGTAGTTTGACCGGTCATCGGTGCGTACATTCATCTTTGACACCGTCACGCTGGCCCGGTCAAGGTCAGAGATCGTCTCGAAGCCGGAAGTCGCAGGTCCGGTCAGGGTCTTCTTGCCTTCATAGACATCATCCGACCTCCAGTAGAAATTGCTCCCGACCTGTATGCCGTTCTCATCAAGAAGGCGGAGCTTGATGAAGTGCACCGGAGAGATGTCTTCAGGGAAATCGATGACAAAGACATCGTTGGCCACTCCATCTTCAGGAAGATCCACCTCGGCGGACTTGCTCCATACTTTCTTCGAGTCGATATTCCATACTTCGGCAACGACCGTGTACCCCTTGAAACTCTGATAGTAGTCATTGACTACAGAGACCGTATTCTTGAGATAGTCGAACTGCGGGTGGAGAGGCTCGCATGCATTGGCCGCCGCATAGAGGGCCGCTGTAGGCTCCAGAGACCAGTCCCACATGCGTCCGCACACCTGACGGACGGCAGAGTTGTGGTACCAGTAGAGGAAGCCCGATGCCCAACGGTCACCGTAGCCGAACTTGTTGTAGTTCCATACCTCCCAGATGCTCTTGTAGTTCATAGCGCCGACGAACTGGGCTTTCATCGCGAACTCATCAATGCTGTCGGATTCCCCGTACATATTCACCAGATCCACATACAGGGTGGACATCTGGTGGAAGCCGTTGCCATCGCTGTAGTCCCATACTTCCCTGTTGACAGGCCAGAGGTCCTCTTCCGGCATCATCTCGCGCAGGCATTCCACAGTAGGGAGGCAAGGCGCCCCGTATTCAGGGTTGAACCCGTCCACGCGGCTGCCCCTGTCGGAGGCCGTGTTCTCATAGTGTCGCATAGGGTTGACTGTCTTGTACGGGCTGCCATCGTGGACTCCGGCGCATTCGGACTGCATCTGGTAGCCTCTTGTCCCGTCCAGTTCCATTATCAGGTCACGGATGCCCGGCATCTCGGTTGACTCGTTGGAACACACATAGTATGCAAGAGACGGATGGTTGCGGATACGTTTGACGGTGGATTCCACATTCTGGAGATACAGTCCCCTGTCTACAGGATGTTTTGTATCCCCTGTCATCCAGAATTCGGTCCATACCATTATGCCGAGTGAGTCGCACAGATCGTAGAATCTGTCGGATTCAGTGATTCCTCCTCCCCACTGGCGGATCAGGTTGACCCCTGACTGTGCGGTGTACTTCAGTTCCGCGTATGTCCGCTCATCGGAGGTGCGGAGCATGTTCTCCGGTATCCAGTTGGTGCCTTTGATGAAAATCGGCCTCCCGTTGACATAGAAACGGCGGGACTTGTCCGGAGTGTCGGTGTCGGATGTTATCTCCCTGATGCCGAAACGGACGGAAATGGAATCCTGCACCACGCCTTTCTGCTCCACTTTCAGAACGGCAGTGTACATTTCCGGCTTCCCCTTGTTCACAGGCCACCAGAGGCGCGGGTTGTCCATCACAAGCTGAGGGAAGTCCGCAGGAGTGAATTCGACTGTCTCGGTCAGACCGCGGAGCACCGTCACATCTTTGGAGAATGTTATCCCTTCTCCGAGAATCTCTCCCGTGACCTTTACCTTCTGCGTGCCGAATCCAGGATTGCGCACCTCAACACTGACAGTCTGCGCGGAACTGTCATAGTTGTCGTTCAGCTCACTCTTGACAAAAGGATGGTTGAGCATCACCTTTCCGCTTCTGAAGAAACGGATGTCCCGCCAGATACCGGTGTTGCGGTCCCTGATGCCATCGAGGAACGTAAAGTCCCAGCCTACGGTCATCAGCATCGACACGTTCTTGCCGATCTCCCCGTTGCCTCCGTTACGGAACTCCCCTGCGGCTCCCCATGACTTGGAAGTGCCCTTGCGCGGCCCGCCGGGTTCATCGATAGGGTAGACCTTGACTGCGAGGACATTGCTCCCCTCGCGGCTGACATAGTCGGTCACATCCACGAACTGCCGGTTGAACATCCCCGAAACAAAGCAGACCATCTTGCCGTTGAGCCAGAACTCCGCCCTGTAGTTGACTCCATCCACCTGCATCCAGATGCGCTCATCCCTGGCGACCGGCACCGCATCGAACTCCGTCCTGAACCAGTAGGTGTAGAAATCCCTTCCTGCGATGCTGATGTCCGGTATAAGCCCGGAAGTGAGCTTGTTGTTCAGCCCGAAATAAGGCTCGGGATAGACACCGTTATAGACCAGGGAGTTGAGGACCGTGCCCGGTACGACCGCCGGCATCCAGCCTTCGGTCCCGAAACCCGGTTTCGACAGGTCCTCTGCGCGGGCGGAGACTTCGGAAGCCTTCTTCATTTCCCAGAGACTTGTACCGCCGTGTCCGTCAACCGACTGCAGAGAAAAAAGATAGTCGCGGCCATCGGATGATGGCACGGCCCCGGACGCCTGTGTTCCGAGAGAAAAGAGGGCAGACAAGGCTGCCGCAACCGTTAAGGTCTTGAACGATTCTTTCATTGTATATCCGAATTTCTGTTGTTTTCTTCCTGTCCTCCGTGAAGGCTCTTTACGAAATCCTTGGGCAGAACGCCGAACTGCCTGTAGAAACATTTGGTGAAATAGGTAGGGGAATTGAAGCCCACCATATAGCAGATTTCGCTGATCTGGTATTCGTTCCCGCTTCCGGCAAGCAGTCTGGCCGCCTGTTTGAGCCTTTCGACCCTCAGATAGGCCATCGGACTCATATTCATGACACCGTTGATCTTACGGAAAAGATTGGCCCTGCTCGTGTGCATCTGTCTGGCGATGTCATCTATTTTCAGTTCCGAATTGCTCAGATTCTCCTGTATCACCGACTGGAGGCTTCTGATGAATTCAGTATCACCGGATGTCAGGTTGTCGGTATTCATGACGGCAAGCGGGTTTTTCAGGAACGCTTCCCTGAGAGACTGCCGGCTCTTGATCTGGTTGGTAATGACAGCGAGCAGATATGTTTTCGAGAACGGTTTTTCAATATACATGTCCGCTCCCGTATTCATTCCGGTAATCTTGGACTCGAGGCTGGTCTTGGCCGTAAGAAGGATAAACGGGATATGACTGTAGCGGGAATCGGTCTTCACTCTCCTGCACAGTTCGATGCCGTCCATCTCCGGCATCATTATGTCGCTCACGATGAGGGTGACATAGTTCTTTTCCAGGACATCGAGAGCTTCCTTGCCGTTATGGGCCGTAAGGACAGACCATTTCTCTGTCACCTGATCCCGGATGAACTCGCACATCTCGACATCATCCTCCACCACCAATATGATTTCTCCGGGACTGTAGCCTGCGATTTCCTCCTCATCCTCGGCATCCTGCCGCTCCGGTTCCTGCCGGAGGTTCTCCTCCGCCTGCACGGTGTTTTCAGGAGGCTGGCACAGCGGAAGTTCGAGGATGAACTCGTTTTCAGTGACATCCGCCCCCATCATCAGTGTCCCGTGCTGGAGTTCCGCCAGAGACCGGGCAAGGTAGAGGCCGATTCCGGTCCCCGTCTTCTCGCTCGTGCTGGTCCCCCTGAAGAACGGGGCGAAGATCGCTTCCCTCTTGTCCGGAGAAATCAGTTCTCCATCATTGCTTACCGAAAGGAGGAAATTGCCGCCTGACCGGGACAGTTCTATCCTTATCTTCCTGTCGGAATATTTCATCGCATTCGACAGCATATTGCTGACAATCTTGGTGAACGCCTCGACATCGATCATTGAATACATGTCCCTGTCGCGGATTTCGATGGAACAGTCTTTCTGCTGCTGCGCAATGGACATGCTGAACCTTGCATATATATCCTCCAGAATGGAGGCGACATTGTGTCTGGCAAGGTCGAGTGACAGGTTCTCTTTTTCTATCTTCTGGAAATCGAGCAGCTGGTTCACCAAAACGAGGAGCCGGTCGGTATTCCTGCTCATGATGTTCAGGTCCTTGGCTATCCTCGGATCGAGACCGTCTTTGGCCAAAATGTTGTCCAAAGGACCCTTTATAAGGGTCAGCGGCGTCCTTATCTCATGCGTAACGTTCGTGAAGAATGCTATCTTGGAGTCATACACTTCCTTTTCCTTCTTCCTCTCGTATGACATTATGTATTTCCTGCGTTTCCTGACTGCCCGCCTGTGATAGAAATTTATGCCGGTCATGATAACGGAGACAAGGACAAGAAGGTATGCCATGCTTGCCAATGTGGACCGGTACCACGGAGGAAGTATCTTGATATTCAATGTCTTCACTGCAGAACCGCTGTATCCTGACTTCGCCATTAGGACATAATTGCCGGGAGCGACATTGGAATATGTGACAGGACTGCCCGGATATGTCCTCCATCTGCTGTCAACGCCGTCCAGCATGAACAGAAGATGGGGATTGGCCTTATAGTCGAGCACTGCCATTTCTATGGAAAACCCGTTACGGTTGTAGCTCAACTCTATGGAATCCGTAAAGGAAATGTCCTTCTGCAGCGGAGAGCCCTTGCCTCCGACGGAAATATCCTCATTCTGCAATGCAAATCCCGTAAAGAACACAGGAGGGTCGATCATTCCCCTCTCCCCGGCAAGCAGTTCCGGGCTGAAAGACACAAGCCCCTCTATGCTGCCGAAAAAGACATGCCCATCGTTGTCCTTGAAACCGGATCCGTAATTGAACTGGTCGCACAGAAGGCCGTCGCTGGATGTATAGACCCTGAGCACCTTGCCCTTGCGGGGATTGAACCGCACAAGGCCCTTGCTGGTGGATATCCAGAACATTCCCGAATCATCCTCGACTATCCGATAGACCACATCGCTCGGCATGCCATCGGCCGATGTGCAGGTATGGAATTTCCCGTTGTCTTCATCATATCTGCAGAATCCTCCCCCGTCCGTGGTTATCCACAACTGTCCCGAACTGTCCTCGAATATGCTCAGGACATTGTTGACGGGCAGGGAAGTGCTGTCGGCCGGGACATGAAGGAACTGCGTCCATTTCCCCTCGGCAGCATCCTGGAGATACAGGCCGTTGGACAGGGTGCCCACCCACAGGTTCCCCTCGGAATCGGACAGAATGTCATTGACCATCTTGCCGCCGTTGATCTGAGGGACGAACCCGAAGTCATCCGTCTCCCTGTTATAGAACTGGAGTCCGTGCATCGTCCCTATGTATATCCTGCCATCAGCGGCTCTTTCGAGAGCGAACACATTGTTGCTGAACAGCCTCGGCCCGGGGCCCTTGACAAAGCCGTACCTCCTTATGTTTCCGGTCTTAGTGTCTATCACCCTGATGCCGCTGGAGAACGTGCTCACCCAAAGGTCATCCCCATCGAGCAGAAGCGCCTGGATATTGCTGAAATCCCTGCTCGGTCCGAAAAACGAGAAACGCGCAGACCTCGGGTCGAAATGGTAAAGTCCGGCGTCTTCTGTCCCGACCCATATACCTCCGTTGCCATCCGGACACATTTTCCCGACTCTTCTGCCTCCGAGAGACCCCGCATCGCCGGTATAGTAATATTTCCGGAAATCCGGAATCCTTTTGGGCAGATGGTTGATCCCCCCGAAAAAAGTCCCTATCCAGATACCGCCGTCCCTGTCCTTGCAAATCGAATGTATGGCATTGTCCGACAGGGAATACTGGTCATACGGAGAATTGGACAGATGCTGGTGCTTCCTCGTCCTGGTATTGTATATGTACAGCCCCGACTCTGTCCCGATCCAGAGTTCTTCCGGGGAATATCTGAGAATCCGCCTGACAAAAAGCGGTCCGTCCGCAAGCCCCAACCGGTGTATTTCCCCTGTCCTGCGGTCGAGCTCCATCACCCCGCTCTTCTCGAATCCGAGATATATCCTGCCGTAATCGTTGACATCGATAAAAGTGATCACATCCTCCGGGAAGACCTTTTTCCCATCATTCAGCAGATAGGGATTGACGTTCCTGAAATCATCTTCCGTATAGTAGAGGCCGTCCGCCGCCCATGAAAACCAGATGGTTCCGGTCCTGTCATCAATGGTCAGGGTGCTGATCGGATTCCGGGAACGGAACATGCATGCAGTCTCACCGGTGGCAGGGTCATGGCAGTACACCCCCGCCGCCTCCACGGATATCCATATCCTGTCCGTCCTGTCCCTCTTAAGGCCGAGTATAGGACTGTCTGTCATTGCCCCCCCCGAATCAAGAATTTCCACTTCCGAAAATCTGTCATATTCCGTATCATATACGTAAAGTCCGGAATTGGTCCCCACCCATATATTGTTGTCCGCATCCTCCACAAGGCATCTGATGGTATTGTTGCCGAGACCCGACCTTCCGTACGGAAGATGTCTGAACACCTTGAAATGGCTGCCATCATATCTGTTGAGTCCGTCTTTCGTGGCGAACCAGATGAATCCCCTGCTGTCCTGAATGATTTCATTGACCGTATTCTGCGACAGCCCATCCTTGATGTCGATCCTGTCGAAATACAGAGACTGGGACCGGACAGATGAAAGGGCCGGCAACAGGAAAAGCAATGACAAAACGAATCTTCTCATATAGTGCCTGTGGTTATGCGGCAAAGATACTCAATATTTGACGCCCGGCATATCCCGGAAAGGCGCGGATGTCTTTTTGAGACTATTTTACCATTATTTGAGAAAATCGTTCAAGTCCCATTGATTGCCATTATGTTCCTTTGCACTTGTCAAAAACCACATAATGGCAACACGATGAAAACCGTTCTGACAACCATTTCATTCCTTGCGCTCCTGCAGTCCGCCGTCATGGCGCAGGATATCTCCATATCTGCGGACATCACCCTGAAATCTCCCGGAAATCCGGCCGAGACCTTCGGCCTGTCAGAGACACGGGACGGGATTCTGGTTTCCGACAGAACGCTTCCAGTCGAAATCGGGAGAAAGACCGTACAGGAAGACGGTCTCACGAGAATCGAACTTACCATCACCGCCGAAGACCTCACTTATTATAATATCGGACAGACCCTCCATACCGGATTCGGCTATGAAGACTGCCTGTTCTACATGCCGGGATTCTGGTACAGGGACAACCTGCGCTCACCGCAGACCGCCCCGTCGTTCCATACATCCGACAGCTGGACAGTGAGGGAAGACAGGCTCAGCGCCCCTCTGACCGGCATCTACAACACGCGCACGGGAGAATACTGCACGGTGCTGCGCATGGATGACTTCGCGTGCGATGCCCAGCCATGCCACACTTCCGGGGAGGTTATTCTCTCGGGAGAGACATCCATCGGCTACACCGGATTCAACGACAACGGAGGCAAGGCGGACATTGCATTCGGCTTCCCCTACAGGGAAGGCCCGAAATCCTACATAAGGAAACTCACCCTCGCCCCTCCGGTATGCACATTCAGCAGGTTAGACAGAGGCGTGACCGACACGATTGTCTGGGAGATAAGGCGCGGCAAGGCGGATTCCTGGTCGGACTTCGTGGCAGATGTATGGGAATATTCATACGACAGGCTCGCTCCGCAGCCAGTGGAGGTCCGGCATACGGTGGAAGAGGCGAAGGCAATCCTTTCCGGCTTTTTCACACAGAGCTACGTGGACAGCCATCCCCTCAAATACTATTCGGGTGTCGGCCTGCGGACCGCCGACTGCAAACCGAACGGGACTGCGGAAGTCGGATTCATAGGGAGAGTGCTGCTGAATGCCTTCAATGCCCTTGAATACGGGCAGTCCAGTTCCATGGAAAACCTTGCTACACAGGCGGAGTCTGTTCTGGACAGTTATCTTGGACACGGGTTCACGCCCGGCGGCCTGTTCAGGGAAAATGTCAGTTTCGACAAGTCTCCTGAAGGATATGAAGATGGCATCTACAGTATCCGGCGCCAGTCGGAAGGAATCTGCGCCATCCTGTCGTATCTGGATTACGAGAAAGATGCCGGCAGGCGTCATCCGGAATGGGAGGCCAGAATAAGGACAGTCCTCGACAGGTTCCTCCTGCTCCAGGAAGAGGATGGCAGTTTCCCGCGCAAATTCAATGATGCGCTTGAAGTGAAGGATCCATCCGGCGGCAGCACATCATCAGCCATCCTGCCATTGGCAATGGGATACAAATGGTTCAGGGACAAGGACTATCTTGCAGCAGCAGAGCTTGCATCGTCATATCTGGAAAAGGAACTCATCGCCAAGGCGGACTATTTCTCATCCACCCTCGATGCCGACTGCGAAGACAAGGAGGCCTCACTGTACGCCTCCACCGCCATGTATTACATGAGCCTTGTGGAGAAAGACAGGGACATGAAACGGCACTACGCCGACCTGTGTCTGGAATCCGCCTATTTCGCCCTTTCATGGTACTACCTGTGGGATGTCCCTTTCGCACAAGGGCAGATGCTCGGGGATGTCGGGTTCCGTTCGCGCGGCTGGGGCAACGTGTCCGTGGAGAACAACCATATCGATGTATTCATATTCGAATTCGCTGATGTCCTGGACTGGCTTGCGGAGCGGTACAATGAGACCCGGTTCTCTGACTTCACACAGGTAATCCGCACATCCATGCTCCAGCTGCTTCCGGAAGAAGGGTCGATGTACGGCATCGCACGGGCCGGATACTGCCCGGAAGTGGTACAGCACACGGCCTGGGACTATGGGAAGAACGGGAAAGGGTTCTACAACGACATATTCGCCCCGGGCTGGACAGTCGCCTCCCTCTGGCAGATGCTGTCCCCGGGAAGAGCGGAAAGGTATTTCAAAAAATAAATCATACAATGAAAAGGTTTTATCACATATTCGCACTATGCTTCTGCATATCGGCAATAGGTTGCGGCTGCGCCAAGCCGGCTGCCGATGACGGACAGAGCGGCAAGCCGTACATAAAGCTGGGCATCAGTGAGAAACTTGTCACCAATGCATCCGGTTCATTCGAAGTGTATGTAGAGTCGAACACCTCATGGACCGTCGAGCCGCAGGCCGAATGGCTGTCCGTATCCATCTCCAATGGAAACGGGAACAGAAATGTCACAATCCGGTATGAAGCCAACACTGCCGCCGGGACCGATGGGGAAATCCAGGACAGACAAGGTACGGTAAGATTCGCCGCAGAAGGGACCATTCCGACGAGAATCACCGTGAAACAGGGGCGCAGGACATTCAGGAACCCCGTATTCATGCCTATGCCAGACCCTTATATCTGGAGGGAGCCGACAGGCGAGAATACCGCCGTCTACTACCCGTGCAAATCAGGAGGCAACGGGATCAATCTCGGGAAGACCTACAAGCTCACCGAATGGGGAGGGACTTCCTCTGTATGGAAATGCCCGACTTCCCCTACTGCATGGAACAGGGCCAATCTCTGGGCTCCTGAAATGCACCGTATCGATGGAGTCTGGTATATCTACTATGCAGCCGGCTGGCCTTCGTCAGAGTCCCAGGCACAATACAACAGCGATTACATGACCCAGAGGACAGGAGTGCTGCGCAACGCCAGCGAAGATCCTACCCAGGGGAAATGGGAAGACATGGGACAGCTGCTGACAGGAGGAGAAGATGACCTGGAATATTATCTTAAAAACGGCTTCGACAACGGGAAGGCCGATGCCGACCATAACATCTACGCCATCGACATGACCGTATTCGAACTCAACGACAAGCTCTATGCCGTATGGTCAGGAAACGAATCAAAGACAGACAGCGACCAGAGACTGTATATCGCCGAAATGGAAAATCCATATACCATCAAGCAGGCCCGTATCGAAATCGGCAAGCCTTCGGAAACATGGGAACTGAACAACAGGGATCTGCTCGAAGGTCCGGCAATGCTGTTCAACCCGGACAGGACCAAGCTCTTCTGCGTCTATTCCTGCAACGGATCCTGGACAAAGCATTACAAACTCGGATGGCTTGAACTCGATCTGACCAACCCGGCGACAAGCGACCCTCTCGTTCCAGCAAACTGGAAAAAGAGCAGCAACTATGTATTCTACAGATGCGACAATGTGAGCAAGTCAGACAATCCGTACGCGGATGACGCCCAGAACGAAGCATATATGCGTGTCGGAGGCGTTCACGGAGTGGGACACAATACTTTTACCAAATCTCCGGATGGCACCGAAGACTGGATTGTCTACCATGTCAAGAGATATGTAGAGGATGGCTGGGACAACAGGGATGCGTTCATCCAGAAATTCACATGGGACAAGTCCGGCTATCCGGTATTCGGGACTCCTGTCGGCTGGCAGGAAGAGATAGAAGTTCCATCGGGAGAACCGCTCTAACCGTCATTCCGGACAGGGCCGCAGGCCATGACGGCATGTCATCCTAAGCGGGCATGTCATCCTGAACGGGCTGTCATCCTGAGCGAAGCGAAGGATCTGCCCGGGACCGTAACAACCAAGAAAACAGAAACAAACAAAAAAAGATATCAATGAAAAGAACAGCACTCATTTTTACAGCCCTCATCGCATCTACAGCGATGTTCGCCCAGAAAAGCTGGGATCTGAAGAACTTCCCTGAAGGAAGCCGTCCTGAAGAGATAGGGACGAAATTAGTCGAGCATTATCTCGACACTCCTCACTCCCACTGGGGAGACATCAACTCCAAATACAAGGTGACACTCATCACCTACCCTGACGTATGCGCATGGCTCGGGTCTCTCTGGTTTGCCAAGGCAACGGAGAACGAAGGACTCTACGAAGGGCTTGTGGAAAGGTTCGAACCTCTTTTCGGAGAACAGAAGAATCTCCAGCCCGCAATGTTCCCCAAGGAGCACAATGTAGTGGATTTCTATGTCTTCGGAGCCGTACCTCTCGAAATCTACAAGACGGAACGGGAGCAGAGATACCTCGACCTCGGACTGAAATATGCGGATGGACAGTGGGTGATGCCTCCGGCACCGACTCAGGAGCAGCGCGGCTGGCAGGAGAAAGGATACTCCTGGCAGACAAGGCTCTGGGTGGATGACATGTTCATGATCACCGAACTCCAGGCACAGGCATACGAAGTGACCGGAGACAGGAAATATATCGACCGTGCAGCGGAGGAGATGTGCCTCTACCTCGATGAGATCCAGAGACCGAACGGTCTGTTCTACCACCACACCGGCACCCCGTATTTCTGGGGCCGCGGAGATGGCTGGATGGCTGTCGGCATGGCGGAAATGCTCCGGCTGATGCCTCAGGACAGCGAATACCGGCCACGTATCGAGCAGGCATACAGGCTCATGATGTCCACCCTTCTGCGCTATCAGGATGCAGACGGGATGTGGCACCAGATCATAGACAACCCTGACACCTGGAAGGAAACCTCATCGACTGCCATGTTCACCTACGCATTCATCGTGGGGGTCAAGAACGGCTGGCTCGACAGGAAAGTCTACGGAGAGGCTGCCCGCAAAGGCTATCTCCGCCTGCTCTCCTACCTTGATGAGAACTACGACCTGCGCAACGTCTGCGAAGGTACCGGAGCGAAAAACAGTCTTTCCTGGTACCAGAACCGCCGTCGTCTGACGGGAGATCTCCACGGACAGGCCGCCCTCATCTGGTGCTGCCAGGCTCTCGTAGGGGATGTGAAACCATATAAGATCAAATGATAATGGCTAAATTCATGACTATACTTTCAGTACTTGCCGGCATCTTCCTTCTGATGCCAGGTTGCTCGAACGAGTTGGAGCTTCCTTCCTACAAGCCGCCGACAAATACGGGAGAGACATCTGATTCGGACCTTCTCCATTTTGAGGGGAAGGCTGAACCTGTCAATTGCGGCAGGAATCTCGTGAAAAGATTTGTTGAAATCCCTAATTCAAACTGGGGAAGAATAGACAAATCAGCCAGTTCATTCGTGACATATCCTGATGTCTGTGCATGGCTCGGGGCATTCTGGTATGCAGAGGCGGCCGTCGACAATGCCATTCTTAAAGGAGATGATAATGCAAGGAAGGAAGCTCTCGGACTGATACAAAGTCTCGTTGACAGACACGAAAACGTATTCACCGGGAAGCTGCTCTCTGGAAGCGGGAAATCTCTGATCACAGATCTTCTATGGAGACACGAATCCAACCGTGTGGACTACTACATCTGGGGAGCCGTCGCTCTTCATATAGCCTCCATAATGGACGATCCGAAATACGATGGAATCAACTGGTACAAATCCCGTAAGGATTATCTGGATTTCGGGCTCGAATATGCCGAAGCCCAGTTCTATCCATACACCAGAGAAGAATTCAATGCAAGGTTCAACAGTTCTGAATACAACCATACCAACACAAAGTTCACTATGAGCGATGGCGACTGGAACAAATGGAAAGGCTATATGGATGACGGATACTCTTGGCAGACCCGCCTGTGGATAGACGACATGTTCATGATCACCGCCCTCCAGATGCAGGCTTACCAGGCCACTAAAGATGATGCATCCTACAATACCGAGGTTACATATCCTAATTACACAAAGACCAACAACCAGAACAAGTTTCTGGACCGTGCAGTACGCGAGATGAAACTCTATATCGAAGAAATCCAAGGGGAAGGCGGCCTTTACTGGCATTCCACAAGTGCTCATTTCTTCTGGGCAAGGGGCAACGGCTGGATGGCCGTGGGGATGCCGCTGATGCTACAGCTCATAGAGGACATCCCGGACTACGCTGCAGAAGCGGCTCTCCTCAAGAAAGAATATCAGAACATGATGAATGCCTTGCTTCTGTATCAGAAAATCGATGGTCTGTGGGCTCAGCTCATTGACTACACCAATATGTGGACAGAGACATCCGGTTCCGCAATGTTCACTTACGCATTCATTAAAGGTGTCCAGAAAGGGTGGCTGGATGAAGAGGAATACGGAGCTGCAGCCAAAAAAGCCTGGAATGCACTGATGTTCTATCTGAACGACAATTATGACATCCGCGAAGTATGTGTAGGCACCGGAGCCAATAATTCCTACCAGTGGTATAATGACCGTGGACGGACCACGGGAGACACCCACGGACAGGCAGGTATGCTATGGTGCGCTACAGCCCTCACGGAAATCGCGAACGATGCTGTCGCAAAAACTGCAAAATGAGACGGGACCTGCGATGGTTCCCATCCATATAAAACAATTCAAATACTCTAAACTACCAGTCTAATGAAAGGATTGTATAGATTTTTGATGCTCATTACGCTGTTCATATCGGCAGGTATCAGCAGCGTATATGCGCAGGACGACGGTAAGCGGCGTATCACCGGTACCGTCTCGGACGAGAACGGGCAGCCGCTGCCCGGTGCATACGTGTACATCAAGGACACGCAGGTGGGGACGACAGCCAATCTCGACGGTATGTATGTCATCGACATCGACCCGTCGGACGAGCTCACGTTCAGCTTCATCGGGTACCTTGAGCAGACACTGAAACCGGGCAAGGGCAGCACGCTCAACGTGTCCCTCCAGCCGGACTCGAACGCCCTCGAGGAGGCGGTCGCGGTGGCATACGGAGCACAGAAGAGACAGGCCGTGGTCAGTGCCCTCTCCACCATCACCACGGATGACCTGAAGGTGACCTCGACCAACATCACCTCCAGCATCCAGGGCCAGCTCCCCGGACTCATCGCGGTCCAGAGAGGTTCCGAGCCGGGCCGTGATGATGCGGAGTTCTGGATCAGGGGTGTCAGCTCGTTCAAGGGAGGCACCTCGCCTCTGGTTCTGGTCGATGGCGTGGAGCGTTCAATCTCCGACCTCGATGCGGACGAAATCGAGAGTTTCAGCCTGCTCAAGGACGCTGCAGCGACGGCGATGTACGGAGCCGAGGGAGCGAACGGTGTCATCCTCGTGACCACCAAGCGCGGACATATCGGCAAGCAGCAGATCTCCCTCCGTGTGGAGCAGAACCTGTCTGTGCCTTACAGGATCCCTGACTTCGTGGACTCGTGGGACTATATGAGACTTGCCAACGAGGCCTTGTTCAATGATGGGATTGACCCTATGTATGATGAGACAAGGATCAGGGCTCATGAATCAGGAGAAGACCCTGACCTCTATCCAAACTCGCAGTGGACGGACCTCATAGCAAGGACAATCCACGGGCAGAGATACACCCTCAGCTTCAGGGGAGGTACGGAGAACGCCAAGTACTTCGTGACCGGAGGCTACCAGCAGAAGGACGGAGTGTTCAAGAAGAACCCTGAGTCGAAGTACAACAGCAACTTCTCCTACGACCGCTTCAACCTCCGAAGCAACATCGACCTCAAGGTCAGCAAGACCACACAGCTCAGCGTAGACCTTTCCGGCCAGTACACAATGCGCCGTACAGCCAACAGGTCTCCTGACGATGTGTTCGTGTTTATGCTCCACACACCTCCTCACCTCTTCCCTATGGTCTACAGTGACGGTTCTGTCGCAACCTATTCCAAAGAGGGAGATGGCAACAACCGTAACCCGTACTATATGCTCTACCAGCAGGGTTACCGCAGGGAGTACACCACAAATATACAGTCGAGGGTGAACCTCAGGCAGGACCTCAAGTTCATCACCGAGGGACTCAGCGCAAGGGCTGCAGTCAGCTTCGACCTCGAGAACGGACTGAACAAGCTCCGTGAGTACGCTCCTTCAAGATATCATGCTTCGGGACGCGATCCTATCACAAATGAATTGATTTTAAGTCAGGTATATGCCGGATCTCCGGATGTGAAACAGGTTACCATTTCAGGTAATGACTACGACCGCCAGATCTACATAGAAGCTGCTGTCGAATACAACAGGACCTTCGCCGGCAAACACGCAGTAGGTGCGATGCTCCTCTACAACCAGAAGGAGCGCCAGAAATACAACGATGCCCTCACCTACAGGACCCAGGGTCTGGTCGGCCGTGTGACCTACGGATACGACAACCGCTACTTCATCGAGGCCAACTTCGGTTACACCGGCTCTGAGACATTCGCCAAGAAGAACCGTTTCGGCTTCTTCCCTGCAGTGGGTGTCAGCTATATGATATCCAACGAGAGCTGGTACCCGGAAGGACTCAAGAAAGTCCTGAGTGCAGCAAAGATCAGGGCATCTCTGGGTCGTACCGGTAACGATGACACAGGCACGAGCCGCTTCCTCTACAGGGCGACATTCTCTACTTCAGGACACACGTTCAACCAGGGTATCACTTCCGGAGGAGCAAGCAACGGCCTCGGGGCAGGTATCTATGACCAGCAGTTCGAGAACCTGACGCTCGGATGGGAGATAGAGGACAAGACCAACGTCGGACTCGACCTCTCCTTCTTCAACAGGGCAATCCAGATCCAGGCCGACTACTTCTACAACATCCGCTCCGCCATCCTCCTCCAGAGGAACACGATACCTGGCTACGTGGGATTCCACCAGAACCCTTGGCAGAACTACGGAAGGGTGCGCAACCAGGGTGTGGATGCCAGCATCGATGCAATGAAGACATTCGGGGACTGGAAGATCAGCGCACGCGGTACGTTCACCTTCGCACGCAACAAGGTGCTCGAGATTGACGAACTTACTCCTAACGAAGAATACCAGAGGGTCACAGGCACCCGTATCAACGAGCAGGAGGTGTATATTGCCGAACGCCTTTATACTGAAGATGACTTCATCAGGACTCAGAACAACAACGGCACATACTCATACACTCTCCGTCCGGGTCTGCCTCAGCCTGAACTCGGCGGTATCATAGGCCCTGGAGATATCAAGTATGTGGATATGAACCACGATGGCATCATCGACACCAACGACAAGGTGCGCGGAGTGGGACACCCTTACAAGAACCCTGAGATCAACTACGGTTTCGGATTCAACGTGGAGTGGAAGGGTATCTATGCCAGCGTCTTCTTCTCCGGCGTGGCAAACACCTCTATCCTTCTTGGAGAAGGCAACAGCACGTTCTGGCCGTTCAACTGGGGAGTGGAGAAAGGTAACTACCGTACCGCATTCCTCGACCGCTGGACAGCAGAGAACCCTCGCCAGGATGTCACTTATCCGAGACTGCACAACGGCTACGGCAACAGCATCAACGACGAGCCGAGCACGTGGTGGCTCCGCGACGGGTCGTTCCTCCGCCTGAAGAACGCCGAGATCGGATACGTGCTTCCGGAGAAGGCCCTGAAGACCCTCAGGATAAGCGGGTTGCGAATCTACCTGCTCGGTGAGAACCTTGCGGTGTTCGACCATGTGAAATACTGGGACCCAGAGCAGGGTAACAGGAACAAGGGTGTCAGCTACCCTATGTCGCATTCTTTCACCCTCGGAGTTGAACTTGACTTCTAAAAAGACCGATGAATATGAGAAAAAATATATTGAAAATTTTTCTTGTCGGAGCATTGACAACCGGATCGCTGGTTTCATGCGATTTCCTCGATGTGTCTGATGAGCTCGGAGGAATCTCGGATTTCGAGAATATCTTCAACAATGTGGACCGCACCAGAAAATGGTATGGGCAGTGCTTCGACAACAGGCCTGACTATTCCAATATCTGGGGAGCCAACAACGATATGGGCGGATGCTGGGCAGGATTTGCAGACGAGATCTACACCCGTGAGCACAACAAGTACGGCAAATACTCCAACTGGAACTCGGACCTGAGCTACAACCACAGGTGGTCAAGTCTGTATGGATCTATCCGCCAGTGCAACATCTTCCTTGAAATGGCACATCCTCTCCAGGAAGAGGGAGGAAGCGATGCCCCTAAAATCGATGATGCAGAAATGACCAAGATGAAAGCAGAAGTCAAATTCATGCGCGCCATCTACCACTACTACCTTTTCGAGATGTACGGGCCTATCCCTATCGTCGAGAACTCGTACACCCTCGAAAACCTGCCTGACCTCGAAAGAAAACCTGTGGATTATGTGGTCAACTGGATAGATACCCAACTTTCAGAGTGTATGGACGACATGAACCCTACTCCTTATACGGACACGGAGAACATGCGCGGCGTGCCTACCAAAGGAGTCGCCATGGCATACAGGGCCAAGCTCGCTGTCTACGCTGCAAGCCCGCTGTTCAACGGTGAATGGGAGTACGGACGCAACCTGCAGAACCTCGATGGGACGAAGCTCTTTCCGGATGTAAGCGGGAAAAAAGATAAGATTGACAGGGCTGTGGAGCGTCTGAAAGAATTCATACAGTATGCCGAAGACGGAAACTACGAGCTCGTCGATAATGACACTCCAGCACAGGATCTCTATGACCTGTTCCAGACCTATACCAGCGAGATTATCTGGGCGACGACAACCAACAGCTGGGGTTCCCTCGGGTCAGAGGCTTTCGATGGACATGCTACACCTGTCGGACAATACAAAGGTCTCAACGGACTTGATATGCTTCAGGAACTCGTGGATGACTTCTATGATGCTGAAGGCCGGCCTGTAGCTTTCAGAAGCTACGAGCACGAGAACTTCCTTCCGAAATCTGAAATCTATGACGAGAACAGATTCGGGACTCTGACTCTCGCCGACAAATATGACGAGTGGAGTCTCGAGAGACTGAACGCATCTTACGACAATGTATATGGAATGTATCTCGACAGAGAGCCGCGATTCTACAACAGCGTGACATTCACAGGTATGTACTGGCCGTCATCCAAAGAGCGCATTGAATTCGACTATAGCGGAGAATCCGGAAGCATGAGCAACACGGAAGTACCTAACACGGGGCACATGCTTTACAAGCGCTATGCGCGCAATCTCGGAAACGGGACAGGACTTGTTTCAAGCCAGTACCGTCCATCCATCATCTTCCGTCTTGCAGAGTTCTACCTGCTCTATGCGGAAATGCTCAACGAGCAGGATGCTGCAGGCAACCAGGAGGAGATTCTCAGATGTGTCAACCTTATCCGCAATCGTGCAGGTATTCCTGACCTTGAAGATGTAAATCCGCAGATAGTGGGCAACCAGGATCTGATGCGCGATGCAATCCGCAGGGAGAGCCGCATCGAGCTCTGCTCCGAAGGTCAGAGATATTTCGATCTCTGCCGCTGGCTGCTCGCCAAGGAGGTCCTCAACGGATACATGCACAGGATGAACACCTACAAGAATGAAGAAGATGGATTCTACACGAGAATGAACTTCAACAGAAGGTACTTCGGAGACAAGAACTATCTCTACCCTATCCCTAACGATGAAATAAAGAGGAGCAAAAACGGTCTCCTTGTCCAGAACCCTGGATGGTAACAGTATAATCCGGTTGTGTCCTCCGTCCGGGTATTCCTAATCCTGACGGGTCTCTGTCATCCCGAACAGAATAAAGAGTCTGTACGGATGACACAACCATAAAACATAAGGAATAATGAAAAGATTATCGGCATATCTGATTGCAGCCATCGCCATTGCAGCGGCAGGCTGCGACAGCAATATCCCGGAAACAGGAACAATCAACAACGCCTTGGTATCAGAGGTGGTACTTGACGATTTCCTCGCTTCCGGACTTACCCTTGAGACCGGGGATGTAGTCTCTCTTCCACAATATATCAAATATCTGCCGGAAGATGCTACCAACACTGCCCAGCAGTACGAATCAGACAACACTGCCGTCGCTACAGTTGACGATGCAGGGACATTGACAGCCATCGGCAAAGGGAACTGTACAATCACCGTATATATCGGCGCAGAAGGTGTTTTCAGCGAATTTCCCGTGACTGTAAACGAAAAAGCGGCAATAGCCATCACAAGTCTGCGTTTCTTGAAGGAATCTGAAGACTATGAACTTGCTGCGACAGAGACTGCCGACCTCAGGCGTCTTCTTTCAATAGGGTCTGCTTCGCTTACAGAAGATGCCACAGAAGCCGTCCTGTTTGAATCATCCGATCCTGCTGTTGCCTCCATTGATGAGGACGGGATATTGACTCCGCACAAACTCGGCAAGATAACCGTCACAGCAAAAGCTGCCGTGTCGCAAGTCAATCCTGCAACTATTGACATAGGCATCTATAAATGGAACATTACAGAATATGAGAGATTCGAAGGGGATGCAAATGGCGAACAGGCAGCCATCGAAGGCGAAAACTGGTACTGGGAAGTCACAGCATCACAAAATCCTCTGCCTGATGTAGATGGTCGCAACAATAGTCTCACAGCCATGATAGACGGCAGACAGATTGTTGAAAGATATGGAGGAGTCAATGATGCTACTCTTAAAAACGGAACAGCATTTTGTCTCTGCTGCCCCGGACGCAATACAGGAGGTGTCAATCTGTCTGGAGAAAGCACCACAACCTACGAAAGCTGGTTCACTATAAACATGAAACAGTCTAAAAAAGTGAACTATTTCCGTATCAGCAACATCAGTACACATAACGGGGATGTTCTCGTGAGGTACAAAGGATTTACGGAAATCCTTGGAAGCAATGATGGATCAACATTTACCAAAATTGCGGAAAATATATCCTTTGAAAATGCCATCACCACAGATAATGGCTCCACATACAACAGAGAAACAGCCAATATAGAAATTCCTGTAAGCGAATATCAATATCTGAAATTCCTTATGTTAGGAACAACTTGTTACGGACCTCTTGGCAAGACAGGCGGCTCTGCACAGATTGAAGAATTCTATATGGGGTACCAGGAAAAAGTCTATGAAGAATAATACTTTAAAACTTATCACGATGAAAACGACAAAACTTATCGCTCTTTTCGCTGCTGGCGGACTTATGTTCGCAGCCTGCGAGAAACCGGAGGCCGAGGACAAGACAGTCGCTGTCGAGTCCGTGTCCCTGGATGAAGCCATTTCTGAAGGCTATGAACTTACAGAAGGGACAACCCTCGACATCTCTGAATATGTGACCGTCCTTCCGGAGAATGCAACCGACAAGACTGTCTCATACTCATCTTCCAAAACTGACATTGCGACTGTCTCAGAGGAAGGAGTCATCACCGCTGTCGCAGAAGGTGAGACTGAAATCACCGTAAAGGCCGGCGACAAGACAGCCAGATTCACCCTTACGGTAAAGGAAAAACCCGCAGGAACAGTCTCTGTAGAGTCAATTACTCTTGCTGACGAAATCAAGAACGGCAAGTCACTCGAAGCAGAGCAGACTCTTGACATTTCAACTCTGATTAGCGTGCTCCCGGATAATGCCACTGACAAGACTGTCTCGTATTCTTCTTCAAACAAAGATGCCGCGACCATTACGGATGCCGGTGTCATCACTGCCGTTGCAGAAGGAGAGACTGTCATTACCATCACATCCAAGAGCGATGCGAACGTAAAAGCCGAATTCACCCTGACAGTCACGGCAAAGGCTCCTGTCAATATCACTGAAATAAAGGTCAGCGAAAGTACAAAGACCTACACTTCGGAAGACCGCAAGACATACGACCTTTCCGAATATTTCACGGTAGAGCCTGCCGAGAACTCGGATGCTGTGACTTTTGCTTCATCTGATGAAGATGTGGCAAAAATCGAAAACGGAAAGATGTCTATCGGTGTCGCAGGAGAGGCTACCATCACAATTGCTGCCCAGAGCAATCCTGACATTAAAGCCACTATCACGGTAACCGTCAACCAGTATGTCGGAGACTATCCTCGCTTCGAAGGGGACGAGAATGATGAGCAGGCTGCCATCGAAGGCGAAAACTGGTACTGGACAATGACCTTCTCCGATCCGTTGTATACTGTTGGTGACAACCATTTGATCAACGGCAGAAACAACAGTCTGACTGCAATGATTGATGGCAGACATATCGTAAACAGAGCCGGCCCTGGTAATGTTGATGATGCAAAGCTTTCCAACGGAACTGCTTTCTGCGTAAAAGGGAATGGTACAGCTGCTGACCATGTTGCATATTTCACGATTGACATGGGCAAGAAATCAAAGGTTAATTACTTCCGTATCAGAAACATCAGCGAATCGGCAGGGGATATGCTTGTCCGGTTTAAAGCATTTACTGAAATCTCCGGAAGCGATAACGCAGATGGTCCGTTTACAACTATCGAATCAAATGTAGATTTTACGGCTGAGCAACTTGTAGAGACAGAGGATGGCTACACTCGGGAAATTGCAAATAAATCAATATCTGAAAGCAACTACCGGTATTACAGATTCTCATTCAAAGGGACAGAATGTTTTGGCCCTAATGGAAAAACGGGATCAAGTGCACAGATTGAAGAATTCTACCTCGGATATGATGCAGAATAACTGAACATGATAAACCTCGGCCTGGTCGGGTGATACACACATAAACAAACCTGAAAGTACACGACCGGGCCCCGTACTACAGCATTCAGCCGGACACTCACTATGGTAAGTGCCCGGCTGTCTTTTGTCCAGACATTTCCTTATCGTAGAGGCGGACTTCCGGAAACTCCGTTTCAGCCAGGGGTGATTCTCTGAATGAATTTCATTACATTCACTTCATCGGACTCATGTTGTTTCAGGTTAGAATTGCGCCGTTCCCGGATTGTTCAAAAACGAACCCGGTATTGGACTCCCCTGTCTTATTTCCCGTTATGAATAGTTTTTCCTGAATCAGAGTTCCGCAATGGCTTTCTTCCTGGCGAATGCGATGGTGTTCCTGTAGTCGTTCTCGGTCATCATATCTCGTTCGTATTGGTTTATCCGTCTTATGCCGGGACAGGTCTCTCATCGCTCCGCGTTCCCATCTGTCTGCAAGTTTAACAAATTATACATTAAATGTCAAGATCTTCCGTGCCGGCCGCCGGAGGGCCCCATCCTATGGAGGGGGACGTCTGCCGTTGCTGCAGGCCGTGCTCCGGTGTCCGGTTGCAAAACAAGGAAAACCCGGAGTCTCTGTCAAGACCCCGGGAGCAGGTTTTTACGTTTTCGGGTATGATTTTTCTGTTTTTTGGTAAAATTTCTCTTTTGAGGATATGTTTTCATGAAATTTATTCCGAATGAGACTATTGTACCATTATTTGAAATGATTGTTCAAGTGTTTTTGCCTGTCTTTGATTTTCTTTGAAAAAAACAAATCAGGACACCATGAAAAAATTGACAGCACTGATTCTTCTGTTTCCGCTACTGGCCGCATCCTGCCGCAAGGAAGAAGCGCCGACGACTTCCCAACCGAACCCGGAACCGGCTCCGGAACCTGCGGAAATCTCCATTTCCATATCTTCAACCGGATTTTCAGACGCGGATGCATCCGGAGAGACAGTCTCAATCACTGAATTCTCCGATGGAGATGCCTGCGGACTCTATATTCTCAATGATGGCAAAATCACCGCATCCAACATCAGGATAGTCGCATCCGATAAAGCAGGCCAGATTGCATGGGAGCCAGAAGATGGAACGGCACTTGATTTCGAAGACGGCCAGAAATATTTTCTGTATTACCCATATCAGGAAACCGACAGTATGGAAGACCTGGTAGCCGGCACTGCAGACGCGAATACTACCGCAGAAGACCTGTTTGCAGGACTTGTATCGGGATGGACTCCTGCCACCGACCAGAGCGACCAGGAAAAATTTGCGGCAGCCGACCTTATGATTGCGGAAGGGGTTGCAGCACCGGAAACCGGCGGGACCGTACCCGTTGCGTTCGGACTGACACACTGCATGGCCTTGGCTGTCATCCAAAAACCGCAGACGGTATATGATTTCGAAGAAGATTATCTCCGCGACTATACAGTGTCTTACGACCCGTCTTTCACGGGCAGAACCCTTCTGGAGAACAACGGGACGTATCTTTGCCTTGTCAATCCCGTGTCTGCCCCGGAAATAGAGGTCCTGTTCGGGGATGACGGCAAGGAAACCATCAACACCGGAAACATCGGGGCCGGGACATACCGGACTTTCAGTATAACCGAAACTGAACAATGCTCCCTGACCATCGGAGACTACTATTGCAGGGCGGATGACGGAAAAGGGTACATTATTCCTCAGTCTGCCGTGTCCGCAATGGACAATGATACGCAGGTGGTGGGCGTGGTGTTCTACAAAGGCCGGCACAGCAAAGACAATCTCTCGGACTACACGCAACCCTTGTCAGCAGAAGGAACAGCCTTGGGAAAAGATGTACACGGATACGCCGTGGCCTTGACAGACGCGAACAACGGGGATGCAGATCAGTTGAAATGGTCATCCAAGGCCATCACGAAACCGGATGATGCCGACTGGACACTGGACCAGGGGACCAGTACGGACATGACAGACTGGAACGGATACTACAACTGTTGCCGGATAAACGGTTTCGTGACCGAATATGACGGGACATACACCATGGCCGACTTCCCTGCCGCCTTTGCTGCCGCGAACTACGGAAACAGGCGCGTGGATGCAGACGGCCATGCCACAGAAGATTACGGCTGGCAGACCCGTTTCATCGCACCTTCGGACTGCAGCGGCTGGTTCCTGCCATCTGCCGGCCAACTGACCGAAATCTACAACTGCAAGGATCTGCTTGCAGGGCAGATCGGGAAAATAAATGCCATAATCACCGACAGTTCCAAGGAATATGTCAGGTGGATAACTTCGATAAGCCGGTATGTATGGTCCTCTACGGAATACTGGGCAAGTCCTGGCAGAAGCGCATACGCAGTCTATTTCAACGGAGGCACTGCAAACTGGCAGAATAAATACGGTGTCAGCAATGCCTACGCCGTCCGCCCTGTCCTCGCCTTTTGATATTGTTTAACCCATAATCAATTACACATGAAAAAGATAACCTTATCGTTCCTTATGCTTGCCACTGTCCTGTCGTTATCATGCCAGGGGATGGAGGCTGTTTCCGACAACACGGACAATACAGGGACAGAAACTCCGGAAAAGCCGGATGACCAGCCTCAGAAACCAACGGAAGCAATCGAATATGACAGGACAGAATGGGCTGTCGAAGCATCGCACGAACTGTTCAATGTAAACGGCAACAAGGAAGGCAATTCACTGACTTCCGCCATAGATGGAGATCCTGCCACCAATTTCTGCCTTGTACGGCCCGGGAAACAGTATGGAATCAAGGTTCCGAAAGAAGATGAGGTCTATTTCATAATAGATATGCGCGAAGCGCAGATGGTCAATTATTTCAGACTGGTATGGAGACATGATGGGACAAGCGAGATGTGGTGCAGGATATATCAGTTCGACCGGATATCCGGCAGTAACGATGGAATCAACTTCACAAAAATCGCTACCCGGGTAAAGACAGGAGCGGACAATCCTTCACAAAACTCTTCTGTCATAGCCCTACCGGATACGGAATACAGATACTATAAATTCACTACGACCAATCCTGTCTGCTGGACATGGTCCGGAGAAGAAGCGGACTGTCCGTACGCCAATCTCGGATTGACTGCAGGCAATTCCAACCAGATCAATGAGATATATCTTGGTTATGACCCGGAAATAAGTTACTCCGGCAAAGAGTTCGATTCGAGTGCATTCCACGGGAAAAAACTTGCAGCCTTCGGCAACAGCATTACCGCAGGCGACAACAGTTGGGCGTTCCAGTTGAGATATCTGCTCGATTTCGGTGACTTCTATAACGGGGCTGTCGGCGGTGCCATTTGGGGCAAAAGAAAGAGAGACAACGGGACAACCCAGGATTATGACGACCCTGATTTCGCCGGCATCAGCAACAGCAGCAGCGCTCCTGTCCAGGCAAGATACAACAACTGCGGAGTCGTACATGTGCAGAAATTCCTTGCCGACAGACCTGATTTCATTCCAGACTATATACTCCTGTCATACGGAACGAATGACAGGGTGACAGAGACCGATGAACTCAGCGCAGAGGACATGATAGAAAAAGAGACATGCACCCTTGAAGACGCTTTCGGCATTACCGGAGGCATGAGATGGTGCATCGAGACCCTGCAGGAGAGGTTCCCGCAGGCAAAGACAGTAGTTCTCTTCCCTATCCAGGCCAATCCGGAAAAATATCCAAACAAGAACCGGCAGAACCTTGAGAAGATAGCAAAGATCAAGGCAATGTGCGATGCATACGGCATAGAATATTTCGACTGCTATCATGATTCCGGTATCGACCAGTCCAATGTCGCGACTCATCTCCGTGACGGGCTGCATCCCAACATCAAGGGACAGCTGCTTCATTCCGACTATATCGCCCGCAAACTGATAGAAACAGTGGCGAAGTAAACCATTCAAAACCACAGAGACACTATGGACAAGACAACTTTCTTGTCGCTTCTGGCCCTCCCTTTGGCGGCAAACATGGCCGGATGCACCGAAGTTCCTCCTCCTGAAAAAGAAGAAGGAAACAGCACTCCGCCCCCGTCTGTGACTCCCGACCCATCATCCATGCCGAACATACTGTTCGTAATAGCGGATGACCAGTCATACCCGCATACATCCGTCTATGGATGTCAAATGGTATCGACTCCCGGATTTGACCGCGTCGCGCGCGCGGGAGCACTGTTCACCAACCATTATGTCACATCGCCGGGCAGCAGCCCGTCCCGCGCAAGCATTCTCACGGGGCTCTATCCGTGGCAGATTGAAGAAGCCGGCACACATGCCAGTTCTTTCCCGGCAAAATACCCTTGCTTTCCTGAAACCCTGCAGGGCGCAGGATATTTCATAGGATACACCGGAAAAGGCTGGAGTCCAGGTAAATGGGATGTTTCGGGAAGACCATTCAATCCTGCAGGCCCCGCGTATAATGACAAGAAACTGACTCCTCCATATTCCGGGATATCGAAAACGGACTATGCGGAAAACTTCAAGGCCTTTCTCAAGGAAAGGGAAGAGGGACAGCCGTTCTGTTTCTGGTTGGGAGGGAACGAGCCGCACCGGGCATATCAGTCCGATTCCTGGTCTCTTGAAGGCCGGTCGCTTTCCTCGGCGGATGTCCCCGGATTCCTCCCTGAAAGCGATAACGTCAGGAGCGACCTTCTGAATTATGCCGTCGAGATAGAATGGTTTGACAGCCAGCTTGTCAAATGTCTCGATGAACTTGAACGGACAGGTGAACTGGACAATACCATTGTCGTTGTCACGGCAGATAACGGGATGCCTTTCCCTCATGCCAAATGCAACTGCTATGATGCAGGCATCCATGTCCCTCTGGCTGTCTGCTGGGGAGACCGGATAGAGCCGCAAGTAATTGAAACACTGACCAGCAGCATCGATTTCTTCCCTACATTCATGGATGCCGCAGGCCTCGAATCCGACATTAGGTTCAGCGGACAGAGCCTCTTGCCGCTGCTCTCTGGAAACGGAACGGAATACACTTCCGATGCAATATATGCCGGCCGGGAACGGCATTCGTCCTCCCGTTATGACAATCTTGGATATCCGATACGCAGCATCAGACAGGATAACTGGCTGCTTGTCTGGAACTTGCACCCTGAACGCTGGCCGGCGGGAGACCCTCAGAGCATGAAAGAAGACGGGACTCTCAATGCGATGCACAAGGCATATTTCGATATTGATGGGTCTCCATCCAAAACCTTTCTCGTCAACAACCTTGCGGATCCGGCTGTGAGAGTATATTTCGATGCCGCGGTGGCAAAAAGAGGAGAATATGAACTGTACGACATCTCATCCGACCCGGAATGCATGGAAAACCTTGCCGAAGACGGCGAATATCAAGGCATTCTCGAATCTCTCCGACAGAAACTGGAAGCCAGACTTGTCGAGACCGGAGATACGCGTATGGGAGCGAATCCGGATATATGGGAGACCTATCCACGTCTCGATGGTACCATGAGACATTTTCCTGAACCGGTAACCGAAGAAGAAGAAGACCATATCCGGGCAGGATGGACAGTAAAGACTAATGTCGGTCTGTTCGAGGAAAACGGCAACAATTATACTGAAGGTCTTGTCGATGGTGTGGCAGGCTCGTTCCTCGGTCTGGTAAAGCCCGGAAAAAAGCAGAACGGTGTTACCAACAATGACAGCCATATCGAATTCATCATCGACATGAAGGAGCCGAAGACTGTCAACTATTTCAGAATCCGGCATAAAAGGACGGGAAACGTGCAGCTGAGATGGCGCAAATTCAGCAAAATCCAGGGCAGCAATGATGGCAGCCGGTTTTTTGACATTGCCACGGATGTAGCAGTGACAGGATATGACATATCAGATAAGATAATGACCGGAAATATCCCGATTCCCGAAACTGTCTGCCGATACTTGAAATTCTATGGTACCTCCGACTGCTGGGACACGTCAAACGGTAACAGCGTACAGATTTCGGAACTTTTCATCGGAAAGGCCGAATAAGAGCATCCATTTCAAAACCATTGAACTGACGTTAAATTGTAATTGTCATGAATTTTCTCAGATTTATCTTTGCCTCCGTACTGTGTACAGGCTTATGCAGCGCGGCATACGCCCAGGTGTCACTGGCGGAAAACGGGCCTGACAGACGGGCTTTCACCATTGCCGGCAGCAGGAATGTCGCGGCAATATGCTACGACAGGGAAGATGCTGCGGTCGTGAAGACAGCGGCAGAACTTCTCGCGTCCGATATAGAGAAAGTGACAGGCATACAGCCTGCCGTATTTGACAGCCATGATGCCGTTTCCGGTACGGGATACGCCATCATCGCCGGCACGATAGGATCTTCTTCATGGATAGATTCCATGATTGAAAAAGGGAAAATTGATGTATCAGGGATAACAGGCGGCTGGGAGCGTTACGCTGTCCGTCTTGTCGACAATCCCGGCAAAGGTGTCAGGAAGGCCATCGTGATCGCCGGGAGCGACCGCAGGGGAACGGCCTTCGGACTTATGTCCATCAGCCGTGAGATAGGTGTCAGCCCGTGGTGGTGGTGGCTCGATGCTCCTGTAGAGCACCGGGATGCCATTCTCGTCAATGTCGCTGACTTCGACTCCAGGACTCCTTCGGTGAAATACCGCGGTATCTTCATCAATGATGAGGACTGGGGTATCCTCCGCTGGGCGAAGAACAATTTCGAGAAGGAGCGCGGCAACATCGGCCCCAAGACATACGACAAGGTATGCGAACTGATCCTCCGTCTGCAGGCCAACATGCTTGCACCGGCCATGCACGAGGCTTCCACTGCATTCTACCGGATTCCTGAAAACAAGGAGATCGCCGACCGCTATGCAGTGATCATTACGACCTCTCATTGCGAGCCGCTGCTTTTCAATACAGCCAGCGAATGGCATTCCGACAGGTACGGGGAGTGGAACTACAACACCAACAAGGAGCGTGTGGACAGTGTCCTGAAAGCCCGTGTCACGGAAGCCGCCCCGTATGAGAACGTCTATACGCTGGCTCTGCGCGGCCTGCATGACAAGGCGATGAGCGGAGATGGGGATATGGATGCCCGCAAGGAGACAATGCAGAGGGCGCTGGAGGCCCAGAGACAGATACTTGTGGATGTGCTCGGCAAGAAAGCGGAGGACATCCCGCAGGCCTTCACTCCTTACAAGGAAGTGCTGGATGTGTTCAACAGGGGGCTCGAACTTCCCGATGATGTGACCATTATCTGGCCGGATGACAACTACGGCTATATGAAGCGTCTGAGCAGCCCTAAGGAGCAACTCCGCTCCGGCCGTTCAGGCGTATATTACCATTCTTCATATCTCGGCCGCCCCCACGATTATCTCTGGATGAACACCACTTCTCCTGCAATGATGTACGAGGAGCTCCGCAAGGCATACGATTCCACTGCAGACCGTATCTGGCTCCTGAATTCAGGAGATATCAAGTCATGCGAGTTCGCCGTGGACTTCTTCCTTTCAATGGCATACGACATAGATTCGTTCGACTATCAGCGCGCTGCGACATACAGGGCCGAATGGCTCGCTGAAATGCTCGGAGAAGAGTATTACGAAGCCCTTCTGCCTGTCTTTGATGTATTCTATCATCAGGCATTTGTCCGCAAGCCCGAGTTTATGGGCTGGGGATATCAGTGGACCACAGACAAGATAGGCAACGAAAGGAATACCGACACGGATTTCTCCTTCGCCAACTACCGCGAGGCGGAAAGGCGTCTTGCAGCATACGCCGGGATAGCGGCGGAGACCGAGGATCTGCTGGAGGAAATGCCCCAGAGCCACAAGGCCTGCTTCTACGAGGCTGTCTACTATCCTGTCAAGGCCTGCGAACTGCTCAACAGGCAGGTGCTTTTAGGCCAGAAGAACAGGTGGTATTCCATCCAGCACCGTGCCGGGACAGATGAGCTCGCCGCCACGGTGAAAGAATGCTATGACAGTCTGCGTACCATCACGGATGGCTATAACAAGCTTCTGGGCGGCAAGTGGGATCACATAATGACTATGGGACAGGGCTTTGCATCATCCTATTTCAAGATGCCTGCCCTGAGGACTGCAGAGCTTGCGGCAGAGCCGGAGATGGGCGTAATGGTAGAGAACGAAGGCTCGCTGAACGGAGTCAGCAGCTACCATCTTCTTCCTGCATTCAGCAAATATTTCCCTGAAAGGACCTATTTCATCGATGTGTTCAACAAAGGCAGGGGAGAGCTTCAGTGGACCGCTTCGGCGGACAAGGATTGGATCACCCTTGACAGGAAGTCCGGGAAGACTGCCTTTGAAGACAGGATAGAAGTGTCCGTGGACTGGGCATCCGTGCCTTCCGGAGAGAAGGTCCAGGGTGCCATCACTCTCATGGATGCAGCAGGGAAGAGCGAGACCGTGCTCGTGTCCGTATTCAACCCTGTGTCGCCATCCCTTGATGAAGTGAAAGGAATGTATATGCAGGACAACGGATACATCTCGATCGATGCAGCCGGATACCACCGCAAAAGGGAGAATGACAGGATAAAGATAATCACTATCCCTAATCTCGGTGTGGAGAACACTGCAATCCAGCTCGGGGATCCGAAGGAACCGAAGCAGAATACAAGGAGCAGTAACTGCCCGCTTGTGGAGTATGATTTCTACACATTCGAGCAGGGCTCTGTGGACGTCTACACATACGTTCTGCCTACATTTGTGCTCAATGCGGACAGGGGTTATGCAGGACACGAAGCGACAAACCTTGAGACACAGTATGGTGTCTGCATCGATGAAGTGCCTGTAATGAATCCATCCACATCTTCGATAGAATATGCCCAGATCTGGTACGAAAGCGTGCTGATGAACTGCAGGGTCAACAAGACCACTCTGCACATCAACGAGCCTGGCAGGCACACACTGAAGATTCTCTGCGGAGATGCTGGCACGGTGCTCCAGAAGGTCGTCATCGACTTCGGCGGCATGAAACGCTCTTATCTCGGGCCTCAGCCGACCCGTGTCGAATAACCGGAAACGACCATTCAAGACAGACATCTGCTGTCTGTAAAACGCGAGGACGGGTCAGCGGCCCGTCCTCGTTTATTGTCATTTCAAATCCTGATAATCAGAGTCTGCGGAGGAGGTTGCTCAGATTGACCCTCTCCCCTATTATACGAGGAAGGTCATCAATGCTGACCCTCTCCTGCTGCATGGTGTCACGGTCACGGACTGTCACGCAATGGTCATTGAGTGAGTCGTGATCGACAGTCACACAGAATGGTGTACCTATGGCATCCTGACGGCGGTAACGCTTCCCTATACTGTCCTTCTCGTCATACTGGCAGTTGAAGTCGTACTTAAGCCCATCCATTATCGTCTGTGCAAGCTCTGGAAGCCCGTCTTTCTTGATAAGAGGCAGCACAGCGACCTTGACCGGAGCAAGAGGAGCCGGAATACCGAGCACCACCCTTGTCTCTCCGTTCTCCAGTTTCTCTTCCCTGTATGAATTGGAGAGGACTGCAAGCACCATCCTGTCCACTCCGATAGATGTCTCTATCACGTAAGGAGTATAGCTCTCCCCTGTCTCCGGATCATAGTACTGGATCTTCTTTCCGGAGAACTTCTGGTGATTGCCGAGGTCATAGTCTGTCCTGGAGTGTATGCCCTCAAGTTCCTTGAAGCCGAACGGGAAATTGAACTCTATATCGGTAGCCGCATTGGCATAATGGGCAAGTTTCTCATGATCGTGGAACCTGTAGTTATCATTGCCCATACCCAGGTTCTGATGCCATTTCAGCCTGTTCTCCTTCCACTTTGCAAACCAGTCGAGTTCGGTACCCGGCTTGATGAAGAACTGCATCTCCATCTGCTCGAACTCCCTCATCCTGAAAATGAACTGGCGCGCGACGATCTCGTTTCTGAAAGCCTTTCCTATCTGGGCTATACCGAAAGGTATCTTCATCCTTCCTGTCTTCTGGACATTCAGATAATTGACGAATATTCCCTGCGCCGTCTCCGGACGAAGATAGATTACATTGGTGTCATCCGAAGTGTTTCCGAGCTGGGTGCTGAACATCAGGTTGAACTGACGCACATCCGTCCAGTTCTTCGTGCCTGATATAGGGCATACAATCTCGCAGTCAAGTATGATCTGCTTCAGTTCAGCAAGATCATTGGCATTGAGGGCATCATTCATTCTGCCCCGTACCTCGGCGATCTTCGCATTGTTCCTGACACAGTTGGGATTGGTCTCGACAAACTTTGCCTCATCAAAGGACTCGCCGAATTTCCTGCGTCCTTTCTCGACCTCCTTGCGCACCTTCTCTTCGAGCTTGGCGATATAATCCTCGATAAGGACATCGGCCCTGTACCTCTTCTTCGAATCCCTGTTGTCTATAAGAGGATCATTGAAAGCCCCTACATGACCGGACGCCTCCCATATCTTAGGATGCATGAATATGCAGGAATCTATTCCGACTATATTCTCGTGAAGCCTGGTCATAGCCTCCCACCAGTACCTCTTGATATTGTTCTTAAGTTCGACTCCCATCTGGCCGTAATCATAAACGGCTGCAAGTCCATCATAAATCTCGCTTGACGGGAAAATGAACCCGTACTCCTTGCAATGGGCTACCAGAATCTTGAAAAGTTCATCCTGTGTCATAATATGTTCTTTTGTTTTATTCTATTTTATCCTGTCCGGGCCAACCCCGGCCGAGCAAACAAAGCCGCTGATTTCCAGACCGGCCGCAAAACTACAGCCTGCAAAAATACAAAAATTATATGAATATCCGCACTATACTCATCCTGAACGGAGTCGGAGACAGAGTGAAGGATCTGAAAACACCACTCCGGTTCCCGGCTCCGGCTTTCTGTGCCAGATTCTTCACTGTCGTTCAGAATGACAATTTTTCGTTCGAAATGACAGTTTCGTAATAATGCAGTAATGCCGGAGAGGTGTGCTGTCGAATCCTATATATGCCCATTAAGAATCTGGCGCAACGGAATCATAACGAAATCCCTCTCCTGCATCAGCGGATGAGGGATTTTCAGGTCATCTTCATCTATCCGGAAATCCCCGAGAAGCAGTATGTCAATATCTATTATTCTCGAACGGTATATCCTGTGCCCTGAATCATCATACTCCGGACTGCCGGTCCTTCCCATTTCTCTCTCTATCGCCTTGCATTTATCCAATATGGAGTGCGCAAGCCGGCTGACATCTGTTCCGCGTGGAACATCGAGTACATATCTCGCCACCGCATTCAGAAACAGGTCCGGACTCTCGAACCCCCAAGGTTCGGTCTCAATGAAATCGGAAACCGCATCATAATGAGTCCCCAATGCGCTGTCAAGCATCTCCAGCGCCCGGTGAAGACTGGCTTTTCTGTCGCCTGAATTGGATCCGAGTCCAAGATATAAATCGATTTGATCTGTCAGCATGGCAGGAGCTTTTACTTTTAACAGATTCTTCACTTCGTTCAGAATGACAAGGGACGTTCGTTCAATATAAAGACAGGTCAGTCGGCATCCAGTCCCAACTCCACAAGAGCCTCCTCCGACATCCTGCTCTTGTCCCACACAGGCTCAAACACCAGGTCTATCGTAGCGCCGACCACCCCGGGAACATCCTCCACCGCCTCCTTTACCTGCTCCACCACATAATCCGCCATAGGGCAGTTCGGAGCCGTGAGTGTCATCTGTATATATACGTTATGCTCCTCATCCACCCTGAGTTCATATATCAGTCCGAGGTCATATATGTTCACCGGAATCTCCGGATCATAGACCTGTTTCAATGCCAGTATTATATCCCTTTCCAGACTCATTACATCAAACCTTTTGCTTATTGTCTTTTCCGTTTTTCCTTCACCTGTTTCCTCAGGACATCTTTTCCTGAATCCGCCAAAAATACTCATTGCCTGTTGTTTTCCGCAGCTATCTCCCTGATTCTGGCAATCATGGACACTAACCCGTTTGCCCTTGTAGGAGACAGATTTTCTTTGAGCCCTATCCTGTCCACTATAGAAAAATCCGAAGACATTATCTCCTCCGGAGTACGGCCGGAATAGATTCTTATCAGAAGGGAAATTATTCCCTTGGTTATGATGGCATCGCTGTCGGCATTGAACCATATCCGGCCATCCTCTATTTTATAATCAAGCCATACTCTTGACTGACAACCTTTTATAAGTCTATCATCAGTCTTGTCCGCTTCAGGATAGTCCGTAAGGGACTTGCCAAGTTCTATAAGATACTCGTACTTGTCGAGCCACTCGTCGAACATGGAAAACTCGTCCGCAACATCCGATTCAACCTCCTGTAAAGTCTTTGTCTGTTCTTCCATATATCAAACCAGCATTTTTATCGCCTTGTCCAAAGATGATATGAAATACTCTGCCTCCTGCATGGTATTATACGCCACAAGCGATGCCCTGAGCATACCGGTGACACCGAAGCGGTCCATCAAAGGTTCTGCACACATCTGTCCGGAACGCAGGGCGATTCCCATCTTGTCCATAATCAGCGCAAGGTCTTCATGATGCGCCCCCTCTACACTGAATGAGAAAAGCGGTATCTTCTCTTCAAGTGCATTTGGCTTTCCGTACAGGTGTATTCTATTATCATTCAACAATTTATCCAATATATAAGCCTTGACGGACTCTTCATTTTCCCTCAATCCGGCGGATCTGAAGGCAAGTGCCGTATCTATAGCCGGCTTGAGCGTGGCGGCTCCAGCAAAATTCTGCGTCCCCGCCTCGAACTTCATAGGAAGCGGAGCAAAGGTCGTCCCGCTGAACTTTACTGTTCCCACCATCTCCCCTCCAGTCATAAACGGAGGCATCCGCTCGAGCCATTTCTTCTTTCCGTAAAGCACCCCAGTACCGGGAGCAGCGAATACCTTATGACCGGAAAAGACATAGAAGTCACAGTCCAGATCCTGTACATCCACACACTGATGCACTATTCCCTGAGCGCCATCCACCAGCACTGGCACTCCTTTGGAGTGGCAAGTTTCAACTATCTTTCTGACAGGGTTGACAAGTCCGAGAACATTGGAGATATGAGTCACCGCAACAATCCTTGTCCTGGATGTAATCAAAGAATCCAGCATATCCATCCGCAGATGACCTGTATCATCCACCGGAAGGACTTTCAGCGATGCGCCCCTCCTTTGACACATCATCTGCCACGGCACAATATCCGAATGATGTTCCGCTTCCGAGACTATGACTTCGTCCCCTTCCCCGACAAACGCCTCTCCGAAAGAAAACGCCGCAAGGTTGATGGATGCAGTGGCTCCTGATGTGAATATTATCTCTTCCCTCGATGATGCATTTATGAAATGCTGCACCGCATCCCTAGCAGATTCGTACGCATCCGTCGCCTCTTCCGCAAGAAGATGGACAGCCCTGTGGATATTTGCATTACTGTCCCTGACAATACGGTTCCAGCAGTCAATGACAGACTGCGGTCTCTGGACAGTAGCCGCATTGTCGAAATACACAAGATCCTTTCCATACACCTTTCGTGAAAGCGATGGAAATGCAGATCTTATTTCATCTACAGCAGACATGACACCTTATTTTCAATCCTCAGTCCGAAACAAACCGTTCAGGCGCGCAAATTTAATAAGAATCCACTTTAGATTGCCAGAAATTGTAATAATTTTGCATCCGGCATTTAGCCGGCAATCATGATAACCGCCATTCAAATCCGACAGCAGGCCAGACGGCAAAGACAATAGAAGAACGTTATTCATAAAATCCAACAGACATGATAGATTACATAAAAGGGAAAATAATCGAACTTACTCCGACCTACACGGTCATAGAAAACAATGGTATCGGCTACATGATCCAGATATCCCTCCAGACATTTTCAGCCCTTGAAAACAAGTCGGATGTAACGATATATATCCACCACTATCTCCGCGAAGATGAGGAACAGTTCTACGGATTCTCATCAAAGGATGAACGCGGGCTTTTCAGACTTCTGATAGGGGTCAGCGGAATCGGAGTATCCACAGCGCAGATGATGCTGTCTTCCCTGTCATCGGACGAAATAAGAAACGCCATCATCTCCGAAGACATAAACAGGATAAAAAGCATCAAGGGTATCGGACTCAAAACGGCACAACGCCTGATTCTGGAACTCAAGGACAAGATCGTGAAAGGCGGCGGGCAAGACAGCGCTCCCCTGTTTTCCGCCGGCTCCAATGCCATCATCGAAGAAGCCACCACAGCTCTTGTACTTCTTGGATTCACGAAGGCAAACGTCAGCAAGGCCATATCGGCGGTTCTGAAAGATGAACCTTCCGCAAGCCTTGAATCCATAATAAAACTTGCGCTTAAAAAACTTTAAACATTCCGGCGGAACACTCCTATCTTCCGAAATAGACAAGGAGAACGGAAATATCGGCAGGTGAAACACCCGAAATTCTTGAAGCCTGGGCAATGGTTCTCGGAGAATATTTTTTGAGTTTCTGACGACACTCTATCGAAAGGCTGTTTACCTTATCGAAATCAAAGTCTTCAGGTATCTCAAGATTTTCCAGCCTCATTATCTTGTCTGCAATCCTGCGTTCCCTTTCGATATATCCCTTATATTTTATCGATATTTCGCACGACTCCAATATTTCATCGGTATATGCAGCCTTGACCTTGTCACTTGCGCAATAAAAATCCAATCCATCTACGGATACCATCTCTTCTGAAAACTTGCGCAAATTACCTGCTTCACAGACAAGCGACCCATCAGAAACAGGACGGTCATTCACTGCCTGTCCAACTCCCGTATCGAAACATTCATAAGGCACAAGCAAAGAGTCAAAATCGATATTATATCTTAAAAATGTTCCACGTGGAACAAATTTACATATTTCTTTCAGAGACACCTGCGGTCTTGAAACGAGATCAGAAATCTTCCGGCGAGAATCGAGAGTATTTGTACCGGCCGACTGGAGATAATCATTGACCTGTCCCGGTGTCACGGAAACATCGGAAAAGAACGAATTGAACTTATCTATCGCATCGTATTTCTTCATCGTATATGCATACCTGCTTTCATTGGCAAGCCCGGCAGAATATGAAAGCGGAGTCAGACGCAGGTCGGCATCATCCTGCCTGAGCAATATCCTGTATTCAGCCCTGGAGGTAAACATACGGTACGGCTCATCCACTCCCTTTGTGATCAGATCATCTATCAGAACACCTATGTATGCCTGATCCCTTTTCAATATGAAATCCGGTTTGCCGTGCACTTTCTGATGCGCATTGATTCCTGCCATAAGCCCCTGGGCTGCCGCTTCCTCATATCCGGTCGTGCCGTTCACCTGACCTGCCATGAAAAGTCCATCGATCTGTTTCATCTCCAGCGTAGGCTTCAACTGTGTCGGGTCAAAGAAATCATATTCGACAGCATAAGCCGGCCTGTATATCTTCACCTTTTCCAATCCTTCGATCGCATGAAGGGCATCCAACTGAACCTGCAAAGGAAGAGAAGAAGAAAAACCCTGGAGATAATATTCATTGGTATTCCGACCCTCTGGCTCCAGAAAAAGCTGATGGGAATCCTTGTCGGCAAAAGTCCGTAACTTGTCTTCTATGCTGGGACAATAACGCGGACCTATTCCGGTAATCATTCCTGAAAAAAGAGGGGAATCGCCGAATCCGCTTTTCAGAATTTCATGCACATTAGGATTGGTATGCACTACGAAACACGGCATCTGTTCCTTTTTACCATCCTGCGCGGTAGAAAGAAAAGGAAGGTAGGAAAACTTTTCAGGAGATTCATCCCCATACTGCTTCGGCAAAGATGAGGTATCGACAGATGAAATATCTATTCTCGGAGGAGTACCGGTCTTCATCCTTGCCGTGCGGATTCCCATATCAGCAAGCTGGCCGGTGAGCCCGTAAGATGACATCTCCCCTATCCTGCCACCATCGAAAGAATTTCTCCCGATGAAAAGTCTTCCATCAAGAAAGGTTCCGGCAGTCAGGATAACCGCCTGAGATTTGAATACAGCTCCGGTTTTCGTACATACTCCCGAAATTTTGCAGCCATTAAAAAGAAAAGAAGTCGCAATATCCTGGTAAATATCTAATTTACAATTACTTTCAAGGATTTTTCGCCAGTTCAGCGAAAACAGGGTTTTGTCACACTGGGCACGCGGGCTCCACATTGCAGGACCTTTCGAGCGGTTGAGCATCCGGAACTGAAGCGTAGAAGAATCCGTCACTATTCCGGTATATCCCCCAAGAGCATCTATCTCCCGGACAATCTGACCTTTCGCAATACCTCCTATGGCAGGATTGCATGACATCTGTGCAAACCTCGTCATGTCCATGGTCACAAGAAGTACGGAAGATCCCATATTGGCGGCAGCCATTGCCGCCTCGCATCCGGCATGGCCTCCGCCGACAACTATCACATCATATACAGCCTGCATTGCCTCACTTCTTTAGAACGTCAGAATCTACAATAAGGACCTTCACAGGATATGGCTCCTGATTCCGAGATATTGGTTTTCCTTTTCCCTCATGGTCTTCACATCTTCTTCCGTATGGTCGTCATATCCTATCAGATGAAGAAGACCGTGGACCATCACGCGGTTCAGTTCATTGGCGAACTCTGTCCCGTATTCAACCGCATTCTCCCTCACGCTGTCCACACTGATGAAAAGATCTCCGGAAAGGCGTTCCCCCTCGCAATAGTCAAAGGTAATTATATCCGTAAAATAGTCATGACCGAGATATTTTCTGTTGACATCCAGCAGATAAGCATCAGAGCAGAAGATAATGGCAATGTTGCCGATCCTCTTCATCTCGCTTTCAGCCACTGTCCTTAGCCATCTGTTGTTCAGGTCCCTTTCCCTGAATACGAAATCCGTATTTTCAAAATGATAAGAAATCATACAGTGAACTTGTTTTATACTACGATTTTATGGAAATTTTTCCTGAAATCCGGGTGCAAAATTAATCTATTAAACAAAAAGTTTGAAATAAAAATTATTATTTCTACCTTTGAGGGACAAATGCGTATATAAAAATATATCAGATATGGAAATAAAGAAATCGGACAAGGCCAACCTTGAGAACAAGAAGCTCCTGTTTACGGAAATAGGGCTTGTGATTTCTCTTGCAATAGTGCTGGTCGCCTTTGAATGGGGCTCCAAGGAAAAGCAGGTAGCTGTACTTGAAGAGACTACCCAGATCGTAGAAGTAGAGGAAATGGTTCCTATCACACAGGAGACCCCTCCGCCGCCACCTGCATCGGCACCCAAGATTCCTGTTCTTTCAGACCAGATCGAAATCGTGGAAGATGACGTGCTCGTAGATGATGACATGTTCATCAACCTTGAAGACGATGTGAACATGGGTGTTGAAATCATGGACTATGTAGAAGGCGTCGGCACCGAGGTTATCGAAGAGGAAGCCATTCCTTTCCAGCTTGTGGAAGAGAAGCCTTCTTTCATGGGAGGAGATGCCAACGAGTTCTCAAAATGGGTGAACCAGAGGCTTGTCTATCCTGAAATCGCCAAGGAAAACGGAGTGCAGGGACGTGTGACCCTCCAGTTTACCGTAAACACCGATGGCACGGTTTCGGATGTAAAGGTTCTCCGCGGAGTGGACTCATCGCTTGATCAGGAGGCAGTCAGGGTCGTATCAATGTCTCCGAAGTGGACTCCTGGAAAGCAGAGGGACCGCGCCGTGAAAGTAACCTACACTTTCCCGGTGATTTTCCAGCTCAGATAAGGCCGGAAACAGAAATGTACGAAGAGGGAGCAGTAAGACAAAACTGTTCCCTCTTTCTTTCTTGACAGATTCTATTTTGTATATTTGCAGACCGCATGCTGTTGCAGGACAGTTGACGGAAACCTGCCACGGCTGACTTGACATATATCTGACATTATGATCGACAGAAAGGAGAAATATATAGAGAAGGCAATATTCGTAGGAGTAATCAAGCAGGGAGATGATGAGCGGCAGATAATGGAATATCTCGATGAACTTGAATTCCTTGCCGAGACTGCCGGAGCACACGGGACAAGGAAGTTCATACAGAAAGTCGACAAGCCGGACACAAGAACATACATAAGAAGCGGAAAGCTGCAGGAAATAAAGGAATATATAGCGGAAAACGAGACCGATGTCGTCATATTCGATGACGAACTCTCCCCTACCCAGCTCCGCAACATAGAACGGGAACTGGAAATCAGGATTCTGGACAGGACAAATCTCATTCTCGACATTTTTGCCCAGAGAGCCAAGACCGCATACGCCAAAATGCAGGTCGAGCTTGCACAGTACCAATATCTTCTTCCTCGTCTTACAAGGATGTGGACACATCTTGAAAGACAGAAGGGAGGCATCGGAATGAGGGGTCCCGGAGAAACCCAGATAGAGACTGACCGCCGTATAATACAGGGAAAGATATCCAAACTGAAAGAACAGCTTCAGAAAGTGGACAGGCAAATGGCTTCCCAAAGAGGAAACAGAGGGTCACTTGTCCGTATATCCCTTGTAGGATATACCAACGTCGGCAAGAGCACTCTTATGAACCTTCTGGCAAAAAGCGATGTATTCGCCGAGAACAAGCTGTTCGCCACCCTGGACACGACCGTAAGGAAAGTTGTCATAGAAAACGTTCCTTTTCTGCTGAGCGATACTGTAGGTTTCATAAGAAAACTTCCCACACAGCTCGTGGAAGCATTCAAGAGCACCCTGGATGAAGTCAGGGAGGCTGACATACTCATGCATGTAGTAGACATTTCCCACCCGAATTTCGAGGAACACATAAAGGTAGTGGAAGAGACTCTCAAGGACATAAACGCCATAAACAAGCCCATATTCGTAGTTTTCAATAAAATCGATGCATACCGCTACGAAGAATACGATGAGTTCTCCCTTGAGCCCAAAAAGCCGGAAAACTACACCCTCGAAGAATTCAAACACAGCTGGATCGCAAAGGAGAACACCCCGTGCATATTCATTTCCGCCAAAAACAGGACAGGTATCGACAAGCTGAGATCGGATCTCTACAAAATGGTGGCCGAGATACATGCCGGCCGCTATCCGTTCGACAATTTCCTGTGGTAATACGATATTTGGCTGCAACTGTATTCACCCAATGCCCGGAAGAAAAGTTATATCAATACGTTACGTTATGGCCGCAGCCGCACTCATAGCGTGCTGCACTGTCTTGTACGAAACATCTTCCGATGCAAGACCCGACCTGCGGGCCGGGGAAAAATACATATCATCCGGATACCGGACAGCTGCTGACAAAGGTAAGACAACTGTCATGAATACCGACACGACCGCAGTAATGGAAGAAGAAATGGATACTTCATACATCACTGCAGCCGTGGAAGAAAAGACCATATCGGGAGTGATGTCGGGAGACCTGAAACTCAACATGGAAAAGATTTCCGCACTCCCGCGTATGCTCGGAAACGTCGATCTGATAAAGACCATCCAGCTGATGCCAGGCATTCAGATATCGGGAGAACTCAATTCGGGAATATACATAAGAGGGGCGGATGCCGGGCATAACCACGTACTGTTCGATGGTGCACCGGTCTACAATGCCTCACACCTTATGGGATTCTTCTCCGTATTCAACAGCAACCACATATCATCATCCACCCTCCACAAATCAAACATTCCATCCGAATTCGGAGGACGCCTGTCAGGAATACTCGAAGTCAGTCCGAGGAATGAAATCCCCGAAAAAGTCACCGGAAACATAGATGCCGGCATACTCAGCTCGCAGGCTACCATAGGAATCCCAGTCGGAAACAAATCAGGACTGTATCTTTCGGGAAGGGTTTCCTATTTCAACTATATGCTGAAGAGTATCGAAAAAATGATGAACGGAGCCGATGCCCCGCACTACTTTTTCGATGACTTCAACCTGACATGGCTAATGGCTCCTGACAGCGACAACCGTATAAGAATCAACGCCTACTACGGCACGGACAGGATGGATTTCTCACAGGAAACCTACCAGGCGGGAGCCGGACTGAGATGGCGGAACTCTGCCATCTCCGGAACATGGGAATCAAGGATAAGCGACAATGCAACAATGCATCACAACATTTTCTTCTCCCTGTTCGACAACCGCATATCCGTATCCATGGGAAAGGCCGACATGCAGCTTCCATCCGGAATCACCGACATAGGATACAAAGGCAACGTGGAGGTACATCTTCCTGCAGGAAAACTGAAGGCAGGCATCGATTATAACCGACACAGAGTCAAGGTGCAGTATCCGCAGATAACGAATCTGTACAATATCTACGACAGTTCCGCTCCGGAACCGTACCGCAATGACGAATTCGGAATTTTCGCGGACTACTCCATCAGCCCTGCAAGAGGACTGACACTGAAAGCCGGACTCAGATATTCCGGAAGTTTTTCAGAGACAGGAAAGCGGTTTTACGGCGGTTTTGAGCCGCGGGCCAACATTGCATACGACCTGACCGGAAACATGCGCCTGCAGGCCTCATATTCGCTCCAGAGACAATATATCGGACAGGTATCGGTATCAGGCATGGGACTGCCTACCGATTTCTGGATTCCGGTAACGGACAGAATCGGGCCCCAGACCTCCAATTCCGTATCCGCCGGCTTCTCCCACTCATTCGGACAAAGCATGTTCGAATACAGCATGGAACTGTATTACAGACAAATGGACGGACTGATGGAGTTCGATGGAGAGCTTTTCGACATGATGAATCAGAAATACACAGTCGAAGACCACATAATCACAGGAAAAGGAAGAAGCTACGGTGCGGAGTTCATCTTCAAGAAAAACAAGGGAAAGGTCACGGGCTGGCTCAGCTACACGGTCGGACGGTCTGAGAGGATGTTCGCTGATATCATGGACGGGAAGCCGTTCCCATCCAAGAACGACAGGCTGCATAGCCTTGCAATGGCGGCGGTATGGTCGCCGCACTGGAGATGGAGCATTTCAGGAGTCTTCATCTATGCCACAGGAACACCTTTCACAATGCCGGGAGCCCTGTACATGGTAGGAGAAAACATAATACACGAATACGGGCCCTACAATGGGGCAAGGATGCCGGACTACCACAGACTGGACCTCTCGGCGAACTGCATACTTCACAAAAGCAAAAGACTTGAAGGGTCGCTGAACCTCTCCGTATATAATGTCTATGCCAGGCAGAACCCTCTGTATCTCGACATAGCCGTGAAATATGATGAAGAAAGCAACAATATAGGCGTCAATCTGATAGGAAGGTTCTTATACTCGATACTCCCCTCTGTGGGCTATTCATTGAAATTCTGACATGAAACATTCCGCATATCTCATATCGTCCGTTCTGCTCATCTCCACCTGCCTGTCCTGCGACATCAGATGGAGAAGCGGAGACTATGTCTACAACCCTGAAATAGTCGTAGATGGATGGATAGAGGAGGGTGAGGCGGCAAATGTCATCCTGACCCAGACCGTGATGGTGAACCCCGACATCGAACAGGGGGAGATCAAGCTGCAGGACATCCCTATAAAATGGGCCAAAGTCACCGTAAGCGATGGGGAGCAGGAAGAGGTCCTGGTAGGAAGAAAGTCGGACGGAATCTTCCCTCCATACCGATATACGGGGGTCTCAATAAGAGGTGAAGCAGGAAAGAAATACTTTCTGAAAGTGGAATATTCAGGAAGGACAGTCACGGCGGAGACCACCATACCGGAACCCGTCAGGATAGATGATTTCAAAGTCGTCAAGAGCGAAGAATGCGACACCCTGTACAGGATTGACATTTCATTCAGGGATGACAGGACAGAGAAGAACTGGTACAAGGTGCTGACAAGTATCAGGGATGAAAAGGCCGGGACTGAAGACATGAGATACTACTCTGCTTTCATGGGCACCGTGAGCGATGAGATACTCGGACCGGAAGAAAACACAATAACCGTCAGCCGGCCTTTCAGGCACATAAGGACAGAAGACTACAGCCCGTATTTCCATAAGGGAGAGACGGTAAAGGTGAAACTCGCCCAGATAGATGAGGCATCATTCCTGTTCTGGAGCGACTATGAGAACGAGATAAGCAACGGAAAGAATATATTATTCCCCAGCACGTCGAATCTCAGAAGCAATGTGACCGGCGGCCGGGGAATATGGTGCGGCTACAATTCCGACACCGTGCAGATTACAGTGGAATGACTACATTTCCATGTTCGGACTATCCGGCAATACCTCCTCTTCGCCGGCGTCAATGTAGCTTGCATATACATTATACAGATTCTCGAAGCTGTCGATAAGACCTCCGAAATTCTCCTCGGTGAAGTAGTCTTCAAGGCTGAACCTTGAACCATCTGAGGTGAAGACTATGAGAGGCTCTGTATAATAGTAATAATTTGTTATTACTTTCTGCTCATACTGCTGCGTGTCCGGATTCCATACACTTGTAGTATATGAAGATTCAGACTCGTACGGAGCCACCTCCAATGTAGCCACGAAATTGGTTGCATTGTCGTATGTAAGGCCAGCAGTGATATACTTGTTGTAGATAGCTGCTTCCTGCCTTGCGGACTCAATGTTGGAAGAATCCCATACAAGATTGTCAATCTCACGTACCATGGCGCTGATATCGCTGCATGAACCCTTCAGCTGGGCTTCGTTCAGTATTGAGACAACGGCTGAAGCATTGCCTCCGATAGTCTCGTAATTTTCATAGATATAGTCAGGATCAGTGAGATGATTTCCTCCGAATGTCGAAGCCGCCGATACAATGGATTCTCCATCTATGCTGAAATCAATATTGCATGAGCCGGAACCGGAATTGGCATTCAAACTCTCCGTTATCACATAACCGTTGGCATTGAGACTTATATTGACATCGACATTGCTTCCGAAATTGCACTGGGTATTTACGGTGATTGCACATTCTGTTTTGCCATCAATGGAAACATTGGCAGTGGCATTCTGCGGGATTACGTATGTATTTCCTTCAATGGAAAGTTCAGGACCTCCTTTTGAAGCCTGCACCGTAGCGACCACCTTCTTTCCATCTTCAGTATTGAACCTGAATTCGAGCTTGTCCGAAGATTCTTCCCTTTCCCATGAAGTACCGTCATAAGTATATATTCCATACACTCTTGCCGCATCATACAGGCTTTTGCCAGGCTCTGCAAGAGTAGTGACTGAATTGAAATTGTATTCAGCCACAGCAGACTTGATCACTGAAGCAAGATTACCTGCCACATTGTCCGCATATTTGTCAAGTACCTCGAGGTCACCTTCGTAGGCATAGTTAATGAAGTCATCCACTGCCTCTATAAGGGTCTTCTGCACCTCAGGCCGGAACTTGGAAATGAGCCTGTTGCCGACATCTTCGAGACGCTGCTGGTTTTCTCCCGGAGACAGGGTGATTGTAGTGCCATTGTTCTTGTTGTCACAAGACATCACTGCCGCTGCCACAGATGCAGCGAAAAGCAGTCTGCTGATAAATCTTTTCATGGTAAATTATTTAAATGGTTAATGTATCAAGGTCAAGTTTCATTCATGCACATATACAGAAAACCCCTGCATCTTCCCTTTCACATAAGGGACAATGCAGAGGCTATCCTCGATAAAATCTCCGGTCAGGTTATAGCGATACCCCCCCTGCATACAAGCAGAGAGAGCATCATCTGTAATCATTCTAAAAAACATCAATGTCTATATTACACCTAACTCGCTGCAAATATAACATTTAACTGCAACAACTCAAAATAAAAATACTGAATATAAAATTCCGCAACTGTGTCTTGACGAACTAAATCAGTCCGGACATTGGAGACTACCAATATATCATGAACGTGCCACAAGAACACATAGTAAAACAGTATTTTTAGGATATATTCGAAAAATATCTTACTTTTATAAAAAATTTCAGTTATGGACGAAAAACTTGAAATACTGAAGAAATATAATCCTTTTGGTATTGAAAATTTCGATACCGGATTTCCAAGACCCGAATACACTGAAAAAATCAAAGACTACATCGGAAACAGGTTAGTAAAGGTTTTGACAGGGCAACGCCGTACAGGGAAAAGCTATATCATGAGACAAATCGCAGAAGTATTGACACACAATGGCGTCAACTCTGAAAATATAATTTTTATAAACCGGGAATTTACTGATTTCGAATTTCTGAAAACACATAAAGATTTGGAAGAACTCGTTGAATTGTACTGCAAAGAATTCAGACCTGCCGGAAAGATTTTCTTATTCATCGATGAAATCCAGCTTATAGAAAAATGGGAAAAGACAGTCAACTCCTATTCACAAGACTACACAACAGAATACGAAGTGTTCATAAGCGGTTCCAATTCCAAAATGTTGTCAGGAGAATTGGCCACACTTCTGTCAGGAAGATATATAGAATTCAATATATATCCTTTCAGCTATACAGAATACACTGAATTGACGCAATCCGAACAAGGAAAGGAAAGTTTCCTCAACTACATGAATACAGGAGGCCTGCCAGAATTGTTTTCCTTGCCTGACAAACAGGAAATACGCAGAAATTACATGTCATCAATGAAAGATTCTATCTTGCTTAAAGACATTATCCAAAGATACAAAATCCGAGACCCGAAACTGCTTGATGACATATTTTCATTCCTTGTTAACAATGCATCCAACCTTATTTCAGTAAACAGCATTGTAAACTGGTTCAAAGGCAAGAAACGTAATACAAGTTACGACGCCGTAGCATCATACATAGGATATATCGAAGAGGCTTTCCTGATACACAGGTGCAACAGATATGACATAAAAGGAAAAGAAGTATTGGAAGGAACTGCCAAATTCTATATGAATGACCTGTCGTACAAAAATTTTCTATATACAGGATTTGCCTATGGCATTGGCTACAAATTGGAAAACCTGATATACCTTGAACTCAAAAGAAAAGGATATGATGTATATACAGGGTGCCAGACAGGAAAAGAAATTGATTTTGTAGCCCAGATGAATGACCGCAGGATATACCTGCAAAGCACATTTTCTTTGACAGACGAACAGACTGCAAGAAGGGAATATGCTGCAATGGAAACAATACGGGACAACTACGAAAAAGCCGTTGTCTCTCTTGATGACTTTACACTGCCTTCAAACAACGGCATCCGCCATTTCCGGGCATGGGAACTCTACAACCTGTTATAAAATAACCGACAATATACAGAAAAGTTCCGCTCCGGCATGAAAACCGGAACGGAACTATAATCAAGAGAATAGTATTTCTGTCAGAAGATGCCTAACAGAATCCCCACCCCATTAATATTTCAAACGATGATATCATCAATCCTTGAACTTCGCGCAGAGGAATTCGCGGTTCAGGCGGGCGATGTGTGAGACGGTGACATGCTTAGGGCATTCCATCTCGCATGCGCGCGTGTTGGTGCAGGCGCCGAAACCGAGTTCATCCATCTTCGCAACCATGGCCTTGGCCCTCTTGGCCGCCTCTACCCTACCCTGAGGGAGAAGTGCAAGGGAACTTACGCGGGCAGCCACGAAAAGCATTGCCGAACCGTTCTTGCAGGTAGCCACGCACGCACCGCATCCGATGCAGGCAGCTCCGTCCATACTTTCTTCTGCAGTCTCGTGAGAAATAAGGATAGTATTGCCATCAGGCACTCCGCCTGTTCCAACAGACACGAATCCTCCTGCCTGGAGTATCTTGTCGAAAGCCTTGCGGTCCACGACGAGATCCTTGATTACAGGGAATCCCTTGCTCCTCCACGGTTCTACTGTAATGGTCTCGCCATCCTTGAACTTGCGCATGTGAAGCTGGCATGTGGTGACTTCATCATCAGGTCCATGAGCCCTTCCGTTGATATACAGGGAGCAGGCACCGCATATACCTTCACGGCAGTCATGGTCGAACGATACGGGACCGCTGCTCTGGCATCCCCTGTCCACAGCTACCGGATCCATTCCCCCGTGGATCAGCTGCTCGTTGAGAATGTCCATCATCTCAAGGAAAGAGCTGTCAGGGGATATATTCTTGACCTCGTATGTCTCAAAATGTCCTTTTGACCTGGCGTTTTTCTGACGCCATACTTTCAATTTAAAATCCATCTCAATCAGTCTTTATAGTTTCTGGTAGCTATCTTGATGTTCTCGTACACAAGAGGCTCCTTGTGGAGCTCAGGCTCCTGGTCTTCGCCCTTGTATTCCCATGCGGCGACATACATGAAATGTTCGTCATCACGCTTGGTCTCACCGTCCTCGGTCTGCATCTCCTCGCGGAAATGTCCTCCGCAGGACTCTTTCCTGTGCAGTGCATCCCGAGCCATAAGCTCTCCTATTTCAAGGAAATCAGCAAGCCTGAGGGCCTTCTCCAGCTCCTGATTGAAATTGTCCTTGTCACCGGCCACATAGACATCGCTCCAGAACTCCTTGCGAAGCTCCCTGATAAGCTCTATCGCTTTCTTCAGGCCTTCCTCGTTCCTTGCCATGCCCACATACTCCCACATTATATGGCCGAGTTTCTTGTGAATCTCATCCACGGTATGATGGCCCTTGATGGACATCAGCCTGTCTATCTTCTCCCTTACGGCCTTTTCAGCCGCCTCGAATTCAGGGGCGTTGGTATCCGTCTTTGGGTTCTTGAACTGGGTTGCAAGATAGTCTCCTATCGTATAAGGAAGGATGAAATATCCGTCTGCAAGACCCTGCATGAGAGCCGAAGCTCCGAGACGGTTTCCTCCGTGGTCACTGAAGTTTGCCTCGCCTATCGCATACAGACCTGGAATGGTGGTCTGGAGGTTATAGTCTACCCAGATTCCGCCCATTGTATAATGGATGGCAGGGTAAATCATCATAGGCTCCTTGTACGGGTCGGTGTCGGTGATCTTCTGGTACATCTGGAAAAGGTTTCCGTACCTTTCGCGGATCTTGTCGACTCCGAGTCTCTCGATTGCGGACCTGAAGTCGAGGAAGACTGCAAGTCCTGTCTTGTTGACACCGAAACCGGCATCACACCTCTCCTTGGCGGCACGGGAAGCCACATCGCGAGGCACAAGGTTTCCGAATGCAGGATAACGGCGCTCAAGATAGTAGTCCCTGTCCTCTTCCTTTATATCGTTCGGTCCTATCTCCCCGTTGCGGAGTTTCATAACATCCTCCTTCTTCTTCGGTACCCATATACGGCCATCGTTACGAAGCGACTCCGACATGAGCGTCAGCTTCGACTGCTGGTCGCCGTGTACCGGAATACATGTAGGATGTATCTGCGCAAAACAAGGATTGGCGAAATATGCACCTTTCTTATAGCACTGCCATGCAGCGGAACCGTTGCTGTTCATTGCATTGGTGGACAGGAAATAGGTATTTCCGTAACCGCCTGATGCTATCACTACGGCATGTGCGCCGAACCTTTCAATTTCTCCCGTAACAAGATTCCTGGCTATAATGCCTTTGGCCTCACCGTTGATAAGGACTATGTCGAGCATCTCATGTCGCGGATAGCTCTTGACAGTACCTTCTGCAATCTGGCGGTTGAGGGCTGCGTATGCTCCCAGAAGCAACTGCTGTCCGGTCTGACCGCGGGCATAGAACGTACGGCTCACCTGCGCGCCTCCGAAAGAACGGTTGGCAAGCATTCCGCCATACTCCCTTGCAAAAGGAACACCCTGGGCAACGCACTGGTCGATGATGTTTCCGCTGACCTCTGCAAGACGATAGACGTTTGCCTCACGGCTACGGTAGTCTCCTCCCTTGATGGTCTCATAGAAAAGACGGTAAACGGAGTCATTGTCATTCTGGTAGTTCTTGGCGGCATTGATACCTCCCTGTGCGGCAATCGAATGTGCACGGCGTGGAGAATCGCTGATGCAGAACACCTTCACATTGTAACCGAGTTCTCCGAGAGAAGCGGCTGCAGACGCCCCTCCCAGTCCGGTTCCGATGACGATGATCTCAAGTTTCCTCTTGTTGCCGGGATTGACAACACGAAGCTGGGATTTATGCTTTGTCCATTTCTCGGACAAAGGACCCTCAGGAATCTTAGAAATTAATTTTTCGGCCATTTTATACTGTTTAATGAAATTTCGCCACAATTTTAATGATTTTTAGGCAAACGACCAATTAAAATAGAAGATTCTCACCGCTATCGCCCTTTTCCATACCCAAATGACGGTACGCAAGTTCCGTAGCCTCCCTTCCTCTCGGCGTCCTTACGATGAAGCCTTCCTTGATAAGGAACGGCTCATACACCTCCTCCAATGTCCCCTGGTCCTCGCCTACCGCCGTAGCTATAGTGTTCGCCCCGACAGGACCGCCCTTGAATTTGGTGATGATTGTCCTGAGTATCTTGTTGTCAATGGCATCGAGACCCCTCTTGTCTATATTCAGAGCATCAAGCGCGTAACGTGCAATTCCGAGGTCGATGCTTCCGTTTCCCATCACCTGGGCGAAATCCCTCACCCTCCTCAGAAGTGAATTGGCTATGCGTGGCGTACCCCTGCTGCGCAGGGCTATCTCGTAGGCAGCATCATCGGCTATGCCTATGGAGAGTATTCCGGCGCTCCTCTTTACTATATATACAAGATTGTCGGTATCATAATATTCAAGCGCGCACTTGATGCCGAACCTGGCCCTCAAGGGAGAAGTGAGCAGTCCGCTCCTTGTGGTAGCGCCGACCAGCGTGAAAGGATTGAGGGAAATCCTGACGGACCGCGCCCCCGGCCCCTTGTCTATCATAATGTCTATGACAAAATCCTCCATGGCGGAATAAAGGTATTCCTCTACCACGGGGGAAAGCCTGTGAATCTCATCTATGAAAAGCACATCCCCCTCCTCTAAGGAAGTCAGAAGGCCGGCAAGATCTCCGGGCTTGTCCAGAATCGGTCCGGAAGTCACCTTCATGTTGACCCCGAGTTCATTCGCTATGATATGTGCCAGAGTGGTCTTTCCGAGTCCGGGAGGACCGTGGAAAAGGACATGGTCAAGAGACTCCCCCCTCATTTTGGCGGCCTTGACGAAAATCTTCAGATTGGAGACTATCTTGTCCTGTCCTGTGAACTCTTCGAGATCCTGCGGGCGTATTATTCCATCTATTTCATTATCTTTGCCCTCTAATCTGTGAGGGTCGAATCCTTCCTGCATATCCGGACAATATTATTTATAGATACAAATATAGTCTATATTTTTAAAGTTATTGTATTTGATATTATTGTTGAATTGTTGATAATATAATTTTGGTATTGGTTATCAATTGTTTATGATTACCTGAACCTGTTGAGAACCTGTATCGGAACTTTTTCAGAACATTTTTGAGGACATCTTGCAAGTGTGTAGCGGTATCCTGTATATACGGATTCGTCCAAGTTCCGAATTTTCTTTTCAAAAGATTTCAACAGGGTTTTCAATAGGTTATTAACAGAAAACTGATGACAAATGTTGATAAGCAGCAAATCTTCGGCACAGGTAAATGAATTACTCGACAAGGGGGCGAATGTGTACTGTTCCGGACTGTTCCTTTCCGCAAGATGGTTCGTCATGTCCGGCATTGCCCGTGACGGCTTCCATGTAGTGGTGCTTCCGGACAAGGAGTCGGCCGAATACTGTGCGGCGGACCTCTATAACCTGATAGAGGGAGACAGGGTGTTTTTTCTGCCTGATCTAGGGAAGAACCTTGAACGGAGCAATTACAGGGCTACCCTCAGGGTGCAGCGCACATCGGCCCTGAGCAGCATTGCCGGATATTCGGGTGATGGCCTTCTTGTCATTGTGACCTACCCTGATGCCCTTGATGAGGGTGTTCCTGCCAAAGGAAAGATACGGGAGTCCGTGCTGAAACTTTCTGTAGGAGATGAGATAAGCCATGAAAGCATAAGGGATATCCTTGCGCGGGAAGGATTTGAGAAAGTCGATTTTGTAGCGGAACCCGGACAGTTCGCCCTCAGGGGAGGGATAGTGGACATATTCTCATATTCCTTCAACAATCCGTTCAGGATATCGTTCTTCGGGGATGAGATAGAAAGCATAAACGTTTTCGACTGCAATACGCAGCTTTCACTGACAGGTGTCGGCAGTGCGGACATCTATCCCGACATAGTTACGGCAGCCGAAGATGAACATGAGGAATCGCTTCCCGGGCTTTTCCCTTCCGAGAGCGTGATATGGCTCGATTCTTCCGACATGTACAGGACGAGGGGATTCTACAGCGGTCTGGAAAAGTTCAGGAAGGTCTTCTTTGAAGTGCCTCTCGGTGAAGATGCAGGATCGGCCGTCAAATTCGGCATATCCCCGCAACCGGTGTTCAACAAGAATTTCGAACTTCTGACGGAGGATATCCGCAAGAGGATGGAGGAAGGCTACAGGGTCGTGATATTCGGCGAGAAGGAGTCGCAGCTGGAACGTCTGAAATCGATACTCTCACAGAACGGAGGACTTATCCCGGAGTTCAGCCCGGGAAAGAATATCCATAGCGGGTTCATAGACAACGAGGACAGGGTGTGCTGCTATTCGGACCATGAGATATTCGACAGGTTCCACAGGGTGAGCATCCGAAGGACTGTGGACAAGAGCGAGCAGCTTACGATCAATGACCTTGCCGCATTCAAGATAGGGGATTATGTGGTGCATATCAACCACGGTGTCGGAATATTCGGCGGACTTGTAAAGATAAGGGATGACAAGGGACGGGTGAATGAGGTGGTAAAGCTGATATACAAGGACAATGATGTGGTATTCGTATCAGTACATGCCCTTCACAAGATATCAAGGTACAGGTCGCGGGACGGCGAGCCTCCCAAGATAAACAAGCTCGGTTCGAAGACCTGGCAGAACATGAAGAACAGCGCCAAGTCGAAGGTCAAGGACATAGCGAAGGAACTGATACAGCTGTACGCCAAAAGGAAGGCTTCCAAAGGATTTGCATATTCTCCCGATTCGTACCTCCAGACCGAACTTGAGTCATCTTTCATGTATGAGGATACTCCTGACCAGGAGAAGGCCGTTGCCGCGGTGAAGCGGGACATGGAGGATGACTGCCCCATGGACAGGCTTGTATGCGGGGATGTGGGGTTCGGCAAGACGGAAGTGGCAGTAAGGGCGGCATTCAAGGCAGTTGCGGACAGCAAGCAGGTGGCGGTTCTCGTGCCTACCACTATACTTTCCCTCCAGCATTACAACACTTTCAGGAACAGGCTGAAGGATTTTCCGTGCAATATAGAATACGTGAGCCGTCTGAGGACTTCAAAGGAGATATCCGACATACAGAAAAGACTGCGGGAAGGCCGGATAGACATAGTGATAGGCACTCACAAGCTGCTTGGAAAAGGCTTTGAATTCAAGGATCTCGGACTTCTCATAATAGATGAGGAGCAGAAGTTCGGCGTGGGTGCCAAGGAGAAGCTCAGGCAGTTGAAACTGAGCGTGGATACCCTGACCCTGACAGCCACTCCTATTCCGAGAACTCTCCAGTTCTCCCTTCTCGGGGCGAGGGACCTCTCCATAATCAATACTCCTCCGCCGAACAGGATTCCTGTCCAGACGGAGATAATCCTGTTCAACAATGATCTGGTAAAGAGAATCATAAATTATGAATTGGACAGGGGAGGGCAGGTCTTCTTCGTCCACAACAGGGTGGAAGAGCTGGAATCCGTGAGGGACATTCTCCAGAGGCTTGTCCCTGACATGAAGATATGTGTGGCGCACGGGCAGATGCAGGCCAAGGAACTGGAAGACAAGATAATGGATTTTATGGACGGTGATTATGACATGCTTCTGTGCACCACCATAATAGAGAACGGGCTTGACATACCGAATGCCAATACCATTATCATTAACCAGGCGCAGAACATAGGCCTTAGCGATCTGCATCAGTTAAGGGGCAGGGTAGGCAGATCCAACAGAAGGGCTTTCTGCTATCTCGTTGTACCTCCTCTTGTAACCATTACCGATGATGCGCGCCGCCGTCTCAAGGCGATAGAGGCATTCTCCGATTTGGGAAGCGGTTTTAACATTGCAATGCAGGACCTTGACATCAGGGGGGCCGGAAACCTTCTCGGAGCGGAACAGAGCGGTTTCATTTCCGACATGGGATTCGAGACATACCAGAAGATACTTGCGGAGGCCATGGAAGAACTCGGAGTGGAGACGGGCGTGACCACGAGGACCGTAACGGAATCTTTCGTGGTCGACTGTACGATAGAGACGGACCAGGTGGCCCTGATACCGGATTCATACATAGATGTGACAGCGGAAAAGATAAGGATATACAAGGAGCTCGATTCCACTCCGGATGACAGGTCGCTTTCGCAGATGGAGGCAAGACTGGCGGACCGTTTCGGAAAATTCCCGGAAGAGGTGCAGCGGCTGTTCGACATAGTCAGGATAAGGCATCTTGCCGAAAGGCTCGGTTTCGAGAAAGTGATAATAAAGAACGGGATAATGATTGCCTTCTTCGTATCCAATCCGGTATCCAAATATTACAGGTCGAAGCAGTTTGCCGATATTCTCGACAGCATAAACAGGAACGCCCCTCTCTTCGAACTGAAACAGAATGATGACAGACTCAGGATAGTGGTAAGGAAGATCGATACACTTTCCAAGGCATATTCCGTGCTCCGGAAGCTTGCGGCATCGTAGAAATTGTTATTTTTGTCGTCTTGAAGTGCGTGACTGATGGCCAATATAGTAGTGGATATAGGAAATACTGCCCTGAAGGCGGCATGGGCCGAGGGAATGACCCTCGGCAAGACTTTCAGGTATCAGGGCGAGAGGACAGTCGAATTCATACTGTCCCTTACCGCAAGGCAGAAACCGGACATTCTTGCAATATCGTCCGTAAGACAGCTTTCCGAAAGGGATATCCAGCGTCTTGAAACGGAATGCGGCAGACTCGTGCTCATTGACTCCGCCCATCCGGACATTGTCCGGGCACACGGTTTTCCTGCATATATTTCTCCGGACAGGGCAGCCGGACTCATAGCCGCACGCTATCTTTTCAAGGGCAGGGGCTGTACCGTTTTCGACCTCGGCACCACACTGACAGTCGATTTTCTTGAAAGCGATGGAAAGTATGCCGGAGGCAACATTTCACCAGGATGCAGGACAAGGTTCAAATCCATAAACAGATATTCCAGGACCCTTCCGCTGATAGACACTCCCGATGTCATAGAGGATGCGGGGACTTCACTGACATCATCCATAGGGACGGGAGTGGTCAGGGGCATAATGTTTGAAATGGAGGGATACATTTGCCATCATCCTGAAAATATAGTGGTTTTTACCGGAGGTGACGCAATTTATTTTGCAAAACGGATGAAAAACTCCATCTTTGTAGTTTGTAACCTTGTGTTGATAGGGTTGGCATTAATAGCTGATGAAAATGACAAAAGGATTTCCTAGAATAATTCTTTTACTGACATTCATTCTTGCCTGTGTGTCAGTCGATGCGCAGACAGGTGCTGCATACGGTGCCTATTCCCCTTATTCGGTGTTCGGTATAGGTGACATAGCCAAGGAAGGGACGGCATACAACAGGAGCATGGGCGGTGTCGGAATAGCCAACAGAAACAGGCGGTTCATCAACATTACCAATCCTGCAGCCATAAGTTCCATCGATTCGAGTTCGTTCATGGCGGATTTCGGAGTGATGGAGAACAACGTTATCTTCGACCAGGCTCTCGGAGACAGAAGGCTCAGGTCAGGGAACAACACGTTCAACATACACAATTTCGTGATAGCCTTCCCCATCTACCGTTCTTCCGCTCTGATGTTGGGAATATCGCCTTTCAGCGACATCGGATATGATTTCACCAACAATGTGACAGAGCAGGACATCATAGGAGTCACCAACAACATAAGGCACAGCCACTATGGAGAAGGTAGCGTATATCAGCTGTTCATAGGCGGAGGCGTGACATTTTTCAAGAGACTTTCAGTGGGTGCTGAACTCCTGTATTATTTCGGGACTCTCGACAGGTCTTCCGGTACGGACTTCTCCGATGCCTCGATCAGAGATATAAGTTCCGGTTCGGAAATGCTTGTGAGGGCCGTGACGGGAAAGTTCGGAGTCCAGTACGAGCAGCCGCTCGGAAACAGTCTCAGCCTGACTTTGGGAGCCACATACAGGTTGAATACCAATATGAGGGGGACCACCACATCATACGAATATGCGGAACTTTCCAGCATAAGGGACACCATTTCCTACAGTGCCGCAGACAACAGGAACGGACTCAGGATAGGGGATGAGATAGGAGTCGGAGTGTCTTTGAGAAGCGGGGAAAGATGGAGCGTGGAATTCAACTATCTCAGGTCTGACTGGAGAAAGTCGGGAATGGACAATCCGTCCCTTACAGGACTTGTGACTGAAGGTTTCACATCTTCCGTCTCGCAGTCTTTCAGAGCCGGATTCGAGATAGTTCCGAACAGGAACGACATCAGATACTATCTCCGGAGATGTGCATACAGGGCCGGAGTGTATTATGACCGGTCTTATTACATGTTCAACGGCAACAGCGTGAATGCGGTGGGACTGACATTGGGAGTGACTCTTCCTGTTTTCAGGCTGTACAACGGTATTTCCATAGGCGTGGATCTCGGACAGAGGGGCAGTATGAGGAACATGATGGTCAGGGAAAGATATGCCACGATATCGGTAGGATTCAATATCCACGACCTGTGGTTCCACAAACCGAGATATGAATAATTAACCATATAACACGATTATGAAGAAGGTCGTTATTTTCTTGTTTTCAGCCGTCCTGATGATAACGGGCGGTAAGGTGCTTTCCGCCCAGGGCAAGTACGGTGCAGACAGCGCGGAGTGCATCAAATATCTTTCCTATTATCAGGAATATTTCAAGCAGAAGAATTATGATGAAGCCATTCCTCACTGGAGGAAGGCTTTTGCCCTTTGTCCTCCTACCGCAAACCAGACAATGCTGGTAAACGGTGCCGTAATGTACCGTAACCTTATCAAGGAGAACAGCAAGAATGCTGTCTACCGCGAGGCTCTTGTGGACTCCCTTCTCATGATAGATGAGGTAAGGGCGCAGAATTATCCGAGATATGCCACGACTGCATACAACAACCTCGGTCTGGACATGATCAATTATGTCAAGAACGACAACATGAGGCTGTATGAAGGTCTTTCCAATATCATAGAGATAAACAAGGACAAGACGATGGCGAACATATTCCTCTTCCAGTTCAATGCGGCCATTGACCTCTATGAGGCAGGACAGCTCGGAACGGAGGATATACTCAATGTGTACGACCAGTCCATGGGATATCTAGAGAAGCTCCAGGCGGCCAACCCTTCCAATGCAACCACCGAGAAGATAAGCAGCGCCATTGAAGACCTGTTCATAACCAGCAACGTTGCAGGGTGCGAGGATCTGGTGGCACTCTTCACTCCAAGGCTTGCTGCGGCACCGGATGACCTTGCACTGGCTTCCAATATTGTCAGGATGCTGAGCACCGCTGAAGACTGCACGGACAACGACCTCTTTGTCCAGGCTGCCACCACCATGCACAGGCTCGACCCTTCACACAATTCGGCATATTTCCTCTACAGGGTATATTCTCTCAGGGGAGATGTGGAGAACGCCGAAAAGATGATGCAGGAGGCCATAGATTCCGAGGATTCTGATGCCGAGCAGGATGCCGAATACTATTTCGAGCTTGCTACATTCTGCTACAAGAACAACCGCAGTGCGGATTCCTATAAATATGTCCTCAAATGCATGGATCTGGATGCAGACGGCAACCTCAAGGCAAAATCATACCTGCTTGCAGGTACCATCTGGGGTTCTACCGTATGCAAGGGCAACGAGATAGAGGTCAGGGCTCCTTACTGGGTGGCTGTGGACTACATGAACAAGGCCAAGGCGGCTGATCCTTCCCTTGCCGATGAGTGCAACAACTACATTTCCCAGTACAGGACATACTATCCTACTACAGGAGATGCGTTCATGTATGACCTGACGGACGGGCAGTCCTACACCGTATCATGCAACGGAATGTCAGCCACTACAACGGTAAGGACACAGCAGTAGTTTGGTACGTACGGGAAGCATAAGGAAAGTCATGATGATTGCAACCGCAGCCGCGGTTGCTTTCATCGTTTATTCATGCAAAGGTAAACTGCAGATGACCGGGTCGGTTGATCTCGAAGAGACTCCTGTCCAGACGGTGGATGACATGTTCGTCATTCAGACGGAAAACGGACTTCTGCAGATGAGGATGGAGTCCCCTCTGATGGAGCGGTATGAGAATGACAGCCTTTCATACGAGATATTCCCCAAAGGCATAGAAGTGTACGGATACAACGAGGAGGGGCTGCTCGAAACCGAACTTACCTCCGACAATGCGAGGCATCTCAGCTACAAGGATGGAAGGGAAAGCTGGGAGGCTTTCGGCAATGTGGTGGTCAGGAACATCATCAACAGGGAGAGGATGGAGACGGACACCCTGTATTGGGACAGGAAAAACGAGAAACTCTTCACCCATTGCTATGTGAAGCTGTTTTCTCCCGATGGCTTCATGCAGGGCTACGGGATGGAATCGGACCAGAGGGCAAGAAGGTCCATCATCAAGAAACCGTTCAACAGTTTCGGTTATCTCAACCAGGATACGACTGCCGTGAAGATAGACTCTGTCAATTTTATAGGCCCTCTGCTAAAAAAATAGTGGTGTTTTGGATGAAAATTGCTATCTTCGCACCCCAAATGTGGAAGTTATCTGGATTTTCAGGTGCTTCATTATCAGGAAATAATTAAAAAAGCAATAATATGGCGCTTCTTGAAAAGATCCGTGTAAAACTCGGAGTGTTCATTTCAGTTGTCATTGCACTGGCCCTGCTGTCGTTCATTATCGACCCGGGGACGCTCCAGTCTGTGTCGGCTACCATGTCATCAAAGTATGATGTAGGTAAAATAAACGGTAAATCGGTATCATACAACGAATTCCAGAAAGATGTCGAGGAATTCACCACTATCAATGAAATGCTGACCGGCAGTGCCGTACACAGCGAGCAGCAGCAGGAGATGATAAGGAATTCCGTATGGCAGTCGCTGATAGACAAGTATATGTTCTACCACAATGCCAAGGCGGCAGGTATCAATGTCGGGGATGCAGAACTTCTCAACCTCACCACCGGTGACATGGTGTCTCCAATGATTGCCCAGATATTCCGTGATGAGAGCGGCAATTTCTCCCTCGATGTACTCAGGCAGTTTACCCAGAGCGTGGAAAGCGATCCGAGCGGAAACATGCTGAATCTCTGGAACTACCTCCAGACTTCCGTCTACACCCAGCAGCTCTATGCAAAATACGGCTCCCTCTTTACCCAGAGCGACTATACCAATCCTCTGATGCTTGCGAAGGAGATGGAGTGGAACAACAATACTACGGATGTAGAGTTCGTAATGGTGCCGTTCGGCTATGCGCAGGATACCACCATAACGGTAAGCGACAAGGAGATAAAGGCATACTACAAGTCCCACAAACATCTGTATGAGCAGCCTGCAAGCCGCGATATCGAGTATGTGGTGTTCGAGGTGGAGCCATCCGAGCAGGACATAGCGGAGACCACATCCCAGACTGACGAACTCCACAACGAGTTCATAGACACCGACAATGTAAAGAGTTTCCTTCTCAGGAACTCCGACAGGCAGTATTCGGAATACTGGTACAGGACAGGTGAACTCAATACCGTTTCAACCGATGTCAATGATTTTGTCTTCGGCAAGGATGGGAAAAAAGGCAGCACGTCCCCTCTGTTCAGGAAAGGCAACACTTTCTACGCAGCAAAGGTTATGGATGAGCAGATGGTCCCTGATTCCGTATATGTAAGGCATATCCTGCTCCAGGGTGATGATGAGGCTCTTGCAGACAGCCTTGTCACAGTGCTCAGGAAAGGGACTGACAGTTTCTCCAATGTGGCGGCTATGTATTCTGCAGACCAGAACACAAATGTACCTGAAAGGGGAGACATAGGCTGGATGACCCAGTCGTATATGATTCCGGGTATGGAGTCTGTCCTGACGGCAAGAACCGGTGAGATATTCACCATAGACACGGATTATGGAAAACATATAGTCGAAGTTACGCAAAGGACAGAGCCGGTGGACAAGAAGCAGGTGGCCATTTTCGAAAAGGCCATAATACCATCCAAGGCTACGTACAACGAATTCTATTCCAAGGCGAATACCCTTGCCACGAAGGCGGCGGGGAAATATGAGGATTTCAAGGTTGCCGTATCAGAGGAGGGCCTGTATGCACATCCGGTCAACAGGATGCTCGAGAGTTCTTCACGGCTCGGGTCAATAGATGATACCAAAGAGGTGACAAGGTGGGTCTTCGATGCCAAGAAAGGTCAGGCTTCCAATGTGATTACCGTAAACAACGACTATTTCTTCGTGGTTGCAGTGAAGGATGTCCACAAGGAGGGAACGGCTACGGTGCAGGAGATGGCTTCCACTATCAGGAATATAATCTACAACCGGAAGCTCGGGGAGAAGAAGACGGCCGAGGTTGCAGAGAAGATCAACGGTCTTGGCAGCATGCAGGCCATAGCGGAGGCTTTGGGCACGACTGTCAGCAATTCCGACAATGTGACATTCGCCTCACTTACAAGCCAGGGTCTTGATCCGAAGTTCATCGGAGCGGTTTCCGTTGCCGAGCCGGGCGTTATCTGCGGTCCGCTTACAGGCAACATAGGAGTGTATGTATATAAGGTGAAGTCTCATGACACCGGAGCATTCTATACAGAGGATGATGCAAAGACGCGCGATGCCCAGATGGCTCAGTACAGTTCGCAGATGCTTCTGCCTGTAATGATGCAGGATGCGGATGTCAAGGACAACAGGGCAAGATTCTATTAGGATTGTCATCCTGAGTGCATTTGTCATCCTGAGTGCATTCTGTCATCCTGAGCGCAGCGAAGGATCTGATATACGATAAAGATTAAGGTGACCCTCAAAGTCTTTGACTTACGGGTCACCTTTTTGAAATAGTGCTTATCTTTGTATTTCCGTCGATATGAATAAATATGATCCGGGACAGGAAAAAGGAAATGCTTATATCGGATGAGAGATATGACAGGTACTGGTGGAGATGTGTCCTTTTCGCCAGGTCATATACATGTGACCAGTCGCAGGCAGAATCCATGGCGGCCGAAGCATTGTCCATATTCTGGCAGCGGAGGGCTTCCGGAGAACAGATAGACATGCCTCTTCCTTTCCTTTTTTCCATAATCCGCAACAAGGCCCTCCATTTTCTCAGACACGAGAGCGTAAAGATGCGGGCGCACGGAGAAATGAATGAAGATGCCGTGCGGGAACTGCAGTTCAGGATAGATACCCTCGAGGCCTGCGACCCGCATTCGCTCTATGCATCGGATGTAAGGAAAATACTGAGGGAGACCCTCGATTCGCTCGGAGAAAAGACCGACAGGGTGTTTGCAATGAGCCGTTTCGAAGGGATGTCCAACAAGGATATATCGATTGCGCTCGGAATAACGGAAAAGGCTGTGGAATACCATATCACCAAGGCATTGAAGGCATTGAGGGTCGCACTGAAAGACTATCTTCCCGTGATTGTATTGTTTCTGGGCCTGTAATCCCTGACAGGGAGGAATTGCCACTGTCTGTTTAGGGTTTTGCTCCTGTGAGGGAACTTACTGATATTGATGGTAATGTGGATAAGGAATATATGAAAATGGATTTGGACATAATCGGCAGATATCTTCGCGGAGAGGCATCCCTGAAAGAAAGGATACAGGTAATGAAATGGGCGGAGGAAAGTGAATCCGACAGGGAGGAATTCATGGCTCTGAGGAGGATTTATGATGTCTCTCTAATGGATGAGGATGCCGGCGCAGTTCCAGTCGGAAGACGGCCGGGGCGGGGCGTCCGTCTGCTGAAGACTGTCGTGTCCATGGTTGCCGCCGCGTCTTTGGCAGTGGGAGTGACATATTTCCTTATGGATGACGATGGAGCGGCTGTGGAAGACCTTGTCGTCCGGAGTTTCATTGCACCGGAAGGACACAGGACGGAAGCGGTGTTGAGCGATGGTACGGAAGTCTGTCTCAATTCCGGATCCAGACTCGATATCCTTTCTTCCGGAACGGGGGAGAGGCGGGTACGTCTCGATGGGGAGGCATATCTGGATGTTGCGCACAATGAGGACAGACCGTTCGTTCTTGAGACTTCGGAAATGGAGGTGAAGGTACTCGGAACATCGTTCGATGTGTGTGCATACGGAGATGTCCATTCCGTAGTCCTTGTCGAAGGTTCCGTAGAGGCCGGAAGCCTCGGCGGTACGGAGAAGACAAGGATAGAGCCGGATCAGATGTACATATACGATGTCGCCGATGGACGTTCGCGCGTGGAGCGGGTGGATGCGGAGAGCCTGACCACATGGAAGGACGGATATCTGAATGTCAGGAACATGACCGCGGAGGAACTTTTCACTATACTCGAGCGTTACTATGGCGTGGAGATCGACTGCAACGGCATTTCCGATGTCAGATTTACCATGAGCGGCAAGCTTATTCTCGAGACGAGGATTGATTCGGTCCTTGACAATCTCACCTCTCTGATGCAGATGACCTATTCCATGACGGACAACGCTCATGTGACTGTCAGTCTCATATCTGGAACACGACAGTAGGAAACTGTCGCCTGTAATGATTGCCCTCCCGGAACAGACCGGGAGGGCATTTTCGTATATGGCCTGTTCCATACCTCCCGGTGAGCCGTTGTCTGCTGCCGGTCTGTTAGGATAATACGTCGGAAATTTTCAATTTTTCATCTTCTGCTTTAGGGTTTTTGATGGGGGGGGAACTTATAATATGTCTGCGGCTTCGCGCAATGCGGGCCGCAAGATATGGCCATATTATATAAACACATTAATAATCAATAGTATGCAAAAAAAGAAACCGTATTGCAGAAATATCATGTATGCAATATTTTCTGCAGTGGCTATGCTGTTGTTGCCGATGAGTTCATTCGCTCAGTCGGGCGGGATAACCCTGCAGGTGGAGAAAGCGCCTCTCGGAGAGGTCTTGGAACAGATTGAAGATGACTACGGCTATATGTTCCTCTACAGGGATGATGCCATAGACCTTGGGCGCGAAGTGAGCGTTTCCGTTACGGATGCCACTATCGGACAGGTTCTTGACCGTATCCTGGATGAAAAGACCGGATACGAGGTGAACCAGAAGCAGGTGGTGGTATTCCTCAAGCAGGCCGGCAGCCAGCCGGCCCCGGACGGGGATGGGATTCAGGTATCCGGCAGGTTTACTGTCGGAGGAACAGTGAAGGATGCCAACGGTGAACCCATTGCCGGGGCCTTCGTAATGGAAAAAGGCACCCGGAACGGGGCTTCGACCGATCTTGACGGCAACTGGTCCATCGAAGTTGCAGACCGGAATGCCGTCCTCGTCTTTTCCTGTCTCGGATACAGGGAGACGGAGGTTCCGGTGGCTTCGCAGAAAAACATCTATGTCAGTCTTTCCGATGACATGGAGAAACTGGATGAGGTTGTGGTCATAGGTTACGGTACCGTCCGCAAGGCCGACCTGGCAGGTTCCGTGTCCGTGATGAAGACGACGAGCTACGAAGACCAGCCTGCCCAGAGCCTTACGGATGTCCTCCAGGGCCGTGTGGCAGGTATCACCGTACAGGGTGACGGGTTGAGCGCCACAAGGGTACGTATCAGGGGACTCGGCTCCATTAACAAGGACAATTCCCCTCTGTATGTCATCGACGGTATCTTTGCCGACCCCTCTACCCTGAATATGGATGATGTCGCTTCCGTGCAGGTATTGAAGGATGCCTCCGCTACGGCGATATACGGATCAATGGGAGCCAACGGAGTGATACTCATTACCACCAAGACCGGCAAGCCCAACCAGACCAAAATCATGGTGGACGCCCAGGTGGGCATAGGTACTGTGGCAAAGCGTTATGAGACATTGAGCGCATACGACTTCGCGACAGCCTACAACAAATACATGCCGGATACTTTCTCTATGGAGCAGCTGGCCGCATTCCGTGACGGGACGGCCGGTACCGACTGGCAGAATGCCATCTACCATACTCCTGTAGTCCAGGACTATAAGGTATCCCTGTCGAGCGGCAACGACCGGACGCAGTATTACATATCCGCGAACTACATAAACAACGAGTACCTTGTAAAAGGCAGATATGATGAAAGATATTCCGCAAGGGCGAATATCACTTCACAGATAACCGACTGGCTGCACATTACGGCGGAAGTGGATCTGGCAAGGCAGACCAACAACGGCGGAAGCACCACAATTGTTGCGGATGCCATCTATTATTCTCCTGTCACCGACATCTATGATGCCTATGGCAACTATGCGATGGACGTGTACAATTTGCGGAATACCAGGAATCCTGTACAGAAGCTCGAGGCCAGCCACAACAACCAGACCCTGATAAACACCGCACAGGCCAGGGCGGAACTCAAGTTCGACATAGTGAAAGGTCTTACATTCACTACCACGAACTATTTCAAGTATGCCGATACCAAGGGTTACAGCATGACCCCCTCATCCATGAATGACCAGGGTATCGCATCAATGGGCAACAGCGATTCCAACGGATTCAATCTACAGACGACCAACAACCTGACATATACGGGCAAATGGGGAGAACATTCGCTTACGGCTACGGCTGTGTACGAAGCCACATCATACGAGGTGAGGGAGATGTCCATATCCGGAAACAATCTTCAGAACGAGGATCTTGTCGGATGGTGGAACGTGAAGATGGCATCTGAGATAAATGCGTCCAACGGTTACGGAAGGACAGCCATGATGTCGGGCGTAGCGAGGGTGTCCTACAATTACGGGGACAGATATATCTTCACAGGGACATTCAGGGCTGACGGTTCTTCGATGTTCAGCCGCAACAAATGGGGATACTTCCCTTCAGGGGCATTTGCCTGGTCTGTCGGCAACGAGCGGTTCATGCAGAACCAGGACATTGTCCAGGATCTGAAACTCAGGGTAAGCTACGGTCTCATCGGAAACCAGGGTATCGGACGCTACGACACCCTCGGACTGATGGAGTCCATACAGTATGCGTTCGGTACCGACAAGTATTATAACGGCTACTGGCCGGGCGTAAGCCCTACCCCTGACCTCAAATGGGAGACTACCAGACAGTTCGATGCCGGCATCGACGTGTCTTTCTGGAACAGCAGGATCAATGTGACCCTGGACTATTTCTACAAGATGACCCATGACGGGCTTATCCAGATGTCCGTTCCGGATTTCTATGGAGGCGGAACATACTGGACCAATGCCGCGCAGGTGAACAACAGGGGCTTCGAGTTCATGGTGGATGCCCTGCTGGTCGAGAAAGGAGGTTTTTCCTGGAATACGACAGTCACCGGGTCGACTCTCAAGAACAATGTGGTCTATCTTGCGGACGGGCTTGAATTCATAGACGGACCAAAACTCGATACTTCCATTTTCGGGTCCGAACCGGTTACACGAGTGATGCCGGGACATCCTATCGGAGCTTTCTACGGCTATGTGTGGACGGGTCTCGATGAGAACGGACGCGACACATATCTCGACATGCCGGATGAGAACGGCAATGTGGACGGAATCATAGACAGCAACGACAGGACATGGATAGGCGACCCTAATCCTGATTTCACACTGGGTTGGAATAACACATTCAGATACAGGAACTGGACACTCAACCTGTTTTTCTCCGGTTCTTTCGGGGCGGACAAGCTCAATGCCGTAAGGTTTCTCGGTTCCAACAGGACCGGAGGCCATTATTTCTTCACTCTGAAGGAAGCCTGGGATGACAACTTCGACAACAAAGGCCAGGCAGGAAGGTATCCGGGCGTGAATACGGAAGACAACCAGTACTATGTCAATTCAACCAAGTACATTGAGTCTGCCGACTATTTCAGACTGGAGAATCTGAGCCTCTCGTACACATTGCCGAAGAGGGTGCTGAAATTTGCCGAGATGCAGTTGAGGTTCAGCTGCCAGAATGTATTCACCATCACTGGGTACAAAGGGGTCGATCCTGCCGCCATCTCTTCATACGGGAACATCGACCTCAACAACGGTCTCGATCTCGGTGTGTTCCCTCTCAACAGGAGCTATACATTCGGAGTGCGTCTGAATTTCTAACCAAGTAAAAATGTTAAAAATGAATATAAGACATATAGTGTATGGCTGCCTTATGGGAGCCGCGCTCATAAGTTCCGTATCCTGCAAGGATTTTCTTGTGGAGGATCCGAAAGGACAGTTTACCACGGCCAATTTCCTGAACTCCGTTGAGGAGGTTGACATGGCCGTATGTGCCATATATTCCCGTGTACGCTGGTCGCAGTGCAGTACAGACCCTGTCGGTATGGCCTGGCAGGGGGATGACATCACGACCAATCCGGGAAGCAACAAGGGCAAGTATGCGAACATCGATGCATTCAGGCCTGTGAATACAGATGCGACAGTGACGGCAGCATGGCAGATGAGATATGCTCTCATCAAGGCCTGCAACTATGTGATAAACTACATTGACGAGGCCCCGGTGGAGCAGAAGGAAAAGGATATCGCCAAAGGCCAGGGCCTGTACTGGAGGGCCTATTCCCATTTCCTTTTGGTCAGGGAGTTCGGTCCCGTACCTGTTGTCACTGACCTGCAGCCGGACTATGACCAGGAGCCGGCTTCCATAGAGGCGGTGTATGACAGGATTGTGAAGGATCTGACGGAAGCCATAAGGATACTGCCGACAGATTACAGAAACAGTACCCAGTACACCAATCCGCGGTCCATGTACGATGCGAACATATATATCACCCGGCAGGCGGCCCAGGCCACCCTGTGTGCGGTGTATATGGCTATGGCCGGGTATCCTCTCAACAAGGGAGCCGAGTATTACGGCTATGCCGCCGAGCAGGCCAAGGCCGTTATAGATGGCGTCAAGAGCGGAGAGTATGAATATGAGCTTTTGGAAAATATAGGACAGGTGTATTCATTCGCCACTCCTGAGCTGAACTATAACAACGAGACGGTGGTGGGTATTAATTTTACAGATGCGTTCAGCTGGTCTGAGCCGTCATCCTTTGCCCTCTCCTATCTTTTTGAATCGCTCGGAGGCTGGGGAGATGCCTGGGGAGAATACAAGTTCTGGCAGGATTACCCTGAAGGGAAGCGTAAGGAGACATTCTATTTCCAGAAGTTCGTCGAAGGGAATGACCGGAACGAAAAAGACCCCCAGACAGGTAAATATAATCTTATAGACTGGTGGGAGACGACAGAATGCCATCCGATGTTTACGATATATTCCATCAACTACGAAGACGAGCGTTCGGCTGATGGAGTATTCGACTGTACCAAGCCGGTTTTCGGGAACGATGGTATCAGCTCTATGAGGTCGAGGGTCATCCGTTATGCCGAAGTGCTGCTCTGGTATGCCGAGTCTCAGGCCCGTGCCGACGGGACTCCGAATGACCTTGCGTACGAGTGCATCAACAGGGTGCGCAATAGGGCCGGGTGTGATCCTATTCCTGCCGGCCTGTCCGGAGAGGAGTTCGCCGAGGCTGCCATGAAGGAGCACGGCTGGGAAGTGGCAGGTAATTTCTGCGGCCTTGTGACCCGAAGGAGCGACATGCTGAGGATGAATCTGCTGAAGGACAGTTTCGATTACCGCAAACGTAATCCGACCGTAGTGATAGAAGGTATCGAAATGAAGGAACCGGTCACCATAACCGGCAACTGGACGGTAGGGGAGACGGAATATTTCCCGTATCCATCGAATGACTCCAGTCTTGACCCGAATCTCAGGAAGTGATAATGATTTATGATAATGGACAGGAAAATGATGAATTCAGCGATAGCCTTTATCCTGGCGTCGATGTGTTTCTGGAACTGCCAGAATGAGAAACCGGAAGAAGGCGGCGGCTCAACGACATCGGATGCTGACCTTTATATCGAATGCCCCGGCAAGGTGAACGTGCGGACGGATCCTGAGACGGGAGGAAGCCAGGTGATAAAGTTCATAATCCGCAAATCCGGTCTCGGGGCCGCGGAGGCCAGGATAGATGTCATGACGACAAGCGAGCTGCGGCAGAAGATCGGCCCGGAAGCGGCATCATATACCGTGATACCTGACAACGCCTATAATATCAGTATCGGTAAAGTGGAGTTTTCTGACACCGAGTCGGAAAAGTCCGTTACGGTCACTGTCGACAGGAGCGCTCTTGCCGGACTGATAGATTACGCCCCGGGAAAGTTCACCTGTCTTCCGATAGCGGTGACCAGCCAGGATGCTTCCGTGACTTCCGACATGGATTATGTGGTGTTCGTGTTCAGGCCGGATGATGGATATCATTTCTCTACCTGGAACTATGAAGGCATATCGTCTTCTACTGATATCGACCAGGCTGTGAAGGACTGGAAGGATGCCGGGCTTACCATACCTATGACATTCGACCTGAAGAGTACCGGAGATCTTACGATAATGACCGGCCTGCTCGACAAATGCGAGGCTGCCGGTATGAAGGTCATCATCAACGATACGAGGAAGGTATGGTGGGATATGGATATCCAGACAGCGGAAGGAGCGCAGCGGTACAGGGAAAAAATGCAGGCGATGAAGAATGATTTCGGAAGCCATCCTGCCGTATGGGGCTATTTCATAGCAGACGAACCTGATGCCACCCGCTGGGAGGAAGCACGGGCAGGAGTGAAGATTGCGGAAGAAGTCATGCCCGAGACCAATGTAATGGTCAACATGCATCCGTTCTGGGAGGGCAGTTTTGTCCACGGGGACATAACCGTGGAGGAATATGCGGACAAGATAACGGATTTTGTCGAGTCGACAGGGATAGGACACATATCCGTGGACAGCTATTCCGGAATAAGGAATGACCCGTATGCCGAAGAGAACGGGACAACCCAGGTCAGGGAGCTGTTCCGCAACTACTGGCTTGTATCGGAGGTATGTTCCAGGACCGGTGCGGAGCCGTTCTTCTCTCTCCTCTGTGCAGGAGAGGAAGAAAAGCCGATACCTGACAGATATGATTTCCGCTGGCAGATCAATACAGCCGTTGCACACGGAATGACGGGTATCCAGTGGTACACCTTCTATTCCGGAGGCGAGACCCAGAGCGAGTCCCCGTTCTGCGCCCCTGTCGTGACCGGTACTTCCCCGTGGCACAGGACGGAAACATTCGATGCCATGGCTGCTGAATGCAAGGCTTTCACGGCGGCATTCGCGGACAGGCTTGAAGACTGCTCATACAGGAGTACGACAACATACGGCCGGTCGTGGTACGAGAAATACGGCACATTCGGCAGCACCAGCAACCTGCGTCTCGATTCGAGCGATCAGGACAAGTCCATGCTCGTGACCGAATGGGCCGATAACGACGGGGCCAAGGTCTATACCATCGTGAATATCTGGAGAGACCGCAACCAGAATGTCAGCATCAACTACAAAGGCCGGCAGTACGATATCGATCTTCTCCCTGCAGAGATGGTCTTCGTGGACAAAAAAGGTGTTCACAGAGCAAGTTATTGATACATATAATAATACACTTTAATTAAAATCAATGGTTATGAAAAGATCAGTTTCATTCATTATGCTTGGCGCATCGGTTGCAATGCTTGCGGGGGTTGTCTCCTGCAAGAAGGCCGATGAGATCAAGCCGGAGGAAAATCTGCCGACAAAGTTCCAGGATGACAGTTTTGTCGATGTGGAACTCTCTACCGATGATGCAGAATACACGGGAAGTATCAGTATAAAGAACGAGAACGGCAAAGCCGTTACCTACACCCTCGACATTATGAGCCAGCAGGATCTCGATGACTATTACAATTCACCGTATGATGCCGACTATAAGGTTATTCCTGAGGGTCTTTATGAATTCCCTGACGGTGCTGCCGTCTCTTTTGCATCCGGGGAGACTGAAAAGGGCGTTGCCTATACGATTGATGTGGAGGGGCTGTTCGACAAGATGATCGAGGAAGGGGAGACTTCGGGTGTCATCCCGGAATATGCCCTGCCGATACAGCTGGTAGATGATGAGGAAAATGAAGGCAGCCTGCTGATATATTGTCTGAATGTGAAATATAACAGGTTCTCATTCACATCCGAAGGTACCCATATCGATCTGGAGGAAGCGCAGACCCCTGTGGAAATTGCGGCTTCCGTATATTCCGGTACGGATCAGGTGGTCAATCCTGTAGCGATAGAGGCCGAACTTGTCCTTCCGGAAGATTCGGAGACATGGCTGAGCGAGTATAATGCCGCTTCCGCCAAACAGTATCAGCTCCTTCCTGCTGAATTCTACGAGGTCGGGAAACTTTCAGGCGAAGCATCGGTGCAGGGAAGCAAGGCGACCCTTACCCTTTACAGAAGCAAGGATGGAGAGATCCTTCCGATCGGAAACTATGTGCTTCCTCTCAAGATCAAGGCGGAATCACTGACTGATATTGTCATAGATCCTGAGCCGTATGTAGTGACAGTGACCAATCCGAGCCATATATATGAAAGCGCTGAGATAGACAAGGCCAAATGGACGGTGATCTATGCATCAGCCGAGAGCCGCAGGGATGGTAACGGCGGGGGAGAAGGAGCAGGTGCGGAAAGTCTGATAGATGGAAATATCGATGGCCCGTATGATTATGAAAGTGTTCAATGTTGGGTCAGTCCTGTATGGCCAAGAGATGTATTCGATAGTGGAGCAGCTTTCATAATCGATCTCGGGGAGGAACAGATGATAGCATCTACAGGTCTGATGAATTATTTACATGCTGCTGATTATTGGTATAGAAACGAACTGGGCAAGTCTACATGGTATGCCGCGACCGAAAGTGAATATCTCAGCGGCACATGGAAAGAATTTGCAAGCTATGACTATGTCAATTCAACTGATATCCAGGTATCCTGGTCTGATGTGGAAGCAGAAAATATCGACAACGGCAATTCCAGGGGAAGATATGTGAAACTTGTTCTCGGCAAACCTGTTAAAGGCAATGATGGTATTTTTATGCTGCACGAAATCAGCCTCAAAGGTGTGACAACGATAGATGGATCGGCTTACAATCCGGCTCCTGCGACAGAAAAATATCAGAAACCTGCAGGGGCGGTCAGGATCATGACATACGATATTGTGAACAATTCTTCTGCAGCATCTGTCATTTCAGAGATCAAGCCTGATTATGCAGGAATACAGACTGTAGGGGAAAGCCTTGATGATGTGGCATCGGCAGCCGGCCTGTCTGCCAAATATTCCGACAATGCAGGCCATGCCGTGCTGGCAAACAGTTCAGTAAAGACAGAAATCCTGAAGAAAGACGGCTCATTCGAGGCCGCCCTTATGGAGACTGACAAATGTATTATCATCAGCACATCTTTCCAGACAGGAGAATCCGAGTCCAATAAGGCTCAGGTAAGCGAACTTTCCAAGGCCCTGGTAGAGAAATACGGCACCAACCCTGAGAAGCCTGTCTTCCTGATGTGCGACTGCGGCGACCCGTTCGGATACAACTTCGCGAATATCTACTGGCTGAAGCTGTGGGGCTGGCGTCCTCTCAACCAGCTGTATGCGACTACCTATACAGGAACCATAGATCCTGCGAAACATGAGGCAGGAATGAACTGTATTGACTGCGTATTTGTATGGGAATACTGGAGTTATGACGGAACCCAAACAGATGGATATATCGATTACAGAAACCTGTTTACATTCCATGCGGACTATAAATACCCTGTAGAGGGGACGGATGTACATTATCCTGTCTTTGTGGACATAACATTCAAATAAAATCCTTACCTTGCAGCGTTGTTGCGCACAGCCGGACGGATACAGTACTGACTGTGCGCAACTTCCTGTTTATCCAAGCCACTCTTAAAAAAGAATTCTATGCGTATCCGCAATATCAGATTCATTGCCTGTATGGCGTCTTGCCTGTGTTCTTTGTCTGTAATGTGTAAAGGAGTCACCGAGCCGTGTTATTATGGGAACAGAGCACCGCTTGTGGAAAAACCGTTTATCGGACTGCCTCTCGGGTCGGTACAGGCTAAGGGGTGGCTTGAAGAGATGCTCCGACGTCAGGCGTCGGGAGCTACCGGCCACATGGATACCCTCTATCCGGAAGTGATGGGGGAGAGGAACGGCTGGCTCGGCGGGGACGGAGACCAGTGGGAGAGGGGACCGTACTGGATAGACGGTCTTCTTCCATTGGCATATATTCTCGATGACGATGCGTTGAAGGCGAAGGTGCAGCCGTGGGTCGAATGGGCGCTTTCGAGCCGGAGGGAGGATGGCTATTTCGGCCCGGCGAAAGATTATCCTTATGAGCCTGGACTGCAGAGGGACAATTCGGCTGACTGGTGGCCCCGGATGGTGATGCTGAAGATATTGCAGCAGTACTGGTCGGCCACGGGGGATGGACGGGTGATAGATTTTATGACTGCGTATTTCCGGTATCAGCTGGAGACTCTGCCTCAGAAACCTCTCGGGCACTGGACAGACTGGGCGAGATTCAGGATGGGGGACAATCTGCAGGCGGTCTACTGGCTGTATAACATTACCGGGGAGGAGTTCCTTCTGGAACTGGCGGACCTGCTCTATGGCCAGGGATTCGATTTCGTGAAGTTCTTCACGGAGGATGGCGGGCTGAAACGGGTGGAGACCATCCATTGCGTAGACCTTGCCCAGGGGCTGAAGGCGCCGGTTATCTACTGGCAGCAGCATCCGGAAGACATTTATATCGAATCCGTAGAAGCGGGTATAGAGGATATCAGGCTGCTTCACGGCCAGCCGCAGGGGATGTACGGCGGAGATGAGGCCATTCACGGGAGTTGTCCGACACAGGGGTCGGAACTGTGTTCTGCGGTGGAACTGATGTTTTCCCTGGAAAATATGCTGGAAGTGACAGGCAGCACATCTTTTGCCGACCATCTGGAAAGGATAGCGTTCAACGCCCTTCCGACGCAGGTAAGCGATGATTTCATGTACAGGCAGTATTTCCAGCAGCCCAACCAGATAGCCGTGACCAGGGCTCACAGGAATTTCTATGTGGATGAATCCCACGGCGGGACGGATGTCGTCTTCGGGACTCGTTCCGGTTATCCTTGCTGCTATGCCAATATGCATCAGGGCTGGCCCAAGTTTACTCAGAACCTGTGGTATGCCACTCCGGACGGCGGTGTGGCGGCAATGGTCTATTCTCCGTCGGAGGTCACTCTGAAGGTGGGAGATGGCAGGGAAGTCACCATTACCGAGGATACCGTATATCCGATGGGCGATGAGATCAGATTCGAGATCAGTATGTCCGGAAGAAGAGGGGAGTCCTTTCCGTTCCTTCTGCGCAGGCCGGGCTGGTGTGATGAGCCTGAGGTTTCGGTGAACGGGGAAATGTTCCATACAGACAGCGATGATGATGTGATTGAGATAGACCGGGAGTGGAAAGACGGGGATGTCGTCGTTCTGAGACTTCCGATGAAGGTTGCGGTATCCCGCTGGCACGAGAATTCTGCGGCTGTGGAGCGCGGCCCTTTGGTATATGCCCTGGCATTGACTGAACATTGGGAGAAGAAGAGCCTTTCCGGAGATGAAGCGGTGCAGTTCGGGCCGGAATACTATGAGGTGACATCCGATGACAGATGGAACTACGGTCTGGTGGAAACCATTGTCAAGAATCCTTCTTTATGTATTGTGGAAACCGATGAATCCAAGGCTGCCGAGAGCTTTTTCTGGAATATGGAGGGAGCGCCTGTTAAGATCAGGGTAATGGCAAAGGAACATCCTTTCTGGGAGAAATACGGCCCGGATGCAGGCCCGCTGCCACTCTCGTTCCGGTTGAGTCCGTATCCTGAAGAGGAAATAGAACTTATCCCTTACGGATGCACGACTCTGAGAATTTCCGAATTCCCGATAGTCAGGTGACAGTCATCGTCTCTTTGTCTTTCCGGATGCTTTCCGTTCTCCTGAACGTTTCCGGTCATTCCTGAGCGCAGCTGATTCCTGTCATCCTGAGCGTAGCGAAGGATCTGATATACGAACATCCGCACTGACTTCAGTGCAGTTTTAATCGATATTGCACCAAAAACAGTGCATATTTCACACAAAACCGCACCAATTTCAGTGCAATTTTGTATATTTGCTTTGCGAAAGACGCAGGAACTATGGATACATTATTGCAGTCATATCGGATCAGATTGGATCTGACGCCTGTCGGTTATGTCAGATCGTTTCATGATACTGTCAACTGGAAAAACAGACTGATAGGCATATTGGGCCAGAAGGGTGTCGGAAAATCGACAATGATTCTCCAGCATATCAAGTTGTATGACAACCTCGAAGAGTCTCTGTATGTACAGGCGGATGATTTCTACTTTGCAGGCCATAAGATATATGATCTCGCAATGGCATTCTTCCGGCGCGGAGGCAAGAAACTGTACATTGACGAGATACACAAGTATAGAGGTTGGACAACCGAAATCAAAATGATATATGATCAGTTGCCTCTCCTGCAGGTTGTGTATTCCGGCAGTTCAATCCTTGATCTGAAAAAAGGCGGCAAGGCAGACCTGAGCAGAAGAACGATAGAATACACAATGCCGGTTCTTTCATTCAGGGAATATCTCAATATTTCTCAAGGATGGAATCTCAAACCATCTCCGTTAAATGATATTCTGGAGGGGAAAGTGGATTTCCCGTACGGAGAACACAGACCTATAAAATATTATCAGGAGTACTTGCATCACGGTTGTTATCCTTATTTTACGGAAGAGGACTTTCTGATAAAGCTGAAACAGTCCGTTAATGCTGCCGTGGAAGATGACATTCCCAAGTATGCGGAGATGACAGTGGCAGCTGCAGCAAAACTGAAGAAACTTATGTATATGCTTGCCCAGTCCGTGCCATATAAGCCGAACCATACAATGCTCGCCAGAGATCTGGATATCAGCAGGAACATTCTTCCGGACTATATCGAATATCTGGAGAAATCCGGGCTGTTCAATGCATTGCGTGAAAAATCCACAGGAGACGGCCTGTTGCAGAAAGTAGAGAAACTTTATCTTGACAATTCGAATATCATCTATGCTCTCGGTCTTGACAATGCGGATGAAGGCACTATCCGGGAAACCATGTTCCTGACATGGACAAAGGAAAAACATTCGGTCAATTCATCTAAAATCTCTGATTTTGAGATAGATGACATCACATTCGAAGTTGGAGGCAAGAACAAGAAAGGAAAACGGTTGAAAGAGGCTGCCAAGGGATATATCGTTAAAGATAACATAGAGTATGCGACAGGCCGGACTGTTCCTGTCTGGATGTTCGGATTCATTTATTGATGCACTTGTCCCTGATCAGCAGGTTGGGATTTTTTCAGACGTTGAAGAGGAAGTGCATGATGTCGCCGTCCCGGACGACATAGTCCTTGCCCTCGATGCCGAGCTTGCCGGCGGCGCGGCATGCCGCTTCGGATTTCAGTTCGATGAAGTCTTCGTATTTGATGACCTCTGCGCGGATGAAGCCTTTCTCGAAGTCTGAATGGATGACACCGGCTGCCTTAGGGGCCTTGTCCCCTTTGTTGATGGTCCATGCGCGGCATTCATCGGCTCCTGCCGTAAAGAATGTCTGGAGGTTCAGCAGCGAGTAAGCGTGCTGGATAAGGCGTACCACTCCGGATTCTTCAAGCCCCATTTCTTCCAGAAACATCTGGCGTTCCTCGTATGTTTCCAGTTCCGCGATATCCGATTCTATCTTGGCGGCGATCACCAGGATTTCCGCATTTTCATCCTTTACGGCCTCGCGAACCATGTCCACGTATTCATTGCCGGAAGCGGCAGAGGCTTCATCGACATTGCAGACATACATCACAGGCTTGTTGGTAAGGAGGAAAAGGTCCTTGGCGAGCTGCTGGTCCTCCGGATTGTCCAGAATGACAGTCCTGCAGGATTTTCCCTGTTCCAGGACGGCCTTGTAGGTCTGCAGCAGTTCCATCAGTCTCTTCGCGCTCTTGTCCCCGCCTGCCTGGGCCTGCTTCTGTACCTTTGCCAGACGGTTCTCTACAGTCTCCAGATCCTTGAGCTGCAGTTCCATATCGATGACTTCCTTGTCGCGGACAGGATCCACGCTCCCGTCCACGTGTACAATGTTCGGGTCATCGAAACACCGGAGTACGTGCAGGATGGCATCGGTCTCCCGGATGTTGGCGAGGAACTGGTTCCCCAGGCCCTCTCCCTTGCTTGCCCCCTTGACGAGGCCGGCAATGTCCACGATCTCCACCGTAGCCGGGACCACGCGTTTCGGGTTGCAGAGTTTCTCCAGTTCCTCCAGACGCTTGTCCGGAACAACGGTAGAGCCGATGTTGGGTTCTATGGTACAGAAAGGGAAATTGGCGCTCTGGGCCTTGCCTGAGCTTATACAGTTGAAAAGGGTGGATTTGCCGACATTCGGAAGTCCTACTATTCCGCACTTCAGTGACATGTTCGATGTTTTTAACAGGGCGGCAAATTTACTAATTATTCGGGCATTTCGCCACATTTTTCTGTTTTAAGACATTTTTTATGTTCTGTGTGGCGATATTGGAGCGGCAGAACATGAAACAAAACGATATGCCTATGACAAGAATATGTGTGGTTATGTTTGTGGCAGTCCTTTCCGCAGCAGTATCCGCCGGGCGGACTGCGTCATCTTCCGGCGGCAGGAATGATCTGGCGGCGGATGAGGACCGGCTGCTGGTGATGTTCTGGAATCTCGAGAACATGTTCGACTACAGGGATTCCGGCACAGGGGAGAGCGATGCCGAATTTTCCTCGTTCGGGCAGAGGCGATGGACCAAAAGGAGGTTCTACACCAAATGCAATGCGATTGCCAAATCAATATTGTGGATAGCGGACAGGGAGGGACGGCTGCCGGATGTCATAGGGGTTGCGGAAGTGGAGAACGCATTTGTGGTCCGGTCCATTATCAGCGCCACAGCCTTGAAGAAATACGGCTACCGGATGGTGCATTTCGACTCTCCCGACCGCAGAGGCATTGATGTGGCCCTGCTTTACAGGGAGGATGTCTTTGAAAAGCTGTCGGCGAGACCCTGTCATATCTATGTGAATTGTGACAGTCTGTCTGTGGAGCATGGCGGCGGTTCTGAAAAAGCCGGCAGTCAGCCGGAGCAGGAGAAACCGGTCCATGATGATACGGAGTGCGTAACCCGGCAGGCGGAGCTGATGAGGACAAGGGACATTCTGTCGGTATCGTTGAGGCACAGGGCCGATGGGAGGACATATCATTTCCTGGTCAATCACCATCCGTCCAAATACGGAGGGGCGAAAGCCTCGGAAGGACGCAGGAGAATAGCAATGCAAAGGCTCAGGGAGCTCTGTGATTCTCTGTATGCTGCCGGCGGAGATGTTTCGGGAGGGGCCGGAGCTGCATGCGACAGAGTTTCCGGAACGATGCCGCGTTCCGGTATCGGGGAAAACCGGGATGTCCGGATAATAGCGATGGGGGACTTCAACGATACTCCTTCCCGCGGTCCGTTCGATGTTCTTTGCGGCGGGGACAGGCAGTCTGAGACCGGCGTGAGGAACAGGTCCGGTGCGGACCGGTGCGGTATCGTGCCGGGACGGAATGCGATGGTCAATCTTGGCAACGCTCTTGAAGCGGAAGGAGAGGGAACCATCAGATATGGGGGAAAATGGGAGCTTATCGACATGTTTATCGTGTCGCAGTCACTTGCCGGGAAGTCTTCCGGCCTGGATGGCGTGGAGAGGAGCCGCAGCCGGATGGAGGTGGCAAGGATTCCCTTCCTGATGACAAGGGACAATACCCATGTCGGGGACAGGCCGCTCCGGACCTACTCGGGACCGCGCTATACAGGAGGAGTCAGCGACCATTGTCCTGTTATCCTGACAATTGCACCTCTCGCAGACGACTTCTGAAAACCTGCCGAAAAACCAGCCGAAGACCGAAAGAGACCGAAACGCCCGGTAAAAATTGGAATGTAGGAGAAAAATCAATAACTTTGAATGATTTTGATTCCACTGGTCCGACAACCGGGAACGGCATCCGGATGCCAAGGCGACGGCAAGGGACGGTTGCAGGGCGCAGACTGACATTAGAATAACTAATAACTATAGACATGAAAGAAAGAATAGCAGAGAAGTTCAGGACTCTCTTCGGCGAGGAAGGCGATTTCTTCGCATCGGCAGGCAGGATAAACCTTATCGGTGAGCATACCGACTATAACGGCGGATTCGTATTCCCGGGGGCAGTCGACAAGGGTATCATAGCCGAGATCAGGCTTAACGGTACGGACAAGGTGTGTGCATACGCCCTTGACCTCGATGAATACTGCGAGTTCGGACTCAATGAGGAAGACCTTCCGAACCAGAGCTGGGCAAGGTATATCTTCGGCGTGTGCCGCGAGACCATCAAGAGAGGAGGCAGGATAGCCGGTTTCAACACTGTCTTTGCAGGGGATGTCCCTCTCGGGGCGGGAATGTCATCTTCCGCCGCCCTTGAAAGCACGTTCGCATTCGCCCTCAATTATCTTTTTGATCTCGGTATCGACAAGTTCGAACTTGCGAAGATCGGACAGGCTACCGAGCACAACTATTGCGGAGTCAACTGCGGCATAATGGACCAGTTCGCTTCCGTTTTCGGAAAGAAAGGCAACCTTATCCGTCTGGACTGCCGTTCTCTGGAATATGAATATTTCCCGTTTGACCCGGGTCAGCACGGATACCGTCTGGTGCTTCTGAATTCCTGTGTAAAGCACGAGCTTGTAGGCTCTCCTTACAATGACCGCCGCGCTTCCTGCGAGAGGGTGGCCAAGGCTCTCGGCCAGGAGTTCCTGCGCGGAGCGACAATGGAGCAGCTGGATGCCATCAAGGACAGTATTTCAGAGGAAGACTACAAGAGAGCGCATTATGTGATAGGTGAGGAGAAGAGGGTGCTTGATGTCTGCGATGCCCTTGCCAAAGGCGATTACGAGACAGTCGGAAAGAGAATGTACGAGACCCACTGGGGGCTTTCAAAGGACTATGAGGTTTCCTGTGAAGAACTTGACTTCCTTGCGGAGATTGCGGAGAAATGCGGTGTCACAGGCTGCCGCATAATGGGAGGCGGTTTCGGCGGCTGCACCATCAACCTTGTCAGGGATGAGCTTTACGACAAGTTCATTGCGACTGCTTCCGAAGAATTCAACAAGAAGTTCGGGCACGAGCCGAAGGTCATCGATGTCGTGATCAGCGACGGTGCCAGAAAGTTGTAGTATAGATTAACGTGAATTCGTCGAACTGACGTTAGATTATTTCATAATAGAGTTGAGCCAGGAAGCGTCGATCCTTTCGAATCCGCTTCCTGGTTTTATATGCGGGTTCCTCTCCACGATTCCCTGGCAGTCTTCATAGACATTGTAGCCGATGTCGACTCCGGTCATGCCTCCGTCTGCCGGATACATGAAAGTGATGAGCCTGCCATCGTCCTCTCCGCGCAGCCTGTAGAAATGGAAAGGCGTGTCAATGAAGGATGCAGCCGCGCTTTTTTCCATTTTCCCGGCCATTTCCATCTTGGTGACGAACTTGCACATCTCTATCACCACATCATCCAGACCCGCATCGTTTATCAGCACTTTCTCCATCAGTCCGCCCATATTGTCCACAAGGCGGAGAGTGTAGCCGCCCATCGCCTTTGTGTGGTTTGCGATTGCCTGCATCTGTGTTTCCGAGATATTGTCATTGCTGACCATCCAGACCATCAGCCTGCGGTCTGGGTCATGATACAGGGTATCGTAGCGTGCGAGGTTCATTTGTCCGCAATGGGGACATTCCCACAGGAAGAGCGAACCGTCTTTCACCTTGTCCCTGAGTTCAGGACTGTCAGCCGTATTGATGCTTTTATAGACCTTTATTATGTTGCCTTGTCCGCATTTCGTGCAGACTGCCCTACCTTCGTTGACTATGGACATATACCTGTAATTTTTATGCAAAGATAAATTTTTTATACCTTTGTCCCCGTTTGGAACCGATAAACCTGACATACCGGCCGGATTTCCGATGCAGATTGCTGCCGGAACCGGCAATAAAACTGCTGCAGAAATGAAGAAATGGCTGAAACAATTCTCCTCCGAGGACTGGATCATTGTCTTCGCCGGGGTTGTCATATTGGCGCTTGCCTGTATTTTCCCTCATTGGATGCCTGAAATGCCGAAGACTCTGGCATCCGTATCGGACTGGCTTTCCGCCGGATACATGTTCCTTTTCGTTTATGTCCTGACCGTTGTGACTTCAGCGGTCTTGGGCAGACCGCTCGGGATGATCTTCCCTTCGCTTCTGGTGATTTTCGGACTTACCGTCTGTGCCCAGCTGATAGCCAATATCCCGGCAGTCAAGGAGTTAGGATTCGAGTCCGTATTCTTCGCGGTCATTCTCGGTCTGATAATCAGCAATCTTTTCAAGGTCCCGGAATGGCTGAAGGCGGCGGTGCAGAGCGAGTTCTATATCAAGATAGGCATTATATGCCTCGGGTCGACGATCCTTATCGGGGAGGTTATGAAATCCGGAGCATACGGGCTTGCCCAGTCGCTGATAGTGGTGTTTTCGGTGTGGTATTTCTCTTTCTGGGTGGCAAGGAAGATGAAGGTGGATCCGGAAATGGGGACAATGCTCTCGAGTGCGGTGTCCATCTGCGGTGTTTCTGCCGCCATTGCTACCTGCGGGGTAATCCACGGGGACAACAGGAAACTTTCATACGTGGTGTCCCTGGTGCTTATAGTGGCAGTGCCGATGATGTATCTGCTTCCGTGGATTGCAAATCTCATCGGGCTGGGTCCGGAAGTGGCGGGAGCCTGGATAGGAGGCACTATAGATACCACAGGAGCCGTAGGAGCGGCCGGGTCTATGGTCCGGGATGTCACAGGGGCGGATCCTGATGCCGCCACGACAGCGGCGAATACGGCGATCATAGTCAAGTCTTCGCAGAATGTCCTTCTCGGGCTTGCCGCGTTCATCATTTCCCTGATGTGGACACGGCAGGGAAAGAATGCGGAGGAGAGGCCATCGGCAAGGGTCATCTGGGACAGGTTCCCGAAATTCGTCGTGGGATTCATCCTTGCATCCCTGGCATTCAGCCTTATCGCGTTTTTCGACCTTGATATGGTGAAGGAGGTGAAAGGCGTCACCAAAGGCTTCCAGAACACGCTGTTCAGCATAGCGTTCGTATGTATCGGTCTGGAGACGCGCTTCAAGGAGATTTTCGGCAAGGAGAACCGCAAGCCGCTTTATACCTTCCTGATAGCCCAGACATTCAATATCATAGTGACCCTGGTGGTTGCCTGCGTTATCTTCGGCCTCGTCAAGCCGTGGATCTCCTCCCTGTAGAAATCCCGTCCGCGGGAGGTCAGAAGTCGACGCTGAAAATGGGGCCGAGGTAATGGTGTCCGAAATCCGATCCGTTGGCGCGGACTGCCGTCTGCAGACCATTGAAAGCCGTGCCTCCGCTGTAGGAATAGGTGACGCCGACTGAGAACGGAAACCTGAGCCAGAACAGCCTGTCGAAATCCAGCGTCAGCGATGCTCCGGCGGAGAAAAGGTTGCCGCGCAGGCTCTGGTCTTCCATCCAGTCGAACATCGTGAAATCGATCTGAGGAGTGAAAGTCAGCCTTTTAAGGTACATGAACGGACCGAAGATGGTGATGTCTCCGATGTAAACGGGGATTGCATAGTCGACCGACAGTTTCAGGGACTTGTCGGAATACATGGATGCTATCGAGACGAGTTCGGAATTGGCGTTCAGTCCCTGCGGCAGGGTGTTCACTGCCGGAGTGCCGAAATATGCCCGATGGTTCAGGATGTTCTGCCCGATTGCACTGAAATGCAGCCCGTGCTGGGGAATGATACCCGGGGCGTAGCCGTAGATGTAGGCAAATGTCATCGGCGAATAATAGTGTTCAAGGGCCGGCCTTGACATTACCCCTCCCTCGAATCCGATTCCCCATCTCGGATATATTCCGGAAGATGCCACAGGTCTCATCGTATAGAATCTCAACGAGCCGGAAAGGGTCTGGACCGGTATCGCACTTCCCTGTCTGACGGACACTGATTCATTCAATGATTTCAGTGCGGGAAGATCCTGGTCTATGAAGACTGTCCGGATGAAGTCGTTGGAGAAACTGTAGGATATCTGCGGGATGAGTCCGGTCTGCCATCCCCCTTTGGAAAGGTTGAACGGGACATAGATGGACAGGTTCACATTGACGTACGGATTGTCGGAAAGGGCCGTTGCGCTTGATATGGATTGCGGCAGGCCGTTCAGGGATGTGACCGAAAAGAATGATTTCCGTGCCGCCCTGTCGTTGATGTCCACCGATGCCTCGATTACCGGATACCAGCCCGTGTATGAGAAACTCAAATGTCCCGAGTGCCTCCACTTGCTGCCGTTGTACGGGTCCTTGTGTGCGGAATAGCCGAACTGTGTCACTGCCGTCCCGAGTTCGTTCTGGCTTATTCCGGCGACTCCCGGAGAGAGCATCTGATAGAGACGGTCATAACTGAACGAGCGCAGCCTGTCCACATTGAAATAGACAGGCGCCCAGGAATGGATCCGGAACAGGTTAGGTACTTTCCTGTACCTGTGCGGGGCGGATGCAGTTCCATCGCTGTCCGTCCTTTTCCTATGCCGCCGTGCGTTCCTCAGGGTGTCTGTTTCATACAGGCCCCCGGCCAGTGCCTTTTCCTGCTCCGACAGGACATCCGCGACGCGGTATCTGTGGATGTCGCTGAATTCCACCTGCCTGTCCATGAGATTTCCGACAGCGGTTTCGGCAGGAAGGATGCCATCGTATTGCCTCAGACTGTAGATGAGCCTTTCCCCATCGGAACTGTAGACGAAATCATCCGCCCCGTACCTTGTGGATGTCTTCTGGGTCAGGATGCGTGAGCCGGGGTCGAAATGATAGAATTCGTTTACTCCCGTCCTGTCGGAAGTGAATGTGAGTTCATGTCCGTGTCTGTTGAGGTTGAGTATCCTGACCGGTTGCGGAGGGAGCACTGCCGTCCATTGTGTCGGGCCGTTCCCTTCCGGCCGGACCGGAGCGTCTTCGCCCGGTGACATGCCGTTTGCCCCCCTGATGGCATAGATGCCGTAGCCGGAAGATGAAATCGCGGTAATATAGATGCTGTCGCGCATCCGGATGCTTTCCACGGCCTGCAGAGAGTCCGGAACCGGGATGCGTCCGAGGATATTGCCCCGTTCCGTATCCATTATGACGACCCTGCTCCTTCCGTTGTCTGTATATTCCGTTGCGGTCAGGGTTCTGCCGTCTTCCGATACCGAAGGATTTGACAGCCGGCCTTTTTTCGAAATGCTCCGGGTCTTTCCCGAAGCGGTGTCGTAGTATCGGATTACCGAGTTTATCCTGTGGCTCCATCTTCTGTCCGGGACAGGTTCGCTCCAGTATATCCTCCCATCGGGGCCGGCGCTGAATTTTCCCTCTGCCGATGTGAACGCCCTCAGCCTTGCCGTCTTTCCTTCTGGCGTGATCCTGACGAGGGCGGCCGGTTCTGTCATTCCGGCCCGGACCGAATAGATGTTTCCGTACAGGAATACGTTCCTTGAATATTCCGTGTAGCGGTATGGGGTCCTGACGATCTGTCCGGTGGGGATGAAGGGTTCTCTTTCCCTGATTTCCGATGCCCAGATACCCGCCATCGTATCGGCAATCTCCCGGTAGGCCTGTTTCATTCCCTTGCCGGTGGTCTTCCTGAGCACATTGCGGAAGGCATTGAAGTCATACGGCCGTCTGGCTATATGGTGGAAGTAACGGGCCGAGAAGTCCGGAACATCATAGACATACCTTATTCCGCCCAGCAGGAAGTATCCTGCGGCATAGTGGTCCGGAGCATAGTGTTTCTGGGAGCCGAACCTCCATCTGTTCCATGACCTGAAGTCGCCGTTGTCGAAGGCGATCATATAGTAGTTGAGAAAGTCTCCCGTGCGTCCGCGTCCCGACTTTGACAAGGCCGTCTCGGCCACTACCGCATCCCCTTCAAGAAAGGCTGTCGACGGGTATATTCCTGCGACGAGTCCGTTGAACATCTCTCCGAATATCCAGCCGAAAGGACGGAATGCCCCGGAAAGTCCGGCCTGCATCTGGGCGACATGCCTCTGTTCGTGGATGGCAAGCATGTCTGTCCACGGCATGGGTTCGCCTGCGTATGACTGCGGGGATGTGTACAGGTCCATTCTTTTCGGGGCCCAGGCGACGGACCCGTTCGAGTTGGCGTTGAATGCGTGGAGTACCACGGGAATCCGTCCCCACGTCCATTCGCCGGGAACATATCCGGCTGACCGGCCCGCATCCGCCTTGTATTTTTCAAGGGTCCGGGCATATACCGTTGCAAGGGAGTCAAGCCCTTCCGGATATATTATCCTGTATGTGTCCGTGTCCGTCCTGTACCATTTCACGGAAGCCGGGTCATCCCCGGTGGTATAGAACTGCGCGTATGACGCGACGGAAAGGATCATGAAAAATATTGTCGGAAGTGCTGTCTTGTTCCACATTGGCATCGGTGTTTGGTCCTGTTGTCCATTGTCGGTCCATTATCGGACGCGGGCAAGTGCGCAAATCTAATTATTTTTTATAATTTTGTCGGGATTTTCTAACGGTTTTTCTTATGCAGGCAATTCTACAGATTTTCACCCTGCTCGGCGCTCTCGGGCTGTTCCTGTACGGTATGACCCTTATGAGCGAAGGGTTGCAGAAGGCGGCGGGTGACAGGCTAAGGGCCTTTCTGGCTTCAATGACGTCCAATGCTTTCAAACGGGTGCTCACAGGACTGCTGATCACGGCCATTATCCAGTCTTCAAGCGCGACTACCGTGATGGTCGTAAGTTTCGTGAATGCCGGTCTCCTGTCTCTCACCAATGCGATAGGGGTGATAATGGGAGCCAATATCGGGACCACGGTAACGGCCTGGCTCATTTCCCTGCTCGGATTCTCTGCCGACATCTCCGTCCTGGCGATACCTCTCATAGCGGTAGGGTTTGTCTTCTTCATGTCCAAGAAGAGCAAGCGCAAGAGCATTGGAGAGTTCATCATCGGATTTGCCCTGCTGTTCATGGGACTTGCGGCCCTGAAGGATTCCGTCCCTGATCTGGGCAGCCACCCGGAGGCTCTGGCATTCATCCAGAAGTGGACGGACTTCGGCTTCGGCTCGGTCCTGATTTTCGTGCTGATAGGTACTGCGCTTACCATTGTCCTGCAGTCTTCCAGTGCGACCATGGCCCTGACTCTCGTGATGGTCAACTTCGGGTGGATTCCGTTCGAGATAGCTGCGGCGATGGTGCTCGGTGAGAACATAGGTACGACAATCACGGCGAACATAGCGGCGGCTGTCGGTAACGTCTCCGCCAAGCGGGCTGCGATGGCGCATACGGTGTTCAATGTATTCGGAGTGGTCTGGCTGCTCATTATCTTCCGGCCGTTCCTCAGGCTGGTAGGCCTGATTGTCAGTTCTTTCGGTCTGCCTGACCCGATGACGGCGGATTTCGCTGCAGGGACGGACAATCCGGAGGTGCAGACTTCATTCCTCTACGGAGTGTCCATGCTGCATACTCTGTTCAATGTATGCAACACATTGATACTTATATGGTTTGTTCCGGTAATAGAAAAGGCGGTGAAGCTGATTGTCAAGGCTCCGGAAGGAGAGGAAGAGATATTCAGGCTCAAGTATATACAGGGAGGGCCGCTGAATACCGCCGAACTGTCCCTCGATGAGGCGCAGCAGGAGATAATCCACTTCGGGGAAATCTGCTACAAGGATTTCGCGTATATCAGGGAAGCGATCAACGAAAGGGACAATGACAGGTTCTCCGAAATCAACCAGAAACTCGTGAAATACGAGGAGATTACCGACAGGATCGAATACGAGATAGCTTCTTATCTCAACGAGGTGTCCAAGGGAGAGTTGAGCGAGACTTCGGACAACAGGATGAAGTCAATGTACAAGATAATCGGGGAGATGGAGAGTCTCGGCGATTCAGGGGAGGCCATAGGCAGAATCCTGCAGAGGAAGAACGCCCACGGCAAGGCTTTCGATGACGAGATGCTCAAGAGGCTCAACAGGATGCTCGATACTGTCGATGAGGCATATACGGCAATGCTCGACAACCTGAAGAATCCGGCGCTGAAGGACATTTCCAATGCCCAGGATGCCGAAGACCAGATAAACACCTGCAGGAACAACCTGCGCGAGGAGCATATCGCCAATATCGAGAATGATGGATACAACTATCAGACTGGTGTCTACTATATGGATGTGGTGGCGGAACTGGAGCGCATAGGTGACTTCATCATCAACATCTCGCAGGCCGAGCAGGAAATGGCAAGACAGAAATAGGACAAATGGATATGAAGAAGAGAATTCCGGACGGGAACGGACTGTCTTTCAGGCTTGCCGGCATGGCATGCATGCTTTCCGTGCTTCTTGCGGCAGGATGCGGACAGAAAAAAACGGAGCAGTCCGCTCCGAGGGACTTCCCTTCCGTAACGGTTCCGGGGATATACGCAGATGACCGCGAGGGTGCGCTCGAATATCTTGCAGAGCATTTCTGGGATGACTTCACCGATACATCCGCGGTGTTCCCGTGTGACACTTCCATTGTAAACGGGGTGAAGAAAGAGGATGTGGAGCAGGCGTTTGCAGATTTTGTGGGAGTGCTTCAGTCCATAGGTTTCCCTCAGGCGAAAAAGGCTGTATCGAGGCTCTTCGACAAGGCGTTTTCCTGCGAGGAGGCCGACACGGCTTCAAATGTGTTCGAGACCGTGACAGGACTGGCGGAGCGGTATCTGTATGACCCCAACTCCCCTCTCAGGAACGAAGATCTCTATGCCGTCTATGCCGGGAGGATGTCGGAATGTTCCGGAATCCCTGCCGAAAAGAGGAGCGTCTATGCCTACGATGTGAGGATGTGCTCCCTCAATTCCATAGGTACGCCGGCGGCCGACTTCGCCTTCAGCGATGCCGCCGGCGGGATGCACAGCCTTTACGGGATAGATGCCGAATATACCCTGCTTTTCTTCAGCAATCCGGGCTGTCATGCCTGCGAAGACATAATCAGGGTCCTCGGGGAGCAGCTTTCCGTCGGCTCCCTCATTGCATCGGGACGTCTGGCGGTGGTGAACGTCTATATAGATGAAGACCTTACCGCTTGGTATGACTACATGTCCATCTATCCGGATGACTGGTACAACGGATATGACCCCAACGGCATTATCCGCTCGGATGTCCTCTATAATGTCAGGGCGATACCTTCCCTCTATGTGCTGGACAGGGACAAGACCGTCCTGATGAAGGATGCTCCGGACCAGCGGGTCTTTTCCTTCCTTGCCTCGCTTTCCTCCGGGCAGTGAGCGTTTGTCCTGACAACGGATACGATACAGAAAAACACTAAAACGGTCATGATATGAAAGTAGAAAAAGAACTCTGGGGCAAGTCCCCTTGCGGAAAAGAGATTTACAGATACAGGATTACCAACGCTTCTGGTGCATACGTGGAACTTTCGGACGTGGGTGCCGGAGTGGTTTCCATAGTCGTGCCCGACAGGGATGGCAAGCTGGCTGATGTGGTGCTGGGCTATCCTGACCCGCTCAGCTATTTCAATGACGGCCCGTGTGCGGGGAAAGTTCCCGGACGGTATGCCAACCGTATCGCTAAGGGGAAATTCTCTCTCGATGGCAAGGAATATGACCTTCCTGTAAACAACGGTCCCAACCATCTGCACGGCGGGCCGCAGGGATTCCAGAACCAGGTCTGGGAGAGCAGGACAGATGGGGACGCTGTGGAGTTCCTGTATTATTCCGAAGATGGGGAGATGGGCTATCCTGGGGCGCTGAAGGCTACGGCCCGTTACGACTGGAGCGAAGAGAACGAGCTGAGGCTGACCCTTACTGCTGAGTGCGATGCTCCGACGGTGGTCAACCTCACAAACCATACCTATTTCAATCTGAACGGGGAAGGCAGCGGGGACATTCTGGGACATCTGCTTCGGTTGAATGCTTCCGAATACCTCCCGACGGATGACAGCCTCATTCCTGTCGGAGAGAGCGAGCCCGTGGCCGGTACGCCAATGGATTTCGTTACGCCGAAGCCGCTCGGACAGGATATAAAGGCCGATTTCCCTGCATTGAATTACGGCAAGGGATATGACAACTGCTGGGTGATCGATGGTGCTGAACCGGGACAGATACAGTCTGCAGCCATTCTGTATGCGCCGGAAAGCGGCCGCCAGCTGGAAGTGCTGACGACCCAGCCGGGAGTGCAGGTCTATACGGGCAACTGGCTTGCAGGATGTCCTGTCGCAAAATGCGGCCGCAGCTACAACGATTATGAAGGAGTGGCTATAGAATGCCAGCATTATCCGGATTCCCCTAACCATCCGGATTATCCTTCAACGGTCCTCCGCCCGGGCGGGACTTACGCCCAGGCAATAATATTCGCTTTCAGCGTCAGGTAACATGAAGCAGTATCTGGATCTTCTGAGACATATAAGGGAGCACGGGGTGATGAAGCACGACCGGACCGGAGTCGGGACGCAGAGCGTGTTCGGCTATCAGATGCGGTTCGATCTCGGAGCGGGATTTCCCCTGCTCACCACCAAGAAGGTGCATCTGAAGTCGATAATATATGAACTCCTGTGGTTCATTTCCGGAGATACCAACATAAGGTATCTGAAGGACCACGGCGTCTCCATCTGGGATGAATGGGCGGATGAGAACGGCGACCTGGGCCCTGTCTACGGGCACCAGTGGCGCAGCTGGCCGACACCGGATGGAGGGACGATAGACCAGCTGTCCAATGTGATAGAGATGATAAGGCGCAATCCCGACAGCCGCAGGATGATAGTGTCGGCATGGAATGTGGCGGAAGTGGACAGGATGGCCCTGCCTCCATGTCATACGATGTTCCAGTTCTATGTCGCGGAAGGCAGGCTTTCATGCCAGCTGTACCAGCGGAGCGCGGATGTCTTTCTCGGTGTCCCGTTCAACATCGCCTCGTATGCCCTGCTGACGATGATGATCGCCCAGGTGTGCGGGCTGCAGCCAGGGGAGTTCATCCATACGACGGGCGACACCCATATATACAAAAACCATTTCGGTCAGGTCGGCCTTCAGCTCTCGCGTGAGCCGAGGCGGCTTCCGGAAATGAAGATCAATCCGGATGTGAAGAGCATCTTCGATTTCAGATATGAGGATTTTGCGATAGAGGGATATGACCCGTGGCCTGCAATCAAGGCACCGGTAGCCGTATGACGACAGTGCCGTCTGTCATCCTTCCGGAGATTTTCAGGTCAGAAGCATGACAATGGATAAGTTACGACCATGACAAACATAATAGCAGCAGTAGCGGACAACGGAGCCATCGGGAAAGACAATGCTCTCCTGTGGCATATAAGGGAAGACCTTAGGTATTTCAAGGAGGTGACGATGGGCTGTCCCGTCATAATGGGGCGCAGGACATTCGAGTCTCTCGGGAAACCTTTGCCCGGCAGGCTGAACATAGTGGTGAGCCGTTCTTCCGGGGCTGCCGCTCCCGGGATACTTGCGGCCTGTTCCATAGAAGAGGCCATCTCCCTGGCCCGGAGAAGTTTTTCATACAGGGAATTCCTCAATGCCGAGGATGGTTCCGGGACTGACCTCCGGCTGGAGGCTCTCGATGCTCTGGTGCCGGACATCAATCCGGAATTGCAGCTGAAAAGAATCGACAGCCCGGACGTCAATCCGGAGGCAACGGAAGAAGGCAACGGCATATTCATTATTGGCGGAGGGGAAATATACCGGCAGGCGATTCCCCTTGCGGACTGTCTGTATATAACGGAAGTCCATGTCGAAGTCGCGGATGCCGACACTTTCTTCCCCCCGATAGACCCCGGAGAATGGCAGGAGGAGACCCGCTCGGAAAGACGGACCGATCCTGTATCCGGACTGGAATACGAGTTTGTCACATATTCCCGGAAACGATAAACGAACCTGACAGATAACCGTATTATTATGCAACGCGAAAATTTCGGCAGCCAGTTCGGCGCCATTATGGCCATGACAGGCTCTGCAGTGGGCCTGGGAAACCTGTGGAGATTCCCCTACATGGTGGGTGTCTATGGAGGGGCGGCATTCGTGCTGGTATATGTCATAGTAGTGTTTCTTCTGTGCCTTCCGATACTCAATTCGGAAATGATAGCAGGCCGCAGAAGCCAGACCAATGCTTTCGGGGCGTTCAAGGTCCTTGCCCCGGGAACAAAATGGAAATGGGTCGGCGCGCTGATGATATTCACCCCGCTGGTTGTCCTGTCGTATTACAGCGTCATAGGCGGCTGGTCCCTCGAGTATCTGTACAAGTCCGTATGCTTCGACTTCACTTCCGTCGCCCACACCAGACAGGAACTCGACAGCATTTTCGGGAACTTCATTTCATCCGTATGGACCCCGCTGATCTGGCATACCGTGTTCCTCGGGGTGACTGCCCTGATAGTGGTGCTTGGTGTCAAGAAAGGAATCGAGACTTTCGGCAAGATAATGATGCCTCTGCTTTTCCTGCTTGTCATTCTCATCGCTGTCCGCGCCGCCACGCTTCCCGGAGCCGGGGAAGGGTTTGCCTATCTCTTCAAGCCTGATTTCTCCAGAATAACGCCTGCGGTCTGTGCTGCGGCCCTCGGCCAGGGTTTCTTTTCCCTCTCCGTCGGGTTCGGCATCATGCTTACATACGCATCCTATATGAACAGAAAGGACAGTATCGGCAAGTCTTCAGTGCTGATTGCAGTATCGGACACCATGTTCGCCCTTATCGCGAGCTGTGCGATAATGCCGGCCGTGTTCGCTTTCGGCCTGAGTCCGGAGGCCGGGCCGAGCCTGCTTTTCGAGGTGCTGCCTTTCATCTTTTCCCAGATGCCTCTCGGAGGTGTTGTCGCCATCCTTTTCTTTGTCGCCCTTTTGGTGGCAGCCCTGACCTCATCCGTATCCATTCTTGAGGTAGGGGTCGCGTATCTCGTGGAGGAGAAGCATCTGTCCAGGAAGTTTGCCGCCCTGATCATTTTCCTCGGCACCTGGCTTGTCGGAATCCTTTGTTCGCTTTCCTTCGGCCCTCTGTCCGACATGCGGATTTTCGGGGACATCCTTTTCGATTTCCTCGACAGGTTCACATCCAATATCCTCATGACGCTCGGCGCCCTGCTGATCGTCATATTCGTCGGCTGGAAGATGAACAGGGATGATGTCAGGAACGAGTTCACCAACGGCGGTACCCTGAAGGGGAGCGGCAAGCTGTTCGGCCCGATGTACCTTGTCATAAGGTATCTCGCGCCGATCGCCATTCTTGTCATCATGTTTTCGAATATTTTTGCATCATAAAGGCCGGATCCGGCGAAAAATCAATAAAACAACATATAAAACAACACAAAAAAGCAGACTGTATCCCCAAAGGTTATCCCTGTTAAGTCTCTGTTAAGTCTCTGTTAAGTCTCCGCGATTACTTTTGTGTCCGAGAATAACACTACGGAGGGTGTTCCTCCGGACTTAACAGCTAACCAAAATATGCGGAAGTTTGCTCTTTATCTTAAAGTGGCAGTTCTCCTGTCGGTGCTGATGTCATTGCCGATGGCAGGTCTCGCATCTGTCCCTTCCCGCTCTGCCGGGCAACCCGGGACAGCAGTGCAGGACGATGGTATCACAATCACCGGAATTGTCCGTGACGAAGGGTCCCAGCCGATGGTCGGGGCTATCGTCTATTCACCGGAGTACAACATTGCCACAATGACCGACAACAAAGGTTGGTATTCTATCACTGTCCCTCGGACAGGAATTGAGATTCAGGTGTCTTTCATTGGTTACAAGACATTTTCTTTCACAGTAGGCAACAAGGCCGTGCAGAATGTCATTCTTGAAGATGAGACACACACCCTGGATGATGCAGTCGTGGTTGCATACGGAACCCAGCGCAAGGCTACGGTGACCGGGTCTGTTGCAGCCGTATCCACCAAAGATCTTCTCCAGTCTCCACAGGCAAATATCAGTAATGCCCTTGCCGGCCGTATGCCGGGACTTCTTTCCGTGCAGAGAAGCGGCGAGCCTGGTAACGATGCCTCCACCCTGCGTATCCGCGGTGTGGGTACATTTGCCGGTGATCAGGATCCGTTGATTATGGTCGATGGTATAGAGACGGAAAATTACAATAACATCGACCCGAACGAGATAGAGTCCATCACTATTCTCAAGGATGCTTCGGCTACGGCAGTGTACGGTGTGAGGGGGGCCAACGGTGTGCTCCTTATCCAGACCAAGCGAGGCGAGCTGGGCAAGCCCAAGGTCAGCCTTTCCACAAATGTGGCTTTTACGACATTCCCTGAATTGAGGGAAAACATGAACTCGTATGAATGGGCAACCGCCCTCAATCAGGCGTATGCATACGATTCATATATATCAGGAAGCTACACTCCGCAGTATTCGGATGAACAGATAGAGCACTACCGTACAGGAGACAGTCCTATCCTCTACCCGAGCACGGACTGGTATGACTATATGCTCAAGGACTACAGCATGCAGACCCAGAGCAATATCAATATCAGAGGCGGGTCCAAGAGGGTGAAGTATTTCTTCTCTTTAGGATATTTCACTCAGGACGGTATGCTCAACACGAATGTGGTGCCTCAGGATTATGACTATCAGGTCAAGTACCGCAGGTATAATTTCCGTTCCAATTTCGATATCAACATTACCCGGGACCTGACAGCCAGCGTTGATGTATCCATGCAGATAGATAACAAGCGCGGCCCCAACTGGGGAGTGGAAGGCCTGTTCGAGCAGCTGTCCTCCACCCCGCCTAACGCATCTCCCGGAGTGATCGACGGCAATATCATCACATTGAACCAGATCACCAACTCATCATGGTCTCCTCTCACTGCCTATAATAAGGGCTGGGTGGACAACTACGGGAACACGCTCAACGGTTCCGTAAGGCTCAACTATAAGATGGACTGGCTGCTGAAGGGTCTCAAGCTCAGGGCCGCCATCTCCTACCAGAGCTACAATATGGAGAAAAAGACCTTTGAGACTGAGAAAGTGACATACGATGCGCGTCCCGGAGATGGAGACCAGATACTTTATGTGCCTAACGGAGACCCGCAGGTTACAAGGACCGGTTCCGAAACCAGCCGGAACAGGCGTATCTACCTTGAAGGCGGTATAGAGTGGAACAACAAGTTCGGCGGACATTCCGTAGGTGCGCTTCTTCTTTACACCCAGAGCAAATACCATTCTCCTGATCTGGCATACCTTATCCCTAACGGGTATCAGGGAGTCGTAGGGAGGGTGACATACGATTACGAGGGCCGCTATCTTGCAGAGTTCAATATCGGATACAACGGAACGGAGAACTTTGCGGAGGGCCGCCGTTTCGGCTGGTTCCCTTCGTTTTCCCTCGGATGGGTGCCGACGGATGAGGCTTTCTTCCCGAAGAACGATGTCCTGACCTTCCTCAAGATAAGGGGTTCGTACGGTGTCGTGGGTAACGACAAGGTCGGAGGTGACAGGTTCCTGTATGTCCCTACTTCCTATACCTTTACTGCGTCTGACAAACCGGCGTATTACTTCGGAGAGGTCGGCCTCAACTATCAGGGATACCGTGGTTCATACGAGGGCAAGATCGGAAACGAGTATCTGACATGGGAGAAAGCCAAGAAACTGAATGTCGGCCTCGATGCACACTTCCTTAAGGAAAAGATAGCTCTGACTGTGGAATGGTTCCTTGAGAACAGGGACAATATCCTTACCAACAGGGGGACCATTCCGGAGATTATAGGTGCGAACATGCCGGCATACAATCTCGGAAGAATGCGCAACACCGGCTGGGAAGGCGAACTTTCATTCAGCGACCGCTGGGGAGAATTCCGTTTCTTCGCCAAGGGCAATTTCACATACGCGCACAATACTATCCTTGAGCAGGATGAGGCAGAGTGGCCTAATGCATACCAGTACCGGACCGGACACAGATACGGACAGTTTTTCGGATATGTTGCTGAAGGTCTGTTCAATACATGGGAGGAGGCCAACGATGTCAACCGTCCGGTTTACCAGTGGAACAACAACAAGATGCAGCCGGGTGACATCAAGTACAAGGATATCAACGGAGATGGCTACATCAATGACCAGGATATAGTCCCTATCGGATATTCCGACTTCCCGGAGATAATGTTCGGACTTTCCATAGGCGGAAGCTGGAAAGGACTTGACTTTTCCGTACTTTTCCAGGGGGCGACCCATGTATCCACCCAGCCTTCGAGAAGGACCATGAGGGGATTCTATACCAATACCGGCGCAAGCAAGGATCTGCTCAAAAGCTGGTCTCAGGAGAGATACGAGCAAGGTCTTGAGATTGTCTATCCGAGGTACTCCGTAACGAATGATACCCATAATTATGTGCTCAGTACTTTCTGGCTCGAAGATGCAACTTATCTGAGGATCAAATCTGCCGAAATCGGATATACGCTGACTACCAGATGGCTGTCCAAGGCTGGCATTTCCAGTGCCCGTATCTATATTAACGGCAACAACCTGCTGACTTTCTGCAACCTGTTCCCGGGAGAGGATCCCGAGTACCCGACCATGGAGGCCAATTCCGAGCCTTATCCGTTGACGAGGGTATATAACATAGGTGTGAATATTAATTTTTAAGGGATATGTCTATGAAACATATAATAAGATCACTCATTCTGTCATCCCTTCTGTTTGCCGGAGTTTCCTGCGACTATCTGGACAAGGCTCCCGGAGTGGATGTTACGGAAGATGACATCTTCTCTTCCAAAACGAATGTGGAGACTCTTCTTGCAAGTATCTACCAGAAAGGCATCCATTCCAATCTCGGTTATGGTTCGCCTGACAATGCCGGCGATGATGGTACCAATCCGCATTCATCTCCGTGGTCCGGAAGATGCGATGAGTCCGAGCAGTGCGCCGCCTGGTACGAGCCGAACAGCTGGAACTCTGCATCAGTGACTGCGGACAACACCGATGACAGGCGTTGGAAGTTCCGTTGGGAGGCGATAAGGATGATAGCCCTGATGATAGAGAGGGTGGATGAGGTGCCGGATGTTACGCCTGACTATGCCAACCAGCTTAAGGCGGAGTGCCGTGTAATCCGTGCCCTTAACTATTTCGAGATGCTGAAGTATTACGGCGGAGTGCCGATTATCGACCATCATATAGATGTCAATGAAGATCTGATGCTTCCGAGAAATTCCGTTGAAGAAGTGGTTGGTTTCATTCTTAAGGATATCGATGAGTCGCTTCCTCTGCTTCCTCCGGCGCAGAGGGGAGCAAGCAGAGGAAGGATAGACCAGGGTGCTGCGTATGCTCTCAAGTCCAAGACCCTGCTCTATGCAGCGAGTCCCCTGTTCAACACGGCTACTCCGTACATGTCTCTCGGAGGGGAAAACGACAAATTCCTCTGCTATGGCAACGAGGACCCTGCAAGATGGGAAGCCGCTGCTTCTGCCGCCAACGACTGTCTCAAATGGGCTGCCGCCAATGGTTGTCATCTGATCACCGACCAGGGCAGCGGAGAGGACAACTACAGATATTCATGGGAGCAGTATGACAATGCCGAGATCATCCTTGCCGAGAAGGCTCACGGGAGTCTGGGCAAATGGACGTGGCCATGGTCTGCGATAGCTCCACCGAACATCTATCCCGGAAATGCGGGACAGAGCGGTATAACGGTCACTCTCAACCATGTAAGGAAATACGAAGACAAGCAGGGCAATACCGTAGAGTGGAACGGAGGGGATAACCTTCAGGCCAAGATGGCAAGCCTTGATCCGCGTTTCGCGGCTTCGATAGTGGGCAACGGAGGCAGATGGAATGAAGAATTCCCGGAAGTGTGGGTATATGGCAACCCTAACAGCGGAGCAGACTGCGGCCATGATGCGTCCACCTGCTACGGCGGATTCTGGCTGCACAAGCATTATCCGTCAGCCATCAGCAACAATGTGTGGACATATACACCGAACTCCACGCTGTTCCAGCTCAACGAAGTCTATCTCAATTATGCAGAAGCCATGAACGAGGCATACGGTCCGGATGCGGACCCTGAAGGTTACGGCCTGACGGCAAGACAGGCTGTCAATATCATCAGGGACCGAGTGGACATGCCAGATATCGTGGCGGCAGGACAGGATGAATTCCGTGAGAAGGTACGTCACGAGAGGGACATAGAACTTGCATTCGACAACCACAGGTTCTGGGATATCAGAAGATGGATGATTGCAGAGGAAGAAGGTGTGATGCAGGGTAATATGTGGGGCATACAGGTTACCAAAATCGAAGGGAATGATAAGGAATATCATTATGAGCCATACGTCTTTGAAATCAGGAACTGGAACAGGCGGGGATATCTCCACCCATTCAGTACGGCTGAAATCAACAAGGGCTATCTTGTCCAGAATCCGGGATATTAAAATTTAGAAAAATGAAACTCAATAATAAGATAATATTGTCAGGCATAATTGCCGGGTGGGCAAGCATTGGCGCCGTGTCGGCCCAGGAGGCGACAGACACGCTGACTGACCAGTGGAAAAGTGTGCCTACATTGGATCTGCCGGACTGGCAGGTGACTGGAGCGGTTTCAAAGGTCGGTGGCGACGAACTGACGGACTATTATACATCCAATGTCGTGAATACCCTTTTCGGCCGCATTCCCGGCCTTACGGTACAGGGTGTCGGTGCAGAGCCGGGAGCGGACACCCCTGCTCTTGATTCCAGGGGTGTGGGCACTTTCGGTTCCGGAACAGGCCTTTTTGTAGTGATTGACGGTTTTGCATCTACCCTGGATTTCTTCTCAAGACTGACTCCGGGGGAGATAGAGTCCGTAGAACTTCTGAAGGATGCTACGGCTACCGCCATCTATGGCAACAGGGCTGCAAACGGAGTGCTTGTAGTCAAGACAAGGCATGGGGATGTATCATCCCCGCTCAAGATAGATTTCGGGGTCCGGGTCGGTTTCCAGCAGCCGGTAAGACTTCCGGAGTGGCTCGGATCGTATGACTATGCCACTCTTTATAACGAGGCCCTTGCCAACGAGGGGCAGTCTCCTGTGTACGATCAGTCCGCTCTGGATGCGTATGCAGCCGGAGATTCTCCTCTGCTTTATCCGGATGTCAACTGGTATGATGAAATATTCAGGTCTGCCAGCCCTATATATGTCTACAACCTGACGGCATCCGGCGGCGTCAATGCTGTCCGTTATTTCGTGCATTTCAACGGAGTGAACAATTACGGCTTGCTCAGGAATCCTATGCCGACCAACGATTTCGCCAAGAGACAGAGTTTCTCCCGTTACAATTTCAGGACAAATGTCGATGTGCAGCTTGCCAAGAGCCTGACAGCATCCATAATCCTGGGAGGCAGTGTGGAAGACAAGACGACGCCGGGAGTGAGCGAGTCGGCCGGAAGCATTATCGACCTTGCTGCGAATGTGCCGCCCAATGCTTTCCCCGTCCTTGCTTCAGAGGGAAAACTCGGCGGTAATGCGACATTTGCAAACCCGATCGGAGAAATGACGGAAAGAGGCTATATCTCCTATAACGGACGTACCGCCCAGGCAGCTCTCAGGCTTACTGAAAAACTGGATTTCATTACTCCGGGACTCAGCATTTCCGGTGCGATAAGTTTCAACAACTATTACAAGGCCTATTCCATCAAGGCCCGCAGTTATGCCAGATACTCTCCGGTGCAGGATTCATCGGGAGAGATATCCTTTACCCAGATAGGAGAGGATACCGAACTGGGAGGTGACGAGTCCCAGTCATACCAGTGGAGAAACATTGTGGCCAATGCTTTCATCAACTATGACAGGGTGTTCAATGACAGGCACTATGTCAAGGCAATGCTGAGGTATGACTATGATGAATATACCGTTTCTTCCGAGACCCTTCCATACCGGAATGTCGGCATGGCCGGACAGCTGTCGTATGCTTTTGACAAGAGGTATATCGGGGAATTCACTTTCGGATACCATGGAACAGGGAATTTCGCTCCTGGACAAAGGTTCGGCTTCTTTCCTGCCGGAGGACTGTCATGGGTTATTTCAGAGGAAGGCTTCCTCAAGGATTCTCCTGTGGTCAACCATCTGAAACTGCGTGCTACATACGGTCTGGTGGGCAACTCCGATATAGGAGGAAGCCGCTGGATGTACAACCAGTATTATGTATGGAACGGCTATTATCTCTTCGGAGACCAGTACACACAGGCCGATACCTATCTTGAAGGGGCAAAGGCCAATCCTTATGTCACTTGGGAGAAGGCGCAGAAACTTAATATAGGCTTGGAGGCCAGGCTGTTCGACTACCTGTATTTCACTTTCGACTGGTTCAGGGAGCACCGGTATGACATCCTCACCACACCGGATGCAAACATTCCGAGTTATGTCGGGTTCTCCAGACCAAGTATGAACCTCGGAATTGTCGACAACAACGGGTTCGAGGCAGTGCTCGGATACAACAAGACGGCCGGAGAGTTCCGCTACAAGGTGGAGGCAAGTGCGTGGTACGCCCACAACAATGTGGTGTACAACTCCGAAGCCCCGCAGATATATGACTATCTGTACGGGACCGGACATATCGTAGGCCAGCCGTTCGCATACGAAGCCATCGGATTCTTCCGCGACCAGGAGGACATAGACAGCTCTCCTACGCAGGTCTGGGGAGAAGTGGTTCCTGGAGACATAAAGTACAAGGACCAGAACGATGATGGTGTCATCAACGAGGAGGACAGGTATCCTATCGGCTTCACGAGCCGTCCTGAACTGACCCTTGCCCTTGACCTGCAGTTCCAGTACAAGGGATTCGACCTGTCGATGCTGTTCCAGGGGGCGCTCAACAGAACAGTATATTTAGATGGAAGGCAGTTCCAGGCTTTCCAGAACAATGGCAAGATTTCCTCGTTCGCTCTCGGCAGGTGGACTCCTGAGACTGCCGATACGGCAACATATCCTCGTCTGGCTACAACAGGAAACGAGAACAACTACCAGTATTCCTCATTCTGGCAGAGAAACGGCAATTTCCTGAAACTCAGATATCTTTCGTTAGGCTATACTTTCTCTTCACAGGCTATGAAGAAAGCCAATGTGGATGGGCTCAGAATCTATCTGAGCGGAACGAACCTGTTTTCACTTGATTACATGCAGGGTTACTGTGATCCGGAAGTCTTGTCCGGCTATCCGGCAGTCAGGACATTGAGCCTTGGTGTAGACCTTAAATTCTGATGAACTATGAGACGAAAATTTTTACATGCTATAGTCGCATTCTTCCCTTTGCTGGCTGTGGGAGCCTGTGACCTTTCTCCGGAAATCGAGCTTTCCATGACACTGGAGGATGTGACGACTACATATAACAATACCATGGCAAGAGCCACCGCAGTGTATATGTATCTGCCGAACGGGTTGTCCTATGTCGGTGGAGATGCAATGCTTGCGTCTGCCTGCGATGAGGCTGAACATACGAATGAAGGTAATTCGGTACAGATGTTCAATACCGGATCGTGGAGTCAGTTGAGCAATCCGGATGATGCATGGGCAAGGTGTTTCAACGGTATCTATGCGGCGAATCTCTATCTTGAGAATTGTGACGATGTTGACCTGGACTATCTGAAATACGATTCGGATGAGTCGGTCCAAGCCCAGTATGAACTGTATGTCGCCAATCTTGAAAGGGCAAAGTATGAAGTCCGTTTTCTCAGGGCATTCTACTATTTTGAACTTGTCCAGCGCTACGGTGCCGTCCCTGTCATGGAGCGGACGTACGATGTGGCGGATGAGGCGGAATACAGGTCCCTGCCGAGGACTCCGCTTGCAGACTGCTTCAGTTTCATCGTCAGGGAATGCGATGAGGTGGCGGATTTCCTTCCTGCAAGATATGGAAGCGATGAAAGCGGACGTGCTACCAAAGGGGCTGCCCTTGCCCTCAAGAGCAGGGCTCTGCTCTTTGCGGCAAGCGACCTTTACCATGATCCATCCTGGGCGGGCGGATTTGCCGGTCCGGAACTCATCTCCATCAGGGACAATGATGAAGTCTATGTAGGAAAGGACCAGGCTACCGGTGCGGACATCATGGTCAGCGGAAGCGACAGGACCGCCCTGTGGGATGCTGCCGCTCAGGCGGCCAAGGCCGTCATTGATCTTACGGATGCAAGATATACCCTTCTTTCCAATTATTCGGATATATTCCTGACTGCGGCGACCAGCATGGAAACCATACTTGTCCGCCGTATCGGCAACAGCACATCTTTCGAGTCAACCAACTATTCCGTAGGCTTTGACAACGGCAACAGCGGCACCACTCCGTCCCAGAACCTTGTGGACGCGTTCGAGACATCGAACGGGCAGCCTTTCAACTGGGATGATCCTGCAATGGCGGCAAATCCCTATGAAGACAGGGATCCGAGACTGGATTATGCGATTATAACCAATTATTCCACCTTCAAGGACCGTACGATGGAAATCTATGCCGGAGGAAGGGATGGCGCGGGCATTACGCATGCCACAAGGACAGGCTATTATCTGAAGAAATATGTCGATCCGAATGTGGATCTTATCCAGGGTAAAGGGACAAACCATTCCTGGATCATTTTCCGCTTTGCAGAAATGTACCTCAATTATGCGGAAGCCATGAACGAGGCATACGGGCCTAATGACAACCACGGTTATGGTCTGACGGCAATCGATGCCATCAACCGTATCAGACAGCGTATAGGAGTGGCCATGCCGGCTGTGCCGACATCCACAACAAAGGATGAATTCAGGGATAAGGTAAGAAATGAAAGAAGGGTGGAACTCTGCTTCGAGGGTCACAGGATGTTCGATGTCCGCAGATGGATGATTGCGGAAGATGCACTGGGCGCTCCGCTTCGCGGCGTGTCTATTACCCAGGCTTCCCAGGGTAATTTCTCCTATACTCCGATTAATGTCGAGAACAGGGTGTTCCAGACAAAGATGTACTTCTATCCTATTCCCCAGACCGACCAGCAGATTGCCGGCTGGACGCAGAACCCTCTGTGGTAGTATGATAACCATTAATAAATGACTATATGAAATCATTGAAGAATATTGCATTTGTCTGTGCTGGCATTTACGCTGTCCTGGCTGTCTCTTCCTGTGATGTGAAGATAGTGGATGCCGGTTATCCGTCGCAGAAGATCTATCTTCCAGCGGCTGTAGAGAGCAATATATATACTGTCGACCAGGCCAATATTTCGACAGGTTCCACTCCGACAACCGGAAACCCGTATCAGTTTCTCATAGACTATGATGAGGGTACTTTCACTATTCCTCTTTCCATCTACAGGTCCGGCATCAACAATGACGGGGCGGTGAATGTGGATGTCTGGCTCGATGAAGAGCTTGTATATGATACCATTCTTGATGGGGGGCTTTCGGATGATGTGGAGGTGATAACCGGGGATATTCTGCTGGAGGATGTTCCGTCCAAAGTGGTTATTCCCGATGGACAGTCATCGGCATTGTTCAATGTCGTGCTTGACTATTATTATCTGCTGGATCGTCCCGACAGGCAGATGGCATTCGGCATCTCGATCGATACGGATGACCGGGAACTGAATGAAGAAGCCAGCAGGCTGATTGTGGTTATTGACACTTCAATTTTTGATGAATTATGATGAATAAAAGGATATTGTCACTGATACTGGCTGTACCTGCGGTGTTTGCATGTGACAGCAGTATCTCGTATGATGACTACATACTGCCGACGGAGGATGTGTACACGGCAGTCCCTGCCAACGAGTTTCTCGGCAGCATAGGAGTCAATTCCTCTATCGATAACAGGGGCGAGACCCTTGAGAAGACTGTCGAGTGCATGAAGTATCTCGGGGCGCGATGGATCCGTAGCGGATATACGCCCACTCCGTCGAGATTCGACCCTCTCATCGAGGCAGGTGTCAAGTTTTCTGTGTCGGTGAATGCGGATGACCAGTATGATGACGACGAGAAGATAAATCTGCCTATCGAGACTGCCAAATATCTCAAGGAGAGAAATGCCCTGATAGCTATGGAAGGTGCCAACGAGCCGAACAACTGGGATATATACTATGGCGGAGAAGTCGGAGGAGGTTCCCATTCGTGGGTCCCGTTGGCGCAGATGCATACTGATTTCTATGAAGCCGTCAAGGCAACTCCTGAACTTGCCGATGTGGATGTATGGACGATATCGGAGGCCGGGGCAATGGTCGACAATGTCGGGCTCCAGTATCTCACGATACCTGCCGGCGCCGGTTGTCTGCTTCCGGAAGGGACAAGGTTCGCAGATGCTGTGAACATCCATAACTATTTCTCTCACAGTAATTTCGTTGCTCCTCAGAACAACCAGACATGGCTGGCATCGGATCCATCTTCCGCCTGCCCTGTGGACGGGCTGTATGGGAACCATGGTCTTACATGGGCCAACAAGTACCGGGGATATTCCGAGACGGAGTGCATGAATATACGCAAGGTTACAACGGAGACAGGAATAACCTTGAGCAATCCTGACGACTGGGATGAAGGGCCGATCAGTCAGGAGATGCAGGGGCTGATGTACATGTCCTGCTACCTTGCACAGTTTGCCCGAGGCTGGGAATATACGGCAATGTATATTCTGCGTGACCGTTCCGATGAAGCCGGCAACCAGACTTTCGGGTTCTATTCTCCGGATTACAAGGCGCGTACGGCAGCCCTCTATCTGCACAATCTGACTACTATCCTTGCGGATGACCGGTCCATAGCCAATCCCGGCAGGGTGGCGTTCTCCATTTCCGACAAGCCGGAGACGGTACACAATCTGCTTCTCCAGAAGTTTGACGGGACCTACTGTCTTGTCGTATGGGGAGAGAAATATCTCGGCGGGACGGATAAGATAGAAGTCCGTTTCAGGGATACATATTCCAGCATCGCGGTCTACGACCCTACTGTCGGAACGGAGCCTGTCGAGACTCTGACCGATACCAATGTAGTTCCTCTCGAGATGAGCAACAAGCCGTTTATACTTCAATTCAGGTAATGGAAATGAGACTGATGACCAATACAGTTATGGCGATGGGGCTGGCTGCGGCAATGTCCGTGGCCGCCTGTTCGCCCGCAGATGAGAACGGAGTACAAGCCGTTCCTGCAAACGACTTTCTGTCGAGTATCGGTGTCAATTCATCGATAGATACAAGGGGAGAGAGCCTTGAAAAGACTCTCGAATGCATGCAGTATCTTGGAGCCAGATGGATCCGCAGCGGATATGGCGCCAAAGGATTTGACAGTTTTGATTATCTGATAGACAACGGAGGGATCAAGTTCTCCATGTCCATAGGGACGGGGACAAGCGGATTCGAGGCTCCGATAGCAGCCGCAAAGCACCTTAAGTCGAGGGATGCCCTGATAGCTATGGAAGGTGCCAACGAGCCGAATAACTGGACCATAACATACAACGGCAAGGAGGGCGGCGGCAAGCTGTCGTGGATGCCGGTGGCAGAGTGCCACAGGGATTTCTATGCTGCCATAAAGTCCGTTCCTGAACTTGCGGATGTCGATGTCTGGTCAATTACCGAGCCGGGCGCGCAGACCGACAATGTAGGTCTCCAGTTTCTTACCATTCCGGAGAATGCCGGTTGTCTGCTTCCTGCAGGGACTACATTTGCGGATGTGGTGAATGTGCACAATTATTTCATCCATCCGAACTGGCCGGCTCCTCAGGATAATCAGACCTGGAACGCATCCGACCCATCTTCCGCCTGCCGGGCTGATGGTCTCTATGGCAACAACGGACTGACATGGCTCAACAAGTTCCAGGGGTATCCGGAAGAGGAATGCAAGACTGTCCGCAAGGTGACAACCGAGACCGGTGCGACCATAGGCGGTGTGGTGACAGAGGAGATGCAGGCAAGGATGTACATGTCCTGCTACCTTGCACAGTTCGCCAGGGGCTGGGAGTACACGGCCATGTATATTCTCCGGGACCGTTCAGACGAGGCGGGCAACCAGACTTTCGGATTCTATACGACAGACTACAGGCCGCGTCAGGCTGCGCACTATCTGCACAACCTGACCACCATCCTTGCGGATGACACATCCATCGCCAAGCCGGGCAAGGTGGATTTCTCGATACCGGAACAGCCGGAGACCGTGCATACCCTCCTCCTCCAGAAGAACGACAGGACATTCGAGCTTGTCGTATGGGGTGAGAAGTATGCCGGGGGTGCAGATGACATAACGGTCAGTCTCGGCAGAAAATACAGGTCTGTGAAAGTCTATGACCCAACAAAGGGGACAGAACCGGTGCAGACCCTGACGGGTGTGTCTGAAGTGTCCCTTACAATGACTACGCATCCTTATATCCTTGAATTCAGATAGTATTTACGGACATGAGACAGATACTCTATACAATCCTGACTCTTTTTGTCCTGACCGGAACGGCTGCCTCATGGCAGGCGGCCGGACAGGTCAGGGAAGACCGGATGTACCGGATTGTGTCGCCTTCTGGTCTGGCAATCGACAACAGGCTCAACCCTGACAATCTCGGGAACCTGTTCCTCAGTCCTGTGGACAGGAAAGACAAGGGGCAGTTGTGGCGGCTTGTGAAGTATGCCGATGCATACGTCATATACAGCCCTTTCACCAACAAGAGTTTCGATGTGGTCAATGCCGGAGGGGAGGACACTCCTCTCGGGACATGGGATTTCAGCCGGGCCAATGTCAACCAGCATTTTGTCGTCACTTTCAATGCAGATGGCACCATTGCCATCAATCATCAGAACAGCGGGAGGGGTCTTGCCCTGACCGGAGAGGACAGGGATGGGGAGAAGGTGTTCCTGATGAAGCAGGGGGAGCCATCTCTCAAATGGACTCTCGTTCCCGCCAAGGACAAGCTGCCGCCGGAGAATCTGCGCGGCAAGGCAGAGTGGGAAAACGAGCAGATATTCGCGGTGAACAAACTCCCGGGCCATGTCACCCGCATCCCGTATCCGGATGTGCAGAGCATGAGGGAGGATGGGCATTATCTCCGTCCGTGGGAGATGCCGGTCTCGGCATTTTATCTGTCTCTGAACGGAAACTGGAAATTCCACTGGGTGCCGAAGCCGGATGAGCGGCCTGCGGATTTCTACAGGCCGGGCTACGATGTGAGCGGCTGGGATGAGATTCCGGTGCCGTCCAACTGGGAGATGCTCGGATACGGCACCCCTATCTATACCAATGTGACATATCCGTTCAAGAACGCCCCGTCCATGATACTGCCCCAGGAAGGATATACCAACGAGCATGAGACCAATCCCGTCGGTTCATACCGGAGGGATATCGAGATTCCTGCCGGATGGGACGGACAGCAGGTATTCCTGCATTTCGACGGAGTCTACAGCGGCTTCTATGTCTGGGTCAACGGCCGCAAGGTCGGATACAGCGAAGGGGCGAACAATGATGCCGAATTCAATGTTACGGAATATGTCCATCCGGGAACCAATACCATTGCGGTCGAGGTTTACAGATGGACAGACGGGAGTTATCTCGAGGATCAGGACATGTTCCGTCTGAGCGGGATACACAAGAATGTCTATATGTATGCCGCTCCTTCAGTCAATATAAGGGATTTCCATGTCAATACCGCATTCGGGGATGACGGCTACGCTTCCGCAGAACTTACACTGGACATATTCGTGTCCAATGATGGGAAGAAGAAGGCCGCATCGTACATGGTCGAGGCTATATTGATGGATCCGTCGGGCAAACCTGCGGCATCCGCTTCAGGTCAGGTGGGAGTGGTCGCTCCGGGCGGGGAGAACAGGATGTCTCTTGTCATGGATGTGAAGGCTCCGGAAATGTGGTCGGCGGAGAAACCGACCCTCTATACGGTGGAGATTGTCCTGAAAGATGCCTGTGGAGAAACGGTAGAGGCCATGAGCAACCGTATAGGTTTCAGAGATATACAGATACGGGACCGCCGTGTCTATGTCAACGGCAACCAGGTTTACTTCAAGGGTGTCAACCGACATGAGATACATCCTCGATTCGGGAAACGTGTCCCGGTCGAGGCTACCATCCAGGACATCCTGCTAATGAAGCGCAACAATATCAATACTGTCCGCACCTGCCATTATCCACAGAGTCCGGAGGCTTACGCCCTCTATGACTATTACGGGATGTATGTGATGGATGAAGCGGACATAGAGTGTCATGGCAATCACTCCCTCAGCGAGAAAGCCTCATGGCTCCCGGCCTTCAAGGACAGGGTTGCAAGGGTCATCCAGCGGGACAGGAATCACCCGTGCGTCATTTTCTGGTCGCTCGGCAACGAATGCGGCGGGGGAGAGAACTTCGATGCCCTCTACAAGCTGGCCAATTCCATGGACCCGACCAGACCGGTACACTATGAGGGCAACAGCAATTATGCAGACATGGATTCCAACATGTATCCGGACATCCCGAGGATGATCAGGACCGACCGGAACGGATCGGACAAACCGTATTTTCTCTGTGAATATGCCCATTCAATGGGAAATGCTACCGGGAACCTCGCCGAATATTGGGAATACATTGAAAATTCCGAGAGAATGATCGGAGCCTGCATTTGGGACTGGGTGGACCAGGGCATCAACAAGGTCGGCAGGCCGGACAACGAATTCTATTATGGAGGGGATTTCGGGGACAGACCGAACGACGGGGACTTCAGCTGCGACGGACTTGTGACTCCGGACAGGAGGACTACGGCGAAGCTCGCGGAGACAAAGAAGGTCTATCAGTATATCAAGTTCCATCCCGTGGATCTTGCAGCAGGGCGTGTGGAGATAGAGAACAGATACGATTTCACGGACCTGTCCGAATTCGTCTTTACATGGGAACTTATGAAAGATGGTGAAGTCGTTGAAAGCGGATGCCTTTCCGATATCCACGGGGCGCCGGATGCCAAGGTTGAGGTCGATGTGCCGTTCCGGGAGAATGTCGGCGGTTCATCCGAATATTTTCTGAATATACGCTGCACGCTTGCCGATGATACGTTATGGGCCGATGCCGGGCATGAAGTGGCCGCGGAGCAGTTTGCCCTGACTTCAAGGCCTGCACCGGCTGCGGAAAGGGCAGTGACAGATACCCTGTCTGCAGAAATGACAGAGGATGGAGTGGTCCTTTCTTCCGGGCAGTTCTCGGTATCGTTTTCCGGGAAAGACGGAAGGATAGCCGGTCTGTCATACGGAGGCAGGGAGATGCTGGACGGGCAGGACGCTATGACCATGCTGTGGTACAGGAGTGTCGGCAACGACAAGTTCACCGACCAGACTGCATATCCATCGGAGCATGTCGGAACTTCTTTCAGCTGTACCGTGGCTGAAGATTCTGCCGGCGCCGTTGTCAAGGCCGAAGGGTATGTGGACATAGCGGCTGAAGGCAAAGGCTGGAGGATGCCGTATTCCGTGACATATACAGTGTGGGCGGATGGCGTCATCGATGTCGATGCATCATTCACCAAGCCTTCCGGTACCGAAGTCATCAGGAGGATGGGAATCGGTCTTGCCATGCTGCCGGGATACGAGAATGTCAGGTGGTACGGTAAAGGGCCGCATGAGAACTACATCGACAGATGCCGGTCTGCGGCAGTCGGTATATATGAAGAGACGGTAGAGGGCTTCGTGTCTGAACATTATGTCAGGGCGCAGAGCCAGGGCAACAGGGAAGATGCGAGATGGATTGAAGTTACCGACGACTCCGGAGCAGGACTCAGGTTTGAACTGATGGAAGGTTCAATGAGTTTCAGTGCAATGCACTATCTGGACAGTGATCTCTGGAACATAAGACATGATTACAGGTTGCCGGAAATCCGCAGGGAAGAGACATTCGTCAACATTGATGTGATCCAGCAGGGGCTCGGCAACGCAACCTGCGGACCTGCTCCTCTTCAGGAGTATATGATCCCAGAAGACAGACCTGTGCGGTACTCATTCAGGATATCGTATAAAGAACAATTCAAATCCTTATGAAAAAGTCATACATATTATTTACGTTGGCATGTCTTGCTGTCCTGCCGGTATCCTGCAACAGAATGCTGGATCTGGCGGTATATGCCGACCCGATGGTAGGAACGGCCTATACCGGGCATACCTTTCCCGGGGCGGCCTACCCGTTCGGTTTTGTACAGCCGAGCCCGCATACCGGCAATTTCGGCTGGGAGCACTGCAGCGGCTACAACAATGACGATGAACGGATCTGGGGGTTCGGGCAGAACCATCTCAACGGGACGGGCGTTCCGGACCTCGGAGACCTGATGATGATGCCTTTCTCCGGGAAGGCCAGTCCTGATTTCAGAAGCACATGGGACAAGGAGACGGAGGAGGCCGAACCAGGATATTACAGCGTCAGCCTGACAGACAATGCAGTGGATGTGGAACTGACGGCTTCGCCGCATGTCGCGATGCACAGGTATTCCTTCAATGGCGATGTCGCCAGGGTGTTCATCGATTTTCAGTCTGCGCAAACGAGTTCCGAGCAGCAGTATGACACGCATGTCCTTGAAGCGGAGGTCAATTTCGAAGATCCGCAGACCATCTCCGGCCATCATCATGTGACCGGATGGGTCACCCGGCATTTCTATTATGTGATAGAGTTCGACACACCTGTCATAGATACGGTGCGGATTGCCGGAGCACCTGAAAACAAGGCTCCCCAATATGTGCTCTCTTTCCCGGATGATGCACGGACCGTCCAGGTCAAGGTGGCGATGTCTACGGTAAGCGTGGATGAGGCTAAGGCCAACATGCAGGCGGAAGTTCCGGGATGGGATTTCGATGCAGTCCGGTCTGCGGCACGCAATGAATGGAACAGGTATTTCAACCTGATATGGGCGGAAGGTACTGAGGACCAGCTCGCCAATCTCTATACCTCTTTCTACCATCTGCTGATACAGCCGAACAACATAGCCGATGTCAGCGGACGGTATCGCGGGGCGGATGACAAGGTATATCAGGCCGCCGGAGGGAGTCACTATTCCACATTCTCGATGTGGGATACTTTCCGTGCCGCGCATCCTTTCTATGCATTGCTGATGCCGGAGATGGATGCCGCCTTTGTCGGCAGTATGCTCGACCAGTGTGACCAGCAGGGATTCCTGCCTATATGGGCGCTCTGGGGCAAGGAGAATTACTGCATGATTGGCAACCATTCTGTCCCTGCAGTAGTGGATGCCTGCCTGAAGAATCTTCCTGGAATGGACAGGGAGAGGGCATACGCGGCAGTGAAAAAATCCCTCACCGAGCCGCATTTCAAGGCGGACTGGGACATATACGACAAATATGGCTACTATCCGTTCGACCTCATACGTGAGGAGTCTGTATCAAGGACTCTTGAGTGCGGATATGATGACTACTGTGCGGCCCTGCTCGCAAAAGAGCTTGGATATGAGGATGACTATGAGTTCTTCATGAAAAGGTCGCAGTATTACAGGAATGTGTTCGACCCGTCCACCGGACTGATGAGGGGCAAGGACAGCAAAGGTAACTGGAGGACGCCTTTTGACAAGTTCCATCTTTCCCATGCAGGGACTGCAGGAGGAGACTATACCGAAGGAAATGCATGGCAGTACACATGGCATGTCATGCAGGATGTGGATGGACTTGTGGACCTTATGGGAGGCAGGGAGAAATTCCTCACCAAACTGGATTCCCTGTTCGTGCTCGACACCAAGGCTGAGGCTACGGGTTTTGTAGGAGATGTCACGGGACTGATCGGCCAGTATGCCCACGGCAACGAACCGAGCCATCATGTGGTGTATCTCTACAGCATGCTCGGTGAGAATGACAGGACTGCGGAACTGGTACGGGAGATTTTCGACAGGTTTTACCAGCCGAAACCGGACGGGCTCTGCGGAAACGATGACTGCGGGCAGATGTCAGCATGGTATATCTTCTCCGCAATGGGATTCTATCCGGTGGACAGCGTTTCCGGCGAATATGTAATCGGCGCTCCGCAGTTCCCTTATTTTATGATATTCCTTCCGAACGGGAAAAAACTTGAAATAATGGCAAAGGACCTTTCGGAGGAGAACAGATATGTTGAAAGCGTGGCTTTGAACGGCGTTCCGCTCGGAAATGTCATTACATACGGACAGATAATGCAGGGAGGCAGGCTGGTCTACAGGATGACCTCCAAATGATCACGTCCCTGTCATTGTCATCCGGAACCCTGTCATTGTCATCCGGAACCCTGTCATTGTCATCCTGAACGAAGTGAAGGATCTGCAGTGAAACAATGTCCTCCTGAGCATAGCGAAGGATCCGGTAAGGAAAGAAAAAAAATTGAACGATAAAACCGAAAAGAAGTGAAAAAGATCTGTTACATATCCGCGGCAATCATGATGGCTGCCCTTGTACTGACGGCAGGGACACTCTCCCGTAACGGAAAGGGCAAGGAGCCGGTAGATTATGTGGATCCGTATATCGGAAGCATCAGTCATCTTCTTGTGCCCGTCTATCCTACAGTGCATCTTCCAAACAGTATGGTACGTGCCATCCCTATGAGGGGGGAATATTCGGACAATGTCATAGGCGGGCTTCCTGTGACCATAACGGGGCACAGGGGCGGTACGGCATTCAGCATCTGCCCGTGGAACGATGGCGGCAGTCTCGATGGCAGAATGGTCTATCATTATGACAACGAAAGGATCAGTCCATACAGATACGATGTCTTTCTCGATGACATTCAGACGGAAGTGCATTATGCCCCATCGCATCGGTCTGCAGTATATTCATTGGATTTCAGAACGCCGGGACCTCATTATGTAGTGGTCTCTCCTGCAAAAGGGGAACTTTCTGCGGGAACGGATGGCAGTGTCAGCGGTTTCTGTTCATTGAAAAACGATACTAAAGTCTATCTCTATCTCCGGGCCGGAAACGATCCTGTCTCTGTCAGGACTTCAGCAGACGGCAAAGTCATCCTTGAGTTTGCAGAGGATGATGTAGTGCTCAGATACGGGGTGTCTTTTATAGACACGGACCAGGCAAAGGCAAATCTTGAAAACGAGGTTGCCGGCAAGACAGTGGATGAGGTTGCGCGGACCGGCCGGGATATCTGGAACGAAACACTTTCCGGAATACGGGTGAAAGGCGGCACGGAAGACGGGAAGACCGTCTTCTACACATCTCTGTACCGCATGTATGAGCGACCGGTCAATATTTCCGAGGATGGAAGATATTACAGTGCATACGATGGCAAGGTCCATGAGGATGGCGGCCGTCCTATGTATCTCGATGACTGGTACTGGGATACTTTCAGGACAGCGCATCCGCTCAGGACGATAGTAGACCCCGGGCTTGAAATGGACATGGTCAATTCCGCCGTTACCGTCGCATCGCAGTCCGGGAACGGCTGGATACCGATGTTCCCGACCGTTACGGGGGACAATCACTCCATGAACTGCAATCATGGCGTGGCTGTCGTGGCGGACTGCATTTCCAAAGGCCTGACTGATTTCGATGCGGATGAGGCATACGAGGTCTGCAAGGGAGCCCTTACGGAAAAGTCTTTTGCCCCGTGGACACTGATGCCGGCACAGAGACTCGACAGATTCTATCATGAGCACGGCTATTATCCTGCACTTCCGGAAGGGGCGGAAGAGACGGAACCGTATATCCACAGTTTTGAAAAACGCCAGCCTGTGGCAGTGACACTCGGTACTGCATACGACAACTGGTGCCTGTCGCGGATAGCCGCATACACAGGCAATGACAGGGATGCCGGACATTTCGCAGACAGGAGCTACGACTACCGCAACCTTTTCAACAGGGAGACGGGATTTTTCCATCCGAAGGATGAGTCAGGCAATTTCATAGAGCCGTTCGATTACTGTCTGTCCGGAGGAGTCGGGTTCCGTGAATACTATGATGAAAACAACGGCTGGATCTATCGTTGGGATGTGCCCCACAATATAGCCGATCTGATTGACCTGATGGGCGGGCCTGACAGGTTTGCGGCAGGACTGGATACAATGTTCGATACGCCTCTGCCGGCAGGCAAATACGGATTGTGGAAGCAGAGCCCGGACCACAGTGCTGTAGTAGGGCATTTCTCCATGGGGAACGAGCCATGCATGCATGTCCCGTATCTCTACAATTATGCCGGCCAGCCATGGAAGACCCAGAAGATGACCAGGACATTGCTCGACAAGTGGTTCCGCGCGGACCTGATGGGCATACCCGGAGATGAGGATGGCGGCGGCCTTTGCGGTTTCGCGGTATTTTCGATGATGGGTTTCTATCCTGTCACTCCGGGACTTCCGGTCTATGCGCTGACAAGTCCGGTATTCGAGGAGGTGTCGGTGGATGTCGGCAACGGGAAGACATTCCGTATAATATGCAGGAACTATGCTCCCGGCAACAAGTATATCCAGAGTGCAAGACTCAACGGAGAAGAATGGGACAAGTCGTGGATCTCTCACGAAGACATAATGGACGGGGCCGTGCTGGAACTTACGATGGGCAGGTATCCGTCCAAGGAGTGGGCTTCGGCTCCGGAAAGCTGTCCTCCGTCATTCTCTATGGATGGAGATGGCGCCGCCAAAGGCACTCCGATATCGGAGCCCAATCCGCAGTATGCAGACTTCAATTACGGGCAGACCGGTAACGAACATTCCGAATGGGTCCAGAGCATAACCGTGCAGGAACCGGAATGCCGTTCCGATGTCAGCGGCAAGGTCACTGTCCGGTTCAAGGCTCCTGGAATGTCTGTCGCAAATGCACTCCTGTGGAGCCAGCCTGCAAAGAAGGATACATCCTCATGGGGGCATGATGTGCTTCTTACACCGAAAAAAGGGCTGAAACTGGCGGAAGACGGATCCGGTACATTCTCTTTCAATGCAGACAGGTTTCCTGCCGGTCCGATGAATGTAAGGATATATACCGGCAGCGATGACGGGAAAAAGGATTTCTTCGAGCTCCAGCTCTACAATACAGGCGGGGTGCGCTGGAATCAGGGTATCCCGGACAATGACCCTCCGGGAGCGGAAGGGCTCAAGCTGATATATACAGATGATTTCGATGGCCCGCTCTCCATTTCCAATGATGGCATAGGCGCGAGATACAATGCCCACAAACCGAGGTTCGGGGATTTCAGCGGCTGGCAGTTCGCGGATGTGGATGGCCCGGACAATCCGTTCTTCCAGAGGGATACATATCTTAAGATAGCCGCCCGCAAGCATCCGGGCACCAACGGAAGTTCAGGCCTGATAGCATCCGTCAACATGGACGGCGAGGGCTTCTGGGTCAAGGCTCCGTGCTACCTCGAGTGCCGTTTCACTGCCCAGTCGGCTCCGGGCACATGGCCTGCGTTCTGGACCATTACCGGGCTGGACAGAAGTTCAAACGGAGATGAACTGGATATCATAGAGGCATACGGAGGTGTAGGTCCCGGCAATCCGAACCATCCCGGCTATTCGATATGCAGCCATTTCTGGGGGCAGAAAAATCCGGACGGGACGGACAAGGAGCATCTCGACTGCGTGGTGCCCATGATGGAGATAGGCGGCAAGTCATACTGGTCCACCACATTCCACACCTACGCGGTCCGCATAGACCTTGACTACACGACCTATTACATGGACAACATCGAGGTCTTCCGCCATCCTACCAACGATGTCTCCCGCGAGCGGCCTCACCTATTCCTTATCAACTATGCCATCGGCGGCATCAGCGGCTGGGGAATAGACCTGGAGAGATACGGAAACGGCACAGACATGTATGTGGACTATGTCCGTGTCTATGCGGAGGAAGAGATAGAATATTCCATCCCTCGCCCGGAAAACTGAAAATACACTTTACAACATAATCACAAAACATTATGAAACACTTTTACACATTAACCTTAGGCGCATTGGCAATGATTCTTGCCTTTGCGGCTTGTAAGAAGGAGGAAGCTCCTGCCGGAGGCGATGAGCCTGCGATGGTGACCGCCTCCTGGACTGCAAGTTTCGAGGACTACCAGTCTGCAACAAAGGCCGCCTTGCAGGATGACCTTTCTGTAGAATGGGAAGACGGGGATGCGATTTCCGTGTTCTCGAACAGGACAAACTATCAGATTACGGCATCTTCTGCAGAAGGTGCAACGGCAACATTCTCGGGAGAAGTTGCACAGGCAGAGACCTATCTTGCCCTTTATCCTTATAATTCCGAGGCATCAAGCAGCGGAGACAATATCACTGCAATACTTCCGGAGACACAGGAGCTGGTGGCAGGAGGTGCTGATCCGGCTGCGATGCTTGCAGTTGCGAGGACACAGTCTTCAGAGATGACTTTCAAGAATATGGTTGCTCTTGTCGGCATCAAATGTACAGGGGATGTCGAGTCGCTGGCCATAACTGCTTCAGGAGAAGATGACCGTCTGGCAGGAAGGGTGCGTTTCAATACCGGTACAGGCAGGGCGACTGCAATATCGGGCAGCAACAGGATCGATCTGGATGGAAATCCGGAAGATGGGCAGACATACTATTTCGCCGTTATCCCGGGTGAGGTTACAGGCCTTACTGTGGTTGCGATGAATGATGAAGGCAAAACCGCAGAAATATCTGTCGAGGAAAAGGCGGTGACGTATGGGAGCAATACGGTGACAGTCTATGACGTCGACTTTGTCAATGACGCCGACTGGATTCTCCGTCCGCCGACAGGGCAGAGCTATGTCCTTGAGGGAGCGGATGCGGTGAACGAATTCTGTGAACTGCTCCCGAATCCTAAGGAGGAAGTCGTGGATCTGACAATCAAAGGGTCGGATGTGACGGATGAGATTATCTCCAAGATACAGCAGAGGGTCGGAGCAATCAGCGGAAATGTGGTATGGGACAATGTCGGTGCCACCACCACTGCCGGATTCTTCGATGTGATCGACTGTCAGGGAGGCATAACCATCAGCAACTGTCAGGCTCTCGAGAATGCGGCCGGATTCGCTGCGTACGAGACTGTCGGAGGAGACCTCGTGATCGAGGACTGCCCGGCACTCGGGCAGGGATTCGGTGCCCTTGCAACAGTGGAAGGAAGCCTTGCCCTCAGGAATACGTCAGTCCGCATAGGAGAAGGGGCTTCGTTTACAGCCCTTGCTACGGTCGGAGGAGACCTGACTGTCGAGGACAACACTGATATCACATCATTTGCAGGTGCCGCCCTTACAAGTGTAGGCGGAAGCATCAATATCACAGGCAACACTGCCCTGACCAGCCTTGCCGGGCTTGACAAGCTCACTATGGTCGGCGGAGATGTCATCATTACGGACAACGGAGATATCCCTACCCTTTCGGATGAGACAGGCGTGGGATACTGCATCATCAGGGAATACCTGAATATGAGCATTGTCAGCTCTACGGCCAGCGTAAGGCTCGGTTCATCTTCCGCTCCTCTTGACCTGTCCACGCTCCCATCATGCGATGGTACGCTCCCTGGAGAGGCACAGAGTTATACCATCACCAGCCAGGCCCAACTCGAGACATTCCTCAATGCAGGGATAACGGATGAGACCGTCAACAACCTCACCATTACCGGAAGCGACATAACGGCCGAGACCATCAACCGTCTGGCCGAGAGGGTAGATGTAGTGGAAGGGACATTGACTCTGGAAGACCTTTCATGGGCACCGGATACTGGTACTGAAAGCTTCAGCACCGAGAAATTCCTTTCAGCAATGGTACATAACTACATCTTCGATGGAAGTATTGTACTCCGGAACATAACCGGTGCAATCAATCCTAACGGATTTACTGTTATCCATGAAATAAAGGGAGACCTTCTTATCGAGAACTGCCCTGGATTGCTGCTTAAAGACTGGCATGGATTTGAACAGATACAGAAAATAGGAGGGGATTTCCATCTGATTGCATCAGGCAATTTCTTTGACGGTAACCAGTTCAAGTCTCTTCAGGAAGTCGGTGGTGATTTCATTGTCAAAGATCTTTCGGATGGCCAGCTGTATTTCTTCAACGGAATGGAGCTCAATACTATAGGAGGTGACCTTGTACTTTCCAATATTCCGAATTTATGGGGTATGAACGGGTTTGAAACACTTACTTATCTTGGAGGAGATGTAACTGTCACGGACTATGGCAAGATGCCAGTCAAGAGCGGTATCGTGGATGGTCAGGACTGTGTCGGACTCTGCGTAATCAGAGATCTTCAGAACAACGGTTTCCTCAGCTCCGATGCTGTCATAACCATCAGCAATGATGGCACCCCAGTGGATTATGATACAATCCTTTCCTGCTCGGCTACATACGAGGGCGACAAGAGCGGTGATGGAGAGAAGTTCGATGATCCGGAAACCGTGGGAGGATGGAACTAACAATATAGTCTGAATACAATGAAAACAATGAACAAGACCATAATATGTGCGGCAGCCGCCATTGCTCTGGCGGGCTGCGCCAAGGAGATGGAGATGCCTGCGGACCAGGAGCTCAGGAAAATGAGCTTCACCGGTGTCGTGGATGACAACATCGGGACGAAGACGGCTCTTACATCTGACTACAATGTCATCTGGACATCCGGGGACCAGATATCGGTATTCGCGAACGGGAACAACAGCCAGTTCACGGCTTCCAATATCAGGGCATCTGAAAGCGGACTTGAAGATGGAGTGGCTACTTTCGAAGGAATGGCCACAGCCGCTGATGTCTACTACGGAGTGTATCCGTACAATGAAAGTGCGACAATATCAGAGACTATAGTATCAACTGTCCTTCCTACAGACCAGACAGCAGTTGCAGGTTCGTTTGCAGTTGGCTCCAACATATCGGTTGCCAAGGCTGCCGAGGAAGATGTACTCCAGTTCCGCAATGCCGGTGCGATTGTAGGTCTGACGGTCAACGGAGAGGGCATATCTGCGATCCGGCTCCAGTCTGCAGACGGGACGGCTGCGATGTCCGGAGCTGTCACTGTGGATGTAAGCGGCGACACTCCTGTAATGGCTCTGGCATCCGGGGCAGTGAATCATGTCCGTCTCGTGGCAGAACAGCCGTCAGATGACAATCCGGATGCGACAGGTACCCTTACTTCCGGGTCAACCTACTATTTCGTAGTCGCTCCGGGCGAGTACAGCGGACTCCAGCTTGTGTTCGAGAATGCCGGTTTGGATGCGACATACACCACGTCCACTGCAGAAGTCGTTACAGTAGAACGCAACGGCAACAAGAACCTCGGCTCGTTCACTGTCGGAGAGGAAGACTGGATTGTCAATACATACGCAGACTATGAGCTGAACGGCAAGGCAAAAGTGGATGAGTTCATTGCCACCGTCCCTGAAGGAGAGAAACTCGAGCTCCGCAACCTTACTGTGACAGGGCACGATGTGACAACGGAAGTGCTTGGCAATCTTGCTCAGAAAGTCAGTGCAGTCCGCGGAACATTGATTCTGGATGGCATCGGGACAGAAAATACCGGTGAATGGTTCGATACCAATGTATTCTTCTCACACGTTGATTGTCAGGGAGATATAATTTTCCGCAATATGCAGAATATTGTAAACCCTAACGGATTTACTGCATATACTTCAATTGGAGGTGACTTCATCATCGAGAACTGTCCGAACTTTGTGTTGAATTGGACAACGGATCTTATAAATATTACAGAAATAGCAGGGGATCTTATTTTAAGCAATGTTAAAAATGTGTGCGGTCCGACTTTCAGCGGTTTGCGGAAAGTTGGCGGTAATGTGCAGTTGTCTGAAATAGCGAACCTGCGTTCTCTGGCGGATAGGGATGTCGATGATAAAGGCTATCCTGTTATGCAGCTGGAACAGATAGGCGGAGACCTTATTATCCAGGATAATCCTAATTTGAACAGTCTTGATGGTTTCGAGAGTCTGATTCATATCGGGGGCAATGTAATAATAAGTGGGAATAGTGAAGATCTTCCTGAAGCATCCGGGCCTGTCGGCGAGCATGACTGCATCGGTCTCTGCCTGATCAAGGATCTCCTCAATATGGGAGTCATCAGCGCGGATGCGACCATCACTCTCACCACCGGAGAGGATGACCACACTGTCGATATTGAAACCCTCCAGTCCTGCAACCCTGACAGGACAAGCCAGAGCTATGTGATTAATGGCGAGGCTGCCCTTATAGCATTTGTTGATGGAGCGGGAGATGAGAAAGAGACAGTCTATGATTTGACGATTACCGGAACAGATTTCACAGAAGGGACATTGAGAAATATCGAGGAGAGGGTCGCTGCTATCGAAGGGACTTTGACATTTACTGACTTGAATACAGCCGGCGGCGTATGGTTCAGTACAGATCAATGCCTTGAAAATATTGATTTGAAAGGAAGTATAGTATTCCGAAATATTGCTTGTCCTATAAATCCAAACGGGATGAAGATGTGGACAACTATACCGGGAGATATCATTATCGAAAATTGTCCTGAATTCCCTACAGGAGAAGGGTGGAGACCTTTTGAAAGCGTTACGGAAGTAGGCGGAGATGTTATTGTAACAGGTCCGGTCAAACGTTTCGGAGCAGATTTCCTGGCAAATGTAAAGAAAATCGGAGGAGATTTTCATATTGAAGGGATTAATGAAAGTTTCTGGGAATATAAGAGTGAGACTTTGACTGAAATCGGAGGAGATCTTGTAATTAAGGATTGTGCAGTGTTCTGTAATGGAGGAGCAGCATTCTATGGATTCAGTCATCTGACCCGTCTTGGCGGGGATGTGATTATTGACATTCCTACTTATTCATTGCCGAAAAATGACTATTCCCCGAGTCTTGTCGGTATCTGTATCTTCAATTACTACAAGCAGAACGGAATAATGTCTCCGGATGCTACAATCAGTATTATCGATGGCAGCAGTAATGGAGAGCCGATTGATATGTCGACTGTAGGCTCCTGCGGCGGTCCGTTCCCGGAGCAGTAGTCAGTCAATGGCGGATTTTCTATGCGTGAAATATTTTCACTAGTATTTATGATCTTTTTCCTGTCCTCCCTTTCCTGTGGAGGGCAGGAAAAAGTTTCTTGTTTGGATTTCCCTGACGGACTTTCCTGGGATTTCGGGAGGGCGAGGGAAGAGGGCGATGAGCTTGTCCACTCATACAGGTTCACCAACGCAAGCAGGGACACTGTTACCATTGTCAATATCAATGTGTTCTGTAAATGCACGCGCGCTGCGGCTTCCGCAAGGACTTTCCTGCCAGGGGAGTCAGGTGAGATAAGGGTCGGGTTCAGTCCGTACGGCTATCCCGGGAAGATATCCAAGAGCATCAGGGTCACGACAGAGCCGAAATCGGATTTCCTGTTGACATTCACTGCGGATATCATTCCCCGCCAGAAGCCTGTGGAGGAGGAGTATCCGATCCTGCTCCCATGCGGACTGCGGTTTGACCGGACCTCATTCAACTTCGCATGGATGACGGCCGGGCAGTCCAAGAGCATGACACTGAAGTGTACGAACACATCTTCTGTCCCCCGTTCCATGGAAGTAGCGGACAGGCGTGGAAGCGGGCTTCTGGATATATGGTGTCCGGGAGTCGTCCGTCCCGGGGAAAAGGCGGAGCTTGTCCTCACGTACAGGCCGGATTCCACGCTCTCGGATGTCGGGTTCCAGAGGGACACTTTCTCCCTTGCGGTGGCCGGTCAGTTCGAGTCCATCCCGGTAGATGCCCGGGTGGCCGTGACCGAGGTATTCCCCAAGCAGGCCAAGGGTGCTCCCGCCCCGGGATTGGGCATAAACAATTCCTATCTCAATCTGCATGATGTCCCGGCAGACTCTCCTGACAGGACCGTTCCGTACACCGTGAGAAATATCGGCAAGGCTCCTCTGACGATAAGGGCTGTGGATTGTCCCGATGGCATTTCCTGCTCTTTGAGACCGGGGACGGTGGTGGAGCCGGGACGTACCGTGCAATTTGTCCTTACCGTCCGTTTTTCGGCTTTTCCTGAGGGTAAATTCTTCGAGACAGTCCGTGTGCTTTCCAATGATCCTGCCCGTCCGGTCAAGTCGCTTCTTCTTGCGGCCAGGATTGTCAGTCCATCGCCTGCGTCTGACACATCTTCTCACTCTTCGGCCCCCTGACGCATCTTTTTTAAGATCCGTTTCTGCTTTTGAAATCTCGTCAAATATCAAAAAACATATCCTCAAAAGAGAAATTTTACCAAAAAACGGAAAAATCATACCCGAAAACGTAAAAACCTGCTCCCGGGGTCTTGACAGAGACTCCGGGTTTTTCTTGTTTTGTACCCGGATACCGGAGCACGGCCTGCAGCGACGGCAGACGTCCCCTCCACAGGATGGGGCCCTCCGGCGGCCGGCACAGAAGATCTTGACATTTAATGTATAATTTGTTAAACTTGCAGACAGATGGGAAAGCGGAGCGATGAGATGCCTGTCCCGGCTCGGGACGGAGGGACAGCCGGAAACGGAGAGGACAGGATTGCGCAGATGGGTGAGGATGCGGCAATGACGGACGGTGCGGCCCAGGACAGGGATGGAGAGAACGGAGAGGCGGCCATAGACCGTACGGTGGTGATAGGAGGGAAGAGGGTTAGGTACATCGACCCGCTCTCCGACTGGGGGTTCAAGACACTCTTCGGCAGCGAGTCCAACAAGGAGTTCCTCATCGCCCTCCTGCAGGCCCTCTTCCCCCGGAAGAGGATCACGGACATATCCTACCTCCGGAACGAGAACCAGGGGCTCTCCGGGAGCGACAGGAAGTCCGTATTCGATGTCGTCTGCATGACCCGGGAGAGGGAGAGGTTCGTGGTGGAGGTGCAGAAGAAGGACCAGGAACACTTCCGCGACAGGGCCCTGTACTACTCCACCTTCCCTATCCGGGAGCAGGGCAGGAGAGGGGACTGGGACTACGCGCTGACTCCGGTGTACATGGTCGGGATTCTCAACTTCGGGATGGAGCACAGGTACCCTGCGGAGGAGGAGGACAGGTGGAGGGACAGGTGGATACACAGGTACGAGCTGAGGGAGTGCGAGACCGGGGAGCTGATGACGGAGAACCTCAGGTTCGTCTTCCTCGAGGTGGGGACCTTCGACAAGGGGGCCGGCGAACTGGAGACGTACATGGACCGGTGGATGTACACGCTGAAGAACATGCCGGGGCTCTACTGCATGCCGTCCGAACTGGAGGAGAGTGTCTTCGGGAGGATCTTCAGGGCGGCGGAGATAGCGGCGTACGACAGGGAACGGATAAACCAATACGAACGAGATATGATGACCGAGAACGACTACAGGAACACCATCGCATTCGCCAGGAAGAAAGCCATTGCGGAAGGTCTGGCGGAGGGTGAGGCCAGAGGCCTGGCGAAAGGTGAGGCAAAAGGCAAGGCGGCAGAAAGGATTCTTATAGCAAAGGCATTGAAAGGACAGGGAGTGGCGATAGAGACAATCGCTGCCGCGACCGGACTGTCTGCACAGGAGATTGCAAGACTCTGACTTTTGAAGAAAGACAGGCCTGCTGACAAGGTATTTTTATAAATTGTATCTGGCGGCGCAATTCTGCCAGGACGGACGCCTGCCTGGACGGATGCAGACACCTATTGAAAACTATTCGGAAATTTCATTACCTTTGCCATACTTTCAGGCGCTGTTGAAGTAATGTCAGTAATAGGAAGACTGTTCATTTCTTTGCTCCTGTCGGCAAGTGCATTGTCTGCCCATGCAACAGCCGACAGCCGCATTTCCTATGGGCTTTACTTCAAATCCCACTCTTTCATTCCTGAAGACAGGACTTCCCTTTGCCTGAATGAGGATGGAAGATTCTCTTTCCGCGACCGGCTGTCCATAGAATTCGACATAAGTTTCAGAGAAGAAGACCTCAGTTACGGTTATGTGTTCAGGATTGTTTCCGGGGATTCCTCTGTTGACATGATCTCGAACATCAGGGCTGACAGGATCAGCATTGTATGTATTGATGACCGGCATTCTGTCGGGGATATCGATTTTGATGACGAAATACAGTTGGAGGAGAATCGGTGGTATCATGTACGCTTTTCTGCGTCAAAGACTTTTGTCGCAAAAGGCGAACTCAGGGGGGGGGATAAACTGCAGTATTGATGGCGTGTCCAGGAATATTCCCATCAATATTCTCAATCTTCATGACATAAGGATAATGTTCGGGAAGAACGAGGATCATGAGTTCTTCACGACGGATGTCCCGCCGGTTACGGTGAAAGACATAAAGGTTTATGATGGGGACAGGCTGTGCTGTCATTGGCCGTTGTCAAGGCATAACGGAGAGGAGACATTCGATGTTGTGTCCGGCCGGAGGGCTGTGGCGAAGAATGCAGTCTGGAAAATGGATTCGCATTATGCGTGGAACAAGGTACTGTCTCTGCATACATGGTCGCTGCCGATGGTGGCATACGATGCGGCGACATCCAGGATTTTCGTGGCGGAAGATGATTCTCTCTATATTGCGGATCTGGATGGTGAAGCCGGTATGACTGTTGTCAGGACCAATGGGTCACCTGTTCTTGATGCAGTCAATCAGATGGTTTATGACCGGGTGAATGACAGGCTGCTTGGCTACAGTATGCATAGTGGAGAGATGGCTGTATACGATTTCTCATCTGCAACTTGGTCCGGCTCTTTTGAAGAAACCTGGCCCCCGCTGACAGGTCATGGCAAATATTATGATGCGGATTCCTGCAGGCTGTATCTGTTCGGAGGATACGGCAACCACAGATATTATGCCGACCTTATAGAGATAGACACGGATACCGGGGAACGTACCGTGAAGGATCTTTCCGCATCGGTATATCCGCGGTATTTCAGCTCTTTCTGCGCAGACAGTGCGGGCAACTTCATTGTCATGGGCGGATTCGGAAGCAGATCGGGGCGGCAGGAAGAGTCACCGATATTTCTCAATGATATATTCAGAATAGACAGGGAGACAGGCCTGGTAACAAGGCTGGGCAGCTTTTCCCAGGATAAGGACCCGGTACTGTTCAGTTCATCGATGGTCTTCGATGACAGGGATGAACGGCTGTTCGTCCTTGCATTCAACAATATGAGATTCAATACATCTCTTGATCTCGTGTCTGCCGTTCCTGATGCGGATACATTAAGACATTATTCCGAACCTATAGATTTCAGATTCCATGATATCGATTCGTTTTCGGAACTTGTCTTCAGTCAGGACAGTTCGTTCCTGTATGCGATAGTGGCCAATGCCCGCCAGAACGGAGAAAGCCGCCTCGATGTCTGGTCTCTTGCCTATCCCCCGGTATCCCTGGAGGACATATTGCAGCAGGCACCGAAACACGGGCCTTTTATTGCCGTGTGGATTACAGCTGTCATGACTGTGCTGGCAGCCGCATTATCCGGTTTTGCAGTATTCTGGAAAAGAAGGAAGATTCCGGCAATGCAGATGGCCGGTCCGCAACCGGAGGAACGACAAGGGAAGGATGAGACTGCGCAGCAAAGCCTTGAAGGGGCTCCGGCCGTTCAGGAAAAGGATCCAAACGGAGATGGCGGCAGCCTTGTCTCCATATCCCTGCTCGGTGGCTTCAAGGTCTGTGACAGGACAGGGAATGATGTGTCATCCCGTTTTACCCCGAAGCTCAGGTCGCTGTTCATCTGGCTGATATTACGGACAAGAGGCCTTCCGGAAAATACGGTCTTTACGGATGAGATCAATGATGTGTTCTGGGCAGGGCTTGACAGGACTGCAGCCGCAAACAACAGAAATGTGAATTTCAAGAAGCTCCGTCAGATATTCAATGACATGGGGGATATCAGTATCCTGATGAAGAGGGATATCGTGACTTTTCTGACAGGAAACCCCGTTTCCTGTGATTATATTGATGCCGTAACCCTCCTTGAAACGCTCAGGAATGCGCCAGAGATCGATCCGGACTTGCTGGACAGGGCGCTTGATATCTGTGCCAAAGGAACGCTTCTGCCAGGATATGAATATGAATGGCTCGACAGGTACAAGGCTGTTTATTCCGAACTTGTCATTTCGGTAATGATGAAATCGGCGGAAGATATCCGGGTTTCATCCGATGAAAACAGACTGGTAAAGGTTGCGGACTGCATATTGCGGGAGGATGCCCTGGACGAGTCTGCAGTCAGGCTCAAATGCCGTATCCTGTACGCCAAAGGGCATAAGGGTCTTGCCCGGGATACGTATGACAAGTGGTGTGCCGATTACAGGCGCGCTATGGCTGACGACCCACAGCTTTCTTATAATGATATAGTGATGTCTCTTTGATGGCATTGCCGGAAAATTGTAATAAAATATCCGGTTTTTCCTAATAAAAATCCGTATTTGGAAAAATTTGCTTAAATTTAGCCCCCGATTTCGGATGCGATTGAAATGGAAAGGATAAAAATCGGGCTGATAGGCTTCGGAAGGATGGGAGAGAAATACCTTTCCCAACTGCGTGCAAGCGGGAAGTGGGAGGTCGCGTATATATGCGATGTTTCCCCCGGGGCGCAGGCGTATGCCCGTGAGATATGTCCGGGAACATGCATAACCGGAGATGAGGATGTTGTCTTCAATGATCCCGAGGTAAGGGTAGTGGGGCTTTTCACCCTGGCTGACAGCAGGTACAGGCAGATAAGGAAGGCCGTGGAGAAAGGCAAGCACATATTGGCGGAAAAGCCGATAGCGGATACGCTCGAGCATGAGAAAGAACTTGTAGACCTTGTGGAATCAAGCAGTCTGCTTTCAGCTGTCAATCTGTATCTGAGGAATTCCTGGTATCACAATTGTATAAAGGATTTTATAAGTTCAGGGGAGATAGGGGATCTGGCGATAATCCGGATATGCCACATGACTCCCGGACTGGCTCCTGGAGAAGGGCACGAATTCGAGGGGCCGTCTTTCCACGACTGCGGCATGCATTATGTGGATCTTGCGCGCTGGTATGCCGGAAGCGATTTCAGGACATGGCATGCCCAGGGTATGAGAATGTGGTCGTACAAGGACCCTTGGTGGCTCCAGTGCCACGGGACTTTCGAGAACGGAGTGGTGTTCGATATTACCCAGGGATTTGTGTACGGTCAGCTGGCAAAGGATCAGACGCATAACTCGTATGTGGACATCATAGGCACCAAGGGCATTGCGAGGATGACGCACGATTTCCGGACGGCGGTGGTCGGACTGCATGGGGTCAATGTGACGGAGAGAATCGAAAAGCCTCATGGAGGGAAAAACATCGACAGGCTGTGCGACATTTTTGCCGATTCGCTTGCTTCCGGAGTCCGCTCCGATGCCTTGCCTGCTTTCAGAAATTCCATGGAAGCATCCATGTATGCATGGAAGTTTCTGGAGGATGCGAAGTCGCATGACCTTCCTGCGATAGGGTCAGAGAAGGAGCTGGAAGCCATAAGGTTCAGGAGAAGCAGGATGAAAGACGGGTACGGACTGCTGCACAAGAGATGATGTCCCGAAGGACAGGAAACAAGAATGAACGGATAAATAAATGATAACGATATGAACACTTTTTTGTTTTTGAATCTGGGCGCCGGCGAGATCATTATAATCGCGCTTGTGGTCCTTCTCCTGTTCGGAGGCAAGAAGATTCCCGAACTGATGCGCGGTCTCGGCAAGGGCGTCAAGAGCTTCAAGAGCGGGATGAACGAGATAGAAAAAGATATTAATGATAATATCAACACTAACAACTAAAATCACAAAATTCAAATCTTATGGGAAAAGAAATGTCTAGAAGGTCTTTCATCAAGACCGGTACGGCGGCAGCCCTCGGACTGACCATCGCCCCGAGCACTATTCTCGGTAAGGTACATGGTCATACGGCAGCCCCGAGCGACAAGCTCAACATCCTCGGCGTAGGAATCGGAGGACGCGGTTCGGCAGTACTCGGCGAACTCGAGTCGCAGAACATCATCGGCCTTTGCGATGTTGACTGGAATTATGCAAAGCCGGTATTTGACCGCTATCCGAACGCCAAGAGGTACAATGACTACCGCGTGATGTTCGATGAAATGCTCAAGGATGCCGATGCGGTTATGGTCGCTACTGCAGACCACACCCATGCAGTGATCGCCGCTCAGGCAATCGAGGCTGGAAAGCATGTATATGTGGAGAAGCCTATGACGCATTCCGTATATGAGTCCCGTCTTCTCACCAAACTGGCAGCCAAGCATAAGGTGGCTACACAGATGGGTAACCAGGGCGCCTCATCCGAAGGTCTCCGTCTGCTCTGCGAATGGGTATGGAACGGTGAAATCGGAGAAGTAAAGCGTGTCGAGGCTTTCACCGACCGTCCTATCTGGCCTCAGGGTCTCAACCGTCCTGAAAAGGTGGAGCGTGTTCCAAAGACCCTCAACTGGGATTCATTCATCGGCCCTGCACCGTTCCGTCCATACAACTCCATCTATACTCCGTGGAATTTCCGCGGCTGGTGGGATTTCGGAACGGGAGCTCTCGGCGACATGGCGAACCATATTCTTCACGGTGCATTCAAGGCCCTGAACCTCAAATATCCGACCAAGGTCGAGGGTAGCTCTACCCTTCTCCTTTCAGACTGCTGCCCTCACGCAGAGATGATCAAGATGGTTTTCCCTGCAAGGGACAACATGCCTAAGGTGGCAATGCCTGAGGTAGAGGTGTACTGGTATGACGGAGGTCTCAAGCCTATGCGTCCGGAAGGACTTCCTGCCGGAGTCGACCTCAACATCAGCGGCGGCGGAGTCATCATGTACGGTACTAAGGACACTCTTATCTACGGCTGCTATGCCGACAGGCCTTATCTCGTTTCAGGCCGCGTTCCTGAAGCTCCGAAGGTTCTCCGCAGGATCAACGAGTCCCATCAGATGGACTGGGTTCGCGCCTGTAAGGAAGATCCGGAGTACAGGGTACCTTCCGCATCGGATTTCAGCGAGGCAGGACCTCTCAACGAGATGGTCGTGATGGGCGTACTTGCAGTAAGGCTCCAGGGACTCAACATGGTTCTCGACTGGGATGGGGAGAACATGAGGTTCACCAATATTCCTAAGGATGCTACCGTACAGTCTGTCATTAAGGACGGGTTCCATATCAATGAGGGACACCCTACATTTGACAAGACATGGACGGATCCTGTCGATGCGAATGAATTTGCGGCAGAGCTCGTAAAGCATACCTATCAGAACGGGTATTCTCTCCCTGCCATGCCTAAGTAGTAAAAACATTAAAACATAATTGATACGATGAAAAAGACATTGATTTTTGCGTCCATGTTCGTTGCAGCGCTGACATTGGCTTCATGCAGCTGCCAGAACAACGCAGGCAAGAAAGGAGAGGCAGCCAAGGCTGCTGAAGCATCTGCCGCTCCGGAGTACACTGTAGTGGAGAAACCTCAGGTTGATCTTTCTACACTTGAGAAAGATGCCGATGGCTATTACATTATTTTCAACGGCAAAGACCTTACAGGATGGAGGACTTACGGAAAGGATGTCGCTACATCAAGATGGTCTGTCGAGGATGGCTGCATCAAGTTCACCGGTTCAGGTGGCGGAGAAGCCCAGACAGGTGAGGGCGGAGACCTCCTTTTCGCTCACAAATTCAAGAATTTCGTTCTCGAATTCGACTGGAAGGTATCCAAGGGCGGCAATTCCGGCGTGCTTTATCTTGCACAGGAAGTGACCACCAAGCAGGACGGACAGGACGTTTATGAGCCTATCTATATCTCTGCTCCAGAATATCAGGTGCTTGACAACGAGAACCACCCGGATGCAATGCTCGGTGTGGATGGCAACAGGAAGTCCGCTTCCCTCTATGACATGATTCCGGCAAAACCTCAGAATTCCAAGCCGGCCGGAGAGTGGAACCATGGCAAGATCATGGTCTACAAGGGTACCGTAGTTCACGGACAGAACGGCGAGAATGTCGTTGAGTATCATTTGTGGACTCCGAAGTGGACCGAAATGCTCCAGGCAAGCAAGTTCAGCCAGGAGAACTGGCCTCTTGCCTTCGAACTCCTGAACAACTGCGGCGGCGAGAACCACGAAGGATATATCGCGTTCCAGGATCACGGAGACGATGTATGGTACAAGAACATCCGCGTGAAGGTTATGGAATAAGGTCTTCCGCAAGAATAATGATGGAGAGGGTTGCCTGCAGAAAGGCGGCCCTCTCTTTTTCCGTACTGCCGGCATAATGTTCCGGGATGGCGGGAGGATATCCGATAGTTCAGGAAATTTTCCTATTTTTGCACCTCGTTGTCATCCTGAACGACGGCACGTTGTCATCTTGACCGATGGCATGTTGTCATCCTGAACGTAGTGAAGGATCTGTTTACATAAAATATTTGGGAAAATGACCCGGAAGGAAAACAACAAGGACGAAGAAAAGGAGAAAACGGAAGAACTTGCCGGAAGGCAGACTTCGGTGGCGGGGTCTGTGCCTGAGACCGGGGCGCACGAAGAGAAAGATCCGGATGACGAGGATGAAGAAGTCAACGAAGCCGAGGTCGAAATGTCGTTCTGGGGGCATCTGGAAGCTCTCAGGTGGGTGCTCATAAGGGTAGCCGTGGTGCTGGTCATCCTGGTCATCGCTGCATTCATTGCCATGCCGTATGTCTTCGATACTTTCATTCTCGGCCCGACAACATCCAATTTCTTTCTATACAGGTTCTTCGCCCATTTCGGAGGGAAGATTCCTTTCCTGCCCGATTTCGGCGACCAGGATTTCTCGGTATCGATTATCAATATCAATGTCGCATCCCAGTTCATGACACACATCAGCACCTCGTTCTGGCTGGCTTTAGTGCTGGTCTTCCCGTACCTCATCTACGAGATATGGAAGTTCATCCGTCCGGCCCTGTTCCCCAAGGAGGTGAGCAGCATGAGGATGGCTTTCGTAATGGGTACGGGAATGTTCTATCTCGGCTGTGCGGTGGGATATTGTATCGTCTTTCCGTTCACCTTCCGTTTCCTTGTGGAATACCAGATCAGTGCAAGCAACCTGGTGCTTAACCAGATCAACCTCAATTCCTATATCGGGATCTTCATTATGATGATTTTCATCATGGGGGTTGTATTCGAACTGCCTCTGCTCGCCTGGATTCTGTCCAAACTCGGTCTGGTGCACAAGGAGATGCTCAGGAAATTCCGCAAATATGCCGTGGTGGTTCTGCTTGTCCTTGCGGCGGTCATCACCCCGACCGGAGACCCTTTCACCCTCTCCCTTGTCTTCATCCCTCTCTATCTCCTTTATGAGCTTTCCATCGCCCTCGTCGCCCACAGGACTCCTGACGATGAGGCAGACGAGGCTGGCGAGTGATGTCTCCGGTGTGTACAGGTGTATGTACCCGTGTATGTCCCGTGTATGTCCTTGGGGGATACTTTGACGAATATTTTTCGGGGCTATCGAAAAAATTGTTACCTTTACACGATTTTCAGAAAATCCTGTGTCTGGGATGTCAGGAGATTTTGGATATTTTGTAATTAATAACAATAAAACATATCGAAAAATGAACAAGAAAGGAAATGTCCTTGCGATTGCGATCATGTTTTTCCTCTTTGCAATGATCTCGTTCGTGACAGGACTGCAGAACCCAATGGGTATCATCGTCAAGGCCCAGTTCGGAGCCTCCAACGCAATGTCTCAGCTCGGAAACCTCGCAAACTTCATCGCATACGCGTTCATGGGGCTTCCGGCAGGATTCATCCTCAAGAAGTATGGCTATAAGGTGACCTCGCTTGCCGCAGTGGCCGTAGGTTTCATCGGTGTCGGCATTTCCTGGCTGTCAGGCGTGGCGGAGAGTTTCGGCGTATATCTGACCGGTGCGTTCGTGTCAGGTTTCTCAATGTGTATGCTCAACACGGTGGTCAACCCTATGCTCAACACCCTCGGAGGAGGCGGAAACAGGGGCAACCAGCTCATCCAGTTCGGTGGCTCCCTGAACTCATTGGCAGCCACGATTGTTCCGGTACTTGTGGGCTATCTGATCGGGGATGCCGCAAGCGCAAGGATTTCTGATGCGAACCCTGCCCTTTTCATCGCAATGGGCATTTTTGCAGTGGCATTCATTATCATTGCCCTGTCGAGGATTCCTGAGCCTGAACTTGAGGCTGCCAGGGCTGCAGCTGCTGAAGGCAGGCAGGAGGAAGGCACAATGGCAAGCATCAAAGGCGCCCTTTCCCACAAGAATCTTGTATTCGGAGTCATTGCCATTTTCCTTTATGTGGGCATAGAGGTAGGAATCCCGAATATCGCCAATCTTTATATGACTTCTGATGGAATCGGCATTTCCGCTGCCGTTGCGGGTACTGTTGTCGGAATGTACTGGCTGCTCATGCTCTGCGGCCGTCTTCTGGGAGGAGTCATCGGAGGCAAGGTATCCAGCAAGGCCATGATGACAATCGTAAGTTCCGTGGCAATCGTCTTCCTGCTCATCGGAATGTTCCTGCCGGACACCAAGGTGATGTTCCCTGCCATCAATTCGAACCTCTCGTTCAGCATGGTGGAGATCCCTCTCGGAGTGGTGTTCTTCGTGCTTTGCGGTCTCTGCACTTCAGTGATGTGGGGTTCTATCTTCAACCTGGCGGTCGAGGGTCTCGGCAAATACACTTCCATTGCATCCGGCCTGTTCATGGTGATGGTATGCGGCGGCGGGGTGCTTCCGGTCATTCAGGGTGCCGTTGCTGATGCATTCAACTACATCGACAGCTATTGGGTGCTGATTGTCGCCCTCGTATATCTCCTTTGGTTCGCGCTTTCAGGATCCAAGGTAAGCAAGGTGGAAAAATAATGTCGGACGGATCCGTCTGAATGCGGATAAAAAAACAAGAATATCATGGAATCACAATTGGTAGTAGGAATCGATGTCGGCGGGCAGACCACGAAGCTCGGAGTCGTGGATGCAAGGGGTACCGTGCTCGCCCAGACTGTGATAAGGACAGATACATACGATACGGTGGAGCCGTATATCGATGAACTCGCGGAAGCCCTGAAGAAAATCATCCGGGAGGCCGGAGCGGAAGGGAATGTGAGGGGTATAGGAGTAGGCGCCCCTAACGGGAACTATTACACAGGATCCATTGCGGATGCCCCTAATATCGCGTGGGGCCGCAACGGGACCATCCCTTTTGCAAAACTGCTTTCCGCAAAGATAGGCGGGCTCCCTGTCGCTCTGACCAATGATGCCAATGCGGCAGCCGTAGGGGAAATGACATACGGCGCGGCAAGGGGAATGAAGAATTTCATCATGATTACCCTCGGCACAGGCGTCGGCAGCGGTATTGTCGTCAACGGCGAGATCGTTTACGGGCATGATGGCTTTGCCGGAGAGCTCGGACATACGGCAGCTGTGCGTAACAACGGCCGTATATGCAACTGCGGCAAGACAGGTTGTCTTGAGGCTTACTGCTCTGCGATAGGTGTCGCACGTACTGCGCGCGAATGGCTCCAGCTTACGGATGAGCCGTCGGTTCTCCGCAGTCTCGACAATATCACATCCAAGGATATATATGAGGCGGCCAAGGATGGAGACAAACTCGCTCTGAAGGTATTTGATTTCACCGGCAGGATGCTCGGCCGTTCTTTCGCGGATTTCGTGGCTTTCAGTGCGCCGGAGGCAATCGTCCTTTTCGGAGGTCTGGCCAGGGCCAAGGAATTCCTGAAGGAGCCTATCGAGGAGTCAATGAACGAGAATCTGCTCAATCTGTGGAAAGGCAAGATCAAGATTGTCTTCTCGCAGCTCAAGGAGTCGGATGCCGCCATTCTCGGTGCATCGGCCCTTGCGTGGGAGCTTGACAAATGACGGGATTTACTTCCTGTACAATAAAGAGGGCGGGTCAAAAGTCAGACTCGCCCTCTTTTTATTCGTACTCCTGATGGAGTCCGGTTCCAAATATTCAATTCTCAAAGAGGAAAAATTACTTTACAGCCGGCTTCTTTATTGTTTATGGGTTGTCTATAGTCAGATCCTTCGCTGCCGCTCAGGATGACAACCCTATTTCTTGCGGATATAGACCTGTACCGGGCAGCCGGAGAACCCGAATTTCTCCCTGAGCCTGTTTTCCAGAAACCGTTTGTACGGCTCCTTTACATACTGCGGGAGATTGCAGAAGAAGGCGAATGCAGGGAAGCGGGTCGGAAGTTGTGTCGCATATTTGATCTTGACATATTTCCCTTTCCATGCAGGAGGCGGGAAATTCTCGATTTCCGGCAGTATCTCCCCGTTAAGCACTGAAGTCGGGATCTTCTTTGAATAGTTGTCGTAGACTTCTGATGCGGCTTTCAGTACATCCAGGATGCGCTGCTTGTTGATGACCGATGTGAATATCAGCGGAATGTCGTTGAAAGGGGCCAGCCTCGCCTTGAGCGATTCGGTGTATTCCTTCATCGTATTGGTGTCCTTTTCGATCAGGTCCCATTTGTTTACGACGATCACACAGCCTTTCCTGTTGCGGGCAATCAGGTTGAAAATGCTCATGTCCTGAGCCTCCAGTCCGGTCTGGGCATCTATCATCAGGATGCATACATCCGAGTGCTCTATCGCCCTGATGGACCTCATGACGGAATAGAATTCAAGGTCTTCGTGGACCTTGGATTTCTTTCTCATCCCGGCGGTATCCACCAGCATGAACTGGTAGCCGAACTTGTTGTAGTATGTGGATATGGAGTCCCGTGTGGTACCTGCTACCGGGGTCACTATGTTCCTCTCGATTCCGAGGAGCGCGTTTGTCAGGGATGATTTGCCGACATTCGGCTTGCCCACGATGGCAATGTGTGGCAGTTCCGGATGGTCATCGTCTGCCCCGGAGTCCGGCGGAAGCCGCCTTACTATCTCATCGAGCAGATCCCCAGTCCCGCTTCCGGTTGCAGATGCGATGCAGAACAGGTCTTCCCCGAGGCCGAGCGAATAGAACTGGTATGCATCCGCGAGCCTGTCTCCGGTGTCTACCTTGTTGACGGCCAGCACTACCGGCTTCCCGCTGCGTCTGAGGATGTCCGCTATCTCTGCATCGTAGTCCGTAATGCCAGTCTGCGCCTCCACCATGAAAAGCACGAGGTCGGATTCCTCTATGGCGAGGATTACCTGTTTGCGGATCTCGCTTTCGAACACATCGTCCGAATTGCTGGTGTATCCTCCGGTATCGACTACCGAGAATTCGTGCCCGCACCATTCGCATTTGCCGTAATGTCTGTCACGGGTCACTCCTGCGGTCTCGTCCACAATGGCCTGCCGCATTCCTACAAGACGGTTGAAAAGCGTGGACTTGCCGACATTGGGGCGTCCTACGATAGCTACAAGACTCATATCTGTGTCAGTTAGTTCTGTTCTCCCTTTCCGGGAGGATTCTGTCCGGACCGGTCATTCGTTGTCGCGGAGGCCGCATCCGGAGCAGTCGGTGCATCCGATGTCGCTGCATGTCGGCTGTCCCTTCCTGTTCTTTCTCCCCCACATTCGCAGTTCCTCATCCTTGGCGCAGATGATTCCTCTCTTGCGCATTTCCCTGTTCCTGCTTATCTCGGTCTCGGGGAAACGGCCGTTCTTCCGGAAAATGATGTTGAAGCATAGTCCGATCACGCATAGTCCCACAAGGACAAGGGCCGCAAGAAGGATTTCCCACATGTCTGTCCGGATGTCTGTGAGCCTGTCAGTTTATGAAACTGTTGCTGATAGGCTCGTAGTTATATACTTTCTCGATTATGTCCGCAAAGGTCTCCGCCATGGACAGCACTGTCAGTTTGCTCTTGTCCTTCTCCGGATCGGAAGACAGCGGAATCGTGTCGGTGACAATGACTTCCTCGAGTGCGGATGCGGCGATCTTCTCGTATGCGCTGCCTGAGAACACTGCGTGTGTGGCGCATGCCCTGACGCTCAATGCCCCCATATCCTTCAGCACGTTGGCCGCCTTGGTAAGGGTGCCCGCGGTGTCGATCATGTCATCCACGATGATGACATTCTTCCCTGCAACATCCCCTATGGCGGTTATCGAACCCACCACGTTGGCCTTCTCGCGGGACTTGTGGCAGATGATTACCGGGCACTGGAGATAGCGGGCGTATGCGTTGGCCCTCTTCGCCCCTCCCATGTCGGGAGCCGCTATGGCGAGGTTCTCTATATGCATGTCCCTCAGATACGGAAGGAACACCGTGCTTGCGTAGATATGGTCCACCGGGAAGTCGAAGAATCCCTGTATCTGGTCTGCGTGGAGATCGCAGGTCATCACCCTGTCGCATCCGGCCGCGTGAAGCAGGTTCGCTACGAGCTTGGCTCCTATCGGCACCCTCGGCTTGTCCTTGCGGTCCTGGCGCGCCCAGCCGAAATACGGCATTACGGCAATCACCGTATGGGCCGATGCACGCTTTGCGGCATCGATCATGAGCAGAAGCTCGAACAGGTTGTCCACAGGAGGGAAGGTGGACTGGACGATGAATACGGTAGCGCCCCTGACGCTCTCGTTGAGCGATGGCTGGAACTCTCCGTCACTGAATGTGAGGAGGTCGGATTCTCCGAGGTTTATTCCCAGAGACTTGACTATCTTTTCTGCGAAAGGCCTGGAACTCCTGCAGGCGAAAATCTTCAGTTTATGTTCGTTGTGCATCTCTGTATAGTTGGTTTAGTTTTTCATTCCCTTGAGGATGCCGTCAATGTAGCCGAGTATCTCGTCCTTGCCGAGACCTGTCTCCGATGAGCTTTCGAACATCGGCGGCAGCTCCTCCCATTTCTCCATAAGCAGACGGCGGTTTCTCTCTATCTGGTTCTTCCGTGCGACCGGGCCGAGCTTGTCCCCTTTCGTGAAGATGATCGCGAAGGGGATGTCGCTGCCTCCAAGTTCATCCAGAAAGTCCATGTCCGTCTTCATGATGTCATGCCGGCAGTCTATCAGTACGAACAGGAGCACCATCTCTTTCGAAAAGTTGAGGTAGTTGCGTATCACATCCTCTATCTTCTTCCTTCCGCCTGCCGACAGTTTCGCGTATCCGTATCCCGGCAGGTCCACCAGATACCACTCCCTGTTGATGAGGAAATGGTTCACCAGTCTGGTCTTGCCCGGCTGGCTGGATGTCATGGCGAGCTTCCTGTTGCCGCAGAGCATGTTGATGAGCGATGACTTGCCGACGTTGGAACGGCCGATGAAGGCAAATTCGGGCAGTTTCTGCTCCGGTCTGCCTGCTACTGTCGTACTGCTTCCTGCAAATGTCGCTTCCGTTATTCTCATGTGTGGGAACAGTTGGCTTTCAATCGGGGGCAAAGATAATCAAATTTGCAGCCTTACCGTAAATTTATTCAAAAATATTGTTATTTTTGTGTCAGACGGACTTGACAGGACACACAGTTGTGCAGTTATGGAAGACAGGAGGAAAAAGACAATGATTTACGATGGAGATCCCTGGCTTCTTCCCTACAGAGATGCCATAGATGCCAGACATCAGCGTATCCTTGAAGAGAAAGAGAGGCTTTCGTCGGCCGGTTCGCTTGCCAGGGGAGTCAACAATCATCTGTATTACGGACTGCATCATGATGCAGATGGCGGCTGGGTGTTCAGGGAATGGGCTCCCAATGCCACAAAGATTTATATTATCGGCGATTTCAACAACTGGAAAAGGACCGAGGCTTATGCCCTCCATCCAGTGGGGAACGGCAACTGGGAGATAACCCTGCCGGCCATGTTCCTTTCGCACGGGACTTTGTACAAACTGTACATCGAGTGGCCCGGAGGGGGAGCGGAGAGGCTTCCGGCGTATGTGACCAGGGCGGTGCAGGACCCGGAGACGAAGTCTTTCTGTGCCGAGGTGTGGGATCCTCCGAAACCGTACAGGTGGAAGCACCGCAGACCCGGCAAAAGACCGCATCCGCTTATCTACGAATGCCATATCGGCATGAGTTCCGAAAAGGAAAAGGTCGCCACGTTCGATGAGTTCAGAAAGGATGTCCTTCCGCACATAAAGGATCTCGGCTACGATACGATCCAGATAATGGCGCTCCAGGAGCATCCGTATTACGGCTCTTTCGGCTATCAGGTCTCCAATTTCTTTGCCTTGAGTTCCCGTTTCGGGACACCGGAGGAGTTCAAGAGACTTGTGGATGAGGCCCACGGGATGGGGATTGCAGTGGTGATGGATATAGTGCACTCGCATTCCGTGGACAATGAGGCCGAGGGTCTCGGAAAATTCGATGGCAGGGAAGACCTGTATTTCTACAAGGGTCCGCAGGGCCGCCACCCGGCGTGGGGTTCCCGCTGTTTCGACTACGGCAAGGATGAGACGAAGTATTTCCTCCTGTCCAACTGCAAGTTCTGGATGGAGGAATATCATCTGGACGGGTTCCGTTTCGATGGGGTGACGAGCATGCTGTACTGGAACCACGGGCTCGGCGTGGATTTCGTCGGATACGACATCTATTTCAACAGTGGAGTGGACGAGAATGCAGTCACATATCTTGCCCTTGCCAACATGCTGGTCAGGGAAATCAATCCGGATGCTTTCACGATAGCCGAGGATGTGAGCGGGATGGCCGGTCTGGCGGCTCCGTTCGAGGCCGGGGGTGTCGGATTCGATTTCAGGATGAGCATGGGCGTGGCCGACAGCTGGATAAAGTGGATCAAGGAACTGCCCGATGAGAAATGGAGCATGGGAGAGATGTGGTGGCAGCTGACCAACAAGAGGGCGGACGAGAAGACCATCAGCTATGCCGAGTGTCACGACCAGGCGATGGTGGGGGACAAGACCATCATTTTCCGCCTGATGGACAAGGAAATGTACACATCCATGAATATGGAGTCGAAGTCTCCTGTGGTGGACAGGGGCATTGCCCTGCACAAGATGATAAGGTTGGTGACGATGGCTACTGCCGGGGATGGCTACCTCACCTTCATGGGCAACGAGTTCGGCCATCCCGAATGGATAGACTTCCCGAGGGAGGGGAACGGGTGGTCCTACAAATATGCCCGCCGCCAGTGGTCCCTTATGGAACCGGATTATCTGAGATACAGGTATCTGAACGATTTCGACCGGGAAATGATTTCCCTTTGCCGGAAGGAAAGCCTGTTTTCGGCCAGACCGGAGCTCCTTGTGCAGGATGAAGAGAAAAAAATTCTCATTTTCAAAAGAATAAATTGTATCTTTGCGCTCAATTTCAATCCGTCATCATCTTTCTCGGATTATGCCTTTGCCGCACCTGCCGGGAAATATTCCCTGATTCTTGACACGGATGAGAAAGAGTTCGATGGCTTCGCCCGCCTTGGACACGGGGAGACCCATTTCACGGTGCATACGAAGTCGAAAAACGGCAACCAGACTTTCGATGACTCTCTGATTCTTTATCTGCCGAGCCGTTGTGCTCTGGTCCTTAAGAAGACAGATTGATATTAACCTAAATTAAATTATAGCAAGTATGGCTTTTCTAAAATTCAACAAGTCCGAACTTGTCAACCTGGAATATTCGCTCAAGAGGGAGATAATCCTGGCGAACGAGACGGGCGCGTACTGCAACACATCGCTTGTGTGCTGCAATACAAGGCGCTACCACGGACTTCTTGCCGTGCCTGTAGACAATTTCGGCGGAGGCAAGTACATGCTTCTGTCATCCGTCGATGAAAGTCTCATCATGGGAGGCAAGCAGTTCAACCTCGGCATCCATTGCTACGGCGATATATACGAGCCGAGGGGGCACAAGTATATCATCGACTTCGATGCCGATCCTGTGCCCGAGCTTATCTACAAGATAGGTGACATCCTGTTCAGCAAGTCCATCCTGATGGTGCCCGACAATGATCAGGTGCTCATCAGATATACCCTGCTCGGGGCTCCGCAGAAGACCGTGCTGAAACTCAAGCCGTTCCTGGCGTTCAGGAATGTGCATAGCCTCACGCACCAGAACGGGGAGGCAAATACGGAAGGGAAGGATATCCCGGGAGGCGTGGCCTACAGGATGTACGATGGATTTCCTGACCTCAACCTGCAGCTGAGCGGCAAGTCTGTTTTCAAGAAGACGCCTTACTGGTATAACGGGATAACCTATTCAGACGAATACAGGAGAGGGTTCGACTGCACCGAGGATCTTTTCGTGCCGGGAGAATTCATGACGGAACTGAAGCCCGGGGAGTCCGTGGTGCTGTCGGCATCCGTGACCGATGTCAGCGTGCGCGGGCTGAAGCGCAGATTCGATGACATAGTGGCGAAGATGCCGCCTATCAATGACAACCATGACCTCCTTGTGCACAATGCGGAGATGCTCAAATGCAGGCACAACGGCAAGGAACAGATCAATGCCGGCCTGTCATGGCTCCAGACAGGGCTGCTCAGGGAGACTATAGAGTCCCTGCCGGGGCTTACCATATATGCGGATGGCAATACCGCCGAATTCGAGAAGATTCTCGATACCCTCATTGCGGATGAGCAGGAACGGCTTTTCCACAGGACCACCCAGGTGGAGTCGCCGCTCAGGCTTACGGATACCATACAGCAGTACATAGAGTTCACCGGGGATGAGAAGAAGGTCTGGAAGAAATACGGTCCTACCCTCAAAGGCATCATCGAGAGCTATGCGCCGGGGCGCAGGCGTGAGGTGACAATGCATCCCAACGGTCTGCTCTGGGCGCAGATGGACTGGACTGCCCTGTCATGGATGAATACCTATATTTCCGGACAGCCCGTCAACGAGAGGGCAGGTTATCAGGTGGAGACCAATGCGTTCTGGTACAATGCGCTCTGTTTCGCCATCGATATGGAGACGAAATACGGAACGAAGAAGAACAACGCGTTCATAGAGCAGTGGACACCTGTCCGCGACCTTGTGAAACAGAATTTCCAGGACGTGTTCTGGAATGCGGAACACGGATATCTGGCGGACTATGTGGATGGGAACGGACAGAATCTCGATGTCCGTCCTAACCAGATGTTTGCGGTGTATCTGACATATTCGCCTGTGGATGATGAGGTCAAGTCGGAGGTCATGTCGGTGATTTCCAATGAGCTTGTCACAAGGCGCGGTATCAGGACCCTTTCTCCGCGCAACATCAAGTACAAGGGAGTATATGAGGGGTCGCAGACCGACCGCGACCTTGCATATCACAACGGATGTGCTTTCCCTTCCCTGCTTGCCCCGTATATCGAAATATGCTTCAAGATGATGGGAGCTGCTTTCTACAAGAAGGCGGAATGGCTGACAGAAGGCTTCTACGAGGACATCAACAAGCACGGGGTCGGCGTCTTTGCCGAACTGTATGACGGAGATCCTCCTCACGAACCTCACGGGGCGATTGCCAGTGCGTGCAGTACCGCGGCCCTGCTCAGGATAGACTGTCTGATGAACCGTTATATGAAGGAGGGCAGGAAATGAAGGTGCTGATGTTCGGATGGGAGTTTCCTCCCCATATCGCAGGCGGTCTGGGCACTGCCTGCTACGGAATGACCAAGGGTCTGGCTGCAAACGGAGTGGATGTGCTTTTCGTGATGCCGTCCGCTTCGGGAGATGAGGACCAGAGCGCCGTAAGGATCATCAATGCCAGCGATGTGCCGGTGGATACCGTGACCGCGAGCGTGGATGAGTTCCTCGGAAAGGTCCGCTTCGTGCATATAGGGTCCAACATGATTCCTTATGTCGATCCTCAGGACTTCACCTCCATGGTGGAGGAGGAGAGGAAACGGCAGGTAAAGAATTTCCGCGTACAGTACGGGCAGAAATACAAGTTCTCGGGCAAATACGGTTCCAACCTTATGGAGGAAGTGGCCCGTTATGCCATGGTCGGGGCGACAATAGCCCTGCAGCACAAGGATGAGATAGATGTCATCCACGCCCACGACTGGCTGACATATCTTGCCGGCATAGGGGCGAAACAGCTGACAGGCAAGCCGCTTGTAGTGCACGTCCATGCCACGTCCTTTGACCGCGCAAGCGATGACAAGATAGATTCGAGGGTCTATGATCTGGAGAAGAAGGGTATGGAAGCGGCCGACAGGGTCATTGCGGTGAGCGACCTTACAAGGAATATCGTCATCAACAAGTACGGCATCTCTCCGGACAAGGTGGTGACTGTCCACAACGCGGTGGATTTCAGCGGAAGGGAGAATCTTGAGGTCGAAAGGGGCGTGAAGGACAAGGTGGTCACCTTCCTCGGCAGGGTGACTTATCAGAAAGGCCCTGAATATTTCATAGAAGCGGCCGCCAAGGTTCTCAAGCGTTGTCCTCACGTACGTTTCGTGATGGCGGGCAACGGAGACATGCTCAACAGGTGTATCCGCCATGTGGCGCGACTGGGCATTTCCGACAGGTTCCATTTCACGGGATTCCTGCGCGGGAAAGAGGTGCAGAAGATGTTCGCCCTCTCGGATGTGTATGTGATGCCGTCCATTTCCGAACCTTTCGGTATCTCTCCGCTCGAGGCCATGCAGACATACGTGCCATCGGTCATATCCAAGCAGTCTGGATGCGCTGAGGTGCTGAAATATGCCCTCAAGGTGGATTTCTGGGATGTGGATGCGATGTCGGATGCCATCTACGGCCTGCTCAACTATCCTGCGATAGCGGCTCTCGCATCGCGCTGCGGCCATGATGAGGTCAATGCCCTCAAATGGACCAACGCTGCCTCGAAGGTCAGGGAAGTGTATGAATCAGTGATAAAATAATTGCTTAAACCTATCTACAAGTTATGAAAAAAAGTATTTGCCTGTATTTTCAGGTACATCAGCCAAACAGATTGAGACTGTACAGGTTCTTTGACATAGGGAAGGATTCCCATTATTATGATGACTTCGCCAACAGGACTATCCTCCGCAGGGTGGCCCAGAAGTGCTATCTCCCAATGAACGAACTTCTCCTTGAACTTATCAGGGCATACAAGGGAGAATTCAAGGTGGCATTCTCCATTTCCGGCTCCGTGCTGGAGCAGTTCGACAGGTATGCGCCGGAAGTAATCGACAGTTTCCGCAAACTTGCGGCGACCGGCAGCGTGGAATTCCTCTCGGAGACATATTACCATTCGCTCGCATCCCTCGCATCTCCTGAAGAGTTCAAGCATCAGGTAGAGAAGCACAGGGAGACCATCAGACATTATTTCGGAGTGACGCCGACAGCTTTCAGAAACACCGAGCTCATCTATTCCGATGCCATCGGGGAAATGGTGCATGAAATGGGATTCAGGACAATGCTTACGGAAGGCGCGAAGCATGTGCTCGGCTGGAAGAGCCCGAATTATGTGTATTCCTGTGCGAATGCCCCGAAACTCAGTCTTCTGCTGAAGAATTCCTCCCTGAGCGATGACATCGCATTCCGCTTCTCTGACCGCAACTGGTCCGACTGGCCTCTGACAGGCGACAAGTATGTGGCGTGGATCAAATCCGCAGCGCAGAATGATGAGATTGTCAACCTGTTCATGGATTACGAGACATTCGGGGAGCACCAGAGCGCGCAGAGCGGAATTTTCGATTTCATGAGGTATTTCCCTGAAGTAGTGAAGAAAGACGGTGAGTTCGAATTCGTCACCCCTACCGAAGCTACGAAAAAGCATAAGCCGGTGGCGCAGTTGGATGTCCCTGATCCTATCTCATGGGCAGATGAGGAGAGGGATGTCACGGCATGGCTCGGCAACGAACTCCAGAACGATGCCTTCAAGAAGCTGTACAGCCAGGAGGAAAAGCTTGCCCTGCTTGACAACGAGGATCTGTGGTCGGATTATGGCCACCTACAGGAGAGCGACCATTTCTATTATATGTGTACCAAGTTCTTCTCAGATGGGGCTGTACATAAATATTTCAATCCGTATGATACTCCGTATGAGGCATTTATAAATTATATGAATGTCCTCAGCGATTTTATTTTGAGGGTAGATGATGCAATTTCGGTTTCTGATGCTAACTTTGCCGGCTCAAAAAAGGAGACTGCGGCGAAGAAAACAGGCAAGCCTGCCGCAAAGACCGTGAGGAAAACAGCTCCGAAGACAGCCGTGAAGGCTGCGGAGAAACCGGCCCGGAAAGCCGCTGCGAAGCCGGCAAGGAAGGCTGCTGCTCCGAAGACGGTCTCCAAGGCTGCCTCAAGGACAACAAAGAAGACAAAGTAAATGAACAACGATTTGATCAGACCTGACTATCTGTTTGAAGTCAGCTGGGAGGTCTGCAACAAGGTGGGCGGCATATATACCGTCCTCGCGACCAAATCCCTGTATCTCAAGACAGAACTGAAAAGGCATCATATTCTGGTGGGTCCCGATGTGTGGATGGATACGGAGAGCAATCCGGATTTCATCGAGGATCCGCTCCTGTACAGGGACTGGAAGGCACAGGCTGCGGCCGAGGGGTTGAGACTCCGTGTCGGCAGATGGAACATCCAGGGACAGCCTACCGCGATATTGGTGGATTTCAAGCAGTTCCTGACGGATCAGAACAATATCCTGACCGAATACTGGAAAAGGTTCGGTGTGGATTCCCTGACAGGAAACTGGGACTATAAGGAATCCGCCCTGTTCGGATATGCTGCGGGAAAGGTGATAGAGAGCTTCTACCGCTACAACCTCAGTCCTGCCGACAAGGTGGTCGCCCAGTTCCACGAATGGATGACCGGAGCCGGACTCCTCTATATAAAGGGGACGCAGCTTCCGATAGCGACGGTATTCACGACTCATGCTACGGTGGTGGGGCGTTGCCTGGCAGGCAACAACCTTCCGCTGTATGACTCCATGTCTCTGTATGACGGGGATTCCAAGGCAAGGGATTTCAATGTGCTTGCAAGACATTCCCTGGAGAAGAAGTCCGCACAGAATGCCGACATATTCACGACCGTGAGCGAGATTACGGCAAGCGAGTGCAAGCAGTTCCTCCAGAGGGACGTGGATATCGTTACGCCGAACGGCTTCGAGAATGACTTCACTCCGGCCACAGATGAAGAGTATATGCAGCTCAGGTCGGCTGCCAGGGCAAAACTCGTCGAAGTCGCGACTGCCATGTCGGGAGAGACGGTGCCGGACAATTCGATCTTTGTGGGAATCGGCGGACGCTATGAATGGAGGAACAAAGGTATCGATGTGTTCATTGATGCCCTTGACTCTCTCAACCGTTCATCGTTCGAGGGGAAGAGCATCCAGGCATTCATATTCATCCCATCCGGCAACAACGGTCCGGACAAGGAACTGGTAGCGAAACTGGCGGGAACCGGCTCTGCTGATTATGTGACAAGGACTTCCCATTATCTGATCGATCCCGAATACGATATCATCTCGAGAAGGCTCAACGAGCTTAACTTCAAGAATGCTGTCGGCGACAAGGTCAAGGTATATTTCATCCCGTCATACCTCAACGGCAACGATGGGGTGTTCGACATGACATACTATGATCTTCTTGCGGGTCTTGATCTCACCCTGTTCCCTTCATATTACGAGCCGTGGGGCTATACCCCTCTCGAAAGCCTTGCGTTCAAGATCCCGACGGCGACGACAACGCTTGCAGGATTCGGACTGTGGGTGAAGGAACGCTGCAAGGGAGAGCATCCCGGCATCCTGGTCATTCCGCGCAATGACTCCAACTACAGGAATGTCGTGGAGGATGTCGCGGGCAGGGTCAAGGAGATTGCCCGCCTGACGAAGGAGGAAAGGAAAGCATATATGGACAATGCCAGGGAGGTGTCGGAGATAGCTCTCTGGGAAAACAATATCGTGTATTATAAGGAAGCCTATTCCAAGGCGCTTGAGAAAGTGATTGCGGAGAAAGGGGCATTCCCTGAAGTAAGAGATGATAAGGTTATGCATTACAAGAAGATAGATGTCAACCAGCCATCGTGGAACAGCGTTTTTGTGTCAAGGCACCTGCCTGACAGTCTGAAGGACCTCGAAACCCTTTCCAGAAACCTGTGGTGGTGCTGGAACGAATCTGCCAAGAATCTGTTCAAGTCTGTGGATGAGCAGGCATGGGAGGAATCCGGAGAGAATCCGATAGCCATGCTTGACAAGGTCAAACTCAAGAGATACAAGGCCCTGGAGAATGACCCTGCATTTCTGGGCAGCCTGAAGTCCGTCATGGACGAGTTCAATGCCTACATGGCGCTCAAGGCGGAGCGCAAATCCCCTTCCGTTGCGTATTTCTGCATGGAATACGGTCTTGACACGTCATTGAAGATATATTCCGGCGGACTTGGTATCCTTGCAGGAGACTACCTGAAGGAGACCAGCGACATGAATACCGATCTGGTGGCCATAGGACTCCTTTACAGGTACGGCTATTTCACCCAGATGCTTTCCGCACAGGGCGAACAGGTCGCCAAATACGATGCGCAGAACTTCATGAAGATTCCTGCATCTCCGGTGCGCGATGCGGATGGCAACTGGATGGTAGTGAGCGTCGCATTTCCCGGCCGTACCCTCAATGCAAGACTGTGGAGGGTGGATGTCGGCCGTACTGAACTGTATCTGATGGATACGGACTATGAAGACAACCTGCCGGAGGACAGGAGTGTGACGCATCACCTTTACGGAGGAGACTGGGAGAACAGGCTGAAACAGGAACTGCTGCTCGGCGTGGGCGGTATCCGTGCCCTGCGCAAGCTCGGACTCAATCCGGAGGTCTACCACTGCAACGAAGGGCATGCCGCTTTCATCGGCCTTGAGAGGCTGAGGGAGTATGTCAACAACGACAATCTCGATTTCCCGGAGGCTCTCGAAGTGGTGAGGGCATCATCGCTGTTCACCACCCATACTCCGGTACCTGCCGGGCATGATACTTTCGATGAGGGCCTTCTCCGCAAGTATATCGGGCATTACCCTCAGCGTCTGAAGATAGACTGGACCACGCTGATGGGACTCGGCAAGATCAACGGAGAGGATGTGAACGAGAAGTTCTCGATGAGTATCCTTGCAGCCAACATGTCCCAGAACATGAACGGCGTCTCATGGCTCCACGGGGAGGTGACCCGCGAGATGTTCTCCAATATGTGGCCGGGGTATCTGCCTGAGGAACTCTATGTCAGCTATGTGACCAACGGCGTGCACTATCCGACATGGACTGCCCAGGAGTGGAAGGATATCCATGCCCGTGTATTCGGGGAGGAGTTCAAGACCCATCATTATGACAAGTCCTGCTTCGAGGGCATTTACAAGATATCGGACGAGGAGATATGGGGTGTCAGGACAAAGCTCCGCAAGAAACTGATAGATGAGGTCAAGGACAGGCTTTCGAACCCTGCCGCGACCAACCACTATTCCCCTAAGCAGATAGTCACCATCAAGGAGACTCTCCGCGATGATGTGCTTACGATAGGGTTTGCAAGACGTTTCGCCACCTACAAGAGGGCATATCTGCTGTTCCGTGACCTTGACAGGCTCAACGAGATTGTCAATGACCCGGCAAGACCGGTGCAGTTCATCTTTGCCGGCAAGGCGCATCCTGCAGACAAGGCTGGCCAGGATCTGATCAAGAGAATCGTGGACATCTCCAAGATGGAGCAGTTCATCGGCAAGATCGTGTTCGTCCCGGACTATGACATTACCCTCGCCAAATATCTCGTGCAGGGAGTGGATGTGTGGATGAACAATCCTACCCGCCCTCAGGAGGCTTCCGGAACATCCGGAGAGAAGGCATCCATGAACGGGGTCATGCATTTCTCCGTCCTTGATGGATGGTGGGTAGAGGGGTATAAGCCGGGTGCCGGCTGGGCTCTCCCTATGGAAAGCACATACGATGACCCTAACTATCAGGATGAACTTGATGCCGCCACCATCTATGCCACTATCGAGAACGAGATAGCTCCGGCATTCTACAATGCGGATGCGAACGGGCTTTCATCCGAGTGGATAGAGTATATAAAGAACACGGTGGCCCAGGTGGCATGCAACTTCACCACCAACAGGATGCTGACAGACTATATCAACCAGTATTACATTCCTCAGTCCGAAAGGACTGCAAGTCTTGTCGGGGATGACTACAGGACGGCGCGCCTGATTGCTGCATGGAAGAAGCATCTGCGCAGGGAGTGGCAGAATGTCGGTGTGATATCAATGGTGAAGCCGGACAGTTCGCACGATGATATCGCCCTCGGCAAGGAGTTCCATGCGGAGGTGGTCCTCAGCATAGGCGACCTCCAGCCCGAGGATGTCGGGGTCGAGCTTCTGTTCGCTTCATCGGATTCGAAGGGGGCCCTCCACATACAGGAACATTTCGAGTTCACTCCTGTGGAGAGCAATGATGGGGTGGTCAGGTACGAGGCATCCATTCTGCCTCAGACCACGGGTCTGTATCAGGTAGCTGCCAGGATTTATGCAAGGAACCCTCTTCTGCCTCACAGACAGGATTTTGAACTTGTAAGATGGTTGTAGCGACCGGTTTCTTCGACGGTGTCCATACCGGGCACCGCCTGGTTATAGGCCGTCTTGTGGAGACGGCGAGGGCACGCGGAGATGAGAGCCTGGTGGTGACATTCTGGCCTCATCCCCGCAATGTGCTTCAAAGCGATGCCCGTTCCCTGCGGCTTCTGACCTCGCTGGATGAGAAGAAAGAACTGCTGTATTCGCTCGGAGTGGACAGAATCGAGGTCGTGGAGTTTACCAGGGAATTCAGCAGGCTGACGGCGGAGGAATATTTCCGGGAATATGTGGCGGGCCGGTTCGGGGGAAAGTCAGTCGTCCTGGGATATGACAACAGGGTCGGGTGCGACTGCCGGACGATGGAGGATGCGGCGCAGGCTGCGGCAAAAGCCGGACTTGAAGTCATCCTGGCTGACAGGCTGGATTCGGATACCGGGACAGCGGTCAGTTCCACATGGATAAGGGCGATGATAGAGGCCGGTGAAGTGCAGACGGCGGCCGGAATGCTCGGCTATGACTACCGTCTCAACGGTGTCGTGGTGTCCGGGGAGAAACTCGGCAAGTCGCTCGGTTTTCCTACGGCGAACATGGAACTTTACGAGCCTTTGAAGCTGGTCCCGGAGAACGGGGCCTATCTGGTGCGGGTGAGGACTCTGGGTAAGGACTGCTGGGGCATGTGCAACATCGGCAACCGCCCTACTGTCCGGGAAGGGAATGCCAGGACGATAGAGACCCATATCTTCGGGTTCGATGAGGATATATACGGGCTTGACATCGGACTTTCCTTTATCCGGATGATAAGGAAGGAGATCCGCTTCGGCTCCATGACTGCCCTGAAGGAGCAGCTTGACAAGGACAGGGAATTGTGCATTAATCTGATAGATACCGTATATGGAGACTGACATGAAGAAAGAACCCGCTGCGGAGGATAACGCGGCCCGGGTCCCGGAAGACAGGGAGGCGGCTTCTGCGGCTAAGGAGAAGATCGATCTCAGGAAACTGGTCATATACTCTGAAATCATGTCTCCCAAATTCAGGGAATAGGGGAACATTCAGAAAAATTTCCTATATTTGCAAGGAAAGGGTTCTGTGTAGGAATACAACAGAACTCCTTTTTGATTTGTCTGTATAGAAACATTTAAAAGGATAATTTGCCGGAAAGGCATTAAATTGTAACATTATGGCTGTTCATTACATGACCCAGGAGGGTCTGGATAAGTTGAAGAAGGATCTCGCGGATGCTGTGGCGCAGCGTCCTGTGATTTCCGCGCAGATCGCGGAGGCGAGGGACAAGGGAGACCTTTCGGAGAATGCCGAATATGAGGCGGCAAGGGAGGCGCAGGGACTTCTGGAGCTTAACATCGCAAAACTCCAGGATCTGGTTGCCAATGCAAGGGTTATCGATGAGTCCCAGATCGGGACCGAGAAGGTGCAGATGCTCAACAAGGTGAAAGTGAAGAACCTTTCCAACGGGATGGTGATGGAGTTCACTCTTGTAGGGGAGAGCGAGGCGGACTTCGCCCACGGCAAGCTGGCTGCCACTACTCCGATAGGCAAGGCTCTCATCGGTCATTCCAAGGGGGAGACCGTCGAGGCTCACGTGCCTTCAGGCGTGATCAGGTTTGAGATTCTGGATATAACCCTGTAGTCTATGGCAACGATATTCACAAAAATAGCATGTGGGGAGATCCCTTCCTATAAGGTGGCTGAGAATGAGGATTTCTATGCATTCCTCGATATAGCTCCTCTCGCAAAGGGGCATACGCTCGTGATTCCGAAGCATGTCGAGGATGACTATATCTTCCATCTCGATGAGAAGGTCTATGCCGGATTGTGGGATTTTGCCCGCAAGGTGGCCATCGCGATGAAGAACGCCGTACCGTGCAAGAGGGTAGGCGTGGCGGTACTCGGCATGGAAGTGCCGCATACGCATATCCATCTGGTGCCTCTCCAGAGCGAGTCCGACCTGGATTTCAGGAAAAAGAAACTGGAACTGCCGTCAGATGAGATGGCGGCCATTGCCGGAGCAATACTGAAAGAATATGAGAAACTTCGGTAGATATGTCCTCTATGCGGCCTGCTATGCGTTCATAGGGGCTGCTCTTGTTTCCTGTGTAGGCAAGGCGTCCGTCAAGGGCTCCCTGCCGGAGGCCCCGGATTCGGAAGTGACGGTGAGACTGCTGGACATGAACCGCTATGAGGTCCTCGATACCGTCAGGACGGATGCGGATGGGAATTTTTTCTGCAAGGTCGAGGTCCGCAAGGGGCAGCCGGAGTTTGTCTATCTTTTCTACGGGGATACGAAAATCGCCTCCCTGCTTCTTCGGAAAGGTGACAGGGTGACGGTCGAGGCTGATACCCTCGGCACATATACGGTGTCCGGCTCCGAGGAGTCCGGGAAGCTCCTGCAGGTGGAGAAGGATCTGGCTGAATTCTCATCCCGGTTCATTTCCCTTTCTGCGATGTTGGAGGCTGTGGATCAGGCTTCGCCGCAGGCGGATACGCTGAGGAGGGAGCTGGCTCAGGAATATGTGAGATATTACAGGGGCAGACTGAAATACGTGATGTCCAATCCGTATTCGATGACTGTCGTGCCTGTCCTGTTCCAGATGGTGGGAGCGAATCTTCCGGTGTTCGGGCAGCAGACCGATGCCATACATTTTTCCAATGTGAGCGATTCTCTCGAGACCGTTTACCCGGAGTCCCGGTATGTCAAGGCTCTGAGGCAGGAGGCGGACAGACGCTACAGGATGATGGAGATGTCCAACAAGATACGGACTGCGGAGCAGGTCAACTATCTCGACATAGACCAGCCCGATGTCCGGGGTGTGAAACGGAAGTTGAGCGAGGTGGATTCGAAGGTGGTGCTGCTGCACTTCTGGGATCCGGCCCAGCCGGCGCAGAAGATGTTCAACAACGATGTCCTTAAACCTCTGTACGACAAGTATTCCGGCAAAGGATTCGAGATATATCAGGTGGCCATCTCCACTGACAAGGCAGGCTGGGCCCGTGTGGTCAGGGAACAGGGTCTCGAATGGATCAATGTCTGCGATGGCCTCGGAGCGGCCTCTCCGGCGGTATCTGCATATAATGTCTCCACCCTGCCTGTGTCGTTCGTCCTCTCGGGAGGAGAGTTGCAGCAGGAAAGGATGACGGATGCGGCATCCCTGCGCAAGGTGCTGGACAGACTTCTGAAATGATACCTTCTGGTAAGGTCAGAAAAGTTTCTTGCGGCTTACCGTCGCGACAAAATTCTTGAGATAGAACGGTTCGAAGTATGCTACATCTTTGAACCGTTTTTCTTTGTATTCCATCATGGCCGGGATAAGCATGGACGATGCCTTCGGGCAGCACTGGATGAAATGAGCATTCGGATGGGTGATTGCTGTCCTGCATTTCTCCGCAGCATCTCCGATGAACAGCACCGGACCTTCTGCAAGCTGTTGTCCGAAACTGTCCGCATCTATTATCCTGGCTTCGGTTTCAGTCAGCTGTTTCCCGTCGGGGGAGAAGATGGCCGTGTAGACTTCCATTCTCCGGGCATCTATCATCGGCACTATGTATCTGCATCCTTCAGGGAGGACTGTCCCGATGGCCTGCCATACGAGGGTATCGAGCGTCCCGACCGCTATAAGAGGGATTCCCGCTCCGAAACACAGCCCTTTTGCGGTGGATACGCCTACGCGGAGTCCGGTATATGATCCGGGTCCCATGCTCACGCATACTGCCGAGCAGTCCCTGACATTCAGTCCGGTCTCTTTCAGCATTTCATTTGTGAATACGGCTGTCATGGATGCGTGCGAGCGCGGAGTGCCGCTTTCCCTGTACGAAACGATCTTTCCATCAGATGCCATGGCCGTCGAACAGAGTTCCGTAGACGTTTCTATAAGTATCAGATTTTCCATTGCCTATTTCGATAGAAGTTCCTTGAAAAGAGGGAATACGGAATCCGCTATGTCCCTGAACGGAGCATACAGCAGGGAATCGGACAGATATGATTCGGGCACGAGTCCGAAGGTATCGTTTATCGCTTCGAAGACTATGATGAGGAATCCTATTATCAGGATGCATTTCAGCATGGAGAACAGGACTCCGAGCAGCTTGTTGAGCCAGCCGAGCATGATTATCTTTATGGTCGCCTCGATAAGTTTTCCTATCGTGAAGAGCAGTACGGCCACCGCAATGAAAATGATGGCGAACGAGATTATGTTGATCAGCTGCGGCGATGCCTCTATCCATTGCGAAATCCAGCTGCCGACGAGAGTGGCGGACTTGACGGACAGCCATACTCCGAGCACAATGGAGATTATCGCCACCACCTGGGCTATGAATCCTTTCCTCAATCCGCTGATAATTGCGGGAATGAAGCAGACCAGCAGTATGATATCCAGAATGTTCATTTTGTTCCTATAAATTTATATATTTGCACCTTGTTTTATCGGCAGTGCCGCCTCCTTTTCCCTGAGAGGAAAAACTGCTGCAAAATTATATAAAAAATATGAAATTCAACGAGTATAAAGGACTTGATCTGGTGGCTGTCGGAGCGGATGTGCTGGACAGATGGAAAAAGAACGGCACTTTCAGGAAATCCCTGGAAGTGAGGAAGGGAGCCCCGCAGTTCATTTTCTTTGAAGGGCCGCCATCCGCGAACGGAATGCCGGGGATCCACCATGTGATGGCGCGTTCCATCAAGGATGCGATATGCCGCTACAAGACGCAGAGCGGGTATCGTGTGGAGCGTCGTGCCGGCTGGGATACGCACGGGCTGCCGGTGGAGCTCGGCGTGGAGAAGCTTCTGGGCATCACCAAGGAGGACATAGGGACGAAGATAAGCGTAGAGGAATACAACAGGACATGCCGCAGGGAGGTGATGAAGTACACCAAGGAATGGGTGTCCCTTACCGAGCGCATAGGCTACTGGGTGGATATGGATGATCCGTATATCACGTATGATAACCGCTATATAGAGACACTGTGGTATCTTCTGAAGGACATTTATGCCAAGGGACTGCTGTATAAGGGCTATTCCATACAGCCGTATTCCCCTGCTGCGGGTACCGGGCTCAGTTCGCATGAACTCAACCAGCCAGGATGCTACAGGGATGTCAAGGACACTACGGCGACCGTCCAGTTCGAGGTGATCAAGGATGAGAAGTCGCAGGTGCTCTTCGGTTGCGGGACCCTGCCGGTGTTTTTCCTGGCATGGACGACCACGCCGTGGACCCTTCCGTCCAATACGGCACTCTGCGTAGGCCCTGAAATTACATATGTGAGGGTATCATCCTACAATCCCTATACAGGTGATCCGGCCGTCTATGTCGTGGCGGAGTCCCTGGTGAATTCGATTTTCAACCCTAAAGCGGCCGGCCTTTCTCTTGAAAGCTATCAGAAAGGGGACAAGCTGGTGCCGTTCAAGGTTCTTGAAGGGACGTTCAAGGGCTCGGAACTGGTCGGGATACACTATCAGCAGCTGATTCCGTGGTTCAGACCGGATGAGGGCGCTTTCCGTGTCATCTCCGGAGACTATGTGACTACGGAAGAGGGCACTACTGGTATCGTACATATCGCCCCTACCTTCGGTGCGGATGATGACAAGGTCGCCAAGCAGAACGGAGTGCCTGCCCTTCTGGTAGTCGACAGGAACGGGGACCGTCAGGCGCAGGTGGACCGCAAGGGAAGGTTTTTCCGCATTGAGGATCTGGACCCTGAATATGTCTCGGAAAGGGTGTCTCCTGATTATGCGGAGTATTCGGGCAGGTATGTCAAGAATGCATACGATGACACTCTCGGCCCGGATGATCCTACCCTGGACATTGACCTTTGCGTGATGCTCAAGCAGCAGGGCAAGGCATTCAGGATAGAGAAGCATGTCCATTCCTACCCTCATTGCTGGAGGACGGACAAGCCTGTCATCTACTATCCTCTCGATTCATGGTTCATCAGGACCACTGCCGTCAGGGACAGGATGATAGAGCTCAACGATACCATTGCATGGAAGCCGGAGTCGACCGGAACCGGACGTTTCGGCAAATGGCTGGAGAACATACAGGACTGGAACCTTTCCCGCAGCCGTTACTGGGGGACCCCGCTCCCGATATGGAGGACAGAGGATGGCAGGGAAGAGAAGTGCATAGGCTCGCTCAAGGAGCTGTATGCGGAAATAGAGAAATCCGTCGCTGCCGGAATCATGTCATCCAATCCTCTCAGGGACAACGGATTTGATCCTGAGGACATGTCAAAGGAGAACTATGACAGGATAGACCTGCACAGACCGTATATGGACAACATATTCCTTGTGTCCGGAAGCGGAAAGAAGATGGTCCGCGAGACGGACCTGATCGATGTGTGGTTCGATTCCGGGGCCATGCCGTATGCACAGGAAGGACTCCGCAATCTCGGTTCTCCGAAATTCGGATGCACGGCCGACTTCATAGCCGAGGGAGTGGACCAGACAAGGGGCTGGTTCTATACCCTTCATGCCATACATACGATGGTCAGCGGCACATGCGCCTTCAGGCGCGTCATTTCCAACGGACTTGTCCTCGACAAGGACGGGAACAAGATGAGCAAGCGTCTCGGGAATGCCGTGGATCCGTTCAAGGCTTTGGACAAATACGGCCCGGATGCGCTCAGGTGGTATATGCTGACCAATTCCCAGCCGTGGGATAACCTGAAGTTCGATGAGGCCGGGGTGGATGAGGTGAGGAGGAAGTTCTTCGGAACCCTTTACAATACCTATTCGTTCTTCGCCCTTTATGCCAACGTAGACAGTTTCGACATCAATGCTCCTGTGATACCGGTGTCGGAGCGCCCTGAGATAGACAGGTGGATTATTTCGCTGCTCAACTCTCTGGTCAAGGATGTGGTGGCCGCATACGAGGATTATGATGTGACCTCTGCAGGACGTCTGATACAGGATTTCGTCTGCGACCATTTGAGCAACTGGTATGTGCGTCTTAACAGGAAACGTTTCTGGGGCGGGTCGATGGATCAGGACAAGCTGTCTGCATATCAGACCTTGTATGAAGTCCTTGTGGATGTGGCAAGGATGGCGGCCCCGATTGCACCGTTCTTTATGGAGAGGATGTACCTTGACCTCGTTCCTGGTGCCGGATCCGTACATTTCGAGTCCATGCCGGTGTATGATGCAGCCTGTGTAGACAAGGATCTTGAGGAAAGGATGGATCTTGCACAGAGGGCATCATCGATGGTGCTGGCTCTCCGCCGCAAGGTGAACATAAAGGTGCGCCAGCCTCTTTCTAAACTTGTCATTCCTGTGATAGACAAGAAGATAGAGGAGCAGCTCGAGAAAGTGAAGACACTTCTGCTCGGAGAGGTCAATGTGAAGGATGCCGAGTTCATTTCCGATACTGCCGGATTGATAACCAAGAAGATACGTCCGAACTTCAAGACTCTCGGCAAGAAATACGGCTCCCGCATGAAAGCCATTGCCGCAGCTTTCGCCACCCTCGGCCAGGAGGATATAGCGGCCATAGAGGCGGCCGGCATGGCGGACAGGGATTATGTCCTGCGGCTTGCCGATGGCGATGTGGCGCTTGCCAAAGGGGACTATGAGGTATCATCCGAGGATATGCCGGGCTGGCTTGTGGCAACGGATGGCCCGCTGACCCTTGCCCTCGACATTACGGTTACGGATGATCTCAGGAAGGAGGGTACTGCGAGGGAGCTTATCAACAGGATACAGAACCTGCGCAAGGAGAGCGACTTCGATGTGACGGACAAGATAGCGGTGAAGATATTTGCGGATGGACAGGATTTTGAGGAGATAGAGGGATCGCTGGGGTCTTTCAGGGACTATGTCGCATCGCAGACTCTTGCGACGGAAGTGACGGTATCCCCTCTTGCCGGGGCCGGGAACGCTCCGGAAGTGGAATGGAACGACTCCGCGATAAGGATCAGCGTCTCCAGGCTCTGACCGCCTACCTGTCATCCTTACCGCCCCACTGTCATCCTGAGCGTCAGCGAAGGATCTGGAGTAAAACCCACTGCCCTCCTGAATTGTCATCCTGAGCGAAGCGAAGGATCTGTTCCCGGAAAGGCTGTCATCCTGAGCGAAGCGAAGGAGCTGTCAAAACAAGAATTATTAACATAAAACGATAACATTATGGCAGAAGAAAAGAATGTTGTTGAACCTAAGGTTCGTTACAGCGACGAAGAACTGCAGGAATTCAAGGAGATAATCCTCGGAATGCTTGAAAAGGCCAAGAAAGAATACAAGACCTTGCGTGATGTCGTTACCCACGGATCGAGCAACGACATCGAAGACACTTCCCCTACGTTCAAGGTAATGGAGGAAGGAGCCACGACCCTTTCAAAAGAAGAGGCGGGACAGCTTGCGCAGCGGCAGTACAAGTTTATCCAGAACCTCGAGGCTGCCCTTGTCAGGATCGAGAACAAGACATACGGGGTGTGCCGTGTCACGGGCAAGCTCATCCCTAAGGAGAGGCTCCGTCTTGTGCCGCATGCGACCCTGACTGTCGAAGCCAAGGAAATGCTGAACAAGAACAAGTAGTATGAAGGTTTCCAAAGGCAGACTGCTCCTGATACTCGGCATTGCACTGGTCGTCATCGACCAGGTGATCAAGGTATTGGTCAAGACCAACATGACTCTGGGCGAGAGTTTCAATGTCATCGGGGACTGGTTCAGGATCTTTTTTATCGAAAACGAAGGAATGGCGTTCGGAATGAAGTTCGGAGGGGCTTTCGGCAAGTTCCTCCTGTCATTCCTGCGCATAGGGCTTTTCGCCGCCATTGTGTGGTGGATCTCCCGGCTGCTGAAAAGACAGGGGACTCCGACAGGCGTAGTCGTGGGGCTTACCATGATTGCGGCCGGAGCAATGGGAAACATAATAGACTGCTATTTCTACGGGCTGATATTCTCTGAATCGACCCAATGGGAAGTGGCGCATCTCGGCGGCAGCTATGCCCCGTTCATGTTCGGCAAGGTAGTGGACATGTTCTATTTCCCGATAATCGACACGACCTTCCCTGACTGGCTGCCTTTCATAGGAGGGAATCCGTTCAGGTTCTTCGCCCCCGTATTCAATTTCGCCGACAGCTGCGTCACCTGCGGCGCCCTCTACCTCATAGCTTTCCAGTACCGCTTCTTCATGACGGATGACGAGGCGGAAGGCAAGGACAGGAAGTGAAATATCCTGTTTTCATCATAGTGTCTTCTGCAATGCGTCTTCTGCAATGGGAAGCGGGCTTGCATTGTCCCCGGCTTCTGCATATATTTGTCGGAAAATAGATTTGAGATATGCGACAGTATGTTCTGATTTTTATGCTGCTGTTTCTGTCCGGCCTTCATGCGGATGGGCAGAACAGGCTGGAGGGCTGGGATGCGGCAATGATAGATGGACGGCTGCTGGAAGGACGGTGGCCGGCACACTGGATTTCGGTCCAGGACATGTCCGAGAATGAATATACGGTGTGCCATTTCAGGAAAACCTTTGAACTCGGTGCGGCCCCGGAGAATTTCATCGTCCATGTCTCGGCCGACAACAGGTATAAACTCTATGTCAACGGCAGTTTTGTCGGTCTGGGGCCTGAATACGGGGATGTGTATAACTGGAATTATTCTACCTATGATATAGGACCGTATCTGAAACAGGGCGTGAATGTCGTTGCTGCCGTAGTGTGGAATTTCGCCGCCAGCCGTCCTTTGGCTCAGATGAGCTTCGGCAAGACCGGTTTCATCATGCAGGGAAATACGCAGCAGGAGGATATTGTCAACACGGATGGATCATGGCTGGGTTTTCATGACCGGTCATACTCTCCCTATATGCAGCCGGTTTCAGGATACTATGCGGCAGGAGCCTGCGAACAGTTCACCGCATCCGGATATCCGTGGGGCTGGGAACAGCCGGACTATGATGATTCGGGATGGCAGAAGGTCAGGGTGCTGATCCAGGGTGCGGCCAAGGGTGCGAGAGACTATCCGGGATGGCAGCTTGTCCCGTCACCGGTGCGGCAGATGGAGCTGAAACCGTTCCGGATGCCGAAAATCCTCAAGGAGAAGGGCCGTATTGGCGATATGGAAGACATGGTGGATATGGAGGTGTCATCTTCCGGACTCCTCGCCGGGACGCAGCCGCTGGTGATACTGCCGGCTACCGAGGCGGAAATCCTGATAGACAATTCTGTCCTTGTCACAGGCTATCCGACAGTCAAATTCAGCGGAGGTGCAGGATCAGAGATAGTGATGCAGTATGCGGAGTCCCTTTACAAGGAAGGCAGCTGGAATGACAAGGGAGACAGGAACGAGGTCGATGGGAAGCATTTTATCGGCTATGCCGACAGAATCCTTCCCGATGGAGGGCAGGACCGTTCATTCACCCCTTTGTGGTGGAGGACATGGAGATATTTGAAACTGTCAGTCAGGACAGCGGATGAACCGCTTGTTATAGAGGATATTCATGCCATGTCTTCGATGTATCCTCTCGAAAGGGAGTCTTCATTCTCTGCACCAGGTATTGAGGATGCCGGCAGGATGATAGAGACCGGCTGGCGGACTGCCCGCCTGTGTGCTGCCGATACGTATATGGACTGCCCGTATTATGAGCAGCTGCAGTATTTCGGCGACACGAGAATACAGGCTCTGATAACCATGTACAATACCAGAAACGATGAACTGGTGCGTTATGCCATAGAACAGGGATTCAGGTCAATGGTGCCGGATGGAATCACGATGAGCCGCTATCCTTCATCGCTTCATCAGTTCATACCTCCGTTCTCCCTCTGGTGGATATGCATGTGCCATGACTACTGGATGTACAGAGGCGATGCCGGTTTTCTGAAGTCGATGCTGCCTGCTGTCCGGACGATCCTTTCATGGTATGAATCCTATTTGAGACCGGACATGAGTCTGGACAGGATACCTTTCTGGTTTTTCATGGACTGGTGCGGGACGCCCGACGGAGAGCCGGTAAGGGAAAGGGATGGCAACTCCATTGTCCAGGATCTCCAGTATGTGCTTGCCCTTTCGGCTGCAGCGGAGATGGAAGAGACGTTCGGGCAGCCGGCCATGGCAAAGCATTATTCGGAAACGGCGGATGCCATAAGGAGTACGATAAAGGACAAATACTGGGACGAAGACAGGGGCCTGTTTGCGGATACATTCGGCCGCAGCAGTTATTCCCAGCACGGGAACATACTGGCTATCCTTGCGGGTGTGGTGTCCGGCAAGGATGCCGGAGCACTGTTCGACAGACTTTTGGATGACAGGTCGATATGGCAGTGCACCCTCTATTACAGATATTATCTGATGCAGGCGATGAGACTGTCCGGACGGGGGGATATGCTGCAGGATGAGCTTCAGCCTTGGCGCGACCAGCTTGCCCTCGGGCTGACCACATGGGCAGAGCAGCCTGAACCATCGAGGTCCGACTGCCATGCCTGGAGCGCGAGTCTCAATGTCGAGTTTTTCCGCACGCTTCTCGGGATAGACAGTGCGGCTCCCGGATTCAGCGAGGTCAGGATTGCTCCATCGCTGGGCCGCCTGAAGGAGGCATCCGGCGAAATCCCTCATCCTGACGGCAAGGTTTCGGTTTCGTATTCCGTTTCGGATGACGGCAGGATGACCGCGGAAATCTCCATTCCTGAAACCGTGACCGGCACATTCGTCTGGAAAGACCGTACCTGCCGGTTGAAAGGCGGCTCCAACACCATCTCCGTCCGGTAGCTTTTCTGTCGACTTGGCTGTAACCGGGCCGTGTTTTTCCGTGTCTACTTTTCCGGGCTGGTACAAAGAAAGACATTTCAGGTCGGGTTTTGTTACAATAATGCCCCGTTTTAGGTCACACTTTATTACAAAAAATATTGGTTTCAGGTCGGGTTTTGTTACAACTGAAGCTAAGAAAACCGGCCAACTTGCCGAACGAAAATCAGCCGATTTGCCGAATGAAAACCGGCCAATTTGCCGAATGAAAACCGGCCAACTTGCCGAACGAAAATTAAAAACCCGTTGATAATCAATAAAAATTATCATATCTTTGCTTCGGTTTTATAGACGAAGATATGTATAGACCGAGAATAGCAGATGGAATGCTGAAAAATCAGTTGTCCGCATCAGGTATGGTCTTGATACAGGGACCGAAATGGTGCGGGAAAACGACAACGGCAGAGCAGCAGGCCGGAAGTATATTGTATATGGATTTGCCCAGGACAAGAGCCTCTAACCTGCTTCTTGCCGAGACGGATCCTCAGGTGCTTTTTCAAGGTGATGTCCCGAGGCTTATAGATGAATGGCAGCTGGCTCCGAAGCTGTGGGACGCTGCCCGTTTTGAAGTGAGCCACAGAGGAAAGCCAGGGCAGTTGATTTTTACAGGGTCGGCTGTTCCTCCCGACATGTCGGAATTGACCCATTCCGGAACCGGCAGGGTCGCATGGTTGACTATGCGCCCGATGAGCCTGTGGGAATCAGGGGATTCCAACGGAAAGGTCAGTGTAGCGTCTCTGTTCAACGGAGAATTTTCACCTGCGGAGTCTGTTGATATTTCATTGAAAGAACTGGCTTTTCTTGTCAGCAGAGGCGGCTGGCCCGGTTCTCTTGAACTGTCGCGGGACGCGGCGTTGTTGCAGGCAATGAATTATCTGAATGGTGTGATTCACAGCGATATATCACGGGCGGACAATGTACGGCGTGATCCGGAATCCGCGCTCAGACTGCTGCGGTCGTATGCCAGACATCAAGGGCAGCAGGTCCCTGTCAGTACGATATATGCCGATTTGTCCGGAAACGGGATGCCGAGTATGGGCGAAGATACGATAGTTTCGTATATTCAGGCATTGAAGAAAATATTCGTGATAGAGGATATGCCGGCATGGAGTCCCAACCTGCGTTCAAAGACAGCTATAAGGACATCCGATACGCGGTATTTTGTGGACCCTTCTATCGCTGTTGCGGCCATGGCAGTCGGGCCTGATGATTTATTGAATGACCTTAATACATTCGGACTGTTTTTCGAGACCTTGGCTGTCAGGGATTTGCGGGTATATGCAGATGCCCTTGGAGGACAGGTTTACCATTACAGGGACAAAAACGGTCTGGAATGCGATGCCGTCATACATTTGCGAAATGGAAATTTCGGTCTGGTGGAGATTAAGCTTGGAGGTGACACCTTGATTGACGGCGGAGCAGAGACACTGCTGAAACTTTCATCGAAACTCGATACGCAGAAAATGAAACAGCCATCATTCCTGATGGTGCTTACGGGGATAGGCCAGTACGCCTATTGCCGGAAGGATGGCGTATATGTCGTGCCGATAGGCTGTCTTAAAAATTGAACTTGGCTGAAAGTCAGAAATATTCCGTACATTTGCGGTATTGCGTTGAGTAAGGCGGAACATGTCCATTGTCGCATTCATAGATACCGAAGTCGATCCAAGAAACGGCAAGGTGCGAAGGTTTCGAGCCGGTTCATGGACCGGGAAATCATGGTCGTGCTGCCAGGACTTAAAATCATAAAATCATGAAGCATTGTGCAATGTATCTGACGACGGTATCTTGTGCCGTCTTTTTGTCCCTGTCTACTGCATCTGTCATGGATGGCCGGGATGGGAGCATGTCCGGAGATGACTGGGAGTCCGTCAAGTCCCGTCTGCCCGGGTATGTGGCTGCCGGGATAGACAGTGAAAAAGGTATCAGTCTGACAGAAGAGGAAAAGGAGTGCCTTGCTTTTCTGTATGGGGCGATGCCTCTGCCGGATATGACGGGCTATCCTTTCAGGTATTGGGTGGACAATGTCCGCAAGACCCTGGAGGTGCGGAAGAATGCGGCATGGGAGATTCCGGAGAGGGAATTCAGGCATTTCGTGCTCCCTTTGAGGGTCAACAATGAGGCTCTGGATAATTTCAGGACAATATATGCCGATGAACTCTGTGCGAGGGTCGAGGGTATGACTCTGGCGCAGGCGGCACTGGAAATCAACCACTGGTGCCATGAAATGGCTACATACGCCCCGTCCGATGCCAGGACACTTTCTCCGACAGGGACAATCGCTTCAGGGTTGGGGAGATGTGGTGAGGAGTCGGTGCTGGCCGTAGCGGCCTTGCGTGCTGCCGGCATTCCGGCGAGACAGGTCTATACTCCGCGCTGGGCTCATACTGATGACAACCACGCATGGGTAGAGGTCTATGTCGATGGCAACTGGCATTTCATGGGCGCCTGCGAACCTGAGCCTGTCCTTGATCTGGCATGGTTCAATGCTCCGGTCTCGAGGGCGATGCTGCTCCATACGCTTGCTTTCGGAGACTACGATGGGCCGGAGGATGTCATAAGAAGGACGCATTCATTTACGGAAATCAATGTCATAAAAAGTTATATCCCGACAAGACGCACTTCGGTGAGGGTTCTCGATGGGCAAGGGCATCCGGTCAAGGGAGCATCCGTGGAGTTCAAGATATACAACTATGCAGAGTTCTATACGGTCGCCCGGAGCATGACAGGGCCTGACGGCATGGCAGGTCTTGATACCGGGCGCGGGGATATGCTGGTGTGGGCATATAAGGATGGCCGTTTCGGGGTGGCCAAGGCATCCGGGGAGATGACCGAGGTTGTCCTTGACCATAGTGTCGGGGATGAGTTCGGGCTTGACTTCGGGATTGTGCCGCCTCCGGAGAATCCGATCCCATCCACTGCAACGGAAGCCGAAGTTCTCCGAAATGCCCGGCGTCTGGCATACGAGGATTCTGTCAGGACCGCCCGTCCGAAAGGGAACGGGGCTGTCATAGCTTTCAGAGATGCATGTTTCAAAGATACTGGCAGTACGGATAATCGCGGCAGTGCAGCCGGTAAAAGCGATTTACGGGAAAATGCGGCGGCTCTGCTGGCATCCTTGTCAGTCAAGGATATGGTGGATGTCAGTGCGGATGTGCTTGAGGATGCAATGGCGCATTGCGGAGAGAGGTTCAGCCGCTACAGGGACTGTCCCCGTGTCTCGTATGAACCGCTGCTCCCTTATTTTGAAGAGATAGGCAAAGGGCTCGCGGCGGCATCTCCGGAAGAGATTCTGGACTGGACTCTTGCCAACATCGAGGTCTGTGACAGTCTCAATCCCCAGGGGATATATATCCCTCCTGTGATGGTATGGCGTTCAAGGATTTCGGATACCCGGTCGAGGAACATTTTCTTTGTGGCGGCTTGTCGGAGCAAGGGGGTCGAGGCCCGTATAGATGAAGTGACGGGCAAGACGCAGTACCGTGATACCGGCAAGGATGCCGGCGATGGGGCGCAGGATGGAAAGATGCAGCCTGGAGACGGCGCAGTCTGGACGGATGTCGAATGGCCGCAGGATCCGGAGGCGGACAAGAGCGGAGATGGAGCAACGGAAATGGCTGCCCAGGGCTTTGTAAAGGCCACATATACACCGGTCTCATGGCTCAGGGACCCTCTGTACTACAGGCATTTCACCCTCTCCCGCATCGATGGGGGCAGCGCGGGGCTCCTTGCCTTCGATGAAAGCACGGATACCGGCTGGACGGAACTGCTTTCGGAACCTCTTGCAGTCGATGCAGGATATTATCTTCTCACATCCGGAGTCAGGATGGCGGATGGGTCTGTCTCCTCGCATCTCGAATTCTTCAATGTGGAAGCGGACAGGGAGACGGAAGTGCCCCTGGTCCTGAAACAGCCGGAGGGCGCGGTCGCCGTCATCGGTAACATCAATGTCGAGGAGACATTCCTGCCGGAAGGCGGTACGAAGCCGCATACAATCCTTTCCGCAACAGGCAGAGGCTATTTCGCAATGGCTGTGATAAAGGATTTTTCCGAACCATCGATACATGCGCTGAGACAGCTCGCCGCAGCTGCCGATGACCTGAACGGATGGGGTAGGAGTCTGGTAGTGCTCGGAGCGGATGATGAAGGATGCGGCAGGATGGGAGAGTACCTGTCCGGGATAGACAAGGTACACTATGGCACCGATCCGGATGGCAGGATACAGAAAATGCTCTATGACGGATGTATGCAGGAGAACGGCAGGCTGCCTGTCATAGTCATTGCCGACAGTTTCGGGAGGGTGGTCTACTATTCGCAGGGCTACAACACTTCACTTGCAGAGCAGCTCAGGACTGTCATCAGCCGGCTGTGATGCCGTTTCGTGGCCCGGTCTGTCAAGGCTTCAGTCTGCTTTCGATGGTCTTGTCACTGTCCGGCTAACTGCGACACCACTCTGCGGTCTGTTGTCCCGCTTCCGGAGTGTGCCGAACCATGGAACTCTCTGGCACGGGTCACGGCCTCGAGTTCAGCGATGTTTGAGGGTTTCACGCCGGCGCCCGGCATTATGATTATCCTGTCTCCGGCTGCGGACACGAGCTCCCGGAGCAGTTCCCTGCCTTCGTAGGCCGATGCGGCAAGGCCGGATGTCAGAAGTCTGTCGCATCCGAGAGAGATGATGTCCTCTAAGGCCCTGAAAGGGTCTGAGCAGCAGTCGAATGCCCTGTGGAATGTCACAGAGAGCGGTCTTGCTGCCTGTATCAGTCTGTGCATCATGCCGGCATCGATGCTGCCATCGGGATGCAGGGCTCCTATGACAACTCCATTGACCCCGAGCCTTTTGCAATCCAAAATATCCTCTCTCATCCTCTCTCCCTCTTCTTCAGAAAACACGAAGTCCCCTCCGCGAGGACGGATGAGGACATTGACAGGTATCGGACAGATATCCAGCACCTGTTCTGTCAGTCCGGGCGAGGGTGTTGTCCCTCCGATCTCTAAATTTTCGCACAGCTCTATGCGCGATGCCCCTCCGGCAACCGCTTCCGACACTTCATACACGCTTGTGCAGCAGCATTCTATGAATCTCCCCATAACTGATATGCGGTCAATGAATAAATTCATGCAAAAATAGCATTATTCAGGCATGTCCGTATTTATTCCCGGCTTTTTATTATTTTTACAAATGTATTGATCCGGCTTTTATGGCCGGGACATTGATATGGATTAATAAATTATCGGACTGGCGTTATGAATATTAAATTGAAAATCATCTTGTCGGCTATGGCCCTGCTTGCTGCTTTTTCTGTGGCAGTAGCCTATACAATACCGGAAAGGGAACAGGAGTCCCCGTATGTCCCTTCCGGGGGCAACCTGCAGGCAAGGGAGGCGTTCCGAGATGCAAAATTCGGGATATTCCTGCACTGGGGGCTTTATTCCATGCTCGGTACGGGGGAGTGGACAATGTCTTCGCGCGACATAAACTATCTGGAGTATGCCAAGCTGGCCAATGCGTTCTATCCGCATGATTTCGATGCGGAGGAATGGGTTTCTGCCATAAAGCGGTCCGGGGCCGGATATATCTGTTTCACGACACGGCATCATGATGGGTTTTCCATGTGGGATACGGCCCGGACGGACTACAATATCGTGGATGCCACTCCGTACGGCAGGGATGTGGTGAAGGCTCTGTCGGAAGAGTGCCGCAGGCAGGGTGTCGGTCTCCATTTCTATTATTCCCTGATAGACTGGTACAGGGATGACTGTCCGAGAGGCAGGACAGGGCTGGGGACAGGGAGACCCGGCACATCCATCGATTACGGACATTACTATGACTTCATGAAGGGCCAGCTTACGGAACTTCTTACCGGATATGGCCCTGTCGGCGCGATATGGTTCGATGGGGTGTGGGACCAGGACCGGAATCCGGACTTCGACTGGAAGCTGCGCGGACTGTATGACCATATACATGACCTGCAGCCGTCCTGTCTTGTGGGCAACAACCACCATCTCGTCCCGTTCGAGGGTGAAGACATCCAGATTTTCGAGCGTGACCTCCCGGGGGAGAACACCGCAGGTCTGTCCGGCCAGGATGTCAGCCGTCTTCCGCTTGAGACCTGCCAGACGATGAACGGGATGTGGGGCTATAAGATAACCGATCTTGACTACAAATCCACCGGGACACTGATCCGGTATCTTGTACGGGCCGCAGGCAGGGATGCGAATCTGCTGCTGAACATAGGCCCTCAGCCGGACGGGAATCTTCCGGCAGTTGCCGTGGAGAGGCTCCGGGAGATGGGGGAATGGCTCGGCCGTTATGGAGAAAGCATCTACGGGACCAGAGGCGGGGACATCCCTCCTCACGACTGGGGAGTCACTACCCGTAAGGGTGACAGTCTCTATGTCCATATACTGGACCTGCAGGATGATGCGCTCTACCTGCCGCTTGATGCCAGGGTCGCTTCTGCTGTATGCCTGAACGATGGCAGCAGGATAAGGTATGATGTCATTAAGGGCAAAGGCATTGTCCTCCATGTCGGGGACATTCCTCAGGATATCGACCGTATAGTCAAGCTCGTGATCCGCTGAATCCTTCGGAAACGTACCTGAACGGAAGACGGCTCAAAAGGGTGCTTGAAATTCCTCCTTTTGAGCCGCCTTTGAGTCGGACAGATATTCTGTCTATATGTCCGTTATCCTAAAAGTAATATTTTACTCCAAGGGTGATGCCGTAGTTGAAGTTGGCACCGAAAGCGGTGTAATTGTCCTTCTGAACGATATCACGTGTCGTATCCTCTTCTTTGTATGTCACGGTGGCGACAGAAAGGCTCAATAGATTTGCAAAGACACCGATGTTGTCTGTAGCCTTGAATTCGATCTTGCCGAGGTCTGCGTTGAAAGCGAACACAAACGGTACTTTCTCTGTGGTTTTGCTGCCATCGTAATTCTGTGATATTGAAGAGCCTCCTCCGAATCCGAATTCGACACCAGGTGTGTAGTACAGTATGTCCGCAATGAGCGGAATGTAATAGTGCGCACCGATTACACCCATGGCTATATGCTGGAATCCGAACCTGTTTTTATTGTCGCTGCCTTTTCCGGTGTAGTTTTTTGTCATGTCATACTCCAGCCCTGCTGAAAGTTCGAGGTTGTCGATTACGAAATAGCTGAATGTCGGGGCCAGCATGAAATTGGTGGTGGAAGGATAGCTCTCCTTGTCGCTGTCCGTCTGTCCTCCGGCAGTAGTCGACCATTTGTTGGTAATGCTACCGCCTCCGACACCGAGTGCCCCCCCTACTGAGAAATCACCCTTCTGCTGTGCTGAAAGGGATACGGATGCTGCAATCATGGCAGCAACGATCAAAAATTTTTTCATGATAATTAATATTAATTGGTTCAGTTTTCGATTAAAACGGCACAAAGATATAAAATTATTTAATGTCAGTCAATTATAAAAAGTTAAGAATCTGTGTAAATTTGCAGTCCCGGATTGGAAAGGATGAAGACTGAAGCGATATTGCTTGAAATGGTTCGCAGAGGCAGGCCGTTGTCGTGGTGGCAGCGGCTCTCTCTCATCGTGCGCCTCAGTATCCCGTCCATGCTCGCCCAGCTGTCCTATATCGTGATGGTGTACATAGATGCCTCGATGGTGGGAAGTCTCGGTGCGGAAGCATCCGCTGCAATCGGACTGATGTCCACCAGCACATGGCTTTTCGGCGGTATCCTGTCGGCGGCATCTGTCGGGTTCAGCGTGCAGGTCGCACATCTTGTCGGTGCGGGAGAACTCCGTAAGGCAAGGGATGTCCTCCGGCAGGCTCTGGCAGCTACATCCGTCTTCGGGATAGCGGCGATGTGTATCGCCTGTGCTATATGTCCGTTCCTGCCGGGCTGGCTCGGAGGGGATGAGTCCATTGCCGGGATGGCTTCCGAATATTTTATGATATTCGCCTTCTCGCTCCCGTTCATGCAGCTCAACCGCCTGTCCGGCAGTATGCTCCAGAGCAGTGGCAACATGAGGGTGCCGAGTATGCTCAATGTGTCCATGTGCATCCTGGACATTGTCTTCAACACGATATTCATTTTCCCGACCAGGGAGGTCACTCTTCTTGGACATACTTTCACGATGTACGGTGCCGGGATGGAGGTGGCCGGAGCCGCGCTCGGGACCGCCCTTGCGATTGCAGTCACCTCATTGCTGATGTCTTCCTATCTGTGCTTCAAGTCGAAGGAGCTTGCGCTGACGCAGGAGAAGGTCAGGCTCAGGGTGCAGGGGAGCACGCTGAAAAAGGCTTTCCAGATAGGTGCTCCTATAGGTCTGGAACATACGATAATGTGCGGGGCGCAGATTGCCTCCACGGTAATCGTCGCTCCTCTTGGGAATATCGCAATTGCTGCGAATGCCTTTGCGGTGACCGCGGAGAGCCTGTGCTATATGCCGGGGCAGGGCATAGGGGATGCGGCGACCACGCTGGTGGGGCAGAGCGTGGGGGCATGCCGTAAGGATCTGACGCGCAGGTTCGCCGACATGTCCGTCGGTCTGGGGATGACGGTGATGACCATCATGGGGCTTGTCATGTATCTTGCGGCTCCTCTGATGATGGGAATAATGACCCCCGTGGCTGAAATCAAGGACCTGGGAGTGTCGGTGCTGAGGATAGAGGCTTTTGCAGAGCCTATGTATGCGGCTTCCATTGTGGCCTACTGCGCCTTCATAGGGACCGGAGACACTCTGATCCCGAGCTGTATGAACTTTTTCAGCATCTGGGTCGTAAGACTCTCGCTTGCAGCCATTCTTGCCCCGGTGCTCGGTTTGAAAGGCGTCTGGATAGCAATGTGCATCGAACTATGCTTCCGCGGAGCCATCTTCCTTTACCGTCTTTCCCGCGGCCGCTGGCTCGACCGCATCGGATAGACCGTTGTATGATGTTTTGCCGGCTTCCCGGTGTAAAAGAATGACGCAAAGGCGCCTGCAGGAATTGTTTTTCAGTCTGCCTTGTCAGCCTCTTCGGCAAGTTTTGCGGCGAGGGCGGCGAATGCAATCCCGTCGGGACGCGAAGAGAGGGCTACCGGTTCTCCGTTGTCGCCTCCTTCACGGATGCTCTGGACGATAGGGATCTGTCCGAGGAGCGGGATATTGTATTTTGCTGCCATTCTTGCACCTCCGTCCTTCCCGAAAATGTAGTATCTGTTCTGCGGGAGTTCTTCCGGTGTGAACCATGCCATATTTTCCACAAGACCGAATATTTTCTTGTCTATGCTGCTGTTTCTGAACATGTTCACCCCTTTCTCCACATCCGCAAGCGCTACATCCTGCGGGGTGCTGACAATCACGGCTCCCTCGAAAGGGATGTCGTGCACAAGGCTGATGTGGATGTCTCCTGTCCCGGGAGGCATGTCGATGAGCAGGAAGTCCAGTTCGCCCCAACGTACCTGCAGAATCATCTGTTTCAGTGCGTTGCATGCCATGGGCCCCCTCCATATCAGGGCCTGTTCCGGCTTTGCGAAATAGCCGATGGACATCCATTTCACTCCGTATTTCTCTATCGGGATGATTACATCCCTGCCAAGTTCAGGGTCGTTGAACGCATCCGGCACTGCCCCTTCGGTACCGGTCATTTTCGGGACGGATGGACCGTAAACGTCTGCATCTGCGAGTCCGACCCGGTAACCTTCCCTTGCGAGCGCGACTGCAAGATTGACGGCTACGGTGGATTTCCCTACCCCTCCTTTGCCGGAAGCCACTCCGATAAGGTGCCGGACATTCTTCAGCTCCTCTAATCCTAGGTCAAGTCCCGGCTTTTTCTTGGGTGCCTCTTTGATTGAGGTCTTCACCTCGACTTGAGCCTGGGGGAAATGCCGGATGATGGTGGCTTTGCAGCTGCCAACAAGGTATTCCGACAGCGGATCGCGGTGTTTCGGGAAGACAAGGCTGACAGTAACCTTGTCCCCATCCACATCGACATTTTCCAACATCCCCAGTTCAACGATATTCCTGTCCCCGTTGCCCGGGTGTTCAACTTCTTGCAGGACTTTTATTATTTCTTCAGATGTCATGGTATGTTTATTCTGTTAGATCCTTCACCCCAGTGCGGGTGACAGTCCGTTATCGTACAATATCCATTTCATCCAGCAGATATCCGGCTCCCCCGAACTTGTCCATTATGAAAAGCACATAGCGGATGTCCACGCAGATGCACCTCTGGAGTTCAGGCTCGAACATGACATCGCTGCTCATAGACTCCCAGTTGCCATCAAAGGCAAGTCCGACCAGTTCTCCGTCTGCATTGAGTACAGGTGAGCCGGAGTTGCCGCCCGTAATGTCGTTGTCGGTGAGGAATGCTACAGGCATCTTGCCGTCAGCCATTGCGTAGTCGCCGAAATCTCCGGCTTTCCACAGTTCCTTGAGCTTTGCAGGCACCACGAATTCCCAGTTGTCAGGATCTTCCTTTTCCATCACTCCGTCAAGTGTCGTGTAGTACCTGTAGAGGACTGCATCGGCAGGGGAATAAGATTTGACTGAACCGTATGTCAGCCTCATCGTGAAATTGGCATCAGGATAGGATGGTTCCCCTTTCTTCCATTCCATAAGTCCGGCGGTGTATGCAGTCCGCCCTTTCTCGAGGCTTCTGAGTGCCCCGAGCATCTCCGCGTAGCTTTTGTCAAGCACTCTGTTGCATGCCATCCCCAGAGCAATGGCAGGGTCATTGGTAATGATGGATGCCCCTCCGGCAGCGACTTCTGCCTTCAGCCTGTCCAGTGAGGTGAAGATGCTGTTGTCGAAAAGGCTGTCTACGTATGCATCTATGTCCATGGTCGCGAAATCCTCCCCGAGTCCCTGCAGATAATGTTCCGGAGCGACATTGTCCCTGTAGAACTTCAGAAGCCCCTTGGCTATCTTCCGGTCTGTAGGCTCCGAGTAGTCTTTGTAATATCCGGAGATGACCCCGATGGCTGCATCAGCGGCCTCTTGTGTAGAGTCGGCGAGGGCGGCATTGCATTTCATTGCAAATGATACAAGCTCTATGCGTGCCACAGATTCCGATACGGTCGTGTATACTGAATACGGAGCGGTCAGCCTTGCGACTGCGTTGCGGATGGTGTCGAGCGCATGTCCGTATTTTTCTGCGCGCTTTCTGCTGCTCCCGGCCCATTCCGTAAATGCGGCTTCCTCCTCTTCCGCCCTGCCGATGATGTCGAGCTTGTCGAAGGCTATCTTCATGCCTTTCCATTTCTTCCAGCCGTTGGTAGAGCCTGCATATTTGTTGGCGTACTGGATTTTCACTGCCGGATCAGCCAGCATGTCCTCCAACATCAGATCCTGCCTTATGGTCCTTGCTGCAATGCGGATATCGTTCTGAGTCAGCATGTTCTCAAGCTCCGGTACGGTCTGGAACCTTACCGTGCTTCCCGGGTAGCCCATAATCATTGTATAGTCTCCCTCCTGTATGCCCTTGAGGGATATCTTGAGAGACTGCTTCGGAATGTACGGCACATTGTCCTCGGAATAGTCAGCCGGATTGTTGTCCTTGTCCGCATAGACCCTGAACATGGAGAAGTCGCCTGTATGGCGTGGCCACATCCAGTTGTCGGTGTCCGCTCCGAACTTGCCGATTGAGGAAGGCGGTGCGCCTACGAAACGGATGTCCCTGTATTTCTTATATACTATGAGATAATATACATTGTTGTTGTAGAACGGGAGTATGTAGGCTTCACAATGAGGGTATTCCTCTTCAGCCTCGCTGATAATCCTGTCGTAGACGTTCCTGTTCAGGTAGTCCGCTACAAGGGCTTCGTTGTCCGTGCTGTCACGGTACATCTTCTCCGCCTTTTTCCGTGCGGCATTGAATTCATCGGTGACATCTTCCATATATTCAAGGAAAGTGACTGTAAGACCCTTTACCGGAAGTTCTTCCGAGCGATTCATCGCCCAGTATCCATCTTTCAGGTAGTCATGTTCGATGCTGCTGAGCTGCTGGATGCTCGCATAGCCGCAATGGTGGTTGGTCACGAGCAGCCCCTCATTGGAGATGATCTCTCCCGTGCACCCTCCGCCGAACTGCACGACGGCATCTTTCAGGGATGAATGGTTGATGCTGTAGATCTGGTCAGGAGTCAGACGGCATCCTTCCGCCTCCAGCATTTTCGCGTTCATTTTCTGCAGGAGAGGAAGCATCCACATCCCTTCATCGGCCCTTGCCCCCGACACGAGAACTGTCAGGGCGGCCAGAATACAAATAAATTTCTTCATCACAAATCAGTTTTATCACAAAGACTGCAAATATACAACTTTAACTTTTAGACACATACTGTCATCCGGTGAATCGATGTGAATTTTTCAATCCCCGGTACGGCAGTCCCGATGGATATCATTCCTTATGAGGATACAGGCAGGGACTACGACATTGCCGTGGTCGAATCCGTCCAGTTCGTACAGTTCCGCCGGATGTCTGAAATGTTTCAGTATGGCCAGCAGGCATTCGTTCTCCTCATATCTGCAGAGCATCTCGAGTTCCCTGTCTCCGGTGATCAGCATCAGTGGAGCGCCATCCTGCCGGACATTGTTCACGGGCGCATATTCATCTATGAAAGGCAGGTCCATCGGCATTCCGCGCTCTTTCTTGATGGTGAAATGGGTGAATGTCTGGCCGCTTACCGGGTACGCTTTCCTGATGAGTCCGGCATCGGCACCGAACCGGTCCATATATTCAGGGCAAAGGACGAGCATAAGGGTCAGGTATCCTCCTGCAGAATGGCCTCCGACATAGATTCTGGACGGGTCTCCTCCATATTCTCCGATATGCCTGAAAATGTACGCCACGGCTTCTGCTGCATCATTTATGTAGTCCGGGCATCTCGCTTCCGGGAAAAGCCTGTAGTTGACATCCGCCACAGCGAACCCCTGTCTGCGGAATCCATCCTGCAGGGATTTGGAGCCGGTCTCCAGTCCTCCTCCGTGGAACCATACAAGGGTGGGGAACCCTTCCTCCCCTTCCGGGAAGTACAGGTCCAGCTTGCATCTTTCTGTCTTGTAAGGGTCCGTCTCGCCGGCGGATGTGTATGGAATGTCCTTGATGTGCACATACCCTTCATCGGTATCGGCTTTCGTCTGTCCGGATGCCGCAGGTGCCGCTGCCACGATGGCTGCAGCCAGGAACCAGATGATAGATCTTCTTGCCATATAATATTGTGTTTAAATGTTGGTCCGGTGAAACGGGTTTCCTGGAATTCCTTTGTGCGGGAATGTCTGTTCAGAACAGGGACGGCTCCAGTTCTTTTATATGGAAGGATTTCCTGTGGTATGGGGTAAGCCCGAACTTCCGGATAGCCTCTATGTGCTCCCGGGTAGGATATCCCATATTCCTGTCCCAGCCGTACTCCGGATATTCAATCGCCAGCCGTCTCATATATTCATCCCTGTATGTCTTGGCGAGTACGGATGCTGCGGCGATGGGCGCGAATCTGGCATCCCCTTTCACGATGCAGGAATACGGGATACGGTCATATTCTCCGGCAAGCCTGCCGGCGGCCTTCCGTCCTTCCTCTGTCCGCACATCTATCCGGTCTCCGTACAGGGAGACGCCGCATTTTTCCTCCAACAGGGCTCCGATAAACCGGAACGGTCTGAACCGGTTGCCGTCTATCAGCAGATGTTCCGGCCGCAAGGACAGTCCGATGATGGCCCGTTGCATGCAGGCAATCGATGCGTTGAGTATGTTGATGCTGTCGATTTCCCCGGGACAGGCCTCCGCCACGGAATATGCGGCAGCTTCTGCCTCTATCACTTTTCTGAGCTCTTCCCGTGCGTGTGCCGTCATTTTCTTCGAATCGTTGAGCAGGGGATGATGGAAATCCTCCGGCAATATCACTGCCGCGGCGAAGACGGGACCTGCGAGCGGGCCTCTGCCGGCCTCATCGCAGCCGGCTTCTATCAGATTGGCATTCAGACAATTCTTCAGACAGATTTCTTTCATGGACAGCCCCTTGACTGATACAGGGCGTAAATTTACTCATTCCGGCTGTTCCCGCCAACTTTTCTTTTGAGCATCGATATGACTTCATCTTTGGTCCTGACAGTCTCCTGCAGGGCTTCGACGCATTCCCTGAGTGTCTTTATCTGGTCCTTGAGCCGTGATATTTCGGATTCGTATTTCTCCGAGAGTTCTTTCTGCTGCCGGGCGTTCTCCTTCTGGATGTCGTTTACCCTCATCGAGTCGCGTGCGGATGGCGCATATCCGAGGACCAGTTCTTCCGGGGTCTTTTCCAGCAGGGAGGCGATCCTGTCCACATTGTCGCTTATCAGCTTCGTCTCCCCGTTTTCAAGATTGCGGTATGCAGTTCTGGACATGCCGAGCCTTTCCGCCATTTCCGCCTGGGAGATGCCGGATGCCTTTCTGATTCTGGATATATTCTTCTTGACAGAACCGTTGTCCATATACCGCTCCGTGTTTGACTGGCAAATGTATCATATATCGGAGCGGATTCGAGACAATAAAAACTTGCCAAAGGCAAGAAAAAAGCATCAAAAAGGAAAATTTTTACAAAAAACAGAAAAAATCGGACCTCAAAACGTATAAATTTCATTTTTCCTGTTGACCGGGAAGAGGGAATATGCCAGTTTTGCAAACAAAAAGTTTGCTATGGAAAGGAACATGATTGAAAAGAAATTCGAACAGTTTGCCGCGGCTGTCGGCCGTGGCGGCGCGTCCGTGTCAGGGCCCGCGACTTTCGGCGACATCTGTGCGGGGCTCGGAGTCCCCGAGTCCGACATGGACCTCTATCTCCGTGACAATTTCGGTCTGTCGGGTCCGGACATACTCAAAGTCTATGAAGGCGGCATTCCTCTTTATCTTTTGTAGCGGTTGCCGAAATGATTGTTATTTACATATAATTTTATTAAGTTTGCAAGGATGTGCCGTAAAAAGCGGGACACTTGACACAAAACTAATAAATCTCATAAGTAACAATGAAAGCTTATTCAACTCAAAACATCCGCAATGTGGTTCTCCTCGGCAGCACGAAGTCAGGCAAGACCACATTATCTGAAGCGATGCTCTTTGAAGGAAAGGTCATCGACAGGCGAGGAACCGTCGAAGCGAAGAATACGGTCTCAGACAACTCCGAGATCGAACAGATCAACCAGAGATCCATCTATGCGACTCCTCTGTATGCGGAGTTCATGGACACGAAGTTCAACATCATCGACACTCCGGGTGCCGATGATTTCGTAGGAGGCGCGGTCTCCGCATTCAAGGTCTGCGACACGGGCGTCCTTCTGATCAATGCCCAGCAGGGGGTCGAGGTAGGCACCGAAATATTCGCAAGGTATGCTGAGCAGTACGGTATTCCGCTCATAGTGGCCATCAACCAGCTTGATGGGGAGAAGGCATCATGGGAAAATACCTTGGACTCCATGAAGGAGGCATTCGGGAAGAAGCCGGTGCTTATCCAGTATCCGGTCAATCCGGGGCCATCTTTCGATGGATTCATAGATGTCCTCAAGATGAAATACTATCATTTCAAGGATGACAACGGCACGAGGGAAGACCTGGAGATACCGGCGCAGTATAAGGATGAGGCGGAGGAACTCAGGTCCGCGCTTATAGAGAGGGCGGCGGAATATGATGATACCCTGATGGAGAAGTTCTTCGAGGCAGGAGAACTCACGGAGGATGAGATCCGCAAGGGTATAGGCATAGGATGCAAGGCGGGTGAAGTCCTTCCTGTATTCTGTCTGTCCGCAAAGAAGGATATCGGAGTGAAGAGGCTTATGGAATTCACGATAAAGGTGGCTTCATCTCCGGCGGACAGGAAAGCCGTGACAAAGGATGGAAAGGAGATAGAGTGCAAGCAGGATGCCCCTACGACACTCTTCATATATAAGACTGCGGTGGAGTCCCACCTCGGGGAAGTGGCATATTTCAAGGTGATGTCCGGAGAACTTACGGAAGGGCAGGATCTCGAGAATCCGGAGACCGGAGACAAGGAAAGGATATCCACCATTTATGCCGTGGCCGGAAAGAAGAAGGAGAAAGTCTCCGACCTGTATGCCGGCGATATCGGATGTACGGTCAAGTTGAGGGCGGCCAAGACGAACACGACTCTTGCCCAGCCGGGCTGCGACATAGCATACGAACACATCAAGTTCCCGGCATCCAAGTTCCGTACGGCAATCAAGTCCAAGGAACAGAAGGATGAGGAGAAAATGGGTGAGGCGCTTTCCAAGATATCGGCCGAGGATCCTACAATAATAGTGGAGTATTCAAAGGAACTGAAGCAGACTATCCTCAAGGGACAGGGAGAGCAGCACATCAATATCGTCAGGTGGAGGCTGCAGAACGAAAACAGGATAGAAATCGAGTTGTTCCCTCCTAAGATCTCCTACCGCGAGACCATCACCAAGGTGGCGGTGGCGAACTACCGTCACAAGAAGCAGTCAGGAGGAGCCGGGCAGTTCGGCGAGGTGCATCTCCTCATCTGCCCGATCGTGGAAGGAGTCGAAGCCACCAACAGGTTCAAGATCGATGGAAAGGAGACGGTCCTCAATATCAAGAGCAAGGAGAGTTTCGACCTCGAATGGGGAGGCAAGCTGGAGTTCTACAACTGTATCGTCGGAGGTGCGATCGATGCGAGGTTCATGCCTGCCATACTCAAGGGAATAATGGAGAAGATGAACGAAGGGCCTCTTACCGGTTCGCTTGCCCGCGATATCCGCGTGTATGTGTTCGATGGCAAGATGCACCCGGTGGATTCAAATGAAATATCATTCGTGCTTGCCGCGCGCAATGCCTTCAAGGAGGCTTTCCGCAATGCAGGACCGAAGATCATGGAGCCTATCTACAGTCTTGAAGTCATGACTCCATCGGAGTATATGGGAGCCTGCATGTCCGACCTGCAGAACCGCAGGGCGCTCATAGAGGGTATGGGAAGCGACAAGGGATTCGATGTGATCAAGGCGCGTGTCCCTCTCGCAGAACTTTACAAATACTCCACTGCGCTCAGTTCCCTCACTTCGGGAAGTGCGACTTTCACAATGGAGTTCGCGGACTACCAGCCTGTTCCGTCGGATGTCCAGGACAAGCTCCTGAAAGCATACGCAGAGCAGGATACCGATGAATGATACTGGCGTATCCGAAACGTGAATATTCAACAAGGCCGGCCCAAACGAATTTTGAGCCGGCTTTTTAATTGTATATTGAAGGGAACCGTTAACACTGAAGCAGAATGGAGACAGGAGAAAGCATGTCGCCGGTATTGTCCGCCTCACCAACTGAAAATGTCCACATTACCCAGGCGAAGTCCTGTAGCCGTCAATAGACGTATGAATGTATATCCTGGGCGGTGATGCGGCTGCCGGAGAGGATAAGAAGCCGTTCCACGACGTTGCGGAGCTCCCTGATGTTTCCTGTCCAGTGCTTGTCCACAAGCAGCTGCATTGCATCCGTATCCACTTCCCTGCGCTGCATACCGGTTTCCGTACATATCTGGTCTATGAAATGGTGGACCAGCAGCGGGATGTCATCTTTCCTTTCATCGAGGGATGGGACCGTAATCACGATGACGCTCAGCCTGTGGTACAGGTCCTCCCTGAAATTCCCCTTCTCTATTTCTTCCCTGAGGTTCTTGTTCGTGGCGGCCAGTACCCTGACATCCACGTTGATGTCCTTGTCGCTCCCCACACGTGAAAGTTTCTTTTCCTGCAGCACCCTCAGTACCTTGGCCTGTGCGGCAAGGCTCATGTCCCCGATTTCATCGAGGAAGAGCGTTCCTCCGTCCGCCTGTTCGAATTTCCCCTTGTGCTGTTTCACCGCAGATGTGAAAGCCCCCTTCTCATGCCCGAACAGTTCGCTCTCGATCAGTTCTGAAGGGATTGCGGCGCAGTTCACTTCCACGTATGGCATCTGGGACCTCATGCTTTTCTGGTGCAGTGTCCTTGCCACAAGTTCCTTTCCCGTACCGTTGGCCCCTGTTATCAGCACCCGGGCGTCCGTGGGGGCGACCTTGTCTATCATTTCCCTCACTTTCTTCATTGGAGCAGACTCTCCGACCATCTCCTGCCCGTAGACTTTCTTCTTGAGCCGCGTGGCCTCGGATGCCAGCCGTTCGGTCTTGGAGATGAGCGTCACCTTGTCCGTCGCGTTTTTGATGGTAATAAGTATCCTGTTGAGATCCAATGGCTTCTGTATGAAGTCGAATGCCCCTTTCTTAATGCATTCCACTGCCGTGTCGATGTCCCCGTGTCCGGAGATCATGATTACGGCTGAATCCACGCCTTCTGCCCCCAACCTGTCCAGTACCTCGATGCCATCCATGTTGGGCATCTTGATGTCACAGAATATCACGCTGTATTTTTCTTTCAGGGCCATCTCCACGCCCTGTGCCCCATCCTCGGCCGTATCCGCCTCGTAGCCCTCATCCATCAGGATTTCCTTGAGGGAATTGCGGATGGCCCTCTCATCGTCTATTATAAGTATTTTCATTGCCTTGTTATTTATTGTCAGTCCGCTAACGGCCTCCGTCCATGCATGGTCGCACGGAATTGTCTGTCGGAGCATTACCGGAGGCGGAAGAATACAAATATCGGACAAATTTCCGTGTTTACGCAAATTTTTATAATTTTGCTGACCCAACTATTGTGTACTGAAATGCTGATACCTGACATTATCATTGCCATAGATGGCTATTCATCTACGGGGAAGAGCACGTTCGCGAAGCGGATTGCCGCCGAAGTGTCTTTCCTGTATCTCGATTCGGGTGCCCTTTACAGGGCGGTTACCCTGTATGCCATAGAAAAAGGTATCATCTCGCCGGCCGGGAATATCGACAGGCATGCGCTGTGCAGGGCGCTTGACGGGCTTGACATTCATTTTGAGAGCAAGGGCAATGGCAGCAGGACCTATATCGGAGACAGATGCGTTGAAGGAGAGATCCGTACGCTGGCTGTATCCGAGCATGTCAGCCCGGTATCCGCGGTCCCGGAAGTCAGGAGTTTCATCGATGACAGGCTGAGGGAGTTCGGACGCAGGAAACGTGTGGTCATGGATGGCAGGGACATAGGCACCACTGTATTCCCGGATGCAGAACTTAAGATATTCATGACGGCGGATCAGATGGTGCGGGCACGCAGGAGGGCGGATGAGATGAAGAAGAGGGGAGAGAACGTCGATCCGGAGGAGGTCCTCAAAAACATCCGCGAGAGGGATTTTATTGATTCCCACAGGGATACATCCCCGCTTTCGATGGCCGAGGATGCGGTAGTGCTCGACAATTCCTACATGACCATAGAGGAGCAGATGGTCTGGTTCAGGCGTTTGGTGGCCGAGCGGTTCCCGATGAAAGAAAGTTGACGGAAAGAAAGAGAGAGTGCCATGACTGTTGATGTCGATAACAATTCCGGATTCTGTGCCGGTGTGATAAGGGCGATAGACAAGGCTGAAGAATACCTTGACAAGGCCGATGTATCGCGGAAGCGGCTGTATTCCTTGGGAGCGATAGTGCATAACGAGTCCGAACTGAACAGGCTTGCGTCAAAGGGCCTTGTCACGATCGACAGGGAGGATCTGTCGGAAACACGTGCCGCGGAAGGGGAGACTCTGCTTATCCGAGCCCACGGAGAGCCGCCGGAGACATACAGGCAGGCGGAAAGCATAGGTTTCAATATCATAGACTGTACATGCCCGGTCGTGCTGAAACTGCAGAAAGACATCAGGGATGCGTATGTCAGGCTGCATGAAGGGCCGAGAAAAGGGCAGATAGCAATCTTCGGAAAAATCGGGCATCCTGAAGTGCTCGGCCTGCTGGGACAGACTGATGGGGATGCAGTCGTGATAGAGAACATGAAGATGCTGGAGGATGCCGTCGGCGATGGGAGGATAGGGCTGACACGCCCGGTGGAGATATTTTCCCAGACGACCAAAAGCCCGGCGGAATATTCATCCATCTGCTCCCGGCTGGAGGAGATGATGGCCGTGGCAAACGAGATGCCGATCCCCCAGTTCAAGGGACGCCGGCTGCTGACAGTGCACAATACGATCTGTCAGCAAGTGGCGACAAGGCATGCAAAGCTGTCGCGTTTCGCTCTGGAGCATGACATCATTATCTTTGTTTCCGGCAAGGCGAGTTCCAACGGCAAGGTACTTTGCGATTTGTGCAAGTCATTGAACATAAGGACTTACCATATCTCTTCCGTGAACGAACTGAAAAGGGAATGGTTCCGAAGCGAAGACAAGGTCGGGGTATGCGGGGCGACATCCACCCCGAAATGGCTGCTCGAACAGGTGGCCGCCGCCATCGGAAAACTTCACGGTTGACGGAAAATTTTGCAGAAAACGGACATTTTTATAATTTTGCGCCCTGAATCCCTGACAATTACAATAGTTAAAACATATTTTTATGGCAACAACAGCTGATTTCAAAAACGGATTGTACATCAATTATAACGGCAAGCCATGCTCCATTGTGTGGTTCCAGCATGTAAAACCGGGCAAAGGTCCGGCTTTCGTGAAGACCAAGCTCCGTAACCTAGAGAACGGACGTATCCTCGAGAACACGTTTACCGCAGGAGCGAAGATCGAGACCATCAATGTCGAGAGAAGGCCGTACCAGTTCCTTTACAAGGATGAGGACGGATATAACTTCATGCACGAGGAGACTTTCGAGCAGATACATCTCGATGAGAACCTCGTTGACAATGCGGACCTCATGAAAGAGGGCCAGCATGTGGAAATGATGTTTCTTGCCGATGAGGAGAGGTGCCTTACATGCGAACTCCCTACATACGTCGAGATGGAAGTTACCTATACCGAGCCGGCAGTGAAGGGCGATACCGCTTCTTCCAATGCCCTTAAGGAGGCTACGTTGGAGACAGGCGCCAAGATAATGGTCCCTCTTTTCATCAACCAGGGCGAGAAGATCCGTGTCAACACCACCGACCGCAGTTACGGCGAGCGTGTAAAGGAATAGTCTTGTTTACAGAGATTCGGGACCGGTGTCTGTCAGGCGCCGGTCTTTTTTCTTGTCATTTCGGCTTCGGCGCGGGTGAATGCATCGGAGCGTTTGAGTACGAAGTTGGAACCGAGGTATTTGGTGCGGACTTCTTCATCGGCGGCAAGCGATTCCGGGGTGCCGCTCTGCAGGATGTTGCCTTCATAGAGAAGATAGGCCCGGTCGATGATGGCAAGCGTCTCTCCCACATTGTGGTCGGTGATGATTACCCCGATATTCTTGTATTTCAGTTTGGCTATGATATACTGGATGTCCTCGACGGCAATCGGGTCCACTCCTGCAAACGGCTCATCCAGGAGGATGAATTTCGGGTCTATGGCTAAAGCCCGCGCGATTTCGCACCTGCGCCGCTCTCCTCCTGACAGCTGTATGCCGAGACTCTTGCGCACCTTGTGCAGGTTGAACTCATCGATAAGGGATTCCAGCCTTTCCTTGCGCTCGGCCTTGGTGTAGTGGGACATCTCCATGACTGACATCAGGTTGTCCTCTACGGAAAGCCTTCTGAATACGGATGCCTCCTGTGCGAGGTAGCCGACGCCTTTCTGAGCCCTCTTGTACATCGGAAGACTTGTAATCTCTTCATCATCGAGGAAGATCCTGCCGGCATTCGGCACGATAAGTCCCGTTATCATGTAGAAACTTGTGGTCTTCCCGGCGCCGTTCGGTCCGAGAAAACCGACTATCTCTCCCTGCTCCACCTCCATGGATACCCCTTTCACAACTGTTCTCGGTCCGTATTTCTTGACCAGATTCTCGCATCTGAGTTTCATGATTCTGTCTTTTTTATGCCTTGACGGCATGTCTGTTTCTCTGTTGTTATCTGATATCGAGGCCCAGATCCTGCACAAAGGTCTTCACCTCATCGTTTTTCTTTATCAGGAAGTCCGCCTTTTCGCTCGGCATATACGGTACGGCCTCTATCTGCGAATCCTCGATCACATCCACTTCCAACCGGATGGCAGAGCCGGTCAGTTTCTGGAAATTCCCTTCCAGCTCCCTCAGGCATTTTTCCGCTATCCAGTCCCTCTGCGCAGTGTTGAAGACCTTGAAAACCACCTTTTTCTCCGCGCCTTCACCGGTGATTTCCAGAGAAGCCGAACTGATGGCATTGGCTAACCGCGGCTTTTTGCCGTACAGGGCAGCCAGTTCCTGCCATTTCTCCCGTATGGCATCATCGTCCGGTTCGGCGTTTCCTGCCGGACTGTCCTGTGCCGTGATCTTATTCCTGGTTTCCTCTTCGGTCATTGACTTGATGGACAGGACTGTCGCTCCGGACCTCGATGCCCTTGTCCTGCGCGGGGCGGGCTGGACCGGAGCAATATCGGATGGACTTGCCGTCTCCGCTGCCGGTCCAGCCTGCTTTGGCTGTTCTGTCTGCTTTGACGGTTCTGTCTGTTCCGGAAGTCCAGCCTGTCTCTCCTGCACCGGTGCCTGCGGTGCAGGAGCTGTCGGTACCTCCCGGGTTTGCGGGGCCTGTCCGGAGAGAGCGCCCGAAAGGGCACACAGCCGCATAAGGGCGAATTCGATATGCAGCCGCGGGTTGAGACTGCTCCTGTATCCTGTCTCGCAGGCCGTAGTGATCGAGAGAGCATCGTACAGAAATTTCAGGGAGCACTTCCCGGCCTGTTCCGCATATTTCTTCTTCAGGGATTCCGGCAGTTCCAGAAGCGATTCCATCCCTCCTCCCTTGCTCACTATCAGGTCCCGGAAGTGCGTGCTCAGCGCCGCCACGAAGTGCAGGGCATTGAACCCCTTTGTCAGTATCCCGTCAAATGTCAGCAGGGCTTTCCTGTAGTCGCCTGCCAGGAAATCATCGACTAACGAGAATGAATATTCATAGTCAAGGACGTTTAGGTTTTTCAGTACATCCTGATACCGGACTTCGGTCCCGCAGAAGGCCACTGTCTGGTCGAATATGGTCAGGGCATCGCGCATCGCGCCATCCGCCTTGTTGGCTATCACATGCAGGGATTCATCGTCTATGCTGACATTCTCCTTTTCCGCTATGTTCCTCAGCTGCCTTACGATATTGTCTACGGTGATACGGTTGAAGTCGTATGTCTGGCATCTTGACAGGATGGTCGGGAGAATCTTGTGCTTCTCCGTCGTCGCGAGAATGAAGATGGCGTATGCCGGCGGTTCCTCCAATGTCTTGAGAAAGGCGTTGAAGGCGGCCTGCGACAGCATGTGCACCTCATCTATTATGTAGACGCTGTATTTGCCCACCTGCGGCGGTATCCGCACCTGGTCCATCAGGGCCTTGATGTCATCCACTCCGTTATTGGAGGCGGCATCCAGTTCATGGATACAGTATGACCTGCCTTCCGCGAAGGATCTGCAGGATTCGCATTCCCCGCACGGCTCCATGTCCGGTGACGGATTGGAACAGTTGATGGCCTTCGCAAAGATCCTGGCCGTGGTCGTCTTGCCTACGCCCCTCGGACCGCAGAACAGGTAGGCATGTGCCAGCTGTCCTCGGATAATGGAGTTTTTCAGGGTCTGGGCTATGTTGTCCTGCCCTATCAGGGTCTCGAATGTGTCCGGCCTGTATTTCCTCGCCGATACTATATACTGTGTCATAACCTACAAAGTTAAGCATAATCTTTGTAACTTTGCCGCCCGGACCTGAATGCGCCCGTATTTTTTATCTGTAACCGGAAGAAATGCGGGGCATTCCGGGAAAAACATTCTGGATATGAAAAGGATTCTGATATTTATGGTGGCTGTTTTCGTGCCTGCGGTGATGTTTTCCCAGGCGCAGATAACCACGAAGAAAATGAAGTTGGAGGATTTCCCGGAGAAGATCACCAAGGTGGTCCTGTCCGGAAACATATTCGTGGATGGCACCATCGAAGATGCCATCAAGAACAGGTGGACGATCTCCCCGTATGAATTCTGTACGTTAGAGGAATTCGAAGCCCTGAAAGGCAAGGAAGACTATTATTTCCTTATGGTTGTGACCGGTCAGTTCAGGAAGGAGGCGGAGCCGGGGATGATCATGCTGTCTCTCGTGAAGGGCGGCAAAGGGGCGGACCTGAGCCTCGACAAGATGCTTGAGGTCGTGACGCTCCCGATATGTTCGGCTGAATATCCGTCCGGGAGGGAGATGGCATTCATGCCTGCCCTGGTGGACATTATAGAGAATCATGTCTCGGCTTCCATGAAAAGGGATTACAGTGCATACGGCGGTCTGGAGACCAATTCTCCGAGGCTCGATGCTGCGCGCGGCAAGAGGGTTGTCATTGCGGAAAGCGATCTGTGCAGTTCTGCAGACAGTTCTTTCCTGGCATCATTGCCTGGGGGAAAGATGGAGATCCTTCCGGATGATGAAGCGGATGCCCTGATGGAAGATGGGACTGCGAACACCCTTGTGAGCTATACGGTGACGCCGTATGAGGCCGGACCCGGTTCTTTCTGCTACAAGATGCTGATCGATGCGGGGACCCATGAACTCTACTATTACCGGAAGCAAAGGATTTCCAGGAGTGCCGGTGCGGGATTCCTTCCTGAGGAGCTTTCGAGAATAGCAAGGAGATAGCTTTCGGGTTAAAAATCAATCATCAATGATAGCAGGAAAATGTGGGTGCGGGATGAGCTATGCCGTGAAACGTGGCGGCAGCGCCGTGGCATATTGTGCCCTGAGCATAAGATGCGGAACACGGGATGAGGCTGCATATCCCGATGGCAGGCGCGACAGGAGCGGGTATCACAGCGGAATAGCACATTTTACGGAGCATACCCTTTTCAAGGGAACGACCAGAAGGACGGCTTCTTCCATAAGCGGATATCTGGACCGTCTCGGAGGAGAACTCAACGCCTATACGACAAAGGAGGAAATCGTCATACATGCGACGGTGCTCAAGGAAGACCTGCGCAAGGCAATGTCCCTTCTGATGGAACTTGCCACGAGTCCGACATTTCCGGAAAACGAAATCGATACGGAGAGAGGAGTGATTGTCGATGAGATCAATTCCTATAAGGATTCTCCGTATGAGGAGGTCTATGACCGGTTCGAGGAACTCCTTTTCGAGGGGCATCCGCTTTCCGGTCCCATTCTCGGGACGGCGGCTTCTGTCAGGAAGATAACTTCATCCGAACTGCTCAGGTTCGTAAGGGAGAAATTCATTCCCGGGAATATGGCCTTTACCATTGTGGCGGACCTTCCCGAGGAGAGGATGGAAGGCTCGGTCATCCGTATGGCATCATCCTTTTTCGACAATGCGTACCAAGCCAGAACCGTCCGGCCATCGTCCCCGTTGCCGGTCCCGTCCGTTCCGGTGATGCCGCGCCGTTTCGATATGGTCAGAAACAGGAGAAACCATCAGGTCAACTGCGTGATAGGAGGTCTTGCCCCATCGCTGTATGATGAGGAGGAAAGGATGGCCGCCATCCTGCTGTCCAACATCCTCGGAGGCCCGGCATCCAACTCGATCCTGAATTCCGTCCTGAGGGAAAAGAACGGATGGGTCTACGGCGTGGAATGTTCCTACACCCAGTATTCCGACACGGGGATAATGGCGGTATGTCTCGGATGCGAGAAGGATAATATGGACAAATGCATGAAAGCCGTCTGCAGGGAAGTGGAGAAACTGAAAGACATGCCTATGTCCGACAGGAGGCTGAAAGCAGCCAAGAAACAGCTTCTCGGACAACTTGCGGTCAGCGGGGACAACGGAGAGACCCAGTGTCTGTCGATGGGCAAGTCCCTCCTTGCATACGGAAGGGTCCTGTCTTCGGAGGAGAACAGGGCAAAGGTAGAAGCTGTCACTGCAGGTCAGATACAGGAGACCGCCTGTTCCATTTTCGATGCTTCGCGTCTCTCCCGCCTCATTTTTACCTGACAGGGGATGATCAGCGGAAGGTGAATCGGAGTCCGAATTCGAAATTGAAGTTGAGCGGGCGTTCCTTGTAGATGGTGGAAATGCCGCTCCCATCGTTGAAGAAATAGCTTGCGCCGGGTTCCACATACAGGCCTATGAGCGGAGTGAAATGCACTTCCGCACCGATGGCTGCGTTCAGGGACCATTGCAACGGTCTGGCCGTGATTCCTTCCCGGGATTCAAATGCGCTTTCGCCTTCCGGAACATAGCTTGCAACGGCTTTCCCCGATATGCATTTTTCTATCATCCCGCCTGCATTTACGTACAATGAGAACCATTTGAGCTGCAGGAAATCGTAGCTTATCTGCAGAGGTATGCCGATATAGTGCAGTTCCTGTTCTGTCCGGGATGAATAGCCGCTGCCGCCCGTAGTGATTGTGGACGAGAGCATGGAATATGTGAGCCCGGTCTCTATACCCCATCTCTTTGTGAAGTCATACCTTACGGATACTCCTACCCGTACGGGCTGTCTGTGATGGATTTCGGTGTTGTACTGGCTCCCGGCTCCGGAAGCCCCATCTCTTTGCTGTACTGCAGCTGCCCTGGTCTCGACGATTTCTTCCTTTTCCTTCAGCGGAGCGGTCAGGGCCGATACCGATGAAAGCCCCCCGTATCCGGAAAACGATGAGACTGATCCGACAAGGTTGGAAGATGAAATGCTTGCATGTATCGCCCCTCGTGTCCGTCTTTTCTTCCGGATGTCGGCATCTGCATATCCTTTCCCGTCGAAACCTCCGTCGTGCTGCCGGCAGGTGTCCGTTTCTTTCGCGGCATTGTCCGTGACGGCCTTCTGTTCACGAATGGCTTCTTTGTCGGCATGTACCGGACTGTCTGTCAATCCGTCCGTCTCCGAGATGTCATTCCTTCCGGCCTGTACCGGGACAGTCTGCCGGTTTTCCGCTATGAGACTGGCGGCGGCATGTATTTCTTTTACGATGATTCCGTCTTCGTCCGTTTCCTGTCGGGATGTGGCCGGCAATCGTTCCGGTGCAGTATCGGCGGCAACTGCAACAATGTCATTGTCATCCGCCGGCAGGACCGGCCTGTCATTGAAACCGAAACGGACAGCCAGCAGGATTGCGGCCGCAGCAGAAAGGGCGGCAGTGGCATACATTACATATTTGGAATACCCGCTTGCCTTTTTCCCGGCACGGGCCGGCTTGTGTACGGGGGCAGTTCCGGACTTGTCCATGGCATCCGAAACGGCCTGCCACAGCCCTTCCGGCTCCGGTTCTTCGAAGTCCTGCATCCTTTTACGCAGCCTGTCTGTCCACTTCCCGTCCATTCCGATCATTCTATGGTTTTCCTGTATTCCTTTATCTTTTTTGCGAGCATGTTCCTGGCCCTGTGGAACTGTGAGGCGGATGTGCTTTCCGTGATGCCGAGCATCTCCGCTATTTCCCTGTGGCTCTTTTCCTCGAACACAAACAGGTTGAACACTGTCCTGTATCCATCCGGAAGCTGCCGGATCATATTCTGAATGGCTTCCTGCGGAATGTCATCCGTCTCCGGTTCATCTTCATCGGCAATGTCCGGTATGTTCTGCTCTTCTATATGTTCCTGTCTTGCCTGTGACTTGAGCTGCCTGATGGCCTCATTCACGACTATCCTTGTCATCCATGCCCTCAATGAACCTGCTCCGCGGTATTCGAAATTTCCTATAGATGAGAATATCTTTACGAAACTTGTCTGAAGTACATCGTTCCTGTCATCATCCGAGGAGACATACCTTGAACATACGGCGGTCAGGTAGCCTATATTACGGCCATACAGGTCTGCCATCGCAGACCTGTCCCCACGTGTCGCCTTGCGTACAAGATCTTTCTCCGTTATGCTCATCGCAGTCCATGCCACTCAATTATCTTGCCGTTTTACGTGTTTTGCCGTAATGAACAATGTTTGATGCTTTGTTCCTGTCAGTCAAGTCTCAGCAGAGATTCCGTATCTATTCCGGCCGACCCTTCCGCATCGCCTGCGCCCTCTATTTCACCGGATGATTTCCTCGTGCAGTAGTCGAACTGTACGGACCTGTCTCCGTATCTGATGGAATTCCATTTGAGTGTCAGTTTGACAGTCTTGCCTTCCGTGTCAGGCAGGCCCTCCGTCAGGCTGGCATTTCCGGATCCGTCCGCACTTTCGATTTCATCCAGGCGGAATGCCACATATCCTTCTGCCAGATTCCCGTAGTTGTCTCCATGTGCATTGTGTCTGAATTCCACCACATATTTTTCAGAATCCTCCGTAGCATCCGGATTGCCCGTGTACACGAGGTTGACATCATGCCTTGCGCCATAGCCGGCAGTCCGGGTCACAAAACCGAGGGTCATGTATCCGTCTTCCACTACTGTCGGGAATCCCTTGATGATTTCGACAGGATCGGAGCCGTATTTCTGGCTGTTCTCCTCCTTAAGGTCGGGAGCCATTGCCTTCGTCCTCAGACTGTCTATCCAGACGATGTTGACGGCCTTGTCGTACTCCCCTGCATCCTCCTGTGTCTCGTTGTATCTGACGAATGCCCGCACTTCCTTTCCCTTGTAGGGCGACGATTTGATGTTGAGAGGCATCAGCGTCGTGTTGTCATCCAGCTGCATATAGTATGAAGACCCCTCGTCATCAAGTGGCTTGACTGTCACTACCGCATTTGGATAATAGTAGCTCATATCGTAATACGGGCCGTCATCTTTCAAGCAAGACCACGATATGATGGCTGTCGCAGCAATGGCTGTCGCAGCAATCAGTGTTCTTATTCTTCTTTCCATGGTATTGTTCCTTTATCTTTTCAATCCATTGTATTAAACCATGCTTTGCCGGAATCTTGCACCGTCCAAGAAAATTTTTCTTGCTTCGCCTCATGTTTTTTGCGTATATTTGACCATATATACTGTTCACGCCTCGGCAATCGCAAGTAAACTTGCATTGCTCTCGGCTTCTGCGATATTTGGCCTGACGGCCATATATACTGTTCACGCCTCGGCAATATGCAAGTAAACTTGCATTGCTCTCGGCTTCTGCGTATATTTGGCTGCGCATATTCATTAGGTATGTCGAAAGGAAATGGGAATATGCCGGTGGGTTCCGGATTTGTCCGATGCCTCGGCAAGATATGGCATCTGTATGCGGACGGATTCAGGGATATGACATGGGGCCGTCCGCTGTGGGGGCTTATCATACTGAAACTGGTCATACTTTTCGCCGTGCTGAGGGTCTTTTTCTTCCAGCCTGTGCTTGCGGGCAAGACGGATGGCGAGAAAAGCGACCACGTCGGGTCGGAATTGATAGACAGGGCAGGCCCTGCAACATATAAAGAATGATTCCCGGAAGCCTTTCCGTGGATTACACCTAAAATTGACAAGATGATGACAGAAGCAGCGTTGGTTGACTGGTCGAGGGCGCAGTTCGCCCTGACAGCATGCTATCATTGGCTATTTGTGCCGCTGACTTTAGGGCTTGCCGTGATTATGGCAGTCATGGAGTCCGTGTATGTCGCCAGGAAAGACGAATTCTGGAAAAGGGCGGCAAAATTCTGGCAGAAGATTTTCGGAATCAATTTCGCTGTCGGTATCGCTACGGGCATTATCCTCGAATTCGAGTTCGGGACCAACTGGAGCAACTACTCCTGGTTTGTGGGAGACATTTTCGGTGCGCCTCTGGCAATCGAGGGAATTCTGGCTTTCTTTATGGAGGCAACATTTGTTGCGGTGATGTTCTTCGGCTGGGACAAGGTCGGCAGGCGTTTCCATCTGGCTTCCACCTGGCTTACCGGAATCGGGGCATCGATTTCGGCCCTGTGGATACTGGTCGCGAACGGCTGGATGCAGCATCCGGTGGGTATGGAGTTCAATCCTGATACCGTGCGGCATGAGATGGTGGACTTCTGGGCCGTGGTGACCAATCCGGTAGCTGTGACAAAATTCTTTCATTCCGTACTCAGCGGCTGGATGACAGGTGCGGTATTCGTCATCGGGGTCAGCTGCTGGTATCTGCTCAGGAAGCGTGAAGTCAGATTTGCAAGGGCCAGCATCAGGGTCGCTTCGATTGTCGGCATTGTAGGGACTTTGGCCGTGATGTTCACCGGAGACGGTTCCGCAATCCATGTCGCCAGATATCAGCCCATGAAACTGGCTGCAGCGGAAGGTCTGGAGGATGGCGGCACGAGGGCGCCTTTCTCTATTGTCCCGGGCCTGGAGATTCCGGGAATGCTCTCCATACTGGCCACGCATGACATAGATGGCTTTGTCCCTGGGATAAATGACCTTCTGGATGGCTATACCGCTCCTGACGGGACGGCAGGACTGTCGGCCGAGGAGAAGAAAGAGAGGGGAGACATCGCCCTTCAGGCCTTCAGGTCATACAGGGAGAATATGGAAACAGACCCTGATGCTGCAGCAGAAGCCAAGAAAATCCTCGAGGAGAATGCGGAGTATTTCGGATATGGCTATATCGGTGACAGAGCGGAGCTTGTCCCTCCTGTCGGGATGGTCTACTGGCCGTTCAGACTTATGGTCGGGCTTGGTTGTTTTCTGCTGCTTCTGATGGTTGTGGTACTGTGGCTCGAATACAGAGGCAGGATAGAAAAATACGGCTGGCTGCATTGGACGGCCATACTCTCGATACCTCTTGTCTATATTGCGGGACAGTGCGGCTGGATAGTGGCCGAAGTCGGCAGGCAGCCGTGGGCGATACAGGATCTGCTGCCTGTGAGCGCTGCCGTATCAAGCCTCAGCGTAGGCTCTGTGATAACCACATTCTGCATATTCGTGGCAGTGTTCACTCTTTTCCTTGCCATAGAGATCAGAATCATGCTCAAGGCGATACGCAAAGGCCCTATGGCAGATGAGGTACAGACGGAATCCGGAAACTGAAAAATCGACTGATATGGAATACACTTTCTTGCAGCAATACTGGTGGTTTATAGTTTCCCTGCTCGGGGGACTCCTTGTCTTCCTGATGTTTGTACAGGGAGCCAACACAATGATTTTTTCTGTCGGGAGGACTGAGCTCGGCCGCACAATGGTGGTCAATTCGACCGGCAGGAAATGGGAATTCACATTCACTACCCTGGTCACTTTCGGCGGGGCGTTCTTCGCCTCGTTCCCTCTTTTCTACAGCACAAGTTTCGGTGGGGCGTACTGGCTATGGGTTCTGATACTGGTAAGTTTCGTATTCCAGGCAGTATCGTACGAGTTCCAGACAAGACCCGGGAATATTCTCGGGAGGAATACATTCCGTATCTTTCTGGTGGCCAACGGATACCTCGGACCGTTCCTTGTCGGGGCCGCGGTCGCTACTTTCTTTACCGGATCGGATTTTATCGTAGACAAGGGTGCGATAGGTGATGGCATTTCTCCTGTGATAAGCCGTTGGGGCAATCCGTGGCACGGTCTGGATGCACTGGCAAACGTGTGGAATATCATTCTCGGCCTTGCAGTGGTCTTCCTTTCCAAAATACTCGGTTCCCTGTATATGCTGAACAATATAGATGACGGAGAGATTTCTTCCCGGATCAGGAAAGGCCTGCTGCCTCTGGCTGTCGCGTTCCTTGTGTTTTTCCTGGCGTTTCTCGGACATGTCCTGACAGGACAGGGATATGCCGTGGCTTCCGATGGGACAGTATCAGTGGAGCCTTTCAAATATTGGCATAACCTTGTAGAGATGCCTGCGGTCCTGGCGATTTTCCTCGTCGGAGTGCTTGCTGTGCTGTATGGCATTATAAAGACCATCGCCTGCGGCAGATATCGCAGAGGAATATGGTGGACCGGGGCTGGTGCCGTGCTTGCTGTCCTTTCCATATTCCTGATAGCGGGGTATAACGGTACGGCATACTATCCGTCCACATCGGATCTGCAGTCATCCCTCACCATATCCAACAGCTGCTCCAGCTTTTTCACCTTGAAGACAATGATGTATGTCTCTTTCATTATCCCGTTCGTATTGGCATATATCGCCTACGCCTGGTGGTCGATGGACAGGAAGCCTGTCACCAGGGAGGAGATGTCCGTTACGGAAGACAAGTATTGAATAATGGATCTGTACCGATATATAAAAGACCATACTACACCACAGGGGGAAGCCCTCGACTGGGTGGAACGCCAGACCAATATACGGACAAACCATGCCAGAATGCTTTCCGGGGCGGTGCAGGGCAGGTTTCTGATGATGGTCACTGAGATGATCCGGCCTAAGAGAATACTGGAGCTCGGGACATTCACCGGCTATTCTTCCATCTGTCTTGCATCAAGTCTGCCTGTGGACGGGCATCTGGACACCTTGGAGATCAACGATGAACTGGAGGACCTGATTCTGGAGGGCTTCGGCAGGGCCGGGCTTTCCGGGAAGATTACCCTGCACATCGGGGACTGCAAGGAGACCTTGAGACGGTTCAATGACACTGTACAGGAGGACCTGCTGTATGACATGGTATATATGGATGCCAACAAGAGGGAATATCCGGAATACTATGACCTGGTGTTCGGCCTTGTGCGTCCCGGGGGTTATATCCTTGCGGACAATGTGCTGTGGGATGGGAAAGTCTATGGGGACAATGTGCCTGGCGACAGGCAGACTTCCGGAATCGCGAGGTTCAACGACATTGTGGCAGCCGACCCGAGGGTTGAATGCGTGATAGTCCCGATGCGCGATGGCCTGTACCTTATCCGGAAGAAATGACCGGACATCAGTACGATGGGGATGTATTGACTACTGTCTGGTGATGTGCGCTCCGAGGGCGTTGAGACGGAGGTCTATGTCTTCGTAGCCACGGTCTATCTGCTCTATATTGCTGATGATGCTTGTCCCTTTTGCTGACATTGCCGCAAGCAGGAGAGCGATGCCGGCTCTGATATCGGGGGAGAGCATGTTCCCTGCCTTGAGTCTGAAATTGTGGTCGTGCCCGATGACGACTGCCCTGTGCGGGTCGCAGAGGATGATCTGTGCCCCCATCTCTATCAGCCTGTCCACGAAGAACAGCCTGCTTTCGAACATCTTCTGGTGAATGAGCACGCTCCCTCTGCACTGTGTGGCCACTACCAGCATTACGCTCAGGAGGTCAGGGGTGAGTCCCGGCCACGGGGCATCTGATATTGTCATAATGGATCCATCAAGGAAAGATTCGATCACATAGCTTTCCTGTTCCGGAATGAAGATATCATCCCCTCTCTGCTCGAGGTTTATTCCCAGACGGCGGAAACATTCCGGGATTATGCCCAGGTTGGCGTAGGATACATCCTTGATGGTGATGGAGCTGCGGTTGAGCGCAGCCATACCTATGAAGCTGCCGACTTCAATCATATCGGGAAGAATAGTGTGCTCTGCTCCGTGCAGCCTGTCTGTTCCATTTATGGTGAGCAGATTGGATCCTATCCCGTCAATCTGTGCCCCCATTGCGGTAAGCATCCGGCAGAGCTGCTGGATATACGGTTCGCAGGCTGCATTGTAGATTGTGGTCGTGCCTTTCGCCAATGTGGCAGCCATAAGGATGTTGGCTGTTCCGGTCACGGATGCTTCATCCAGCAGCATATATTTTCCCGTCATCTGCCTGTCCCCGGAAAGATGCAGGAGGAAAGCTTTCTTATGTTCATCGTAATCCAGTTCCGCACCGAGGTTGATGAGGCCTGTTATATGGGTGTCCACCCTCCTTCTCCCGATCTTGTCTCCTCCGGGTTTCGGGAAATATGCTCTTCCGAAACGGGCGAGCAGGGGGCCGACAACCATTACGGAGCCTCTCAGCGCAGAACATTTGCGTACGAAATCATCGCTGGATATATATCCCGTGTCGATGTCATCGGCCTTGAATGTGTATTTCCCTTTTTCCAGCCGAGTCACTTTGACTCCCATGCCTTCCAGAAGGATGATGAGGTTGCGGACATCCAGTATCTCGGGGATGTTTGATATGGTCACTTCCTCATCTGTCAGCAATGTGGCGCTTATCACTTCAAGTGCTTCATTCTTTGCTCCCTGCGGCCTGATGGTGCCGCTGAGGCCGTATCCGCCTTCGATTACGAAATTCATTTCGGATGTCTTTTAACGTCAGTTCGACGAATTTGTTATTATATTGACAGTCAATTCTCCTATATGTGTTCCACTTCGGGAGCCAGGGTGATGCCGAATCTATCACGGACAGATGACACTATCTTTTCTTCCAGAGAGATGACCTCATCCGGGGCAGCCTTTCCCGTGGCATTGATGATGACAAGCGGCTGCCTGTCATATACTCCGACATTGCCTTCCCGGTACCCTTTCCATCCGCACTGTTCGATCAGCCAGGCTGCCGGGATCTTTACAAATCCCGAACCTGCATCATAATGCGGGACCGTACATCCTTCTCCGAGGTATAAGGCGGCGATGGATGCGACACGGTCATAGTCTGATTTCGGCACGACAGGGTTCTTGAAGAAGCTTCCTGCGCTGCCTGTCTCGTCCGGTTCCGGCAATTTCTCTTTCCGGATTCCAGTAATCACATCCCTTATTATAGCAGGGGTCAGCCCGGGAACAACTTTCCCGACCTCAAGCCCGTTCTGAACTGCTGGTCCGGATGGAACGCTGCCTTTCTGTATGCCCCGATCTGTCCTGACAGATTCCACGGCAGAGCGGATATGCCCATAATCGAGGATAGGCTTAGGGTCTGCCGACAGTCTGAAAATGACAGAAGTGACTATGTACCTGCCTTTCCTGTCCCTTTTGAACAGCGAGTCCCTGTAGCCGTATCCGCATTCGCAGGCTTTGAACGAGACCTCTCTTCCGAGGACCATGTCATAGCAGTTGACCTTGTCTATGACATCCTTGATTTCGACACCGTAGGCTCCTATGTTCTGGACCGCCGCAGCTCCTGTCTCCCCAGGGATGTGCGAAAGGTTCTCCACTCCCCACAGCCCTTTCTCTGCCGCCCATCTGCAGAAGTCATCGAATGTTGTCCCTGCTCCGACTTCGACCATGATATCCCTGTGCCCAGGAAAGTCGCTTCCCTGGCTTGCCGCAGAGTCATCCATGTCGTTACCGATGGCTTCTGCAGCGCGGATGAACTTTATGCGGGAATGCAGCAGAGTGCCCGGAAAATCCTTGGTGAACAGCAGGTTGCTGCCTCCTCCGATATGCAGTACCGGTGCCGGAAGTTTCCTGTCCGGTCTCTCCTGTGTCCCCGTAGCATCACCGTCCTGGACAGGGCCGACCCTGTCCGCATCAGGAGACAGCAGTCCGCGGATCTCTGCAAGATCGCTGATGCTGTCGTATTCCACGACACAGGCAGCCTTCACCCTCATCCCGAAGGTGTTCCTGTCCGTAAGGTCTACGTTCTTCCTGATATCCAGCATAATGTCGGGTGGTCTATGGATGTTGTCTTGCGGCCGGAATCCCGGCGCAGCTGAATGTGCGATTATCCGATTTCGGCGCCGTTGGAGAGGGTCTCGGCAGGGGTGATGAAGCGCATCTTGCCATCTCCCTGACGGGCCATGAGGATCATTCCCTTGGATTCGATGCCGCGGATCTTGCGAGGGGCGAGGTTGGCAAGGATACATATCTGCTTGCCGATCATTTCCTCCGGAGTATAGTATTCAGCAATGCCGGATACTATCGTCCTGGTGTCGATTCCGGTGTCGATTGTCAGTTTCAGCAGTTTGTCGGTCTTCGGAACGCGTTCCGCCTCAAGTACGGTAGCCGTGCGGATGTCCATTTTCTCGAAATCCCCGAATGTGCATTCCGCTTTCTGCGGCGCGACTTTCTTTGCCTCCTCCGCAGCGGCCGCTGCTTCCCGGGCTTTCTTTATCGCTTCCAGCTTCGCCACCTGTGCCTCTACGACAGAATCCTCGATCTTGGAGAACAGCAGCACCGCCTCTCCGAGCTGATGTCCCTCGGGAAGGGCAAATGTGCCGAAAGTGTCCCATGACAGGGTGACGGCGTCTGCAGGTGCGGCGGATGACCCGTCCGGAGATGCGCATCCGTTGATGCCGGAAGGCACTGTGTGCAGTGCGGCAGATTCCCCTTCGGTGAACATGTTTGTCCGGATACTGCCTTCCTCGCCGTTACGGTGGTCGCATCCGGCATGGAACCCGACGTTGAGAATCTTGCGGAGCCTTTCGGCGGAGAACGGCAGGAAAGGCTCGAATGCCACGGCGAGGTCTGCACATATCTGCAGGGATGTGTTCAGGATCGATGCCGTCCTGTCCATATCAGTCTTTGCTACTTTCCACGGCTCGGTGTCGGTCAGATATTTGTTCCCCACCCTGGCGATGTTCATCGCCTCCTTCAGGGCTTCGCGGAATTTATAGTGTCCGAGATTGTCAGCCAGCGATTCCTTGAGCGGCCGTATCTGTGCAAGTGTCTCTGCATCTATTGCCTCCGGTTTCGGATTGCCCGGAACCCTGCCATCGAAATACTTGTGGGTCAGCACCACGGCCCTGTTGACGAAGTTGCCGAAAACCGCAACTAACTCGCTGTTGTTGCGGGACTGGAAGTCTTTCCATGTGAAGTCGTTGTCTTTTGTCTCCGGAGCGTTGGCGCAGAGGACATAGCGGAGCACATCCTCCTGTCCCGGGAACTCCTTCAGGTATTCATCGAGCCATACGGCCCAGCCCTGGGAGGTGGATATCTTGTCTCCTTCAAGATTGAGGAATTCGTTGGCTGGCACATTGTCCGGCAGGACGAACCCTCCGTAAGCCTTGAGCATTGACGGGAACACTATGCAGTGGAACACGATATTGTCCTTTCCGATGAAATGTACCAGTCTGGTGTCATCCGACCTCCACCATTTCTCCCACGATGCCGGAAGCAGTTCCTTCGTATTGGAGATATATCCTATGGGGGCATCGAACCAGACATAGAGGACCTTGCCTTCGGCTCCTTCCACGGGTACCGGGACTCCCCAGTCCAAGTCGCGGCTGACGGCACGCGGCTGCAGGCCTCCGTCTATCCAGGATTTGCACTGCCCGTAGACATTCGTCCTCCATTCCTTGTGTTCCTCGAGAATCCATTCCCTGAGCCACGGCTCGTATTTGTCGAGAGGCAGGTACCAGTGTTTCGTCTTTTTCTTTACAAGGGCGCATCCGCTCAGCGCAGAGTGCGGGTTGATGAGTTCGTCGGGGGAGAGGGTGCTTCCGCATTTCTCGCACTGGTCCCCGTAGGCCTTTTCGTTTCCGCATTTCGGACAGGTGCCCACAATGTATCTGTCGGCAAGGAACGTCTTTGCCTCTTCATCGTAATACTGCTCGCTCTCTTTCTCTATGAACTTGCCTTCATCGTAGAGCCTGCGGAAGAATTCCGAAGCCGTGGCTTCGTGTGTTGCGGAGGTCGTCCTCGAATAGATGTCGAAATTGATGCCCAGTCCGACAAATGAATCCTTTATCAGCCTGTGGTATCTGTCCACTATGTCCTGAGGGGTGCATCCCTCTTTCTTGGCCTTGATGGTAATCGGCACGCCATGCTCATCCGACCCGCAGATGAAAAGCACATCCTCTCCCCTCATCCTGAGGTACCTGACATAGATGTCCGCCGGCACATATACGCCGGCGAGATGTCCGATGTGTACAGGTCCGTTCGTGTATGGTAACGCACATGTTACTAAAGTCCTTTTGTATTCTTTTCCCATAACATTTATGTTTTATTTCCTGATAAACCGTCGTCCCAACCTTTCGTTGAGGATATTTTTGGTTTCCTGCATCCTTTTCAGCTGTCCCATGATTTCCGACAGGGCTTCCGTATCGTCCGGCTGCACGGAACCGAGTCTGTCCGAACACTCCCGTATCCGCTTGTCTATCCGCTTTATCTTGTATATGATGACGGATTTCGGCACATACATGACAAGCTGTGTGGATTCGGAGGTCAGCGAGTTGATATAGTTCCGGACCGTCAGGTCGTATTTCGGTACGATAAGGTCCACGGCCGTCTCGGCCACATCCCTTTCCTGACTGTCCATCAGCCTTCTGGATATCTGTTCCTGGCTCAGCCCTTCCTCGTACAGGCTGAAATAGATGTCGTATATCTTGCGGTAAATGTCATTGCTGAACTCCTCATCATCATCTTTCAGGGAACAGTCGATGAAATCGGCCACCGTCATGGGCTCTTCGGTATGCAGGTCTGAATCCGTATCGAAATCCAGGGTGTCCTCCCCGTGGTTGAGAATGAATTCCAGCAGCTCCCTTTCGCTCGGTGCAAGGTAAGGGTCATTCATCAGCGGACTGACCGGAGTTACTGCCGGAGTGTCATTTGCGGGCAGTGCCGCATTGCCGGCTGCCGGTTCCGACTCCGGATTTTTCCTGAGCCTTTCCCTCTCTTCCCGCTTGCGGTCCTCAACGAGCATTTCTCCCCTTGTGCGGCTGATCCTCGCGAAAAGTATCTGCGTGTCTATGTTGAAACGGCTGCTGCAGCTTTCCACATAGACGGAGCGTTTCACTGCATCCGGTATCTGGGCTATGGTGTCGGCTATGTCGTTGATCAGGTTTGCTTTCTTCAGCGGATCATCTCCGGCCTCTCCCGACAGCAGGTCTGTCTTGAAACTGATGAAATCCTGCTCATGCTTCTCTATGAATTCCTTCACCTCATCCAATGTGTGCTTTCGCGAGAACGAGTCAGGATCATCCCCATCCGGCAGAAGCACCACCTTTACATTCAGTCCTTCCTTGAGCACGAGTCCGATTCCTCTCAGGGCGGCATGTATCCCGGCTGCATCCCCATCATAGATAATGGTCACGTTGTCCGTAAACTTGTGGATGAGCCGTATCTGCTCCACGGTCAGGGAAGTCCCGCTCGATGCCACGACATTGGTGATTCCAAGCTGGTGCATGGAAATCACATCCAGGTACCCTTCCACAAGATAGCACCTGTCCTGTCTCGATATCTCGTTCTTCGCGAAATATATCCCGTACAGGGACTTGCTCTTGACATATATCTCCGTTTCGGGAGAGTTCACGTATTTCGCTACGGTCTTGTCCGTCTTCAGCGTCCTGCCGCCGAAGGCTATCACCCTGCCGCTGACGGAATGTATCGGGAAGATGACCCTTTCGTAGAACCTGTCGGCAAGTGTGCCGTCGTCCCGCTTGACGCTCAGACCCGTATCTATGAGGAATTCCTCCTTGTATCCGGCCTCCCTGGCGGCTTTGGACAGTTTGTCGCGACCGGTCGGAGCCCACCCGAGACCGAATTTTTCGATTGTGGCATCCTCGAGCCCGCGGGATTTGAAATAGGCATATCCCACGCTCCTGCCTTCCGTCGTCTTGAGCTGGTCCTTGAAGAAGTTCCAGGCGAATTCGGACACGAGCATGAGGCTTTCGCTTCTCTGCCTCAGGGCAATCTCTTCTGCGGTCTCCTCTTTCTCGACCACTTCGATGTGGTATTTGCGTGCAAGATATTTGAGGGCTTCCGTGTACGACAGGCTTTCGTGCTCCATGATGAAGCTGACTGCCGTCCCGGCCTTGCCGCATCCGAAACATTTGTAGATTCCCTTGGCCGGAGAGACATAGAAAGATGGTGTTTTCTCGTTGTGGAACGGACAGCATGCGGTATAGTTGGCCCCTCTCCGTTTCAGAGTCACGAAGTCGCCCACGACATCCACAATCTGCGTCGCGTCCAGTATCCTGTCAACGGTGGCCTTTGGAATCATTGTCTGTCATCCCCGACCTTTTCGTAGTCCACATCCCTTGCTCCCGACATGTCATCTTTCATGGCATCCGCATCATCCGACGGCCTGCTTTTCTCGTATGCCTTCATAGCCCTGTTGATCTTCCAGGTAGCTATGAATTCGGACACTCCGTACACGAGAACCGCAATCCCTCCGAGCAGGACAAGGGCATTCATCGATGAGAACGGCCTGAACAGCAGGATGGCTCCGCCGATGACGCACAGTACAGGAAGGATATATATGAGAAATCCGTTGCTGACCACTTTGGATGCGCTGACAAGCACAATGATCTGCATGATTCCGAATATCAGGACCGCAATGCCTATGATGACCAGCATGAACCCTGCGACTTCCTGAGGGAAGATGAACAGCAGCACGCCGATCGCGATGTCCACGATGGCATTTGTAACCATGAGGCCGAGTGCCCCGCGCTGCCGGTTTATGATCCCGTACACCAGCGAGACAATGCCTGATGCTATCAGGAATGCTGCCAGGACTTTCACTGCAAGAATAAGTGATGTCTCTGGCTTGCTGACCATTATTATACCGAGCACTATGGCTGTAATGGATCTCAGCCATCCGCCGAACTTGTTCCGGAAACCGAGTGTAATCATATTCTTTCAATTAATAGGTATAATCTGCAAAAATAGGAATTTTTTAGTATTTTCGCGGCAATTTCGGAGTTCAAGATGAATCTTTACGACAATCATAACCACAGCCAGTTCTCATTCGACGGGAAAAGGACCTCTGTCGAAAAATCCGCCATCGCCGCAAGGGAGCACGGTCTTGCCGGTCTGTGCTTCACCGACCACTGCGACTTCTTCGTGCCTCCGATGAAGGCGGCATACGAGCATCTCATGAAGGAAGAGTTCGATGTGGCCTCGCAGCAGGCGGAGATCGATGCCGTATCGGCGCGGGTTGAGGGGATAAGGATATTCAAGGGAGTTGAGATAGGGATGTACTGCAAATGCCATGAAGTGATCCGCAGGCTCCTTTCAACCTGGCATTTCGACCAGGTCATAGCATCGGTGCATTATATCGATGATACCGACCCTTTCTACGGGGGATATTACGAGGACAAGGACTGGAAGCAGGCATACGGACACTATCTTGAGACAATATACCGGGAGATGACCTGGATGGGGGACTTCGATGTGCTCGGGCATTACGACTATGTGGCGCGGTACGCCCCGTATCCTCAGGCAAGCATCCTCTACCGGGATTTCAGCGGGATTATCGACAGTATCCTGCAATATCTCGCGCATGAGGGGAAGGCTTTGGAGATAAATACGAAAACGTATCAGCCCTACAAGGGACGCACCCCTGTCCTGGACAGGAATATCCTGCTGCGCTTCAGGGAACTGGGAGGGGAATTCATTTCTCTCGGTTCGGATTCGCATGATCCTGAACGGACCGGGGAGAATTTCCCGTATTATGCGGAATTCGTCAGGTCTCTCGGCTTCCGGTACCTTACGCATTTCGAATCCCGCCGGCCTGTCCCGCTTCCTCTTTAGTTGGCGACCTCGCAGAGGAACTTGATCCTTACGAGCCTGACATCCCTTTCGTCGTAGTCAGGTCCCAGTTCTTCCATGGCTTCCTGAAGCGAGTCCGATTCCGCATCTTCCCGGAAATAGCCGTAGATGTCGGCGACGGTGTCGTCGTCTATGTTCTCGTTGATGTAGTAGCCGATATCCAGCCGGGTCCCGGAATACACTATGGCCTCGATTTCGTCTATGAGCTCGTCCATTTCGAGTCCCGCGGCATCGGCGATGTCATCCAACGACAGCTTGCGGTCTATGCTCTGGATAATGAACACTTTGTTGGCGGACTTGTTGACAGTCGACTTGACCACGAAATCGTCCGGGCGGTCGATCTCGTTTTCCTGCACGTATTTGCCGATCAGTTCTATGAATTCCTTGCCGAACTTGCGGGCCTTGCCGTCCCCGACTCCCTGGCAGTTTTTCAGTTCATCGTATGTCACCGGATACAGGATGGACATGTCCTCAAGCGATGCATCGCTGAATATGACCCACGGCTGCAGCCCGAGTCTCCTTGCCACGGATCTGCGCAGGTCTTTCAGCATGGAAAGCAGCATGGTGTCCCCTCCGCCGCCTCCTCTGTTGGCGGCTGCGGCATTCTCGTCGTCATCATCCTCCCCTTCTGAAAATTCCCTTTCTTCCGTGAGCATCAGCGTATAGGGGTGATCGAGGAATTCCAGTCCCTTTTCAGTGACGGATATCAGTCCGTAGGATTCGATTTCCTTGTCCAGAAGACGGAGTATTATGCCCTGGTGTATGACGGCGCACCAGAATTTCATGGTATGGTTCGACCCTGCCCCGAACAGTTCCAGCCTGTCGTGGTGGTACGACTTGATCAGGGAATTGTCCGTACCGGAAAGGATGTTGGCAAGATGCTCCGTCTTGAAATGTTCCGGGATGGACCGGATGAGCTCTATCACCAGACACATCTCCTCCTGCCCGTCGAACTGTTTCTTCGGATGGATGCAGTTGTCGCAGGACCCGCAGTTGTCCTTGTCGTAAGTCTCTCCGAAATAGTTGAGCAGCAGCTTTCTGCGGCACTGGTTGGATTCGGCGTATGCAACCGTCTCCTGAAGGAGCTGTTTCCCGATTTCCTGTTCGGCAATCGGCTTCCCCTGCATGAATTTCTCCAGTTTCAGGATGTCCTTGTAGCTGTAGAAGGCGATGCAGATGCCCTCCTTGCCATCCCTTCCGGCCCTCCCGGTCTCCTGGTAGTATCCCTCGATGCTCTTGGGAATGTCGTAATGTATCACGAACCTTACATCCGGCTTGTCTATCCCCATGCCGAAGGCTATTGTGGCGACTATCACATCTATCTCCTCGGACAGGAACATGTCCTGGTTCTCCGCCCTTGTCTTCGCATCGAGCCCGGCATGATACGGCAGTGCCCTGATGCCGTTGACATTCAGCAGTTCCGCCAGTTCCTCCACTTTCTTGCGGCTCAGGCAGTAGATGATGCCGGAACGGTGCGGATGCTGCTTGATGAATTTTATTATCTCCCTCTTCGGATCGGATTTGTCCCTGATTTCATAGTAAAGGTTGGGCCTGTTGAAGGATGACTTGAACACCATGGCATCCATCATCCCCAGGTTCTTCTGGATGTCGCTCTGCACTTTCGGCGTGGCCGTCGCCGTGAGGGCTATTATCGGAGCCGTGCCTATTTCCTCTATTATCGAGCGGATGCGCCTGTATTCCGGTCTGAAGTCGTGTCCCCATTCCGAGATGCAGTGGGCCTCATCTATGGCATAGAACGATATCCTTATTTCCTTGAACAGTTCGATGTTCTCGGCCTTGGTGAGCGATTCCGGCGCCACGTACAGCAGTTTGGTCGTCCCGTCCAGCAGGTCCTGCCTGACTTCGCTTATCTGGGCTTTGGACAGGGATGAATTGAGGAAATGGGCTATGCCTTCCTGTCCCGAGACAAATCCTCTGATGGCATCCACCTGGTTCTTCATCAGGGCGATGAGGGGCGATATCACGATCGCCGTGCCCTCCATCACGAGGGCCGGGAGCTGGTAACAGAGTGATTTCCCTCCGCCCGTAGGCATCAGTACGAAAGCATTGTTCCCTCCGATCAGGTGGGTTATGATCTCTTCCTGTCCTTCCTTGAAAGAGTCGAATCCGAAGAATTCTTTCAGTTTTGATTTGAGGGCCGCCGAGTCGATTTCCATATTCCAGCAAATATTTTCTCTAAATTATAACAATATTTCCGGCAATACAAGCATCCGGTTAAATTTTCTTGAAAATGCACCTCTATTGGCATTTTTAATTGTATATTTGTCGTTTGGAATCAATGATCCGGAATCGAATGACCGTAAAGACAGCTATTCAGCATCCGGCGGCAGGTGGAATATTGTTGCTCGTGTCTGCGTCTTTTGCAGTGCTCATGGCGACAGTCCCATCGATGCAGTGGTTTGACAGAATGTGGGATATGGAGGCAGGGCTGGATATAGGCGGCTGGTCTTTGCAGATGTCCATCCGACACTGGATCAACGATGCCTTTATGGCAGTGTTCTTTTTCGCGGCTGGACTTGAGATAAAGAGGGAGATGGTCGCAGGGGAGCTTTCATCGGTGAGGAAATCCGCCCTTCCGGTGATGGCGGCGATAGGAGGGATGCTCCTTCCTGCGTGCATTTACGCCCTGTTCAACGGAGGCTCGCCCGAGACATCCGGAGGCTGGGGGATTCCGATGGCTACCGATATCGCCTTTGCAGTCGGAGTGCTGTCCCTGCTGGGAGACAGAGTGCCGGCAGGAGTGAAGATCTTTCTGATGACGCTCGCTGTGGTGGATGACATAGGTGCCATAATAGTGCTCGCTCTGTTCTATCCGGTGCATCCGGTCGAATGGGGATACCTGCTTGCGGCGGTCGCCCTTGTCCTTGTACTGGTGGTCCTGAATGTCAGGAATGTACGCAGGAAACCGGTGTACATCATTCTGGGGACAGTGTTGTGGTTCCTGGTCTATATGTCTGGCATCCACGCTACGGTGTCCGGAGTGGTACTTGCGATGGTGATGCCATCCAGGATCAGGGTGAAAGGAGTTGCAGGGACGGTGGAGACGAAAGTGGACTGTTCTCTGGAGGAGAGGATAAAACCTCTTGTCACATTCCTGATCGTCCCGCTCTTTGCTCTGGCCAATGCGGGTGTGGCGTTCAATCCGGAGGTCTTTTCGGATGGACTGCCGGGTGTCAGTCTCGGAATAGCGGCAGGGCTGCTGATAGGGAAGCCTGCAGGGATTTTCCTGTTCAGCCTGTTGAGCGTGAAAGGACGTTTGGCGGCACTGCCGTCAGGTGTGGAATGGAAGCATATAGCAGCGGTCGGGGTGATCGGCGGAATAGGGTTCACGATGTCAATATTCATTAACAGCCTGTCATTTACCGATCCGGCCGTTACGGATATAGGAAAGATAAGTGTTTTGATAACATCTGTCATTGCGATGGCCGCGGGGCTTGCAGCGATGGCGATAGTATGTGGAAAAGACAATTGAAAACCAATAAAAACAAAAGTACAATGAAAACAGTTAAATTTATTGCGGCAGCCGCTGCCGCAGTCGCAATGGCAGCTGCCTGCAGCACGACAGGCAACACGGACGGAGTAGAGGTCGAGGCCCAGCTCCCGACCAGGGCGGAGACTGATTCCGTAAGCTACCTGATCGGCGTGCAGTTCGGGTATTTCATCAAGGCCAACAACTTCGGCGAAAGCCTCAGCGATGTCAATTTCGCCAAGATCAAGGAAGGTATGAACGCTTTCATCAACGCTGAAGGCAACATGCGCGATGAAGGGTTCAACGACCAGTTCAAGGTGAGCCCGGAACTGACCAACCAGATGTTCAACAGCTACATTGCGAAGAGGAACGCATACGAGGCTGAACTGAACCAGAAGAAAGGTGAGAAGTTCCTTGCAGAGAACAAGATGAAGGATGGCGTCGTAGTTACCGAGAGCGGTCTGCAGTACAAGATCATTTCCGATGGCAACGATGTGAAGCCGGGCCCTAAGGATACCGTATATGTACATTATACCGGTACTCTCATTGACGGTACTGAGTTCGATGCCAGCGACAAGACAAAGGATCCTGTGAGAATGATGCTCAACAGGGTTGTCAAGGGTTGGACTGAAGGACTGCAGCTTATCGGCGAGGGCGGCAAGATCGAACTTTATATTCCTGCGGAACTCGGCTACGGTTCGAGGGCAATGGGCGAGATCGGCCCTAATTCTACCCTTATCTTCGATATCGACCTCGTGGAGGTGGGCAAGGTGCCTGCAGAGGAAGAGAAGGACGCTGACAGGAAGTAGTCATGGCTCTTGAATTGGAAGGCAGGATAGTGCGGAAGCTGAACGTGCAGTCAGGCACTTCGGCCCGCGGGGCATGGGAGAAGCAGGAGTTCATCCTCGAGGTCCAGGAGGGCAGCTTCCCGTCCCAGGTATGCATGAACGTATGGGGTGCGGACAAGGTCAGGGATCTGGAGAAATACCAGGTCGGAGACATGGTGAAGATTGCCTTCAACCTCAGCAGCAGGGAATACAACGGACGCTGGTACACCGATGTCAGGGCGTGGCGGATAGAGCCGGCGGCTGCCGGCGGCGCTCCGGCGCAGTCTTACGGCTCTGCTGCCCGGCCGGAGGCCCACTATACGGATGCTCCTCAACAGGCCTCATACGGCGCCCTCCAGTCTGCCGCTCCGATGCCGACGGCGGATGACATGCCGGCGGATACGGACAGCGATGATGACCTTCCGTTCTGAATGGCCATAAATGCGACCGATTTTGAGAGGATGTGTGCCGGAACGGGTTTCCGGCGGCATCCTCTCTATGTTTTCAGAAAAATCTTGATGAAATGAAACCTGTACATGCAATTGCCGGACTGCTGATGGCTGCGGCTCCTCTTGCCGCGCAGACCCCGGTGTATCTCGATGATACAAAGCCGATAGAAGAACGTATAGAGGATGCTCTCGGGAGGATGACTCTCGAGGAGAAGATAGCAATGACACACGCCCAGTCCAAGTTCAGCTCTCCGGGTGTGCCGAGGCTCGGAATACCGGAAGTGTGGACGACGGATGGCCCGCACGGTATCAGGCCCGAGGTCCTCTGGGATGAATGGAACCAGGCAGGGTGGACAAATGACTCCTGTGTGGCTTTCCCGGCCCTTACCTGTCTCGCCGCAACATGGAACACCGACATGGCCGCCCTCTACGGCAAGAGTCTCGGAGAGGAGGCCCGTTTCAGGAACAAGTCCGTGGTGCTCGGCCCGGGTGTCAATATCTACCGCACTCCGCTCAACGGCCGTAACTTCGAGTATATGGGCGAGGACCCTTATCTGGCCGGAGCAATGGTGGCGCCGTATATCCGCGGTGTCCAGTCCAACGGGGTGGCGACATGCGTGAAGCATTACGCCCTGAACAATCATGAAGTCAACCGGCACAACACCAATGTGATAGTCGATGACCGCACTCTGTATGAGATCTATCTCCCGGCCTTCAAGGCTGCCGTGCAGGAAGGAGGCACATGGGCGATCATGGGGTCGTACAATCTCTATAAGGACCAACACTGCTGCCACAACGAGTACACCCTCGGGAAGATCCTGCGCGATGAATGGGGTTTCGATGGCGTCGTTATCTCCGACTGGGGAGGCGCGCACAATACGGACCAGGCTATCCATAACGGTCTCGACCTGGAATTCGGCAGCTGGACGGATGGCCTTCGGGCAGGGACAAAAAATGCATACGACAACTATTACCTTGCCGCACCTTATCTTGAAAAGATCCGCAAGGGCGAGGTCGGAACGGAGGAACTGGATGCAAAGGTGCGCAATATCCTGAGACTGATTTTCCGTACCGCCATGAACAGGAACCGGCCTTTCGGCAGCCTTTGCTCGGATGCCCATTATGCTGCGGCGAGGAAGATAGGCGGCGAGGGCATTGTCCTTCTGAAAAACGATGGCGGCCTGCTTCCTTTGTCTGTGGAGGATGGGGCCAGGATACTTGTCGTAGGGGAGAACGCAGTGAAGATGATGACAGTGGGAGGAGGCAGCTCATCGCTGAAAGTCCAGAGGGAGATATCCCCGCTGGATGGGATACGCGAAAGGTTCTCCGACAAGGCTGAGATTGTATATGAAAGAGGGTATGTCGGTGATGTGACCGGAGAATACAACGGCGTCACAACGGGCCAGGATCTGAGTGAAAGCCGTACTGCGGAGCAGCTGATAGCGGATGCCGTCTCTCAGGCGGAAGATGCCGACTATGTCATTTTCATAGGAGGTCTCAACAAGAGCGCGCAGCAGGACTGCGAGGATTCAGACAGGACAGGGCTCGGGCTTCCGTACGGGCAGGATGCAGTTATCGAGGCTCTTGCCGAAGTGGCTGCAGACCGTCTGGTAGTAGTGAACGTATCCGGCAACGCGGTTGCCATGCCGTGGGTGGATGAAGTTCCTGCAATCCTCCAGGCCTGGTATATAGGTTCCGAGGCGGGCCATGCCATAGCGGATGTCCTCTCGGGCGATGTCAATCCTTCGGGAAAACTTCCGTTCACCTTCCCTGCAAGGCTCGAGGATGTGCCGGCGCATATTTTCGGGGAATATTCTGGCACAAGGGTAAGGGATACTCTTGATATCAGATATCTCGATGGCCTGAATGTAGGGTACAGATGGACCGACAGGCAGAAGAAGACAAAGCCTCTGTTCGCATTCGGACATGGTTTGAGTTACACCGAGTTCGAATACGGCAAGCCGCGGATCGACAGCTCTGAAATGTCTCTTGATGGGGCTGTGACCGTAACCGTGGAGATTACGAACACCGGTGACCGGGCAGGGCAGGAAATCGTCCAGATGTATGTCGGAGACCGCAAGTCATCCCTCCCTCGTCCTCTCAAGGAACTGAAAGGCTTCAGGAAGGTGCAGCTTGCACCGGGTGAAAGCACGGAAGTTTCATTTACCGTGGACAGGGAAGACCTGTCTTTCTTCGACCCGGACAGACACGAATGGGTGGCCGAGCCGGGAATGTTCGACATTTATGTCGCGGCGGCTTCTGATGATGTGCGCGGTAAAGTCTCCTTTGAATTGAAATAATTACATAACATAAAATTGCTCCCGGCAGAAGGCTGTAGCTCTCTGCCGGGAGTTTTAGGTATTGGAGCCGTTCCTTTGTAAGTAAGGGTGCTCAGAATGACAGTGCGAACTGATTGAGTTTTGTGACGGGGCGGTCCGTATCAGGGTCGATGAAGATATAGTATCTGTATTCTTCTCCGCCGCCGTAACTGAACAGGTCAGATGCCGGGGCAAGGCGTATATCGATCTCCGGGGCTGCATCCCGGAATGCATCCTTGCTGTCTGTGAACGTCTTTCCCAGCGACAGGCTGTCCGGCAGGATTCCGTTCCTTTTCATTTTACGGAAATTCTTTTCCGTCTCTTTCAGTTCGTTTTTCATCCATTTGCAGTATTCCTCTGAAAGCCCTTTCTCTGCAAAAGTCTTCCTGTCGAAACCGAAGACGAACCTGTCGCCTTCGGCTGATACACAGTTGTAGAGAATTTCATTCAAGGCCTTCTTTGTCGCCATCTGTTCCGGTGTGGAGTCTCGGTCCGGTATGGCCAGGATATAAGGATCGAATATGCCGGATACTTCCCCGGATGCAATGTCTGCCTGATGTCCGGAATCCTTCATGGACACCTCGACGCTGCTGCCTTCCTCGATATTGTATGCACGGATGTCCCTGCCGTTCTGGCGGATGGTTATGGAAAGCTGTTCTCCTGAACGTCTGACAAGGATGTCATAAGGGCGGTCGGAGCAGGCATATACGTTGCGCAGGGTGAAACGGTCCCAGCTGTCAGGAAGCTGTGGGCGGAGGGTGAATGTCCTGAATCCGGTCGGGCGGAATCCGAGCACACCTTCCGTGAAGACTCTGCAGTACAGTGCATTTTCTGTTGAGAGATGCCTCTGGTTGCCTTCAGGCCATGCCTCTACAGGATATGGGATATGGTCTCCGAGCAGGCGGTGACGGGAATATGCCGCGAGATGCTCCGTGGCTTCCTCGGAATAGCCTGCAGCATAGATCCCTCTGAGGGCATAGAGGGTCGCCCTGTCCCAGAACACATCTGTCCCTGCTTCCGTATATACACCGTTCTCTGACCAGAGTATAGGGGAGAGCAGGGCCTGGGCCGTACCTTCCTTGCGGTCGAATATTTCCATTACAAGAGGAATGCATATCCACGAGCGCAGTACATCGTTCCCTTCGAAATATCTGTAGGTATGATAACCGTTCATCTCTGCCCCGAAGTGTTTCTCGATGTTTTCCCTGAGAGTGTCGGCCTGTGCCCTGAGGTCGGCGGCACGGGCGGCAGCCTCGCTCCGTGATATCGGCGCGTTGGTGCCGGCGGCAGCTGAAGCGCCTGTGCCGTCCCCGGATATCCCGCTTTCGGAAGCGTATTCCTCTGCCATTGTCTCGATCAGCCAGGCGGCCGATCTCAAGGCATCATAGTACAGGGATGAAGTGCACAGATTGGCATCTCCGGCCGGGAAACGCAGTTCCAGTTCGTCTGCGGTAGAGGCCACTACCCCGTCATCGTTGATATTGCGCCGGCAGTATTCCAGACTCCAGTCTATGAGCGGCATCAGGGTCTCGGCGGTCTCAAGGTCTCCAAGGGCAAGGGCATATCTTGTCGCTCCGTATGCAAGCATGGCTGCATCCCCTCTGTCGAACCTTCCAAAGGTATCATATCCTTCCGCAATCACCGACCACGGAATATAGTTGAACTCCGGGTTCATGTATCTTGCGAAATGCATGAAACTGGTGATTGCTGACTCGTTGCCCTTGTCGTATCCGAGGAACGGGAAGAACGGATTGATGTATTCCGCCTGGTCGTTGCACCAGAGCGCTGCATAATACGCTTCTCCTCCGGGGCTCTGCATAAGACCTCCCCTTGTGCGGAAAATGCTTTCGGCCCCGCGGATCTTGCAGAAGCCGAACATCGTGTTCAGTACCTCATCCGGGCAGTCTATTGCAAGTTTCCCGCATATCATATCCACGAATTCCTCCCTTTCGGCCTTTTCCTTGCCGGTATTTATCGGAATTTCCACCTGCGGCTTCTTCAGCCCCTGAATGCTGGCGCTGACAGTGATGCTTTCCCCTGGGGCGATACTGTATGTCCTGTCCTTTATGTTGCCGGTAGCCTCAATCAGGGTATAGCTCCCTTCGGTCCCGGCATTAGGATCGGTCGAAGTGACATTCCTGACCGCAGGGACAAAGACGGTCACTGCCCTGTCCCCTGTATTGGCCAATGTATATTCTTCGCAGATGGCTGCCCTTGCCGGCGACGGGAAATAGCATTCAGTCACTTTGATATCGGTATTGCTGTAAGTGCATTCCGTACGCAGCAGACCATCGAACGTAATGGATCTGACCTTCTCTCCTTCAAGCTTCTTCCCATCGACAGTCACACCGGACAGAAAATCCGTATTGAACCGGACGGTGAGGCTTGCGTGCGTGTCGTTGGGGATGGTGCGGAGCATGGGCCAGACCACTGAACGTTCCATAGAGAATGATCCGTCCCCGTCTACTCCGTAATAATAGACGACCGACACCTGCTCGCCGCTCATTTCGAGATGGTCGTAATGCGGTATGTCATTGCCGATGTCCCATCTGATGGAATAGTCTCCGTTGATGTGCCATCTTGTCCCGGCAGTGTCAGGGACGGCAGGACCGGCTTTTGCGGCAGGGTAGCCTGCCGGACTTGTAGCTGAGACGGAGAAGACGGCAGCGAGGGCAATGAGAATGGTGATTTTATTTTTCATGGCAAATTGGATATATTATCGTATTGAAATGTTTTCCGTACAGAATGTGCTGATATTTTCCGCACATTCTTCTATGATATTGTCGTGTATCCTTATGTTGCGGGCATTCCTGACGGCTATTCCGCAGCCTTCATGGCCTGGACAGCCTCGTATGACATTGCGGCTGATCTCTATTCCGTCATGCAGTATCGTTCCGCAAGTCTCCGGAGCATCGATCACTACCGCGATTCCGCATGCTCCGTACTGCGTCCCTGCACCGTCACCGCAGTTGACAATGACATTGTCCGTTATGGAGACATCGATGCCGTGTCCCCCCTCTTTCCACCACGATTCCGCCCCGACGTGTATCGCGGTTCCGGTGCAGCCCCTGAAAATGTTGTCGTGGATGCGGACGTTCCTGGTCTTGGAAAGTACTGCCCGGCTGAGATTCCCCCATACAATGTTTCTGCTGAATTCCATGGAAGGAAGTTTGGACGTGTTGAATATGTAGCAGTCTTCCCGGTTTTCCGGCAGAGCCTTGTCTGTCTTTATCCTGACGATTGTGGATTTCTCTTCGTGCATGACATCCGTAACAGTGGCTGTAAATTCCGGGACGAGAGTGGATGTCATCGTGAATTCGATGGTGTCACCGATGCGCGGAACATCTGCGGTCTGGCTGTGGGTGAATGTCGGAGCCCTTAGCTCCAGCGTTATCCACCCGTCTTCGGAGACAGATGCGATGTCGTGGTAATAGCCGTGCACGTTGGTGGCATCATCTCCCTGTCCCTTGAAAAAGCACCGGTCGAAGACGAGGCTTCCTTCGCAGCATGCAAAATGCGTCGCATCCGTATTGGTGGAAAAGGAATATCCATCCGCCGGGCAGACATTCAGTCCGTGGATGGTGATATTCTTGCTGTCGAATCCTGTTATTCCCATCCCCGGCTGTGAATGGATGGTGACATTGTCTATCACCACATCCGAACTCCCTCCTATGTAGATGGCAGGACGGAAATGGAAGGAATGCGGAACAGCCGCCTGTTCCCCTTCGAGATATTCAGGGATGCTGACCATAAATCTGACGAGGTTGTCCCCCTCAAGACGGTGTTCCGGGAAATATATCGGATCGCGGAACATCCCGTTCTTGACACTGTCCCAGATCATCAGCCTCGGGAAAGGTGTGGCGTCCGTCAGCGTATGTCCGTCTCTGAACCGTACGAGCATCGATTCGGGAGTGACTTCCACTATCGTCCCCTGGGAGAACGGTTTGCGCAGGTAGTCGACGGTCAGCCCTTCTATCCGGAAATTGCGGCAGCCGATAATCGAGACGGCTTCCATCCACCCCTCGCACATCAGTACCGCCCCGCCTGCACGGACAGTCACGTTTTCGGCCCCTTCGAAATCGAGCCCGCGTACATAGGGATAATACGGAGTGAAGATGACGGTTTCGGGATTCGGCCCCATATTACCTGCCATCACCTCCTGTTCGAGCCGTTCCGCTTCCTTGTCCTTCAGCATATAGACGCCTTCCGGTATTGTCAGGGTCGTGCCCGGATGTTTCCTGCAGTATTCGGCAGCCTTGCGCAGTGCGGCAGTGTCATCCCTGCCGTCATCCGGCCTTGCCCCGAACTGCAGGACAGACACTGTCCTCCCGTCATCCTCTTTCATTCCGGGCTGCGTGACTGATATTTCACGGCTGTTTTCCGGAACAGCCCCTACGTGCGTATATGCGGCTGCGGGGAATGTCATGGCAAGAGACAATATCGCGGCCGGCAGGCAATGTGTTTTTTCCATAATGTGTAGCAGTAAAATTAAATGTCTGGCAATACAAATATATGGATTTAGGCCGGTTTCCCCAAGCCATGTAAGGCACATTAGGGGTATCTTTACCGCTTGTCACAATGAAATTCCCGGACAAGACGGTCGGCTTAGGCCGCATGTTCCGCCCAGTCCGGGAAAACAATTATTAAATCATAAGGTCGGTTTCTGTCAGATGCCGTAGAGTTTGAATTCCGCTATGTGCGTGCAGGCACCGGGATCCACGCCCGGTTTCAATCCCTGCTGGGTTTCCTTGACGCAGAAACGGATGTAGCTGAACTGGGTATCGCTTTCAAAAGTGCCGATTATGACCGGAGACTCATCTTCTGGTATATCAGTCCTCTCTCCGAGCAAATCCCAAATTTTCCCATCTGAACTTTTGTAGATCTCGACAGTCTTTGCGTAGTTCGGAGCGATATGTTCATTTGTCGCAGGCCTGTTGTAGTATTCGCATTTCATCTGAGTGATTCCTCTTGAAAGATTCACCTGGAAATAGTGCCCGAATTTCTCATCCTCATATTCTTTTCCACTGTCTGGATACGGTGTATGCCAGAATGTGTTGTACATGTCGCCATCGATAAGTCCTGCCAGTCCGTTACCATCGATGCCGTTCAGGTCGAACGGACATTCCAGCATGTCTTCGGTGAGGTTGATTACTCCGTTGAGTACCATATAGTATGGAGTCATTTCGAAATCCATGTTTTCCATATCTATTGCTACCGGCAGTACGTATGGTGAATTGTCCAAGTCGAAACCATCCTTGTAAACGGTCAGTGTAGCTTTGTTCTGTGAGGAATTCTCTCCCTTGACAAAATTGAGGTTGCCTGAGAAAGAGTATTTCATCTCTTCAGGCAGGGCGCTGTAGTCCCTGCCGAGGCTGTAATTGTAATTCTCTATATATGAGTCATCGCGTCGCGGCGTGCAGTTGAAATCCCAGAGATTGTTCCCATCCATGGCTGCCGACAGTTCGATGACCCATGAGTCAGCGTTGTCCGATACCGTTGTCCCGCTGAGGCTGATTACAGGTTTTCCGAGTTCTATTTTCCTAACGAGATAGCTTTTCCCGGCATTGACTCCGGTCCCGTCCAGTCCATCGAGCATAAGGGCAATGTAGAAGGATGTCTCCGGGGCGGCTTCCATTGCATGCCTGATGCCGGCGATGTCTTTTGCGCTGAATGTTATGACCACATCCTTGTACCGTTCTTCAGGTTCCAGAACGATTTCCGGAGTCGGAATCGAATAGTATTGAGGGTCGAGTGCCACGCCATCTGTCAGATATATATCGGCCTCCTCGTCTGTCATCGGCCGCAGTCTGGCGATGGCTTTCAGGGAAGGATCGCTTCCTCCCCTGAGGACGGTGAGGGTTTCCGTGATGTCTATGTTCACATCATAGATTTTCATGACATCAGTATTGACTGCATCTTCCTGAAAAGAGATAATCTTGTGATATTCTTCAGGATACAGGTTTTCCAGACTGTACTGGCTGTTGTCGCAGGCCGTTGCCGAGAGAATGCACAGGGCGGCGGCTGCAATTACAGATACTTTCATATTGTGTTCCATTTCGTGTTCTTTTATGATTATCAATAACCTGGAGCCTGAACGAGCTGAGGGTTGGAATATACTTCATGCATGAGGATAGGAAGAATATACATTCTGTTGCTCCAGCTGAAAGGCTGGTTGATTGTGACTTCCCTGTTGAATTCCTCGAAAGAAGGGTTTTCTTTCTTGCTCTCGAAACTGTCGAGTCCCTTGCGGACTCCGGCACCAAGTTTCTCGGGAGCTATCATCCAGCGGCGCAGGTCATAGTAACGGTGTCCTTCCCCGAACAGTTCCACAGTCCTTTCAGCCCTTACCCAGTCGAGGATGGACATCTCTCCCTGACAGTCGCTTGCGTCCAGTTCCGGTACTCCTGCACGCTCGCGTACGACATTCAACATCTCGAGTGCTTCGTCCAGTTTGCTCGCATCATTCTTATGCAGGTAGAGTTCCGCGCAGCATTCGGCTATGTTGAGATAGATTTCAGCCAGTCTGATGAACGGTTCCGGATAACGGTTGACTGCAAGAGGATGTCCGGCATTTTCGACCTCACTCGGAGTATTAGGGGTCATGCGTACTGCCGGAGCGGTATATTTGTTCGAGAGATATCCTGTCTGGCAGTTGTCCCTCCGGACAGAACTGTCGTATCCCTGGGCTTTCTTGCTGAGGAAATTGACATTCAGAGGCTCTCCGTTGCTGATGAACGGCCCGAGTTCACAGTCGTCGTAAGTGATCCAGGCATAGAATCTCGGCTCCCTGCGGGTGTTGAGATTGATGATGTTCTCGTGTCCATCGATGCCGGCCCTTTGCAGCCATGCTGGTTCATCGAAATAATCATCATCATTTGCAGGCAGTTTGCCGTTCTCGGTATAGAAGGATTTTACGATGTTCAGTGTAGGAGACAGTGCGCTCCATCCTGAATACATGTTGGTGGTGTAGTTCAACTGGACCAGATTGCGCGGCAGACCGCACATTGCAGCGTATTCGGCGGCATATCCGGCGCTGGTGCTGCCCCAGACATATTCATAGTTGCTCATTGTCTCGTCCGAGCAGACAACATATCTCATCAGCATGGTACGCTTGATGAATTCCTGTCCATCGTTTGTCTTCGGGTCTATACCCGGAATGAATATGTCATCGACCGTGATATCCTGTTCTTCCATAAATCTCTCCGCATCTTCTATCTGCAGAAGCTTGCGGCCGTTTGCAATGGCCATGTCAAGGGCTTTCTTGTTGGCTTCGTATGCCCTTTCCCATTTCTTGATGTCGAACTCATGGCTCACCAGTTCCTTTCCGTACCCCGGCGTTTCGAAATTGGTATTGCTCCATGTCGGATAAGGGAACGAACCGTTCCACAGATCGGAGGCTGCATAGAGCAGGACTCTGCCTTTGAGGGCTTCGCATACGGTGTCGTTCGCCCTTCCCCATGTCTCATCGAGGGCATAGCCTGGAGGAAGCACTTCTTCCGCGGCATCGAGAAGCCTGATTATTTCCTCCACCACATAGTCATAGTGGTATCTTCCCGGGAATTCTTCGCTTGGAGTATTCGGGTCAATGTATTCGTTTACAATAGGTACGGGACCGAACAACTTCAGCCCGAGGGCATAATAGCAGGCTTTCAGGAAGTTCGCATGGGCCTTGTAGAGGTTTCGGTCATCGTCCGTTACCCCTAACGGCGAATGCGTTTCGAGTTCCCTGAGGAAAAGGTTGATATGTCCGAGGGCTCCATATATACGTGTCCAGTAGAAGTGGCTGAGGTCGGAACTGGAAGTGACCTGTCCGTATGACATGGTCTGGGCTCCGATTCCGTATGTCTGCGGCAGAACGAACTCATCTGTCGAGTATTCTATACCTCCATCTGCAGAACCTGTACGGTAGGTAACCGGCGATGTCTCCGCTATAGGCCCGTAGCAGCTGTAGATCCAGTTCTCTGTCGTTCCCTTGTTTTTCAATGCATCATCGAAGGAAGCCACCTTTTCCGGCGATACATCCAACCAGTTGCAGGATGCAAGGCTTAATGCTGCGGCAATGCCGCAAACGGTCTTTATATTGAAATGTTTGTTTTTCATATCTTGTACAATGTATTAGAAGTTGAACTGAACCCCGAGGCTGAATGTACGGGAGAACGGATAGGAATCCCAGCCGAGTTCCGGATCCCAGAGCTTGAACGGACTCCATACCGCGAGGTTGTCGCAGTTGAGGTAGACACGGCCGAACTTGAAGCTGTATCCGAGTTCGAGGGTCTTGAACCTCAGGAAGCTGCCATCGCGCAGCCAGTATGTGCTGGCAGGGCTGTTGTTGGCGTTCTGTGCATCCGTCACTCCGAGACGTGGATATGCCGCATTCGGGTCAGGATTGTCTTCCGACCAGCGGGATTCGTATATCCAGGCCATCAGGTTGTTCTCGCTTGTGCCGAACGGCGCGATGCCGTTGATCATGATGGAACGCAGGGCAGAACCGTTGAAGAAGGCGCCGAGGTCCCAGTTCTTCCAGCGGAGGCTGAATCCGAAGCCGTACTGGATTCGCGGAGTATAGCCGTATGGCGAGATGAGGGCCTGGTCGTTCTCGTTGATTATGCCGTCACCGTTAATGTCCCGGTATTTGATGTCTCCGACCATAGGCGTCCCGCCGAGAGACTGGGTAGGCCAGTTGTCGATTTCTTCCTGGGATGTGAACAGACCTTCGGCAATGTATCCTTTCATGTTGTCCAAAGGTATGTTCTGGTCTTTCTGCCAGACGTACGGGTAGTTCGGCTCATCCTTGAACACATATTTGTTCTGGGTATAGGTGAAGTTCCCCCTGAGGTTGAGATACCAGTCTTTTCCGAAGTTATGCGACCAGTTGAAGCTGAATTCATATCCCCAGTTGTTCACTTTTCCGACATTCGCCCATGGAGTGGCATTCCAGTACCCCATTATCTGAGGCCAGGAGCCTCTCTGCATCATTATCCTGTCCCTCCATTCGAAGAAGTAGTCGAACGTGATGTCGACTTCCCTGAACAAGGTCGCATCGAGTCCTATATCCAGTTTTTTGGATCTTTCCCAGTGCGGATCAGCTACTGCATAGCCGTTCACTGCTATACCTTGTGATGTTATAAGCGGATATATTCCATTGTAAGATGGTCCGGATGTATATGATGAACTTCCGCCGAGGTCGATGCTGTCGTAGTAGACGAAGTGCTCTCCGCCGAAGCCATCACTTCCGATAAGTCCGTATGAACCTCTGAGTTTCAGGTAACTTAACGTATTGGAAGCATTTCCCCAGAAACTTTCGTTGCTCGGTACCCATCCGAGGGATACGGCAGGGAAGAATTCGAATCTTCTGCCTTTTTCGAAACGTTCCGTCCCGTTGTATCCGAAGTTGAACTCGAAGAAATATCTGTCATCGTATCCGTATGTCGCGCGGCCGGACAGACCCTGGTTGCGTTCAGGAAGGACGGATGACCTGTATTCGCGCATCATGTACATCAGGAGCCCTCCCACGGTGTGTTTGCCGAAAGTCCTGTCGTATGTGAGTCTGGCATCGAAATAGAATGTCTGGTCCTGGGTCTTGTCCGGTCCGCTGGTAGTGACGAAATCCTGTCCCATCTCCCCGACATATTCCAGTTCGTAGACATCGGGGTTGTCGATGCTCCAGCTGCCGTCCTTTATCTGGTAGAAATACGGAGACATACTCTTGTGGTATGTCGCGATGGAATAGTTCTTCCAGTTTACGAGAGCATTCAGTGCAAGTCCTTCCGTGATGAAATCCAGCCTCTGGTCCAGTTTGAGGGAAGCATTGAGAGTGTTGGAGTTGCTTTCTGCGTAGTCATCGAGCAGCCCTGCATACGGGTTGCTTTTCCTCTCCCCGTTCTGCATCAGTATGTTACCGAAGCGGATATGGGTATCGCCTTCCTGAGCCGGATAGAAAGCCGGAAAATCTACAGGGTTGGCGGAATATACCGAACTGAATATGGACTGGGTGTCCTGGTTAGGACCTTTCCTTTGGTTGATCTGGGCATTCAGATGCAGGTCGAGGGTAGTCGTATTGGTCACCTTGTAGGAAATGTTGTTCTGGAAAGTGTAACCCATCTGACGGATATTGGTATTGAACTGCGATCCTGGTTGATTGCCGTTGAGCATACCTGTGTCGTGGTTCACCTGGAGACTCATGAAGTAGGTCACCTTGTTTCCTCCTCCCTGTATGCTGATGTGGGCGCGCTGGTTCATGTTCCATTTCCTGAACAGCAGTTCCTGCCAGTCGACATCCGGATAGATGTAAGGATACTGGTGGCTGAATGTCCTTTTTATGGTTTCGTTGGAATATTTGTCTATGGAGCCTGGATTCCTGCCTGTCATGGCTTCGTTGTAGGCTGACATCCAGGTCGCTCCATCCACGAATTCCGGCATGTTCATCGGCCTGACATACGAATTCTCCACAGTCACGTTCACTAACGCTCTCTGGTTTTCCACACCTTTCTTGGTGGTGATGAGCATCACTCCGTTCGCTCCGCGTACACCATAGATCGCCGTTGCGGATGCATCCTTGAGAATGGTGAAACTGGCGATGTTCTCGGCGGGTATCCTGTTGAGGTCTCCGGAAGAAATCTCCACATCATCCAGAAGTATGAGAGGCTCTGCCCTTCCTCCGAAAGTGCTTATACCGCGGATATAGAACTGTGATGTGGTACCGGGTTCTCCTGACCCCGTCATTGATATCACTCCGGCCAGTTTACCTGCCAGGGCCGAGGTGAGGGATGAAGATGATGTGCGCAGGGCTTCTCCTGTAATTGAGGAGACTGCCCCCACCACGGAAATTTTCTTCTGTGTACCTCCACCGACGACTACGACTGCATCGAGTTCGTTGTCTGATTCCATGGCTACATCCACAATACCTCGGGAGCCGATGTCAACAGTGACCGTTTTGAAGCCTATGAAAGAAATCTCAAGCTGGGCGGACCGGATGTCTGCCACATGAATGGTGAAACTTCCATCTTCAAGGGTCATTACTCCGTTGTTCGTCCCTTTTTCAACGACAAAAGCCCCCGCAAGCGGTTCCCTTGTCTGAGCATCCGTAATGTGTCCTGTCACTTCATAACTCTGGACAGCATCGGCAGTGCCCGCTGATGGAGCGGCATACACTGCCGGCTGTATGCCTGTGGCGGCATATAATGCAATGACAGTGAAAAGTAAGTGCGTTATCCTCATAATTTGGTCAGATTAGTATGTGTTTTGAAAAATATTTGTCTTAAATGAGCCCGAGACTCTGTATCCTGGTCCTTGCGCTGTTGGATACGGGCCACCTCCATTCCTCGAATACGGAGCAAAGGTCCTTGCCTGCCGCCTGTGATGCGGCGACTATGATGTTGTCGACGGCGACATATTTGTCAGCGGTACTTGGACATTCCGAGACACGGTTCCAGAATTTGATGACCCAGTCGGCCCCGCCATACCGGCTCTGGAGTTCGTACAGAAAGCTCGCAAAGAGATCGCAGGCATTGGCGCTTATTCCCTCATTGTTTCCGATGGTATTTTCCCAGGTCTTGCCCGAGGCCATATACTCATCGAACAGGCCGATTATGGGATCATTCCCGGGATTTACCCCCAACAGTTCATTGCATATCATTCTCGTGAAAATGGAATATCCTGTGCATTCCGGTTCTCCTTCGTGATCAGTAGCTATCTTGTCCCCGAAAAACCAGAAATTCCTCCCCATTTCGTATGGAGAGAGATTCTCCTCTCCCCCGACCCGGTAACTGTTGTATGCACCGTAAAAGTAGTCGGTATTCATCCAGATACCGGTATATCCTACCCCTGCGACTGCCGCTGCGGGCAGACCATCGGTGGCGGCTATGCTTATCCTGCCATCTATGAATGTTACATCTGATATCCCTGGCATGCGCCGGGTACACTTATAATAGAATTCGAACACGAAATCGATGGTATCGACCCATCTTTTCATGACAGCCGGTTCGAAATCCGTATTGTTATATGAAAGTATCACCATGTGTTCTCCCCACCATGGATATAACGGCCTTCCATTGGGGTTTTCTCCGAAAGCGTCCCCGTAATACATGATCGGAACTTTCGGGGCCCATTCTTCAAGGCTTATGTCATCATCTTCCTCTCCCGGCACATACCAGGTTTTGCGTTCCTGTTCGCAGGAACAGAGCATCAGCCCGCATACCAGTATCGGCATGAAAAAATTGAAGCAGTGTTTCATATCATTTGGTTATTTTTCAGAGAAGTCCGAGACTCTGTATCCTGGTCTTTGCGTTATTGGATACGGGCCACCTCCATCCTTCGAATACGGAGCAAAGGTCCTTGCCTGCCGCCTGCGATGCGGCGACGATGATGTTGTCGACGGCGATCTGTTCGCTCCCGGCATCCGGGCAATCATCGACGTAGTTCCAGAACCTGATCACCCAGTCCAGTCCTCCGTAATCTTTCTGGAGGGCGTAAAGGAAAGTGGCGAACAGAGCCTGGCTGCTTGAGTCATACGGGTTGTCTACGCCCTTTTCGACAGCTATGGTGTTCTCGTATGTCTCCCCTGATTCGAGGTATATGTCAAGTATTTTCGGAAGATTCACTGTAGGAGTGTCAGCACTCGGGTCCAGATTCTGATTGAGCAGCTCCACTGTCAGGACCCTGCGCATGAATACTGAATACCCCGTACATTCAGGCTCATCGGTGCCGTATGTGATCTTGGGCGCGAATTTCCAGAAATTCCTTCCCATCTCGTATGGGGTGAGGGTGTCTCCGTTGCCGTTGCGGTAGCTGTTGTATAGCCCGTTGAAGATTCCGTAATCGATAGCGATTCCTGTATTCCACAGCCATCCTACCGCTGCAGCCGGCCAGTTTTCGCTTTGGGCGATGGTTATTCTTCCATCCATGAAGCAGTCGCTTCTTACCGGAGGCGCCTCCCTGGTGCATTTCAGATAGAATTCATACATCCGGTCTGCGGAATCCACCCATCTTTTCATGGCTGCAGGATCGAGATTCTTTTCGTATGAAAGTATCACCATGTGTTCTCCCCACCACGGATACATCGGCCTGCCTTCAAGATTGTCTGTATCGTAAAAACGGCCGGTGTACATTACGGTTGCTTTTGGCGCCCAGTCTTCCAGGCTTTCATTTTCTTCGGACTCTTCCGGTATATACCATGTCTTGCGGTCCTGCTCGCAGGAACCCAAAACCAATGTAAGGCCCAGAAAGATAAAAAGAAGAAATCTGTATTTCATTTGTCAGGTTATTTATGTCAGTGTATCTTTTTGCAGTCAGATTTCGCGGCTTACAGTATCATGGAGAGCCGATACAAATATGGACAGTTTCGGGCTGCCGGTAAAGACAGCCTATATAAATGGTAGTGGTTTTGAAATGCAATACGGTTGACAATCAGAAAGTTGACGGAAGAATCTCAACCGTGTTTAGTAGCGGTTGTCTCTTCGGGAAAACTTACTTTGTCTTTTTTACCCCCCCCGGCGCCTCTTGACGGAGAGAATGAGATGCGCATTACCATAGATTCGAAATTGTCCCTGTCCCCGGCAGCCGCGTTTCGGATCTTCACCCTGTAGTTGTATATCGTCGAAAGTGAACGTCTGAGGAAATGTGCAATCTTGGTCGAGTCGTTTATCCCGAGCCGGATCAGTGCCATGACTCTCAGTTCAGTCGTCAGTATTCCGTCCGCAGAAGTGTCTTTCAGCCTTTTGTCCGGCTGCAGCATGGCGTTGAGCTGGCTTACGAAATCAGGGAACAACTTGAGGAAGGTGGCATCGAACTCGGTATAGAAATCGTGCAGAACGGCATCTGTATAGTTGGCCGAGCGAAGATTCTCCATTATCTTCTCGAATCCGCCTGTCTTGGCTGTCTTGCGGAGCTGTGACCTGTAGTTGTCCAGGTTTTCAATGTAGGAGGAACACAGATCCATGTATTTCGACAGGTAGGCCTCCTTGATGTCGTTTGCTTCCAGAAGCATGGAGTTGAAGTCTTTAAGCTTCACATTCGCCTCTCTGAGGAGTTCGTTCTTCTTGCGTGTCCTGCCCCGTTCGCGGATAATGACCAGCATTGCGCAGAGCAGCATTGTCATCATGAGGCTCAACCAGATGAGCAGGAATGTAAGCTGCCTGTGCCTTTCTTTCATCTGGGATTCGTATGCGCTTGTAATTACCGGCAGTATGTCTACGGTAGACTGTATATTGAGTCTCGTATGGGCTACCAGAAAGTCCTTGACGGATCTGGTAGTATAGGAATATGCCCGTTCTATGTCACCTGCATTGTATAGCTGCATTGCGAGTTCGTGCAGTGACCTGTAGTCGTTCACCGGGGTGCAGAGATCGTTGATTGCACTTGTGGCATAGTAGTATATCACTTTCAGACTGTCACCCAGCTGTCTGTATATGTTTGCCGTGATATAGTTGAGTATGGCTTTCTGATGAGAGTCCGTCTCCGGGGAGATGCATCTCTGCTGAAGCTGCGGTAGAATGCTTTTTGCGCGACCCTGTTCCCTCATTATCTCAGAAGTCACATAGAGGTATTCGATTGCATTGCTGTCAAGCTGTTCCAGCCTCATCTGACGATAATGTTTCCGCATCCTGTCATATTGCAGTTTCAGCTCGGGGTCATCCGCGGCTCCGCTCATGTCTTCATAAAGAGACTGTCTTATGTGGTAATATCTGGCGAGCAGGCCTCTGTCCATAAAGACAGTGTCGATCTCGTCCAATATCCGTATTGCGTCTACGTGTGCACCTGACAGTATATGCCGTTCTGCAAGGTCAAGCCTGGCATCGGTCCTGAAATAGGGGGGGTAATGCCGTCGGTAAGGTCAAATTTCTTTTTTGCGTAGACTATCGCCGAATCGAGATTGTACTGGTAATACTCATCGTATATCCTGTCATATACCTTGTACCTTTCCTCAGCGGACATATTGTCATACAGCAGGGATTTCATTCCGGCTATCCTGCCCTCTTTCTTTTGGGTGTAGATGTCCCGGTCTTCCACTACCTTGTCGAGCTGCTCGAGGATGTCCTTGATCTCAGGATTGTGCATGCTTCCTGTGTGGCAGCCGGAAAGGACTGCAAGCGTAAGGATTATGAAGAGAAATGGTCGGTATCTGCTCATTCTGCAAAATTATGGAAAAATAGTGAAGGGTGTGCCGGAAATCCGTTTCGGCACACCCCTGTTTCATGTTTGAGTGTAACTGTTATTCTGTCCTGGTTACTTCGTAGGTCATTTCTACAAGGTTTATCACGATCCTGTATTTCCCGGATTCCTTAATGTCGATTGACATGGTAGGATCGTAGGAATACAGGTCGATTCTGTTCTTGTAGTCAGGGTCGTTGGTGTAAGTGAGCGTATAGCGTGGCCACCAGTTCCCCGGTTCCGGAGAAGTGAATATCTGGAATTCACCATCTGCGATTTTGTCGTGGCCGCCTACTGTGACAAACCCTTCCCAGCTGAAAATGCCTTCGGATTCTTTTTTCATCTCCGTGCGTACAGGGTCGTTGTCCCATTCGCTTGCAAAGAGTATATACAGGTTCTCTTCGTATGTGGTTTCGTGTTCCTCGACAAGTTCAAGGTTTACCTTATATGTGAGGAAATCGACTGTCACAGTGTATTTTCCGGTCTTGAGGACAGTGAAACCGACATCAGGCAATACATCGTCGAATTCATTGTAGTTTAAGGATGTTATTGTCCAGTAATCTTCCGACTGGCTGTTTCTCTTGTAGCCAGGCCAATATGCCTCCTCTTCGTGTCGCGCTGCGAAACGGAATGTACCTCTTGTCATCTCTCCTGTCCATGTGAAACCTGTTTCTGTCTGCGTCATGATTCTTGACCCATCCCAAAGCCATGCATCTTTCCCGAGAGCGGTTCCGCCTATCATGAGCGTTTCCGGCATCGGTTCACCCGGATTCGGATCCTCTGTCTCCACTATGGTGACAGTCATGGTGTTGGTATTGGCAGTGATGAGCTTCCATCCTGCTTCTCCGTTATATGTGAAATTCAGGTCGTAGTCTGTTCCGGGGTTCGAACTGAAATATTTGAGCATGAGCGTTTCTGAAGAATTCCCATCCCGGACGAATGCAGGCCACCACGAGGTCTGTGATTCCAGGAATTTGAATTGGTCATTGTCTTCCATCCAGCATGTATATGTGAATACTCCTGCTTCAGTCCTTGTCATAAGTTTTGCATTCACGTAGTCATTTGCGTCCACTGCTGTTCCTGTTATGAAAAGGTTTTCAGGTACAGGCTTATAAGACTCGATGCTGTAGGTCAGGCCGATCAGATCGGCTGTCACCTTATATTCTCCGATTTCAGCCACTTCTATTGATATGTCATCGGCTGAAGAAGGTGCTTCATCGATTTTTTTCAGACTGTTCTCCGATTCTCCTTTACAGTATGCCGGCCATTTTGAGTCTTCTGAAACGGAAAAGACGAAATTGCCCTCCTTGAGAACCCCTGTCCAGGAGAACTGCCCTGCCGCATCTTCAAGAGTCATTTTCCCTGCCGTAGGGTCTGCAAGTGCGGAGCCGTTGATATATAAGGCATAGGATGTCGGTGTATAAGTCTTGGCTGAGAATTCCGTTTCAGCGGTCTGTGTAAGGTCATCTCTTCCGTATATAGTGGCTGTTATGCGGGCCTTGTATTTTTCCATTGTCCCGCTTTCGGCTTCGAATTGCTCTGTCAGGAAGGTGTTGAGTTCCTCTCCTGTCCATGTTATGCTGAATGTGGATTTGCCCATGTCCCTGCTGAACCCATCTGCGTATTCTGTGTCTGCAGAGGCGATTTCAAGTGTGTAATAGACTTCTTCTTCCAATCCGTAATTGGATGCCGGAGTCCAGGTCAGTTTCAGGGCCTCTTTTTCTCCATCGCTTTCTTTTAGTGTGATTTCCTTTGCCGATGCCGTGAGAGTCAGTATTTCTCCGGTGTCGATGAGTGTTTCTTCCTCAGGCGTGCAGCCAGGCATCACCAGTCCGGCTGCAGCACCAAGCACAATCAGGTGTCTGCACAATTTCATAGCTGATAGTTTTAATGTTATCTTGCTACAAAATTGACCTATTATATAGAACTGTCAAAGCCTGCTAATGGAATTAGTAGTTGCAATAAAAGGAATTTTATCTGTAATATGTTTGTAATCAATAGTGTTCCAGGAGTTGCGCCAGGCCTTGTTTAGTAGTTGTTTTCGGCTCGTGTTCTATTTCTGACAGGTATTCCCCGTTTCTGTCGCTGTGGCTTTTGCCGTTGTGCCTTTCTGTCGCTGTGGCTTTTTGCGTTTAGGCGGTCGGGCGATTCTTTCTGTTTGTCTGCCGGGCCGGCGTTCTGCCGTCGCCGTTTTATTCCACTATCCACCTGTCGATGTTGCGTGTTTCGGAACTGAAGTTGACCCCGATTCTGTAGACCTTGCGTGAGTCCTTTGCGAACGGGAGGGCGTACTGCTTCTCCTCTATCTGCTGCATGGCCTGCTCGGCCGAGCCGTCGAGCTTGAACTCCATTACGTACACGTAGTCCGCGGTCTGCACCACCATGTCGATCCTGCCGCGGGAGGTGCGGTACTCTACCCTGGTGTAGAGCCCTGCCAGACGGAATACGATGAAGAGCACGTTCTGGTAGTGGAGTTCAATGTCCCTTGCCAACTCGTACGGGCAGTCGGAGAGGAAACTCTGGAGCCTCTCCATGAATCCGTCTATGTCACCCTTCTCCACATCATCCACGAAGCGTTTGATTTCGAACCCGGACTTTGTCCTGTCGCTTTTTGCGTAATACGGCATGAGGAATCTCAGGAACCCCTCCTCGACCTCCCTGTTGGGGAATCCGAGGGTGTAGAGGCCGAATCTGCTGTCGTATTTCTTGATTGTGAGGTATCCGCTCTGGTAGATGACCGGTATGGGGTTGTCACCGGTGAAAATGGAGTCAAGGGTCTCGGAGTCAGTCTCCTCCCGGGACATCTGCTCGAGGTCATAGTCGCTTTTCTTGAGGAGTTCGACGAGATATGTCGGGGTCCCTGTCTCGAACCAGTAGCTGCCGTATTCTCTTGACTTGAAAGTGTTGAGAAGGCTGAACGGATTATATATTCCCGGGGAGTCCGGGCAGAAGTGGTATCCGTCATAGTCCTCCTTCAGCTGAGCGCAGGCCTGCCCGTAGGTCTGTCCGTTCGTCTCGGCCAGCTTCTTGATATCTTCATCGAAGTCCCGGATGAGTTCCTCCTCGCTTACGCCGCATATACCGGAGTATTCTTTCTTCATAGAGATGTCCTCCAGGTTGTTGAGGTCGCTGAAGACGCTGACCTTGCCGAACTTGGTGACTCCGGTGAGGAGGGCGAAACGGATGTATCCGTCTTCAGATTTCAGAGCGCCATAGAAAGATTTCAGTATCTTCTTGTATTCTTCCTGCAATTCAGGATTTCCTATGGTCTGGAGGAGAGGCTTGTCATATTCGTCCACGAGGATGACGACCCTTTCTCCGGTCGTTGCCGCGGCGCGTCTGATGATTCCGGCAAAGCGTCTGGCAAAACCTATTTCCACATCATTCGCCCCGTACATATCCTCCCATCCGGACAGAGCCTCGTTGAGAATATCCTCCAGAGCGGAGACAGAGCTGTAATTCTGTGTATTGAGGTCGAGGTGCAGGACCGGGTGCTGTTTCCACTCCTTTTCGAGAGAGGCGACCGCCAGCCCGTCGAAGAGCTCCCTCTTTCCCTGGAAGTATGCTTCGAGTGTGCTGATGAGCAGGCTCTTGCCGAACCTTCTGGGACGGCTCAGGAAATAGTATCGTCCCGTTGTGACCAGCTGGTACATAAGTGCGGTCTTGTCCACATAGAAGAACCCGTCCTTTCGCAGGCTCTCGAAATTCTGTATGCCTACCGGATAAAGCTTTCCCATAACACGAAAATTATCTCTCACAAAATTAGCGATTTTATTTTCAGTCTCCGGTTTCCACTATCCATTTGTCGATGTTTCGTGTTTCGGAACTGAAGTTGACCCCGATTCTGTAGACCTTGCGTGAGTCCTTTGCGAACGGGAGGGCGTACTGCTTCTCCTCTATCTGCTGCATGGCCTGCTCGGCCGAGCCGTCGAGCTTGAACTCCATTACGTACACGTAGTCCGCGGTCTGCACCACCATGTCGATCCTGCCGCGTGAGGTGCGATACTCTACCCTGGTGTAGAGCCCTGCCAGACGGAATACGATGAACAGCACGTTCTGGTAGTGGAGTTCGATGTCCCTTGCCAACTCGTACGGGCAGTCGGAGAGGAAACTCTGGAGCCTCTCCATGAATCCGTCCACGTTGCCGGCCTTGACATCCTGGAT
>CALUPT010000002.1 GCA_944322715.1 uncultured Bacteroidales bacterium
TGATTTGTTTCTTGTTTCAGAAACAAAATTCATAAACTACTCATTTACAAATGGTTAAATAGTTATATATTAAATTTCCCAGATTTCGAAGCAAGGATAAAAGCGAAACACTTTCATCAATTATGTCTGTTACCTTTCGATAACGGCACAAAGATAGAAAATGTTTTTGACACTCGTGGAGTATTGCGCATCTAATTTCCGCCAAAATTCGGTTATATTTCACTGAAAATCAAATCTGATTGGATTTTATTTGTCAGTATTTTGCAAATGTCTTATTCTTGGCTGTTTAGATACTCTTTCTCTGCCTTTATGTACTCTGATTCAACTTTAATTAGCCAGTATTCAGAACAGGTATTGAAGTATTTGATTCCAGTTGAAAGCATAGCATATTCCACATCCCAGAATATGTCCCGTCTGCGTTTCTCCAGTTCTGACAGTTCTACTTTCAACTGTTCTCTCTGTCTGATACTTTCTCTGAATCTTCTGTCGTACTCTCTGATTTCTCTTGTAGGAACGAAGTTGTCCCAGTTCATTTCCTTGCTCATAATCGTTTCATTTAATTGGTTATTCATTCGGATTTTCCTTTGATTTCCTTGATTTGGATTCTACATAGGCGATTCTGTCTTATTTTCTGTTTGTCTGTCCAGTTCAGCCATGAAGTCCAGCATAATGTCCGTCCATATCTTGAACTCCATTTCGTATGCACTATCTGCCAGATAATAGCAGTATTCTGCCCTTGCTTCATAGTATTCGATACCAGCCTTGAATATCCTTTGCTTCATCTGGTGCTTCAAGTTCTGCTGCTGTTCCTTTGCAAGATTGTCAAGTCTCCTTTGCAACCTTTGTTTCCTTTGGGAATTGGCCTTTGCATCCCTGTAAAGTTCTTCCGCATAGTCTGACGGTGTAAATCCGTTGTAACCTGTCGTTTCTTCCATTGTTCCTTTGATTTTTAATTGGTTATAGATAAATGAAATATCCAACTCAATTTCCAGTTTATTTGGAAACCGAATCGGATATTCCTTTGCTTTTCCATCCCTTGATAGTTTCATCAGTTCGACATATCCTCCGCTATCTTCTGAATCACCCAATCCATTGAGAGACCTTGACCCGAAGTCTGTCTGCCCCACCAATAGCAGTCGTATGCAGCAAGTACCACTTCTCCGTTGTTTTTCAGCATATCCGCCATAAACGGTGTAACAAGCCACCATTCGAGGACATCAGTATCTTCATCGAAATTCTCCAGTTCTTCCCAGAGACATTCATCGTGTTTCATGAGTTCTTCTATGACAAGATTCTGGTTGTCGAGAATCAAGTCGTTTACAATCTGTTGTGCTGTCATGTCATATAAACGAAAAATGCCGTCCCTTGTGAGAACGGCTGGTTAAACATAAATGTAATTCAACGACATTGTTATCTGTCGTTTATCGAACGGTTTGCAAACTGCTGTTTCGTATGTGAGTAAGTCTTAATTTGATTCTATATAAAGTAGTACCTTTTGGATGTACCCTACACAGGTCTTGCGTTGAAGTGGATTTTGATTTCCCTTGAAGTGTGTGCAGGGGTACTTTGGATAGATACTCTGTGCGTGTTCTTTACCTGTACCTATGAGAGCAGGTATAGTTAAAGGTATGAATCCAACTTGATTTGGCTATTTATCTGGAAGCCAGTCTGGTATAGTTAAAGACATAGTTTCCAATTCAATTCTGACTTTTTGGAGTCTTCTATATACAGAAAACCCTCTCACATTGCTGCAAGAGGGCTGATATGCCATTAATCCGTCTAAAGCAGTCTATTGTTCCAGTAATGTCTGCGCTTCCTCTTTCAGTTTCGGCAAATGGTTTATCACTATACTCCATAGAATATCGGCTGAAAGACTGTCATAGCCATGTATGATATAGTTCCTTGCATCGACTATCTTTCGGGAATTGGTAATGGCTATGTTTCTGTCCTCTTTCAGAATCCTGTTCATTGCCTCACCGATTATCTCAATATCCCTTTCTACTGCCCGTCTTAAACACAGGTCATTGCAGAACTCGTTGAAATACTTGGGCTTGTCTCCAAAGAATGATTCTATCTCATTGATTGCATCCAGAATGTCGTGCAGATGCTTGTTTATATTCTCATCCATATATCAATTGCTTTGTAGAATCCACATTCTTTCGGAAATACGGATTTTTTATGGACTGTTCCTCTACCAAATCAACCTTTCTGCCGAACAAATCCTGTAATGAATACTTGAAATCGAAGTAATTGTCGAAATAATCCTCCACCTCGTCTTTCTTGAAATCCACGACCAAATCTATGTCGCTTTCATCATTGAATCTGTCAGTCAATACAGACCCGAAAACGAAAAGCCTGTTTACCTTGTACCGTTTGCACAAGGAAACTATGTTCTTGATATGATTGTCTATCAATTTCATCTTTTGCAAATATAGTCTTTTTATCTATACACAGATAATGAGACTGCCAAATCCATTCCAAATTTTTTTGGAAACCAAACTCACAGATACAGGAAAGGGAGAACTTATGCTGTCCTCCCCGAATAATTTCAAACTAATTTAATATGGATTTATCTATAATGCAGTTAATCCCTTTTCTTCCAGCTGTCGCTATCCCTAAAGCAAGGCAGGCAAATGATTTCTCTGTCCCAGTCCTCGTCCTCATTATAGATATACACTGTCCTTGACTTCTGGATTTCAAGAATCATCGGTATATCTATCGTTGTCGTACATATCAATGGTATCGCTTTCATCGCTTCTCCTTTGTTTCTGGTTAATGGAATCTTCTATGTCTGAATCTCTTTAAATGGAATCCTGTATGTTCCCATATAATGTATCTCTTTATATGCCAATTCTATATGAAGTTATGTATTATTTCCGAGTTTTCCAAAGTGAATTTTTCTGGATTAACTGGCTTATATATAATGGAATAAGTGAGGTTTCCAACCGAATTTTCTGTTTGTCTGGATTTGTTTTGGAGAATGATTTCAGATAATATATCCGATGTAATATTTTTTATGGCATGAAATGCTATTCTTATAGACACCTCAATCTCGTGCCATGAAAAAAATAGCACTTTTTCCATTTGGAACTTGGAGGATTTCTTTCTCCCTCCGTTGTACCTTTAGAAATCACTCCTTACGAATCTGCTCCTTATGATTGTCATGCAGGAGACATTCTTCCCGTCTATCCGTTTCGGGGATGTCACTGTGTCATACCATTGCCCCATATCGGTTGCCTTTGCCCGCCTGTTTACTCCCACCGTATCGTATATCTTCTGGAGTTCTTCCTTTATCTTCTTCACTGGTATCGGTGTCTGCTTCGGGAATCTCCTGTCAGCCATTTCTACTATCTTCAAGTCCGTGTCCACCCTTGACATCGCTGTCAGTGCATCCTGTATCGCCCCGACCCTGTATTTGAGTGCCTTGACCTTTTCATCACCCAGTTTCGTGTATGCGTCCCCTATGAACGGGTATATCGCTTCCGACAGTTCTATCTCCCAGTCTGTCGTGAACATTATCGGCTTCTCATGCCTTATCTCGCTGTATCTCCTGTATATGTCCTCAAAGTTTGTCCTTGTCTGTGTCATTGCCTGTATGTTTTTCGGTGCTGTATAGGAATCGTTGTTCGCTATGCCGATTCCGTTCTTCTTAATCTCGTTCTCTACCGTTATCTGTGAACTGTATACCCCGTTGACAATCCTGTAATTCACTATCTCGTATTTCGCCATGTTCCTGTCTACCGTGAGTTTTCCGTCCTCCTCACAAATGAACTTTCCGTTGATGTACGGCAGGTTGCGGATTATGCTCGTCTTCATCTGGTCCGACAGGGCGTTGATGTGTTCCAAGTCATGTTCCGTCTTTTCCACAGCTTCCCATGTGGCTCTCTCGAACTCGTCTGGGCTTACCGTCCTCTGATTGCCTGTCGCTCCGTACAGGTGTATCACTTCCCCTCCGTATATGTTGTTTCTTACCCTCCCTGCTATCTGGATGAACGATGTGGATATGTCTGGCACCGTGTGGGTCTTGTACGGCTCGCTGACTATGAATGTCCGTCCTCTCTCATCGTATATGTCGCATCCCTCGAAGGCAGTGGATGTATAAAAGTTGAACATCTTTGTCTGGTCTGCCGTCCTGCTTATCGGGAAGCCGTGGAGTTTGGCTGTGTTCTGCTTTCCGCTGGACTGTGAGCATACGACCCTTGTGTTGTCTGGTGTGAGACCTGCGTTGCGGATTATCCAGTATATGCCCTCCACACTGTTTAGGAAGATATGGTAGTTGCTGCCGATGTTTTCTCCCTTGAGCCTGTTTCTGCATATCCCAGTCATGTATGCAAGGGGATTGCCCTCTATCCTGTGGCTTCTGACCTTTACTGGCTCTATGTGCGGTCACTCTATCCTGTATTCGGGCATGTCCATAAGTTCCTCCAGCCAGTATTCCCTCTCTATCGGTGTGGCGGACATGTAGGTTGCCCTGTCAAAGTCTTTTGCGATTGCAAGCAGGTTTCTTATCGCCATGTTTCGGAAACTGTAATGGTTGAACAGTGTATGCCATTCGTCCACGCACAGGTGCATATTCCCGTACGGGTCATAGCCCAATGAATCCAGTATGCTACATACTTTCGGCACTGAATCGTAGGTGGTGGCTATCTTCGGCAGGTCTCCATGTCTGTCCATGTACTCCCGTATCTCCCCTGTCTTGTCTCCCTCACCGTATATAGGAAGCAGGACTGGTCTCCCGTCTCCGTTCTCTGGAAACTGCTGTGCCTTGTTGTCTATAAGTTCTACGAACGGCATCGCTATCAGTGTAGGTATATTCTGCACCGTTGCCAGTGTGGTCGCTCCGCATCCTGTTGTCCCCTTGCTCAATATGCAGTTGGACGGTATCTCTTCCATTCAGTCCGTGAGGTATATTGCACCCTCTGGGGCTGTTATCTTCTGGTCTTGTGAATTGGTCGTTTTTTGATTGTCATTTTCGTGTTTACGCATAACGATTCTTAATTTGATTTGGAATTAAAATGGACTGACATTCAGCCTTATCTCTTTTATATGGAATCTCTTTCGGTCGATTCAGCCACTCAAAAAATATGGTAAGTCAGGGCACAGTTAAGGGAGACGGCATTTTCAGCCCCTCCCTGTATCTGTGTATCGTTACGCATATATGACTGGCTTCTCCGTGACCATTGTCGGAATCAGCCTGTGCCCAGATTCGGCACTCTCCTTATCTGAATCTGTAATACGAAGTTATATAAATTTTGTGACATTTCCAAATCAAAATCCATTAAAAATCAATGGATTGCAACTTGAACAGTGGTGGTATCTTCTCGGCTCTGGAGGACACATCTGGTGCGTTTCGGCATGTCTTAATAGGGTTGGAGGATACCTGTCTGGATGTTCTGTCGGTATTGTCCTTTAACTGCCCGTATGTTCAGCGGTTTTGTCCCCAGAAAATTCTGGAATTTGTTTTGGAATCTTCTTCGGATGTCCTTTATCGGGATGTCCACTTGTCTCATATATGGATGTCTGCTTGACCGTCATTGTGGTCGGGTCGAAAATACATCCTTGATTTCCTGTGAATAGATGATACTGCCATACGGGAATGTCAGTTTCCTGTTCTGGAATGTCCTGCCGTTGCTTGTTCTGATAAAGTCTTTGAGACCTTGACAGTATTCCAAATGACGGTACAAGTGGGATTGCAGCCAGCTTATGCCCTTTGTCATTGTAGGGTCTGGAGTGAAGTTGCCGACATCAACAAGACCGTCCTTGCCTTTCAAGAGGAAACAGAGGATGAATGCTTCTATCTCCTTGTTTAGGCATAACTTGAAATCCAGTTCGGTACATCCTCCATATCTCAATCCAGTCCAGTAGTATGCCTGTCCAGACTGGTCTATACGAGGTGTGAGGATAAGTGAGGTATCATCATAGTTCTTTGCTGCCACTCTGATGATGCTGATGATTTTCTCTGTGCTCATGTTTTTCAGTTCGAGCCTTTGATAAGGGATAAATTGATTGTTCATAATGTTGATTTTTAATTGGTTGTCAAGTATAGATAACAGAAAAGGACAGGATATTGCACCTGCCCTTATTGTCTGGAATATGTATGGATGCTGGATTGTGACTAAAGCAGATTCTTCATTGCTTCGTCTATCTGGGAGTTCTCGAAACTGTCGAGATAAATCTGGGTGGTTTCAAGGTCGGAATGTCCGAGACTTTCGCTGATGATTGCTATGTTCACTCCAGACCTTTTCAAGACGGTTGCGAATGTATGTCGGGCAACATAGGTCGTGAGGTGCGTTTCCAGACCTGCCATTCTGCCTATCTCTGCAAGACATGGATTCACTTTGCCTATCACTTTGTGGATTCTGTTTTTCCTCTGTATTTCAGTTCTGTGTATCCTCCTGTCAAGTATCGGGAATATGTAATCCTCACTGGTTGCATCCTGTCTGGAATATCGCTTGATTATCTCCTGTCCCGCATCGCTTAACGGGAAACTGATTTCCTTGCCTGTCTTCTTGCGGATATACCGAACTCTGCCGTCAGATATGTCACAGTACCGTAACAGGGCTATGTCGGAGAAGTTTATGCCTGCACCGAAGTAACTGAACAGGAATATGTCCCTTGCAAGTTGCATATAGTGCCGTTCCCCAGACAAATCAAGCGACATTATCTTCTTAACATCCTCTTTTGTCACAGCCCTTTTCTTCGTCCGCACATCGAATTTGCTGACCTTGAAATCGTTGAACGGATAAATATCTTGTTTTATCAGTTTCATTGACAGTGCCCTGTTGAACACACTGCGGAGGGTACGGAACAGGATGCTTACAGTCGTGTCCTTGATATTCCTGCCTTTCAACCATTTCTCGTATCTTTCGAGCCACTGGCAATCTATGTCGCTGAACGGGATGTCAAGAGTGCGGTTGAATTTGATTAGAGAACTTTTCGATTGCTTGTAAACACTCATTGTTCCAAGGTGGTCTGTCCTGTGGAACTCGTCTATCAGATAATCGTACATTTCGGAGACAGTCTTGACGGCAATCTTGTTCTCCATTATCTGGACGAGAGAAGATATGGTAAACTCCTGCTGTTTGGCAGTCAGTTCCATTATCATACTGTTGTAAGCAGATACCTTGTCGCTTATGAGTTTGACAATGGCTTCTCTGTCTGGGCAGGATTTCTTTGGCTGATTCTTCTTGAAGTCCCAGTCCTTTTCTTTTACCGATATGCCCAACGAAACATACTTTCTCTTTCCAGATTTAGTCAATCGGAGCATAATCGGATAAGTGTTGTCCCTTTTGGGACGATAATTAAAGCAAATAGCTTCTACAGAAGTAGTTAACATGATAATTTTGCTAACATATCTGCTAACATGAATGCTGTCAGAAGCCCCCAGAACGGGTGTAAACCAGAGCAACAAAAAAGCAGTCACATCTCTGTAACTGCTTGATAATGAATGAGCGGAAAACGAGATTAGCTCGCTGCGCTTCCTTTTCTCTTTCCCTTCGCCAGGGAGGCGCTTTCATTCAGGTCGCCATTGAGCTTCGCTCATACTCCTTTCTGTTTATAATACCTTAATGAGCAAGCTCATAGCCATTATAAACAGAAAGTCGCCGCATCCTTTGGATGCAGCGACCTGAATGAGCGGAAAACGAGATTCGAACTCGCGACCCTCAGCTTGGGAAGCTGATGCTCTACCAACTGAGCTATTTCCGCAAACTTTCAATCTGTCCTCGGAAGCCCGGGATTTCCCGAAAGGACTGCCTATTGTCAAAACAGGATTGCAAATATAGACATTTTCCGGAAATGTTGCAACAGCGGGAGCAGATTTCTTTTTCGGATTTCTTTCGGATTTCTTTTCCGGCATGCAGATGGCGATGCACAGATGCAACCATTCCCGTGCACTGCGCATCTTTATGACCGGATATAAACGAGAGGACATGACAAAGCATTTGACATTTGCCGCAGGAATCGCAGCCGTTGTCTGCACTGCGGGCTGCAGTGACATAAGCATCGACCTTGCAGGATATACCGAGAGCAAGACCATCCCGGTTTCAATGGACTTTACGGGAGTGGAGGTCGAAGATGCAATAGAGGTAATCTTCTCGGATACCATGAACGAGGCATATATAGAAGCCGATGCGAACGTACTCCCGTACGTGGAAATATACGAAGACTACAGGGGAATACTGACAATCGGATATTCTGCCGGACTGAAAATGAACGGCAACGGATATTTCAGGACCATTGTGGAGATTCCGTACAAAAGCAATATATGCCATCTGTCCGCATCCGGGGCATCCGTCATATCATCGGGAAGGCCATTCATTGCAGATGAATTCTATCTGAATGCATCCGGGGCATCAGCCATCTACGGAAAAGAGGTTACGGCAGACAATATCACCATGGAACTTTCCGGGGCAGGAAGGGTCGAGTTCGACCTGACAGAAACCGGTGTCCTCGACATCTGCGCTTCCGGAGCCTCCTCCCTCTCAACCGGAGGCTGCATAGATACATGCAACATGCAGCTTGACGGCGGGTCCGCAATGGATGGCAGGGCAATCTACGGCATATCCGGACTGTACATTGACAAATGCTACGGCTCCCTGTCGGGAGGCAGCACCGCATGGTTCAGCACAGATAACGGAACCATCAGCTGCTCGCTTACGGGAGGCAGCCACATTTACTATTCAGGCAATGCCTACGACAGTTCGACAGTCAGCGGAGGCTCTTCCGTAGAACCGTATTTCGGACATTGACAGCTGAAAAGCATCCGCATTACATAATGCTTCTGCGATATGCGGCAGGAGTAGTCGAGGAATGCTTGCGGAAGAATTTGCCGAACGATGAGCGGTCGCTGAAATGCAGGCGTTCCGCTATCTCCAGGATCGTATAGTCAGTATTACGGAGAAGCGCATACGCCTTGGACATCAGAGAGTCCGCAATCAGCTTGCCTGCCGAACATCCCGTAAACCTGTTGGATATCATTGTAAGGTAATGCGGAGTTATACCCAGTTTCGCAGCATAGAAACCGACCTCATGCTCCACGGCGACATTTTCATCCACAAGACAGAGAAACCGGTCCAGAATCCTGGCCGCATTGCCTGAGACACCCTGTATGGACTCTACCCGCAGCATGGAAGACACTATGCGGATTATGTTCAGATGCAGAAGAAGCGCCGCATAACAGAATATGGCCTGATCCAGCCTCGAGCCATCCGCCCCGGAGCAGTTTTCATACACCACGCGGAAATGTTCCTCCACCCGCTGCATGTCAGCATCCGGGAGTGTCACGGCCGTACTTATCTTCATGGCAAGTATATCCCTCGCCCTTATGGGCTTCCTGCCTCTGAGGACACTCTCGATAAAAGGTCTCGACAGTGCCAGTATCCTGCCGGAGAACCCGTCCCCGGGCCGTATGGATGAGACCTTGTTCAATGGCTTGATATCGACAAGGTTGTTTTCCCTGGCAGAACAATGGTACTCCCTGTCATCCACCGTGATGTCCAGCTGTCCGGAAAGCACGGCTATATGAAAGACGATATCCGACAGTTCCGGGAAGCGGCCCCCGTCCTCCGCATAAAAATCTGCGGGGTGCAAATCCGCGACCAGCACCCCGCAATCAACTGTCTTTTCCTTTATAAGGCTTGCAAGTATTTCAAAGTCGGACATCATTCGCATCCTCCGCCGAGAGCCTGATAGAGAGTTATCGTTTCGGATATCTCCGAAAGCCTGTTGGCGATCTCCCCTACCTGTGCGGTCAGAAGAGACTGCTGCGCAGTCAGGACCTCCAGATAAGTGGCATTCTTGTCCTGCATCCTGTTCTGTGCCGCTTCAACGGCTTTCTCGAGGCTGCTTACCTGGGCGGCATAATTGGCTGTCTTGCCCTGAGCCGTCTTGAGAGCCGTCACAGTGTTGTTGACTTCGATGCCTGCATCGATGATGGACTGACGGAAGGCGACCTCGGCCTCGGCCTGCTGTGCCTTTGCAATCTTGAGGTTGGCCCTGAGCTGTCCCTGCTGGAAAATCGGTTCTACAAGAGAGCCGACAGCATTCACTATCATCGAATAGAAGTCAAGGCTTCCGGTAATCGTAAGCGATGGATACATTGCGGAGCGCGCTCCGTTGGTCGTATAGAAAGCCTGGGCGAACTGGTATTCCGCCTGTTTCACATCAGGCCTGTTGGAGAGGACCTCGACAGGAATACCGACCTCTATCATCTCAGGAGAAGTCCAGTCTTCAAGGCTTCCTCTCTCTATAGGGGTTCCGGACACCTTGCCGAGGAGAGAGCACATCTGGTTCTCGGCCTGGCGCAGCTGCTGCCGGATGTCCAGCAGACTGTTGCATACGCTGTAATAGTTTGCCTGTGCCTGATATACCGCATCCGCAGTGTAGCGTCCGGCTTCAAGGAGCTGTTCGGTCACCCTCACGTTCTCCCTCCAGTTCTTCTCGGTCTCCTGGTATATCACGTACTGGGCATCAAGGGCCAGCAGAGAGTAATACTGGATTGCTACCGTAGCCACAAGCTGCGCCTGTACCGCACTTGCATATTCCTGAGACTGCATATATGCGGCAAGCTGTCTCCTCTTGGCATTCGTCAGTTTGCCGAAAATATCCACCTGCCAGCTTGCGTTGACAGGAAGCTGGAAACTCCACGCACCTCCTTTCGCGTTCATGTCATAGCCGTAAGCTGCATTTGGCGACACATCGAATCCAGGCACGTATGCCAGCCTTGCGGCCTTGAGGGAAGCCTGGGCCTCATCGATACGCAACTTTGCCGTAGCAATGTCCGCATTGTTGGCCAGCGCCGTATCGATAAGGGCCTTCAGGTTCTCGTCATCGAAGAATTCCCTCCAGAGAATGTCACCCATGGAGACAGAATCCTCCACGGCGACATCTCCGTATGCATCGGCAGTCTCCTCATATTCAGGAGCCTTGAATTTTCCGTATATTCCGCATCCCGTCATTGTGAAAACAAGGGTTCCCGCAACGGCAAGATGGCAGAAAACATTGAGTGCTCTGTTCATCATTACTCTTTCGTCTTTTTAATTTTAAATCCGAATCTTTCCTCCATCTTCTGCATCACCACATACAGTGCCGGCACCACAAAGAGCAGGGCTACCGTACCGATGAGCATACCTCCGACGACTCCTGCACCGAGTGTACGGTTACCGTTGGCTCCGGCTCCCGATGCATACAGCAGAGGAAGCATACCGAAAATCATGGTAAGCACCGTCATCAGGATAGGACGCAGACGGACTCTCGCGGCATCGAATGCGGCTTCCTGTATGGTAAGGCCGTGCTCCCTTCTCTGGACGGCATACTCCGTGATAAGGATGGCCGTCTTGGAAAGCAGTCCGACAACCATGATCATACCTGTCTGCAGGTAGATGTTGTTCTCCACTCCGAACACCTTGGCGGCGACAAAGCAGCCGAGGACTCCGAACGGCACGGAAAGCATTACCGCAAGCGGGATATAGAAACTTTCGTACAACGAGCAGAGGAGCAGATAGATGAAGATGACGCTGATCGCAAGGATCCACACGGTGTTGTTGGACTCGCTCTCCTCGCGGGATGCTCCTCCGAACTCATATCCGTAACCTTCCGGAAGGACCTCATCCGCAACCTCACCGATGGCCCTGATCACATCTCCGGAACTGTATCCGTCGGCTATTGTGACATTCGCTCCGATACTGTTGAACATGTTGAAACGGCTCATGCTCTCAGGACCCGTAGTCTTGGTAAGGGTCGCGTACTGGCTGACAGGCGCCATCTCGGTACCGTTCCTGAAATAGATGTTGTTGAGGGATTCAGGGTCGAGCCTGTACTGAGGGTCAGCCTGTATAATCACCCTGTACACCTTGGAGAATCGGATAATGTTGGATGCATAGATACCTCCGTAATATCCTGAAATGGTGCTGAGGACATCATTGGGAGAGACTCCGGCTCTCTTGCATTTCGCAGCATCCACATCGACGACATACTGCACATAGTCGACCTGGAACGAAGTGAATGCGGACATCACTTCCGGACGCTTGTTCAGCTCTGCAAGATAGTTCTGGGAAATGTTGAAGAATGTCTTGATATCACCTCCCGTACGGTCCTGCAGGTTCAGTTCGACCGCATTACCGGTTCCGTAACCGTCAATCATGCTCGGGGCGAATACGAACACCTGTGCATCGGTAATATGACGTACATCGTTGTTCAGCCTTGAGACAATGGCAGCGGAAGAATGGGCCTTGCCCTTACGCTCCTCCCAGTCTTTCAGCTGGAGGATGAGCATACCGCTGGAAGCTCCGGAACCTCCGGTCATACTGAAACCTACGACCCTTGAATATGCCTTGATTTCAGGGTAGGACTCGACTATATCGGCCACCTTGCTTAAGATGCCGTTGGTAAAGTAAGTATTGCTTCCCGGCGCCGTATTGACAGACACGAACAGGGTTCCGGTATCCTCCGCAGGGACAAGTCCCGTCTTGGTGCTGGACATCAGCCATGCCGCAAGACCGCAGGCGACCACTATCAGTATCGGCGCTACCCATCTGTGTCTGATGATATATTTAAGTCCGCCACGGTATTTGTTCTCCATTGCAGAATATGACACCTGATATGCCTTCCTGACAAGGGCGGTGAACTTGCTCTCCTTGTGTTTCTTCTTCAGCATCACCGCGCAGAGTGCAGGGCTGAGGGTCATTGCGTTGAGCAGGGAGATACCGACGGCGACCGCCATTGTCAGACCGAACTGACGGTAGAACACGCCGCTGGTGCCGCTCATGAAGGAGATAGGAATGAAGACCGCCATGAAGACGATGGTGGAAGTGACGATAGCCGCAGTAATATCATGCATGGCGTTGTCAGTCGCCTTGATTATGTCCGTCTCTCCTTCATCTAACTTGGCCTGGACGGCCTCCACGACGACTATCGCATCATCGACCACCGTACCTATCACCAGGACAAGGGCGAAGAGGGTAAGGAGGTTGAGGCTGAATCCCAGCAGGTAGATCACCGCGAAGGCGCCGACAAGCGAAACCAGCAGAGATATGGTCGGGATAAGGGTCAGCTTGTAGTCCTGAAGGAAGAAGAATACCACCAGCACCACGAGAAGAATAGCCTCGAAGAGGGTCTTTATAACCTCCTTGATGGATGCGAAAAGGAAGTCGTTGGTATTCTGGAGATACATGTATTCCAGACCTTCAGGGAATTCCTTCCCGAGTTCCTTCATGAGTTCCTCGATCTCGATATTGATCTGCGTAGCATTGGTGCCGGCCATCTGGTTGATCATCATCGTCACACCGTTGTGGCCGCTGAGCCCGCCGACATAACTGTACGACTGCTTGCCGAGTTCGATTTCCGCCACATCCTTGAGCTTGAGCACCTCACCATCGGCAGTGGAGCGTATCACGAATTCGCCGAACTCCTCCGGAGTCTCGTAACGGCCCCTGTATTTCATCGTATATGTGAACACGTTGTCGGAATTCTCTCCGAAGGAACCTGTCGATGCCTCTATGTTCTGCTCCCCGAGGACTGCGGTTATATCAGACGGAACGAGACCGTAGGTGGCCATCTTTTCGGGATTGAGCCAGATACGCATACTGTAGTTCGCGCCCATCACATTCACATCTCCCACGCCGTTCACACGCTGTATCTGAGGGACAACGTTGATGTTCAGATAGTTGGCGATAAATTTCTCATCGAACCTGTCATCCGGGCTGTACACGCCGATAATGGCCAGCTGGCTGGTCTGTCTCTTGCGGACAGTCACGCCCACCTGGGTGACCTCGCTCGGCAGAAGTCCGGTAGCCTCGGATACCTTGTTCTGCACATTCACCGCAGCCATATCGGCATCGATACCCTGTTTGAAATATATGCTGACGTATGCCTGACCTGCAGTAGCGGTAGACTCCATATAGGTCATGTTCTCCACTCCGTTGATGGATTCCTCCAGCGGAATGATGACGGCCTTCTGTACGGTCTCCGCACTCGCTCCCATATAGGTGGCCGACACACGGACGGTCGGAGGCGCGATGTTAGGGAACTTCTCTACGGAAAGGCCGTTGAGAGCGAGCAGTCCTATGAATACGACCACTACCGATATACAGATAGAAAGGACCGGCCGCTCGATAAATCTGTTTCTTGCCATAATTCTTTCCTTATTCTGTTACCTCCGCGTCATCTGATGCGGATTTCTCTTTGATCGGCATTCCTTCCCTGAGCAGACCTGCTCCGGAAGCCACGATCTTGTCCCCGACTTCAAGGCCGGTAAGCACGATGTATTCGGTACCGTTGTTCTTAGGGACGACTGTAATCCTTGCAGACTGGGTCTTGCCATCCACGACCTTGTAGACAAAGATCTGATCCTGAAGCTGGAAAGTCGACTCCTGCGGAATCACTATCACATCCCTGTATTCATCAGGGAAGACCACGCTTCCGTTGGAGCCGCTGAAAAGCAGTCTGTCAGGGTTGGAAAACTCGGCCCTCGCCTGCACCGCCCCGGTCGTCTCGCTGATTATGGCGCTTATGCTTGCCACTTCGCCTTTGTGCGGATACTTCGAGCCGTTGTTGAGGATAAGGTCTATTGCCGGCATTTGCTCTATCGCCTTGTCCAGCGAACCGTATTTCTCCACAAGGTCAAGAGCCTCGTTCTCGCTTAGGGAGAAATACACATACATGAGGGAGTTATCCGCCACTGTCGTAAGAGGCTGGGCAATCGATGCGCTCACAAGCGCACCCTCCCTGAACGGGATCTTGCCTACGACTCCGTTTGCCGGACTGGAAACCTCGGTATAGGAGAGGTTGTTCTCCGCATTCGTCATATTGGCCTCTGCCTGTGCAAGAGCCGCCTGTGCGGTATGAAGGGAATTGAGAGTGGTCTGGAGCTGGAATGCAGACACTACTTTCTTGTCATAAAGTTTCTTGTCGCTCTCATAATTGAGCCGGGCAGTCTCCACGGCAACCTTCGCAGACTGGAGATTTGCCTTTGCGACTTCGTATGCTGCCTTGTACGGCACCTGATCGATAACAAACAGCGACTGGCCCTTCTTCACATTCTGTCCCTCGGACACATTCACTGCGGTAATCCTCCCTGAAACCTGAGGATAGATTGCAATACTCTGCCTGCCTTCGATTGTAGCAGGATAAGTAGTCTGCAATGTCCTGTCGGATTTTGCCACGGTAATCACCGGATACTCCACAGCCTCCTGCTGCCCGGCTCCTCCGCCGCAGGCAGTCACAGCCAGGGCGCACGCGAGCAATACAGGAAATTCTTTTCCAAATAGTCTCATACTTTTACCTAATAATTATATACTCTATTGACATTTTCAGCAAATCCAGCAACTGCATCAGGCAGTTTTCCAAGATCATGACGGTTTCGGTTGGTCAAAACCGTCACGGCACAAGCAAATACCATGCCTTGATGTTCCGTATAGGAACATTCCGCCGCCATACACGACAAACGCGACCTGCCGGAGATTGCATGTGGTCGCGTAAATCGGGCGCAAATATAGCGAATTTAAGAATGAAAACAAATTACATGTCAGCTCAAGCCTTCGATTTCCCCGCCTGCAATGTCGATATGCAGGGCCTGCGGATTTTTCGGAAGTCCGGGCATCCTGATAATGTCGCCGGCTATAGCCACAAGCATTTCCGCCCCTGAATTTATCACTATGTCCTTGATGCTGAAATTGAAGCCTTCTGGAGCTCCGTATTTGGCACTGTCCTGGGAGAAGGAATACTGGGTCTTGGCTATGCACACCGGGAAGCGGGAAAGCCCGAGTTCATTGATACGCTTGATCTTGTTGCGGGCATTCTTGCCGATGGACACCGAACCGGCGCCATAGATATTCTTGGCTATGCTCTCTATCTTGGACTCTATGCTCCGGTCATCCCTGTAGGTGAATTCTACAGGCCCCGATGGATGCCTTTCTATGGTATCCACTACGAGTTGGGCGAGTTCCTCCGCCCCTCTCCCTCCTTCGCTGTAGGCATTGTTGACCGCAAAGCCGACCCCGAGTTCCGAGCAATGGCTGTGCACAAGTCCTATCTCTTCTTCCGTATCGGAAGCATATCTGTTGAAGCAGACCACCACAGTCTGCCCGAATGCCCTGATATTGCGGATATGCCTGTCCAGATTGGCGAACCCTCTTTTCAGTCCCTCGGGATCCGGTGCATCTATCTTGTCCTCTGGCACGAATCCGTGCATCTTGAGACCGCGCAGCGATGCGACCAGCACTGTCAGGTCAGGTCTGAGACCGCTTTTCCTGCACTTGATATTGAAGAACTTCTCCGCGCCGAGATCGGCTCCGAAGCCTGCCTCCGTCACCGTATAGTCAGCGAATGTCATAGCCATCTTCGTGGCTATGATCGAATTGCATCCGTGTGCGATGTTGGCGAACGGCCCTCCGTGGACAAAGGCAGGAGTACCCTCCGTCGTCTGGACCAGATTGGGATGGATGGCATCTTTCAGCAGGACCGTTATGGCGCCTGCAACCCCGAGATCCTTCACCGTGAACGGGCTGCCATCGAACCTGATTCCCAAAGTAATGTTCTCTATCCTCCGCCTCATGTCCTCTATATCGGCAGAAAGACAAAGAATGGCCATCAGTTCCGAAGCCGGGGTAATGTCGAAGCCGGACTGCCTGGTAATGCCGTTGGTACGCGGTCCCAGGCCCGTGACTATATCCCTGAGCGACCGGTCATTCACATCCAGTACCCTTTTCCACAGGATCTCCTTCAAGGCGAACCCTTCATCCTGATGCTGGTACAGATAGTTGTCCAGCAGGGCGGCAATCATGTTATGTGCGGAAGTCACGGCATGGAAATCTCCGGTGAAATGGAGATTTATCCTGTCCATCGGCATTATCTGGGCATATCCTCCGCCGGCAGCCCCTCCCTTGAGGCCGAAACAAGGTCCGAGGGATGGTTCCCTCAGAGCCACTATCGCCTTTTTCCCGATGCGGTTGAGCCCCAGGGCAAGCCCGACCGAGACCGTAGTCTTGCCGATACCTGCCTTGGTGGCGGTAATCGCCGTCACAAGGATGAGCCTGTGTTGTCTGATCCTCTCTTCATCCACCAGGGACTCGGGCACCTTTGCCATATAATGGCCGTACGGTTCAACCATATCCAGAGGTATCCCGGTCTCGGCCGCCACCTCGGAGATCTTCTTCATCCGTATGCTCCTGGCGATTTCGATATCCGATTTCATACCTTTCCGGTTATTTTACGAACTGTGCACGGAGTTTCTCTATCTTGGCATCCGCATCCGGCCCTTTTGCCCCGAAGTAGAATTTTATCTTTGGTTCAGTTCCTGAAGGCCTTACGGATACGACATCCCCGGCCTCGTTGAAGAACTGGAGCACATTTGACTTTGGAAGAGCGGTCTCTTCCGGCCTGTCGTAGTCGATCACCCGGGTCACAGGAAGTCCGGCAAGCTCCTTTGGAGGATTGTTCCTCATATCAGCCATTATGGCGGCAATCTCCTCAACACCTTCCTTGCCCTTGCGGACGAGGGATACCAGAGCCTCTCGGTAATATCCGAACTCCGCATAGATATCCTGAAGGAGCTGATAGAGAGTCTTGCCCTGATCTGCAGCCCAGGCAGCGCACTCTGCGACCATTGCACATGATATCGGAGCATCCTTGTCACGCACGAACTCGCCTATGTTGAAGCCGTAGCTTTCCTCTCCCCCGCAGATGAATTCGCCCTTGCCTTCATTGCGGCGTACGATATCTGCGATATACTTGAATCCCGTGAGGACATTGTAGACCTTCACCCCGTATTTCTCCGCAATGGCGCGGATAAGTTCGGTAGTGACAATGGTCTTCACGACATATTTGGTTCCATCCAGCTTCCCGAGTTCAGACCAGCGTCTCAATATATAATAGGTAAGCATAGATGCTGTCTGGTTGCCGTTGAACAGGACCATCTTCCCATCATTGTCCCGCACTGCAATCCCGAGACGGTCGGCATCCGGGTCAGTGGCAAGCACCAGGTCCGCCCCTTCCCTGTCAGCCACTGCCACCGCCATTTCGAGGGCGGAGTGCTCCTCGGGATTCGGAGACATCACGGTAGGGAAATTGCCGTCGCTGACATCCTGCTCAGGGACGTGATATATGTTCTCGAAACCGAGCCTCTTGAGGATGGCCGGGACGATGTGCACGCCGGATCCGTGAAGCGGAGTATAGACTATCTTCAGGTCCGCGTGTCTTGCCCTGGCTTCAGGAGAAAGCATAAGGGTGAGGACATCATCCATATAGGCATTGTTCATCTCATCTCCCATGGTTTCGATGCCTCCTTCCTTCCCATCCGCCCTGTATTTCACCAACGAAGGGTCCGATATGGCATTGACCTCGGCCACAATATCCTTGTCCACGGGGGCTATGATCTGCGCCCCGTCGCTCCAGTACACCTTGTACCCGTTGTATTCCTTCGGATTATGGGAAGCCGTGACCATCACCCCGGCGGTAGCGTGCTTCTTCCTCACCGCATAGCTCAGGAGCGGGACCGGATGGAGACAGTCGTAGATATAGACGTGTATTCCGTTGGCAGACAGCACCTCCGCAGTGATTTTCGCAAAAGCTGCGCTGTTGTTGCGGCTGTCGAAAGACACGCATACGCTGAGGCTGTCTGACTTCACGTTTTTAAGGATATAGTTTGCAAGTCCCTGTGTAGCCATGGCGACGACATACTTGTTCATCCTGTTCGTGCCGACCCCCATCACTCCCCTGAGACCTCCCGTGCCGAACTCGAGGTTACGGTAGAACGCATCTTCAAGGGCAGCGGGATCTTTCATCAGTTCCCGCACCTGCGCCTTTGTCTCTTCATCATAGTTGCCATCGAGCCAGCTCTGGGCCACCTGCCTGAAATCTCTTTCCATATAGTTATCAGTTAACAAATTATTGTATTCCGTGACAATACGGCTGTTCCGCCGTTCTTTTCAAATCTTACAAATTTAGGGATTTTTTGAAAAATTTTTCTGATTTTTGGAGAAATAATATGATTCCTTAAACTGATTCGTTTATTCACGGGCTGAAATGAAAAACGGAGGGATAACCGTAGATTACGGAAAACTGGCGGAATTCATTGAAACGCATTTCAATGACGACACTGACAGGCTGCTGTTCCGGAAGGCGAAATGGCCGGACGTGAATGCAGAGATGGCTGTCAGCACGATTCTCGGACACAGGAAACTCAGGGATAAGGTCCCGTCATGGTACGGAAATGCCGGACTGGTCTTCCCGTCATCACTGAGCATCGAGCAATGTTCATCCGAATTCACCGCCGAATCCAGGGTCCGTACCATGCGGGAACTCCTGTCCGGGGCGGTCACGGGCAGTAAGGAAGCCCTCTCCAGCCCGAATGCCGCAGATCCAGACGGAGCGCAGACGGCTGACCTGGCGGAATTGAAAATCGCCGACCTCACCGGCGGACTCGGCGTGGACAGCTATGTCTTCTCCCGCCACTTCGGGAAGGTCCTGTATAACGAAATGAACCCGGTTCTTGCAGATGCCGCATGTCATAACTTTTCCGTCCTCGGCTGCAGCAACATTACCGTATCGTGTTCAAGAATAGAATGTTCTGCAGACGGATCCGATATGGAAGACTCATACGGGACTGCCTCCGTCACACTGGAGGGACTTCTTCGAAGATTCGCGCCCGACATCATATATCTCGATCCGGCCAGACGAGCCTCCGACGGGAAAAAAGTATTCAGGATAGAAGACTGCCAGCCGGATATCATGCAGCTCAAGGACAGCCTGCTGCAAATCGCCAGGCTCGTGGCGGTCAAGCTGTCTCCCATGGCAGACATAGATATTGTCGTCCGTTCCCTCGGGCCTCATTGCAGACGGATAGATGTGGTCTCATACTCCAATGAATGCAAGGAAGTCGTGGCATATCTCGACCGGGAATACGACGGGGAATGCACCATCTGCGCGAAATGCTCGGGCAAGGGGGAATTCCTGTTCACAAGGGCGGAAGAAAACGCAGCGGACGCGATATTGCCCGGTCAGGGTCTGGACCGGATAATGTCGGAATCAGGGACATTCCTTCTCGAACCGGACAGGGCGCTGCTGAAGGCCGGAGCGTTCAGGTTGCCGTGCCGACGTTTCGCCCTGACGATGCTGGACCGCTCGACACACTTCTACATTACATCCTCATTGAACATTCCTCCCAGCGGCCAGGCACCGTGCTCCGCCGGATCGGACTGCATCTCCGGTTCTCCGATTGCCGACAATGTTTCTGCGGCCGGCAGCCCGAGGCTGCAGGACTTCTTCCGTATCTTCAGAATCATAAGGATACTGCCTCTTGACAAAAACGGCATACGGACCGCAGGAAAGGATTTTCCACAGGCGGATGTAACGGCACGGAATGTCCCTATGGGCAGTGATGAACTGCGCAGGAGGCTCAAGGTACAGCCATCCGGCAGATACCATATCTTCGGGCTGAAAGTAACAGCCGCCCCGGCTGGGGAATGCTTCCCGGCCGCATCCGGCAATTACCTGTTCATCACCGAACGGCTCTGAATGTACAGGCTGGATTCCGCCAGTCAGTCACAGCCTTTGAGATACCTCAGCCAGAACGCGCGGTTCTCATCCCTGAAATGGGCCGCCTGATACCCTCTGTAGCCGTGCATTCCGTCAGGATAGACCATAAAGTCGAACCGTTTCCCGTTTTTCTGCAGTTCATCCACAAGCTGGAGAGTATTCTGGAAATGGACATTGTCATCCCCTGTCCCGTGGGTGATTTTCAGCATCACTTCTGCCGGCCTGCCGGCTGCCGGTGCATCCGGGGATCCGTCCCCGGCCGGAACATGTCCTGCAGATACAGTGCTGACAGGATATGAGGAAACATAATTCAGCACCCTTGCGGAAGCATATCCGTCAGGGTTGGTCTGCGGGGTCTCCATGAAACGCTCGGTATAGTGCGAATCATACAGCGCCCAGTCATACACTCCGCCTCCGGCGACACCGCAATTATAGCTTTCAGGCGCCCGGAACAGGAGCATTGCAGTCATGGTGCCTCCGAAGGAGAAGCCCTCGACCCCTATCCTGTCTCCATCGACGTACGGAAGGCCCTTGAGATAGTCCGCCCATGCGATGAAATCCCTGACAGGCCATTCCGTGAGATTGCGATATACCATGTCCGTACCTGCCCGGCCGCTGTTTCCCGCAGCCCTGCAGTCGGCGACCACCTGTATTATCCCGTTGTCCGACCACCACTGGTTGTCCGCTGACGGAGCGACCCATCTGTCCCTGACCATAGGAGTGTCCGGTCCGCCATAGATATCGACATGGACAGGATACTTCCGGGACGGATCGAAATCCGCCGGAAGAGTCACGGCCGCCGGGAGACGGAACCCATCCTCCGTTGTCATCCATACAAGTTCAGGCATGGCATAACCCGACAGGTCAATGCCGTCCGGAGCCATATCCGCCACTACGGCAAAGTCCCTGCAGTATGCAATGCCATCCGCTTTCCGGACTGCACGCCTTGCCGCCCCTGAAGATGGAGACGCATCCAGACACGACATGTCCGATGCGGCGGGTCCGGAAGTCCCGGCCACCACTACCCTGACAGGAACCGACATGTTGGAGAGGGCGGCCGCAAAATATTTCCCATCCGGGGAGAACGATACTCCAGAGACATTATACGATGTATCCGTAAGAGCCGTTATCCTTCCTTTCCTGTCCACCCTGTACAAGGCTGACTTCACCCGGGAATCCCTCTGGGCGGTAAAATAGACCTCCCCTCTTGCTTCATCCACCCGCTCGATGGAGACCGACCAGTTGGGGCCGTCTGTCAGACGCCTGAACCGGCTGCCATCATAAGACAGGAAATAGATCTGCTGCCAGCCTGTCTCGAAAGCGCGTGCCATATAGAGGCCGCTTTCCGTAAAGACCATCCCGCCTATCCAGTCAATCCATGTATCGTATGTCTCATGGTAGACATGTTTCCTGGACCCATCTGCGACAGAGACCGCATAGAGGTCCAGGGTATTCTGGATGCGCGGCATTCTGGATATGAAGAACTCCTTGCTGTCCGCACCCCAGAAAGGAGTGCCGAAATACTGGTCCTCGGACGGGTCGAAGTCAGCCCAGACTATCGGGACATGCCGTACGGCGGATACGGAGCCGTCTCCGGCAGAAGCATCACGGGCATTTCCGGCCGCCGTTTCATCCGGTTCGGGATGGCAGAGTGCAGCGATGTCCGCTATGCCTATACGGACCTGGGGATTGGTCTCGCCTGCCTTAGGATAGCGTGTCCGGCGCAGCGAGCCATCCTGACCGAAAGGGGAATAGATAGGGAAAAGAGGGACTTCCGTATTGTCAAAGCGGTAGAACCCTATCTTCCTGCTGTCGGGAGACCACCAGAAGGCCCTGTACCGGGATGCCCGGCCGAATATCTCCTCATAATAGACCCAGGATGCATATCCGTTCAGTATCAGATCCGTACCATCGAATGTCAGTCTGTGTTCCCTGCCGGAGGCGATCTCGACCACATACAGGTCATTGTCACGGGTAAAGGCCAGCATTGTGGAATCCGGTGAATACGTCAGGTTCACCGCACCCTCCGGCCGTACAGGGAAAGAGCCGTATTTCTCCGGGGCCATGACTCCCGTTATCCTCTTCCTTGAAGATGCATTGAAGACAAAGGCGGACGAATCCGTATATGTTCCGTTGAATGTGAATATGACCTCATCATCCGAAATCCATTTCCATGCCTCAGGCACAGGTTTCAGGTCCGGGGCGATGAAACCCTTGTCAGCATCTGATACAATCGCCCTGTCCGCACCGGCAACCGGTACAGATGCAGAAATGGCGGAAAAGATGACGGCAGCAGCAGCCGAGATTACCTTTATATCCATAGTCCTTGTATTTAACGTCATCCGACGAACTTATCATTAATCCATATTATATGGAACCGGTCAGAACCAGCGGTCATTGAAATTGACCAGATACACCTTTTCGATTCCTCTTGTGACAGCCGTGTACAGCCATTTCAGGTCATCCACTGAAAGTTCCTCCTGCCAGAAAGGATTGTCGATGAATACGCACTTCCACTGTCCTCCCTGCGACTTGTGTCCGGTGACGGCATTGGCATATTTCAACTGGAGGGCATTGAAATAACGGTCCTCCCTCACAGCCTCATACCTCTTTTTCTTCGATGAAATATGCGAATAGTCCTCATTCACCCCTGCATAGAGCATATTCTGCTGTTCGTATGTAAGGGCGGCGCTTTCCGCTTCGAGCGTATCCAAAATCACCTTCGCCTCGATCTCCTGTTCATCATAGTCCGGAAACGAAAGCCTGGCGGTGGCGAAATGCAGGCCGTACCTGTCCTCGTATCCGGAAATCTTCTCCAGCCGCGCTATGTCCCCGTTGGCGATATAGTCCATTCCCTCCACATTCTCCACAAACTGGTAACAGTTCCTGACTATCATCAGCTTGTCCCCCCTGACAAGCCGTTCCTCCTTGAACTGCACGGCCGAGCGGATCCCGGCATTGTACCTGTTCGCCCTGCGGTTGGACCGGCACAGGACAATGGTCTCATCCTCCCCGTACTTCGAATATGCATCCGAAATCTTTTCCAGCAGTTCCCCTCCTGACACACGCTCCACATCATCGAAGCCATCTGTCCTGAGTTTCAGGTCGCGGATGCCATCCCCCTGACCGCCCGCATACCCGGAATCCTCTTCCTCAATCATTTTCCTGAGCAGTGTAGCGTTGTACAGTATCCCGGATTCCCTCTGCTGGCGCACCACCGTAGTCAGGGTCGAATATTCCACCCCTCCGAGCATGGACATGTAGTCCCGCGACAATGCAGGGCTGCAGTCCAGGCCGACGGGAGGAAGCTGGGCGGAATCCCCTATCAGCACCAGTTTGCAGCCAGCCCCGTTACGGACGAAGCCGACAAGGTCTTCGAGCAGGTTTCCAGAGCCGAACACGGCCGTCTGCTGCCCTGCGGCATCGATCCCGATAAGGGACACCTCATCCACTATGAAAAGCGTGTCTTTGGACTTGTTTATGTTGAGAGAGAACTGCCCGAACCCATCCCCGCTGACGGATTTCTGCCTGTATATATGCTTGTGTATCGTAAAGGCCTGTCCTCCGGCATATCCCGACAGCACCTTCGCCGCACGTCCTGTCGGCGCGAGCAGGACACAGCGCACTTTCAGTTCCCTGAGGGTATTGATGACCGCAGCAATCGCGGTAGTCTTCCCCGTGCCGGCATATCCGTTGACCACCAGTATGTCCGAATCATCCCCGCCGATAAAGGAGGAGACATCCTTCAGAAGCCTGTCCTGGCAGGGCGTAGGCGCGAAACGCAGATGCGAGAGGAATCTTCCGTACAGAAAACCGGTCTGTCCCATCATACATTCCTCCTGAACATCATATAGGCCACGGCAATCACCGGATAAATTTCCAGACGGCCGAATATCATGCCGGCCGTATATATCAGTTTGGCGGATGCAGGCTGTGCCGCGTATGTCCCGAGGGCGCTTATGGACTCCAGGCCGGGACCGGCGTTGCCCATAGACGCGATGAATCCAGATACCGCCTCCGCAGGTTTGACCCCGCAGAGCAGGACAAAGAAGATTCCCACGACGAGGATGGAACAATAGAGGACTATATATGTCATCACGGCCGAAGCCTCGGTGTCGGAGACGCTGTGCTTGCCCACCTTGATCTGAGAGACAGCCGTAGGATGCAGGCTGTACTTTATCTGTCTTGAAAGCGTCTTGAGGGCTATGTAGATCCTGTCCGCCTTGATGCCGCCGGCAGTGGAACCGGAACATCCTCCCAGCAGTATGCTTACGAGGAGCAGCATTCCGGCAAGCGCCGGCCATTGGGAATTGTCGCTCATTCCGAACCCGGTGGTGGTCATGTAGCACACCACCTGGAACAGGGCATCCATAGCGGCCTTGCCCCAGTCCCTGTATCCGCCCTGTATCAGAAGATCGGCCATTATCAGAAGCGACAGCACGAGAATGGAACCGAGAAAGAATTTCACCACCGGATTACGGTTCAAAGGCTGGAGGGAACGGGATGCGACGACCGTGAATATCAGGCCGAAATGCAGGGATGACAGCACCATGAACACCACGGCCACCATGTTTATGCCCATCGAACCGAATTCCGCGATGGACATGTTCTTCGTGCTGAATCCTCCGGTAGCCACTATGCTGAATGCATGGTTGACGGCATCGAATGCGGGCATACCTGCAATCATCAGACAGATGGTCGTCAGTACAGTTATTCCGATATAGACAATGGTTATGATATATACGATCCTCAGCGAACGGTATCTGTACCCGAGCCGGGACAGGGAGGAAAGTTCTATGTTTGCGAGCCGCAGCCTGAAAGGGCTTGTGTTCGGAAGGACCAGAAGGAGGAAGACCACGACTCCGAATCCTCCGATGAAATGCGTGGATGACCGCCAGAACAGCAGGCTGCGGGGCAGAGCCTCGACATCAGTCAGAATGGTCGATCCTGTCGTAGTATAGCCCGATACGCTCTCGAACCACGCGTTCACGAGGGAAAATTCCCCGCCCCACAGCACGTATGGCAGCATTCCGAATATAAAGGAAAGAAGCCACGACAGGACTATTATCATATATCCATCCTGCTGGGAAATGGCGGATGACTGACGGACGAATATGAAAGGGAATGCCCCGAATATGAAAGTGATGATGAAACTTATGGCCAGAGGTCCGAAAGCCGAGTCCCTTCCATCACAGAGCGACACTATCATGGACAGGAACATGAACAGGGCGCTGACAAGCAGGGCCAGGCCGACATTTCTCGATATTACCTTTATATTCATCGCAATACTACCGTGTTCAAGCGTCTCCGCTCATTCCTGGACCGACTGTACGGCCTCGATCAGTTTCTCCCGCTCGTCCCTGAGGGACTTGACCCTTCGTCTGAGTTCGATGTTCTCCTCCACGACCTCTGCGATCTGGCCGTTGAGCGCGGCGAGCTGGTCATTGCCGTCAAAGGTACACATATACTTCTGGGCATTCTGCGTATAGTTCTCCAAGGCTGAAAGCATCCTGTATATCGGCTTTACATAGTATGAAAGGAGGAAGAACAGGAGCAGGAGGACAAGCACAAGGCCGGCAGCCACTGACACCACGCCGGGAATGATGCTTCTGTAGAAACTGTCCTGGAATGTCATCGAATTGGTCTGAAGGTCCGCGTATGCCGCATCCGTAAGTTTCTCTATGTCGGACCTCAGGCGGTTGTACCTCGGCTGGAGCCTGTCGAAATACCAGTCTCTGGAATTGATGAAGTCGGATGCCATGACACCGGGCAGTTCGAGCGATGTGAGCATGTATGCCGAATATGCATAGATGACCGAATCCGCAAGAGGAAATGCCTCCTCGGAAGAGATGGAGGTTCTCAGCCCATCGCACTGCTCCATGAACGCCTTGCGGTCGAAATACGGCACGGAAACCGATGTACTGTCCTCCTCTCCTATCGCGGCAAGCACCTTCAGGTTGTACTCATCGCTCATCGACACCAGTTTCTGGGCCACATTTATGTTCCTGATATTGTCCGCTACAAGATCCGTCACATAGTTGCTCATCCGCCTGTATTCCAGGACGGATATGATGCTCGAAAGGAGGAGCATGGCTGCAATGGAACCAAGCCCGAGAGCGAGCCTGGTTCTCATCGACATCCTGTATTCCCTCAACCTGCCGAGTATCTTCTGCAGACTACTCATAGAATCCGTATTTCGCATAATTCAGGCCGAGCCTGTCATACATAGGAAGCATGGCGGACTTCACCCTTTCACGGAAATCATCCAGGTCGGTCCTGTCTTCACACCACGCCACTTCTGAAAGGGCGCAGTAACGAGGCAGTATCATCTGCTGCGCATGGTCGAACGTGGCGATGTACTCTGTCCAGAGATTGGCCTGCACTCCCGTGATATATTGTTTCTCATCCTCGGAAAGCTGGTCGTACGGATCAAAGGACCATGACTTTGAAAGCGGCACATACCCTCCGATGGCAAGCGGCTCGCCGTTCTTCTTCGGGTCGCTGGTCTGGTAATAGTCGAGATAGAAATATGTGTTGGGAACCATGACCACATGGTTTCCCTGCTTTGCGGCACGGATACCGCCCGATGGGCCTCTCCATGACATCACCGTAGCCGTAGGGGTCACTCCCGCATCCAGAATCTCATCCCAGCCGATGATATGTCTGCCCTTCGCGTTCAGATGATTCTCTATGCGTTTCAGCAGATAGCCCTGCAGGTATGCCACATCCGTGATCCCTTCCGCCTTCATCCTTGCCTGGCAGTCAGGACATTCCTTCCACCTCACGTACGGCACCTCATCGCCTCCGATATGGATATATTCTCCCGGGAACAGGTCGCACACCTCATCCAGCACATCCTCCAGAAACTCGAAAGTGCTCTCCTTTCCGACACAGAAAATCTCTTCGTTGACGCCCCATGAAGGCCACACTTCATAGCCTTCACCCTTGCAGCCCAACCACTGATAGCTGGCAAGGGCGGCCTCTGCATGTCCGGGCATCTCTATCTCTGGAATGATGGTGATATATCTGTCGGAAGCATATTTCACGATTTCCCTGATCTGTTTCTGGGAATAGAAACAGCCTTCCCCATAAGGAGTACCATCATACACGTTGCTGCCATGACGTCCGACTACAGTCTCCTTGCGCACCGAGCCGATTTCGGTCAGGAGCGGATATTTCTTTATTTCGATTCTCCACCCCTGGTCATCCGTCAGGTGCCAGTGGAAGGTATTGAGTTTGTGCAGGGCAAGAATATCGATGAATTTCTTGACCTCATCGACAGTGAAGAAATGGCGGCAGCAGTCCAGCATGCCCGACCTGTAGCCGAAATGAGGCCTGTCCTGCACCGTAAGTCCCGGCACCGTAAAAGGCCGGCCATCACCTCCGTCTGACTGAAGGAGAATCTGGGCGAGGGACTGCATTCCCCACCAGACCCCGGCAGGAGAGCCGCCGCGGATTACGACTCCGTTCTCCACGGAAACCTCGAGACCGTACTCCTCGGCCTCCATTGCATCATCGATATACAGCTTCACATCGGCTTTCTTCTCATTTCCGGTACGTACACCGGCTATCATCCCGTAAGAATCCCCCCATACATCCGCAAGGTTCTTCAAGGCCCGGGTCTGGCCGTAGAATGTCAATGTCCGGGGAAGTCTCACTACGGAACGGTTTTCCCGGATGGATACCGGCTGCGGGACTATGCTCACTGCAAAGGATGGCAAGGCTGCCATGAATACGGCGGCCGAAAGGATTATTGTCATTAAAGGTCTCATGTCTGAAAAATTTTTCGTACAACCTACAAATGTAGCGAATAACTCTCAAACTGAGAAATTCCATGCAGCAATCCGCATAAATTTTCAGCATTTTGACTTGTTCTTGCTATATTTGCTGCTGATTTGGAAATTTTTATCATGAGAGTGTCCGCAATATCACACATCATCATTTCCATCATACTGTCCGTCAGTCTGATGCAGACTTTGTCCGCACAGGAGAAGTTCGGCGGGAGCGTGGAATTCGACCGTACGGTCTGGGATTTCGGGGATGTGCTCCTGAGCGATGGAGCGCTTGAATGCCAGTTCAGAATGAAGAACATCGGCAACAAACCGGTGGTGATCTACAATGTGACCACGACCTGCGGATGCACGGACGTGACATGGAGCCGGGAACCGGTCCAGCCGGGAAAGACAGCCACCATCTCGGCCACATACACCAACGATGAGGGGCCGTATCCGTTCGACAAGGCCCTGACCGCCCATATCTCAGGTGTCAGCAGGCCGGTCATACTCAGGATACGGGGAGTCAGCCACCAGAAAGAAGAGCCCCTCGAAGTCAGGTTCCCGGTGCACTACGGAAAGTTGGGACTGAAAAGCACCGAACTCAAATGCGGGAATCTCGAAATGGGGGGACACAAGAGCGAGGAGGCGCAGATAGCCAACATCGGGTCATCCCCGATGTCCGTTTCCTTTACCGGAGTCTCGGAAGGGCTTTCCCTTGAAGCCGTACCCAATCCGGTACCTGCAGGAAGCACCGCCACACTTCATTTCAGGGTCGATGCCGTGGATGGCATCTGGGGCAAGAACCATTACTACGCCACGCCGGTCATCGATGGCAGGCCTGTCGCCGGCAAACTGTCTGTATTCGCATTCACAAAGGCCAATTTCGACAACCTGACAAAGGAGCAGAGGGACAACGGTCCGAAGCCGATATTCAAGAGCAGCACCTATTCTTTCGGGAAAATAATACAGGGTACAAAGGTGACAGCCAGCTGGGAATTCACCAATATGGGCAGATCGGCATTCAAGGCCTACAAGATCGATGTGGATGCGGAAAGATTCACCCATACCCCGGTCCCGGAGGTAACGGCGAACTCCAAAGGCAGTTTCAGCGTCACCCTCGACACCACGGGCATGCCGAAGGGAGAGACGCTTGTCATAGTGACGCTCACCACCAACTCGCCGGTAAGGCCTATAGTGAACCTGTTCATAACCGGTTGGATCGAATAGGATGCTGCATCTGCTCACGGATACCCTGCGCAATTCAGTGCTTATCACGGGCATCGTCATTATCATGATGATGATGATCGAATCGTTCAATATAGAGTCGCACGGCCGGCTTTTCAGCAAGGTGAAAGGAAGCAGCCTGAGACAGGTGATCCTCGCATCGGTCCTCGGATCGATCCCTGGATGCATCGGAGGATTCGCTACGGTATCCCTGTACTCCAGACGGCTGCTGAGTTTCGGTGCGCTGACAGCCATGATGATAGCTTCATCCGGAGATGAAGCCTTCGTCATGCTTGCCATGATGCCGGACAGGGCGCTGTGGATATTCGCCATCCTGTTTGCCGTAGCGGTATTCTCCGGAGTGGCAATCGACCGGATAACAAAGACATGTCATCCTGAACAATCCGCAAACTGTCATCCTGAACAATCCGTAAACTGTCATCCTGAACAATCCGTAAACTGTCATCCTGAGCGTAGCGAAGGATCTGCGGAAGATGCCAATCCAGATTCTTCGCTGCCGCTCAGAATGACATCACAGCCGCTCAGAATGACATCACCGCAAACCGGAATGACGGCACAACCGCCCGGAATGACGGCACCGCAAACCGAAATGACAGCAAAAGGAAAGGAAGGTCCGATGGCAGAAAAGGACGGGACAAAACCGGAACCGGAAAGACAGACAGATCCGGCAGAGAAGCCTGCCGGGCAGGATACGGAACGGCGCAGCCTGACGTGGCGGAGAATCGTGCTGACAGCGGTCATCATCCTCTTTGCCGTCGCCCTCGCCGCAGGATGGATGGAGCACGATCACGCAGTCCCTGAGACCGGAAAGATCCGGCTCGATCTCCTGAGCGAATGGTGGATGAACCTGATTTTCGCCATACTGTGCATCATAATGCTGATAATCCTCTGTTTCAGGAGCGACAGGTTCATCAAGGAGACCCTGTGGCATCATGTCCTGCAGAAACATCTGCCGAACATATTCGCATGGACATTCGGAGTGCTTCTGCTGATCGGGATACTGTCCGAATATATAGACCTCGACAGATGGGTCAGCGACAACACGGCCCTCATGATACTGCTTGCAGTGGCAATCGGAATCATACCCGAATCAGGACCGCACCTGATCTTCGTTACCATGTATGCAAGCGGAATAGTTCCGCTCCCTGTCCTTCTCGCCAGCAGTATCTCCCAGGACGGACACTCCTCCCTTCCGCTTCTGGCCGAAGACAAAAGGAGTTTCGTCTATGCGAAACTCCTCAACTGCATCATCGCCCTCATTGTCGGATTCGGCACTATGCTTCTTTTTCAGTCATAGATGAACTCGAACTCATCCACGTACATGACGGAACCGACACCTCCGGTGAAATAATTGCCGAGATAGCTCGCACACGCGATGACTATCGCATATTTCGGAGTTGCATCCGGTCTCCAGTATTCCAGTTCCAGATTGAATTCCCTGTACTGCCCGCCGGTATCATCGGAGCTCTCGTACTTGGCGTATGCGATGATATCCTCGTTGGCCTGGGTCTGGTCAAAGAAAATGCCGTTTGCAGTATCCACGGTGAACGGATTATCCATATCTGTCAATATGACCAGAATCTGGCATTTGTCCATCTGCCCCTTCAGGCTCTCATACGGAGGGTCTGCTTCTCCGATTTCTACCGGAGAATAGGAATAATAGCCTTTCAGAGCCCTTGGTCTGGCAGTAAACGGAGTTCCCCAGTTCAACAGCGCACCGAGACCGCCACCCGCGCTCACTTTGAGGAACTCTCCCGTATAGAGATTGCCGGCCGCAAACTTCCCGACCTTCATGCTCTGCAATTTCGCTGCGGCAGTGTTGTCAGGATCCGAAGTCGCGAGGAAAGAATATTCAGGCTGGGTAGGGTTGGTCCCGCCCAGAAAACCTGTCCCGCCGTTGGCTGTATCCCATATCTTCACTGAAGAACTTGCATTTGGATACCATGACCCTGAATTATCCTCTTTGGAATTCCACCACTGGTCAAATCCCATATTCTCTATCTGGTCAGGAGTACCTGTCGTGAAAGCTACAGGGCTGCTCTGCGCATCTTCCGTACAGACCCTGACCTCATAGGCTGTGCCTGCGGCAAGCCGCTCTGCAGTCTCATCGGCTGTATCCCCTCCGGGTATGGATGCGGTTATTACAAGACCATCGACGGAAATATCATCGATCCTGGTCCACTGCTCCGCCCCCTGCTGTCTGTACTCGATATACGGAGTCCCTGTCCCGTCGTATGATGCCTCGACATCAGCGTGATAGCACCAGGCATTTACGGACGAGACCGACAGGTCGACTTTCTTCTTTACCACCGACATTGTCCATACAATCTCCTCTCCTCTGTCAAGTACCGTGAAACGTCTCTGGAGCAGACAGTTGAGTTGCATTGGAAACGAACATTCACGGGTCTTTTCCACCATCTCCCAATTCTCAAGTTCATAGCCTGTCGTCGATATCACCTCCGAACCTTCCGCCTCAAGCTTCATATCCGTGATGTTCACACTGGACAGGTCCTGCACATCCGACACATACACAGTAACATCCCTGTCCTTTACATTGAACGATGCCTCTCCCGCCTGGTTGTCGCAGCGGACATATCTCTCGATGCTCTGCGAGGCCGACACCGTCCATTCATAATCCTGGTATATGCTCAGCACAAACTTCTTGGGATAGGTCAGGTCAAGCACCGTGCCCGGCACAGGGAAATCCGGACAGGATGCGCCATCCGTCATTGCCGCCGACATCACTTTCACCGCAGAAATGTCCGCAACCTCATCAAGTTCGATGGTGACTGTCCTTGTATTCTCATCTATCGTCACCGACTTCTGGCCATCCACCTCGAATGCCGTGATATTCGCCCTCGCCCTCGGATATGACATGTCATTGTCAATAAGACAGGACTGCATGGAAGCGAGGATGCAGAAAGAGAGAAATATATTCTTGAGATATCCCATACTATTCACTGATTTTCTTCATTCTGTGCGCCCCGGTAGGGATGTAGAATGAAAGTCCGAAATTGATTGCAAGCAGGTTGATCTTGAAATTGACGCCGTTTCTCTCCATCTCGCTCCGCTCCACCCGGTTGGTAACCTGCTCCACTTTCTGGTAGTTGAATCCGAGCAGGCCGACAGACACCTCGAGCGCCACTTCATTAGTCACGAATGCCGAAATGCCGGGCACCACTCCCACCTCGAACTGGTAGATGTCCTGGTATGTACCTGTCTTGTAAGGCTCTTCCAACACCTCATCGAACCCTGCCTTATAGGACTCGGACTGGCCGTAGCCTCCGGTCAGACGAAGTTCCGTAAACATCGCGAACCTCTTGCTCTGACCGAACGGAATATAGTTCCTCAGGGTTACGGCCCCGGTATATGACTGTTTCAGATAGTTGAAATTCCCGACCGAAAGGGAAAGCGCATCCGAGAGAGACAGATCCAGATTCCCCAGTCCGAGAGAAGACCGATCATAGTCGAACCTGGCTCCCACGGCAAGGTTGTCGCGGATGAAATAGGACACCTGAGGGGCGATACCGAAAGACATCAGGTTTCCCTGGAAATTCTGGATCAGGGAAAAGAGCATCTGATAGCCGGTATCGTTCATGCCGTTTCCGAAACTGTAGTTGTTATAGGAGAATGACGCTCCCGCCCCGACAGTCCCGGCAGGTATGAACACGCTGGAACTTTTGCCTATTCCCCTGTCGAACGGCTCCACGGGCTTCTTTTCCCTGCCTGCAGCCTGCAGGGTCAGGGTAACGGCACCGAGCAGCAATATGAATGACAATATTCTTTTCATTACACCAATGTTTTTTCTTTTTCTTTATCAGCAGATCCTTCACTCCGCCTGCGGCTACGTTCAGGATGACATAACCCATCGTTCAGGATGACAAGCCCCGTCTTGCCGTCATTTGGACTTGCCCGTTCAGGATGACAGTAAAGGCATGACTTACTTGTCATTCTGAGCAGACCTTTGTCATTCTGAGCAGACCTTTGTCATTCTGAGCGTCAGCGAAGAATCTGCATCAGTCCAGTTCCGCCGGGTCATACACAAAGGAGAACTCATCCAGATAGAGGGTGCTGCCCACTCCTCCGGTGAAATAGTCCCCGTACTTGCTGGCCGCCGCCACTATCACGATATATTTCGGAGTCCTCGTCCTGTCACGGTATTCCAGTTCCAAGGTAAACGGCTGATAACCGTCCGTCTTCCCGAGATCCAGGGAAGCATACGCGATGATATGCTCATCATTCTGCACATCCACGAATGTCCCTGCAGAAGTGTCGATTCTAAACGGAGCATCCCAGTCTGTCAATATAAACTGTATCCGCCCTATATCTGTCTGCCCTTTCATATCAGTATACGGACCTTTCGCGACATCAATAGCGACAGGTCTGTAATCATAGAATCCTTTCAGAGCAAGAGGTCTTGAAGAGAACAGGACTCCCCATTCAAGAGCTGCTCCTGACGGGATAATGCCACCGACCGTTCCTTCAAATATGCCGGTATATATGTTACCGGCAGCAAGACCTACTACAGGAGCACTCAGCGTCGTCAATTTGGCCGCGCTCTTGTTTTCTCCGGTTACAGCAAGATTGGAAGTCTCCTGCGTAGTCGGGACGATATTAAAACTTGCAGAACCAGGATTGGCTGAGTCCCATATCTTATAATCAGCACTTGCATTCGGCATAGGAGCCTTCCCTTCCATATACCATTTGTCAAAGCTCATATTATGAAGTACCTGCTCAGTCTCTGTAGTGAACTGCACAGGCTGATTCTCTCTAAATGCAGCTGTCACAGCCCTGTACTCATACTGCGTACCTGCTGCAAGTCCGTGAAGCTCAGCCTCGAATGTCTTTGCTTCAGCATTCACGGTCACATCTGCATCCACATTCGTCCATTCTTCATCACCCGTCCTGTACTGGAACCCGAGCCCCTCCGGCTGTTCCTCCGTAAGCCAGCGGCCGGATAAATCCGCAAATCTCGCCCATGCGTTCGCTGCCAATGCCTCCACCACCGGCAGGACTTCGAACCGGATTTCAGCGGTCTGCTCTCCCCCTGCCTCGTTCTGCACGAAAATTTCAAAACTGTACGAACCTGCCGGAAGGGATGCGAAGAATTCCGTGAAATCTATTTCCGCATTCAAGGTCTCTGCAGTAACCGCAGAAGCGGCAATCCCGAGACCGGACAGCATAGCCAACGTCTCCCCGTCCGCATTGACCAGTTCCGTTTCTTCAGGCAACCCGGCTTCACCAAGGCCAGTATCCTTGTTTATAAGCATTACAGAAGCTGCAGGTTTTTTCAGGTCGACATAAACGATTTTAGGTGAAGCGTCACCCGCATAGAAAGAACCTCCGTCCACGGCCGAGAAAGAGTCTGTGATTTCCGGTATATCCTGCACCGTGAAGTCCAGAAGGATGTCATGCTCCTTCTCTGTCATAGAATCATCTACAACAATGGTAATCGCCGCACCTCCTTCAGGCTGCTTCTCTGCCACACTGAACGAGAAAGCATAATGCTGTTTCGCCTTGACATCCGTATATGTCTGCGTCAGGGGGCTGAACACCCGGCCATCATTGCCCGTCAGGGAAAGAGAATATGTCAATGTCCCTGTCACTGCAAAATATCCGGTCTTCCCGGTCGCCGGTACCGTCTCCCCGTCTCCTGACGCGGAAGCAGCCCCGTCAGACCCATCGCCTGCAGCATCGGCAACAGCGTCCGACTTGCCGAACTCCAGGGATGACACCCCGTTGCTTACAGTCAGTACATAGCTGCTGAAATTGTCCTGGATATCCTGAGAAAACTCCGCAGTGACCATCACGGCTTCAAGGGTAAGGGTCATCTCCAAGGTCTCTACCGTGCCCCTCCTTACCGTAAACTCCTTCGCCGCTGAATAGAAAGGGGTGTCGAATGCAGCGGCCCCATCCGACAGGGACAGCCCGCTTGTGGCCACTGCCCTGTATTGTCCCGTAGACAGGGAGACAGGTTCCGTCACCTGAGAACAGTCATCGGTCTGGTATGCCACCTCACCGGCAGCATCATAGATGGTCAAGGCTATCGCATCCGATGTCCCTGCCTTTGTAGCGGCAGAAACAGCGGATGCCGTGATATCCACATCATCCACAGAAGAGTCCCTGGCCACGCTGATGTCGACATATCCATATCCCTCCGGCTCTGCCGTCTGTGTGCATGACAGCACGGCCAGGGCAAGGACAGCCGACATAATATTTCTGATTCTTGTCATATCTGTCTGTATTTAACTCTTTTCCGGAATCGAATCCATTGTCTTGTCCGCAATGGTGGCAACTATTCCTCCGGCATGTAGAATACAAGAGACTGGTTGAGTTCCTGTCCTTTAGTGTCAGTCACTATCAGGGTAAAGGTATGCTCCGAGCCAGGTTCAGGATCGAGCTGATACAACAGAGGGAGAAGGGTGGACAGAGGGAACTCCACGGAAGTCTGCCCGAGAAGGTCATCTCCCACAGGCAGCCCGACCATAGGATTGGACATGAATTCCTTCACTGCCTCGTCGTTAATCATGTCCATCGGCATAGTGAAAGTCTCGAGCAAAGACTGCAAAGTCGCGGACTCTATATTCACCTTGAATCCTGCAATCTTCTCAGGTGCATTCACCACAAGATTGACATCCATCGTCGCAGCAAGAGGCCACCTTTCAAATGTCGGGTTGGCTTCCCAGACAAGTTCCGGGGCGTCCTCGGAAGGGACATCCGGATCTTCAGGCTCTTCATCAGGAATCGGAATCTCCTCGAATCCCGGGACAGTTATGTCCACCGGCTTCTCGTTCACAGTATAGTCAATGCTGATGGATGGCTGTGATGCTCCGGTAGTCTTTGCATCTATGTTCAGTATATGGTGGTCGGCCGCAGCCACATCCTCGATCCTGTAGGTCTTGCGGGCCTCGGACCCGTCGAGCGCCCTTGTGCCCTGTATTTCCACAGAGAGAGGTGCTACCGCAAAATATCCTGCCCTGGATTCGGCATCTTCATCGGCAGAAGACCAGGTGAGGGAAGCCTCTCCATCTTCGTAATCTCCCGTGATGATAATGCTGTATGCCGAGAGTTCGCTCTTGAAAGTCTCCGACAGTTTCACCGACACCATCATGTTGGTCAGACGGCATACAAGCTCGACAGGGGTCAGGACCTCCTCCATGATTGTGAATTCCTTTGTAACCCCATACACGGGCTGGTCCCATGCAGCTTTCTCGGAACCCGGAGATGTCACGGTAACCGTGTAGTTTCCCGGAGACAGGGTCAGAATCCCATCCGCATACTGTTCATTGAACCGGGCCACTGTGCATTCCAGGGAATACGGAGCGCCTGTCGTCTTGTCTATGGAAATGACGAATGTATCAATGAACGCCTGCTCATCCGCACCGGATTTCACCGGAACAAGGTCCGGGGTCTTGTCGTTGTACTCCCCTGCATATCCGACCTGCAACTGTAACATACCCTTATGCGTCGCAGTCCTGACTTCCGTCTTGTTGCAGCCGGAAAGCACCATTGCCGCGGCTGCCATAGTCAAAAGAATCTTTTTCATTGTATCTCTTTTCTCTTGTTTCGTTTTTATTCTGTTGTCCGCAGATCCTTCACTCCGTCTCCGGCTCCGTTCAGGATGACAGGCTCCGTTTGGTCGCCATTTGGTCACGTCAAGATGACAGGATGCACCAGTATGTTGTCATTCCGAGCGGCTCTTTGTCATTCTGAGCGTCAGCGAAGAATCTGTCTACTCATATATCAACTGAAGGTCATCAACCGTCAATATGCTGCCACCATGCACATTGGCTGATTTTCCTGCATACGTTATACCTACATTCAGCGTATAGGTAGGAGCGGAAGCAGTGGACTGCAGAAACTGGATATAGATATCTGTCGCCTTTTGCTCTACATTCTGATATTCGATTTCCATCTCCACATAAGTCCAGTCCGCTACATTTTGTGAGGCCGTATATTCAAATGTCCGTTCAGCTATGACATTGCCATTATTCATGATTGAAATATACGCCCTGAAAGTATCTGTACTGTGGCTGCCATCAAACCTCGGTGTATATCTGTACCAGAATCCGAATTTCGAAGGTCTGGAATTGAAAGCATGTTTCCGGTCTCCGTTGTATGTACCTATGAAAATTTCGCCTGGAGTGGCATTTGACAGAGAAGTACCAGAAGTATTTGCATTATTTACAGCAATCGCCATAATCTGCGCAGCTTTACCTCCATTATGCCCCTCTGTATATGTCACCACAGGGAAACTCTTGAATGAAGCTCCGGTATTTGTTCTGTCAGATGGTGTAGTCACAGAATTATTGCTGTCCCACCATCTTTCTCCATTTTCCGAATAAGGCGCGTAATTGGTCTGGTATACATCATCTCCCCAGAACAGACCGGTTTTATTTACATAATAGTCCCATTCATGCCACTCCTCAAATCCGCTGTTGCCGACCTGGGCGGCGGCTTCGGTGGTCAGGGCCGTATAGATTGCCGTAGTCTCATTCCCGTTGTAGATGGCACGCAGCTGGTATTCAGTCTCCGGGGACAGCCCTGTTATATTATTGAAACTCAATATGGCGCCGCTATCGGATGAGAGTCCGGCATCCTTCCATTCATTTTCGGAAGAAGCCCTGTACTGGAGCTTCAGGACATCCGGATTCCCGACAGTATAGCCTATCTCCATCCCCCTTATGCTCCTTGCCCATGCATCCGTCGGCTGCACGGAGAACGAGAATTCCGGTCTGACTGCAGATATTGTAAAGCCACGCTCTCCGGAAACCGTCCGTTTCCCGGCCATATCCTCGAGAGTGAATCTGACCGTTGCACTGAAAGGATTCTCATCGTCATACACCTCGGAAGCCAGCTTCTCCGCCACGCCGGTAAAGTCCATGAATGCCAGCCTCTGGCCGGAAGAAAGGCCCGCCCAACTGAAGCCGTTGGCTTTCAGTATCTCTGCGACTGACTCATCCGCAGACACGAGATCCACTTCAGGAGGCACCCCGAGAGCGGACAGATACTCCGAGTCTATCTCCAGGATGCAATGCGCAATCCCCGCTCCTGCCACCATGTCTACCTTCATGGCCTGCATCACCTCCTGTCCCTCTACAATCCCTACGGCATCGTCTCCGCCGAAACCGTTGAAAGTCAGCTTCGGTGCATCCTGAGGCAGCATACATGCAGGTATCGACACCTCTTCCTCTATCAGGTCCACAGAGTTGTCGATGGATATCTTCAACGAGACTTCACCCGTAGCAGGCTCGGTGTCCACATAAAAAGCGACATAGTCGTTGGGACTGTACTCCTGCGGCTCGGATGGGAAATATTTCCACGTACCATCCACATTGGCATACAGTTCCAAAGAGATCATCCCTGCCGGGACATATCCCTTCCTCGTCTCGTCTTTTACGAATTTCAGGGAGGCATCTTCCCCTGAGCGGACAATGGCGTGGAAATCAGGATAGTCCATCCGAAGAGTCTCCCCGAACTCCACCGTCACCATTACGTTGGACAGCTTCGCCACGGCATCCACTTCCTCTATAGTCTGAGGACTGACCGAAAACATCTTTTCCGCGGCATAGTACGGTGCATCGAACCCCGCAGCATCGGGATCTCCATAGTGGGCATAGAGCCTGTAGTCTCCGGTGTTGAGACCTATGGTCTTCCCCTCTGTATTGGAATAGGTATCCCGGTACAGACGCACCTCGGACTGCCCATCGAGCTTGAACAGCTCGACCTTGAAATCGCCGAGCGGCACTTCTTCCGCCACGGCTTTGCCGACAGGCTGCAACCTCGCCTCCGAAGAAAGGATTATCGTCACCTCCCCTTTCTCCTCCATGGAGGCTTCTCCTATGGTCTCCGTACATGACAACGGAACCAGAAGCATGGTCAAGCCGGCCAGAAAGAAATTTACATTTCTCATAAAAACTGGTTAAGAATACTCTAAATTCCGACAAATGTATACGATTTATTCTTTCCGGCAAAATTTTCACCTGTTTTTTGATGTTTTTTGATTCGGATTTTTCTGTTTTCCGATTATTTTTCGATTTTTTACGTCCGGAAAACTTTTCCTGATTCAGAAAAATTTTCCCATAAAACAGAAATTTCAGCACCCGTTCTAAAAATTCTTCATTGAAAAATTATTACCTTTGCCGTTTATTGGACCCATATTTATGGCAGAAGAGATAAAATATACGGAAGACAACATCCGGACGATAGAGGGTATCGACATCATCCGGCTGAGGCCCGGAATGTATATCGGGAGGTTGGGAAACGGGAGCAACCCCGAGGATGGGATCTACGTCCTGCTGAAAGAGACCATCGACAATTCTGTCGATGAGTTCACCATGGGATACGGCAAGGTCATCGAGATCACCATTGAGGACAGGACGGTCACAGTCAGGGACTTCGGCCGCGGAATCCCGCTGGGGAAACTGGTGGATGCCACAAGCAAGCTGAACACGGGAGGGAAATACGACAACAAGGCTTTCCAGAAGTCCGTAGGTCTTAACGGTGTGGGAAGCAAGGCGGTCAACGCCCTCTCGGAGGACTACTATGTGGAGTCTTTCCGTGACGGACAGAGCGCATACGCCCGCTATTCCAAAGGCGTGCTGGTCGACTCGGGGCAGAGACCGACAAAGGAAAAAAACGGAACATACGTAAGATATACCGCGGATCCGGAAATGTTCGAGGGATATTCCTACAAGATGGAATATGTCGAGCCGCTGATCCGCAACTACGCCTACCTGAAGAAAGGGCTGACGCTCAAGCTGAACGGGGTAACATACAAGTCGGAGCACGGTCTGCTGGATCTGATCACCGACTCGCTTTCGGAGACTCCGCTCTATCCGCCGATACATCTCGAAGGGGATGACATCGAAATCGTCCTGACACACGGGAACAGCTACGGAGAGAACATCCTCTCGTTCGTCAACGGACAGAACACAAGGGACGGAGGGACGCATTTGGCGGCATTCAGGGAAGCCATCGCCAAGACCCTCAAGGAATTCTTCAAGAAAGACTATGCGCCGGAGGATATCCGGCAGGGGATCATAGGAGCCGTCAGCATACAGATTCAGGAGCCGCGTTTCGAGTCCCAGACCAAGATCAAGTTGGGCTCCACCTACATGTGGGAGACTTCCGTCAAGAACGAGGATGGTTCGACTACAGTCGACAGGGGACCTACCATCCGCAGCTTCATCAACGATTTCGTAAAGACCAACCTGGACAACTACCTCTACATACACAAGGAGATTGCACCCGTAATCCAGGAGAAGATAATCTCATCCGAGAAGGAAAGGAAAGAAATATCCGGCATCCAGAAGAAGACCAGGGAAAGGAACAAGAGGTCGAGCATCTACAACAAGAAACTCAAGGACTGCCGTATCCACTACACCGACAAGCTGCCGAAGAACAGACAGGAGGAGACGGAGCTGACCAGCATCTTCATCACGGAGGGGGATTCCGCAAGCGGCACCATCAGCAAGGTGCGCAACGCGGACTTCCAGGCGGTATTCAGCCTGAAGGGAAAACCGATGAACTGCTACAAGGACAGCCGCAAGAAAATGGTGGAGAACGAGGAACTGAACCTGCTCATCTCGGCCCTCGGCATCGAGGAGGACATGGCGGACCTCAGATACAACAATATAATAGTGGCTACCGATGCGGATGACGATGGGATGCACATCAGGCTGCTTGTGCTGACTTTCTTCCTCAAATACTATCCCGACCTGATCAGGCGCGGGCATGTGCACATTCTCCAGACCCCGCTCTTCAGGGTGCGTAACAAGAAGAATGTCCGATACTGCTACTCTCCCGAAGAGAAGGAGAAGGCAATACATGCCCTGAACAAGGGAGTGGAAGTGACACGGTTCAAGGGACTCGGGGAAATATCCCCGGATGAGTTCGTGAATTTCATCGGAGATGACATGAGGCTGGATACCGTGAAGATCAGCGATGAGGAGAGCATCTCGGAACTGCTCGAATTCTACATGGGGAAGAACACCATCGACAGACAGCGGTTCATAAGACAGAATCTCAGGAGCGAAAAGGAACTGGAAGACGTTAACATCTGATATATCATGTGGAGAAAATTCTGCGGATTCCTGCTTAAGATATGGGGGTGGACTCCTGTGGGAGGCACGGCCCCGGACGACAAATGCATCCTTCTCGGTGCGCCTCACACTTCCATCTGGGATTTTGTAGTGGCCTATCTGTTCTACAAATCCGTCGGAGGGGATGCACTGTGCATGGTAAAGGAGGAGTTCTTCAAATGGCCGGTGCTCGGATGGATCATCCGCAAAATGGGAGGAATCCCGGTAAACAGGAAAAATCCGTCAGCCATCGTGCTGAGTGTCATACGGGAAATGGAGAAACGGGAGAAATTCCATCTCGCCATCGCCCCGGAGGGCACGAGGAAGCCTGTCAGGAGATGGAAGGCCGGATTCCATATCATAGCCAAGGAGACCGGCGTTCCGGTATACATATCATATTTCGACTGGGGGACAAAACGGGTCGGAATCCACAGCAGGTTCGAGATAACGGACGATGCCAAGGCCGACATGGCCCGTATCCAGGAGATATACGAAAGCATGCATCTTGTAGGGAAATATCCGAAGGACTACATCACCCACTGACAGCGGCGGCCGGACGCGACAGGAGCCATCTCCGGCCGGATGACGAAACTTAAACGGAAGAAAATGAACATCGTATCAAGACAGATCCTCAAATGGAGGGAAAAATATGTCGATACCTTAGCGAAACTGTACGAATATTCGACTACACTATACGAAAACAACAGGATGTCCGGAATGCTCGGTTCGGACATGGGATATACCTACGGAAGTTTCAGGAAAAAATGCGATGAGATATCGGCAAGACTCAGCCGGTACGGGATAGGAGCCGGAGACAGGGTGGCCATCCTCTCCCAGAACATGCCCAACTGGACGGTGGCAATGTTCTCGCTTGTCCCTTTCGGACGCATCGGCGTGCCGATATTGCCGGACTCCTCCCCTACCGAAATAACGAACATACTGACCCACTCCGGCTGCAAGGCGATCTTCGTGTCGCAGAGGCTTCTGCCGAAAGTCAGTCAGGAATGCCGGGACAGGATGGTGCTTGTCATCGACATAGAGAAGTTCGAAATCATAAAGAGGGATGACTCTGCCTACACCTGCAACGGCCGCGTCGTAAGTCCGCTTCCGGATGACCTCGCCACGATAATCTACACTTCGGGGACGACAGGCAGCGCGAAAGGGGTCATGCTCAGCCACCGGAATCTCGTCACCAATGTCAAGATATCCTACCATGCCCACAGATGCACGGAAAAGGACAGATGGCTCTCCATACTCCCCATGCCACATACATACGAACTGAGCATAGGGGTGCTGTACCCGATGTTCGTCGGCGCGTGCGTCTACTATATCCAGAAACCGCCGACACCGTCCGTGCTTCTCCCGGCCATCAAGAAAGTGAAGCCTACCGTCATGCTCTCGGTACCCCTCGTCATAGAGAAGATATACAAGAACAGCGTGGTCCCGACCATTGCCCGCAGCCGGGTGCTCGGATGGATGCAGCAGAAAATGCCGAAGGTGCTCTACTGGTTCATAGGCATGAAACTGAAGGCCACTTTCGGCGGCAAGCTGAAATTCTTCGGCATCGGAGGAGCCAAGTTGGATGAGACGGTCGAGTCATTCCTTAAAATGGCCAAATTCCCGTACGCCATAGGCTACGGAATGACGGAATGCGCCCCGCTGATATGTACGGCAAACCCGAAACAGACCAAGGTGGGCTCCACGGGAGGGGCGGCATGGAATGTCACCGTAAGGCTCAGCGATGTCAACGGCAAGGGCGAAGGCGAGATACAGGTCAAGGGCGACAACGTAATGCTCGGGTACTACAAGGATCCGGAGCGCACCAGATCGATGTTCACCGATGACGGCTGGCTTCGGACAAACGACCTCGCCACACGGGATGAAAAGGGACGGTATTACATCAAGGGCCGCCTCAACAACATGATAATCGGTCCTTCCGGAGAGAACATATATCCTGAAGAGATAGAGAAGGTCATCAATGACATGGATGAGGTGAACGAATCCATCGTAATGGAGCGGGACGGACGTCTTGTCGCCCTCGTCCAGTTCAACGACAACATTATCGACTGGGACCAGGAAGGAGAAGACAAGTTCTTCGAAAGGCTTGAGGCAAGAAAACAGGCGGTCCTCAACTATGTCAACAAGCATGTGAGCAAGTCCTCCAAGGTCAATTCCGTCGAAGTGGTCAAGGAGCCGTTCGAGAAGACCGCCACCATGAAGATCCGCCGCTTCAAATACAGGAAAGGCGACAAGGCCAAAGACACTGAGAAAGATGGCATGGAAACAGGTCCGGAAAGTGCAGAGTCCGGCACAAACAACGAATGACAGCCATGAGAGACATATCAGAAAGGATACGGCAGATACCGCTGTCGCCGATACGCAAGCTGACTCCCCTTGCCGATGAAGCGAAATCGAGGGGAACACGGGTATATCACCTGAACATAGGCCAGCCAGACATCCACACACCGGAAGAGGGTCTGGATGCAGTAAGGAAAATAGGCCGCAAGGTATTGGAATACAGTCCGTCGCAGGGATTCCTGTCTTTAAGGGAGAAGATTTCGGAATACTATGCGGATTTCGGGATGGACTACTCTCCGGAAGACATAATAGTCACCACGGGAGCATCCGAAGCGGTCCTGTTCTCGTTCATAACCTGCATGGATCCCGGAGATGAGCTTATCACCACGGAACCGACATACGCCAACTACCTGTCATTTGCGGCTGCGGCCGGAGTCAGGGTCGTGCCTATAACCACCCGCATAGAAGACGGTTTTGCCCTCCCACCGGCAGAGAGATTCGAGGAACTGATCACGGAAAAGACAAGGGGCATCCTCATCTGCAACCCGAACAACCCATCCGGCAGCCTGTATTCCCGGGAGGAAATGGAGATGCTCGGGGACATCGTCAGACGGCACGGCATCTTCCTTTTCTCGGATGAAGTCTACAGGGAATTCGTCTATGACGGGATGGAGTTCTTCTCCGCCGGCCATCTGAAAGGGGTAGATGAAAATGTCGTAATCTTCGATTCCATGTCCAAGCGGTTCTCGGAGTGCGGCATCAGGATAGGGGCTGTCATATCGAAAAACAGGCCTGTGGCGGAAGGATTCCTGAAACTCGCCCAGGCAAGGCTCAGCCCGCCCCTCCTCGGACAGATAGTCGCGGAAGCATCATTCAGTGCAGGCCACGCATACCTCGATCCCGTTGCGGAAGAATACCAGCACCGCAGGGATGTGCTCATTGAAGGGCTGCAGAAGATTCCTGGAGTCAGGGTCGTCAAGCCGCAGGGGGCCTTCTACGTCATAGCCTCCCTGCCGGTAGAGAACGCAGAAGACTTCTGCTCATGGTGTCTCACTGATTTCAGCGACAACGGAGAGACTGTCATGATGGCACCTGCCTCAGGCTTCTACATTACCCCGGGACTCGGCCCGTCCGAAGTCCGCATAGCATACGTACTGAAATCCGATGACCTGCGCCGCGCCACGGAACTGCTTGCAAAAGCCCTCCGGCAGTACAGCCGCCATGTCCCTGGAGAGCGGACTTCGGCATGACGTGCTGCCGATTCAGCATCCTTCCTGCTGTTTTTCATGGAATTTCTGGCATACTACCATACGAAGTTTTCTGGATGAATGACAATTTTTGTTATTATTGTTTCAATTATTATATTTGCAATAATTGAAATTGTTATAATATAATCTTGTATGAAAAACCATGTATTCCAGAATCCATTTGTGGTAGGGAAGTATATTTCGGATGAGTATTTCTGCGACAGGGAAAAGGAGACGGACTTCCTGATCCGGCAGATACGGAACGGACGGAACACAGTATTGATATCCCCCCGCCGTATGGGAAAAACCGGACTTATTCACCATACATTTTCCATACCCGATATCCGTAGGGACTTCCATACATTTTTTGTCGATATCTATTCCACCGGTTCATTGGCGGAATTCGTCTATTTGCTCGGCAAAGCTGTTTATGACGAACTGAAACCGCGAAGGGAGGTATTGCAGGAGAAATTTTTTCAGATAATAAAGTCTTTGCGCGCCGGTTTCGGTCTTGATCCTGTCACCGGAGAACCGAAATTTGAAATAGGGCTTGGCGAGATAGCCTCTCCACAGACTACGCTGTCAGAGATTTTCAAATATCTGGAAGCAGCTGACATGCCTTGCATAGTGGCGATAGATGAATTCCAACAGATAGGAACATACGAGGAAACGAATATCGAGGCACTGCTGAGAACCGAGATTCAGAAATGCAGGAATACTTTGTTTGTATTTTCCGGGAGCAAGAAACATCTGATGAACAATATGTTCAATTCTTCTTCAAGGCCGTTTTACCAAAGTGCCATATCTATGAGCCTTGAACCAATACCTTTGGATATTTATGCGTATTTTGCTTCAAGGATGTTTGAAAGGTACGGACGGCATATCGATAATGGAGTTACGGAACATGTTTACAGAAACTATAATGGCTGTACATGGTTTGTGCAGATGATGATGAATGAACTGTTTGCCCTGACGGAACAAGGGGAAAACTGTACTGAAGACAAGATCCCAATGGCGGAACATAATGTAATTTCAATCCAGGAAAACAGTTTCAAGGACTTGTTATCGAGACTGGCCCCGAAGCAGAAGATGCTGCTTCAGGCTGTGGCCAGGGAAGGGGATGCAAAAGGTATCACATCCGCAGAGTTCGTCAATAAGTACCGACTCTCGTCGGCGAGTTCGGTACAGGCGGCAGCCAAAGCTCTATTGAAGAATGATATGCTGACTTATACCGATGATTCATACAGGGTATATGACTATTTCTTTGCAGAATGGCTCAGGGAAAATTTCTGAACTTATGGGGCTAAGGCTGATATTTCCGCTTTGTTTCAGATATTGGAGAAAAATCATTAAGTTTGTATCTGGTAGTGCGGAAAGAGGGATGCCGTGCCCTGCAAAATAAATACAACTGCTATGCTTTACCCTATAGGTATCCAGAATTTCGAGAAACTCCGTGAAGGGGGATTCGTGTATATAGACAAGACTGACAAGATCTACAGTCTTGTCTCAAACGGCGGTTATTATTTCCTGAGCCGCCCGAGACGGTTCGGGAAAAGCCTGCTCGTGTCCACCATGGAAGCCTATTTCCAGGGGAAAAGGGAGCTGTTCAAGGGGTTGGCTATGGAAAGTCTGGAAAAGGAATGGGGTTACTATCCTGTACTGCACCTTGACCTGAGCGGAAAGGCATACTGTTCACAGGAAGACCTGGACATAACACTGGACCAGCATGTGAGCAAATGGGAAGCGGAATACGGAATACAGCCAAAATATTCCAAAGCGGATGCCCGGTTCAAGGATATAATCGATACGGCATATGGAACTACAGGCCGGCAGGTGGCAATCCTGATTGACGAATACGACAAGCCTATCGTCGACAATCTCGACAACCCCGAACTGCAGGAATACTACCGAAAGACTCTCCAGGGATTCTACGGAGTCATGAAGGCCATGGACCGCTGTATCAGGTTCGGGTTCCTCACCGGAGTCACCAAGATCGGGAAACTCAGCGTGTTCAGCGGACTCAACAACCTGAGGGACATATCGATGCTGCCTCAGTATGCAGACATCTGCGGAATATCGGAGGCAGACCTCCACAGGTATTTTGGAGAAAGCATCGGGGAGCTGGCCGCGGCTGGCGGAATGAATGAAGAGCAGTGCTATGCAAGACTCGCCGAAATGTACGACGGATACCATTTCTGCGAGGATTCTGACGGGATGTACAATCCGTTCAGCCTCCTCAACACTTTTGCTTCCGACAAGTTCAGAGAATACTGGTTCGAGACCGGGACTCCGACTTTCCTCGTCAAACTGCTGAAACAGACGGAGTACGACATAACAAGACTCGCCGAGAATGATGTTGAAATCGATTCTGACATGATTTCCGGAGTCAATGACTACATCAACGATCCCATACCCGTCCTCTACCAGAGCGGTTATCTCACCATCAAGGGGTTCGACAGGATGTTCGGCATCTATAGCCTCGGGTTCCCGAACATGGAGGTCAAGAAGGCATTCATGAAGATGCTCCTCAGCCAACCGCCGTATCGAGGAATGGGAAATAAGATAACATGAATCCGACAATGGCGTGAGCGGGAAATAAATTCTGGATTATAGGGATCGGCAGTGAGCCTATAGCGAAGCGGTGCGGAATTCGGAGACTGCGGAGGAGGAGTTGAGCATCTGGATGAATTCGTGGGCAGACCGTTTGCGGTAGGTGTTCTTCAGGACGTGGACGCAGCCTTCCATCTCGCTTCCGGGAGCATCGATCGGGATTGCCTTCAGGAACGGTTCGTTATGGATTGTCGCTTCCGAAAGGACGGAGACAAGATTGCTCTTGCGTACAAGCTGGAGAAGGACATTCACTTCATTAAGTTCGGCCCGGATGCTGAATTCGTAGTCATTCCTCGATGGAATGGCATCGAAGGCATTCCTGGACTGCAGCCCCCTCGCAGGCATAATCAGACTGTACGAAGCCAGATCCTTGAGAGAGATGGAATGTCTGTCAGCGGCAGGATGCCCGGAACGCACAATAGCGGACAACTTGTTGTAGAACAAGGTATAGGAATTGATGTCGGGATAGCGCCGCGTCGGCTTGAAGGCCAGGACAAAATCCACCTCCCGCTTCTCGAGCAGCTGCATCAGTTCCTCCATCGGCTTGCAGCAGATATCTATCTTGACGGAGGGATACCGCTTCATGAATTCATCCACAGTTTCTGTCAGGATAGGAATGAAAGTGTACGTTACACCTATCTTCAACGTACCCGTAAGCATCTGCTTGAGGTCATTGATCCTGTCGACACAGCTTGCAGCACTGTGGATAGCCTCAATGGCGTATGGGAGCATCTCCCGGCCGGCCTCGGTGAGAATGACGTTATGGCTGGAACGCTCGAACAGCTGTATCCCGATCTCGTCCTCCAGCTGGCGGACCTGCTGGGACAATGTGCTCTGGGTCACATACAAGGCCTTGGCCGCCTCGGAGAAATTCAATGTCTCCGCCGCCTTCACGAAATATTTCAGCTGTCTCAGTTCCATACAGTCAGATCTGCCGGGTCGCCCTGAAGGAAATACGCTTGAAAATGAATATCGGGATAGTGACACCGATAGCCATCACCAGCAGCACGGCCAGACAGGTAAGCCCGTTCGATCCGCAAAGATAGAAATAATGATGGAACTCTTCCTCACTTCCCCTGAGACAAAGTATCAGATTCTGAAAAGTCCTGTAGGCATACATCCCGGGAATCATCGGCAGGAGAGCCGGAAAGGAGACAGCCTCGGCAGGAGCCTTGGTTCGCGGGGCCAGGAAAACGGCAAGAAGGCCGATAACCGTAGCCGCACACAGGCTTGCAATAACAAGATGCATGTCAACGGCATTCATCAGGACATATCTGAGAGAATGCCCGACTGCAGCGATTCCTGCACAGACAGGATATATCCTGTGCGGAGGATTGCTGATGCTGGCAAAACCAACAGATGCTATGGCTGCAAAAAACGCATCCTGTAAAGTTCCTAATATAATATCCATAATACCGGAAATCCTTAGTTACAATTCATTCAACCATTGAATCCCATTTCCCCGGCTTATCAGAAGCCATTGCTTCAGAACCATCTGAGATTCATAATGAGAAAACCTCCGCAGAGGCCTGCAGACAGGCACACGGTCAGCACCGTGGCATCCAGGAAACGGCTCAGGAAACTTATATAGTGTCCATCCAGAAGGTCGCTCATCGAATTGAGATACGGCACACCTGGTACGAGATACAGGACACTTGTCCCGAGAGCGATATCCGGAGTGGAACCAAGCCCGAAAACGTATCCGGCCGATGCAATTACAGAGGAGACAAACGAGGCGCAGACAAAAGCAAGCCTTATGTCGATCTTGTCCTCGAGCATCATCTGTCTGATCCGGAACCCGACAAGGGTAGCAATGAATACTATCCCCATCGAAATGAAATCCCCTCCGAAGAGCCTGCAGAAAGAAGCATTCGCAACGGATGCAAGGACAAGCACGAGCCACCTGTTCTCAGGACGCGTCTGAAGTATTCTCTCCATTCTGCCGGCAGCCTCGCCGAAGCCCACCCTGCCATCATGGAGATCCCAGCTCAGACGGCTCAGCTGCGTATTGATATTGAAGCTCGTCCCGGATTTGCGGATCTTCTGTATATTGCTGTAGGAATGCTGTCTGTCCTTGTCCCAGACTGTTATCTGCACAGTGGCAGGCATTATCGTCATCGAGTAGTCGACTCCTATAGTCTCTGCCATCCTCTGTACATTCTTCTCTATACGGATACAGGTCGCACCGCAGCCCAGCAGGGCGGAAGCATATTGCGAAAGGAAGACACATGCATCCTTCACCGTCAGATGGGCCGCTTCCGCATCTCTGGAAGACCCCGGCTGCAGTATGGCACTATTCTCCATCATCCTCTGTAGTGTATTTCCAGTTGTTCACTCTCTGCCCTGTCTCCTCATCAAAGATATGGTCATTACCGACAACTGTCTCCCTTGGCTTGCTGAAAGTCCTGGCAATCATCACCACTGCTACCACAGCAAGAATCGCTGCCCAAATCATCATTTGCATATCCATAATACCATCACTTTTAAAACGGACGCAAAAATAGCCGCTCCTCCGGTAACGGCAAAGCGGCTGCAAAGGAAATTTCCGATAGGTGCTATCGGCAAAACCGATAGCTAAAACGAAATATCGAAGCCGCCGACAAAGGTCGCTCCAGGCATCGGGAAACCTGCATTGATCTCATACTGCCGGGCAAGAAGGTTGTCACCCTTGACAAAGAAACTGAGCCAGTCTGTCAGACGGACGCTTGCACGGAGGTTCCACAGCAGGAAATTCTCTTTCCGTACAGGATCAGGCGAGACAGCCGTATAGAGGCCGTTGATGTACTGCAGCCCCGTGGATATTCTCCATCGCCCTTCCGTAAATGACGCGCTCGCGTATGCCTTGTGTTCAGGCGCTCCCGCGACCGGGTACTTCATATTCAGATAACTGTAATTGGCATCGACAGACCAGTTCCCGGAAATCCTGTACGCCGCCTCCAGTTCCACTCCGGCATTGTCCAGCTTACCCGAATTGACATTGCGGGGACGGCCGTCAACCCTTGTCGTCATAATGATATTGTCCGCATCGATATAGAAGACATTCACCCCGTAACGCAGAGCGCCATTGAGCAGGGTCTGGGAAAACGCCAGTTCGTAGTTCCACATCCTTTCCGGCTGCAGCCCGTCATTCTGAGGAGGAAACATATACATTTCGCGTACGGTCGGATATCTGAACCCTTTCGCCGCGGAAAGTTTCAGTTCAATGGAATGCGGCAGATGGAACGAAAGACCTGCCTGAGGCACCCACTCGGTCCCGACTCGGGAATGATGGTCCATCCGCACTCCTGCATCCAGTGTCAGCCAGCGTCCGAAATTCTGACGGAAATCCAGATAAGCCGCTATCTCATGCTGCACGACATCAGCTATAGACTCTATTTCCCCATTCGGCTCGCCTGATGCCGTATCGACCATATCGTTCCATGCCCGTCCGCCTATACGGTACCAGTCCACTCCCGCAGTGAGCCTGTTCCCCTTGAACATCTGCACACTCTGATAAAGCGATATTCCCATCATATCGTCAAGTGAACGGTAGCGGTAATCGAGAGGCGTCTCCCCCTTGGACGGCTCGTATCCGTCATTGATGTAATGATTCCCCCAGTTATAGAAGAAGCTCAGAGCACCGGATGTCTTTTCATAACTATTTGACAGACGTGCAGATGTCATCCCTCTTGTAATCCGCTGGCCGGCATCTATAACGGGACTTGCGGCCGTACCGGGATTGGAGGCATTGAAATGCGTCACGTTCACATCGGCCGAGACATCCCAGCTGTCGGAAAATTCATAACCGAGCCGTGCATATCCGCCATACTGTTCGAACCCCGTATCGTCCCTGTGGCCATCCGAACGGTTGTACGAGGCGCTCACCACACTGGAAAAGCCTTTCTTGTGCACCATATTGGTCACTTCGGTCTCCAAGGTGTTGTACGAACCATAGCCGACATGAGCGTTTGTCCTGACCCCGTCTGAATCCATTTTTCTTGTGACTATATTGATCACTCCACCCATTGCATTGGAGCCATAAAGCATCGATGCCGGCCCCCTGAGCACCTCAACCCTCTCAGCCAGAAACGACTGGTATGCATCCGATATCGGATGCCCCATAAGCCCCATATACTGGGGATGACCGTCTATAAGGACCATCATCCGTCCCGACCCTCCGCTGAGTCCGCGCATCGAGATACCTCCGGCAGCCCCTTCCGAGACTCCGTACCCCATCATGGCCCTCTGCGTGACAAACAGCCCGGGGACCTGCTCCGACAATATCGGCAGCAAGGACACCTCATGCGACTGCTCTATCTGCGACCTGCCTATCACCGACACGGTAAACGGAAGATGCCTTATGTCAGTCTCGTTCCTCGTCCCCGTCACCACCGCCTCTTCAATCGGCTTCTTCTCATCTATGACGACTGTCCTTTCCCCTGACTCCTCCATATCATTCCGCCCTGCTCCTGCCATCCCGCACGCATACGCCGGACCTGCCGCGACATTTTCCGCATCCGCTCCAAAGCAGAACGAAGCCATTGCCATGCATGCCAATATTTTCTTAAACGATATATCCATCTGTCTCTATTTGGGAACACAAAAATATAAAATGCAGGGAAACCGCAACCGGCAATCCAGGCATAAACAGTAAATCAGATAATTTTACCCGTAAAAATGTCATTTTATAGGACCGGAACCGCACAGTTCATCCCCGTCATACCATACGGCAAACTGTCCCGGGGTGACGCCGCGCTGCGGTTCGTCAAAAAGGATGAACATCCCTGAAGCGCGCCTTATCAGAGTTGCATCCTGCAACGGCTGCCTGTAACGGATTCTCACGCGGTAGCGCCTCATTTCACCTTCCGACATCTCCAGATCACCGTGTATCCAGTGGATGTCCCCGGGCATTATTCTGAGACAACTGCGGTGCAGCCCCTTGTGTGACTCGCCTTCCCCGACATAGATTATGTTCTTCTCCACATCAGTGTCTATCACAAAGACCGGTTCCTTGTGGCCGCCTATATTCAGTCCCTTGCGCTGCCCGACAGTGTAGAACTGCGCCCCGTCGTGCCTGCCGATGATTTTACCGTAAGGATTATCCTTGTATCTTGTCTTCTTGATGTGCTTCCTGCCGCTGCGGTAGGTCTCCGTCTCGAATTCAATGTCATACCTCACTGGCTCGGAGAGGCGTATCAGCACATCGTCAGCCAGTGCAGCAACTTTAGACGGGTCAAATACCGCATTATCGGCGAAGTCCTGGCATGACAGCACATTTCCCGAAGCGACATTTTGACCCCTTGCCACCCTCAATCCTGCAATGGCATTCTGACAGAACAGATAATGCTCATTATCCGCATAATATGCATCATAGACCTCCACTACATCCCCTTCATTAGGCTGAAGGACCTGCTGCAGGAATGTCGGGAGATCGACCTTTCCGATAAAGCATATCCCCTGCGAATCCTTCTTGTCAGCAGACGGGAGATCCGCCTCGCGGGCAAGCCTCCTGACCTCCGGTTTCACTATATCCCCTATAGGGAACATAGCCATAGACAGCTGTTCCTGGTTCAGCTGGCAGAGGAAATAGCTCTGGTCCTTGTTGGGATCGGAACCGGCCAGAAGCCTGTAGACAGGATGTCCGTCAGCATCCGTCAGCGGACAGCCATCAGGCCCGACTGCCTGTTCCTTTCTGCAATAATGGCCGGTAGCGACCATATCCGCCCCGAGCTTCCGGGCGCATTTGAGGAATGCATCGAACTTTATCTCCCTGTTGCACAGCACATCCGGATTGGGAGTACGGCCCCGGGAATATTCCTCGAACATATAGTCGACAACCCTCCTGCGGTATTCCTTGCTCAGATCTACAAAATAGAAAGGTATGCCTATCTTCCTTGCCACCATCTCCGCGACAAACCTGTCCTCCTCCCACTCGCAGTCTCCGTGCAGGGTGGTCGAGGCATCGTTCCAGTTCTGCATGAACAGGGCGAACACATCATATCCCTGCCGCTTGAGAAGCAAGGCAGCGACGCTTGAATCCACTCCTCCGCTCAGTCCGACACACACCTTTATGTCCTTGTTTTCCATACCTGTCATATCGTTATCATCCGTTCCGGTGCTCCGTATCCTGCATTCCGATGTTTCCGTCCATTCCGCCAGCCCCGGGTTATGCAAGGATTCAATTTATTTTATTATATTTGGCTGTGCCATATAAACGTTGTGCATCCCCCCTGCATGATTGCAGCTGCAAATATAGTCAAGTTCCGCAACCATAGCAAAGAATCCGGTGCCGATGGGCCGGATGCGGAAGGGAATATACAGTAACACTGAATATCAAACTATGGACAGGAGAGAGATAAACATTGTCTACACGGAATTCGGCAGTCTGAATGAACTGTCCGATGATGACCGTGAACTGGCTCTCAAGGCCATGGAAGCCACAAGGAATTCGTATGCCCCGTATTCCCGGTTCAATGTCGGCGCCGCAGTAAGGCTTGATGACGGGACCCTCGTCACAGGCGCCAACCAGGAAAACATCGCCTACCCGTCCGGACTGTGCGCTGAACGGACCGCAATGTTCTACGCAGCGGCGGAATACCCTGACATCCCGATGAAAACGATTGCGATAGCCGCATCTTCGGGAGGGAAGCTATGTCCCGTTCCGGCGACCCCATGCGGTGCCTGCCGTCAGGTGATGGCCGAATATCAGTCACGTGGCGGACATCCCATCTCCATAATTCTTGTCGGGGCGGAAAAGATATGGAAATTCTCCAGCGTAGATGACATTCTTCCGCTCATCTTCGACAGTCTGGAGAAATGAATTGCATTTCCGACCCGTCAGGCATAAGCGAACGGGACAAGGAAAAGGCAGATATATTTTGCCGGAAAGAAAATTTGATATACCTTTGCAACGGGTAAGTCATACACGACCAGCTCCTGCTGAATCCCCCAGGACCGGAAGGTAGCAAGGGTAGGCGGTTGTAGCGGTGCGATGTATTCAGCTTACCCTTTTTTCATCTCCCCCTTTCCAATATCCCTTATGTCACCATAGACGCAGCCGCTTTCTATCATCCTGAACGGAGTCACCTTCTGTCATCCTGAACGGAGTTGCCTTCTGTCATCCTGAACGGAGCCGCAGGCGAAGTGAAGGATCTGGAGTACCACATTGGTCCTCCACATTGGCAGCCATCGGTGATTCCAAAGGAGATATGCACCCCGAAGATGCCACTGAAGGCGTATATCGATGGTTGACCGCGCATATCTCGACATTTGCATAGAGATATGCACCCCGATGATGCCACTGGGAGCGTATATTGAGGGTTGCCGGTGCATATCTCACGAGGCACAGATTCTTCGCTTCGCTCAGAATGACAATGAACGGCCGCTCAGAAGGACAATGTACGGGGTTCAGAAGGATGTGTACCTGAACAGAAGGACCGGGCAGGGAAAGGATCAGGAGTCATTTTCGAAGAGACTGCACGGCAGTGATGATGGCATCCGCTGCGCCATCTATGCCGAGACGTCCTGTATTGAGCACTATGTCGTAGCCGCTGATATCCAGCCATTGTTTTCCTGTGTACTGCCAGCAATGGTTGGCACGGCCGGTGTTCACCCTGTCTATCTTTGCCGCCGCCTCTTCGGCACTGATATGGAACTTGTCCATCACCTGCCTTACGGCGAATTCCTTGTCCGATCCGACAAAGACCTTCAGTACGTGAGGATTGTCCCTGAGGATCCAGTTGCCAAGACGGCCGAGGATCACACAAGGACCCTGATGTGCCAGCTCCCGGACAGTCCGGCTTTCGCTTACATAGATCGCATCATCCTTTGAAGGGTTCATCGACATCGGGATACTGCTGTCAGCAAGGATCATCTCCCAGAGTCTTGCAGTCGAGATATTCTGTTCGTTCTCTGCCACGAATTCCGGCGAATACCCCATCTGCTCCGCTGCCATATCTATGATCTGCCTGTTGTAGAAAGGACAGCCGAGCCTGCGCGCGACCTCCTCTCCGACAGCATTGCCTCCGCTGCCGTACATCCTGGCCACCGTAACCACACAGTAGTCACCCCAGCTGTCTGTATCTGCAGCAGTCCCGGAACCGTGACGTTCGCATGCAGGGATGAATATCCGGTCGAGCCAGCCTATATGGGGAGAGAACACCCTGACCATATATCCGACATAGAACATAGACACTATGGTACCGACACCGACCATCTTCCAGTCCCACCTGCCGAAAAAGACAAACATAAATACAACGCCTACAGATACCAGGAAAGTATCCGTACATATCTTCACCCTGCTGAAATCCTTCCCGAGGGACTTCGATATGGCCAGAGGTAAACCTTCCCCGGCAAGCATCAGAGAATCACATCTCACCTCACAGGCTATACCGAAGGCGAGAATGGCTCCTCCTACCAGAAGTTCAAGGAACCTCAGAGGATATCCGGCCAGAGGACTTATTGTATAAGGGATCTGCAGGAAGCCGGTCAGCCACATCGTGAAATCAGTATAGAACCCGAAAAGGAAAGACACGACAATCTGGAGGAACTGCCGCTTCTCGAAGTCCTTCCTCAACAGCAATATCTGGACTGTGATGAAAAAGACGTGCATACATATCGTCAGCTGACCCATTGTCAGCCCGATTCCAGGTATGAGGGACAGGATATATGGAGGTGCGGATATCGGGGATGAACCGAGATTGGCCCTGATAGAGAGAGAAGTCCCCAATGCGATGACAAACAGTATTACGACAAAACTCAGATAACGGCGGCCCCATTCCGCCTTGCTTCTTTCAACGGTCATTTATGATTTCTGCTTAACAGGGCGCAAATTTACTCAATTCAGGACATAATTGTACCATTAATTCCCGAGAAGCCCGGACAGCCTGGGGAAAAGAGCTTCTCCATAGAGGTTCTTTCCGACTATGATTCCTGTAGAGCAGTCGATGAGATAGTTCCACGGCAGCCCGTTCACACCGTAGGCGGCGACTTCAGGAACATCGCGGAAGCCTGACGCGGGTATGTCAATTATGACATTTGTCCAGCCGAGTCCGTTCTTATGGACAAAATCCGACCACTGTTCCCTGTCGCCATCAAAAGACACGGCATAGACATCGAATCCTTTTCCCTTATATTCGGAATATGCAGATTTCAGATCAGGCAGCGACTCTCTGCAGGCACCGCACCATGTCGCCCAGAAATCGAGCAGGACATACATAGCCCCGTCACGGTCTACGACCGATGCCAGATCTATGACTGTACCGTCAACGGACTCCCCTTCAATATCCATATATTTTCCATCCACATCCGTCTTTGCACGCGACACGAGCTGCTCAAGAAAGAGCATTGATGGAGTCTGCCTCAATTCTTCCGGGAATCCTTCCATAAGCCTCGCCGCAGTGATGGAACTTCCTCCGGACAATATGTAATAATCACACAGAAGACTGACTCCCAAGATATCATGATGCCGTGAAATCTCGCCCGCGAGAAAATCCAGCTTAGCTCTGTCATCCGCTATCGAGCGGAACTCTGCAAATATATCTGCAAGTCTGTCATTGGACGGGGTCCCGGTGAAGCCGTACCAGCCCTCGCTCTTCTCGACCGCCCTGACATCTCCCTCTTCCAATATGAAAGGATTGCCGATATTGGTCGCGGAAGACATATCCTTCCCGAGATATGCATAGACTATCTCCGCAGAGTCACATTCGCCTTCGATATGAAAAGAGGAATTCCCCACCATAGCCGAGTCAATCACCCTCCATTCATGATTCGTCACCAGATATACATAATCCCCTTCATATCTGCTGAAGAACGGGCCGCTCCCGGAGACCGTATATCTGAATCCTTCAGAACAGGACGCGACTATGACGGCGGCAGCCACAAGTGCGGGCACAAAATGTCTCATTATATTCGGATATTTTCCGTAAAGATACGAATTATATCGGATCAGGCGTTGTCTTCGGCATTCCGGGCCTTGCTCTTGTTGACCAGGAACACTCCGGCGAAGATAAGTATGACGGCCAGGATCTTCAGTATATTGAAGCTGTCCATTCCCCAGATGATCGCGACAACGGTGGCCACCACAGGCTGCACATAATTGTACATTGCCACAAGGGTCGGGCGGAGATACTTCTGCCCTACAGGCACTATCAGATAGCACAGGAAAGTGCCGAAAACGAGAACGTATGCCAGTTCGGCATATTCAGTCAATGTAATGGAGTCCCAGCCGGTCAGGGCGAGACTTCTGGCTGAAACAGGCAGCAGCACTATGGATGCAAAGGTGAACATCCACTTCATCAGTGTCACCGGAGAATATTTCCTTATAAGATCCCTGAATATCACAAGATAGATCGCATACGAGCACTGCGCGAAGAAACAGAGGAAGTCTCCGGTCAGATTCGATGAACGGGCCGCATTGCCGATATGATCCGAGGCACCGGGAAGAATGCGGTTGCCGAAAACCAGCAGCAGGGCACCGCAGGCCCCGAGCAGCACTCCTCCGGCTTTCAGTCCGGTTATCGGCTCCTTGATGAATATTGCTGCGAAGATCATTGTCACTATCGGAAGGGTGGTCGTTATGATTGACGCATCGACCGGGGATGTCATGGAGACACCTGTCACGAAGACGCACTGGTTGAGAAGAATCGCGAAAAGTCCGGCGAAGAACAGTTTCACATAGTCTCCCCTGTCCTCTATCTTCTCCCCGGGCGAAAAAATGGAAATGACCCAGAAAAGCACAGCGGCCCCGAAGATACGCACATCGGCCACAAGCATAGAAGATACAGCATCGGAATTCATCGCAGCCTTCGAGACCGGGGACATAAGCCCCCACATAATGCTTGCCGCAAGCATCGAAATATGCCCTGCCTTCTGCTCCTTAGTCATAATTTCCGGTTTTGAGGGCGCAAAAATACATAAAAACCCGATATTTTTCGTATAATTGTTCCCGTTTTGGATTGAACTGTATGATACGTAACATTGCACTTGTAGCCCACGATGCCAGGAAAGCGGAACTGGTCAGCTGGGTCCGTTTCAATGCAGGATCGCTCAAATCCTGCAGGCTGTTCTGTACCGGCACGACAGGACGGCTCATCGAAGATGCCCTCAAGGAAGAACTTGGGGACCAGTGCCCTGAAATAACGAAACTGCTCAGCGGCCCGCTCGGAGGGGATGCCCAGATCAGTGCCATGATTGCCGAATACAAGGTCGACATGCTGGTATTCTTCTGCGACAACCTCATAATGCAGGGGCATCAGAACGATGTGATGGGCCTGGTGAGGCTGGCGTCCCTCTACAACGTGCCATTCGCGACCAACAGGAGCACGGCGGACTTCATCATCTCATCCCCTCTCTTCCACGATCCGTCCTACGAAAGGATAATACCCGCCTGCATCGAATCCTACAAGAACCGCAAGCTGTAAGACATGGCTAATCCGCCGCCGGACCGTAATCATCCTGCTCTAAATGGAACAGGATCATCCGTTCTATGGCCTGGCGGCATACCGGACAGAACGATTCCGATCTGTTGTCGAGCATACGGCAGGTCTGATAGCCGCGGTACACCCCTTTGGACTGGTAGCCGGCGCCTTCATAGACACCGACCCTGTCCCGATTCTCCTGAACAGCCGGAGTCGGCACCGGAGTATCCTCCCCGAGAAGGTTCTCCCATTTGCCGGAGAAATCATGGAGAGTGGTGATATTCTGCTCCCAGGGTTCCACATCCGGATAATAGTATTCCACATACATGTCATCGTAATAGTACTCATCCGCCAGGGCACCGAAACTGTGGCCGAACTCGTGGACCACGACAGGCCTGAACTGGCTGTGATGGGCAGTCGTCAACGTATAGGAATTGTATATCCCTCCGCCGCCATAGACTCCGGTATTGGCGAGAATGATGACATGTTCGTATGGAATGCCGGCAAGGGCATCATGCAGATCCTTCAGATTGAGCGTCGTGAGATACCTGTCCATATAGAATGTACTGAAATGGGAATGCAGGGGAGTATCCTTCCATTCACCCTCAAGAGGGACGCTCACCCCGCTGTCAGCCGAAGGCAAAGCCACCGCAACCATATTGAACCTGTCCCTGTATCTGCAGAACGGGTCATACGAAAGTATCTCATCCGCAGCCGCCTGCGCATCGGCATAGAAAATCTCCGCCTCCCCTGCCGTGTACCCCTCGGCAACGATGGCCACATCAATGCACTCTTTCGGAGAACCGCCTCTGTGGATATACCGGTGAGGGGCGACACGGGACTCAGGCGCCACTGCTGCAACAGATACAGCGGCATCGGATGATGCGTCATCAGATGAAACGGCATCAGGGCAGGACATCGAAGTTGAGGAACAGCGGATGAGGATATCGGAAGGATCAATGCCATGAGTCAGGAATGCCGTCCTCCTGCCCTTCACATCAAACAACTCCACCGTTATTTCTGCCGGACGGGATGGCATTGGCAACAGGTACACATTCTCAAAGGCACGGCAAACCCTTGTAGCCTCTTCCGTAGTCTGCCATTCCTGGAAAAGCGTCGAAAATGAATTGCGGTACAGGACCTTGCCGGTCCCGGCATCCTTCATTGTAATCTGCCCGTTGCCACGCACCGGCAGCCTGTCCAAATTCACCCTGCGGCCATACCAGCCCGGAGAACAGGACAGCCCATCCATTGCAATCACAGCAGAGCTGTCTGTCCCGGAAAATATATAGTCTATCCTTAAAGTACTGTCCTGCAGCATACAGTCAGCCGGCCAGCTGCTATCAAGACCCTTGCCGGGGCACAGGACGGATACGAGAGACAAGACACAGGAAAACGATATTGTAAAAATGTTCCTTACCATATTGAATGAGTTCTATCAAGTGAATTCAAGGATGTTTTACCGGAAGGCAGCAGGAAGGGGCGGCCGCTGCTGCATCATACGGAAATGGATGCCGCCAGACGTGAAGCGCAGTTGATGCCGTCAAGCGCAGAGGACACAATGCCGCCGGCATAACCGGCACCCTCTCCGCACGGATAGAGTCCAGGCATGGCGACATATTCGAGGGTTTCGGGGTCGCGGGGGATGCGCACCGGGGAAGATGTACGCGACTCCACCCCGAGCAGAAGGGCATCATTGGTGTAATATCCCTTCATTTTCCTGTTCCCTATTTCCGGGAAAGCCAGCTTCAGCCTCCACGAGACATGTTCCGGCAGAAGCGAGTGCAGAGGGGCAGGCACAACGCCCGGACGGCAGGATGTGGCAGGAAGGTCCTTCGACTCCACCCTGCGGCAGAAATCCATCATTCTCTGGGCCGGAGCCTTCATCGAACCGGAAAACCCGAACATCGACCGCTCCACATCCCTCTGGAAATACATGAGAGACAATGCCCCGTATCCGGCATACTGCGGCATGTCCCCCGGTTCAACGCTCACCACCACTCCGGCATTGGCCCATTTGGAATTACGTGCCGAATTGGACATCCCGTTAAGCACGACCTCTCCCGCAGAAGTGGCCGACGGAACGAGGATGCCTCCCGGGCACATGCAGAAGGAAAAGACTCCCCTGCCCTCGACCTGGGTCACGAACGAATATTCGGCCGCTGGCATATAAGGCTGATACTTTCCGTGGTACTGTATCCTGTTGATGAGGGACTGCGGATGCTCCACCCTGACCCCGAGGGCAAAGCCTTTCGCCTCAAGAGGCCATCCCTTCCTGTCGAAAAGCCCGTAAATGTCCCTTGCGGAATGTCCTGTGGCAAGTATCACCTTCCTTGCCCGGAAAATATCCTCCGGGGCATCGGCCGGGCTGGCATTCTCCCCCCTGCATGTCCGTACCGCATGGACGGAAATGCTGCCATCCCCGTTCTTTACGAGATCCGTCACCCTGGTCCCGAAACGGTATTCTCCCCCGTGCTCCGTTATGCACTTGCGGATGTTCTCAACTATTGACGGGAGCCTGTCGCTGCCGATATGGGGATGGGCATCCGTGAGTATGGAAGGGTCCGCTCCGAACAGCACCAACTGATGCAGCACCTCCCTGATATCCCCGCGCTTGGAAGAGCGGGTGAACAGCTTGCCGTCAGAGAAAGCGCCTGCGCCTCCCTCTCCGAAACAATAGTTGGAATCCGGATTGACCGTACCTGAAACCGACAGGGCGGCCATGTCCGCCTTGCGGGCGTGGACATCCCTGCCTCTCTCCAGAATCACAGGCTTCAGCCCGCACATCAGAAGTTTCAGGGCCGCAAACATTCCTGCAGGACCCGCACCAATGATTATCACCGGTTCGGAAGAAGACACATCCCTGTATTCCTCCAGCCTGTATTGCAGGCATTGTTCCCCCGCAGCGTATGCCTCGATACGGTACCGGTACACGACATCGTTACGGGCATCGATGGAACGCCGCACCACCCTGCAGGAAGCCACGTTCTTCGGCGCGACCCCGAGCGCCCTGGCTGCGGCTGACAGCATTTCCTCATTGGAAAGGTCCTTTCCTATCGGTTTCGAGATTTCGATTTCTTTCATTGCTTCGTTCTGGTTCAATGATATGACAGATTCTTCGCTATGCCCAGAATGACAGAGGGCGGTTCAGGCAGGCAGAGCGTCATCACAGTTCGGCGGCACGGGATACCGGAGCTACGGAAAGAGGTGTCCTTTCCCCGTGCAGATAATGGAAATATCCCGCTATGGCTATCATCGCCGCATTGTCCGTGGTAAACTTGAATTCAGGCAGATACACTTTCCATCCCCGCTTCTTTCCCTCCTCCGTGAGGGCATTGCGCAGGCCGCTGTTGGCAGATACGCCTCCGCCCATAGTCACCTCTTTGATACCCGTGCGTTTCGCTGCCTTCACCAGTTTGTCCATCAGTATCTCTATCAGAGTCCTCTGGAAGCCGGCACAGATGTCCTCCTTGTTCTTCTCCATGAAATCCGGATCTTCCGCAATCCTGTCCCTGACAAAATACAGCAGTGAGGTCTTGACTCCGCTGAAACTGTAGTCCAGACCAGGCACATGCGGTTTGGCGAAACGGAACCTGTCCGGGTCTCCCTGTTTCGCAAGCCTGTCCACTACCGGTCCGCCCGGATAGCCAAGGCCCATCATCTTGGAGCACTTGTCGAATGCCTCCCCTACCGCATCATCGATTGTCTGCCCGAGTATCTCGAACTCCAGCGGGCTGTCCACCCTAACTATCTGGGAGTTCCCTCCTGACACCAGCAGGCAGAGATACGGGAAGGCAGGATGCCTGTTCCCGCTGTCATACTGCTTTATGAAATTGGCGAGGATATGGCCCTGAAGGTGGTTTACCTCAATCAGAGGCCTGTCAAGGGCAACCGCCAGTCCCTTTGCGAAAGAAGTCCCTACAAGCAGGGACCCGAGCAGCCCCGGCCCTCTCGTAAAGGCTATGGCCGTTATGTCGGATGGACTGATGCCGGCCCTGTCTATGGCCTGGCTTACGACAGGTACGATGTTCAGTTGGTGCGCCCTGGATGCCAGTTCGGGGATCACGCCTCCGTATGCCTTGTGGACATCCTGGCTTGCAAGCACGTTCGACAACAGATACCCGTCCCGGATGACGGCTGCCGAAGTGTCATCGCACGATGATTCTATTCCGAGTATTATATCTTCCATGGCCGCAAAAATACGACATTTTACCGGATATTTTTACTATTTTTGCAGTTTGCGCCGATTGCCGGCAATAAAAACCGAAAAGACATCAGAAAGTTATTGAAAATACTCTGGTTCATGTTCCTGGCCGTCATTATCCTGACAGCCGGGTGCCTGCTGCTGCTCCAGACTACATTCGTCCAGACTTTCATTGCGGGCAAGGTTGCGGATGCCCTTACCGAAACGGAGATAGATGCCGACATATCATTCGGGAAAATCCATTTCAAGCCCTTCAACACCCTTATAGTCAGGGATCTTGCCGTCACTGACCCGAATCCGTGCGAAATTTCCGGAGAAACCGCTCCGGACACGCTTTTCGTGGCGGAATACATCTCTGCAAGATTCACCCTGAAAGGACTTACAGGACAGAGCATCAGCATTGGCAGCGCCTTCGTCCGGAATGCGCGGATGAACCTTGTCCTCGAAGACGGGGATTTCAAGACGAACCTGGCCAGGATGTTCAGGATACCTGCCGTGCGGGAGAAAAAGGAAGCCCAGAACAGGGAAATCTTCCACATAAAGGATGTGGAAGTGGAAAACATCCGTTTCTGCATGAGGAACGCCACAGCCAGGAGTTTCGCGGCTTCGCCTGGGGGAATAGACTGGAATGACCTCGATGTCAGCGGAATCAATGTGAAAGGACGGCATCTGAGGCTGACGGGGAAAATCATGTCGGGGGAACTGGACTACCTGACATTCAAGGAAAAGAGCGGCTATTCGGTCAGGTCCCTGTCCGGCAGGACAAGGACTGGACAGGGAGTCGCCCTGATCGAGGATCTGAAACTGACGGACGCATGGAGCCGGATAGACATCCCGTATTTCTGCATGATGTACGAGAGCGACAAGGATTTCGCCGACTTCATCGACAAGGTCAGGATAGAGGGGATCATCCGGCCATCGAGAATCGGCATGAAGACAATCGGATATTTCGCTCCGGGACTGTCCGGAAACGATGCCGTCATCGACCTGAACGGGGAAATGCACGGTACGGTATCGGACTTCGAGATAGCCGGCATGAACATGTCCACCGAAAACGGAGGGGTCTCGGGGAAGATTTCCGGACGCATTGCCGGCCTGCCGGACATCGGCAGGATGACGGCAGCCGTCAGGGCGGACAGGCTGTCTTTCACTACCGAATCCCTCAACAGGCTGATCGGGAGATGGGCCGGGACTACTGTCCCTGACATGGAAAAGTACGCGCCCGGAGAAAGGTTCAGCCTGTCAGGAAGGCTCAACGGCAGGCTTGACGACATGTCCGTAAAGGGCACCCTGAGTTCAGGAATCGGCAGGATACGCGCAAGACTGGACATCAGCGGACTCGCCGCAAGAGGAAAGTCGAAGTCCGTTTCCGGTACCATCAGGACAAACAGCCTCATCCTCGACAGGATTATCAGCGACATCCCGATACGAGAATGCTCGCTGGAAGCCGGGCTCAGGGCGACCATAGAGAAAGGGAATTCATCCCTTGCCATAGATTCCCTCAAGGTCGGCAGGCTCCACCTGAACGGATACGACTACAGCGGAATCGCGGCCGCAGGCACTCTGTCCGGAAGTCAGTTCAACGGAAAGGTAATCTGCAACGACCCCAACCTGAACTTCATGTTCCAGGGAATATTCAGTTTCTCCGGCAAGACGAGCAATGCCCTCTACAGATTCTACGCCAACATCGGCTACGCAGACCTGTACGCGATCAACATCGACAGGAGGGGGAAGTCGAGGATGAGCCTGCAGACCAGCGCCAATTTCACAAGGACATCCAAAGGGGACATGCTGGGCAACGTGGACATCGCGGATGTGGTCCTCGAAAACGGACACGGACAATATGACATCGGAGACATCCGGATATCTTCTTTCACAGGCAACGGGAGGTACCGGATCCGCTTCTCATCCGGTTTTGCGGAAGGGTCCTACAGCGGGTCGGCGCCAGTGACATCCTTCGCGAAAGACCTTGCCGGCGTCACTGCAAGACGCGAGATTCCCGCCCTCTTCGAGGATTCATGGGCGGGATACAGCGGAGAGAGCTACGAATTCGCCTTCAGGACGTTCAACACGATGGACATCCTGTCTTTCCTCGCCCCGGGAGTCTATGTAGCGGACAGCACAAGCATCAGGGCGACAGTGGATACCGCCGGATTTTTCAGCGGCAGGGTCAGGTCCGGCAGGATAGCCCTGAACGAGCAATACATCAAGGATCTGGATTTCAGCATAAACAATGCGGGAGACATCCTTTTCGGGGAAATAGAGAGCGAAAGCATATATTTCGCGACTGTCATGATGAAAAACAACAGCATCAAGCTGCTTGCGGATGACAACCATATCGGGGCGGAGTTCTCGTACAACAACCAGGACATATACGAAAACAGGGGTGAAGTGGTGCTCACCGGCGACCTTGGCCGTTCCGGCAACGGAGGGACCACGTTTGACCTGCACCTGCTTCCTTCAAGCGTATATCTCAATTCCAGGGAATGGAACATATATCCGTCCGATGTCTTTATCGATGGCAAGGACATAACGGTGAGGAACATAGAACTCCACAGCGGAGAACAGAGCATCCTTGTCTCCGGAGGACTGTCCGCAGAGAAGACTGACACGCTGGGCATCGGCCTCGACCGCTTCGACCTATCAGCCCTGAACCCGCTGATAGGAGAACACTTTGCCCTGCAGGGAGCGGTTTCGGGACAGGCAAGGGTGACATCCCCGGGAAAGGACAGAGGCCTGCTGCTCGACATGGTGAGCTATTCTACCAGCATCGGAGGAGAAAGGATGGGAGACCTTGCTGTCAGGAGCGGCTGGGACGGCAGACTCAAGAGATTCGAAATCAGTGCGGAAAACGACATGGACGGCAAGAGGAGCATTTCGGTCAGCGGAAGCTATACCCCATCGAAGAAATTCCTCGACATGGATGCCGACCTCGACATGCTTGAACTTGGCTACGCAGCCCCGTTCCTTGCCGGAATCTTCTCCGACATCGACGGAACCGTAAGCGGCAGATTCTCCGCGAAAGGTCCCGTAAACGACCTTGCCGTCACCGGCAGCGGGGCAAGGCTCCGGGATGCCGGTCTGACAGTAGCATATACCAATGTAAAATACATAGCCAACGGTCCGTTCGACATGGACGAGCATGGAATCTATCTCGACGGGATATCCATCGCGGACCGTGCGGGCAATCAGGGAACCCTGACCGGGAAAATAGGCTATGACCATTTCCGCGACATGTATTTCGACGTCGGAATCAATGTCAGCAGGATAGAGGCAGTAAACCTCGAAGAAACCGAAAGCAGCCTGTTCTACGGACATCTTTCCGCTTCCGGGCATGTCTCCGTCACAGGTCCGCTGAACGCCATCAGACTGACTGCCGATGCCACCACCGCAGGCAGGGGAGAACTCCACATCCCGGTTTCCGCCTCGCTCAATGCCGGCTCGGCCAATCTACTGAGTTTCAAGGAACCGGAAACGGCTGAAGAGACGGATCCGTATGAACTGATGGTCAGCAGGCTGAAAGAGCAGAAAAAGATGTCCAATGACTTCACTCTCAGGCTGAACGTGTCCACTACACCGGAAGTCGAGGCCTTCATCGAAATCGACAAGGCCAACGGAAACATCCTGCGCGGACACGGCACCGGAACCATAGAGATAGAGTCGGTACCTTCCGAAAAGACATTCAACATCCTCGGAGACTATACGATCAGCAGCGGCAACTATCATTTCGTAACCCTCGGCATCGCCGCCCGCGACTTCATCATCAACGATGGCAGCACCATCAGGTTCAACGGCGACATCATGGACAGCAACCTGAACATCGGGGCCACCTACAGCACAAAGGCATCGCTGTCCACGCTCATAGCCGACGAGAACTCGGTGGACAACAGGCGCACGGTCAACTGCGGGATACAGATAACAGACAGGCTGAGCAATCCGCGTCTGGCATTCTCCATCGACATCCCGGACATCAACCCTGCAGTCAAGGCCAGGGTGGAAAGTGCGCTGAGTTCGGAGGACAAAGTGCAGAAACAGTTCCTTTCCCTGCTGATTTCCAACAGTTTCCTGCCGGACGAGCAGTCAGGGATAGCCAACAACTCATCCGTCCTGTTCTCCAATGTGACCGATATCATGACAAACCAGCTCAACAACATATTCCAGAAGCTGGACATTCCGCTCGACCTCGGGTTCAACTACCAGCAGAGCGACCAGGGGAACGACATATTCGATGTGGCCGTATCCACGCAGCTTTTCAACAACAGGGTAATCGTCAACGGCAACATCGGCAACAAGGAATCGACATCCGGGAACAGGAACAGCGATGTGGTAGGAGACCTCGACATCGAAATCAAGCTGGACAGGCCGGGAGCCTTCCGTCTCAACCTGTTCTCCCACTCGGCCGACCAGTACACCAATTATCTGGACAACTCCCAGAGAAACGGTATCGGTATCGCCTACCAGCAGGAATTCAACCACTTCGGGCAGTTCGTCAAAAGGATATTCATGAAAAAGAAGGACAGGGAGGAAGCGGAACTGCAGGAAGTCAGGAATGCAATCAACGAAGAGAAGAACTACATAAGGATAGAGACGGACGAAAGGAAAAGGAAGGACAAGAAAGACTGAAATGGAATACGGAAAACTATACCTCATACCATCTCCGCTCGGAGACAATGACCCTGCGGAAGTCATCCCGGCCGCCGTACTCGAAAAGATACGGGAAATACGGACATTCGTGGTCGAGGAGGCACGTACGGCAAGGCGTTACCTGTCGAGGGCAGGGCTCAAGGGACATGTCTCCGAACTCGAACTGCATGAACTGAACGAACATACCGCGCCGCAGGAAACGGAGGGGCTGCTGCGACTGTTCAATGACGGCAACGATGTGGGGCTGATTTCGGAAGCGGGACTTCCCGCCGTGGCCGATCCCGGGGCAGACCTTGTCGCCCTTGCGCACAGGCACGGCATCGAAGTGATCCCGTATGCCGGCCCGTCATCCCTGATGCTGGCGCTGATGGCATCCGGACTCAACGGACAGTCATTCGCATTCTGCGGCTACCTGCCCGCAAAGACGGATGAAAGGAGGGAGAGACTCAGGACAATCGAGAGGCTTTCCGCATCGCACAGGCAGACGCAGATATTCATCGAGACCCCGTACAGGAACGACGCGATGCTTGCGGACATTCTCTCGGTATGCAGAGGCGGTACAAGGTTATGCATAGCGGCAAATGTCACCATGCCGGATGCTTTCATAAGGACAAGGACGGTAGAGCAATGGAAGAATGAAGGAATCGCGATAGGAAAAAGGCCGTGCGTCTTCTGCCTGCTCGCCTGAACCGATGTGTCCTGTCATCCTGAGCAAGGCGAAGGAACTGCGGACACAGAAAAAATTGAAGAAAATGAAACAGAACGGAACGATAGAACTGGAAGGAATGGAATTCCACAGTTTCCACGGCTGTCTCGAAAGCGAACGCCGGGAAGGCAATCTGTTCACCGTGGACTTCAGAGCCTGCCTCGACCTCGGTAAGGCTGCGGCAACGGATTCACTTGAGGATACGCTCGACTACGGAAGGATATACGACATTGTCGCAGGACAGATGCAGATTCCATCCGATCTTATAGAGAATGTCGCAGGCCGGATCATTTCCGCCATAAGCGATGAATTCCCGTGGCTGGATGATTTCTCCGTGAGGGTGTCCAAACGCAACCCGCCGGTCAGCGGCCGTGCCGCCTGGTCCCGTGTCACCCTACGGCACTCCGGCACTCCTTGCCATCTTGAGCCGTCCTGCCATCCTGATACCCCCTGTCATCCTGATATCCCCTGCCATCCTGATACCCCCTGTCATCCTGAGCGAAGCGAAGGATCTGTCACTGAAAACCAGTCCTGTCATCCCGAACAAAGCGAAGGATCCGCCGGAAAATAACATACGTCACAAATGCCAAAGATATCATTCATGACCCTCGGCTGCAAACTCAACTACGCCGAGACATCAACATACGAAAGAGGGTTCATACGGGAGGGATTCGAAGTGGTCCCGCCATCGGAGAAAGCCGACATCTGCCTTGTGAACACATGCAGCGTGACAGAGCATTCCGACAAGAAATGCCGCAACATCATCAGGAAGATGCACCGTATCTGTCCCGATGCGGACATTGTCGTGACCGGCTGCTCCGCCCAGCTGAGACGCGGCAGGATAGAAAAGATAGAAGGAGTGAAATTCGTCTTCGGAGCCATGGAAAAAGGCTCTGTAGTCAGGACAGTCACGGAATATGTCCGCAACGGGCGGCAAACGGAATTCCGGCCGGTATCTCCGGCAGTGACCGGCGCAACGCCACACCGTGAAGATGGAAACGACAGCACTGTCTTCCCGGCATATTCCTCCGGAGAGAGGACCCGTTCGTTCCTGAAAGTCCAGGATGGCTGCGACTACAAATGCGCCTACTGCACGGTGCCGTACGCCAGGGGAGCAAGCAGGAACATCCCCATAGCGGAAATCATTTCACAGGCAAATGAAATCGCCGCGACCGGTATCAGGGAAATCGTACTGACAGGCGTCAATACCGGAGATTTCGGGAAGACCACTGGAGAATCTTTCCTCGACCTGCTGAAACGTCTGAACGAAGTGGATGGGATAGAAAGATACAGGATCTCATCCATCGAGCCCAACCTGCTGACTGAAGAGATTGTGGACTGGATAGCATCGGGCACGAAATTCCTTCCCCATTTCCACATTCCGCTCCAGTCCGGGTCGGATACCGTTCTGAAAGCCATGGGAAGAAGATACGACACGTCTGCCTTTTCACGCAAGATAAGTCATATAAGGGAACGAATGGAAAAGGACGGAAAGCCCCGGGTATTCTTCGGCATAGATGTGATTGCAGGATTTCCGGGCGAGACCGAAGAACTGTTCCGTGAGACATACGGCTTTCTGGAGCATGAGATAAGACCGGCATTCATCCATATTTTCCCTTATTCGAGGCGCCCCGGGACTCCGGCAGCCGCGATGAAAGGCCAGGTGCAGGACAGGGTCAAGACGGAAAGGGTTGCGCGGCTTGAGGATCTGTGCAGAAGGCTGCATGCCGAATTCATTGCATCTAACCGTGGAACGGCAGGGAAAGTGCTGTTCGAGAGTTCGGACAAAAACGGCATGATGTACGGATACACGGAAAACTATATCAGGATCGAACGGCCGTACGACCCCGACATGGTCGGACGGATCATCGACATCACGGTATGACGCTCCGGACATGGCATTATGAACCGGATTCATGTCCGGACATGGCATAATGTCCGGACATGTCATCCTGAACGGAGTGAAGGATCTGTAAAAAACTGACAAACGAACTGACGGCAAGACAATGACAAGACTGACTTTCCTGGGAACGGGCACATCACAGGGAGTGCCGATGATAGGATGCGGATGCGAAGTCTGCACTTCGGAAGACAGCAGGGACAAACGGCTGCGTTCTTCCGCATTCATAGAATACGAAGGCCTGAACATCCTCGTCGATGCCGGGCCTGATTTCAGATACCAGATGCTCAGGGCCGGGATTTCGCACCTCGATGCGATCCTCCTGACACACAATCACAAGGACCACACGGGAGGGCTGGATGATATCCGCGCATTCAACTATATTGAAGGGCTGCCGGCCGAAATATACTGCGAGAAATACGTCGAGGACTCGCTCCGCCGCGAATATTCATACGCATTCACGGAACAGAAATACCCGGGAGCTCCGGAATGGCATGTCCATCTGATAGATGCCAGGCCTTTCACCGTCTATCCGAACAACGGGCAGGACGGCAGGATAGAATGGATCCCCGGCAAAGGGTACGTACACGTTCCCGATACAGGAGATGCAGCGGGCACCGGCCATTCGCATTCATGTCTATCCGGGACGCCGGCAACCGGGACGAAGGACGCAGGTGCGGAGATAATACCGGTAAGGGGAATGCACTACAGGCTTCCGGTGCTCGGATTCCGTTTCGGGAACATAGCCTACTGCACGGACATGAACTTCATCCCGGAAGAGGAATTCGGCAAACTGCAAGGATTGGAACATTTCGTGATCAACTGTGTCAGGAGAGGGCACCACATATCCCATTTCTCCCTTGAGGAAGCCATTGCGACAGCACAAAAGGTCGGAGCCCGGCATTCCTGGCTCACCCACCTTTCACACCGTCTGCCGAAATACGCAGACCTCTGCAAAGAACTTCCGGAAGGCATCCTCCCGGCATACGATGGGCTCGTGATAGAGGGATAGGGCTTCCGCGCCGGCATAACCGGCGGCCAGCCGCCTTCACCGGGACACAGACTTCCTTTCCGCCGGCTTCGCGCGGCATACATCGCACGTACCGCAGTCTGGGGCATCATCCTGCCCGAAATACCGCAGCAGGAAACGGCTCCTGCACTCGTCATCTTCGGTCACATAATCCACCATTGTCTGTATCCTGTCATGCATCATCCGCCTGAGCTGCATGTAGCGTTCCGGCATCAGATTCACATCCTTGGGAAGCAGACGGCCGTGCCGGAGGTATATCACGGTCGAGCGCGAGGCAGGGATATACCTTATTATGTGTTCGACCGAAAGACGGTAAAGGGTCTGCCGCAGTTCCGGCACGGTCAGGCCGGACATCATGGCCACATGGTTCTCATCTATCAGGACCGGATACGAAAATATGCCCGTGTACCTGCGGAGCAGGACATCCATTACCCTCGTCATGACGGGGTCTGATACCTTTATGTCATAGAGAGCCTGCCTGGCAGGGATTATCTCCACGCGGGTGGACATGTCCATGTCATCCATCATGGTCCAGTGCCCTGTACGTTCGATATACTTCATGGCATAAAAGACGGACGGGCGGCTCAGTCCGTATCTGCGGCAGAACTCATCCGCACTGAACTTCAACTGCCTGCCCTCACCCGCTCCGAAAGGAATCCCGAAAAAGTCATGGACCTTATGGTAGACATCCTCCACATATTCGAGCGGAGGGAATGACAGGGTCTCTATCTGATGCAGCCTGCGTATGTCGCTGCTCCCGTGGAGCAGTACGGCATACGACCTTTTCCCATCCCTGCCGGCACGTCCCGCTTCCTGGAAATACGCCTCCGGTGAATCCGGGACATCGAAGTGCACGACACTGCGCACATCCGGCTTGTCTATCCCCATGCCGAAAGCATTCGTGCACACCATTATCCTGATTTTCCCGCTCTTCCAGTCCTGCTGCCGCTGCGCCCTGGTCTGCGCCCCGAGACCGGCATGGTAGAAAGACGCGCCTATACCCTGCGACCTGAGGAAAGATGCAATATCCTCGGTCTTCCTGCGGCTTCTCACATATACGATCCCTGTTCCCGGAACCGAAGAACACACCTGGAGAAGCTTGCCGAACTTGTCCTCGCAATGCCTTACTATGTATGACAGATTCGGCCGTTCGAAACTGCTCTTCAGAAGGAGCTTCTCCCTGAAGCCGAGCCTTTCCATTATATCTTCGGCCACGGCAGGAGTGGCCGTGGCGGTCATCGCCAGCACAGGGGCATCCGTCATCTGACGCAGTGCGCTTATCTCCAGATAGTCAGGTCTGAAGTCATATCCCCATTGCGAAATGCAATGAGCCTCATCCACAACGATATAACTGACATTCATTCCCCTGACATAATGGTTGAACAGCGGGGTCTTCAACCTCTCGGGAGACAGATACAGGAACTTGAAATCCCCGTAGACGGCATTGTTCAGGGCCAGTTCCACCTCCCGCGCCGACATTCCGGCATATACGGCAAGAGCCTTCACCCCCCTGTCGCACAGATTCTGCACCTGGTCCTTCATCAGGGCAATGAGGGGCGTCACCACAAGGGCGATTCCCTCCTTCATCAGGGCCGGGACCTGGAAACAGACAGACTTCCCGCCGCCTGTCGGCAGAATCGCCAGGACATCCCTGCCATCCGCCGCAGCATCGATTATCTCCCGCTGCATGGGCCTGAAAGCATCATATCCCCAGTACTCCTTCAATATTTCCAGTGCCCTGTCTCCCCTCATAGTCATTGGCTCAATTTTTGCATATAAAGGCGGCCGGAAAAACGGGACCGCATGGCAAAATTAGAAACAGTTTCGGGTTTTGTCAATATAAATTGCGGAGGAAAATTTGAGCAATCGCAAAAATAGCTTATTTTTGCACCGCCCTGACAGACAAGAATCATCCTGAGCACAGCGAAGGATCCGATATAGGGATTGTATATTGTTTTTATATAAATTTTTGGTTTTATGAGCAAAATTGATTTGACCAAGTACGGCATCACTGATGTCAAGGAAATTCTCCACAACCCATCCTACGAAGTCCTTTTCGAGGAAGAGACAAAGGAAGGTCTCGAGGGTTACGAGAAAGGACAGGTAACTGAACTCGGTGCTGTCAACGTGATGACAGGTATCTACACCGGCCGTTCACCTAAAGACAAATTCTTTGTTTACAACGAAGCCAGCAAGGACAATGTATGGTGGACTTCAGACGAATACAAGAATGACAACAAGCCTTGCTCGGAAGAGGCATGGGCTGACCTCAAGGCAAAGGCCGTAAAACAGCTTTCAGGCAAGAGGCTTTTCGTGATGGATACTTTCTGCGGAGCAAACCCTGCAACCCGTCTCAAGGTACGTTTCATCATGGAAGTTGCATGGCAGGCACATTTCGTCAAGAACATGTTCATCCGTCCTACCGAGGAGGAACTTGCAAACTACGGCGAGCCTGATTTCGTGTCATTCAACGCTGCCAAGGCAAAGGTTGAGAACTACAAGGAGCTCGGGCTCAACTCCGAGACCGCCACTGTCTTCAACCTCAAGACCAACGAGCAGGTTATCCTGAACACATGGTACGGCGGTGAGATGAAGAAGGGTATCTTCTCCATCATGAACTACCTCAACCCTCTCCGCGGCATCGCTTCAATGCACTGCTCAGCCAACACCGACAAGGAAGGCAAGAGTACCGCCATCTTCTTCGGACTTTCAGGAACAGGCAAGACCACCCTTTCCACAGACCCTAAGAGACTCCTCATCGGTGATGATGAGCACGGCTGGGATGACGAGGGAGTGTTCAACTACGAGGGTGGCTGCTATGCAAAGGTAATCAACCTCGACAAGGAGAGCGAGCCGGATATCTACAACGCAATCAAGAGGGATGCACTCCTCGAGAACGTAACCGTAGACGCAAACGGCAAGATCGACTTCGCTGACAAGAGCGTTACCGAGAACACCCGCGTATCATACCCTATCTACCACATCGACAACATCGTAAAGCCGGTGTCAAAGGGTCCTCACGCAAAACAGGTGATCTTCCTTTCAGCAGATGCATTCGGAGTGCTTCCTCCGGTATCCATCCTTACTCCTGAGCAGACCCAGTACTACTTCCTCTCAGGATTCACCGCCAAGCTTGCAGGTACAGAGCGCGGCATCACAGAGCCTACCCCTACATTCTCTGCATGCTTCGGAGCCGCATTCCTTTCACTCCATCCGACCAAGTACGGCGAGGAACTCGTGAAGAGGATGAAGGCTTCAGGTGCAAAGGCATATCTTGTCAACACAGGCTGGAACGGCACAGGCAAGCGTATCTCTATCCGCGACACCCGCGGAATCATCGACGCTATCCTCGACGGTTCTATCGAGAAGGCCCCTACAAAGACTATCCCTTACTTCAACTTCGAAGTTCCTACCGAGCTTCCGGGAGTCGACCCTGCAATCCTCGACCCTCGCGACACATACGCTGATGCAAGCCAGTGGGACGAGAAGGCAAAAGACCTCGCAGGCCGTTTCATCAAGAACTTCGAGAAGTTCACAGGCAACGACCTCGGCAAGTCTCTCGTGGCAGCAGGTCCGAAGCTGTAGTCCGGCAAAATCCAATATGTCTTCCTTACGGGAAGACGACAACGACAAGAGGCTGTTCCGCAAATGCGTGACAGCCTCTTTTTTATTACTGCAGGGGCGGAGTTGCCGGATATCCGTTTCCGACAGTGGTAATTCTCTGAAATCCATTCCATTCATTTCATCGAATTTTCGTTAATTTATTAACTTTGTACTTGTTTATCCCCAATCTGGAACAGGATATGCCCAGGATAATTTATGAAAAAGATACAAAAAGAGACAAAGAAATCCATACGCTTCTTTAATAATAAGGAAGTTCGGGCGATATGGGATGACGAGAATGACTGTTGGTGGTTTTCGGCAACGGATATTGTCAGGGCAATCAACAATGAACCGGATTATACAAGAGCGGGAAACTACTGGCGATGGCTGAAACGGAAATTGAAACAGGAAGGCATTCAACTCGTGAGTGCCACTCACGGGTTCAGATTCGAAGCTCCGGATGGGAAGTTACGTATTGCAGATGTACTTAATAGTGAGAATGTTGCAATATTGGCTAAACATTATCCGAATAACAGGGCAAATGAATTCCTTGACTGGTTTACATATAGCGACAATACTATAGATGGACAAAGTCGGAAAAAGGCGTATCAGTTATATGAAAGCGGTTTGTTACATACCCTCGAACCAGGCAGTGTGAAAGGAAACGGTCGCGCCACTCGTATCTGGCTTGACCTGATATTCAAACGGTCTCTCAAGCGATGTGTGGACTGGAGTCAGATAGATAAAAACGAATATCTGGCAGCCATGCGGGAAAGCGTGGTGGACGGCACTCGCATCAAAGCCTTGGTAAAGCCTGCATTGACCGATAAGATTGATGACCGTGAAATGTTTATGAAAGGTATCGATTATTCTTATTATTACGAACAGAATGATTGATAGCGGCAACCATCCGCATCAGAATCAGAGGACAAACAGCGGGGAGGGGGTGCGGCGCGGAAGGCAGCGGAGAGAAGGGATGGATGCATCCGGAAGGACGGACCCGGAGCAATCCGGAGCGGCTCCGGAAGATGGCATCTGCGGAAAGGATTCCCTCAGGACAGCCATCGAGCAGTCGAAAGCGGTCTGCGGCGTGTTGTTGTGCTCGCTCAGATGACACAGGAAAATGTTGCGCAGGCCGGGATGCAGGAAACGGCGGATGGCATCCGCGCATTCATCGTTGCTCAGGTGGCCATGTCCCTGCACAATCCTCATCTTCAGGTCGTAGGTGTACGGCCCGCCCATGAGCATGTCCATATCGTAGTTGGATTCAATCACGACCGTATCCGCCTGGCGGGCGAACGATACCGCCTCATCTGTCATCCTGCCTATGTCTGTCATGATTACGAACCGGCAGTCATCCATGCCGATGGCATAGCCGACAGTCTGGGTGGCATCATGCGGGACTTCGAAATACCTTACCCGGATTCCGTCAATGTCATTCCATCTGCCCCGCGCGAGAACCTGTCTGTAACCCGCAATCGTATCCTGCGTGGAACGGCGGAATGCAAGCGCCTGGTGCAGTTCGTCCGTGGCATACACTGGTTTGTGGAGATACTGGCAGAACTTGTCCAAATGGCGGATATGGTCCTGATGGTCGTGGGTCACCAGCACGGCACCGAACGAATCTTCCGTAAGTCCGGCGGCATCGAGCGCCTTGCGCAGCCTGCGGACGCTCACTCCGGCGTCTATAAGTATCCCCCTGTCCTGTGTCCCGAGATAGTAGCAGTTGCCGCAGCTGCCGCTCGAAAAGCTCATGAATCTGACCATTACAAGTCGCCCTCCTGCTCGCAATACCTGTTTATGACATTATATGCCTCCCCCACTCCGAGCTCTCCCGCCCGGGACAGGTCAATGCAGCCTTTCTCCCTGTCTTTTAGATAAATGAGCACAAGTCCCCTGTTGTAATAGGCATCTCCCATATACGGGAAGAGACGGATTGCCTCGGTATAGCTGTCGATGGAAGCGATATGCTCTCCTGCAAGGCAGTACAGGTTTCCGAGGTCGAACCGGATATACGGGAGATCCTTCACTATCTCCGCCGCCTGCTCCATGTCGGCTATGGCTCCTGAATAGTCATACTGCTTGCTGACCCTGTCCTTGACCCTCGCCCTTGTCGCCCCGGTATCATCCATGGTCAGCACCTGCACGTTGCTTTCTATCGAGGATATGAAATCTATCATGTCTGCCTTGAGCACTCCCCTGTTCATCAGATAGAATGCCCTGTACAGGGCTTCCATGCCATCTTTCGCTCCCGCATCCACGGCCTTGTCATAATACGAAAGCGCCGAATTGAACTGACGGGACTCCGCCTCATATATCGCCCGGAAGAAACTGGTCCACGCAGCATCGGCATCCATCCCCGAGCCGTAAAGCACCTCTTCCGCCCTTTCCAATACCGACTGGGTCACGGACGAATCGGCACTCGAAATGGCTACCGGTACGGGAGCCTCCGCCATGAACCTGTCGACAAGAGGGTTCTCGTACCCTCTCTCCAAGGCATATCTGGTATCCTGCCTGCCGGCAGAAAGCACGAACCTGTAGAGAGGCTTGAGACGGATATCTATGTCCCTGTGCTGCAGCAGCTCATCATTGAAATCCTTCTTCGCGAAATCCGCATCGAGGGCAATGAGAGAACTGTATTTTTTGGTCGTGTCGGCAAAGGAAGCCGCATCCTTCTCGCTGGCAGACCTGTATTCCGCCACCTTCGCCTGGGCCGTCCTGTAATCCTCCTTCGACCCGGACATGTCCCCGAGCATGCTCTTGACATACGACCTGTTCATATATGCCTTGGCAAAATCAGGATACAGCTCTATCGCCCGGTCATAATCTTCCAGGGCATCCCGGAAGCGGCCCATCTCGATGAAGATGGATGCCCGGTTGAAATACGCCAGCACATTTTCCGGATTGATGTTCAGGACCCTGTCCATGTCGGAAAGGGCATCTTCGTATGCTCCCACCTGGGCGTTTATCAGTCCCCTGTTGTACAATGTCAGGGCATTGCCGGGCTCCTCCTCGAGAACCCTGTTGAGGTCCGACATCGCCGCGATGTAGTTTTTCTGCTCATACAGCATTATCGCCCTGTTGAAATAGGCGAAAGTGTTGGTCGTATCGAGCGATATGGCCTTGTCCATGTCCGCAATGGCATCCTTGTAATCCCCTTTCGTGGCATACAGCCGCCCTCTCCTTATATAGCCCTCCGGGTCGAACCGGTCCAGCCTGATGGCCTTGTTGTAGTCATCCAAAGCCTTGAGCGTATCGCCGAGAAAGAGATAGCTCGCACCTCTGTTCAGGTAGGCCGACGGGTCTTTGGGTTCTTTCCTGATATACCTGTCGAAATCGCTCACGGCCTTGTCGAACTGCTGTGAAAGGAAATAAGTGACGCCCCTGCTGAAATACAGGCCGATGAAACCTGGACGCAGTTCTATCGCACGCTGCAGGTCGGCCAGAGCCTCATCGTATTTCCCGAAACGGCTCAGGGCAATCGCCCTGTAATGGTATCCCGAGGTAAAGACGGGGTTCAGACGGACGGAATTGTCGAAATCCTGCTGGGCCCCTCTGATGTCTCCGAGATTGTATTTGGCTATGCCTCTGAAGAAAAAGGTCCAGTAATCAGTCGTGTCGAGCCGGGAAAGGACGTTGAAATTCTCTATTGCCTGGGCATATTTGCCATCGGAAAGGGCGAGACGGCCGCGGTAGAAAAAGACATTCTTGTCATACTGCGCAAACGACTGCCACATCCCGCACTGGAGCAGCAGCACGACAGACAGCAGAAGTTTCCAGAAAACATGTCTCATCCGTATCACCCGATATTTCCGAATATTCATTAATTTTCCTAATTTTGCCGGCCGTACGGTCAATTCCGGCAAACTGCAAAGATACACATTTATTATGCCTGTAAAGCCATATATGGTAAAAAAAATATTCCTCCTGCTGCTTTTTACGGCCCTAATCCGGACAGCCGCACCGGCTGCCGGCGCCGGGACATGGCCCGGAACGCATGCGGGACCCGGTACCGGAATGCCGGAGAACGGGCAGCAGTATCCCGGGAGCACGGTGACAGGACTGTATGATGAGCGGTCCGCGCAGAATGTCGTATGGGAAGGCAAGCTGCTGCGCCAGGTGGAATTCTTCTGCGATTCGCTGTGTGCCGGCAGGGCTACTGGTACCGCCGGAGGGGCGGAGGCCGCATTCGGAATAATAAGGGAGTTCAGGGATGCCGGTCTGCTGATGTTCGGGGACTCGTATGCCCGGGCATTCTACACACCCGACAGCATCAGGGTCGGCCACAACATCATAGGCATGATCCCCGGGTCGAAAAAACGGCCAGCTGATTCGTATATCATAGTAGGGGCGCATTACGACCATATAGGAATCCTCGACGGGAGGATGTTCCCGGGTGCCGACAACAATGCATCCGGGCTTGTGGCAATGCTGTCCCTTGCCGACATGTTCTCATCGATGAAGACCCTCGGGAAGGTGTACGGCTCCAGCATAATATTCGTGGCATTCGATGGCAAGGAACTGAGCATGTCCGGGGCAGATGCCCTCTGGAAGTTCATTGAAGGAGAACAGCTGTCCGACCCTGTCTCCGGAAAGCCTGTCTCCAAAGACAAGATAAGGCTTATGGTGAACATCGACCAGATCGGCAGCAGCCTCTCTCCGCTGTCTTCCGGCCGGGAAGACTTCATCATCATGCTCGGGGGGCACACCCTGCCGGAAAGTTCCGGAGAATGGCTCTCCTTCTGCAACAGGTTCTACGGGGCTGACCTGGAGATATCCGAATCCTATTACGGAAGCGAGAACTTCACCAGGCTCTTCTACAGGCTGTCGGACCAGCGTCCGTTCGTCGACAACGGCGTGCCCGCAATCATGTTCACCTCGGGCATCACCCTCAACAACAACAAGACCTACGACTCTCCCCGGACCCTCAACTATCCGGTCCTGCGCCGCCGCATCATCCTCATCTACCACTGGCTCGACAAGATGCTGTGATACAGGATTCTACCCGGCATGAAAGCATACGGCAAGAATGCCTTCGGGAGCAAGGGTGAGGGAGGCGGGTCCGGAAAGCGATGCCTTGCTGCTGAAAATCACATCAGAGGAGGAAGTGCCGGCGACATTGTCAAGCGTCACTGTCCGCACGCTACCGGACTTGTTGATGCAGATGACAATTGTGTCATCTCCGGAACGCAGTGTCCTCAACAGCATAGAGTCCTGATATCCGGAAAACCGGACGGAAGAAACGGCCCTGTCCGGAAGCAAGCCGTATAGGAAATCCGAAAGAGGGGCATAATCACCGGCCTCCCTTGCCCCGAGGGCAATGTTCGAAGGACACCACACCACCTTTCCTCTGCCGTAAGCATGTACCGAAACTTCCCTGCCGGCCGACACTGTCATCTCAGATGCGCCCCGGGTCATCGCCGGGGAACTTTCCAGAATCCCATGCCATGGAAATGCAGGAAGAGACAGACTGTCCGCCATAACATTAAATATAGAATCCCTGATTCTGAACTCCGAGACACTGCAACCGAAAAGATTCCTGAACATAAACCCTGTAGTCATGGTATTCCTAAGATATTCATCATAAAATGCACTCAACCCTTCCACTATAAGTGTTCCTCCTCCCGAGACGAATTTCCCGAGAAGGGACCTATATTTCCAGGGAATGCATATCTGGTTGGAAATGACCACTGTCCTTCCGGAAAAATCATCCGGAGAGAAATCATATTCGTCTGCCGAACGGAAACCGGCATTGAGTCCCCTTTCTGTCAAAGCCCTGAAACAGGATACTGCAGACTTCATGGAAGCCCCGGTCTGCCTGGCCTCATACCTGTCATCCCCTTCAGGACACAGCAGATTCTCCGCCCAGCCGGACTCCCTGAAATACACCACATCCACCCCCGAATCCTCAAGCCTTGCCCGGCCCAGCAAATTCTTGTGCGCGGCCCATACACCGGCGACTTTTCGGATGGCATCCACGCGGGAAGTAGGTCTTCCCCGGAAGTCGAGCAAAGCCCATTCTCCAGACTCAAGCCCTGAACTGCGCGAGTTGAGCATCCAGAATATGCCGCCCTTGCCTTCAGTGCCAGCCACAATCCACAGCCACTGCATAATCTCATCCGGAGTCGGGCACATCGCCACGCCGCCGCTATATACATTGTTCCCGCCCTGCAGCTCGGTCATGAACCACGGAAGGTCTCCCGCACCGGATATCCGTCAGGGGTGAAGTCCGGCAAAGGATTGTTTTCCATCCAGCCCTCCCGGGCCGTGCGGATGAACGGAGAATCCGGAAGACGGCTCTGACCCGGCTCATTGAGAAGCACCCATCCCTGCCGTCATCCATATAGGATTCGAACATTCTGATGCGGCACACGCCCATGCCATTCTCCCTGAGGGTACGGAACCATCCGTCCACCTGTGCGTCAGTCTGCCCAGGCTCAATGAACACCTGCGCGCCGACAAACAGTGCATCATCCCTGTCAAGGGACTGTGCCACGGAAAATGCCGGTGCAACAAGCAGCAACGCCAGAATAAAAATAAAATATCTCATGTTTCTTTACCTGTTATCAGGACAAAGCTCCCCTATCAATTCCTTCAACTTACTCATACCTCATCCTCCTTTTCATTAAGCAGTTCCCAATAGCCTGTCTTGTTGCTTCCATGTCGACAGATAATGCCGGCATTACGCAGCAAGCCGATGTGTTTTCTGACCATCCGGTCTGAAATCCCCATGTCGTTCCCGATTTCAACGGCAGTAACATACGGATTGTCTTTGATATGCGCAAGAACCTCCCAGGTGACATCAGAAAATTCCGGATGCAGCATCCGCAGTTTATCAGGAACTTTATTAGGAATTTTATTAGGAACTTCCGTCCGCAACGACTCCAGCAAGCAGCGTAGCATAAAAACGATAAAATCCGTACTTTCTCCTGATTTATCACACGCAGCAATGACTGCATAATATTCCTGCTGATGCTCCTTTACAATAGTTTCGACCGGAATCCATGCAAAAATACGGTTCCACCGCATCAACAGTAAAGTCTGCCACATTCGTCCCATACGCCCGTTCCCATCGGCAAAGGGATGAATGAACTCGAATTCATAATGAAATATGCAACTACTGATTAATGGATGTACCGTTGTATTTTTTGCCCATATAAGCAGGTCTTTCATAAGAGACGGCACCCGCATTGCCGGAGGTGCAAGGTGAATGCATCTGTCACCGTCAAAGACACCCACACCCCCTGAACGGTATCTGCCGTTTTCGGATACAAGGTCGGTCATCATCATACTATGTGCCTTAAGCAAATCCGCTTCTTTATACGGATCCAGTTCAAAAAGCAGGTTGTACGCATCTATGGCATTCTTTACCTCCCTGATTTCATTAGGGGCACCCAATACCCGTTTCCCGTCCAATATATCAGTTACCTGTTCGATTGAAAGGGAATTGTTCTCAATAGCCAAAGATGACTGGATAGTCTTTATCCTGCTCTGTTTCCTCAACATAGGTGTCGGGATATTGCCTATCCTGGCTGACAGATGTCCGACCGTCTCGGCTATCATGATGGTCAGATTGGATATTTCTTCTGTAATATCAAAAGGCGGGACATACCCCGTATATTCTTTCTCTTTCATGACTCATCCTCCTCCAATTCTGTCATTGTCTTGTCTATATGCTTGTCTTCGAGGACATTGTGGCAGGTTTCCTTCGTAAAGGAACCTTCTCCGCCTGCATCGATGAACCGGATTTCGGTATCGGACTTATGTTTTGACAGAACCGGGATATTGACCGCTATCGAAGTACCGCAGGACAACGTCCCCAAGACAAATTGCCTGAAGTCCCATCCGTCGACCGCTCCTCGAACCTCATTGGCTATCTTCCGGATTTGAGCCTGTTTATATCTTCCATTATCAATCATTAAATTAAATTGAATTTGATACAAAGATAACGAATTAATCCTGTCTGATAATAGAAGCACTTCACTTAAAGAAACAACATCTGCGTCATCTGTAAAGTTTGTAGTAGCAGTACAGAGGCCAGGTGTGCGGATGGGAGCAGAAACCCTGAAAGGCGAGGCTGTAGTCTGGTACAGGAAGCCAGAAAGCATACAGTCCGCCACGGTATAGCGATGAGTTGATCTCATCCGGGGCTGTCCAGTGTCCGAACGCAGTCTGTCCTTCTGCAGAAGATGCCGGAGTTGCCGGCAACGGTAGCGTCAGCATGGCAAGGACAAAAAGCAGCAGGATCTTCATGATTGACGTGCTTGTGATGACATGATTCCCGCTAAAGTCCCGAATCGGAGAGGAAGCCTCCATCGACAGGGACTGTGATACCGGTGACAAAATCGGCCTTCTCATCATCTATCAGCCAGTTGACGCAGCCAAGCAGCTGCCTTGCCTCGCCGAAACGCTTCATCGGAGTCTGGCGGATAATGTTGGCTCCCCGCGGAGAATATCCGCTCTCCGAATCGGGATCCAGCAGCATCTTCCTGCTCCTGTCATTGAGGAAGAAACCGGGAGCCACGGCATTGACCCTGATGTTCGCCGGAGCGAGATAGGCGGCAAGCCACTGGGTGAAATTCGATATGCCAGCCTTGCTGAGGGCTGTCATCTGCCCGAGGTCCTTCACATCGGCCGTCAGGCTGAAACAAGTGCCGCCTTTTTCCAGTATTGCCTTTTCAGTCACTTCCAGTTTCTCACGTGTGCGTCCCACAAGCACCACCCTGTATCCCTGTGAAGCCAGGTCCTCCGCTATTACCGAGCATAATGTGCCGCCTGCACCTGTAACGACCGCTATTTTTCCTGTTCTGTCCATTTTATCCGATTTTTCACTTTCCATTAATTCCATCGAATTCATTAATCCATATTTTATTGTCAATCACTGTCATTCCGTTCAATGGCCAAAAATCCATTCCTTGGCATTTCTTCCGAAAAAGACCCTGTCAATGTGGCAAATGCGGCATTGTCCGCAGGATTGAGGGTATAGATTATGGTCTTGGGAAGCCTTCCATTGCTGTCGCAGCCGTCGAGGAAATCCACAAGGCTTCTGATGTCGCAGCACTGTCCTATCGTCGCATAACCTCCGGCCGGGCCGGCTATGGAACGCAGTCTCGAACTGGTATATCTTTCCGCCCCGACATGCAGCTGCATCACCCAGCCCCGGCGGGCATATTCCCCTGCGAGGAAACCGAGCAGATATGAAGACAGGTACACCTTGTCATCAGGCGCGATATTGCCATCAGCGGATATTCCGGCAAGATACGAATCGAGTCCATCTGCCGGCACTGTCTCGGAAAGACCTGCGACAAGCCTCCTGTTTGCCTCTGTCCCGAACGACAGGATGGAATCCCCGCGCAATGATGGGAGCACCCTGAACGTACCCGCCTTTTCAGTCGCCTTGCGGTGGACTCCGACATCCGAGAGCAGGTCATCCGATGTGCAGAGCACATCCACATTCCATTTCCTCATGATACCTAAGGTTGACCGACTGTCATCGGCCAGCATGGCATTGCATCTGTCCCATATTGCTAAATTATAATTTTATTTCACAGAAATCAAAAAAATCCTGCATTTCGGAGATGGCAAGAAAAAATTGCCTTATTCATGCCGGAAAATGACACATCCCGATTATACGACAAATTTATTGTACTTTAGACACCATTTCGGTCGGTTTTGCCGTTAAAATAAAATTATTTCGCTGTCAGTCTGACATTTAGACCACCCCCCCCGTAAAAATTGTTGCATCTTATAAAAATATTGTGTTACTTTGCCCGCTGAAACGGTTGCCATTATTGCTGACCAGCAACAGGGTAACCGTAAAAAGGCATCCAGCCTTTTGTTGTTGTTTCAGGTTAAAATGGCGCTACAGGCTGCCAGAACTAACATTTTTTTAGATTTCCGGGTTAGCAGAGACTGAGAACCTATATGGGTAGTAGTGTAATGAAAAGGATTATTTTTGCCTTTGCCCTTTGCTTGTTTCTGTCATCTTCGTTTGGCAGTGTATCAGTATCAGCACAGAAAGTGGCCGTAAAGACCAACTTGCTGTATGATGCTACAGCTACCATCAATCTCGGACTCGAAATCGCCCTGGCCCCGAAATGGACTTTGGATGTGTCAGGGAACTACAATGCATGGGATTTCGGGAACGACAGGAAATGGAAACATTTCCTTGTGCAGCCGGAAGCCAGATACTGGCTCTGCGAAAAATTCAACGGACATTTCTTCGGCCTCCATGCGCATGGAGGCGAATTCAACGTAGGCAATGCCTGCACTCCCCTCAACCTTTTCGGAGACTGCCGCAACACCAGACATGAAGGATGGTACTACGGCGCCGGCATCAGCTACGGCTACCAGTGGGTCCTCGGCAAAAGGTGGAACATCGAGCTCAGCGCGGGAATCGGATATGTCGGCTCGGACTACGATGAGTACGAGAGTCCGCGGTGCGGAGCCTGGCTCGGTTCGGCGCACCGCGACTGGTTCGGTCCGACAAAGGCGTCCGTTTCGATCATTTACATTATCCGATAACAAGCCATGAAAAGATACATCGTCATATTGTGCGTCATCATGCTGTCCGCCGCCGTCTGCCATGCGGAAACGGCAGGCGCTGCCCCGGACACGCTGTCAGGCAGGAATGTAAGCTATCTGGATGCCATCCGTTTCGAGGACAGGACAGTGGCGAAGGATGGCCGCACCGTATGCCTTAGCATGAACATCATTCTGGACAGCACCAGAATACGGACCCAGCACACCGTATCCCTGACACCCGTAATGGTGTCCGCCGACAGAAAGATGGAACAGCCGTTCGGGACTGTCATCGTGGACGGCCGCACCAGGCACAAGGTATTCCTCCGCAGGGACAGGCTCGACGGGACGCAGCCGCAGAGGGACTCCGCCCTGGCCATCATACAGAGAAAGAACGGAAGCGGACAGGAATATGAATACCTCTCCGAAATCCCGTACTGCAGCTGGATGCTCGACGGGAGCATCAGGGTGGATGAATGCGTGAAAGGCTGCGCCGACTGCGGCGAAGGGGAATCGGAGAAAATGCTCGGGGAGCCGGTGCTGCCGAGATTCATTCCGCAGTGGAAGACAGGGAAGATAGAGCCGGAACCGGAGCCGGTAAAGAGAAGGGAGGAAAGCAGGATAGCGAGACTGCAGTTCCGGTGGGACAGGGCGGACATCCTGCCGTCATGGAAGGACAACCGGACAGTGCTCGACACAGTGACAAGATCCATAGCCCTGGTGAAGGAGAAGGACTATATCGAAATCACGGGAATATATGTCGGGGGATACGCCTCTCCGGAAGGGACATGGGAATACAATCAGCGGCTTTCCGAAAGGAGGGTCGGCTCGTTCATCAAATACATCGCCGCACACAATGATGTCGGCATCGATCTGATCAAGGGAGAATGGTACGGAGAGGACTGGGACGGATTCAGGTCAGAACTGGAAAAGTCATCTTTCCCGAAAAGGGACAAGGTAATTGGGATCATTGACAGATATACCGAAGACAGGAACCTGTGCGAAAGGAAAATGATGCAGGTCCTTTCAAGACGGGAATACGTGTGGCTTCTGCACAACATCTACCCTTATCTGCGCCACTGCACGTACAGGGTGGAATACATGGTGAAGAACTTCGACCTCGGGGAGGCGCGCCGGATGATATACGACAGGCCGCAGGACCTTAACCTCAACGAGATGTACAAGGTGGCCGGGTCATACGAGAAGGGGACGCCCGAATATGCCCATGCAATGGCAATGGCGGCAAGACACTACCCACACTCCCCTGCCGTGCTGAACGACCTTGCCACGGAAGCCCTCGCTTCAGGGAATGCAGCCGGGGCCGTCAGAATACTGGAGGAAGCAGGGGAACGGCCGGATGCTGCGGTCCGGACGGATGCGGAACTGCTCAACACCCTCGGGGTGGCATACGCGAACGATGGACAGTATGACAACGCACGGGCCGTTCTGGAGAAATCAGCTGCCCTCGGCAATGCCAATGCGGAGCACAACCTGACCCAGCTGCTCAACGTCATAGACCAGCTGTAGGCCGTCAGGGCATTCCTGCAGAGACGGAGACAATGGAGCGGAAGAATGAGAACAGACAATAAATAACAAAACAACTAATTTTTATATCATGAAACATTATTCAATGATGGCTGCTATGGCAGCCGCTGCACTGGCCCTCATCGGCTGCAGCAAGGAAACCCCGGCTCCGGAAGCGAATCCGGACGAAGGAGTGAAGAGCATTACCCTCAGCATCAACGGAGGCAACATGACCAAGGCACAGGTCACTCCGGATGACAAGTGGGCCCTGAACGCAGGCATCAGCCGTCTTGACATCTATTTCACTACCGCAAGCGACAATATCCAGTATTCAAAACGTATCGACCGGAATACGGATGAGACTCTCTGGGGAAACATAACCGGACAGACAGGAAACAACAAGATCCGTTTCATCGGCATGACCAACGTCAGCCGCGTCTATGTGGTGGCAAATGACACAAGGGAAAACATCCTCACAGGAGGAAACATCAGCCAGATACAGGCCGACCTTGCCAACATGTACGGCAGCAAGGCTAACACGGACATCCTCTATTTCGGCGGCGACCAGGAGCTCACCCCTATCGGCAACGAGCCTGCAGACAATGTAGGAGCGACATTCGATGATACGGGAGCGGCTGTCCCGAACCCTGATGGGGATGAAGACATGTCAACCCAGTACTATCAGGCGAATGTAACTGTCCGTCCTGCCATCTCCCGTCTGGAAATCGGCAAGATTGCGACGAAGAACGCCGGACAGGGTGAAGTTTCGGTACAGTACAACAGTAATCCTGAAAAGACATACGTGGTGGAATACACCGGATTCAATCCTGAACTTGTCGGAATCTACATGTCCAACTTCTACGGCACCCTCACGCCGATCAGTTCCGCTCTCGGGAAACACTTCCCTACGCCTACGGAGACGGGCGTAATCACTGCCGGCGCTTGGGACAACGACGCGATCACAAAGACAGCCGACATTGATGCGGCATACAATCAGGATGGCATTGCACTGTACAGCAACTATGTCACTGACCATTATGAGGCGCTGTTTGCCGGCGGAGAAGGCACCGGAGTGCAGGGATCGGAATATGTATATTTCAACGGCAACAATACTACCTGCGTTCCTTTCAACTTCATCGTTCCTTTCGACCCTCTTACCAAGTCACAGGATGTTCCGGCAAGCAGTTCGTTTGCAGGCTGCCCACAGTTCCACTTCCAGTTCTACTATCCGGAATCAGAAAAGGAGGACTACAAAATTACAGCCGTGTATGAAAAGACAGCCGGAGCAGAAGCAGGGAAAGTGGATCCTGCCACAGACAAGGAACTCTATGACATAATCACATCGGCATTCACATTCCCTGTGACAGAAGACAACCTCTTCTATGCCAATGTAGTCAGCTTCCTTCCTTCGGATGAGGGCAACAACACTCCTGTCGAGATAGAGCCTAACACCATCTACAGAATGAACGAGGTGCTGATAACTCCTGAAAACCTCGGTACGGGTACAGTGAAGATCAGCTCATACAACATAATCGTAAAGGTAGATATCCTCAACTACAACGAGGTCAACGTCCGCCCTGGATTCTGATATACCAGCCATTTCAGGCGTCATCGCGGGCAGTTCCACGATGATGCCCGGAATGGCAACAGACATACATTCCGCCGATTCAAATGAAATTCAGATTCATCATACCGTTTATCATCGCATTCCTGTCCGTGACAGGGTGCATCAGGGAAGACCGCAGCGGCTGCCCGGGGGATGTCATACTCACATTCCTCTACACGGGCGACGGCTACTCTGACATCTTCCCTGATACGATCGACAAGGTGGACATGTATGTCTATTCTACCGTTGACAATTCATTTGTCGCACACACGACCCTGACCAAGGAAGAACTCGAGCAGAACCAGGGCGCACGGCTCAGCCTGCTGCCCGGAACATACAGGATAGTGCTGTGGGGAAACGCATTCGACAGGACAGAGACAGACCACGGGCCGGATGGCGCCAAAGTCTCCGAGCCCGGGTTCTACTCTGACCCTGAAGAATACGGAGGCACCGATCCCCTGTACTGGAGCTGCGTGGAAATCTCCGTTCCAGAGACCCTGCAGGATGAGGAGCGGGAATGCATATTCAAGAGTTCCCACATCAAAATGTATGTGAGACTCACCGGGTTCAGGGACATAATCGGACCGGACGGAGAGGATATCGTCATCAGCGTGACCCATTCCGGCTGTCCTGCATATACGGATTTCGCCAATATCCCGTCTTCCGACAGGTTGTGCGACATTACTCCGCCGCTTGTCGGGGATCCGGAAGATGAGGATTCGTATATACTGACTTACAATGTCCTGCGATTCGGCGAGGATGATGACACATATATCATTCTCACTGATACCAGGGACGGAAGCGAACTTTACAGGATTTCAATCCGGGATTTCGTCCGGAAATACAATATCCCGGTCGATGGAGTCGAGGAGGTGACAATTCCTGTCCAGATAACCACCGGACCGGTCGGCATTGAAATCACGGAATGGAACGTGGAGAATGTCAAACCGGGATTTGACAAATAATGTCCCGGAAATGCAATAGCCGCAAGGCAATGGATTAAGGCAGAAGAAATGGGTGTACTTCATTATATGGCAGAAACAATCAGGCGGCAGCGCCTGAACGCCGGGTCATCGGGACCTCTGGCGTGCATTGCCGCATGCCTTGCCTTCCTGCTCGCGGCAGGCTGCTCGAAGAATGAAGTGCCGGCTCCGGCCCGGACATTCGGCGGCCCTGCGGAAGTCACCCTCATCCTGTCCGGCGGCTCCTCCACAAAAGGCGGACAGGACGGCACCGGCTCACTTACCAAGGCCGGGGCGGTCGATGAGTCATCTCCGGTAAGGAGCATCCGCATCTATGCCTTCAAGCATGCTCCCGAAGACCCTGTACAGAACAACGAACTGGTCGGATACATCATGTATTCCGGCTTTGAAGGCAGCGGTCCTCACTACTGCAGAATGGGGCTTACAGCCAGCGGCGACATCGATTTCTACGTGATTGCAAACGACCTCTATGCCGTCACGGGTGCACAGCTGGATGAAGGTTCCACAAGGGAGGAGATAGAGAGGTTCCGTTTCAGCGGACTGTATGAGCATGAAGGTCAGAGTGCAGTCCCGATGAGCAACATCATGACAGGAGACAGTGAAGCAATCGGAAGCAACAACTTCTCATTCCATATAGACGAGAACGACCCCTCCACGCCGGTGATTCCCATCCAGGTCTCCCGCGCCATGGCCAGGCTGTCCCTGTTCCTTCTGAATGCGAGCGATGAAGGGACAGCGTCCCTCACATCCGCCACTGTATATCAGGGTCCGGATGAAGCAGGACTGTTCTCTGCAGATGGAGCGCCGGCATACGGAGGCACAGCACCATCAGACAGGTTCGTATCTACGGAGCACACCCTTAAAGGGGTCACAGGTGTGCTGCAGGATGAGGACTACGAAATGATCGGTGAGGAGGCATATATCCTGCCCAATACATCCGGATCGCTCGATGCGGACGAATTCATACCGGAAGGGAACTCACAAGAGACAAGGGCATATATTGTATCCCTGACATTTATGGTCAACGGCAGTGAAAGGCAGGAGGAAGTCTACCTCCCATCCGTAAGTCCCAATGACTGGATAAGGATCTACGGTGCGGTCAGCAGCCGCATTGATGTCAACCTCAAGGTACTGGTTGATTCGTGGGACATACACGAAATCGACATACCACCTTTTATGTAAGATTATGCAGGCAAGGAAAGACATATCGGCATTTCTGGGAATTATGGCATCCGTCGCGGCCATTGCCGCAGCCATGACCTCATGCGTCAAGGAGACATTCGAGATGACCATGCCCGAAGAAGGGCGCAAGGTTACCGTAACTCTGCCGATAGCATCACCGGGTGTCATGGAGACTGTAGTCACCAAGGCCAACACCTACTCAAACATGGCCTCCATAATCCTGTTCATCTACAACGCAGACGGGACCGTATGCGAGAAGATTCTCGAGACCGAAAACGGGGACATCACTCTTGAAGGCGGTTCAGACTACGAAGACAATGCCAATTCCGGCAGGCTGTACACGGCGAAGTTCACAGCCACATCCGGAGTCAAGCGCATCTGCGCCATCGCCAACTACGAGGATGTCACCAACTGGGAATACTATGACCGCGAGGCCCACCAGTGGGGCAACTTCTCGGAATACATAGACAGGCTCAAGACCCTCGCAAGGGAAGGGATGAATTCCACCGATCTTGGCAAGAGGGTGTTCTTCCTCAGCCGCGTGTTCCCGGAAAGGGGAAACACTCCGACATTCGATGGCTGGAGAATGATATCCACAGGAGCGGGCAACATCTCCATCGACACGGATGGTAACGTCACCGACCCTGCAGGCAACGGTGAAGGCATCCTGCACATGGAAAGGTGCGTAGCGGACATCCAGTTCCGCATCACGTCCAAGGCAGCAGACAATCCCGAGACACAGGATGTGGATGAAAGCAGCCATATCGTATCATTCAGGCCTACGTCGTATTCCATATACAATATTCCCTCCGGGCTCAGGCTTGCCCCGGGCAGGACCTTTGATGACAATCCCAACGAAGGGGAAAGGCCGGATGAGTCCTTCCCTGAATTCTATTACGATGGTTCGGACAAGACAAGATTTGAGGAAGTGACCGATGAAGCCACTTCCACCACATGGACGACAATCCAGTTCTTCATGCCTGAGAACATACAGCAGACTCTGACAACAGGGATGAAGGACGGAGAACAATACGATTTCACCACGGCAGACAATTCGGGTTACCAGCTCAGGGAACGTTGGAGCGGGACAGACGGAGATGAGAAGAAGATATGGAAATTCGCTCCGGAGAACAGCACATACGTCGTGATTACGGGAGAGTATTCCGAGTCCGATGCAGACAACAACCACCTCTACTCCGGCACGGTCTCCTACACAGTCCATCTCGGGAACTTCGGCCCGGGCAGGTGGGGTGATTTCTCTATCAGGAGAAACAACCGCTACATCTACACCGTGACAGTCAGCGGAGTGAACAACATCAAGGTCGAAGCCACGACCGACAACGAGACCCAGCCGGGAGCGGAGGGCAGCGTCATAAGCACCCAGGACAATGTCACAAGGAACTATTCCCTCGATGCGCATTTCGAGCAGGTCTTTCTCGAATACAACCTTACCGAAATAGCCGCAGCCGCAAACACCCTCTCCAAGACCCAGGGCATATCCATCACCGAAGCGATTGCGAGGCAGATGATGCTCAGCATCGAATCACCTTTCCACTCCATTGCAGAACTCACTCCATACAGCACCTACATGGAGTACATCTCCCAAGGATACAATGAAACGGATGCGCTGGCAGAAGCAAAACGTCATGACCTGATGTCCGAAACCGGCTACAGGGTGGATTACAAATGGGTGGAATTCTGGCCACAGACCGTCAGCGGGACAGCTCTGGCATCCTATCCCGGGCTTCCCGCATGGAAAAACGGCTCGAACTCCACAAACGATTCCCAGTACCTTCTCGATGTCTACGATGTCTGCGTAAAGATGGGCAAGGCAGTCCACAAGCTTATCAACGGGGAGAACCTCACCGAAGGGGCAAGGGGAGAAGACGGGATAAGCATATTCCGTTCGGACAACGGCTCCTACTATGCAAGGTTCACTGGATTCGTGGACGAATACTACTATACCGCCAACCCTCTCGATGGTTCGGCCATATCATGGAACAGTTTTGTGAACAAGCCGCAGCGCAGGATGATAATCAGCATGGATGCCAGGACATCCGCAGATGGCAACAGCACATACAGCACCGGACATACTAACATTTCCCAGAGGTCCATCCAGACATTCTACAATGCGGGAACGGACACTCCACTCAACGGGATCGGGCTTGAAACGTTCAACGAGACCAGACCATGTCCGTACGGCACTCCGGAAGGTCCGGGGAACAATACAAGCGCCAGCGATGGCCGCAGCAATACCATGAGCCTGCTTACTACAAGAGATCAGGTGATTGTGGATTATGAGCGTAAATGGGTACAAGATGGAGTTTTCCCATGGGATGGGCACTATGAATATATACCTATCTATGGCTGGGGTGATCCGTATCTACCTGACTGGAACTATTTTATCAACGATGCAGACAACGGCTACAAGGAGAGCATGACAGGAGCCGAAAACGAAAGATACAGGACAGACGGCACATACAGTCAGGGAGTAGAAGCCTATTATGCCTGCCTTTCCCGCAACAGGGATGAGAACGGGGACGGGAAGATAGATGACAGCGAAGTACGCTGGTACCTTCCTGCCCTCAACGAATACCTGAGAATCGGAATGGGGGCGATAGCCATGTCCAACGAGTGCGCCCTGATGCAGAGTGAAGACAAGGCGACAATGACAAAATCAGGATATCCACTGAACTATCTGGACAAAGGTGTCCTGTACCGCACCAGCACCTCCGGCAGGGAGGTTTACTGGGCAGCCGAGAAAGGGGCATTCGGAAACGGATACGAGACAGATAATATACCTATCAGATGTATAAGAAGCCTGCCAGGCAATGTCGAGGATCTCAATGCACTTGCAGACCCTATCTGCGACTTCTACAATCTGGATGATGGCACGAGACTGATAGATTTCCGAGACAAGGTGGTCAACGACCTTTACCGCGACACCCCTACATGGAGCGCGTTCATCGAGCACAATGAGGATGACTTGCAGAACAGGTTCTACGATGGTCTCGTGGTGGCCAGCCGGGACAACGGGACACACAGACTGCGTGATATCCTGAACATAGACAACAACAAGGAGAACCCGTGCGAAGACTATTACGAAGGCAACAATCCGAACGATGCAGTCAACGGTCGGGGAAGATGGAGGGTGCCTAACCTCGCGGAATTCACCGTGATGACCACCGATCCTGCCAGATTCTTCGGCAGTAGCTACAATAGCAGAACCTATTTCTGCTCCACCCGATTCTCCAACAGCAATACAAGGCTTGCATTCAGATTCAACCAGGGACTGCTCAACTGTCTCGGAGGAGGTACTGAAAGTCTCGATGTAAACCAGAATACTTATGGATATGTCCGCTGCGTGCGCGATGCCACCTCCTCCGACTTCAACCGTATCCCGTAACGGGATTCCTTCATGCCATCATGCGGTTCAGATGAGCGGAATCCCCGCGGAAGCGCAGGCTTCGCGCATGGATTCCGGCCAGATGCTCGCCTGGATTTCCCCGATATGGGCCTTGCGGAGCAGAAGCATGCAAAGCCGGGACTGCCCGATACCTCCGCCGATGGACAGAGGCATGGCATCAGCCATCAGCTGCCTGTGATAATAAAGCTCCAGCCGTTCTTCCTGACCTTCAGCCTTCAGCTGGCGTACAAGCGCAGCCTTGTCGACCCTGATACCCATGGATGACACCTCGAAAGACCTCTTGAGCACATCATTCCACACTATGAGGTCTCCGTTAAGCCCCGGAAGCCTGCCCGACAGGCCGGCGCCCGCAGCAGAGCCCGGAAGTCCATCCCCGGACTTTCCCTGCACTTCCGGAGAATCCTCCGCTATGGAAGACCAGTCATCATAATCGGCAGCCCTGCCATCATGCTTCTTCCCGTCCCCGAGCCTGCAGCCGATACCCATTATGAATACCGCCCCGTATTCCCTTGCAATCCTGTCTTCCCTCTCCTTAGGGGACAGTCCAGGATAACGTTGCCTCAACTCTTCCGCATGGATGAACAGCAGGCCGTCTTCCGATGGCAGCATGGGGGATATCCGGGGATACATTTCACAGACCATGTATTCCGTCCTTACCAGCGCTGCATAGATGCTCCTGACAATCCTTTTGAGAAAGGCTATGTTCCTGTCCCCGGCGGTAATGACACGCTCCCAGTCCCACTGGTCCACATACAGGGAATGCAGGTTCCCCAGATCCTCATCCGCACGGATGGCATTCATGTCGGTATAGATACCGTATCCCGGCTCTATCCCGTATTCGGCAAGGGTAAGCCTTTTCCACTTGGCAAGCGAATGCACCACTTCCGCCTCCGCTTCATCCATATCCTTTATCCGGAACGACACGGGCCGCTCCACTCCGTTCAGGTCATCGTTGATGCCCATTCCCTTGAGCACGAACAATGGGGCGGTTACCCTCCGCAGCCGGAGTTCCGATGAAAGGTTAAGCTGGAAAAAATCCTTGATCTGTTTGATGGCCAGCTCGGTCTGCCGCTGGTCGAGCAGAGGGCGATACCCCTCGGGTCTGATCAGATAGCTCATATAAGTCCGTTTTACAGTCCACAAATTTGCAAAATTAAATTCTCAAATCCAACATAAAATCGTACCTTTGACAAGTTGCAGCCTACGGGAACAAATCATACGGAGGGCTGCAACAGAGCGGGAATGAAAGAAAGACTGACAGGAAAGAATCTCGAGGAACTGCAGGCGGTGGTCGCGGAGACCGGACTGCCGCGCTTTGCCGCATCGCAGATCGCACAATGGCTGTATGTCAAGCGGGTGGACTCCATTGACGCGATGACGAATATTTCAAAGGCAGGACGGGAAGCCCTGAAGGAACGGTATGAGGCCGGTGTCACGAAGTACAGCATGTCCCGGACATCTGCGGACGGGACGAAAAAATACCTTTTCCCGGCAGGGGCGGACATTCAGGAAGCAGGCATGGTGGAGGCTGTGATGATTCCGGACGGGGACAGAAGGACACTGTGCGTTTCATCCCAGTCCGGCTGCAGAATGGGATGCCGCTTCTGCATGACAGGCAGACAGGGATTCCACGGAAACCTTGCTGCAGCCGACATCATTTCCCAATTCATCTCCATAGATGAAGGGGCGGACCTGACCAATGCCGTTTTCATGGGGATGGGAGAGCCTCTCGACAATTACGACAATGTCTCCCGCGCCATCGAAATCCTGACGGCTCCGTGGGGATTCGCCTGGAGCCCCAAAAGGATCACCCTCTCCACAATCGGGGTCATCCCGGTCCTCAGACGGTATATGGAGGAAAGCCGGTGCCATCTGGCAGTCAGCCTCCATACTCCGTTCCGGGAAGAAAGGCTCTCGATAATGCCCGTAGAGAAAGCCTATCCCATAGAGGATGTGGTGGATTTGGTCAGGCAGTATGACTTCTCCGGCCAGCGCAGGGTAAGTTTCGAATATACGATGTTTGCGGGATTCAACGATGACAAACGGCACGCGGATGCTTTGGTCAGACTGCTGAAAGGCCTTGAATGCCGCGTCAACCTCATCCGCTTCCACCGCATACCGGACTTTCCGTACACGACATCTTCCGATGCCGTCATGGACGCCTTCCGGGACAGGCTCAACAGGTCAGGGATAGTATCGACCATCAGGGCATCGCGCGGGGAGGACATAATGGCCGCCTGCGGAATGCTGGCGGGACAACACCGGCAACGGGAACGGCATTCGCAATGACCATGACATGACAAGACTGTCCACAATATCGGCAATCATTCTGCTGCAGGCGCTCGCATGCTTCATTTCGCCTCATGCCGCTGCAGCACAGGAGACATATCCTGTCCCCAAACGCCCGTACAGCGGAGCGGATTCCGCCGCAATCGCCGCCGTCCGGCACAGAATGGACAGCATAAGGCAGCACAGACCTACAGTGGCCCTTGTCCTGAGCGGAGGAGGGGCCAAGGGGGCGGCACATATCGGAGTGATGAAATATATGGAATCCATCGGAATGCCCGTGGACATGGTGCTCGGGACGAGCATGGGAGGGCTTATGGGAGGCCTGTACGCGCTCGGATACAGCGGAGAGCAGCTGGATTCGATCATCAGAAAGGTAGACTGGGAACTTGCCCTCAGCGACAGGGTGCCGCGGAAATACATCTCCTATTCTGAAATGAAATACCGCGAGAAATACCTCATGACCATACCTTTCTATTACAGACAGGAGACGGATGATGTGAAAGAGTCGGGAGTGGATTTCAGCGGCGGGACAGACGAAAACGCAAGGCTGCAGCTCGGAGCCGACAAGGCGGGCACCGACAACATACTGAAAAACAACCTGCTCGGCAGTCTGCCATCCGGATATATCAAAGGACAGAACGTCTACAACCTTATAGCGGCACTGACAGTAGGATACCAGGATTCCCTGCTTTTCAGCAGCCTGCCCATACCCTTTGTCTGCGTAGCGACAGACCTTGTCAAGGGCGAAGGGGTATTCTGGCATTCCGGCAAGGTGACCACCGCCCTGAGGTCCACTATGTCGATACCCGGGATATTCGCTCCTGTCAAGACGGACGGGATGGTGCTCGTGGATGGGGGGATGAGGGACAATTTCCCCGTTGCCGAGGCGAGGATGCTCGGAGCGGACTTCGTCATCGGAGTGGATCTCGGAAGCGATGACAGGACCTACGAAGAAATAAACAACATCGGGGATCTGTTCGGGCAGGGCGTGGACATGCTCGGCCGCCCTGCTACGGTTGCGAACAGGAAACTGTTGGACGTAAACATCAAGCCGGAACTTGATGGCTACAACATGATGAGTTTCGACAGCCGGAGCATAGACACGATAATAGTGAGGGGATGGGAAGCCGCAAAGAACTGTTCCGCCGCCCTCGGCTATATCAAATCCCGTGTCGGGAAATCCGCCGGCACGGTACTCCATAACCGGAAGGCCGTCGACATCAATGAAGAACCGGTGGTGGTGGATGGGATAGAGATCAGGGGCGCCTCGGACAAGGACAGGAAAATCCTGCTCAGGGACATTCATGTAGAATACGGGGACACTCTCGACAGGGCGGGCGCGGAAAGCATCGTGGCCCGTATCTACGGGACAAAGGCATTCGAATTCGTCACATACGAGCTTGAAGGGACATCCGAGCCCTACCATCTCGTGATAAACTGCAAGAAAGGGCCGATACACCGTTTCGGAATCGGACTGAGGGCCGATACGGAGGAAGTGGTGGCGGTCATGCTCAACCTCGGTCTGAACACCTACAGCCTGTCCGGTTCCAGATTCGATTTCGAGGCCAGGATCAGTTCGAATCCCAGGATAGGAGTGCACTATTCATACGATGACATCGGCATTCCGACAATAAACCTGTCCGCATCTGCCAGATGGTCCAACATCGACATGCTCAACGAGATAGGCATGGGACCTTCGGCCATGCAGATGAAATATTTCGACACCATCCAGGAAGCCTGCCTGTCCAAGCTCGCATGGTCGCTGTTCGACATGAGGGGAGGCCTCCGCAACAGATATTTCATGGTCAGATCCATGTCCAATGAAGTCACCTCCCCGGGATATATCCCCGGTCTGGATTACAGCATGCTGAGCAACGGCTACATCTCCCTTTTCCTTAACGGGAGGGCAGACACGTTCGACGATGGGTATTTCCCGCATTCCGGATTCAGCGCAGGCTTCGACTATGAATGGGTATTCTACGGATATCCCAACAGGACAAAAGGCTTCCATGCGGTGAGTGCCGATGCCAAGGGCGTCATTCCGGCAGGAAAGGTGTTTTCGATCATTCCATCGGCATCGGTAAGGTTCCTGTTCGGGACAACCCCTCTTGCATATATGAATTATGCCGGAGGCTCCATCGCGGGAAGATACTTCGACCAGCAGATGGCCTTCATCGGCAGGAACAATGTGGTCCCGATGCGCAACATCCTGACACTGTTCCGGACGGATTTCAGATTTGAGGTTGCGAGAAACCACTATCTGACAGGCATCGTCAATTATGCACGGGACAGCGGCAATCCCGGGAGCTATCTGACCGCGGAGGCAGGCAACTGGTTCGGCGCAGGCATCGAATATGCATACGATGCATTCTTCGGACCTGTCAAGGCCGACCTGCACTGGTCGAACATCAGTACGGATGTCAACGGGGGCGTAGGATTCTACATCAGCATAGGATACAGTTTCTGACAATGGCGGCACAACAGATGAAAAATCAGGAAGAAGAAAGGCAGGAATATGCACGCATCCTCGACAGAATGCGCCATCTGTGCTCCGTAAGGGAATACTGCACAGCCGACATAAGGCGGAAAATCATGAAAATGCTGTCGGAGAGGACTGAAAGAGACGGCAAGGCAGAAGACGCGGAAGAAATCATCGGCGGAATGCTCGGATCCCTGCAGTCGGATGGCTACCTCTCGGATACCAGGTACGCCATAGCCTTTGCCAGGGACAAGTCATCGCTTTCCGGCTGGGGCGCCGTCAAGATAAGATATGCACTCGGAGCCAAAGGAATCGACGGCGGCATCATCCGTTCAGCCCTCGAAGAAATAGACAAGGACAGGGCTTCCGACAGACTCGAAAGGCTTGTAGCGGCAAAATACAGAAGCCTCGCCCCGAACCTGTCCGGCGGCAAAGACGGCGGTCAGGACAGCGATAATGATGGCGGCAATGATGTAAGGATGAAGATCATCCGCTATGCAATGGGCAGAGGCTACGGCTATGATGAAACCGTCAGCGTCCTGCAGAAAGTGCTGTCAGCCGGCAAACAGGGCTGACAGCCGCACGTAAAAGGCTCACCCGCCCGCTGGAGAGATGCAGCAACGGTCAGAACGAGCTGCCGACCCAGAAGGGACTTCCATCCGCAGCCTCTACCCTTGTCTCCACCCTGTCGGGAAGATTGTGGAAAAGGTCGAAACCCGTAATCTCCTCGATTTCATCTATTGTCCTGAGTTCCACCTTCCCTGTCTGGTCGAAAAGATATCCCACCGCAGTCCAGCCTTTTTCAGGATCATTGCGGAGCAGGGCCTTGAAAACCATGTACGGCACGGCGATGTCATCATTGACCCCGACAAATGCCGGCACATCACCGGTACCCTTGCCCGCACTCGATGGCACGATGCCTCCGACGACATAGATTGTCGTATCGTACCTGTTCCTTGCCCAGTCGCGGCTTTTCTCCTCGACCTCGTTCCATGAATCATGGTTCAGCGACACGCTCATCGGACATATATTGCTCATATAGAAGCACTCCGCCATAGCTTTCCCGCTCCAGCGGTTGTCTGCCGAAGGACAGATGTGCCCCCTTTCATAGCGGTATTCCGCATAGTTGTACCGGCGGTCAGGACAGTTTCTCACCATAGGGTCCGGGACGAACGCCTCCGTTCCCGGCCTGGACGCCACCTTGCTTTCCAACCTCTCCCGCGTCAGTATCCACGCCACCCAGTTAGGTATCCTGAGTTTCGGATTGAATGACACCGTATAGCCTGTCCGCCTCACTATCTGTTCGTTTCCCCGTACCTGAGAAAATGCCGGAAGTTCATACATGTCGGTCCATCTGCGGCCATCTGTGCTTTCCGTCACCGTCTGCCCCGATGGCACTCCCGTCATGGCCTCGGACCGCTCCGGACCGCCTCCTGTCCTGACATTGAAGTTCTCCGGCTGCTCCGGAACGCTCCCGCCGCCGGTTTTCCAGCCTGTCATGGCACTGACTGCCGCTGCCGACAGTACGGCCAAAAGGCCGGCTGTCCTTATAAACGATTTCACGTTACCCATTTCCTGCTGACATACAAAATCAAATGACAAAAATAATGAATTTTGATTATTGATTTTATATGAATTTTTCTGTTCCCGTTCCGGCTTTTTGACTAACTTTGCGTGGATGGTGCCCACCACGGCATCACGTATTATTAACCTTAAAATCTATACTTATGGCTAAAGAAGCAGAAGAAAAAGCAGGGACAGATGTGAATGCAGCCAAAATGAAAGCACTGCAGGCTACCCTTGACAAGATCGAGAAGGATTTCGGGAAAGGAGCAATCATGCCTTTGGGGCAGCAGGCCAATATGGAGGTTTCCGTAATTCCGAGCGGCTCCATCGCCCTTGACCATGCACTCGGGATAGGCGGATATCCGCGCGGAAGGGTGATAGAGATCTACGGACCGGAATCGAGCGGAAAGACCACCCTGGCAATCCATGCGATAGCACAGGCGCAGAAACAGGGAGGCATAGCAGCCATTATCGATGCGGAGCACGCATTCGACAGGACATACGCAAAGAATCTCGGGGTCGATCTCGACACATTGCTCATATCCCAGCCGGATAACGGGGAGCAGGCTCTGGAAATTGCGGATGATCTGATACGCTCCGGAGCGATAGACATCATCGTGATAGACTCGGTAGCCGCACTCACTCCGAAGGCGGAGATCGAGGGAGAGATGGGCGACTCGAAGATGGGTCTTCAGGCAAGGCTCATGAGCCAGGCTCTGAGGAAACTGACGGCAAACATCAGCAAGACCAACACCTGCTGCATATTCATCAACCAGCTCAGGGACAAGATCGGCGTGATGTTCGGCAATCCGGAAACGACTACCGGTGGGAACGCCCTGAAATTCTATGCATCCGTGCGTGTGGATGTGCGCAAGACCACCCAGATCAAGGACGGGGAGGACGCTCTCGGCAACCGCACGAGAGTGAAGATAGTCAAGAACAAGCTCGCCCCTCCTTTCAAGAAGGCCGAGTTCGACATCGTGTTCGGGGAAGGCATATCCCATGTCGGTGAAATCATCGATCTCGGAGTCGGGTTCGACATTATCAAGAAGAGCGGCTCATGGTTCAGTTACGGCGACACAAGGCTGGCCCAGGGACGCGAGGCCGTCAAGCAGCTTCTTGAAGACAATACCGAACTTTGCGATGAGATAGAGGCGAAGATACGCGAGGCCTACGCAAACGTCAGGGATTAGGGCCCTTGCCCGGATCGTCGGACAGCGACCTCTGAGGGGCATTTCCGTCTTCGGTTCAATCTGAAAAATTTTTTATATTCCGAAAAAGAATATACATTTGCACTGTTGTTAACAACACTGTTAAACAATATTGTTAAAGTATCACCCCATGCGGACAGGTAAAGACAAGGAAAAGAACGGCACTGAACAGGCAATCATGACGGCAGCGGAGAATCTGTTTCTCGAAAACGGCTACAACCAGACCACCACGACAATGATTGCACGGAAAGCAGGCGTCACCCACGCCATGCTCCACTATTATTTCAGGACCAAGGAACATATATTCATCAAGGTGTTGGACAAGAATATGGAGGAACTTTTAGGTTCGTTCCAGCCGGTCATGAGGAAAGACGCCCCATTCTGGGAAAGCCTGGAAACGGGCATTTCCACCCATTTCGATTTCCTGATGAAGCACCCCAAGCTGCCTGCATTCCTCTACGACACTGTCAGGTTCAATCCCGAGCTGATAGAGAACTACAAGGGGCGGATACGGGAAACCGTCAGCAGAATCATCCGCTTCCATTATAACCTGATACAGGAAGAGATTGACAAAGGCAGAATCTGCAGGATAGATCCCCTGCAGCTGGTGCTCGACATCGCCACGCTCAACCTGTCCGCCTTCATGATGATTCCTGCCGCAGGCAAACTGTTCGGAGAAATCGGTGACGGCAGGACGGAAGAAATCCTGAAAGCGAGGAAAGCGGAGATAATCGCCTTAATCAGGGCAAGGCTGTACGGAGGACCTGAAGAAAAAGAACACGATACTAAAACGATCTGATCATGACAAGGGGAATACTTATTTTTCTGTCTGCAGTCCTCTGTCCTTTCATTTGCAACGGGCAGCCGGAGACAGACGACATCAGCATCGAGCAATGCATGCAGCTGGCTCGGGAGAACTATCCTCAGATCAAGCAGCTGAACCTGATAGATGAAGCCGCCAGGTACGACATTTCAGGAGTGATGAAATCATGGCTGCCCCATCTGAACATATCCGGAAAGGCGACATACCAGTCCGATGTGGTGGAAATGCCGTTCGATATCCCGGGGTTCAGCTTCAACCTCCCCCACGACCAGTATTCACTTGTTGGCGAGATAAGCCAGACCATCTGGGACGGAGGGACAGCCCGCAGCCAGAAAGAAGTATACAGCACGGGGGCCGAGGTCCAGAAGAAACAGGTGGAAGTTTCCGTATATTCCATCAATGACAGGGTTGCCCAAATCTATCTCGGCATTCTGCTTATCGACGGTCAGCTCCGGCAGAATGACATTCTTGAAGAAAGCCTGGAACGGAATGCCAGACAGGTGCAGGCCAGAATCGACAACGGCACTGCCTACCGGTCAGACCTAGACATGATACGGGTGCAGGAGCTCAACTGCGAGCAGCAGAAAGACGGGCTGTTGACAGACCGGAAAGCATATCTCGAAATGCTGGAAAAGCTGACAGGGACAAGTCTCCAGGGCAGGCATCTGACAATCCCTGCCGACGATGCCGCAACAACAGCCTCTTGCGCCATCACCAGACCGGAACTTTTTCTCTATGAGGCCCAGGTGCAGCAGAATGAGGCACAGCTGCGCCAGCTCAATTCCAGGATTTCCCCGAAATTCAGCCTGTCGATACAGGGAGGCATAGGACGCCCGGGGCTGAACATCCTTGAGAACTCGTTCCAGCCATATTACACGGCCGGCATCAAAATGTCATGGGACATCGGGGCGCTCTACACGAGAAAATCCGAGAAACGGAAGCTCGGCACCCAGCTCAGGACCATCGAATCCGACAAGGAGACATTCCTGCTGAACACGAGCCTGAACGCCACCCAAATGCAGGGCGCAATCGACAAGGCGAGGGCACAGATAGACAAGGACAAGGAAATCATCAGTCTTCAGGCATCCATAAGGGAAGCCGGGGAGGAACAGTACCGCAACGGGACCATCTCCATGTCGGACCTCATGGACAGGATAAGCGATGAATACAATGCCAGGGCGACCGAATCGATACACGAAGTCCAGCTGCTGATGGCAATATACGACCTCAAAAACTGTATAGGATATTCCGACGGGACAACGAAATAAAACCAAGGATATGAATACACACAACTTTACAGGATCAACCGCCCTGCTCGCTGCGGCCGTCCTTGCTGCAGGATGCGGACACAGGACACCGGATTTCGATGCATGCGGCCAGGTGGACGCGACGGACATAACCGTATCCTCCGAAAGCAGCGGAAAGATAATGAAGCTGGACATCCGGGAAGGGGACATTCTGTCCAAAGGAGAATGCATCGGATACATCGACACCGTACAGATCTGGCTCCAGAAGGAAGAACTTGTCAGGAGACGCGAAAGCGCCAAAGTCAAGACTGTGGACATCGGCTGCCAGACAGAAGCCCAGTATGCACAGCTCGAGAACCTTGAGACCGAGCTCAAAAGGGCAAGGGATCTCCTTGACAAGGATGCCGGCACGAGAAAACAGGTGGACGACCTCGAATCCAAGATCAAGGTGCTCCGCAGCCAGATCGCAGCGGCAGAGCAGACATACAGGCAGAACAACGAAAGCGTTGCGTGCGAGATCAGCACCCTGGATGTACAGATCGCCGAAGCCGAAGACAAGCTCAGAAAATGCAGGATATGCTCCCCTATCGATGGGACTGTCCTGACGAAATATGCAGAAGAAGGGGAAATGGTCACTTCCGGGAAGCCTCTGTTTGAAATTGCAGACCTTGACCACCTGTATGTACGCGCATATTTCTCCACTGCCCAGCTCGGGACAATACACATAGGAGACCGCGTGGAAGTGATACCCGATGACGGCTCGCCCGAACCGGAAAGCTGCGGAGGCACTGTGACCTGGATATCACAGGAAGCGGAATTCACACCGAAAAACATCCAGACAAGGGACGAAAGGGCGGATATGGTATATGCCGTAAAAGTGGAAATAGACAAAGGAAGCCCACTGCGGCTCGGGATGTATGCATATATCATTGTGGATTAAGGGATTCATAACCAGGTCGGACTATGGAAGCCATCGAAATAAGGGACATGTCGAAAAGCTACAGACAGGTCCATGCGATAAAGGGTATCTCCCTCGATGTGGGGAAAGGGGAAATATTCGGGCTGATAGGACCTGACGGGGCAGGCAAGACTACACTGTTCAGGATAATGACGACACTGATGCTTGCCGATTCCGGATACGGAAGGATCTGCGGACTCGACATCGTCAAAGACTACTTTAAAATAAGAAGGCTGATCGGCTATATGCCGGGAAGATTCTCCCTGTACCAGGATCTTAGCGTTAAGGAGAATCTCGACTTTTTCGCCACAATGTTCGGGACGACGCTCCGGGAAAGCTACGGGACAATAAAGGAAATATATTCACAGATAGAACCTTTCAGGGACCGCAGGGCAGGTAAGCTGTCAGGAGGAATGAAACAGAAGCTCGCCCTCTGCTGCGCCCTGGTCCACAAGCCATCGGTACTGTTTCTCGACGAGCCCACCACCGGAGTAGATGCGGTCAGCAGAAAGGATTTCTGGACAATGCTGGGCAGGATCAGACAGTCCGGAGTGACAGTGTTCGTATCCACTCCGTATATGGACGAGGCATCACTTTGCGACAGGCTGGCCCTGATAAAGGACGGGGAAATCATCGGCACAGGGACTCCGTCACAGATAATCTCCCGGTACCCATACAGAATCCTCGCCGTAAAAGGCAGGAACATGTACCCTCTGCTCAAGGCACTGAGACAGATAGATGGCGTGGAAAGCTGTTTCTCTTTCGGAGGCTGTCACCATCTTGCCTACAGGCCCGGGAGGACAAGCCGGGAAACGATACTTGCCGAAGCCGCCGGGATGGGATTTCCCGACTGCACCGCAAAAGACATCGCTCCGGGAATAGAAGACTGTTTCATGCAACTGTCAAGGAAATGGATACGGAACTGAATGTCATAGAAATCAGAAACCTCACGAAGAAATTCGGAGACTTCACGGCTGTGGACAACATCAGTTTCGATGTCCGCAGAGGGGAGATATTCGGCTTCCTCGGCGCCAACGGTGCAGGCAAGACGACCGCAATGAGAATCCTTTGCGGTTTGAGCCGTCCGACAGCCGGCACAGGGACAGTGGCAGGCTATGACATCTGGAAAGAACAGGAGAAGATAAAGCGTCACATAGGATATATGAGCCAGAAATTCTCCCTGTATCCAGATCTGACGGTCAAGGAGAACATCCGCCTGTTCGGAGGGATATATGGACTTGATGACAGGGAAATCAACGGAAAGACATCCAAGATGCTCTCAATGCTCGGCATGGTGCAGGAAAAGGACAAGTTTGCCGGGGAACTTCCGCTGGGATGGAAACAGAAACTTTCATTCTGCATAGCGCTCATACACGAGCCACGTATCATTTTCCTTGACGAACCCACAGGAGGGGTAGACCCGGAGACAAGGAGGAGATTCTGGGAACTGATATATGACACGGCTGAGAAAGGGACGACGATTTTCGTCACCACGCACTATATGGACGAGGCCGAATACTGCGACAGGGTCTCGATAATGGTGGACGGGAGGATTGCTGCATTGGACACTCCAGAGAAGCTCAAATGCAGATTCACTGCGGAAACCATGGATGATGTGTTCAGGACAGTGGCCGGGAAAGCGGAAAGGGAGGAATGACAATGAAAGAGTTTCTAGCTTCGATAAAAAAGGAATTCCTGCATATTTTCAGAGACAGGAGGACAATCCTGATAGTAATGATAATGCCTGTGGTCCAGATCATTCTTTTCGGATTCGCCGTAAGCACCGAAGTGACACGGGCAAGGATTGCGTTCTGCGGAGACATTTCGGACCCGGTGGTCAGGAGGACCATCGACAGGATAGAGAGCAACAGATATCTCGAATCTGCAGGAATGCTCCAGAGTCCGTCAGGGATCACGGAAATGTTCCGCAGGAACAAGGCTGATGCGGCCGTATGCTTCGGCAGGAACTTCGGTGAAGAATACCTGTCTTCCGGGAATGCAGCAATAAAGATAATAGGTGACGGCTCGGACCCGAACACGGCCAGGATCATTACAAGCTATGTATCTGGCGTCATCCAGCAGGAACAGCAGGACATCAGCATCTCAATGGAAGGAGAACGGAAATCATCCATGAATCCGGTCGTGCATCTGATGTACAACCCAGCAATGAAATCTTCGTATAACTTCGTCCCCGGAGTGATGGGACTGATACTGATGCTGATATGCTCCATGATGACCGCCGTCTCCATCGTAAGGGAAAAAGAGACCGGGACACTCGAGCTCCTGCTCGTCTCACCTGTCAAGCCGCTCTGGGTCATATTAAGCAAGCTGATGCCTTATTTGGCACTGTCAGCCGTAAATTTCATAAGCATCCTGCTGCTTGCCCACTATGTGATGGAAGTTCCTGTCAACGGAAGTATTGCATTGCTGTCGCTTTCAGCCCTGGTATTCGTGGTCGCCTCCCTCGCAATCGGGATTCTGGTGTCGGTCATATCTTCAAGCCAGAAGACGGCAATGCTTATCTGCGGGATGGGACTGACTATGCCTACCATGATATTTTCAGGTATCATTTTCCCATGCGAGAGCATGCCGGAAGTGCTGCAATGGTTTTCCGACATAATTCCGGCAAAATGGTTCATCATTCTTGTCAAGAAAATAATGATCCAGGGAGACGGGTTCGCATCGGTCATAAAGGAACTGTCCATTCTCGCAGGAATGGCAGGAGTGCTGCTTTCCGCCAGCATCTTCAGTTTCAGGACAAGGCTTCAATAACAAGGAGGAGTGCATAATGTGGAAATATCTGCTGGAAAAAGAATTCAAACAGTTCTTCAGAGACCCGGGGCTTCCAAGGATGGCCCTCATGTTCCCGGTTCTGATGATGCTGGTGTTCCCGTTTGCCGTCAGTATGGATATCCGGAACATCAACCTTGCTGTCGTGGACAACTGCATGAGCAAGGAATCTTCCCTGCTGATAGAGAAATGCACTGCATCTGGCTACTTCAGGTTAGTGGACATCTGCCAAAGCCCGGACGAGGCACAGAGGCTGATGGACAACAACCGCGCTGATGCCATCATCACAATCATGCCGGGATTCGACAAGGAAACTGCTCTCGGGACAGGACTTCCTGCCGGAATAAAGGTAAACACCGTCAACGGCACCAAAGGAAGCATCGGTTCGCAGTATATCCTCAACTGTTTCAGGATGTATCTTGCCGCAAAGAATCCGGACACGGCCTCCACACCGGCATTCGACATTTCGGACAAATACTACTTCAACCCGTATATGGACTACAAGCTTTTCATGGTGCCAGCCCTGATAGTGATTGCCATCACAATGATAACAGCCTTCCTGCCCGCGCTCAACATTGTCTCCGAAAAAGAGGCAGGCACCATAGAACAGATAAATGTCACGCCTGTCAGCAAGACAGCCTGCATCGTATGCAAGATGATACCATACTGGGCAATTGCATTTTTCATCCTCACTGCCTGCCTTGTCATCGCATGGGCCGTCTTCGGATACACTTGCCGTGGCAGCATCCTGTGGCTTTATCTATACACCGCCCTGGACATGATAGTCATGGCCGGTCTTGGCCTGCTGATATCCAACTACAGCAACAACGCCCAGCAGGCAATGTTCCTGATATGGTTCTTCGCCGTCATCTTCATGCTTATGAGCGGCATATTCACCCCGATAGCTTCGATGCCGGACTGGGCGAAAGCCATAACATTCCTCAATCCAATGAGGTATTTTGCGGATGCCATGCGCTCAGTCTTCCTGAAAGGCAGCAACCCTCTGGACATCTGGTATGATGCTGCCGGACTTGCCGCCCTCGGTTCAGTCATGGTCACTTGGTCCATCCTCAGCTACCGGAAATCCGAGTAGCATCAAAATGCTGACACGGTATATGTCCATATGTTTTTCAGTGAAATTTCGGTATATTTGCCTTTATGTGACCTCTATCGGAAACGAAGTTTCCTTTAAATCCTCCCCTGCCGCAGGAGAGGATCCAGACGGGATCAGCACAAGTTTGACAAAATGCCATACAACAGGATATGATAAGGGATATTGTTGAAAGACAGCGGGAATTCTTCCGCAGCGGGAAGACATTGCCGGTAGAATACAGGATACGGACTTTAAAGGCTTTGAGGGATGCAATAGTCACGATGGAGCCGGAGATAGAGGCCGCACTGAAAGAGGATCTCGGGAAGAATTATGTGGAAAGCTATATGTGTGAAAGCGGTATGGTACTGTCGGAACTTTCATACACACTGAAGAACATCAGGAAATGGAGCAGGACACGCAGGGTGAGAACCCCTCTCGCCCAGTTCCCGGCAAAATCATACATTATCCCGGAACCATACGGCAATGTCTTGATAATGAGCCCGTGGAACTATCCGTTCCTGTTATGCCTGTCTCCTCTGGCCAGCGCCATAGCGGCAGGGAATACGGCTGTCATAAAACCGAGCGCATACTCCCCTGCCACAAGCCGCGTAATCTCAGGACTGGTCTCACGGGTGTTCGAGCCGGGACACGCTGCAGTCGTGGAGGGCGGCCGGGATATGAATTCCGACCTTCTGAAGCAGAAGTTCGACTATATATTCTTTACAGGGAGCAAAACTGTAGGCCGTCTTGTAATGGACAAAGCGGCTGAACATCTGACTCCGGTCACCCTTGAACTCGGAGGCAAGAGTCCGGTGATAGTCGACAGGACGGCTGACCTGCGTGCAAGCGCAAGGAGAATCGTATTCGGGAAGTTTCTCAACTGCGGACAGACCTGCGTCGCACCGGACTATGTGCTTGTGGACAACGAGGTGGCGGACAGGTTTATAGAAATGTGCAAGGAAGAGACCCTGCTGATGTACGGATTCGATGCCCTGGCCAATGATGACTACGGACACATAATCAACAGGAAGCATTTCGACAGGCTGAAGGCTCTTATCGATGGCTGCAAGGCAGCGGGAAACGGACGCAATGGACATGAAGGCATCTGTTTCGGCGGCAGGACAGACGCCGGGACTCTGAAAATCGACCCGACCATCGTCCGCCTTTCTCCGGAAATCATCAGCCCATCCTCCCTGTCTTCAATTTCTCCAGGACACGATACGCCAGAAGACGGGTATCCGACAGGGCAACGGACCGCAACAACAGAAAGAGAAGGACAGGAAGCGGTTATGGCCGACGAGATATTCGGCCCGATACTGCCGGTCATCCCATACCGCGACATCAATGATGCGGTGGAATACATAGACAGGAATCCGAGACCCCTCGCCACCTATATTTTCACCCGGGACAGGAAACTGAAACGGGAACTTCTCGCCAGACTGCGTTTCGGAGGAGGCTGCATCAACGACACCATCATTCACATCGCCACTGAACGGATGCCGTTCGGAGGAGTCGGGGAAAGCGGGATGGGACATTACCACGGCCGTTATGGCTTCGAGACATTCTCCCATCTCAAAAGCATAGTCGACAAGCCAACCTGGCTCGACCTCCCTATGCGTTACCAGCCATTCACCGCCCTCAAGGACCGCCTCATCCGCACCTTTCTGAAATAGGCTGACCCTGCGCAAGGCCTGGTCCTACATCAAAGAGAAGACCCGTCCACAGTGAGGTTGATGGTGTACATCTCGCCTGCAGACAGCGAGGAGTCTATGAAATCCGAAAAATTTTCTGCCGTCAATATGACAAGGCCGTTCAGACGGATGAAATTGCTGAGGTCTATCGGCACATCCGGCACTACATTGGCCTCCCAGCACCCGGTGCCATCGATGTAAGTGGGGTGCGCCATCTTTATCCAGCCTTTGTTGCCATCATCGGTGCTCACCATACCTAAGTCGTGAGTGCATTGGGTGTAGTTGTAAACCTCCACAGGATACCAGGCTATAATAGCGGCAGGGCCAGTGTTTGTCCAGTAGCAAGGCGTTTCGGCTTCCACTACCTTGTTATTGTCCACACTTTTCAGGACATATATGCCGGACTCTCCGCTACCTATCTGTACGCCTATCCTTTCCGTGCCGTTCCATTCCCTCGCACTGCTCTTTCCGTCGTTTTTATCCTCGGCAACCCGGGTCTGCGGCTCCTTAACGCTCCACGGCTTCGCGCTGCTCTCCACATCGAGGGTGATACCGCCGATCTGCAGAGGATATGCTCCGTAAGGCAGTTCATTGCCTTGTCCGCCCGGTACGTCCTGCGTGCAGGCGGAGAGCAAAAGGAGGGCTGACATGGGAATTATGCTGATTAGAATCTTGTTCATATCGATATGTTTTAATTGTTCTGCACGAGAGTCGGGTAAGTGTTTCCGTCAAGAAGCTCCCACCGCCAGCCGTAACCGGCAAGAGCGGCATTCATGCCCTCGACGGCTTCCTGCCAGGTACTTACCCGGATAGTGTTGTCAGGACCACCGCCAGCACCTGTAGAGACATCATCACTCTGCCAATAGCAGGCAGTCATGGCGCTGGCGAAATTGTCCCCCACTATTCCTCCAATGGGCATCTGTGGAGAATAGGAAAGCCGGCACGCCGTCCAACATGCAGTAATGGTAGCATAACTTAGGGACTGTCGTAATGTTGCTTATTGTCTTTCCCTTCCCATGTTATCTGTTCTTTTGGGCTGACCAGCAGGTCGCTGCCATAGTAGTTCTCTTCAATGTCCTGCCTGGAATGTACTTCCCACTCCGCAGCTGCAGCCGCTTCGTATGGATAAAATCCCTGCACGGTGATGGGGGCTGTAGACTGCCAATAATAATCGCCGGACATGGCACCCTGGCTATTCTCCACAGTGTATGTATAAGTGGCATCGTCACCATCCACCTTCAGGGCGACCTTTTCACCGGTGTTCCATGAACCATCCACTGTGGAAGAGGTGGAGGAAGGAATTGCCACGGTCAGACCAGTCGGCGGTGACGGTGATTTTCCCAGTGTCAGGATGGGCAGTGCTGTGAATTTCCTTCTTTGTACAGGAAGTCGCGGCCAGCAGCAGGGATGCCGCACATAAGCCTGAAGATAGAGTTCTTAATATCATGTCAGATGTCGTTATTGTGGAGATGGGCGGACTCGAACCGCCGTCCAGACACCGCACCAGGCAGCTTTCTACACGCTTAGTCTTTCTTTGGTTGTCGGCTGGCAAATGCCGGAAGACAGGCCAGTGCCAGCTTATCCTTTGAGTCTTGGCAGGGTTTAAAGGAGTCTCCCTGTGCATCCGGTTTGGATGATACCCCATATTCCGGACATAACCGGCCTAAAGCCCGGAGGGATACCCGTCGCGGCCGCAGCCTTGGCGGCCGGCGATTAAGCTAACCTACTTGGTAGATTACGCAGCGAGTGCATAGTTGTTGTTGCCAACTAATTGTCCGGCGGCTGAGATTAACGGGCAAACCGCCGACGCCCGACGTGCTTACTGTCCAATGTCAGATGCTGTCAAAACCAGAACATCCCCATTGTATATCCTGGAAGAAGCCTGACTTACTTCTTTGCCTTTGGTTGCTGCTCACCCTGTTTCTGTGCAGGGTCAAGGACCTTTGCCAGTTCCTCGGAAGCCACCACCTTGTCAAACTCCTCCTCTGTTATCATCTTGCATGTACCGTTGAAAGCGGCACCAAGCTCGACTATCAGTTTACGTACATTGATGCTGCCCTCCATCGTACATCCGCTCTTCAGGGAAAGTGTATCCTTGACATAGAGGTCACCTTTCACCGAGCCCCACAGATCCACATTTTCACAGATCATCTCTCCCCCGACATTGGCCGACTCGCCCACTACGACCCTGCCTTTTGTATAGAGCTTGCCATCAAAGCCGCCATCTATCCTCAGGTCGTACGGGGAGCTTACCTCCCCCTTGAAAAACGTGCCTGCAGAAATGCGGCTTACCGAATTGACATTTACAGTCTGTTCCACTTTTGCCATATATCGTATTCCTTTTACTACTTATCGTCCACAGATCCTTCCTTCGCTATGCTCAGGATACAGCCTCATCGCCTTCATGACGGCTACAGGCCGCGTCCGTGACAGTTCTTGTATTTCTTGCCGGAACCGCATGGGCAAGGGTCATTCCTGCCGACAGTCTTCTCTACATGCACAGGCATCTTACTCTTCTGCTCGCCTCCGTTAGTCACCAGATCGGTCCTGCTGGTCTGCATCCTGCTCATGTCAGGCCTGCGCTGCTGAGGAGCAGGAGCCTGCCTTGCCTCCGAAGCGTCCCGGAGCGGGATATGCGCCCTGAACAGGAATGAAAGTATATCCTTGCTCAAAGCCTCCAGCATATCCTTGAAAAGGTTGAAGCTCTCCAGCTTGTAGATGAGCAGAGGATCCTTCTGCTCGTATGTCGCATTCTGTACGGACTGCTTGAGATCATCCATGTCACGAAGATGCTCCTTCCAGTGGTCATCTATCTGATAGAGGGTTATAGCCTTTGTCAGAGCCCTTGCAATCTCCTTGCCCTCAGTCTCGTAAGCCTTCTGCAGATTGACAGAAAGAACCAGCTGCTTGCGTCCATCGGAAATAGGAATCGCAATGTTCTTGTATATCGCTCCCTGCTTCTCGAATACTTCCTTGATAATCGGATATGCCCTCTGCGTCATAGTGTCCATACGCCGTCTGTACACATCGAGCATATTCTGGAAAAGCTTCTGCGATATCTCATCCTGCTTCGCTTTGCAGAAGAACTCCTCATCAAAGCCGAGATCGATGGAGAGAGACCTCATGACATAGTCCGCAAACGACTCGTAATCATAACTCTCCGCATTTTCCGCCATGATGTCCGCCATATCCTGCATCATGTTCATCACATCAATCTCAACCCTCTCCCCTGACAGGGCGTTGCGTCTCCTGGTATATATGACCTCCCTCTGGGAGTTCATTACATCATCATACTCCAGCAGTCTCTTTCGGATACCGAAGTTGTTCTCCTCCACCTTTTTCTGTGCCCTCTCGATAGAGCTGGACAGCATCGGGGACTCCAGCGCCTCGTTGTCCTGCATACCGAGCCTGTCGACTACCGATGCAATCCTCTCCGAGCCGAACAGTCTCATAAGCTTGTCCTCGAGGGAGACATAGAAAGTGGATGAACCCGGGTCACCCTGACGGCCGGCACGGCCTCTGAGCTGCCTGTCCACACGGCGGCTGTCATGACGCTCCGTACCTATGATAGCCAGTCCTCCGGCCTTGCGCACCTCATCCGAAAGCTTGATATCCGTACCACGGCCGGCCATGTTGGTGGCAATGGTCACGGTGCTGCGCTGGCCTGCACGGGCCACAATCTCGGCCTCCCGCGCATGTTCCTTGGCATTCAGGACCTGGTGCTGGATGCCCCTGAGCTTGAGCATCCTGCTCAGGAGTTCGGATGTCTCCACATCGGTAGTGCCGACAAGAACCGGCCTGCCCTCCCCGATAAGCTCCACTATCTTGTTGATGACAGCCTCGTACTTCGCCTTCTTGGTCTTGTATATGAGGTCATCATTGTCTATCCTTGCAATAGGCCTGTTGGTAGGTATCACCACCACATCCAGCTTGTAGATGGACCAGAACTCGCCGGCCTCGGTCTCCGCAGTACCTGTCATACCGGCAAGCTTGTGATACATACGGAAATAGTTCTGCAGTGTAATGGTCGCAAATGTCTGCGTAGCTGCCTCGACCTTCACATTCTCCTTGGCCTCGACCGCCTGGTGCAGGCCATCGCTCCAGCGGCGGCCCTCCATTATACGGCCGGTCTGCTCATCCACGATCTTGACCTTGTTGTCCATTATGACATAATCGACATCCTTCTCGAACATCGCGTATGCCTTGAGCAGCTGGTTGACCGTATGCACCCTTTCGGATTTCAGGGCGAAATCGGACATGATCTCATCCTTCTTCACGCTCTTTTCGGATGCCGGAAGGTCGCTTTTCTCCACATCGGCTATCGCAGAGCCCACATCCGGCAGGATGAAGAAATTCGGATCGGAGAGAGAGCCGCTGAGAAGGTCGTGGCCGTTATCCGTCATTTCTACCGAATGCTGTTTCTCGTTGATGACGAAATACAGCGGGTCCGTCACCACATGCATCTCCCGCTCGTTGTCCTGCATATAGAAGTTCTCCACCCTCTGCAGCAGCTGCTTGATGCCCGGCTCGCTCAGATATTTGATGAGCGGCTTGTACTTCGGAAGTCCCTTGTATGCCCTCAGAAGCAGTTTTCCTCCCTCGCGCTCATCCCCCGAAGCGATCAGCTTCTTCGCCTCGTTGAGAGTGCTTGTCACTAAAGTCCTCTGGTTGGCGACGAGCTTCTCCACGTATGGTCTGAACTCCATGAACTGCTGGTCATCCCCCTTCGGCACCGGACCGGAAATGATCAGAGGCGTACGCGCATCATCTATGAGTACGGAGTCGACCTCATCTACAATGGCGTAATGATGTTTGCGCTGCACCAGATCATTCTGGGACACAGCCATATTGTCGCGCAGGTAGTCGAAGCCGAACTCGTTGTTGGTTCCGAACGTGATGTCGCAGCGGTAGGCCTTCTTGCGGGCCTCGCTGTTAGGCTGGTGCTTGTCTATACAGTCCACAGACAGGCCGTGGAACATATAGAGAGGTCCCATCCACTCGGAGTCTCGTTTGGAAAGGTAGTCGTTGACTGTCACGACATGGACACCTTTCCCGGCAAGGGCATTGAGGAATACAGGCAGGGTCGCCACAAGGGTCTTTCCCTCACCGGTCGCCATCTCTGCTATCTTGCCCTGATGCAGGACGATACCACCGATAAGCTGCACATCGTAATGCACCATGTCCCATGTGACCTCGTTGCCTCCGGCCATCCAGTGGTTGTGCCACACAGCATAGTCCCCGTCTATTTCCACGAAATCCTTGACTGCACTCAGGTCACGGTCGAAATCCGTGGCCTTGACTCGGATGACGGCATTCTCCTTGAACCTCCGCGCAGTGGACTTCATCACCGCAAATGCCTCAGGAAGAATCTCGTTGAGCACATTCTCTATCTCCTCATCTATTTTCTTCACAAGCCTGTCAGACTCCGTGGCAAGCTTCTCTTTCTCATCGAGCGGAATGTCCTTGTCCAACTCCGCCTTTATGTCGGCAATCCTGGCCTCATCCGCTGCAGTCCTCTCCCTGATACGCTCCCTGAGTTCCTGCGATTTGGCACGGAGCTCATCATCCGAAAGCCTGTCTATCTCGGTATATGCAGCCAGCACCTTGTCGAGGACCGGTCTGAGTTGTTTGAGGTCACGCTCGGCCTTGGTGCCGAATATCTTCTTGAAAATATCGGTAAATGACATAACTTATCCAAATTTTACAACCTGCAAATATAATGATAATTGTTTGAATCCCCGTGAAAGCTGTTTTGAAATTTGACAATTTCAACGGATTTCTATCGTATCACCTTCTGTCCGCGGCGGTTCCGCCAACGCACAATGCCGAGCAGAATGAGATTGACGGCGGCAAGCAGGACAAAAGACATGCCGGTCATTGCCGCACCTCCTGAGAACCCGAAACGGCCGACGGCAGCAGGATAGGCAATGACGATAAGGATGCTGCATATCACCGTGGTATAGAGATACAGTTTCGGATACCCCCTGGCTATGGTATAATTGTTTATCACATAATATACCGCACTCGTAACCACCGAAACGGATACAAGTCTCGCATAGATGACGGAATCCATATACCTTCCGGCCGTGAGCAGCCTGATGACAAGAGGGCAGAACAGAATGAAGACAGCCACTACGGCAGCGACAAGGCCGACCTGCACGAGAGCCGACTGCCAGAGTCCCCTGCGGTCCTTTTTCGCTATCGCCTCGTAGATGTCAGGCTGGAACGTAGAGGTGACGGCCGTGGCAAACACGTTGAGATAGCCTGCTATCTGCGCACCGACAATATAATATCCATATTCAGTGACATTTCCCAGACTTTCGAGGTATGTCCTGTCATAGCCGTTGAAAAAATATCCGAGAGCGGCCCCCGCAGCCAAAGGGAAGCAGAAAGAAAGCACGCTGCGGAATTCCGCCCGCCCCGAACGGATGCGGAACAGGCCGCGATGCCGGACAAGCAGCCAGATGAATACCGCCAGGTTGGTCACGAGCGGCGCCAGGAGTTTGCCCAATGCCCCCCATTTCATCGCAACGACGAAAAACAGGTTCGCTCCCGCCAGTATCACTCCCGACATGACCGTGATCCGGAAGAACCCGCCGGGATTCCGCGCCATCCTGAATTCCGTCTGTTCCAGCTTGAATATGCCGGTCAGAGGAATGGCAAACACCATGAGGGCAAGATACGGGAATATGGGGAATTCAAGATCTTCGTTGAAGAAGCGGAGATAGACATACAGGAGCGCAAGACATGTAATGGATACCGCAAGGGAAAAGAATATCAATGCCTTGAAGAGCATGGCGCGGAGACGGAGCCTGTCTTCGGGGGATAACTCATAATAGCGTTTGGTGTAATAGTGCAGCATGTAGAACACTATCACCGGAGAAATGAGGGCCGTGAAAGAACTGTAATATCCGTAGACCGCATAGTCTTCAGGAGACATGTTGATGGCAATCAGAGGATTGGCGAGCGCCATCAGAAGCATCGGGATGAGCGATGCCATGAAATAGGTCCCTACGGACTTCCCGTATGAAACGATTCTGCCCGGTCCCATCATGATATGACTGATTTCAGGACTTCGATCTGGTACAGGGAATTCCAGCGGCTGTCTATTTCCCTGTAGCAGTCCAGCCGGATCTCTTCCCTGTTCCTGTCCATCGTAAGCCACTGTCTGATCGCCCTTTTCAGATCAGCATAATCCCCTGCCGTGTACAACAGTCCGGTACGGTCTTCGACTATGGCCTCATACTCAGGCATCTGCGTGGAGAAATCGTCGTGCGATATCACCGGAACGCCGTAGGTCATGGCGTGGATGGCCGTCAGCCCCACATTCCCGGGAGATACGCACAGGGTGGCGTTATACAGAAGTACGGACATTGTTTTCTCATCGTAACACTCCCCGTAGAACCATACGCCGGATGCATACGGTGCATTTTCGAGTTTACGTCCGAGCATCCCCGCTTCAGGGCCATCCCCCACTATCACCAGATTGTACCTCAACCCTTCCATCGCATGCTCTATATATGCATCCACAAGCATATCCAGCCGTTTGGACCTTGTCAGCCTGCCGGAAAATATGACCACCGGAAGGCTGTTGCCGAAATGTGAACGGTATATTTCCCCGGCCAGCAGACGGTTCGCCTCGGGATCGGTACCTGTATTGAGGGAATTGCAGATGACATGCAGTTTCCCCGCATCGAATCCCAGTTCCGTCATCCTGCAGGCCATTTTGCCGCCATAGACGAAATATCCATCCAACCATCTGAAATAAAGCCGTTTGAGACGGGGATAACGTTTCATGTCCCTGAAACCGTGACCCCAGGCATAGACTTTACGTCCCAAAACCCGGCACAAGGCAAGAAAAGGGAAATATGCCCAGTTGAAATCCCCGGAAATCAGGAATGTCCGGAACCTGAACGGCAGCCCCATGATACCTGACCGCCACGGAATACGGCCCAGCAGCACCCTGTTTCTTATCCTGCCCGGAGGATGGGAGAATACCGAAACATCCATCTTCGCAATACCCGCATCTCCCTTACCGGCGACAGGCTCATCCCCGAAGAAGAACCGGGCATCGTATTCCCTGTCGATCAGGGAATATACGGATGTCCTGTACAGAGGTGCATAGTTGAATATGCAGCAGAGTTCCTTTTTCCGAGTCTTTCCCATGTCTTCCGCAAATATTGTATGGAACGCCGTGGCCTATCTGCCTATCGAAAGGTACCTGAAGCCTTCCGCCTCCACCTCAGCCCTGACATAGATATTGCGACCGTCGATGAGCACCGGAGAGCGCATCACCTTCCTGAGCACCGCCCACGAAGGGAGGCGGAACTGCTTCCATTCCGTGACAAGCAGCAAGGCATCCGCATCATCCGCAGCATCATACATGTCATGGGCATATTCCACCCTGTCGCCGATCCTCCTGCGGCATTCATCCATTGCCACCGGATCGAATACCTTTACGCGCACTCCTGATTCAAGGAGATCATCTATAATGACACAAGAGGCGGCTTCGCGCATGTCATCCGTATCCGGCTTGAAAGAAAGCCCCCAGATGGCCACCTTCTTTCCGGACAGGTCTGGATAGACAGACTTCACTTTTTCAGCAAGGATATGTTTCTGCCTGTCATTCACCCTGTCGACAGCTTCAATCACCTGCATGGCATAGCCATGATCCGCCGCCGTCCTGGCAAGAGCCTTGACATCCTTAGGGAAACAGCTTCCGCCATATCCGCAGCCCGGGTAAAGGAATTTCGTGCCTATCCTGGCATCCGCCCCTATGCCCTTGCGGACCATATCGACATCCGCCCCCACAAGGTCACAGAGGTTGGCAATGTCGTTCATGAACGATATTCTGGTCGCAAGCATTGCATTGGCTGCATATTTCGTCATCTCCGCAGAAGCTATATCCATGAATATCACCCTGAAATTGTTCAGAAGGAACGGTCTGTAAAGCCTGGTCATGAGTTCCCTTGCCCGTCGGGACTCCACTCCGACCACTACCCTGTCCGGAGACATGAAGTCCTTGATGGCGGCCCCCTCCTTGAGAAATTCAGGGTTGGACGCGACATCGAACGGGATATCCGCTCCCCTGCGGGAGAGTTCCTCCTCTATGACCGCCTTGACTTTCAGAGAAGTGCCCACGGGGACAGTGGACTTGGTGACAAGAAGCACATACCTGTCCATATTGCGTCCGACAGTGCGCGCCACCTCCAGGACATACGAAAGGTCTGCGCTGCCGTCCTCATCGGGAGGAGTACCCACGGCGCTGAACACTATCTCGACATCCGACAGGCATTCGGCAAGATCCGTGGTGAAATGCAGCCGGCCATCCTTCCTGTTCCTCTCCACGAGTTCATCCAGCCCGGGCTCATATATCGGTATCTCACCGGCAAGCAGCCTCCCTATCTTGTTCCTGTCCACATCCACGCAGGTCACATTGACGCCCATTTCAGCGAAACAGGCTCCGCTGACAAGCCCTACATATCCTGTCCCGACTACTGCTATATTCATATTGACATCAGTTTGACTGTTTTTACATTTTATCCATAATTACCGGCCAGCCTCGGTCCTTTTGTAAATCCATAATTACCGGTCACAGCCATCAGGGACGGACCGGGGTCAGTGACGATGGTTATACATGGTGTCGTAATAGTCCTGATAGTCTCCTGAAGTGACATTGTCCAGCCAGTCCTGGTTGTCAAGATACCACCTGACGGTCTTCTCTATCCCCTCCTCGAACTGGAGGCCCGGCTCCCATCCGAGCTCCCTCTGCAGTTTGGTGGAGTCGATGGCATACCTGAGGTCATGTCCCTTGCGGTCAGTGACATACGTAATGAGGTCCATGTCCTCTCCCTCAGGACGGCCGAGAAGCCTGTCGACCGTATTGACAAGGACCTTGACGATGTCGATGTTCTTCCACTCGTTGAACCCGCCGATGTTGTACGTCTGCGCAATCTTCCCCTTATGGAAAATCAGGTCTATCGCCCTTGCGTGATCCTCGACATAGAGCCAGTCCCTCACGTTCTCGCCCTTTCCGTAGACAGGAAGAGGCTTGCGGTGACGGATATTGTTGATGAACAGAGGAATGAGCTTCTCCGGGAACTGGTACGGGCCGTAATTGTTGGAACAGTTGGTCACCACTACCGGCATCCCGTACGTATCATGGAAAGCCCGCACGAAATGGTCGGAAGAAGCCTTCGATGCTGAATAGGGGCTGTGCGGATTGTATTTCGTATCCTCGGTGAAGAAATCCCGTCCGTAAGCCAAATGATGGGTTCCTGATGAGGCGGCAGTCGTGAACGGAGGTTCTATGCCTTCCGGATCAGTCAGTTCGAGGGCTCCGTACACCTCATCGGTACTGATATGGTAGAACCTGCATTCCACCGGCTCCGCACCGGATTCAGGCACGGATTTCCAGCCTTTGTCCTCCCAGGCGTTCTTCGCCGCCTGCAGAAGCGACAGGGTCCCCATCACATTGGTCTGCGCGAAAGAGAACGGATCCTTTATGCTCCTGTCCACATGGCTTTCCGCTGCAAGGTGGATGACACCGTCTATATTGTACCTTGCAAATACCCTGCATACGGTATCGAAATCGCAGATGTCCGCCTTTACGAAAGTGTAATTGGGTCTGTCTTCGATATCCTTGAGATTGGCAAGATTGCCGGCGTATGTCAGTCTGTCCAGATTGACGATATGGTAGTCAGGATACCTGTTCACGAAAAGGCGTACGACATGGCTCCCTATGAAGCCCGCTCCGCCGGTTATCAATATGTTTCTCTTTGCCATGTATATCAACTGCTTAATATTTTCCTACAGTCCTGTGAAAATCATTGTCGCTTCATTCGGCATACAGGTCTGCCGCATAGTCGAACGGGGAATCGATGTCCCTGAGGCGAGGATGACTGCGGTCCTTGTCGGACAGGAGCACCCTGTCGGAAGGAATCCTCCAGTCGATTCCGAGGTCGGGGTCATCCCAGGCAATGGCGCCCTCGCTCTGCGGAGCATAGAAATTGTCGCACTTGTACTGGAAGACCACCTCGTCCGTCAGCACGCTGAACCCGTGCGCAAACCCTCTCGGGATAAAGAACTGCCGGTGATTGTCTTCGGTAAGTTCGACCGCCACATGCTTCCCGTATGTAGGAGAGCCTTTCCTTATGTCCACAGCCACATCGAGGACCGCCCCCCTGATCACCCGCACCAGCTTGCTCTGGGCGTACGGAGACTTCTGGAAATGCAGGCCGCGCAATACCCCGTAGGATGATTTGCTTTCATTGTCCTGCACGAAATGCACTTCCCTTACCTTAGAGAAGAAATCCCTTTCGGAATACGATTCGAAGAAATATCCCCTCGCATCCCTGAAGATACGGGGCTCGACTATGACGACACCGTCTATTTCCGTTTTTATTATTTCCATTGTATTGTCGTTAATAATCAATCATACCGGTCCGTGGCAGATCCTTCGCTGACGCTCAGGATAATACCCTCTCCATGCAGGCTTTCAGGGAATCAAGCCAGTAAGGCACCTCCAATCCGAACGTTCTCTTGAACAGGCTCTTGTCGAGAACCGAATAATGGGGCCGCTTCACCTTGCTCGGGAACTCATCGCTGTGGCACGGCATGATCCTGCAGCAGCGGCCGGAAGCCCCTCCGGGACCGTTGCCTGCAATATCCCTTATGGCAAGGGCAAAATCATACCATGAGCACACTCCCTCATTGCTGTAATGATAGATTCCCTGCCTGTCCAGCATGTTCCCGTCAATGATACGGAAAATGGCATCGGCCAGATCCGCCGCACTCGTAGGCGACCCTACCTGGTCGGACACGACATTCAGCTCATCCTTTTCAGAGGTCAGCTTCAGCATGGTCTTCATGAAATTCTTCCCGTACGGGGAATACAGCCAGGCCGTCCTGAGAATGATATGGCGGCAGCCGGAGGCGGTCACAGCCCTCTCCCCTTCCAGTTTCGTCCTGCCGTACACGCTCACAGGCTTTGGCTCACGGTCTTCGGTGTAAGGGACACAGCCCTCTCCATCGAATACATAGTCAGTGGATACATGTATCAGCGCGGCGCCGCAGTCCCGGGCGGCAGCCGCCAGATTTCCTGGAGCGGCCCTGTTGAGAAGGTCCGCCGCCTGAACATCATCCTCGGCCCTGTCCACATTGGTATAGGCAGCGCAATTGACTATCACATCCGCGCCGATGCCCGCAGCCATGTCCCTCACGGCTTCGGCATCCGTTATGTCGAGACGGACCGTCTCCTCCCCTTCCACGCTGTTCACATCCGTAAATACGAAAGTATGGGCTCCTGCAGCCACGTTCCTGGCAATATTCCGCAACTCCATCCCGAGCTGCCCGTTCGCCCCTGTCACAAGTATTTTCATATCATCCGTTTTTCTTCTGTCCGATTCCGCCCGGTCAGTCAAGGTTCTCCTTGCCCGTACGGTCCAGTTCATCTATGACCTTGAGCAGATACTGCCCGTACTGGTTCTTGAGCATAGGCTCGGCCAGTTCCCTCATCTTCCTTTCGTCTATCCAGCCCTTTCTGTAGGCTATGCCCTCCAGACATGCAATCTTCAGTCCCTGACGCTTCTCTATGGCCTCTATGTAGATCGATGCTTCTGCAAGGGAATCGTGCGTCCCGGTATCCAGCCATGCAAACCCGCGGCCGAGAGTCTGCACCTTGAGATCCCCTGACTCGAGGAATTTCTGGTTTACCGTGGTTATCTCCAGTTCGCCCCTTGCCGACGGGGTTATGTTCCTGGCAATGTCCACGACCCTGTTGGGATAGAAATAGAGTCCGGTGACGGCATAGTTGGACTTCGGGCGCTCAGGCTTCTCCTCAATGCTCAGGCAGTTGCCATCATCATCGAACTCCGCCACGCCGTACCGTTCCGGATCGCTGACCCAATATCCGAAAACGGTGGCCTTGCCATCCTCTTCCGCAGCCCTGACCGCTTCGTGCAGCATGTGTCCGAAACCGCTGCCGTGGAAGATGTTGTCTCCAAGCACAAGACATACGCAGTCATTGCCGATGAACTCCCTTCCTATTATGAAAGCCTGCGCAAGTCCGTCCGGAGAAGGCTGTTCAGCATAGCTGAATTTCACTCCGTAGTCGCTTCCATCCCCGAGAAGGCGTCTGAAGCCGGGCAGATCCTGAGGCGTGGAGATGACAAGGATGTCCCTTATGCCCGCCTGCATCAGGACCGAGATCGGATAATATACCATAGGCTTGTCGAATATGGGTATAAGCTGTTTGCTGACCCCTTTCGTAATCGGATAGAGCCGTGTGCCGCTGCCTCCGGCAAGTACAATTCCTTTCATCGCTATATCTGTTGACAATATGTGTTCAATCCCTTTCCCCTATATGCGCTATCATGTCCGCGTCCTTCCTGTCCAGCACTCTGGCAGAATACAGTTTCCGCAACATGCCGAGACCGTGACAGTCCGAACCTACGAATGAATACAGTCCATCCGAGAGCAGTTTCCGGGCCTTCGCCTGCACCGTGTCCCCGTAATATCCGAGAAGCGACGGCAGGTTCAGCTGCAGCCGCACCCCCATTCCGGCCAGTCTGCCGTAATCCTCCATCTCCATGTACCTGTACCTCTCCGGATGGGCAAGGACAGGACGGTATCCGGCAGACATGACCCTTGACAGGATGTCCGGCAGATCGAACGGAGAAGACCACGTGGAAGTCTCCACAAGCACCTGGCCGTCCTCCATGCAGAGGAGATCTCCTGACTCAAGCCTGCCGAGGAACAGGTTGTCGATCATGTACTCAGCGGCCAAATGGAGTTCCGGGCCCGGCTTCACGGCCGCAACAAGCTCCTCCATGCGGAGACGGAGGGCATCCGTAGTATTCGGGATGTCCTCCATTACATGAGGCGTGAGCCACAGGCTCTTCAACCCGAGACCATAGAGCCATTCAAGCAAAGCAGCCGATTCGCCGGCGGTCTTCACGCCGTCATCCACTCCATAGAGGATATGCGAATGCCTGTCCTCGACAAGACCGAGAAGCCCGCTTTCCTCTACCGAGCACTTTCTGTTGAAGATACCGAACATTCCAGATGCTTTCCCGTAAAATTAAACCTATTTTACTGATTTACCAAATCCGATTGCATGAAACCGGTATCATCCGGGAGAATCGCCCCGTTTTTCGCCGCAGTCGCACCCGCCGCCACGGCAAGGGCATCGCACCGTTCGTTCTCCGGATGCCCGGCATGACCCTTGACCCAGTGGAACGACACACGATGCTTCCTGTAAAGGGGGAGGAACCTCCGCCACAGGTCGGGATTCTTCGCCTTGGCGAAGCCTTTCTTCTCCCAGTTGAACAGCCACCCCTCGTTCACAGACCGGACCACATAACTGGAATCGCTGTAGACATGCACTTCCGCATTTGCCCAGCGTATGGCTTCAAGCCCCACTATGACGGCAAGCAGTTCCATCCTGTTGTTGGTGGTCATGGCAAAGCCGCCGGAAAGTTCCTTTTCCCTTCCGGCGCATTTCAGTATTATGCCATAGCCCCCGGGTCCCGGATTCCCGCTTGAAGAACCATCCGTATAAAGGCATATCGGCGGTCTCTTCCGTGTCTCTTCCATGCTGTCCCGGGCAATCATTCTATGATCTTCCCACCTTTCGGACGGATTTCCGTATCGGGCATCTGCACGTTCATCTTCCCTGCCTGAAGCTCATCATACGCAGCCCTGTGGTTGTATATGTCTATCGCGGTGTAAATGGATGACATCATAGAGCGGGGGTCCGCCATATCCCTGCCGGCCATCTCGTATGCAGTGCCGTGGTCCGGGGAAGTCCTCACTATCGGCAGGCCCGCCGTATAGTTCACGCCGAGTTCGAATGCAAGAGCCTTGAACGGGGTCAGGCCCTGGTCATGATACATGGCGAGAATGGCATCATACCTGCTGTAGTTCCCGAGTCCGAAGAATCCATCCGGAGAATACGGACCGAAAGCCAGGATGCCTTCCGACATTGCCTGCTGCACGGCCGGAAGGATTATCTCCTGTTCCTCATCCCCGAGCAGCCCCCCATCCCCGCAATGCGGGTTGAGTCCCAGTACGGCTATCTTGGGCGAGACTATCCCGAAATCCCTCTCAAGGGAATCCTTCATCAGCCTGAGTTTCTTGAGTATCAACTCCTTGGTCAGCACGGACGGCACATCCTTCAGAGGAATATGCCCAGTCACTACCCCGACCTTCAGCTGGTCGCTTACCATGATCATCGCCACCTCATCGACCCCGAACTCCTTCTGCAGGTACTCGGTGTGCCCGGTGTAGCCGAAACCCTCGCTGACCATCGCCCTCTTGTTGATGGGCGCCGTCACGAGCACATCTATATATCCGTTGCGGATATCCTCCACCGCCCTCCGGAGCGAGGTCATGGCAGACTTTGCCGATTCGGGAGTGGCCTGTCCTGGCTCGACGAACACATTGTCAGGCAGACAGTTGACGATATTTATCCTCTTCTGGTGCACCTCCTGTGCCGATGCTATCACATTGGTGTTCACAGGCTGCTCCAGATTGTGGATCTGCTTGCGGTAAAACCCGAATATCTTGGATGAACCGTATATGACAGGAGTGCACATATCGAGCATCCTTTCATCCGCAAGGGCCTTGATTATCACTTCATATCCTATTCCGTTGCCATCGCCCTGCGTTATTCCTACGACTAATTTCTTGCCCATAATTCTTCCGATTAAATCATTTGCCTTCATAAAGGCAGAGTACAGTCTGCAAAGTTAATTATTTTTACGTTAGCGATTTCAAGAAATCGCACCTATTTTTCGGCCTATTTTCGGTCTTTCGGGACTTTCGGGGACGGGACATCGCGCTCCGGACATCCATCCGGTCCCTGTCCGTGGCGCAGTTAACGGAATTATGCGTATTTTTGCAGGAGCGGGGAAGTTGCCGCGGGCAGTCTTCCGCAGCGGGAAAAGAATAAAAGGAATCATGGACAGTCTGTCAGGAGGATACAGAAGCGAATTGGACAGCGATATACAGTATCTGCCGGGAGTAGGGCCGAAAAGGGCCGCACTTCTGCGCAGCGAATTGGGTGTCGGCACATTCGGCGACCTGATAAGGCTGTATCCTTTCCGCTACATAGACAGAAGCAGCATAACACCGATTGCGCGGATACGGCCCGACATGGCATACGTGCAGATACGGGCGCGGGTGGTGAATGTGGAGATACCGGGAGGCAAGCGGCTGAGCGCAACGGTGACTGACGGGAGCGGGGAAATGGAACTGGTGTTTTTCAAGGGGCTGAAATGGGTGTCCGAGAAAATGAAGCCGGGGAACGAATTCATCTTTTTCGGAAAGCCGTCGAGTTTCAACGGCAGGATCAACATGGTGCATCCTGACATCGATCCGGCGCCCGACAACGGCGGCCCGGGGCAGACCGCCAACAACGGGCAAGCCACAGGATCAGGGATGAACGCCGGTACAATGACGGGAGTCTACAACAGCACGGAGAAACTCCGGAACGGAGGGATAACGGGCAAGGTGATGACAAGGCTGGTATCCGCCGCGTTGAATGCCGCCCTGGATGATGTGCATGAAAGCCTTCCGGAATACATACTGAAGGAAAAGGGCCTCGTCCCTGTCAGATACGCCCTGAAGAACATCCATTTCCCGACCGACATGGCGGCCCTCGAAAAGGCCCGCTACAGACTGAAATTCGAAGAGCTTTTCTTTCTACAGCTTTCCCTGCTGAAACAGAAATACATAAGAAGCCGCGGAGAAAAGGGCATCCTGATGTCCAGGGTCGGAGAGGCATTCAACATCTGTTACCGTTCGCTGCCTTTCGACCTGACAGGGGCACAGAAACGGGTGATCAGGGAAATCAGGGAAGACATGCGCAGCGGACACCAGATGAACAGGCTCCTGCAGGGGGATGTGGGCAGCGGCAAGACGATGGTGGCAGTCCTGTCGGCACTGATAGCCATCGGCAACGGCTGCCAGGCATGCATCATGGCTCCGACGGAAGTCCTTGCGCAGCAGCATTACAGGAACATATCGGCATACCTTGAGCCGACAGGAGTCAGGGCGGCACTTCTGACAGGCAGCAGCCGCACGGCAGAGCGCAGGGAGATACACGCAGGACTCGAAGACGGCTCGATCGGGATAATAGTCGGGACACATGCCCTGATAGAGGATGATGTAAGGTTCCGCAACCTCGGGCTGGCAATCATAGATGAGCAGCACAGGTTCGGGGTGGAACAAAGGGCAAAACTGTGGAGAAAGACCGCATCCGGCATTCCTCCGCACGTACTGGTAATGACCGCCACCCCCATACCCCGCACCCTGGCAATGACACTGTACGGAGATCTGGATGTCTCCGTGATAGATGAACTTCCTCCCGGCAGGAAACCCGTGCTGACCATGCACGCGACAGAGGGAAAACGCCCTGCACTGTACAGGTTCATGAAAGAACAGATAGCCCTCGGACGGCAGGTCTTCGTCGTATATCCGCTGATATTCGAAAGCGAAACCCTCGACTACAGGAATCTGGAGCAGGGATTCGACCAGATAGCCCGGGCATTTCCCCTGCCTGACTACAAGGTGGCCATCGTCCACGGCAAGCAGAGCAATGAAGACAAGAAGTTCAACATGGATGCATTTGCGGCGGGAAGGGCGAATATCCTTGTCGCGACATCGGTGATAGAGGTCGGCGTGGATGTTCCGAATGCATCGGTCATGGTCATAGAAAGCGCGGAGCGTTTCGGCCTGAGCCAGCTGCACCAGCTGAGAGGGAGGGTCGGCAGGGGCTCCGAAAAGTCATACTGCATCCTGATGACCGGCAACAAGGTGAGCAGGGAATCCAGACACAGGATAGAACTGATGTGCTCTACGGAAAACGGGTTCGAGCTTGCCGAGGAAGACATGAAAATGCGGGGGCCGGGAGATCTGGAAGGCACCCAGCAGAGCGGACTGCCCATAACCCTCAACATCGCATCCCTTGCAAAGGACGGAGCCATCCTCAACGATGCCAGGGCATACGCGGAATCGGTTCTGGACCGCGACCCGGGTCTGACCTCATCTGCCAACGCCCCGCTGAGGGACGAACTCCGCAAGGAAAAATACCGCATCCGTGACTACAGCCGGATCAGCTGATGTCCGGCGCCTATCTTTTGACTATCTTTGCAGACATTGGATTCAAAGAGATGTATCATGGTATCTGAACTGCTGAAGAAATATATATGGCTTATCCGGACTTTCGTGAGAGCGGGGGAAAGGGGCATGTCGCTGACGGAACTGGAAGAGCGTTGGGAACTGCGGTTCGGGGCAGGCTACCCGAGACGGACATTCAACAACCACAGGGATGCCATCGAGGCCCTGTTCAATGTCAGGATAGAATGCGACAGGAGTACGAACAGGTATTACATCCCCGCCACAGAGGATGTATCCGATGAGAATGCAGCCTCCGCATGGATAATCAACACATTTACCATCAATGAAATGCTGTCCATGAGCAAGGAAAGGCTGTCCGGAAGGGTGTCGGTGGAGGATATCCCATCAGGACAACGCTGGCTCACGCACATAATGGAAGCGATGACCGACAACTCGGAACTGAAGGTTTCCTACAGGAAATACGACTCCGGGAACTCATCGGCCTATACATTGAGACCGTATGCCCTGAAGGAGGCATCGCGGAGATGGTATCTTGTGGCCTACTGCACGGAAAGGGACTCCGTCAGAGTCTACGGGCTCGACAGGATCCTGTCCTTAGAACAGACAGGGCGGCATTTCAGAATGCCGGCTGACTTCGATGTGGATGCACTGTTCGCTACGAGTTTCGGGGTATATCTGTCCGATGAACGGCCTGTGAGGATACTTTTGCGGACATCGGCCAAAGAAGCGGGCTATCTGCGCGACCTGCCGATCCATCCATCCCAGGAAGAGGCAGGCAATGATGGGGAACGGATAACTTTTTCTATCTTTGTGCGCCCCAACGAAAGCCTGATAATGGAGTTGGAGAGGCTCGGGAGCAGGATAGAAGTGCTGGAACCATTGTCCATCAGGACAAGGCTCGCCGAAGATGCGGCACAACTGCTATCCCTGTATGCGGCAGACTGCCATCCCGACACGTGCCGCAGGCGGGATGAAGGACCGGAAAAGAGAGAAGACGGACCGGACAAATGAAAGAGAGAATAGAAGGGAAATACACATACAGGGGAATATGGCAGGTCGCCTATCCTATCCTGATCAGCCTCTTCATGGAGCAGATGATCGGGATGACCGACACTGCATTCCTCGGAAGGGTCGGAGAGATCGAGCTCGGGGCTTCTGCCATAGCCGGAGTCTACTATATGGTAATATTCATAGTGGGATTCGGATTCAGCCTCGGTTCCCAGATCATAATCGGCAGACGCAACGGCGAGGGGAAATATGCCGATGCAGGAAAGATCTTCTGGCACGGGCTGTATTTCCTGCTGTGTCTTGCTGCGGCAATGATTGTCCTTTCCGAGGCGCTCTCGCCCCGGCTGATGTCGGGGATGGTATCCTCCGACAGGATACTCGATGCCGCCCTTACATACGTCAGGTGGAGAATCCCGGGACTTTTCTTTGCGTGGACGACTGCAATGTTCAGGGCATTCTACATCGGCACGATGCAGACCAGGACGCTGACGCTCAACTCCATAGTGATGGTGCTCTCCAATGTGGTCTTCAACTGGATACTCATATTCGGGCATTTGGGATTCCCTGCACTCGGCATTGCAGGAGCGGCCATCGGATCGACCCTGGCGGAGTTGGTGTCGCTCATATTCTTCCTTGTCTATACGGCCACGAAGACCGATACCCGCAAATTCGGACTGGACAGACCGGCCCGCTTCGAATGGAAGGAACTGAAAGGAATGCTGGACATTTCAGTATGGACCATGATCGAAAATTTCCTGTCGGTATCCACCTGGTTCATATTCTTCCTTTTCGTGGAACATCTCGGAGAAAGGTCGCTTGCCGTATCGAATATCGTCAGGAATGTGTCAGGACTGATATGGGTGGTCCTGATGGCCTTTTCATCCACCTGCAGTACCTTGGTCAGCAATATGATAGGCTCCGGAGACCAGGACAGGGTACCCGGCCTGATATTGAGGGTAATGAAAATGGGCTATGCCATCATCAGCATCATCATAGCTCTCTTCGCAATCTTCCCGGAACAGGTAATCGGAATCTTTACCGACATGCCTGAAATAACGGATGCCACCGTACCGGCAATGTTAGTGATGGCATCCTCATATCTGATAAATACGGCAGGCAATATCTGCTTCAACGCAAGCATCGGCACTGGCAATACCCGCACGGTATTCGTACTGGAGGCGATAGCCCTCATCATCTATCTGGGCTACTGTACAATAGTCTGCACCATACTGAAAGCCGACATTGCCGTCTGCTGGACTGCAGAGCATGTCTACGCCCTCGCCATGCTTGTACTCTGCGGTCTCTACCTGCGCTCGGGCCGCTGGAAAGGGAAGAAGATCTGAAGCACAAAGCCTCTGTATCATCCTGAACGGAGCCGCTTGTCCTGTCATCCTGAACGGAGCCGGAGGCGAAGTGAAGGATCCGGAGCACCACTCCTGTTTCCCGGTCCGGTTACTTCTTTATGAAAGACAGAGCCTTCTCTACCAGAAGGCGTTCGCTCCCCGGAGTATAGCCCGTATGGGAATAGACTGTCTTGCCATCCGCCACAATCATAACGAACGGAATCGACGAAATGTTGAGAGACTTGGCAAGGGAGCTGTTCTCATCCGTATAGACCTCATACGGCCACATCTTCGCCTTGACAGTGGACCTTACCTTGGATGCCGAACGTGCATCATCTATGGATATGGCCACGACACGCAGCTTGTCCGCCCATATGTCCTCTATCTCGGCGAGGGCATCCAGTTCATTCTGGCACGGCTTGCACCAGGTAGCCCAGAACGAGACTATCACCACATCATCCTTGAGCACATCACCCATCTGGATACTGTTTCCGGAAAGGTCTTTCACAATTGCGTTAGGAGAAATCTCCTGGGCCTGACATAAAGCGGCAGCCGCCACGGCTGCTACAAGGATGGAAATAATCTTTTTCATAATACCGTTTCTATAGATCATTTGCAGTCTTTCTTTAAAAATATGCTGTCCCCATCAGGACGACAGGGACAAAAATAATTCTTTTCCGGCAATTCCGGTACGGAAGCGTCAAAATACAAGCACCAGCCGGGAAAGCGCACCACCATCGGCGGCACTCTTATAACTGCTCCTCAGCATCAGGTTCTCTTCCGGTGCCGTATCCTCATACAGCGCATAGAAATACAGAGTCAGGGCAAGATTATCCGCAGATACGGATGAAGTCCAGTAGAACCTCGTGTACAGGTCTGAATCATCAAGGAATGTCTTGTCATCCATAGATACCTTGGACATGGAACTGTTTATTGCAGCGGCAATATCGACCCCGGTCCCTGTCCACCACATCCATACATCATTCAGCTCTCCGCCGAAAGTGCCATCCGAAGATGTCAGGGACATTCCGCAGGCCGTCCTGAAGAAATCCATCAGTTCCCCCATAGCCGGGACATACCATCCTGTCGTGACCGCATTGGCTTCAGGTCCTCCCGCTACATTGGAAAACAACTGCGCAGACCTGAACAGCGGATACTTGCCGGATGCCACATCTTCAGCCCTCTTGCTGAATATGGCACTGGTATATCCATAGCCATCCACATCGGCATCCAGAATCTCCAGGTTCTCTTCCGGAGTGTACTCGACAGAAGCCAGCACCTCAAGGCCTATGGAAGACTCATCCCTGCTGTCATTCCCCTGGGTACCGTACCATGCATAGACAGAATTCTCTCGGGTAGAAGTCACAGTCCCGTGGACAACACCTCCGAGGGCATCTTTTGCAGCCTGACCGATCCTGTCAGGGTCTATATTGGTCACCATACCTATCACATCCGCAGAGCTGACATCGGCGGCATCCGCATCCCTGGACAGGAGATTGCCATCAGACAGGAAAAAGTCCCCTGGCTGCAGGGTATGGTGTATCTCCGACGCCCGGCCTACAGGAATGACAACGACTTCTCCTGGCCCGACACCGGAAATGGACTGCGACCACTTCTCTCCTCCGGCAGTACCGGAAAACCCGGTCACATCGGCAGGATTGGTCTTGTAGAAATATCTTCCTCCATCGTTGAAAGGGTCTATCCCATCAAAATCGACCTGCAGCGGATTGTTGTAATCCGGAATTGCAGGAGTGTTGTCGAACACGTATGTCGTGCATTCCGGGACGAAGCATACAAGAGCGGTCTTAGGAGAAAGACATATATCTATCGAAGGTTTCCCTGTCCCGCCATCCGGATTGTACACGCCCGAGGCAGTCAGAAGGGAGGATACCCCGAAGTCTTCCGACTGGTCTGCCGCTACAGTCCATCCGGCAATCATATCCGCAAAGAATTCCTCCTCGGAGGTTGCCTGAAGATTGACTGATGCCGCATCTATTTTGCTGTCCTGCGGATAGTATGCAAAATACCTGTCCCCTTCAGTCCAGGTTATGACATCATCATCGTTCAGCGCAATATTCCAGGACCCATCCGACTCGAGCACCATCCTGAGGACCTCCACCGACCCATCTGTATGGACGATGAACAGCCCTACCGCATCCTTGGCGGCAAGCTCCATCCTGAACAGCCCGTCGAAGTCAGGATCATCGCTCGCATATCCTTCCGTCGTGATATTGAACACCGACACATCTGCCGTCTCCGGCACAGAGACAGGTGGAGATACCGTATCTATGGTTTTTTCGCTGCAGGCGGCTAATGCCACGACAGACATCACCGCTGCTGTTTCTATTACTATCCTTTTCATATAAATGCTTTTAAAATGTCAAACAATCATTACCGAGTTTCTGCAGAACCGTCCTGTCCGCTCCGGTCAGGACATCGAGGGCAATGCGGAAACCGTGGCCTGCAGTCCTCCTTTCAGGCAGGGTATCATCCCCGATGTCAAGCCGGAAGAACCCCGAATCAGAATACAGGGTCATTCCGCCAGCAAGCCCATCGTATGACACTGCAGCAGGGACATCCGCTTCAGGCAGGGAGTCCGACAACATAAGGCGGACACAAGTCCCGTTCTGTCTGTTGTACCTCCTCACCTCGCTTGAGAGCAGCCTGCGGTAGAATCGGGGGAGCCGGACATCCACTGCAATGATGGGGTCAGCCCCCGAACCGGAAGACCGTATTCCTTTAGAATCCGGTCCGCAGCAAGGTCCGGCATATAACGATATGTCCACTGTCCTGTAGCCTGACGGCGGCACCATCTCCACCACCGGCTGCTCCTGCAGACATGCATACACAGCTTTTGCTTTCAACAGATAGCCATCCCGTGTCCTCCGGCACATTGCTCCATCAAGGTCGAGCGAGACCAGATACCTCATCCCGTACCGTTCAGAGACAAGAGGAGAATTGAGCATTGCATACAGGGAATCCGTCACATCCATCTCGCCATCGGTCCTGAAGCGGCTTATGGCTGCCAGAGGACGGCATCTCATCCCTGCACCGCTGTCCAGCTGGACCCGTACCGAAACACTTCCTCCGCCTGTATCGAGCAGGAGATGGCCATTCTCAAGTCTCATATCCAGGTCCGTATCCGCAAGGCCCGACAACCTGCCGGACCGCGAGAGGTTCTTCTCCACCCTGGAGGACACGTAACCTGCATAATCCGTATCGACAATCCATTCAGCCCATTCGGGAGCTCCATAGACATACCTGTCCAGAAAAGACATGGCCATGGCCTGAAGCGCACTGTCAACAGGTTCGGCCCTGACCCGGCCATCTTTGTCCGGAAACCTCATCTGACCTCCCACAAATGCGACAGCCTGATTCACGAGCTGCTTATACCGTTCCGCCACTGCAGAATACACGAATGCACTGTCTGCATCTGCGGTACAGTCCCGGAATGAATCCATAATCTGCCTGAGATACAGCATACCTGACTCCGCAGTCTCGACCGGCTCCCTTCCGAGATCCTCTGCAAGAGTCTGCGGGTCGGATATCGACAGCGGGAAATACCTGGTGCTGTCATTGGAGAACATCTTCGCGGCAAACCTGTCCCTGGCGCGCTGTGAGCGGAAATCACCATACCCCCACCGTATAGCCGCCCTGTCGTAAGGGCCAATGACCGGCACCCTGTCCACAAGGCTTATCCCATCTTCAGGCCTTACGGCATAGTTCAGTCTCATATAGTCCATTATGGAACTGCCGTGGGAGACCTTCGACATCAGGACGGAATCCCTCAGTTCCGCGGTAGAGAACAGGCGGCTGCCATAGAAATTGTGCTCCAGGCCGAGGGTATGGCCGATCTCGTGAGTCAGCACCATCTCCCACATTGACCGGTACATATCTTCAGGCATCTGCCCGAGGTCCCCTGTCTGGGTCATATACCACTTGCGCAGAGAGTTTTCCGCCCCGCTGAATATTCCGAGATATGCGCAAAGAGTCTCCCCTGTCCTGAGATCCGTATATGCCCTGCCGTACGCATTCCCGTTCTTCGGGGCATCATTGTATTTAACCCACGAGAGCCTGGCATCGTCAATGGCATACTTCCCGGACGAGAAATCTTCCGGAGACGGTTCTACAAGGCTGACATGGCCTTCAAGTCCGTACTCCCTGAAAATCCTGTCCCAGTTCTCTACAGAACGGCGGAGGGCAGGAAGCAACTGTTCCGGGAAACCCTGGCTGACGCAGAATGTCACCCCATCCCTGAACCTCTTGATCACGGCCGACCTCTTCCTCTGCAAACCTCCGCTGCCCCGAAATTCAGCAGGGACAGAAAAATACCCCACCCTCCTGTCCGCAGGTACAGGTATCATCCTTTCCTCAGGCAGCAGGGTCAATGCCGTACCGACAGTCCAGCGTGTGGTGTCCCTTGGCGCGGAAGGCAGAAATATAGGCGCATAGGAGAGAGATGTCCGCACTATGACCTGGCCATCACGATGTACAATACCGTCAAGACGCATACTGCCATCCACCTTCGGGCCTATCTTCAGCTGGGTCGAATATGGGCCCAAGCCGAAATATGTGTCATCTTCAAGCCATTCCCCGACCGGAAACAAGATATGCCCATCCTCATTTCCGGAAACAGGAAACCTGCGCATATCCATATAGTCCGTATCATTCCCCGCGCCGGAGACAGCCTGCTGGAGGACAAGTTCCCCGCCATCCTTGACAAAACGGAGTATCAACGGGCCAAAACGGTCACCCGGATATCCGAACTTCGCTTCAGGCCCGGGCCTGAAATCAGTGTCAAGCACAGTTACAAACATACTGAAATCCCGTCCGAGAAGAGTATCCGGGAGAGACCAGCAGTATTCATCCGGACTCATCTCTCCGGATGCAGACCTGCCGCAGAGAGGCAGCAGAAGAAGCAGAAATGCAAGGACATACCTTGATGCCCCGTTCAAGCCAAGGCTAATAGATGGCATCCCTGTAGGAATAGATGAAATCCACCACATTGGAGAAGATGGCATCTCCATCGGTATCCTCTCCGAACACCTTTATATTCTGGACACCTGCAGAATCCTGCTCTATCTCTCCGGCAGCAGTCATATTGAACTCCACAAGCACGCAGTCTCCATTCTGGCTCTCGACTATCGCCCCGAGCTGATGGGTGACACCCTTGACAGTATTGTCCTCATAATATATCTCTTCGTTGTCGGACTTGAATTTCAGGCCAGTGACCACATCGGAAGCATCATCGGAAGCCCAGATCCGAGTGACTGTCGGGGTTGCAAGCGAGAAATCCACTCGGTAGATGGCATTGCCTGACGCATAGAAGAACATCCTCGTGAAATATGACGATGTGGTCACCGGCACCTTTTCCGAAGAAGCCAGGGAACCTTCGGCCGATACAGACCAGTAGCCGCTGCACCTTGCGTACGCATCATTGTTGTCCACTATCGCATCCATACTCAACTCATATATATGGAACGTATTGTCCGAATGGCCGACCGCAAGGACATTGCTGGTGCCCTGGCCCGATGTTGACATCCCCATTACATCCATCACCAGTCCGCTCTGCAGCCGGTCAGGATTGAAAGCGTTAGTCTGCCCGTTTTCCCCCACCGGGGCCAGATACGCGGAATTGTTGGATGTGAACTCCAGATACTCGTTGTCTTCGGAACCTCCCCCATCGACAATCTCCTGTCTCACCCAATATCCGGAACCGTAGTCCGTGGTATTGATGTAGGTCAGGAACCTGTTTCCACGCGAATCGTACACGAGCATGTTATTGCCCCTCGCGTATGACAGACACGCATCTCCAACCGTATATGCATACGGGTCACTGCCGAGAGACGATGGATCGAGCCTGAGAGGGTACATCAGGGCCAGGTCATCATGGACGGCATACCACAGGGTACCTCCATCCGCTATCGCGAAACCGTTGCGCTGCCCTTTCATGAATGTCGGGCCGGAACCGTCATTCTGAGGCATGTTCTCTCCTGACAGATGTCTTCCGTAGACAATCCTGTCATAGTCCAGGTCAGGATGCTCATGCATCGTGGATGCCTCGAGGATATACTGAGCCGAGGAGGTGAACACCCCGAGCAGATTCTCGGTATTGGAGTTACCAGCCGTAGGAGGGTCCGTCCTCATATAAGGCTGCACACCGAGGAAAAGAGGACTGCCCTGGAGAGCCTGTCCTCCGTTCTGTGCCCCATAGATGTCGTGGCTGACAGTCCTCTCATCGCCTTCTCCGTCCACATTCCCGAGGACTGCCTGCCCATCTATGTCCTGGAGCAGGAACCAGCAGCTCTCGAAAGCGATTATCGGCCTGACATATATCTCCGCGTATTCGGTGATGCCGAGATTGTTGTCAGTTACAGAGAAAATCAGGTTTATGACCTGGTTATCCTCCTGGGTAACCTGAAGCACATATTGAGGCTCCGTGCCCAGCTCCTCCCAGCGGTTGCCGGAGACAGGTCTCTGCCAGAGGTATGAAAGATTGTCAGTACCCTCCGTCAGGGACTGGGTCACTGTCGGGGTTATCACCACCTCGGATGGCACACCTGCAGAATAGGTGTAAGAACCGGGGTCTATCGTTATCTCATTGATGTCCCGGTAGTCATAGTTGCCGAGATCCTTGTAGCAGGAAACTGCGGCAAGGGTGCATACCAGGATGATTATGTTTCTGAAAAATATGTTCATGTCCGTTCTAGTTAAAGACAGGGAATTCAATTTCCTCATCACTGTAATCATCGTCCCCGTACAGAGGACCGTTCTCCTGTTTATATAGGGCATAGGCTTCCATTATCGCCATATAGCTGTCGAAATTTCTCTCTATGTCCTTGTGGACACAGCGGAAAGTCTCCATCATAAGGATATATTTCGACACGCTGTATCTGCCCCAGAAAGCCGCGTTCCAGTCATCCGGATACAGGTCGAGGTTGACGGTGACCCTGTACGAAAGGTTCTCCACCCTTCCCTGCCCGAACTGCTGGTATTCAGAGCTGTTGTCATACACTATGTCCACATAGCCATTCTTGTCGGTGGAACGGGTGGATGCATTTTCCTTCGATGGACACTTGATCCTGAAGCCGGCATCGACAGTCACGACCCCGGCAGGAAACTGGTACGGATTGTCAAATTCCAGTTCCGGAGTGAACAGGGATGTCTCCACAGGAGTTGCCTGCACGCAGAATGTCCTCGGCGTATCGAGGAAATATCCTATGAGCTGTGCGGTGAACCTGCCATCAATATAGGAATCCTGACCGAGGACATACTCTTCCAGCCAGTCTTCATCCGTGAAGGTGTAGCTGGATGCCCCGGAAAACTCTATCCTCGCATCATCGCTGTAATAGGCTATATCGTTGACCTTGCAGGAAGCCAGAGCCATTGCAAGGATGGACAAAATCATTATATACCGTGCTTTCATATCAGTTATGGTTTCCGTATGTATATTCATCATCCGGGAGAGGCATCTGGTAATTTGCCAGAGGCATTGTGTCTCCCGCAGGACAGTTAGGGAAGGCGGTGAACCCGAACCTCTTGTAGAAGAAGAACAGCTGGCCCTCGCCATAGAACTCTTTCAGATATTCCTTCATCAGTTCGTTGGTCCGGACTGTCTGCCCTGTCATCACCCCGAAAATCTGTCGTGAGTCTGTCTCATCGAAGCCGGTGGTGAAGGTCGCATTGTACCTTCCTGACCTCAGGGCAATCACCTCATCGAGATAAGATGCCGCCTCATCCACATCCGGAGTGCATTCCGCAGCTATATAGTACATCTCGGGAAGCCTGATAAGAGGCTGGGAGTCGAGACCGTTGTAGTTGCCGCGCCCCTCGGTGTATGCCGAACCTGTGAATATATACTTGTTGCACTTGAGCAGAGGCTGGCCAACAGCCGTCCCCTGGGGTGCGGAGAAATTCCTGTAGCGGGCATCCGAAGCCACCTCATACCACTGCGTCACATTTGTCTGGTATGCAGCGAGCGAATTGGAATAGCTCACGTTGGTGAACACCTGGTCTATTATCTGGTAATAGTCATCTATGTAGAGAGCGAATATCTGCTCTGTCGGAGTGATGGGCGTGGCGGCATAGTCATCAGTCCCGGCAAGGGTGAAATGTCCGCAATCGATCACGCTCTTGGCATACTGCAGGGCAAGAGCCTTGCTTTCCGAATCTCCCTTGTAGCAATATGCCCTTGCAAGCATGGCACGGACAGCCCACACATTCATCCTCATCTGCCTCATCTCGGTGAAAGGGTCGGCGGAATCATCATAATTGAATATCTCGCTGTCATGCCCTTCGAGAAGCTCCTCTGCCTCAAGCAGGTCGGCAATCACGAGGTCAAGCACCTCGGATGCAGGCAGTATGGGGGTCGCCACATTGTCGAAACTGGTCCTGTACGGTACTGCATCCCCCTGAGGATTGTCCTTGTAGACAGGCCCATAGAGGCGGAGCAGGTCGAAATGCAGGAAAGCCCTCAGGCCGAGAGCCTCACCCTTCATTGTCTCGTAATAGTTTTCGGTATGTATCACGGACCTGTTCTGGTCCACGAACTTCAGGAAATTGTTGATGTTCGCTATCACATTGTACAGGGAAGAGTAGATGTTGATGACCGTACCCTCGTATGTACCATCGTATGCATACACTGTAGATGGAGATGTGTCAAGTATCCCCTCGGGATCATTGTTGTACCGGCCTGCAAGCATATCCAGATAATAATAGGTCATGGTCTGGCCGTACAGGTCAGTCTTCCCCATCTTGATATAGAAACCAGTCAATGCATCCTTGAACCCGTACTCCGAAGAGAAGAGATCCTCCTCCTCCACGGAGGTCTTCGGCTGCACATCAAGCCATTCCGCGCAGGATGCGAGAAGCAGGAACGGCAGGAACAATATCGCTGTAAATATCTTTCTCATAATCATACCTCCTTACCTTAAAACACAAGATTGAGCGAAAGGGCGAACTGCCGAGAGAACGGATAGTCGGTACCTCTTTCCCTCTTGATGGAGGAGAGGTAGAAGATATCCTCGACATTCAGGGACCATTTCATGGATGAGATGCGCAGCTTCTGCAGGAACGGATATGCGTTCTTCTCCATCCTGTAGGAAATGGAAAGGGAGCTGAACTGGAACAGGTTCTCGTTCATCACGAAACGCGATGTCTGCTGCGTATTCGCACCGTTGGCCGAATTGGTCAGCCTCTTGTACTGGGCGACATCACCCGGCTGGGTCCATCTCTCATAGAGCACCCTCCTGTCTGCATTGTACCTGAGGTCCGCGTTCTCCACCTTGCTCACGAGGGTGGAATTGTACATCTGCCCGCCGAAACGGTACATAAAGCCAAGGTTGATCCCGAAGCCCATATAGTTGAACGAGGTATTGATGTTACCCTGCCATTTCGGCTCCGTGTCCCCGCATACGACGGCATCCACCACATCGTATTCGCTGGTCACGGTGCCATCCCTCTTCAGAAGAATCTCATCTCCCGTGGCCGGGTCGATACCGAGAGACCGGACAGCCCAGATGGCTGTGGTGGACATTCCCTCCACATATCGCGGAAGAGGAGTGACGGACTCCGTGTTGGCATTGGTCTCGTTCATCTTGGCAAGGGCCTCAGATATTCTGAGGAGTTTGTTGGTGTTGTGGGACCCGTTTATGGAAATTACCCAGTAGGCCTCCTTGGCTTCGTTCCTGTACGGGATGAACGCAAGGTTCAGCTCCACACCCTGGTTCTGCAGGGTACCCATATTGGATGGATAGGAAGTAAAGCCGATGGACGGGGCGAGAGTCACCTGGGTCAGGGAGTTTTCCGTGTTCTTGATATAGTATTCTGCCCTGGCGGTGATGCGGCCCTTGAGGAGGGACAGCTCCAGTCTGGTGTTCCAGGTGGCTGTCTGCTGCCATTTGAGCTGGTTGTTCCCGAGAGCCACCAGTTCGATGCCCGTGGCATCGGAAGACAGATAGTACTGCATCAGATCCGAGTATGAATAGACCTGGCGCGACTGGTACGGAGCGAATCCCTGCGTACCGGTGATACCGTACGATGTGGCAAGCACAAGGTCATCCAGCCAGTCCACGCTCTTCATAAACTGTTCGTTCTTGACATCCCACTTGAATCCTACCGACCAGAACGGGGCGAAACGGTTGTCCCGGCCGAACTGCGACGATCCGTCCACCCTGATGTTGGCATCGAAGGAATATCGGTACATATAGGAATATCCCGCCGTAAGGACTGCTCCGATGCTCCTGGAAGTGTTCTCTGTACCCGTCATGTTCTCGGAATATTTCTGCCCGAAAAGGATATGGTCCATAGAGTCGTTTGGAAAACCTGTCACGAGAGCGCCGTAGGTCTCGCTCTGGTCCTGCTGTATCGAATAGCGGAAGTTGGCGGTGACAAAATGCTTTTCAGCGAACACCTTGTTGAACATGGCGGTAAAGTCTATGGCATAGTTGAACGACTCTGACTGGTCGCGGGAGAAGTCTCCCTTGAGGCTCGGGTCGGTCACATCGTTGAAAGCCGTATGGTAGGCAGGCCGGAACACCTCATCCTTGCTCACGCTCTTGCTCAGGGAGACATTGGCCTGGAGAATCCAAGCCGGCGCAGGACGGTACTCGAGCTTGAAAAGCTCCCTGATGGAGAAACTCGTATCACGGTCAAGGCTGTGGAAAGTGGCATTGTACATAGGGTTGGCCACCTCGTATGTCCCGGAATCCCCTGCATAGAGCATATTCCAGGTCTGCATTATCTTGTTGACATTGCCGTTCTCGTCATAAGGTCTCAGATACGGGTTGAGCAAGGCATACTGGCTGAACGAACCGTATGGACTGTCAGTCCCCACTGCATTGTCAACCGTGACACTGTTCTTCAGGAGGAACTTGTTGAAACGGTAGCTGAGGTCCAGGGACGCGGTCTGGGTACTCCTCTTGGAACCTTTCATCACGCCTGGGGTCTCGTTGAGCCCTGCATACAGCTTGTATCTCAGGGCCTGGGAACCGCCCTCGAGAGTGACTGCATGACGGTGCTGCACGGAAGTGCGCAGAGGCTGAGACAGCCAGTAGGTATCTACACCCCTGCGGACCTCCCTGAGACGGGACTGGTAGTCCCTCAAGGAAGCGAGGTCGGTCTGGGAATAGAGACCTGCCCTCCATTCCGCCTCTATCTTTTCCTCGGAATTCATCAGGTTGTAGGAGGTGAGGTCCGGAATCTCCACGCGGACATTGCCGCTGTATGTCACATTGATAGCTCCCGGGCGCGGAGCCAGGGTCTCGATGACGATGACACCGTTGGAAGCCTTGGAACCATAGATGGCCGTAGCCGAAGCATCCTTCAGGATTGTTATGGAGGCAATCCTGTCAGGGTCGAGGTCGGCCATTGTCTGCACATCAATCTCGAAACCATCCAGCATCAGCAGAGGCTGGTTCGGATAGGTGTCGTATTCCCCCTGAAGGGACACGAGATCCCCGCTGGCCCCGGCTCCCCCCGGAAGAGTAGAAGTTCCTCGCATACGCATATCTGGCAGCCTGTTGGGGTCGGACCCCATCTCGAAGTTGTCCATCACACGGAAACTCGGGTCTATTGCGCTGATAGCCTTTGCGATATTTGTAGTGGATACCTTCTTGATATCCTCACCTTTCATAGTCACCACCGAACCGGTGTAACTCTCCAGGTCCCTGTTGAAGATACCCGTCACAACCACCTGGTCCAGTTCGTTCTGGTCCATCTCCATCACTATCTCGAGCTTCGCCTTCCCGTGGCGGGGGCTTACCTTGACCTCCTGAGTCTTCATACCTATGAACGAGAACTCGAGAGTCATATCCGGCACATTGTCTGTCTCGAGAGTGAAGTTTCCGTCAGCATCCGTAAATGTCCCGACAGTGGTGCCCTTAAGGACAATACCGGCTCCCGCCACAGGGACGCTGTCCTCATCGATGACGACTCCGGTCACAGTCACCTTGCCGGTCTGCGCGAATATGGAGGTCAAAGGGATTAGACACCCTATAAGGGTTACAATCAATTTCTTAACCATCATCTAATGTCAATTTGGCAAATTCTGTCCGATCAATTTGCCGGTTTCACACAATTATGCCCGCTGTCCCCCCTGCCGGACACACAGGCCGGCCGAAAGGCTGCGGACATATCATTAAAAATCAGAAGCGGCAGATAGGGTGGACACTTCCTGTATTGGCATCATAGTCAATAGGCAAAGAGATGCCATCTCCGGTATCCGATATCGCATTGATATTGTCCCTCACTGTCGGATATGGATATCCTGTCGTAGCATCCTCCATTCCTACATAATAGACATATGTGCTGTATGAATTGGTTATGACAGTAGAAGATATCCATCTGTAAGCATTATTGTCGCCTTTCTCCAAATACGGATCTCCGACAAGATGACGGTGATCTCCGGGATCAGATCCGGTGTACGGCTCGAACACGACATACTGTTCCTCGTCATAGCCTGAACCCGGTCCGGTATAGGTGCTGTACAGACCGCGGATTCTATTCCAGGAATCCTCTACCGTCGCCGATTCGTCAATGTCTATCGCATCCAGGTCGTATGTCCATTTATTGCCATCTGTATCAGAGATTTCATACTGCACAGTCTTGAAAGAGGCGCCGCTCATATATTCCAGGAGATCCTTGAGCTCTTCAATAGATGGGATATACCAGTCCACTCCCTGCTCGTCCCCGAGATCCTCTACCCATTTCAGGAGCTGGAACTTCTCTGACCAGCCAGGTTCATTCTTCATTCTTTCGCAGTTGTCCTGCCCATCTGTCATACTCAGAGGAAGAGCATTCTCTGCGATACCTGCCACAAAATCCGGTTCCTGCCAGCCGGCCTCTGCGAAAAACACCCTTTCGTTCATATTGTCCACCGTCAGGCTGAAAGCCTTCCCGTGCATACCGTCGGCATCCACCTCATAGACGATACCCACGGTCTTGCCGTTCACCACATACGGGTCACCAAGCTTGTATGCCACCGTCTGTGAGACTGCAAGTTGGGCTGTCTTTTCTCCTGCAGTGACAGTATAGGTGGCAGTCCTCTCACCGGAAGTCACCTCTGTCCCGGAAATGGTGATGGTATTGGCCTCATGATCCTCTACGATGGAGAAATCAGATGATACCGAGCTGTCGATGCTCCAGCTGTCCTGGTTGGTGATAACGCTCACTGTCACAGGGTCTCCCGCCTGATTGAGCTGGACAGAGGCCGGGTTGAGCATAAGAGAAGGCTGGGTCGAGAGCTGGATGATATCCACAGATACGGAAGCCTTATTCATACCTGTACCGACATTCACGGTAAGGGTACCGTTACGCTCCTCCTCCCCGGCAGGGTCGAATTCTATCACAATCTGGTTGATGAGGGCATTGTACTCCGCCTGAAACCAGTCAGCCTTTTCTCCGCTGTCATCCAGACACTCGACAGTCGTGAGTTCAGGTATGGATGTCTCGACGGTCAATGCGGCATTCTGCCTGTCACTGTTGATTATCAACACTGTCTCATTGAGAGATACCGATGCCTGTGGAGCAGCGGTCTGGGTGAAGATAACTTCGGCATATACCGGATCCAGGCCTTCGCCCTCATTCCTCTGCCGGAAAGACAGGGACACCTGCCTGTCCTCTGCCGCATAGTTCGCAGGCACAGTCACAGAATAGACCTTGACATTGCCGTTATCCTCTGCAAGGGTCACTACCGGATATCCGCTATCCCAGGACCCGGAGCTGATGAGCCAGTGGTATGTGGCGTTCTCGGTCTCGGTAAGGTCATCGTACTCCACATTGGCAGCCACGGAGAATGTCTGTGGCTTATCGTCATTATAGGCGAAAGTCAGACCCTCCTGCGGATTCACCACAATCGCGGGGGTCGACGGCATGGACACCAGACCTATCCTTTTGGTCTCTTTGGTGTTGTCTATATCCTCGTTCCCGCTCACAACATCAATGGCCAGGGTAAGGCTTTCCGTAGGGCTCTCGTTCATCTGACAGGTCAGGGTAAGCACCGTGACCGGCCCCTCCTCGGTCTGTCTCGAAGATATCTCGTATGACATCCAGCCGTATCCCGGAATATCTACCTTGGTCCCGGGAGCTGCCTGGGTCTCTCCTGTCTCCTCATCTTCTTCAGGCTCCGATGGCTCCTCTGTTCCGGGAATGGTCACATTCTGGTCGGCAGACACTTCCACGGACAGGACATTGTTGGTCGATATGAGTATCTCCCTGACAGTAGGCTCTCCGTCAGGTCTGGACTCGAACATAATGATAGGATTGTCCTGTCCGGCAAGATCGGCATCGAGGAAATTCAGGTAAGTATCCGAATTCGCGCCCTGAGACACCGTGATGACCCTCTCCGCCGCAGCAGAACCGGAACCTGCCGTAATCCTGATGGAGGCGGTATATGCCTTGCGGTCGTAGTTGATGTCAGGTGTGATCACAAGGTCGTTTGTGCCCTGTGTCCTTGTAACCTCGATGATATCATGTTCATCCTCCTCCTCGAAAGTCCAGTCATAGTTAGCTTCCACGGAGACAGTCCTGCTCTCAGTGTCATTCCACAGGAAAGTCACATCCCCATCCGGAAGTCCGGAGATGGTCGCCGGAAGCTGTTCTTCCTGACATGATCCGAGCGACAGCACCGCAGAAGATGCTGCAAGGATCCATCCTATAAAAGATAATTTTTTCATGTACTTGATTGTATTAAGATTATTAAAGTATTATCGAAAGTCTGGCATTAACTCCCGTGTATTCGGGCACATACCTGCATATTCCTCCGGAGCAGGTCTCTCCCGCACGGTGTCTGCCGTATGAGACCGATGCGCGGAGGAACTTCCATGCATAGCTCACTCCAGCATCGTAGTAATGTGTGTTGGACAAGGCATTTGTCCTGTAATTAAGCATATCGCTGACATAGAACATAAAGCCCGGGGCGATGCCGAACTCAATCATTCCCATCATCCAGCCCTGGTCATCCACGAAATCGCTCCATGCATGCTGGACCTCCATTCTGAGGGAATATCGGGAAGAAATCTGCCACAGCACATCCGCTGCCGCAGAAACCGTGTTCATCATCATCTCCCCGTAACCGAAACGGCTTACCTCCGGCTTGCGCTGCCAGCCTACGGCCACAGCAGTCTTCCAGTCCGGCCCCCACTTCTTCTCCAGCTCCAGATAGGTCTCCGCCCAGACCAGTCCTCCCCCGGTACCCATAAACCGGTATCCGTCAGGGCCGTATTCCATATCCCAGAATACAGAGGCATTGACAGAATACCTCAATGGCCGGCGCGGATTCCCGCCCGCGGGAATGCTGCCCGCCATATCGATGCTTCCTCCTGTCTCTCCACCGAAATCGTGCACTTCGTGCGGATATAGCTGGAAAAGGGCATATTTGTGCTGTTTCGTAAGCGATGGCAGATAGTTGAGGTTGACCGAAGCGGCGTGTGAGTCATCCTGTCTTATGGACATATTCTCTATGGATCGCCATACCGCGCTGACACTGAACATCGGAAGAGAGATGTCCATATTCAGCAGAAGCGCCTGGCCGGGGCGGACGAAAGCGAACTGCTCGAGCCTCGGGTCAAGCCCGTACGAGCGCCCCTTGTGGACATACTCCCCATCGAAAGAGAAACAGCCCTTGCTGAAAGCAAGCCTGCCGCTGAAAGAGTTGACTGTCCGTGGAGCAGTATCTACCCTGCCCTGTGTCCTGTCATCCCTCAGGAGCCACGATCCCCCGAGCATTAGCACGGCATCGGTCTCCGGAACGAGAGGCTCCAGTAACGAAAGTTCGAAATCAGCCCCATATACGGCAGCAGGATTGAACATCTCCATATAGCGTCTCGGAAGCCCGCCAATCACGGTGGCTGTCAGCCACGGAAGCGGATTCCAGCGGACACTGGCTCCGAGCACCGATGTGTTGATACCCATATCCCTCTGTTCGAACGCCCTGAAAATCAGCCCACTGCCGAACTGTCCATAGAATGTGCCGAGGGTGACATCCCATCTGCTGTCTGCCCATCCGGCATAGAACCCTTTCAGTCCGTTGCCCTTGAGTTCAGAGTCATAGCCGAGCATCTGCGGCTCGTATATGTCATACTGCAGACCGGCACGGAACCCCTTTATCGCATATCCGAGATTGAGATAGGTGTTGGTTCCGTATCTCTGCGTCAAAGGAGTGGAAAGGGCAGGATCATCCACATACACTCCCCACGATGTCTCGATGCTGCCGCTTAGCCGTCCGAGATCCTTTTCCCTCGCCGATGCGGATGCCGTGACAAGCAGGCACAGTATTGCCAAGATACAGTTCTTCATACAGTTCCGTCGCACCAGACTAATATCCCTTCTTCTCCCCGATACCTGCCACCTGCACTATCTCGCACAGACCGTCGGCATCATCCGTGACAAAAACTATCACCTCGCAGTTCTCCACAGCCGTGACATTCAGCTGTGTAAGGTCAAAATCAGCAGAAAAGCGCACTGTCTGTCCGGCGGTAAAAGTCTGAGGCTGCCCCTCCACTGACGGATAATAGGCCCTCATCACACGGTAGTTGCTCGAGGTGGTGAGACCGTTGTCCACAAGGACTGCCACTACACGGCCCGAAAAATCCTTCTTGGTGCCTATCGTGGCCTCCACCCTGACTGTCTGCTCCACGGATTCGGTGCAGAGGGCTATCGCCACATCTCTCGGGCCGCCCAGAGCCCGGTCCCTGAACTCCTGTGTAAGATTCGGAGATGCAGTATGATTGTCCTTGCTTCTGTTGAAGAATGTCTTAGGTGCGGCGGTGTACCTGTCCGACATTGCCGGCATCATAAAGTCGCTGAATGCCGTGGAGAAATTCCGGGTCACGGAAGTGTAATGGCCAGTGTAGACATCGGATACGGTATTGTGGACATTGTATGCTATGACAATCTGCGGATTGTCCGTTGCAAGCTCCGCTATCACCTGCTGCATTATCGGACAATATTGGCAGTTGGTCCTGGTTATCTCCTCCAGAAGGGATCTCGATGAGAACTGATAGCTGGATGTGGCGGTGACGGCCTCTGTGTCGGATACCGGTATGCTGCCTATTGCAGCAGAGATCACCACCGGAGTCAGAGAGCCTTTGGTCGTGCTGAAAAGATTGTCTTCAAGCTGCTTTCCATCAGCATAGAATGTACCCACATCCGTGACATCGTTTCCATCGGCATCCGTCAGGGTAATTACGGTGAAGTCGCCGCCATCATTATATATGGAATTCTTGGAAACATGCAGGGTGATTCCTTCAGCATCTTCCATAATGGCCGTCACTGAAATCTCGGAGGAACGCGCCCCGGAATATTCTGCATAGAAAGTATAGCTGCCCGGAGTCTCAGTGGAAAATGATGCTGATGTCTGCGAAGAAGAACCGTCCTCCGACAGCATATAGATTACTGATGCGGATGTGACATCCTCTCTGGAAGAATTGTCGATGACGGTAAAGGTGACTGCATCTGCCCCGTTGGCGAATATGGCATCCTTGTCAGAGGTCAGTGAAATGGACAGTCCGGCTGAAGTGTGCCCCCCCTGACCGGTCGTGCAGGACACCATCGATGCCGCGATGACGATACACAAGCAGAAACAGGTCAATCTTGTAAAAATTCTCATAAATACACGCAAGTATGGTTACAATATGTAATCAAATTCATAAAAATACCGATAAATCCTCATACACAGGCATTTAAAGGCAGGTCAAAAATAGTAAAATTAATTCAATCTGCAACCTCTGGACAAGGATTTACCGGTATTTTTCGGGATTTTTTACAGGAAAGGACATCAGTCCTCCTCCGGACGGAGTTTGCGGACATCCTCTCCGGCTCGCCAGATCTCGCTGTCCCTCATGGCCTTGAGTTCGGCATTGAGTTTCTCCCGATAGTCAGGCTTGCTGTTGGAATCTATGGATATCTGGGCCTCATGTCCTGTCTTCACGCTTTCATACAGTTCCTTGAACACAGGAAGCGTGGCATCGCGGAAACGGGTCCACCAGTCGAGGGCGCCGCGCTGTGCGGTCGTGGAGCAGTTGGCATACATCCAGTCCATTCCTTTCTCGGAAATGAGCGGCATAAGGCTCTGGCTGAGTTCCTCCACAGTCTCGTTGAAGGCTTCCGACGGCGTATGGCCGTTGTCTCTCAGGACCTGATACTGGGCGGCGAATATGCCCTGGATGGCTCCCATGAGCGTCCCCCTCTCTCCTGTCAGGTCGGAATAGACCTCACGCTTGAAATCGGTCTCGAAAAGATACCCGGAACCTACTCCGATGCCGAGAGCCAGACACCTGTCGAGGGCCCTTCCCGTAGCATCCTGATATACGGCGTATGACGAATTGACCCCTTTTCCCTCGAGGAAGAGTCTGCGCAGGGATGTGCCCGAGCCTTTTGGAGCGACCATGATGACATCCACATCAGACGGAGGGACAATGCCTGTACGGTCATTGTAGGTAATGCCGAAACCATGCGAGAAATACAGCGCCTTGCCCGGAGTGAGATGTTTCTTCACAGTGGGCCACACGGCAATCTGACCTGCATCTGAAAGCAGGTATTCGAGTATCGTTCCTTTCTCGCAGGCCTCTTCGATATCGAAAAGGGTCACTCCCGGCACCCAGCCGTCAGACACCGCCTTGTCCCAGCTTGAAGAACCTTTTCTCTGTCCGACAATCACATTGAAACCGTTGTCCCTGAGATTCAGAGACTGTCCGGGCCCCTGGACCCCATATCCGAGGATCGCTATGACTTCATCCTTGAGCACTTCCCGCGCCTTTGAGAGGGGGAATTCGGAGCGGGTGACAACCGTCTCCTCAACTCCGCCGATTTTCATCTTTGACATAACTTCTGTATTTGTTTGTTTTTTAATATACTTTCATTTTCTTCCGCAGATCCTTCGCTTCGCTCAGGATGACAGATTCATCGCTCAGGATGACAGCACTATGCTTCGCGCCACGCCACCTTGCGGAGATCTACGATCCTGTTCATCTGGTTGACCACCTGCCGGATGGTATCCTCATCCGTAACTGCGCACAGGGAATACCTGCTCTCTCCGTTGCCGAGCGGTGCAAATGAGAGGCTCTCCACTGTTATGTGCCTCTGGCTGTAAAGCACCGATATGCGGTTGAGTATGTCCAGTCTCCCCTGGCCTTCCGCCATTACCTTGAATTTCCGTTCGTTTGCCATGATATTTCGTTTTATATATTCTTATTCCATCCTTCTTTCAATGTCTCTTCATTGTCTCTTTCCGGTCCCGGTTCCATCCGGGTGACTTTATCCTGTGCAGATCCTTCGCTTCGCTCAGGATGACAGACTGCACCTCGGCTCAGATCCTTCGCTTCGCTCAGGATGACAGACTGCAGCCCGTCCCTGTCATTCCGGCCGTTCTGTCAGTATGTCGTCCAACGATGCCCCGGCCGGAACCATCGGAAAAACATTCTCCCCAGGGTCTGTCGCGACATCGAGAAATGCCGGTCCATCGTATTCAAGCAGTTCCCTGACAGCATCATCCAGCCTGTTTCTCTCAGTGACCCTCGCCGCATGTATCCCGTATGCCGACACGAGCGACACGAAATCCGGGTTCTCGAGATGGGTGAAAGAGTATCTTCTGTCATAGAAAAGTTCCTGCCACTGGCGCACCATTCCGAGCCAGGTGTTGTCAAGGAGTATTATCTTCACGGCAACTCCCGCCTGGGCCAGGGTACCGAGCTCCTGTATGGTCATCTGCAATCCGCCATCCCCGAGAAACGCCACCACCTGTCTGTCAGGATTGGCGATCTTCGCCCCTATCGCCGCCGGCAGTCCGTATCCCATCGTACCGAGTCCTCCGGATGTCACCCATTTGCCGGACTTGCCGAAACGGGAATATCTCGCCGCAAACATCTGGTTCTGACCTACATCCGAAACGATTACGGAATCAGGATCCCCGAGTCTTGCGACCGCATCGGCAACCTCACCCATCCTTATCCATTCTCCATGTCCCTGCCTGGCTGAATCATCACCGAAGAAATCCCTGTGACGGACTGTCCTGTTTTCCTCCCGCCTGCATTCTTCCGCAAAACCGTACCACTCCTGCCTGGCCCTGTACCGGACTCCTGCCCCGAGTATCGCCTCCAAGGCAAGCCTTGCGTCCGAATTGACAGCCACATCCGCCCTCACATTCCTGCCGATCTCCGTCGGGTCTATCTCGATATGCACAATCCTGGCACACGGAGCGAAACCTGACGGATTGCCCGTGGTCCTGTCGCTGAAGCGCATCCCGACGGCAATGATCAGATCCGCTTTCTGTATCATTCTGTTGGCTGCCAGATGTCCGTGCATTCCGGCATTGCCCACGCTCAGAGGATGATCCGTAGGGAAGGCTGAAAGGCCGAGCAGAGTCGTGGCAACCGGAGTCCCCGACTTCTCCGCAAGATCGAGAAGGGCATCCTGCGCCCCTGAAATGATGACTCCGTGGCCTGCCAGTATCAAAGGCCTCTCGGCACCGTTGATCATATCCGCCACCGTACCTGCCAGTTCCGCTGACAGTCCGGTCTCCGGTTTCGGAGAAGGGCGGCCGACATTTTTCAGGAATTCCTCCCTGTCGTACCTGAAATTCATATTCTCGACCTGGGCATTCTTGGTAAAGCTTATAACGACAGGCCCCGGCTTGCCGGAAGAAGCGATATGGAACGCCTTGGCGACTACGGCCGGCACTTCCTCCGCCTTGGTGATCTGATAGCTCCATTTGGTAATCGGAAGAGTGATGTTGATCATGTCCGCTTCCTGAAAGAAATCGGAGCCGAGATTCTCCCTGCCCACCTGGGCGGTAATGCAGACCAAAGGAGTGGAATCCAGCATCGCATCGGCAATGCCTGTCACAAAATTGGTCGCCCCCGGACCTGCGGTGGCCATGCAGACCCCCGTCTTTCCGGAACTTCTGGCATAACCCTCTGCCGCATGGACAGCGCCCTGCTCGTGACGGACAAGGATATGCCTTATCCTGTCGGCATAGTCGTACAGATCATCGTACAGCGGCATGATGGCACCTCCGGGATAACCGAAAATGGTATCCACCCCTTCTTCCAGCAGAGAAAGCAGCAATGCCTCGGCACCTTTTATATTTTTCCTTTCTGTCATAATTGTCTATCCTATCTGTTTTCCTTCACCCTGTCCCGGCTTCCATTCAGGAGGCATCCCCGGCTTTCCCCGCAGATCCTGCCATCCGTTCAGAATGACATGCTACAGAATCCTCACTGCGCCTTTGTCTGCCGATGAAACCGCCGATGCATAGAACCTCAAGGCCTTGCTCACCTGTCTGTCCCTGCGGAGCGGAGTATATGCGGACTTTCCCCTTTCCTCCTGTGCCGCCCTGCGTCTTGCAAGCTCATCTTCCGCAACCTCTATGGAAATCGTCCTGGCAGGGATGTCGATCGACACCATGTCTCCGTTCTCCACCAGGGCTATCACTCCGCCTGATGCCGCCTCCGGTGACACATGTCCTATCGAGAGCCCTGATGTCCCGCCTGAAAAACGGCCATCAGTTATCAGAGCGCACTCCTTGTCTATCTTCATGCTCTTGAGATAGGAAGTCGGATAGAGCATTTCCTGCATTCCCGGTCCGCCCTTAGGACCCTCATACCGTATAATGACGACATCCCCGGCCCTGACCTTTCCTCCAAGAATACCATCCGCAGCCTCTTCCTGCGACTCGAACACTACCGCCGGTCCGCGGAACTTCCATATCTTCTCATCCACGCCTGCTGTCTTGACGATGCAGCCATCTTCCGCGAGATTCCCTTTCAGCACGGCAAGTCCCCCATCCTTGAAATACGCATGGGCGACGTCCCTGATACAGCCATGCGCCCTGTCCGTATCCAGCTGTCCGTACACGTCCTTTACAAGTCCGAGAGATGTGCAGTATTTTCCTCCCGGAGCAGCCGTATACCTTTCACGGGCCTCCGGCGTCAGGCCTGCCCCCATCACATCATTCTCCTCAAGAGCCTCGGCAAGAGAACCGTAATCCACTCTCCGGACAGAAGTATCGAGGAATCCGCCCCTCGACAGTTCCGCGAGTATCCCCATGATCCCCCCGGCCCTGTTGACATCCTGCACATGGTAGCGGCTGCTCGGAGCCACCTTGCACAGCACGGGTATCCTGCGTGAAAGAGCATCTATGTCCTGCATTGAGAAATCGACTCCCGCCTCATTCGCAATGGCGAGAAGATGAAGTACGGTGTTAGTGGAGCCCCCCATTGCTATGTCAAGCGACATCGCATTCATGAAAGCCGCCTTGGTGGCGATGGAACGCGGAAGCACAGATTCATCCCCATCCCGATAATACGCCGTTGCGTTCCTGACGATAAGATCCGCCCCTCTCATGAAAAGTTCATACCTCTGCCTGTGGGTCGCAAGGACTGTCCCGTTGCCGGCCGGAGCCATCCCCAAAGCCTCGGAAAGACAGTTCATCGAATTGGCGGTGAACATTCCCGAGCAACAGCCGCAAGTGGGACATCCCTTCCTTTCGAGTTCTTCCAGTCCGCTGTCAGGAAAAGACGGATCCGCTCCCTTGACCATAATGTCGACGAGGTCATAGTCCTCATCCCCCACTCTGCCGGCCTCCATAGGTCCTCCCGATACGAATACTGCCGGGATGTTGAGTCTCATGGCTGCCATCAGCATTCCCGGAGTGACCTTGTCGCAATTCGAAATGCAGATCATCGCATCGGCGCAATGCGCGTTGCACATATATTCGATACTGTCCGCTATAAGATCCCGCGAAGGGAGTGAATAAAGCATTCCATCATGTCCCATGGCTATGCCGTCATCGATTGCGACCGTATCGAATTCAGCCGCATAACAGCCTGATGCCTCTATTCTCGCCTTGATCTGCTGGCCTATTTCATGCAGATGCGTATGCCCCGGGACGAACTGCGTAAATGAATTCACTATGGCTATCACAGGCTTGCCGAACTGTTCCTCTTTCATCCCGTTCGCTCTCCATAGAGCCCTCGCCCCCGCCATCTTGCGTCCTTCCAGACTTCTGCTGCTTCTTAATCTTTCCATACCGAAAAAGTCGCTTGCGAGCATTCAGGTTCATCAGCACCGCAAGCGACTATATTATGTACCAATGAAACCCCTTATCACTATCCGATAATAATGACAGAAACAACCACGACGACAATAATAATTATCGAAGCAATCTGACTGTTCACGGATAGGGAATTGAAGTTCATTGTCTTTTTTCTAAAACTGGGGACAAATATAATGGAAATTTCAATACGTTGTTCCCAAACTTCAAACTATTTTCGCACATCTTTACCTGAAACACCGCCTTCCGGTGCGGAGTACGGGAATTTTCAGAATGCGGACTTCTCTGTTTTCATTTCAGCAAGTTCCTGAATCTGCGGCACGTACGTCACGAAATATTCTGCAAAGCCACCATATTTTCCCGATTTTGTCCACTTATTGCCGGCACACGGATATTTCCGTACAAATCAAGGAATTTTTCCTCTTTGAGAATCGGATATTCGGAACCGGACTCCATCAGGAACGAATAAAAAGAGGGCGAGTCTGACTTTTGACCCGTCCTCTTCAATGAAGTAGTTCTAAAGGTTTGGTATTTAGGTTGAATCACGCAGATTCTTCGCTACGCTCAGAATGACATTCAATACAGTTTGGGCTTCGCTCAGAATGACATTCAATGGAATCCTTCTGAAGGGCCAATCATGGCATTGCCGAATTGATCGGGTCTGCCATGACCGGCAAATATGCAATGTCAATTTGCAGGTATCCAGGTGATGGAGAAAATATTGATTCCTTTGTCTTTGCTGTAAATGGAAATAACTGACCCTGCTGTAGCATTGTTCAACGGTATCTCTTTTACAATAGGATCCGCCGGGGCATCGAAAACCTGCTCTGCATCATCCACGGATACACCAAGTTGCCTGACATCCGTGCTGCTGCTTTCATATTCCACAGCCAAGGTACCGGGACCCGGGACAATGAACTGGAGACACTGCTTTTCCGTGCTTCCTCCACCGCCGAACTGGTATCTCGCCTGCTTCACTCCTGACGCATTGTTGTTTTCACCGAATTTGCCTTTGCCTCCGCCCATCAGGAACTTGAGGTTGTTGTAGACAAAATCTTCAGTGATATTCACCCCATTGCCATATTGAGTCATAAGTGTGGCAAAATCAGTTGCTCCCCAGGAGGTCGGCTCGGTGGTGCTGACAGGGACAAGACCGCCCTCTGCAACAATGTTGAATGTGTCAGTGCCGGCGTATGAATCAGTCTTGCCATCGGCCTTGGCAACAACTGAAACCGTATGCTCACCGAGAGCGAGACCGGAAAGCTGTATATCGAACGAGGTAAGCCCTCCCGTTACAGTCTGCGGAGTCCCGCCATCGACTGTAACTTCATAGGATGTCGCACCATCAACCGCGCCCCATGAAGCAGTCACGCTCTCAGTGCCTTCAATCACATCAGCTACAGTCACTTCCGGAGTGGCGAGCTGTCCTTCCGCAGCGTGCATTCCCGGTTCCCAAGTAATAGAGTAGAGCCTGATTCCCGCATCTGCATATATCGTTATGTACTCACCTGAAACAGCATCATTAAGAGTCCATTCCGCAACGACATCGTTGTCTTTACTTGACGCTTCATACTCAGTAGAATGCGTTGTTCCACCAGCCGGAGCACTACCACCTGTCATAATCAGAAGATGTCTCGGCTCAAGCGGATTCGGTTCGGATGGATTACGGATTATCACCGTGAGTTTACCTGGACCTCCTGCAATAAAGCTGAGATATCTACGGCTCACCTCTCCACTTGAGATACTTGAGCCATGGAACTGATAATAGCAAGTCGACCCTACAGAACCTCCAAGTCTGAGTCCAGGCTTGTAAAGGAGATTATTATGCACATAAGTATCCCAAGGTACAGAGACTTCGCTACCTGTAACACCGTTCGCCTGATTGACAAGCATCCACTCGAAATCTGAACTTCCCCAGGTCGTGGTCTCGGTGGAGGAGACAGCGGTGAGGACTTCGAGGACTTCAAAGGTGACTGTCACGGACGGATCGGACTGTTCGCGGATGGAGTCATCTGAAGCAGGCTTTGCAATCACGGTGTAATTGTAGATTCCTGCCCCTACGGCAGACGGCACAATCTCGTATGACGGCTCTGTCACATTTGCGACAAGGTCTTCCCCGTTCATAATGTCATACGATCCCGCATTCGGAACCGCTTCCCAGGAAAGGGTTACAGGGTCGGATGAAGTGACTGAAGCCGATGCAGCAGAAATGACAGGCTCCGGTGCAGGAAGTTTGGTGTCACCTCCACCGATATAGTCTGACCACTGGAGATATGTGATGTAGAACGGGTCGCATCCGTATATATAGACGGTATGCTCCTCTCCCTCCTCAATGTCGGCAAGCGACACCTGATACTCGACGGCATCCACAGGCACGGCTCCTACGTGTTTCCCGTCAAGGGATATGGTGGCGTGAGCCTCAGGATATGCCCCGTCAGGAGTCGTGGATATCACCACTGAACCTGGCTTGTCAACCTTGAAGCCTATTGCACAGTCAACCGGCTCGGCAAGCCCCATCTGGCCGGCAGAGGTGAAATAGAGTCGGCCGTTGTCGGTGTCGAACTCCACAGGGTTTGAAGTGACATAGAAGCGGATGCCTCCGCGTACCATATTCTTGTCGGCAGTGTTGTAGAACACGCTTCCGTCAGTGAAATCCCAGGTGTATGTCGGCTCGATGACCTCCAGCGTCAGGTCTTCCTCCGGCTTTACATAGCCCTCCACAAGCCAGCGAGGGTCACCTGCATTTGCAGCCATGACCGTCCCGTCCAGAATATGGAGGTCACCGGCTACGCTTTCCGCGCAAGGGTCCTCTGCAAGTACCGCCCCTCCGTTGGAAGTGGCCACAACTTCTGTAAAGTTACTGCCTCTGCCATCTGTCGTTCCCTCTTTTTCAAAGAAATTGTCACCTATATTATAGAAGAAGTTAGAGGACACATCTCCTGGCTTAGGAGTAAGTTTCGTAGAGTTCGATCCCCATACGGTACCGTTTGAATTATAGTATGCATCAGCAAAATTAAGGAAAAGATTCCTCGAAAGTTCAAATGAACCCGGCTGCGGCATTTCATAGAAAAGTCCACGGGAAGATGGATTCGTACAGAGATTGTTGAAAGTATTGTTCGATATGACAAGTTTTGCGATGGTACTCTCATCATTGATCCTCATCAATTCCCTCGATCCGTTCGTGAAAGTGGAATTGGTAATGGAAACCGTACCCAACTCACCTATCTGCCTGAATCCTACAACCTCGCCACCATCACCTGCTGCATCAGCAAAGACAATATCATCCACTGTAAAATTGTCTATATTGACAACTGTCACTTTGTCACTTGAATATACAAGAGACCTTTTCATAGAAGTGACTGTACAGTTGCGGATGGTCATTGATTCCATATCTACCGAAGAGGCATCCTTAAATGAAACAAGCGCCTCCGTACTCCAATTTTCTCCATCGAATGCCAGATTCTCCAGAATAAGCGAAGTACATCCAGTAGTTATTGTGAAATTGCCATAGACCGTAGGGAAGGCTCCCGGCTCCCCATCCTTTTCATAGCCGTAGAGCTGGAAAGGATGGTCAAGGTCATTGAGGGAAATCTGCGGATCAGCCTCCTCTCCGTTTGAATATCCGAGGTCATACGGAGTGTCGGAATACGCAAGGGTAATTACAGGAACAGTGCCTTCTTCAGGCTTGGTATTCAGAGCCACGACAAGCTCCTCTGAATTGGAGACAGCAACCGGACTGTCAAAATCAGGCAGAGTATATGCGGAAACGGAGCCGCGTGGCGTGAAACCGTAATGCACGGTGAAGACATATTTCTCGAACGGTTCGAGCCCATCTACTGTCACACTTCCCGCTGCCGCTGCATCCCCGTCGACTTCGACCGTCTTGTAATGGCCTTCCGCATCAGGCTCAGGGTCTGATGCGAGGGCTACGCGGATAGCGTTGACATCAAGGTCCTGCCCATCCTCTCCGGCGGTGGACCAGGTAAGCTGTACAGACCCTGATGTCCTGGTTCCGACTTTCAGGTCAGCCACATTAGGACGGATCGCATACGTCTGGAAAGAGCTGAACTCTGCCCAGTTCGAGTCGCCTATGGTCTCGCTCACACCTCTCACCCTTGCGTAGAGGGTCAGGTCAGGGTCAAGGTCCGACACCGTATAAGGAATCTTGTCAGGAGCGACGGTGTACTGAGTCGCAGTTCCATCCGGATCCTCCGGATCGGAATAGACTTCAAGGATATATGCCGTAGAACCTTTGGATGTGGTCCAGGTGAAAGTCACGGACTCCCCCGCCGGCGTACGGGACAGGTTGGTCGGGGTGAGACACCTGTCGAGCTGCATCTCCTCTATCACTTCCGGCATCTGGACACAGGCGGTCGGGAGCCAGGCCAGGGCGGAGAGAGAGAAGATTGCCGATATTATTGTCAATGTCTTTTTCATTGTATTATCTAATTTTATGATATGAATCAGATTCTTCACTTCGTTCAGAATGACATTTCTTCCAATATGATATCTTTCAGGACACATCAATATGCATAGTCATTCTTGAGGGATCCGCCCTGGTCATCGATAGTCCTCTGAGGGATAGGCCAGTAGACATGCTGCCAGAATTCCTGTTTCGTAGTGTTGACAGTCACTGCAGGAGTGTCCCCCTCTGCCGGAGTGTCGACCGTGTGATACATGGAGTTGGACCTGTTCCGGACTGATGTGGTGGAGAAATAGTCGGATGGCTCCCCATCGCTGCCTGTGTAGCATATCCAGCCGGAACCGAGTCCTGCAGGGGCGGCATCCTGGGTAATCCTCTCGCCCGGATGGATACCGTACATTTCAATCACCCCATCGGCATCACGCCTGTACCACAGTCCCGGCCCCATCTGGGATGCATATTCGCCCGCTACCGTCCCTTCTTCCTCATCTTCCGGGAGGAACTTGAGGATATCCGCCTTGGCCTCGTTGAGCTTGTCATAAAGCATGTTCCAGCGGATAAGGTCGGCCTTGCGGAGGAACTCCCCGACGAACTCGAACGCCCTCTCATCCACTATCGCATCGAACAGGCCATCTTCACTTCTGAGGTCAAGCCCGTTCTCGGCCTCGCCCTCATATCCTTTGAAAGCCCTCCTGCGCACCTTGAGGAACCATTTTCTGGCGTTGCCGAGATTTTGTGCGCTGGATTCCGGACTGGCCGCAATCTCTGCCGCCATAAGAAGAATGTCCGCATATCTCATATATATCGGCTTAGCTCCGTCATCGTTGGTGTTGTTGAAAGGATGGGACTCCATCCAGTCGAACCTGTATTTGCCGAAATACCAGTTCATCAGCCCTGCAGGCACCTGGATGGAATTTCCATTGGCATCCTGCTGCCACTCATAGTTGACACAGCTGACATCCCTGCGGCTGTCGTGCTCGGCGTATTTGTAATATAATGTAGGTACGACTCCTGCAGCACCTCCCCTGTCGTTCTGGGTGTTGTTGCCTGCTGTGTATGCCGTAGCCGGCACTGCGAAAGTATAGTTCCAGCGACCGCGGCCGTTTCCGAAAGGTATCACGAAAATGACTTCCTTGCCTGCCTGAAGATCAAAATTGTTGAAATCCCTCCAAAGCTGCTCGAAGTCAGGATAGAGATAGAGGCCCGAGTGCTCGATAACATCCTCGAGCTGGGCGAGAGCCTTCGGATAGAGCACGGATTTCTGGAGTTCAGAGTCATTGGAGGGGCGGCTGGTGCCCAAGGCTCCTGTACCCTCCAGGCCATCTTCAGGTCTCGGCGCATATCCTGAAGCCATCAGGCAGAGACGGGCATACAGTCCTTTTGCGAAAGCCTTGCTCACCCTGTCCACAGTCGATGTCGCAGCAGACCGGTTCGGCCACGGGAGATCATCGAAGATACCTTCGAGGTCTTTAAGCAGCTGCTTGTATATCTCATCCCTGTTTGCCTTGTTAAGGTATGCGGTCTCATCGGTCACCGGAGAGAAGCGCGCAGGAACCTCTCCGTATGCCTTGAGCAGTTCGGTATAGAGAAATGCACGGGCGGTATAGGCCTCGGCCCGCAGATACCTCATATCCGGATCCGTCAGATCCGCGTATGTCTCGAGACCGCGGATAGCGAGATTGGCTCTCTCTACGCCCATAATCAGGCTATTGTACGGATTGCCGTTGGTGTTGTCCATATTGGTGTTGGTGGTAGAGAAGTGGTACTGCGCTATACCTGAAGTCCTTTCCTGGTATGTGGTACTGTTGTAGCATTCTATATCCGTGTTGAAACCGTACCACGGGAGATAACGGTCTCTGTGGCTGTACTGCTGGGTGAGGGTCTCGTAGATGCCGAGCACCCCCATCTCGGCAAGGGCAGGGTCCGAATAAACCTGCTCCTCCGTCAGAATAGATGGAGAAGAAGAGGAGAGGCCATCCTCGCAGGAAGTCATGGCGAATGCAGCAAGCATTCCTGCGCCAAAGAATATATTTCGTATGAATTTCATATCGTCAGAAATCTTTATGGTGTTCAATGTCTGTGCTCATCAGAATGTGATGTTCGCTCCGACCACAAAACCGATGCTCTTGGGATAGGCCGAATAGTCCACTCCCGGAGTAAGAGGGGTGGCACGGCGTGTATCCACCTCAGGGTCATAGCCTGAATACTTTGTAAGGCAGAAGAGGTTGGTCCCTGTCACATAGAAACGGAGCCTCTGGATCTTTGCCTTGAGGGTCAGCTTCTGCGGAAGGGTGTAGCCTATGGTCGCAGACTGGAGACGGAGGAACGATCCATCCTCTACAGCCCAGTCGGTGAATGTCCTCTGCTGCACGAACGGTGCCCACATTGTCACCCCTTCGTTCATCTCGGCAAGGCGTGTCGCATCAGTGACAAGTTCGCCTGTAGCCCAGTCGATGTTGGTCCACCTCTTGTCAGTGTCCATAGTGTTCAGGAGGTTTCTCCTGTAGTTGGAGGCAGTGGATGTGAACTCTACCTTGTTGGCATTGTAGATGTCATTGCCGAACACATAGTTGAAGTTCGCGGCGAAATCGAAGCCATAGAGATTTCCGGACAGGCTGAATCCGCCCGTCCCTACAGGCAATGCATTTCCGATCACGGTCTTGTCACCGTCATCGATGGTGCCGCTGTTGTCTATATCCTTGAGTTTCATACCTCCCGGCCTGAATCCTTCGGCGCCGAGACGGGAGGTTGCATCCGCAACGCCAGGATTAGGGTTCCATTTCCCTTCCTGGACATTGTATGTAAAGTCATCGAGGGTGTACATCCCTTCCACCTGGAAGCCGTACATGTTGCCTAAAGGCTGGCCGACCTCAACGATATAGTCAGATCCTACTCCGACGGATGACCAGCCGGAAGCGGCAGTGATGCTCGGAAGGTTTCCTATGCTGAGCACCCTGTTCTCGTTAAGGCTGATGTTGCCGCTGAAAGTGAGTCCGAAGTTCTTCTTCTCCACAAGCACGAGATTGAGAGAAAACTCCACTCCCCTGTTGAGCACGGAACCCATATTGCGGTACTGGAACTCATATCCCGAACCTGCCGTAGGGAACTGGATAAGAAGATCCTTGGTGGTGTTGTGATAGAGTTCGATGGAACCGTTGATCCTGCTCCTGATAAACGAAAAGTCGATACCGATATTGTGGGAATATGTAGTCTCCCAAGTCAGGTCCTTGTTGGACATAATGATGTCACCTCCATCGGTCACAGGACGGAATATCACGGAGCCGTTAGACAGACGGTCTCCGGTGTTGGAGGACTCGTACATAAGGGATGTCACATTCTGAGGGATGTTGTTGTTACCCGCAGTACCGAAACTGTAGCGGAGCTTGAGGTTGTCGAGCCATTTAGATGCGCCCTGCATCCATTTCTCGTTGGAAATTGTCCACGATGCGGCTGCTGACGGAAAGATTCCCCACTGGTGCTCTTTGGTGAACTTGGATGAACCATCCGCGCGGAGGGTGGCAGCCACAGAATACCTTCCATCGAAATCGTAGTTGACCCTGCCGAAGAAAGAGAGCAGGCGGTCATCCGGATAGAACCTGTTGTTGGAAGTGACGGCATGGCCGACGGACATCATGTTCCAGGCCTCGTTGGAAGTGAAGTTCTCAGGGAAACCATCCACGGTGGTCGAGAACTGGTTCTCTTTGGTAATGATAAGTTCCTCACCTACAAGAAGATCCAGCTTATGTCTGTCATCGGTGATCACATCCTCGAAATTGTAGTTGAGGGTGTTGGTGTTGCGTATCTTCTTCCTGTCGAGGGCGGTATATATCGCCGCCGGCATATTTTCATAGCCCTCCGAAACATTGTTGGCCACATAGTATGTGGTAATGCCGTAGAACCTGTCGTTCTTCTGGGTATAGGTCTCCAGACCACCCTCTACCTTGAGATCGAGATTGTCGATTATATGCCAGGTAACTGCAGCATTGGCATTCCAGCTCTGGCGCACCCGCTTGTTGTCGTTATCGGCAACTGACTGTACAGGAGGGGCATTGTCCCCATAGCTCTCCTCCATATCGGCGCCAGAAGCCGCCACATCCAGAGGAATCGGGGTGTACTGCACCGCATGCTTGAGACGGCCGTTGCCCGAGGTCGTGCCCGTGTCGTTCATCGAGTTGGAGCCTGAACCCATAATCTTGGTGTAGGAGTAACGTACATTCAGGTCGAAAGTTAGCTGCTTGATCGGTTTGTAGCGGGTCTTGAAACGGAGGTTGTCCCTGTGGTAGTCGGACCCTAGCATGATAGCCTTGTCGTTGATATGGTTGTAGCTGGCTGTCCACGTCACCTTGTCGGAACGGCCCGATACAGTCAGGTTGTGGTTGAAAGTCTGTCCCGTACGCCCGAACACCTGCTGTATCCAGTCATTCCCCTGCATGTTCTGATACAGATCCATATCGGAATACTGTCCGAACACATTGGTATAGTTGTCCGCGACAGCATCCCTCAGCGAGGCAAGCTCATACTGGGACTTCACGAACTCATACGGCTCCATAGGCTGGATGGCATCCTTGTTGGCCATCTTCTTCATGCCCCAATAGGCATCATAGCTTACGGAAATCTTGCCGGCCCCCCCTGACTTCGTAGTGATGAGGACGACTCCGTTCGCTCCTCTGGAACCGTAGATGGCTGTGGAGAACGCATCCTTGAGCACATCGATTGACTGGATATCGGAAGCCGCAATGTCGGAAATGCTCTCCACCGGGAAGCCATCCACTATATAGAGAGGAGAACTGTCCTGCGTAATGGAGCCTGTACCTCTGACACGGATCTTGATCTCGGCATCCGGGTCTCCTTCCGTAGCGGTCACCTGGACTCCGGCCATCTTTCCGGCAAGGGCCTCGCTGACCGTGGTAACAGGAACGGCGGCAATCGCATCCGCCCCGACAGAGGTCACCGAACCGAGGAGGTCACGGCGTTTCACTGTCGCATAACCTATCACGACTGTCTCATCGAGGAAATTGGTATCCTCTTCGAGGGTGATGTTGACTGTAGTATTCTGGCCGATGAGAATCTCTTTTGTGGCCATACCGATACACGAAAATACGAGAGTCTTGCCCTTGGCATCCGGAATGTCGATGGTATATGCACCGTCCGCATCCGTTGAAACTCCCAGTGTCGTGCCTTCCACGAACACGGACACGCCCACGAGGGGCTCTCCGTTGCTGTCCGAGACGACACCCTTGATCTGCTGGGCATCTGCCGCTGCCATCGCGGCAAGAAGTCCTACGACCAGGACGATAATCCTGCACATCAGATTTTTCATACAAGAACTTGTTTGGTTAAAATATTAGTTGTTATTAATTGTCAGTATGCCTTACTCATGAAGCCGTCCCCGGCTTCCGACAATTTTGATTATGCGAAATTAGGACATTGCCGCATAGATTCATGTCAAAAATTATCGCAATGCATGTATTTTTTGGCACTGCCGGCCATCGCTATGACATTTTCGGAAAACGCACCTTTTTGAGGCCAAAATTCATAGGAAAACGCACCTTTTTGAGGCTAAAATTCATAGGAAAACGCACCTTTTAATGAAAATATATTATCTTTGCTGTTGAAAGACAGACAGATATGTTGTACAGAAAGATTAGCGGAAGACTTAAGGAATATTTTTCATCCGGGTCAGACAGACTTCTGGTCATCGATGGGGCAAGGCAGACAGGCAAATCCTATATAATCAGGGAGATCGGGACTGCCATGTTTCCGAATTACATTGAACTGAATATGGAGGAGGACAAGGTGGGGCAACGCATTTTTGCCGAGGCCAGAACCTTGGATGATTTCTATCTGGCACTCGGAGTCGTCGCCGGAGACAAAATGAAGGACAGAAAGTCTACCCTTGTATTTATTGACGAGATTCAGGCATACGACCACCTTCTGACCCTTGTGAAATTTCTTATCAAAGATAACCGGTTCACATACATCGCAAGCGGATCCCAGCTTGGCATATCACTGAGAAACACAAGTTCGGTACCTGCAGGAAGTCTTGAGATCGAACACATGTACCCAATGGATTTTGAAGAATTCCTGTATGCGAACGGTGTCGGGGAATCCGTAGTAAAGTCCATGAAGGACTGTTTCGCAGAAAGAAAATCCCTGTCAGAATCATTGCATGGGAAAATCCTTGATTTTTTCAAGAAATATCTTCTTGTGGGCGGACTGCCCCAGGCAGTCGATTCATATATCAGGACAAAAAATATTGCAGAGTTCAGGAGGATACAGAATGAAGTACATTTGATGTACGGCATAGATGCGTCCAAATATGAGGTCGAGCATGGCAAGAAATTGAAAATCCGCAGAATCTTCGACATGATACCTTCATCTCTTGAAAACAAGAAGAAAAGGGTCGTCATCAGGGATATCGAAGATAAAAAGTGGAAACGGTCAGACGATTATACGGATGAATTCGAATATCTGATTTCATCCGGAATCGCGCTTGAAGTAAAGGCAATAAGCAAACCATCGTATCCGTTGATAGAAAACAGCGGAAAAAATCTCATGAAACTGTATCTTAATGATGTGGGCATACTTTCAGGGATATACTACCGCAATAACGTCAATGCCGTGATGTCGGATATGAAAAGCATCAATCTCGGTTCGGTGTATGAGACTGTGGTAGCCCAGGAATTACGGGCCCACGGATACAACCTGTACTATTACGACAACAAGAAGAACGGTGAAGTGGATTATCTGATAGACGATTCCGACAATCTGTCCAATATTCCGCTTGAAGTGAAATCCGGCAAGGACTATACCGTCCACAGTGCCCTGGACAAGTTCATGTCCATAGAAGAATACAATATAAGGAATGCATACGTGCTGTCCAACGAACGTGAGGTGTCTGTAAGAAACGGAATTACATACATGCCCATATATTATGTGATGTTTTTTGAAAACGCACCTGACACGGCGGAACTGCTGTTATAGACAACACTATCCTGTACTGTCCTTACCTTTCCTCTCCGTATTTGCAATGCCGGCCCACAGGACACCAGCCGGGCAGGCAAGTCGTTACTTTATCCCCCAAAAATCATTAAGATACGAAAAGGATTTACATAAATGATGAATTGCCAAATAATTTGTTCGCTAGCCTTGAAATCGGTAACTAGATTCTTTACAGAATTTTACCTCTTGAAAAATAAAAACAACGGAAACTTTATGTATTGATACCGTAAAGTTCCCGTTGCTGTATTACTGATTATCAGAATAGGATCAGTCGAGGGCGGTGTAGGCGCCGCCTGCTGCCTGCGCTGCAACTATGTCGCGGACAAGGTAGTGGAGATACATCTCGAAATCGGTGTAACGGCCGTGAATGTCAATGGTCTTGCCATCAGGATTGAGATTGCCGTCCTGGCTGAACATGGTCTCGAACCAGTCCGGAATGCCATCGCCGTCTGAATCCGTCTTGTCGTTGGCCTCGTTCTGTGTAGAAGCGGAATATGTCGGCCAGCCGCCTACAACGGACTGGGAGTCGATCATGCCTCCTGATGAAGTGCTGCCGAGAGCTGCACTTTCAGTGGTGGTCCCTTTCGGATATGTCACGGTACCTGTCTGCGCCTCATGCGCTATCCTTTTGTCCACATCATCCCTGACAATGGACGCACCGGCATATTCAATCACAGCCGCGAATGCATCATCGGCCGAATGGGTCGTGGTATAGCATACCTGGCTGTCATCCGCCATTATCGGAAGCGGGGCATCTATTTCCCTGCCTGCCGGATCCGGCTTTCCTGCAGCTGCCGACTGCTTATGATAATAGATTCCGTCGTAATTGTCATCATTGATAGAGCCTGGATTGTTTCCCGCATAATAGTTGCCGCTCATGTAAAGTTCAGGATACGCCTCCGAAGATGAGCCGTCATCCATCTCGTGATACCAGTACGCATCCACAAAATATATTTTCTCCTTGGAGGCAGGACCTGGCTTGTAATAGTTGCCGACAATGTTGAAATGTCCGTCCTCACCGCCGTACGTGGAATTGTCTCCCCAGTTGTATATCACATTGTTGCGGTAATCCACGTTGCCTCTGTGGGAGCCGAGATACACTCCGTAGACCTGCGGATGGTCGATACGGGCATTGCGGCTGTCGTTGTTGGCAAGAAGGTTATGGTGGAAGGATGCGTTGCGGCCGCCCCAGATGCCTCCGTAGCCGTGCTCATCCTTGGAATGCTTGCCGGAAAGCCTCAGGGCCTCGGCCACAGCGCACCACTGGAGGGTGAAATTCCTGTTCGCATAGAACGAGGCGACCTCATCTATCGACCATGACATTGAACAGTGGTCGATGATAATGTCGCTGCCGTATCTGCCTCCAATGGCATCCGAACTGTCATCAAGCCCGTTCCCCTGATCCCCGAGACGGAAACGGAGGAAGCGGATGATTATATTGTCCACCTGCTCTGCAATACGTACGCTATTGTCCGCTATGCAGATACCATCTCCGGGTGCGGTCTGTCCGGCTATAGTGAGATCACCGTTCTTTATGTCAAGCCGCGACTGCAGATGAATGATTCCGGCCACATCGAAGACTATCGTCCTCGGGCCTGACTGGTTTACCGCCCAACGGAGAGTGCCCTTGGAACCGTCATCCGCCAATGACGTAACGTGCAGAATACTGCCTCCACGGCCTCCTGCAGTGAACATTCCGCCGCCCTCAGCTCCCGGGAAGGCAAGCGGAGTCCCGGAAAAACATTCATCCTCGTATGCAGGTATCAGCATCGCCTCGTATGCTCCATCCGTCGGTTCTGGATCGGGATCCGGGTCAGTACCCGGATCGGCCGTACCCTCCGCCACTACAGGCTCCGAGGATACGAACTGGGAATATTCCATCCCTGCCATTGCCCTGACCTTACAGGTGTAGGATGTACCGGCTTCAAGGCCTTCAAAGGTAGAGGCCGTCTCTGTCTCGTACTGGAGTTTCACTAATTTGTCATCCTCGGTGGTAACAAGCCTTACGGTGTATTGCTCCGCACCCTGCACCTCATCCCATTCGAAAGTCAGGGCGTTGTCCGCGTTCATGGTACAGCGGATGTTTTCCGGAGCCGGCATGACCATCCCCGTCTGGGGTTCATGCTGTGTACAGGCTGCCGGGAAAAGGGATATTCCCGGTATAAGAAAAACAAGTATCCGTTTCATATTATTTGTATTTATTTTCAATTCGTTCTGCAGATCCTTCGCTGCGCTCAGGATGACAGGAAGTTACAGGACATCGTTCTCCGAGTCGATGATGCCGGGTATGCCGGTTACGGACCCGCTGAAGGTCACCGTCCCTTTCCTGCACTCCCTGACTATCCTCGCATCGATGCCGTCCCTTTTCTTCGATGCCCCGGCTCCCTTCAGTACCTTCTTGTATTCGCTGTCTATAGGCTTTGCCCGCACAGGGATACGGCAAGGGAAAGGGCTGTCTTTCGTGACCGTACGGTACAGTTCCTCATTCAGTGCAATCTTCTTGAAATCAGGTTTCTTTCCGAGATAGTTCCCTCCAATCACCGGCACGATGTCGTACCAGTTGCCGCTGATATAGAACGAGCCTGGGATCAATGATGTCTCTTCCGAAGTGTAGATCTCCAGGTACCTTCCATCTATGTTCTTCGTGCCCTTGCCTGCCCTGAACAGATTGCCGGCAACATTGAACCAGCCTTCCTCTCCGCCGTAAATGGCTTTCATGCCCCAGTTGTAGACTATGTTGTTGACAAATTCCACGGTTCCCCTGCGGAAAAGCCTGTCATCGGCTTCATATACGGCAGGATGGTCGAATCTCGGGTTCCTGCTGTTGTTGTGGGCTATCAGGTTGTGGTGGAACGTGACATTACGTCCGCCCCAGATCCCGCCGTAGCCATGCTGTCCCTTGTGATGGACCGAACTGTTGAGAGCCTCGGAAATAATGCACCACTGGATGGTGGAATTGCTGTTGGCATAGAAGGATGCGTTCTCATCCGTAGCCCAGCTGATCGAGCAATGGTCGATGATCACATTGTCGGAATGCCTTGCCCCCAAAGCATCATCCTCATCTTTCGCCCCTGATCCCATACGGAAACGCAGATACCTGACTATCACATGGTCCGTATCTATGTACACTCCGTGGTCCCTTATCGTGATGCCTGCTCCAGGCGCCGTCTGTCCGAGAATGGAAATGTACGGGTCCTCTATTTTCAGAGTCCTGCGCAAATGGATGTCCCCTTCGACATCGAACTCGACTATCCTCGGTCCTTCCTGCTCCACCGCCCAACGCAGGGAGCCTTCCTCTCCGCTGTCATCAAGGGTCGTGACGGTATATACCCTGCCGCCTTTCCCTCCTTTGGAATACATTCCTCCGCCCTCGGCACCGCTGAATGCCGGTTCCCTCACGACTTTTTCCTTCACTGCCTTTCCGTTCCTGATGCACAGTCCATCATAGACATAGTCGATATTGTTCAGCGCCTCGTATTCCAACGATGCCCAGATGAACGGGCCGACACCCTTGCAGTCATTGTCTATGACAGGTTCGCTCAGATAATAGGCGTAGTCCCCTGCCCTGTTCTGCTTGCCGCCGAGTCCGCCCACCGAACAGCAGGATGTCATGGATATGGTGCCGTCGGCATTCTGTCTGATGAACGTATCGACCAGCCTGCCGTACTGCTCCAGCGCGTATTCCCTCCATTCAGGAGAGAGATAGCCGCACCTCACGCCTTTGAGGGCTGCATAGACGAACATTGCGGAACATGTGGATTCCAGATAGTTGCCCTCCCTGCCGGGACAGTCGAGCACCTGGTACCACATTCCGGTCTCCGGGTCGGCATATTTCCTGACAGCCGACAGCAGATACTGCAGCTGGGAAACGAGTGTCTTCCTCCCAGAATCCTTTTTCGGAAGATAATCCAGGACATCCACCAGGGCAGCGGCATACCAGCCGTTTGCCCGTCCCCAGGCATGGTCGGACTGACCCGTTGCAGGGTCCGCCCAGAACATGGAGCGGGACTCATCCCACGCATGGCGGAAAAGCCCTGTCTCCGGATCCCTTGTATTGCGTGCGGCCTCCACGAACTGGCGGACAATGTCCCTGTATAGAGAGTCCCTGTCCTCCTTGGGTCCGAAACGGCGGGTATACTGTGTATAGAACGGCAGGGCCATGTACAGACCATCTAACCAGACCTGATGCGGATATATCCGTTTGTGCCAGAACTCTCCGCTCCCGGTCCGCGGCTGGGTGTCTAACTGCCTGCGTATCTCTCCGAGGACACGGCGGTATTTCCGCTCCCCTGTCATGGAATACAGGTCGAAATATATCCGGGCCGGACATATATGGTCCAGATTATAATTCTCCATCTTATATCCGAAGACCTTGCCATCGTCCGTTGCCATGGTATCGGCCCAATCCCGGACATAATCCACTGCATACGGAAGGTCATACCTGTGCGCCACATCGAGGAATGACTTGAGTTCAAGTCCCGTGGTGTAGTTCCACTTGAGTTTTCCCTGCCGCCCGTCAAGCCATGCAGCCTGCGGGTTGCGGAGCATCTCGCTCATCATCATCTTCACTGAATACGGACGTATGTCCCCGATGAAGGCGTATTCTGCCGTATTTTCCTGTCTTTCCGCCATTGCCGGCGCCGAAAATGCATCGATGCAGGCAACCGACAGACCGGCGAATATCAAGGTTGCGGACAATATGGTTCTTTTCATTTTCTGATAATTTTTATTCTGTTTCAGATCCTTCGCTTCGCTCAGGATGACAGGCGGCTTCCAGTCCAGATCCTCCGCTCAGGATGACTGTGGGGCATCAGCTCTGTGTTCCTTTATATAGTCTGCAGGAGAGACCCCGAAATGCTTCTTGAACGAACGTGAGAAATATCCCGGATCGGAAAAGCCGACCTTGTACGAAGTCTCGGACACGGAATATTGCCCGCTTCTGAGATAATAGGTCGCCTTCTCCAGCCTGAACTCCTGTATCAGTTCCACAGGAGACTTCCCCGTCAGTCCCTTTATCTTGTTGTACATCGAGGTACGTCCCATTCCCACGTATGCGGCCAGCTGGTCCACGGTTGTCTCCGAATCCGCGACGTTCTCCTCCAGCCATCTGTGTACCCTGGCAATCAGTTCCTCATCCCTGTCGGTAATGACCACCTCTGCCGGAGCCATGCGCACCTTGGCCTTCCTCTCCCCGCCGTCGACAGGGACTGACGATGCCATATTGGCTATTATCCGCCTCCTGCCCTCAAGCAGGTTGTCTATCCTTGCCACCAGCAGTTCCATTGTAAACGGCTTTGTCATGTATCCGTCAGCCCCGTATTTCATAGCCTTGAGATGCGTGTCGGATTCATGCTTTGCCGTAAACATTATTACAGGTATATGGCTGGTGGAAAAATCGTTCCTTATATGGTTTATCAGTTCTATGCCATCCATTTCCGGCATCATCAGATCCGTCACTATAATGTCCGGCATCCAGGATTCGGACATCAGCTGCAGGGCTTCTTTTCCGTTGGCGGCATCCCTGACCTCGAAGCGGTTGACGAGATTGTTGTACATATAGACCCTGAGTTCGGCATTGTCCTCGACCACAAGCACCTTGACAGCTCCTTCCGGCCATGTCGGAGTGACCCTGTACTTGCTCAGTCCGTAAGATTCCGGTTCCGAAGCATCCGAGTTGAGTTCAATGAATTCGGCCGTTTCGTTTGAAAACCGGTCTCTGTCTACAGGAAGCCTTACATAGAACTCCGATCCTCCGCCCTTCTCGCTCTCGACCCAGATCCGTCCTCCGTGCATATCGGCTATCTCCTTGCAGAACGACAGGCCTATCCCGCTGCTGCCCATGCCTTTGAACGCTTCATGCGAAGCCTGGACAAACGGTTCGAAGATAGCCTGCTGCTTCTCTTTCGGGACACCTATTCCATTGTCCTTTACCATAATGGTGAACTCCTTGTCCCCCTCGCGCCAGTAGACAGCCGCCTCAATACGGCCTCCGTCCGAAGTATATTTGAAGGCATTGGACAACAGATTGTAGACGAGGGCCTCCAAACGCATCTCATCACCCCATATCATAAGGCTGTCCACGGAATGGGTGAGACGCATCTCTATCTGCCGGTCCGCCGACATGTCCTTGAAGTCATCGTAGACACGCTTCAGCAGGTCCACGATGTCTATCTGACTCACCTTTAGCCGGATCTTTCCGCTGACTATCCGCCTGATGTCGAGCAGCTGGTTCACAAGCGTCATCATCCGTTTGGCATTCTTGTAGACCATGTTGATGCTGTATTCATTGCGGTCTCCCGCCGGAGTGTTCCGGCTTACCTCATCGATACCCCCGAGTATGAGGGTAAGAGGAGTCCGGAGTTCGTGCGATATGTTGGTGAAGAACCTGACCTTCACATCGTTGAGATCCTGTTCCATCCTGATGCCGTTCCTCAGGCGGACGGATGTGACGAACATCCTGAGCAGGACGGCCGCAAGCAGTACGGCGAGCAGCAGATACGATATCCTGGCAGGAACGGAATTCCACACGGAAGGCCGCACCCTGAGTCCAATGCTTGCCAGTTCCGGGGCGGATGTCCCTTCTGACGGGCTGGCGGAGACTACAAACGTATATCTTCCCGGAGGGATCCCCGAATATGTCACGCTGCGGTCGGACGAACCGGTGATCCAGTCCTTGTCGTAGCCCTCGAGTCTGTAGGAATAGTTCATCTGCCCCCTCTGTCTGAAATTGAGGGAGGCGAAATCTATCCTGAAGAACGAACAGTCATGCGGAATGTCGATCCTGTTCCCGGCCATCGGGACACGGCGGCCGTTGATACTGACACCTGAAATGACTATACGGCTGTCTTCGGGCGCATAACGGAATGAACGCGGATCCAGCCTGTAGACATTGTTGAGAGTGCCGAAGAGAAGGGTGCTGTCTTCAAGCGCCGTGCATGTCGCTTCGCTGAACGTGGTCGGGGTGATGCCGTCGTACCTTGTATAATTGACTATGGCTCCGGACCCGCGGTTTATCCGAGAAAGGCCCCTTTCGGTGGCTATCCATATATCCGACCAGGCATCGACCGCACCAGAAAGCACGATATTGCTGGAAAGGCCCTGTGCAGTACTTATTATGTCGAACCGGGCATTCCCCTCTTCGTCGAAGAAGATCCTGTTGAGACCTCCTCCGAACGTGCAGAGGTAGGTATTGTCATCCCTGTCCGAGAAAATGTAGATGATGTCGTTGTTACCTATGGAATGGATGTCTCCCGGTATCTTCCTTGTGGAATGGAATACGGCGGTCTCCGGACTCTGCGACGGATCGAACCAAAGCAGCCCGCCGACAGTGGCCACAAGCATCCTTCCATCCTGCATGCGGTGAAGATAACGCACCCTGTCCCCGTATTCCACCGGATATCCAGGGAAACTGTTGTACATGTTGAGGAATTCATCCTTCTGCGGGTCCGCAAGCATCGACAGTCCCCCTCCGAAGGTGCCGACCCATATCTTTCCGTCCCCATCCTGCTCGATGGAATATACATCATTGGAACTCAACGATGATTCCCTGGCCGGATTGTGTCTGTAATGTCTCGCCGTCCATTCCTTGCCCGAAGGGGCCAGTCTGACAAGTCCATCCCCTTTGGTGCCGAGCCAGACATTGCCCTGCCCATCCTCAAAGATCGTGTATATCACCCCGAATTCCCCGGGTATCCTGCGGCATGAGGACATGTCCGGAGAATACCGGAAAAGCTCCCTGCTCTTGGTCGCCACCCAGACATTGTCTCCGCTGTCCCGGAGCAATGCCCTGATCTCCGATGCGGCCAGGTTGTCATCTGACCTGACCGGAGGCCCGATCACCTCGACTTTCGGGGAAATGACGGTCACCCGTTCCAGACCTCTCTGGGCAGTGGACATCCAGAGCACCCCGGACCGGTCCACCTCGAAACATGCCACCCCGTTCATGAAACGGCAGTCCGGCTGGCTCTTGACATTGTTGAGCGGCACTATCCTGTCATTCTCCCGGTCGTACCAGCCGAAACCGTAATTGTTCATCTTTATCCATGCCATCCCATCGTGCTCCACGACCCTCGCCAGAGAATCCGCATAATAGGACATGACATTGCGCGGATGTTCATAATGCCTGAACCTGCCCGTCCTGTCATTGTAGGAATATATGCCGGTGCGGTCGGTCGCTATCCACAGCAGTCCCCCGCTGTCAGGGAACAGGAACCTGACACGGCCCATGTCATGTCTTCTGACAGTCAGGCGCATGGATGTCGTATCCAGGCTTGCGACCGCCCCGGAACTGAATCCCATGTAGAGCCGCCTGGCATCTCCGGAGCCGGTGACGGTCATGGAAGTCAGCTTTCCCGTGCTCCCGGTCCCGAGTGCGATCTTCGGCAGCAGGCCGTCTTCCCTGTCGATTACGACCACCTCTTCCTGTCCGGCAAAATACAGGCGGTCCCCGAATTCACAGAAATGGGATATGTCCGCCTGCCGCGATACCAGGGACGGCACATCATCCTCTATGACAGCAAGTCCTGCCCCTGACACGACATAAACGGAGCCATCCGAAGTCTCATATATCTCCCTGACATCAGGACCTACGGACCCGGCTGCACCGGAAACTATCCTTTTCACCTCCAATGACGGGGCGATGCGATACAGTCCTGCCCCCTGTACGGCAATCCAGGCATTGCCCCTGCGGTCGCTATGGAAAGCCGTCACCCTGAGATTCGCTCCGGAGAAGCCTTCGAGCTCATCGGGAACGGCAACGAATTCCTCTGCCTCAGGGTCGAACCTGTACAGTCTGTAGTCGTATGTCCTGAGCCACAGATATCCGTTGGCATCTTCATCTATGGAAAGCATCCTGTTATGCGTCAGGTTGGTAAAATCGCCGGGGAGCATTATGTAGTTGACGAATGAATTGCCATCGAACCGGCTCAGTCCGTACCATGTGCACACCCATATATAGCCTTTGGCATCCTGATGTATCTCGGCAATCGAATTGTGCGGCAGGCCGTCATCCGTGGAATAATGCTCGAACACATAGTCGAACTTAGCGGTCTCCGCTTTGGAGGCCGCCGGCAGCATCAGCAATGCAAGAAAAATTATCGTATGGCGTATGAATCCCATATTCTAAATGCAGATCCTTCACTTCGTTCAGGATGACAGGATTATGTCATTCCGAGCGTCAGCCGAGAATCCGTAAACATAAAACGATAAAGTTAATAAAAACATACCATACTTTACGCTTTCATTTGAATATCCTGTCCGCAAAGAACCATTTCACCGGCACCGCCACGCCGTTCCTGTCTATTTCGGTCCCGGCATCCAGCACCCTTTCAGGAACATATTCATCGAGGTCCTTCTCCTCCAGCCGATGGCTCCAGTCCACTCTCTCCGCCTGTTCCGCCCCCGGTCCGGTCGAACCGTATTCCGCATAGTACGTTGTCCCGTGCGCATATTCCTTGCCCCAGTCGTGCCAGCCTTCCGGTCTGATATGCGCACCCATCCTGCAACCGACAAACACTGTCCTGGCATACGGTCTCCACGGCCGGCCGAGATACACCTCCGTCACCCCATCGGCAGCCACAAGGTCGCAGCCACGGAAGACATACCCGAAATCCTCATCCCCGGGGGTCGATGCCGCAGTGACATAGCTGTCCTTCTTGCTCAGTATGGTACAGTTCTCGAACCAGACAGTGGAAGCGCCGAAAATGAAATCGGTCGTTCCCTCTATCCAGCAGTTCCCGAAATACTGGTGCTGCCCCTTCCCGTATGTATATATGGTATCCTGGTTGGCAATGAACCTGCATCCGAGAAACGCCGCCCTGTCCGCATCCACTGTTATGGCACACGCCTGCGCTATCTCCCGTCCCTCTCCTGCGGAATTCTCGAACGTAATGTTCTCGGCCAGGAAGTCATCGCCGTATATGAACACCGTGGAAGTAGCCGAAGTCCCCATCGGATTGCCGTGGGAATCAGGTTTCAGGGCATAGTCATCCCATGTTATCACCGTAGTCAGGGCATCATCCCCCACCATGCGTATCTTCTGTCTGTTGGCAGGCACCGTCACCTTCTCCCTGTATGTCCCGGGCCTTATGTATATCGTGGTCTCCTCCTTGCTGTAATACGGAACGGCATCTATGGCATCCTGGACAGTGAGGCAATCCCCCGAGCCATCCTTCGCCACCACAATGTCATATTCTCCGTGCCGGACACCCGATTCCCTGTCAGGTACGGCTGCCGATGGCCGGAGGGCCGTCATAAGACATGCCGTCACGGATAATGCCATGCACTTCACTGCATTCGGGAAAATCATCATGTTCATTCTATCTCAATGTCTTCTGAATTGTGTCTGGAAATACTGAAATCCTCCTCTCCGCCATCTCCGGTGCAGCCGGTCAGGACCACCCGGCTGCTGTTGGCGAACAGATATGCCGGACCATTCTTCTGGAAGACATGCACATTCTTCATGCAGACGCCGTCTGAATACCGGATATCGGCGCCGCTGTCCGACACTATCCTGCAGTTTTCGAGAGAGATGCCGGTAATCGGCTTTTCAGGTATCCCGTTGAAATACATGGCTCTCGCCGCACCCCTGCAGACGATGTCGCTTATATGGATATTCCTGAACTCAGGCGTCGTCTCATCCGCAGGGACATACGCTATGTCATAAGGAGCGGCGCCATCTCCGGCGGCCTCAAGCGCGGACTTGCCACCGTAATGCAGATCAAACAGCAGGGGCTCGGTCGGGATGTCTTTCATCACAATGTCCCTGATATGGATATTCTCCACTATTCCGCCGCGTCCGCGACAGCTCTTGAACCGCAGACCGACATCCGTCCCGAGGAAACGGCAGTCCGATACGGATACATTCTGTACATTCCCCGACATCTCGCTCCCTACCACGAACCCGCCATGACCGTGGAAGACAATGCAGTTGTCCACTATAAGGTTCCGGCAAGGCCGTGCCCTGAGCCGTCCGTCCTCATCCTTGCCGGACTTGATGCAGATGGCATCATCGCCGACATCGAAACTGGAATCCGTTAAAACCACATTCTCGCAGGAATCGATGTCAATTCCATCCCCGTTCTGGGAATACCACGGGTTTCTCACTGTTATATTCTTGATTATCACATTCCTGCAAAGAAGAGGGTGGAGGTTCCAGCAAGGCGAATTCTGGAAAAGGCAGTCTTCCAGAAGCACATTTTCGCATTCCCGGAACTCCAGCAGGACAGGCCGGAGATATGTCTTGACCGACTCCCAGTCCTCATCGGTCTCCATTCCCTGAGGAACATTGAACGCATCGCTCACCATAGAACCGCGATATGAGGAAGAGTCCGGATACCAGATATCCCCTTTGCTGTCCGTAAAGCCTCCGGAGGCAAGCAGGTCCTTCCACTGCCCCGCAGTCATCTTGGAGCGCTTGACCTGCCTCCATGCATCTCCGTTGCCATCGATCGTGCCGCCTCCGGTAACGGATATGTTCCTGGCACCCACGGCATTTATCGGAGCCATGCACCTTTTGGTGTCGAGACCTTCGAACACCGTCTCCACTATAGGATAGAGGTCCCTGTCGGTGGAGAACAGCAGGACCGCATCTTCCTCCACATGCAGGTCGATATTATCCTTCAAGGTAATCGGGCCTGTCAGCCATATTCCCCGAGGCACGACCAGATGTCCGCCTCCCATGGCAGACAGATGCTCTATCGCCCCGGCAAAGGCCTCCGAATTGAGGGTCACGCCATCCCCTGCTCCTCCGAAATCCGTAATGCATACGGTATATCCGGGTATCACGGGCCTGGATACCATATCCATCTCAAAGGGAAGATCCGCATAGAGATACGCGAATTCCGATTCGGTGCAGCCTCCGGCAGACAAAGCGATGGCAGACGCAACTGACAGGATTACAAATGGTTTTCGGTTCAGCATAACATTACATGGTTGTTCAAGGTGCAAAATTATAAAGATTACATTCCGGCAGTTAGTAATTTTTGACGCAAAACCTTGAAATTTTATCATACCTTTGCGGCCTATGCACATTGGCTGGACATACGGCATTCTGTCAGGACGGTCAGACAGGCGTACCGGAACAACGGTGCTCCGGACAATGACGGCCGTTCTAATTTCCCTCGGCGCAAGCACGGTCATCATTGCCGGAAGCAGGACAGGAACCGGAATGGAAGGACAGACAACGGTTTCTTCTCCGGACAGCCTCTCCGGGGCCACGGTCACTGCATGGAGAATGCACGCATCTCCATCGGACAGCATCTCGGGAGAACGGCTGAAGGCCGTGCAGACCGTAGCGGATGCAGTCCGTTTCTTCAAAGGCATACAGTTGAAGGACTACGGGGGTGTCGGAGGCCTCAAGACAGTCAACGTAAGGAGCCTTGGCAGCGAACACACAGGAGTATTCATAGATGGGATACAGATCGGAAACGCACAGAACGCGCAGGTGGATCTCGGGAGGTTCTCGACGGAAGATCTTGCCGCCATCAGGCTCTACGGAGGACAGCAGGACGAGCCGCTGCAGAGTGCAAGGGAATATGCATCCGGAGCTGCCGTACAGCTCTGTTCCGCCATACCGGATTTCTCCGACGGCAAGAAATTCCACGGCAGGGTACGTCTCAAGGGAGGTTCTTTCGGGACAATATCCCCCTACCTCCGCTGGGAACAGAAACTTGGCCGGAATGTGAGCATGGCTGCAAGCGTGGAATATCTGAAGGCATCCGGAAGATACCGCTTCCGCTGCAGGAAGGAGTATGTCACGGAAGATGGCAGCATCACCGGATATGACACCACAATGACACGCAGCAACAGCGACATACAGGCTCTGCGTGCGGAAGCAGGCCTTTTCGGGAAGGTCAGGGAAGGGGAATGGTCTGTCAAGGCATATTATTACGGCTCAGGGCGCGGACTTCCGGGCGCCGTAGTCCGCCGGCCGGAACGGCTGTCCATGACAAGCGACAGGCAGGAAGACCGGAACATCTTCATACAGGGAAGTATCAGCCGTCAGGCCGGCAGCCGCTATTCATTCCGTCTGGCTGCAAAATATGCCAACGACCGGCTGCACTACCATAACGACCCCGCCACAGACATCTCCGCCATGCCTGTGAATGACTCCTATCTGCAGCATGAGGCATATCTGTCCCTTGCCCAGGCAGTGCAGCTGTTCCCGTGGTGGAGGCTGTCCATCGCCACGGATGTGCTGTTCAATGCCCTTGATTCGGACAAGCGGAACTTTGTCAGGCCGCGCAGGGCGACATTCTGGGGAGCCGCATATACCGCATTCTGTTTCAAAAGGATAAATATCCAGGCTGGAGCTACATACTGCCTTGCCGCAGATTTCTTCCTCAACCCATTATCCTCAGGGGATGCAGGCAATTCCGGCCAGACGGGAGGGGTCGGGAAAGGCACCAGGGACATGGTCTCCCCTTCCATATCGTTCAGATATGTGCCTTCAGACCGTATCGGGCTGGCAATATGCGGTTTCATGAAAAGATCATACAGGCTGCCCACGTTCAATGACCTGTACTATGTGAATACCGGCAATGTCATGCTCGATCCGGAAGATGCCATGCAGTATGATTTGAGGATCGACTACGGTGTTTCTCCCGCCGCGGGCTGGTCCCTGTCCGCAAAGGCGGAAGGCTACTTCAACAATGTGCGGGACAAGATAATAGCGGTGCCGACCTCGAACCAGTTCAGATGGACAATGTATAACATCGGACATGCACATGTCATCGGGGCGGAAGGTATCTTCGGCTGGACATACCGGGCCAATGCATGGCAGGTAAAATCCGGACGCACGGACATACGGAAAGGGTTCAGTGCTGGAATGACGGCGGGATACACCTTCCAGAGGGCCATGGACATGTCCCGGCCCGGGTCATTGACATATCGCGGGCAGATACCGTACATTCCGGTGCACAGCGGCACGGTATCGGCTTTCGTGTCATGGCGCGGCTGGAGAGCGGACTACTCCTTCATATATACGGGAGTCAGGTACTCCTCTTCCGCCAATCTGAAATCCACCCGGATGCAGCCGTGGTCGACCCACGACATCTCATTGTCCGGAACCCTCCGGAAAGGATTGGTTGTCCGGCTGTCCGTCAACAACATCCTCAACCGGCAGTATGAAGTGGTTCCCAACTATCCGATGCCGCGGTGCAATTTCATGGTCTCGGCAGAATACGGTTTCTGACTGCTGAAAAATTATTAATTTTGCGGTCCTTAATGACAGACAGATGGAAATGAAGAAGATTTTAACCGGCACAATGGCATTTGCGGCAGTTCTGGGCGGATGCACGGACATTGAAAGGGACAAAACGGGCGGAATAGTTCCGGCAACAGACGACAGGCTGTACATCCTCAACGAGGGGCAGATGGGACTGAACAACGCAACGATAGACTTCTATGATTTCTCCGATGGGTCATATACATCGGATGCCTTTACGGCTGCCAATCCTGATGTCGCGTTCGAACTCGGAGACACAGGCAACGACATCGCCATCCACGATGGGAAACTGTGGGCGGTCATCAACGGGTCGGGCCTTGTAGAGATCATGGATGCAGCCACGCTGAAACATATAAAGTACATAAAAATCCCGACGCCGAGGGACATCGCATTCTGCGGAGACTACGCATACGTCACCTCCTGGTCCGGAGCATACTACGGAGGAGAGAACAGGTTGGGAGCCGTCTACAGGATAGACATCAACAGCCTTTCCGAAGCCGGTTCCATAGACGTGGGCTACCAGCCGGAGGGGATAGCAGTAGCGGAAGGGAAAATCTATGTGGCGAATTCCGGAGGAGTGACGGATGGATACGACAACAGGCTCAGCATAATAGATGCAGACAGTTTCACCCTCGAGCGCAATGTGGAGATAGCAGCCAATATATGCGACATCGCCGTAGATGGCAGGGGTATGCTATGGATAAGTTCTCCGGGAGACTACATGTCCGTCCATTCAGGCATCTATACATTCAATCCTACGACAGGGAAAGTCGCCGGCAAAGACATAAGGGTGTCATCGATGTATTCGAACGGAAGCCTAATCTATATTCTCGGCAATGAGAACGAATGGGACTATACGCCGGGAAGCGGCATGTTTGTGCTCACCGTGATAGATCAGGAGGGCGGGACCGTGGCCCGGACAATACTGGATCAGTCCGGAGCTGCAGAAATTGAAGTCCCGTACGGGATATGGGCATCAGCCGATGGTGAGACCATCTTCATTTCAGACTCCGGGGACTATATCAACCCGGGGACGGTTTATATGCTGGACTCATCCCTGAATCTTGTCCGGACTTTCTCTGCAGGGGTCATCCCGGGACATTTCGCCTTCCTGCCTGTATGACAGCCATATTCCGCCGCACCCCGGTCCGTGCCGGAATACGGGAATTGACCAGAAACTCTGAAAACAAACTATGCCATGAAAAAAATCGATATCGGGAACTGGAGCAGAAGACAGCAGTGGGAGCATTTCAGCAAGCTGGGCTTCCCTTTCTACCATGTGAGCTTCTATATTGATGTGACCCAGGCCTACAGTTTCGCCAAACTGCACGGGGTATCATTCTACCATACCATCTGCTATCTTGTCACTGCCACGATGAACGACATCGAGAATTTCAGATACAGGATACACGAGGATGGAGTATATCTGCTGGACAGATGCCATCCGAGCTTCACGGTTCTGCAGCCCGGATGCACCGAATTCCAGATAATGAACTGCCGTATGGAGGATTCGGTCGAAGAATTCTGCGCCAGGGCCGCAGCTATCTGGAAAGAAATATGCAGCAGAGGACCGCAGGAAAGGGAATTCCTGTGCGGAGACACGGACATTCCGGAAGAAGAATGCTATTTCCTGTCGTGCCTGCCATGGATCGATGCCACAGGGATGTGCAGCGAACGTGGTCTGGATACTTCAGATTCAATTCCGAGAGTGTCATGGGGACGATATACGAGGATGGACAGAGGTGATGACTATACCCCGAAACTGAAAGACTGGTTAGGGCTTACAGGACAGGAACATCCCGTACGGCAAGGCCGGAGACTGTGGATAAATATGACCGTGGATGTGAACCACCGTCTTGTGGACGGATATCACATCGGGCTGTTCTCCACCCTTCTCCAGGAGACCATCGACCGCCTTTAGGCCTCTGGCAGCCAAAGTCACTGATTGTCAGACCGATCGTACCGGGAACTATTTCCGTCCCGAAAACGGTCATGATTCGGGACAGGTGCGTCCATCCACTTCGTACAGGGGCATTCGGACAGCATCGAATTGTAATAGCGGCTCTCTCCGGTGACCTCCTCACCGAGCCAGACCGGCCGGCAGAACCTTTCATCCTCGCTTCCGAGCTCTATCTCCGCCAGCACCAGTCCTGCATTGTCTCCGTGGAACACATCCACCTCCCAGATTCTCTCAGGGCCATCTGCATGGAGGCATCCCCCGAAAAAACCGGTTCCGCCGTCCTGCACGGTACCGGAATCCGGCGCCGATGCCGGCACAATATACCTTGTCTTGTCTATGACCCCTCCCTGGCACAGGGTCAGAAGCTGACGGGCATCCTCCACAGGAATCTCCTTTTCCCATTCCATACGGCTCATCCCGCTGTCCGAACTCCGTCCCTTGATGGTAAGATACGCCCTGTCATCCGCAATCCTGACCCTGACGGTCCTGCCGCTCTCCCTGCAGATGTATCCCTGCACAAGATGATGAGACTCCACGGCCTCAGCCCTGAAGCCGTCATCCTTCACCAGGAACTTTCTCTCTGTCTCTACACCTGTCATTTTTCCAATATTGTTTATATTACAATGTCGGCCGTATGATAACCGGCATATCCATCCTGCTGTATGACAAGGGATTGTTCCCGGAGCCGCTACATCAGATAGGCAGAGGCATCTATTCCCGCCGCGAAGGCCGCCCGGAGTTCGGAAGACGAGATGTCCACCACAGGGGCATCCTCCATCAGCGTTATCCTATAAATGCCATTGTCCGGACGGGCGCTGCCGGCATCCGGCCCTGCAGCCGGAGTCTGCACCGCCGGTTGTACGCATTCGGCCATCAGATCCGCCCTGATCCTGGACATATCGTATCCCTTACGCGGATAGACCGCCACACCATAGTCCGAAAGTATCCTCCCGTAATCCCTCCAGCGGCGGATATCCGCCAGATTGTCAGCCCCGAGCACAAAAACGAACGTGTTGTCCGGCTCCCTGGCCGCAAGGGCATCGAGAGTCCTTATGGTATATTGCGGAGCAGGCATTTCGAGTTCGATGCCATCCACCCTGACTTTCAGCTCGGGATGCCGCGCGACCGCCTCTACGGCAGCCTCATATCTTTCACTGCCCGTGTCGGCGCTCACGGTGTCCTTGATAGGGTTCTTCGGAGAGACCACAAGATACACCATGTCGAAACCCATATCTTCCGTCAGGTATCGCATTATCGCCAGATGCCCTATGTGGAGAGGGTTGAAAGACCCCGAATATACCGCTATTCTCATATAACTTCCGTATCAGATTCTTCGCTTCGCTCAGAATGACAATCACGAAACGACAATAACTACCGGGCGATGAAGTCCGCAATCACTTTCTCCGCTTCGGCCAAGGCCTTCTGGAGATCATCATTGACAAGCACATAGTCGAACTTCCCTTCCGCAAACTCAGTCTCGGATCTGGCTTTTGCGACCCTCCTCTCTATCGCCTCCGGAGAATCGGTCCCCCTGCCTTCGAGCCTCCTGCGCAGTTCCTCCACGGAAGGAGCCTTGATGAATATGGAGAAAGCCTTGTCTCCGAATATCCGTTTCACATTCACCCCGCCCTTGACATCTATGTCAAAGACAATTATGTGGCCCTTTGCCCATATCCTCTCCACCTCCGATTTCAAAGTCCCGTAGAAAGAACCGGGATATACCTCCTCGTATTCCACGAAACTGTCTTCCGCGATAAGGTCCCTGAACTTCTTCTCCGAAAAGAAATAATATTCCACCCCATCTTTCTCGTTTCCGCGCGGAGCCCTGGAAGTCGCCGAAACGGAAAATTCCAGCTCCGGATGCAGCCCGAGTATATGGTTCACGATCGTGCTCTTGCCGGCTCCCGAAGGAGCGGAAAATATAATGACCTTATTCATATCCGATTTCCTATTTTCGTGCAAAAATACTATTTTTGCACTGCTTTTTGAAAAACTATTGCGTTTTTCAGAAACTGCACTGGTTTTTATGTCCGTACCGGTCATGCACGGTTATTGTCTGCCGGTAACAGGGAGAGCGGAGGATGAGGACAATGGCAAAATTATTGCAGGCAAAGGGCGGCTTTTTGGATAATTTTCTAAATCATTATAGATTATGGTATCTTACAAAACAATCGGTCTTGTAAACACAAGGGAAATGTTTGCAAAGGCCATCAACGGCGGTTATGCAATCCCTGCATTCAACTTCAACAACATGGAGCAGCTCCAGGCCATCATCCAGGCTGCTGCAGAGACCAAGTCTCCGGTAATCCTCCAGGTTTCCAAGGGTGCGCGCAACTACGCCAACCAGACCCTTCTCCGCTATATGGCTGAAGGAGCGGTCGAGTATGCCAAGGAACTCGGCTGGGAGAAGCCGCAGATCGTTCTCCATCTCGACCACGGCGACTCTTTCGAACTCTGCAAGAGCTGCGTAGACATGGGCTTCTCTTCAGTGATGATCGACGGTTCTCACCTTCCATATGACGAGAATGTGGCTCTCACCAAGAAAGTTGTTGACTATGCACACCAGTTCGATGTAACTGTTGAGGGTGAGCTCGGAGTGCTTGCCGGCGTAGAGGATGAGGTTGTCGCAGAACACCACACATATACCCGTCCTGAAGAAGTGGTAGACTTCACGGGCAAGACAGGATGCGACTCTCTCGCCATCTCTATCGGAACTTCGCACGGAGCATACAAGTTCAAACCGGAGCAGTGCCACCTCGATCCTGCAACCGGCCGTCTCGTACCTCCGCCGCTCGCATTCGATGTGCTTGATGGCGTGATGAAAGAGCTTCCTGGATTCCCTATCGTTCTTCACGGATCTTCATCAGTTCCACAGGAATATGTCGACATGATCAACCAGTATGGAGGAAAGCTCGAAGCTGCCATCGGTATCCCTGAGGAAGAGCTCCGCAAGGCTGCCAAGTCAGCTGTCTGCAAGATCAACATCGATTCCGACTCACGTCTCGCAATGACCGCCGCTATCCGCAAGGTGTTCGCAGAGAAGCCGGCAGAGTTCGACCCTCGTAAATACCTCGGTCCTGCACGTGACGAGATGAAGAAGCTCTACATGCACAAGATCATCAACGTCCTCGGTTCAGACGGCAAGGCCGAATAATCAGGACCGCGAATACCCTGCCCAATACGGAGGGTTACACCCCGCCAGACGGCAGGCATACCGTTAAGAACCCGGCGCAGTTGCGTCGGGTTCATTCGTATCATGTCCGCAAGACAATCAACACGGATTTTCCGTTGATGCAAAATCGCCCTTGCAGTGCGTTCTATTGGGGATTTGGAGAAAATAAAAAAGGACAACCCGAATGAGTTGTCCTGCGAGTAGCGGGGGAAGGACTCGAACCTCCGGCCTCCGGGTTATGAGCCCGACGAGCTACCAACTGCTCTACCCCGCGATATTGGATTGCAAAGGTAAGAACATTTTTTGAAAATCCAAAATATTTTTCAGTTTTTGTCTATTTTTCGGACTTGTGGGCGGAGGATATGACCATGAATGTGATGGCTGCCATTGTGAGCACAATGCCGATGATGACATTGGTCGTGACCGGTTCGCCGAATGCGACTGCGCCTACAAGAATGGCTGTGACAGGCTCGAAGACCCCGAGGACGGATGCCTTTGTGGCACCGATCAGACGGGTGGCCACGGCAAGAGTGGCGGTGGATACTATTGTAGGAAGAACGGCAAGACCGGTCAGGCTTGCCCAGGCTGAAACGCTGTCAAGTCCTGCCAGCAGAGAGTGCCCTTCTGCCAGTGCCATTGCGAAGAATACCGCCGAACCGACAAGCAGGGCGTAGAAAGTGAGCATTGTACCCGGTATTGTCCTTATCTTCGTGCTCCGGTTGACAACCACAATGAACATTGCGTATGCAAGGGCGGATGCCCCTGAAAGCAGAAGTCCTGTCCATTGGAGCTGTGCGGAACTGTCTCCTTTGCAGAGTATTATGACTCCTATGAATGTCACGATAATCGACAGCCACACCTGCCAGGTAGGATATACTTTAAGGAATACCATTATAATGGCCACAAGGACAGGATACAGGAACACTATCGTCGTGGCCAGCCCGGACGGAATGTATTTGTATGCCTCGAACAGGCACAGGCTGCTGGCGGTGAAAAGCAGCCCGAGGATTATCAGCCTGATGGTCTGTTTCCCTGATACCCGGAAGTTCTGCCTGCGTATCATAAGCCATAGTCCCAGCAGTATCACTGCCAGGAAATACCTGAAAAAGAGGATACTCTCTACATTTACACCATTCCTCATCAGCGGTACGGCGAAAAGAGGGTTGAGTCCGTATGTGACTCCGGTAATGATACCGGCCGCATATCCGGCAATCTGGTTGCTTTTCATCTGCTCATAAAATTTGTGGACAGACCATGACAAAAAGGTCTGTCCACTATGTGGTGTTGTCTGTCCTCAGGTGTATTAGAATTGATAAAATGCAAGGCATTAAGGGAGAGGACGACAGGTGTTTACTTCCGTAAATGGTTTAGCCCGAATCCCGATAATGACGCAGCAGTCTGCAATTATGACACACCGTCCAGATCAGACCCTACTTTACAAAATCAATTATCTCTCCGATGGCATCTTTCGCGAAGCTTCTCTGTTCTCCGGATGCCAGGTTCTTGATGTTCACCTCGGATCTTGCCATCTCATCTCCTCCTACGATCGAAATGAACGGAATGGCTTTCCTGTCGGCATAGTCGAACTGTTTCTTGAGCTTGGCGGTGTCAGGATAGATTTCGCATGCTACACCGTTCTCTCTGAGCTGACGTACGACAGGGACGAGGTATTTCACCTCTTCCGTACCCATATTGGCAAAAAGGATCTTCGCCGAGGAAGTCATTCCTGCAGGGAACTTTTCCAGTCCGGTCAGCACATCGTAGATACGGTCGGCGCCGAAGGATATCCCTACACCTGACATCCCCGGAAGGCCGAAAATGCCGGTAAGGTTGTCGTAGCGTCCACCGCCGCAGATGCTTCCGATAGGGAAATCCTTGGCCTTGACTTCGAAGATCGCCCCGGTATAATAGTTGAGCCCTCTTGCAAGCGAGAGATCCAGTTCCACTTCCTGGCTGATAGAGGCAGCCTCTATCAGCCGGTGGAGTTCGTCGAGTTCGTCAAGCCCTTTAAGGCCTGCCTGCGATACTGCTCCGGATGATGACCCTCCGGACATAAGATTCCGCATTGAAGCGAGCTTTTCGGAGAAAGTGCCCTGGAGAGTGAGTACAGGTCTGATCACCTCTACTGCATCTTCCGTAAGCCCTGCGTCCTTCATCTCCGCCTCGACTGCCTCCAGCCCTATCTTGTCGATCTTGTCAATGGCGACAGTGATCGCCACGACCTTGTCAGGGAATCCGCAGATCTCCGACAGTCCGGTCAGCACCTTGCGGTTGTTGATCTTGATGCACACCCTGATGCCGAATAGGGAAAACACCCTGTCCACTATCTGGACAAGTTCCAGTTCGTTCAGGAGGGAGCCGGACCCGATTACGTCCGCATCGCACTGGTAGAATTCCCTGTAACGTCCTTTCTGCGGACGGTCCGCCCTCCATACCGGCTGGATCTGGTAACGTTTGAACGGGAATGTTATATCTCCCTGATGCTGTACTACGTACCTGGCGAATGGAACGGTAAGGTCATAGCGGAGACCCTTCTCGCATACTTTCAACGACAGAGCCTTGCTGTTGTACCGGTCCGGTCCATCCCCTTCGATACTGAACTGTCCGAAATCAATTCCGGAGAATGCATCTCCGGAATTGAGTATCCTGAACAGGAGCTTGTCTCCCTCGTCTCCGTATTTGCCGAGAAGGGTGGCGAGATTCTCCATTGCCGGAGTCTCTATCGGCGCATATCCGTAGCACTTGAAGACGCTCCTTATCGTATCGAAGATATAGTTGCGTCCTGCCATTTCGGCCGGGCCGAAATCCCGTGTCCCCTTAGGTATGGATGGTTTCTGTGCCATATCCGAGTCTGTTTGGTTTTCCGGCGGGCGGAATCTATTTCAGCCTTTCCTGAAGTGCCTTTGCCTGCTCCTCATATCCCGGCTTGCCGAGAAGTGCGAACATGTTCTTCTTGTATGCCTCGACGCCTGGCTGGTTGAACGGATTGACACCGAGTATGTAACCGCTGATACCGCACGCTTTCTCGAAGAAATAGAAGAGTCCTCCGAGGTTGTATTCGTCTATCTTCTCGATGCTTACCTGAAGCTGAGGTACTCCGCCGTCGATATGCGCGAGCCTTGTGCCGAGTTCAGCCATGGCGTTGCATTCCTCTACGTGCTTGCCGGAAAGGAAGTTGAGGCCATCCAGGTTCTGAGGGTCATTGTTGATGATGGTGCTGCGGTTGCTCTTCTCTACGGTCACGACAGTCTCCATAAGCATCCTGCGGCCTTCCTGTATGTACTGGCCCATTGAATGCAGGTCTGTGGTGAATGTGACTGATGCAGGGAAGATGCCCTTGCCGTCCTTGCCTTCGGATTCTCCGTAGAGCTGTTTCCACCATTCTCCGAGATACTGGAGCTTGGGATTGTAGCTTACGAGAATCTCGACAGTCTTGCCTGCATCGTAGAGCAGGTTCCTCATGGCGGCATATTCTACGGCAGGATTTTCCCCGCTGCGTACTGCACAGGCCTTCTCCATTTCCGCAGCGCCGCGCAGCATTGCCTTCATGTCGAATCCTGCAAGAACTATCGGCAGTATGCCTACCGGGGTGAGGACAGAGAAACGTCCTCCGACATTGTCCTCGATGACGAAAGTCCGGTATCCTTCCTGTGTCGCCAGTGACCTCAACGCCCCTTTCTTCGCATCTGTCACGGCCACAATCCTGCCTGCAGCCTCTGTCGTTCCGTATTTTTCTTCAATATACTGTTTGACAAGCCTGAAGGCCACTGCCGGTTCCGTCGTGGTACCTGACTTGGAAATCACCACTGCAGCCACATTCCTTTCTTTCATGAGGTCCATCAGCTCGCTGATATATTCCTCGGAAAGGGTATGTCCCGCAAATACGACTTCAAGCCCGTCCTTGCGGGAAAGCTGTTTTGCAAAAGAATGTGAAAGGGCTTCTATCGCACATTTCGCTCCGAGGTATGAGCCTCCGATACCGATGACCACTACAAGGTCCACCCCTTTTGCCGTCCATTCATCGCGGATCGCCTCACAGTCCGATACAAGAGAGTCAGGTGTCTGTGACGGGAGATGTTTCCAACCCAGGAAATCGTTCCCCGCACCGTTCTCGTTTTCCAGTGTGTCGAAGGCGGCCAGGGCCTTGTCCACATATTCCTTATATTCTGCATCTTTTACAAAGGAGCTGCAGCCTCCCAGATTTACCTTTATCATCGCAATAGATTTTTAACGGATGCAAAAATAGAAACTGTTTTGGTTTTTGTCAATAAAAACCGGAACAGTTTGCAGACATATCCAGACTGTCAGGAAGATATCACGGCAGCCATTATTTTTATCCGCCACGACAGGCGCCCCGTTACAAAATTGGCAAAATATTCGTACTTTTGCGACGCGAGTCAGGAACGGCTCGCTTTTGCACAACATTAAACTGGATACTTATGGGCGGTTTCTTCGGGACAATCTCAAAAGAGAAATGCGTGAACGACCTGTTCTACGGCACTGACTACAACTCACACATGGGGACAAGACGCGGCGGTCTCGCCACCTACAGCAAGGAAGACGGGTTCCAGAGGTCCATACACAACCTGCAGAGCGCATATTTCAGAAGCAAGTTCGAGGATGAACTCGACAAGTTCAGCAAGGGGACATCAGGAATAGGTGTCATCAGCGACACGGACCCCCAGCCGATAGTGATTAACTCGCATCTCGGAAAATTCGCCATAGTGACAGTCGCGAGGGTTGTGAACATGAACGAGATCGTGGATGACCTCCTGTCGAAGAACATGCATTTTGCCGAACTCAGTTCAGGCGACACCAACCAGACGGAACTGATAGCACTCCTGATAATACAGGGAAAGGATTTTGTCGATGGCATCGAGAATGTGTTCAGGACAGTCAAAGGCTCCTGTTCAATGCTGCTGCTCACCGAAGATGGCATAATAGCGGCAAGGGACAGACTGGGAAGGACTCCGATCGTGATAGGAAAGAAGGATGGGGCGTACGCCGCCACGAGCGAGTCGTGCAGTTTCCCTAACCTCGATTTCGAGATAGACAGGTATCTCGGGCCGGGGGAGATAGTACGGCTGCATCATGACCGTATAGAGCAGCTCCGCAAGCCAGAGGAGAAGATGCAGATATGCTCGTTCCTGTGGGTGTATTACGGATTCCCGACTTCAAGCTACGAGGGGAGGAATGTCGAGGAGGTCAGGTTTGAAAGCGGACTGGAGATGGGGCGGCAGGACTCCTCGGAAGTGGACTGTATCTGCGGCATCCCGGATTCTGGAGTCGGCCAGGCGCTCGGCTATTCTGAAGGCAAGGGAGTCCCTTACCATAGGGCGGTCACCAAATATACCCCTACATGGCCGCGCAGTTTCACCCCGAGCAACCAGGAACTGAGGTCGTTGGTGGCCAAGATGAAGCTTATCCCCAACAGGGCGATGCTCCAGGGCAAGCGAATCCTTTTCTGCGATGATTCGATTGTCCGCGGGACCCAGCTCAGGGACAATGTCAGGATTCTGTTCGACTACGGGGCAAAGGAGGTGCACATGAGAATCGGCTGCCCTCCGCTTATTTACGGCTGTCCGTTCATAGGCTTTTCTGCATCCAAGACCGATCTTGAGCTGATCTCCAGACGGATAATCAAGGAATTCGAAGGTGATCCTGACAAGAACCTTGAAAAGTATGCCACGACAGGCTCTCCCGAATACCAGAGACTTGTGGATGAAATAAAGAACAGGTTCGGGCTGACCTCCCTTAAATTCAATACCATAGAGACTTTAGTCAAGGCGATAGGCCTGCCTAAGTGCAAAGTATGCACGCATTGTTTTGATGGGTCCAGCTGTTTCTGATTTTCCTCCTTCATAAGGCGGGGCTGAATTATCGGGGCGCGGATCAGGGCCGGAAAGGTTCACATTATTTATATTATAGGATTTATGATAAAAAAGATCATTTGGACATTCTGTGCCGCAATGGCCGTAATGTCAGTATCGCCTTGTCAGGCTGGAACAGTTACCGGAAATGACGAAAGGTCCGGATCAGCCGTGTCCGGAGGCTGGAACGATGGCAGGATCAGGATTGTCGCCCACAGGGGATTCTGGAACTGCGAGGAGGCAGGATATGCCAGGAATTCAGTGGCGGCGTTGAGATGCGCCCAGGAGGCCGGTGTCTGGGGCAGCGAGTTCGATGTGAATATGACATCGGATGGGGTTATCCTTGTATACCACGATGGCTCGATCAACGGAAAGGCCATTGACCGGAATCCTTATTCGGAATTCAAGGATGTCAGGCTCGAGAACGGGGAGAAGATACCTGTGATCGATGACTATCTGAAGCAGGCGCTGAAACATCCCGAAACCGTCCTTGTGTATGAACTTAAAGTGCATTCGACTCCTGAAATAGAGGCAAGGCTTGTCGAAAGGACGGCGGAGAAACTCAAGGAATACGGACTTTACGATCCGGCAAAGGTTGTCTTCATTTCATTCAGCAAGTTTATATGCGACAAGATAGCCGCGGAGATGCCTGAATTCATCTGTATGTATCTGAGGGATGATCTCGGCCCTGACCAGCTCAATAAGGATGGCATCAACGGGGTCGACTATCATTATTCCGTCTTCGGGAAGCATCCTGACTGGCTGGGACGTATCAGGGAACTGGGTATGTTCCTCAACTGCTGGACAGTCAATGATGTGAAGGATATGCAGGAAATGATCAGACTTGGCATAGACTGCATCACTACAGACAACCCTCTGGAGCTGAGACAGGAACTCAAGACGGCAGGAGTCGAAGAAGAGATGTCATTCTGATCATTCGTCATCCAGACCGAATTCATCGGCAAAGTCATCGGCGACATCGTCCGGAACATCGAAGTCCAGTGAATCCCACAGCGATTCCATCTGCCGGCGGTCCTTCTTTGTCGGCCTGCCGGTCCCGGGATCCCTCTTGAGGAAAAATGTCTCCACAGGATGCCTGAGCTTGTCCAGTTCCTCCTGTGGAGTTATGTTTTCCGCATAGTCTGAAACGAGTTTCGCGCCCACACGTTTGTCTGTCGGGGCGATGACGTTATAGGTGTACTGCACCGCCCCTTTCCTTGCGCAGATGACATCCCCCGACTTCACGGTCCTTGATGGCTTGACATCGTTCCCGTTCAGCCTTACTTTCCCTCCTTTGCAGGCATCCGTAGCATCGCTTCGCGTCTTGTAGACCCGTATCGCCCACAGATATTTGTCGATCCTTGTCTCTCCAGCCATTGACAGCAGCATTAAAGGCCCCTGCCGGGAAGGTCCTCCCGGACAGAGCCGGTAACATTATTCAGCAGGGTCTTCCTTGTCTATCCCCTCGTAGTCTTCCCCTTCAAGGTACGGCTCAGTATCGGGATTGATATAGCTGTCCACTTCTTCCTGCCTTTCCACCATAGCCTCCAGAAGAAGCGTATCCCTTTCCGTCGGTACTATGAAGAAGTCCGGCATATCTGCCGGGACAAGGACCGTGTCTCCTTTGCGTACTTCAGTGGACTCCGTGGTCTTGCCTCCCTTGCAGTCAGGAACGGACACCTGGATTGATGCCCCTCCTTCCACGCACATATAGATTATGAATCCGTTGAATTTCTCCTTCGAGATCTGGAGAGGGGCGCTTACCTTCATCTCGTTGACAGTGAACTGCGGGCACTTTGCGAGTTCGCGGACAGTCCCGTCCACCTTGCACTCATCCCCCCAGAGCGGTCCTTTTATGAAGAGGCTGTCATCGAACTTGCCGTAGTTGATAAGGTCGATTGCCTCATCAAGATGCATTTTCCTGGCCGTCTTCGGATTGAACTCCCTTCCCCAGTCATAGAGCCTGAACGTGAGGTCCGAGGACTCCTGGATCTCGGCGATGAGAAGCCCTCCGTCTGCAGCGTGTATGGTTCCGGGCACAATACGGATGGCATCCCCTTTCTTCGGGTGCAGCACATTGAGCACCTCCTCTACCGTGCCGTTGTGGCAGCGGTCATAGAGTTCCTGGGCGGATATCTCTCTGTTGAAACCTGCATATACCTTCGCTCCTTCAGCAGCATCGAGTACATACCATATCTCGCTCTTTCCGAGAGAGTCGTATCTCTGTTCCGCGACCTCATCGTCAGGATGCACCTGCACCGACAGCTTGTTCTGGATGTCAAGGAATTTGATGAGCAGAGGGAACTGTCTTCCGTATCTGTCGTAGACGTCCTCCCCCACTATCCTGTCTATATAGGTTTCCATCAGTTCGCTGATAGTGTTCCCTGCAAGCCAGCCGTTGGCCACTACGGAATCCTGGGCGCCCATATCTGCTATCTCCCAGCTTTCCCCGATGGCTTCGTCTGCTGTCAGTTTCCTTTCGTTACCGTTCTCGTCGGCCTCATAGAATTCCTTGCCGAGTTTCTTGATGAGGTTCGATCCGCCCCATACCCGCTTGGATGGTATGGGAATGAATTTCAATGGATATAACTGTTTCCTGCTCTCCATAATTTCCGCCGTGAACCGGCCCTCCGTTTAAAACGGTACAAAGATAGGCGTTGTCTGAAAATTTATCAAATTATACAGGCTTATTGTCAAAATCCGCATGTCCGCTCCGCCGGACATGGCTAATTTTGCAGAAACTCCATAAGGAGTAAAAACCGGTGACAGGGATGGAAAGCAGATGTTTCCTTGCTGTGGACCTCGGGGCCACCAGCGGAAGGACAATGGCAGCGACATACGATGATGGGAGAATCTCGATGCGGGAACTGACACGTTTCCGTAACGATATCATCCCGTGCGGGGGCCATCTGTTCTGGGATATCGCGTCCCTGTACGGCAATATCCTCCATGCCCTCCGGAAAGCCGCGGACGAAGGCATACGGCCTGTGTCAATGGGTATTGATACATGGGGCTGCGACTTTGCGTTCTTCGGGAAGGATGGACAGCTGCTCGGTCTCCCGTACTGTTACAGGGACAGCCATACCGATGGAGCCTGTGAAAGGTTCTTCTCCAGGATGTCCAGGGAAGAGCTGTACGCCAGGACAGGCATCCAGTTCATGGATTTCAACTCCCTGTTCCAGCTCGACACGCTGATTGCCAAAGGCTGTTCCGCCCTTGAGGACGCCGAAAAGATACTTTTCATTCCGGATGCCCTGACTTATATGCTTACCGGCAGCCAGATCTGCGAATATACGGTGGCGTCCACATCCCAGATGCTGAATGTACGGACGAAAGATTTCGATCCGGAGATACTTGCAACGCTTGGCATAGGCAGGGAGAAGTTCGGGAAAACGGTCTTTCCCGGAACCGTTGCGGGCAGGCTTACGGATCAGGTCGCCATGGAGACGGGAATGCACGCACTGGATGTGGTTGCAGTGGCCGGCCATGACACGGCATCTGCGGTGGCTGCCGTGCCTGCTTGCGGCAGGGGATATGCCTATCTCAGCTGCGGGACATGGTCCTTGCTCGGGATAGAGACGGACAATGCTGTCATCAATGACGGGAGCTTCAGGGAAAACTTTACGAATGAGGGCGGAGTGGAAGGCACCGTAAGATTCCTGAAGAATATCTGCGGGCTGTGGATCTTTGAACAGTGCAGGAAAGAGTTCAAGAATGTCCCGGACAACGTCGGCGAACTTGCCGCCTTGTGTACCGCCACCGATTTCGGAAGCCTCATTGACCCGGATGCCCCTTGTTTCAGCCATCCCGCTTCAATGACGGAGGCTGTTTGCAGCTATTGCACGGCGACCGGGCAGGACGTTCCGCAGTCGCCGGCCGAGTATGTCCGCTGCATCTTCAGAAGCCTTGCATTGAGGTACAGACAGGTCCTCGGCGTACTTAATGACATGATGCCAGGAAATATCGACAGGCTCCATGTGATAGGAGGAGGTTCGCTTAATGCCCATCTAATGCAATATACGGCCAACGCCACAGGCATTCCGGTGATTGCCGGACCGGCCGAATGCACGGCTCTCGGGAATGTGCTTCTGCAGCTCAAGGCGGCAGGTATAGCGGATGGGACAGACAGGATAAGGGAAATTGCGCGCGCTTCCGTCAATGTAAGGGAATACCTTCCGCAGGACATGGAGGAATGGGACAGGGCATATTCCGTTTTCCTTGAAATACAGGATGCCTGCCGGTCGGGTTCATGAGCGGACCGTGCGATCGACCGGACATGGGGGGGTCGGACAGAAGAACGGGATGCCGTTGAATGAAAGAGAAATGTAGATTGACGGATCTATCTGCATATATTGGATAAAAGAAGGAACCATGAAGGAAAAACTGGTAGAACAGGCATACGCGATAGCGAGGGAACGCTATGCCGGACAGGGAATCGATACGGACAGGGCGATGGAATCGCTGCAGGCGATCAGCCTTTCACTGCACTGCTGGCAGACTGATGATGTGACAGGGTTCGAGAAACTTTCAGGAGCCCTTTCCGGCGGCATCCAGGCCACGGGAAACTATCCCGGAAAAGCCAGGAACATCGATGAGGTCAGGATGGACATCCTCAAGGCGATGTCATTGATCCCGGGCAGGCACAGGCTTTCCCTCCATGAGATATACGGGGATTTCGGGGGTGAGGCAGTGGACCGCGACCAGGTGGAACCGAGACATTTCCAAAGTTGGATAGACTGGGGCCGCTGGCATGGTGTCATGCTGGATTTCAACTCCACGTCATTCTCCCATCCCAAGAGCGGAAACCTTACCCTTTCCAACCCGGATGACGGAATCCGGAATTTCTGGATAGAGCATACAAAGCGGTGCAGGGCTGTCGCTGATGCCATAGGCAAGGCGCAGGGGGATCCGTGCATAATGAATATCTGGATACATGACGGGAGCAAGGATATCACTGTCAACAGGATGAAGTACCGCCGGATACTGAAGGAGTCGCTTGATGACATATTCAGCACGGAATATGCCGACATGAAGGACTGTCTCGAGAGCAAGGTATTCGGCATAGGTCTGGAGAGTTACACGGTGGGCAGCAATGACTTCTATATCGCATACGCCACCCGGAACAACAAGATAGTGACCCTTGACACCGGACATTTCCATCCTACCGAAAGCACTGCCGACAAGGTCTCGTCCCTGCTTCTGTTTTCTCCTGAACTGATGCTCCACGTCAGCCGTCCTGTGAGATGGGATTCCGACCATGTAGTGACAATGAATGATGAGACCCTCGATCTGTGCAAGGAGATTGTGCGGTGCGATGCCATCGGCAGGGTCCACGTCGGTCTCGACTTCTTCGATGCGAGCATTAACAGGATAGGGGCATACGTGACGGGGGCCAGAGCCACCCAGAAATGCCTCCTCCAGGCTTTGCTCGAACCGCTCGGCATACTGCGGAAATACGAGTCGGAGGACAAGGGTTTCGAGAGACTTGCCCTTCTTGAAGAATCCAAGTCCATGCCGTGGAACGCCGTCTGGGACATGTTCTGTCTGCGCAACGGCGTACCGGCGGGAGATGGCTTTATCCCCGAGGTGGAAAAATATGAACGTGAAGTGCTTTTGAAAAGACAATGACGGACGGCGGATCAAACGGCATAACAGGAAACAGACAGATGAAAGAATCGATACTGGAAATGAGCGCAGACCTTGCCTGGACTGTAGGCCAGGTTGCCGAGGCAGCCGGATATCTGTGGCAGAAAGGCTGGGCGGAGAGGAACGGAGGCAACATCACCGTCAATGTTACGGAGCATATCACGGATGACATCCGCCGGCTGCCCTCCATCAGCGGCCGGATTCCGCTCGGATCCGTCCTGCCGCACCTCAGGGGCTGCTGGTTCTACTGCAAGGGGACGCAGAAACGGATGAGGGATCTTGCCCGGAATCCTATGGAGAACGGCTCTGTCATCAGGATTGCCGATGACTGTGCGCATTATGAGATAGTAGCGGATGCCCCGGTGGCCCCGACCTCCGAACTGCCTTCGCACCTTGCGGTACATGACTATCTTCTGGCGAAAGGCTCTCCATACAGGGCATCGCTGCATACTCATCCGACAGGGCTTGTGGCGCTGACGCACTGCAGCCGGTTCCTCGAAAAGGATGCAGCTACCGGAATGCTATGGTCCATGATTCCGGAGACCAAGGCGTTCTGTCCGCGAGGACTCGGAATAGTCCCGTATATGCTGCCGGGGAGTAAAGAGCTTGCCAGGGCAACCATTCAGGCCATCGATGACGACTACGATGTGGTGATGTGGGAAAAGCACGGAGTATTCGCGGTCGATACGGACATCATGTCTGCGTTCGACCAGGTGGATGTGCTTGAGAAATCGGCGCAGATCTATATGGCAGGCAGGAACATGGGCTTCATTCCGGAAGGGATGACCGATGCGCAGATGCAGGAGATTTCGGATGTCTTCGGACTCCCGAAATAGTCTTATGCCATTCAGCCGGACCCGGTCTATTCCCTCCTGAACTGCGTCGGGGATAGCCCTGTCCTTTTCCTGAACATGGAGGAGAAATGTTCGGGCGTTTCAAAATGCAGGATATAGGATATCTCCTTTATCGGAATCCCTGTCCCTCTCAGCATTTCCTTTGCCCTGTGTATCTTGAGGTTGATGAAATACTGCGCCGGAGACTGGCCGGTATATTCCTTGAAAAGTCTCCGGAACCCGGTATAGCTGATGTTCAGATGCCCTGCCACTTCAGGCATCGAGATATCCTTCTCCACGGAATCCTGCAGAAATGCCTTGGCCCTGTCTATGAGTGCGCCCGCATCGTTGCCATGCCGGAGCATACGGTTGCTGCCGGTCATGAACATCAGTCCGAGAAGATGATTTACGATTCCGGCAAGAAGCTGCTGGAAATACGGTTCCTGCCGTGCTGCCGTCCTGATGGCCTCGTTGTAAAGCTCCACCATGATTTCATCGTAGCCTATATGGTAAAGCGGCCTGTCAGTGGAGAAGAAGCCGGCCTTGACACGGTTGTCAATGTTGATGCCGCTGAATCCTATCCAGTATTCCTTCCAGCCGGTCCCGCGCTCCGGCATATAGGTGTGCCATTCTCCAGGAAACAGCAGAAACATGTCCCCAGCTTCTATCCTGTGCCGGCCTCCGTGCATTGTATCGAGCCGCCCCTCTCCGTCAACGATATACAGAAGCTGGTATTCCGGAAGCGTACGCCCGGTGGCCGGGCTGAACATATATTCCTGATTGTGCCCCTGCGGAGGATATTCTTCCCCCGGTCCTACGCTCTGGTATCCGACAGAGCATACGGTCAGTCCCCAGAGTTCATCCCTCTGGTTCTGCGGAATATATTTTACCTGTCCCATACGGAGGGTAAAGATACGGATTTTTCATGTTTCCTCCCATAATCGTAGTCTGGCATGGAAAAGACAAACAAAAAAGTATGTCTATCCGCAAAGCACTAAACGAAAAAAGCAGCTACATTTCTGTAACTGCTTTTTGCCGTGTGGGAGCAGAGGGAGTCGAACCCCCGACCCTCTGCTTGTAAGGCAGACGCTCTGAACCAACTGAGCTATGCTCCCTTTTTTCGTTTCTTTTGGCTTATTACTGCGTCAGACTTCGTGTCCTCACTCCTCACAACCAGCAGGTTGCTGCGTCGTTCGTCACTCGTCTTCCTTGCACTGCGGAAAAACAAACTTCAAAAAGATTCTTTCCGAAATTCCGTCTGTTAAAGAACTGGCCTTTGGGGAGGTTTTCTCCGAAAAGGACTGCAAAGATACGCAAGAAATTTTATTCTGCAAATTTTTTCCGCAAAAAATCAAAAGGGCAGAGTCAACGAGCAAGTGCAACACAAAAATCAGGGAAATCAGGCATCAGAAATAATAGGCCAGACCCGCATATATGCCGGAATTACCGGAAGTGCCGGAAGTGAAGCCAGGAAAAAACACCATTCCTTTCCCTGCCCATGAAGTCGTGCTCCCGCTACCGGAAACGCCGGTCGTCCCGAAAGAGAGAGACTGGAGATTGACTCCGACACTTACTGAGAACCGCCTGATATCCACCCCTATTGTCGGACGCAGCACAAAGCCTGCACCGCCGGCAAAGCCATCCGATGAAAGATCGAACATTGCACCTGTCCTCAAGGATACGAAAGGACTGGCTTTCCTGTCGAGAAAACTGTATTTCACTTCAGCCATCACGGGTATCATCTGCGCCCTTCCTCCGTCCGGAGAGACTGCGCCGAACACAAGCCCGGTCACACCGCCGAGATACAGTCCGTTACCGAAACAATATCCCTGGGATGTCATGGCCGATGCCACCGCCGACACGTTGTTCAGTACCACACCGGCCTCTACCGATGGATGATACCCGATATCATAACCTGCATTGTTCTGTGAAAAAAGTGTCACCGGCAACAGCAGCGCCACCAGGACACTTGTAATACGTACGTTCATGAAAATCCATTAATCAACACATACAACAGATGCAATCCGGACGGTAATGTTGCAGAATCGCTTTTCGTACACATTCGAACCGCATCATTCCGACACAAACCTTGCGGAAGCAGGGCCGTTGGCGCGGTAATGAGGGGAATAGAGGCATTCTATCGAGACTGCCGGAGAAGTGAATGTACCGGCCTGAGTCACGAAGAATTCCTCGTTGAAACCGACATTCTCTTCAGGACACACATCGAACCAATATACGGTCCTGTCAGACCTGACTTCCCTGTATCCGCAAGGAGTGATGCCTGCACGCGATGCGCCCGTCCCGGACACCATCACAGGCCTGAACCAGCCTCCGGTCCTGCCGGACAGCTGATCCACAGGACGCAGGGACGCATAGTACGGGGAGACCATCTGCACGAAACTCCTGTTTTCCCTGCTCCATATCCTGTACTGCGCCACTATCCTGTCCCCGACATTGAGGGTATCGCCATCGGCAAGAGGAATCATCCAGGTGCCGCCGCCCATCTTCACCGGCCTGCGGTCCTGCGCTGCAGGCTCTCCGTGAGCGGCATGACGCACCATTGACAAAGAATCCGCATCTGCCTCCCGGATACCTGACACTACCCGATACCAGCATCTCTCAACCGACATTTCATTGCCTGCCGCTTCTATCCTGTCAAAAGATTCCGCATATCTCTTTGTCATCACGGCCATGAGTGCCGACTTCACGGCATCGGAACCATCCAGCACCGATGTCACGGCATTCAGGTATGCCGGGTCGGCCTCCCAATGCTGCGTCTCCTTCTGCAACATCAGCCACAGACGGATTCCATCCGCCATACCGGAAGCCTTTTCCGACAAAACCGGGCCGGATATTTTCCCGGCACCGTGCCTTCCGTCAGACACAGCAGCCTCAGAATAGCGTTCGAGCAGGTCGCAGAGCAGAGAATGGGCATAGACTTCGCTTTCGAGCAATCCGCGGAAAGGCAGCACCGCATTGGGGAAACAGACCCCTCCCGAAGGATGCTGCACGGCATATTCCATCAGAGAGAGCATATCAGCATCGGCAGAAGAGGCCAGTTTCCTGATATCTTTCCTTTTCAGGCCGAAAGACAGAGCCAGGGCCTCCGATTCGGGCCGGGAAAGCGACATGAGGACAGCAGCCCGTCTCGCCTTACCAAGAATATTGTCATTCAGACCTCTGTCTTTCTTCGGCAGGAGATAATCCTTCACCGCCGAAGCGAATTCCTTCATTAGTTTCCTGCCGGCAGTGACGGAAAAGGCTACATCAGGATACATTGACCGCAGATAGAGATACTGCGACAGCGAAATGCCTCCGTACCATAGCGGATATTCCTTGCCGAACCGCAGGGAATCCAGGTATGAAACAGCCTTTGAAAGCTGTCCGACACCGGGTGTCTCAGTGCGGTCAAAAGCATCTGCAGAATCTGCCGGAGCTGCAGCAGGACACAGTCCCCTGTCCCGGAGCATGGCAAATCTCTCCAACACTACGGCCGTAATCACGGGAGATGACGGGAATCCCTCGAACCATCCGAAACCTCCATCGCTGTTCTGACATGCCAGAATGCTTTCGAGAAGTTTCCCATCAGACCATCCGGCAATCCCGGTCTCTCCCGGCTTGTCAGGCACGGTCACTACCGGGGATTCTCCCGCCCGTATGACAGAAGAAAGCCGTCCCATATAATAAGCCTCCGACAGAGACAGCACATCCTTTGCCTTCGGTTCAATCCTGACAGGGACTGATTCCAGCAACATGTCCATAAGACTTGTCTCCCTGTATTCCGCTCCCGCTGAGGATGTCCCGGAGAATGCAGCCCCGAGAGCCCGTTTCAGGGAATCCCTGTCCATTCCGGGAAGAAAGACTGAAGAATGGGCTTCGGTCAATGTCTGCACCGGTTCCAGCACCGGCACCGGCACGAACATCGCATCCGATACGGAAACACCATCCATATCGGCTGTATATACTATCTTGAATCCGAGCGTATCGGCTCCCGCCGGCACATCCACGGCAAACTCAGCGGCCGAAGCCGATCCGGCGCCGACGGACAGCGCGGTCTTTCCGACCATAAGAGGCTCGGAATGCCTGTAGCCTTCCGATCCGTAGACATAAAGTTCCATATTCCCCGAAAGAGGATTCTCCGAAGCATTGGACACCGATGCCTTCAGACAATACCTGTCCCCTTCATACAGGAAACGAGGTTCGGTAACGGACACCTTGACCGGAAGAGAAACGACCATTTCCTTGCGCAGGACTGCATTTCTCATGCACCGGTCGTGGGCGAACACAGACACATAATACGTAGACAGCCTGTCTGTCACGTCTACATCGAACTCCACATCGCCATCATCATCCGGATGCAAAAGAGGCAGGAACGCCAGAGTCTTGTCGAACCTGTCCCTGACTGACACCTCCGCCGGCAGGCCCTCCGCATTCCCCGATACTGCAGTTCCATCCATCACCGCGGCATTGTCTGCAGCGATGGATTTTGACCTCAGCATCGGCCGCGATACCACGACTCCGGAAGATTCTTCCACCAACTGGAACGGTATTGCATCCCCGTACCGGCCACGGCCTGTTCCTCCTGTCTCTGCCCTGACGCGTATATCGGCCGGAGACTCTTCCCTATACCGGACAGCCGACCATCCGTTGCCTCTTATGTTGTCAGCGCTCTTGTCGTAGACCGACACCAGACATTCGGTACCGGGCAATGTCTTCATACTGATACCTACCCTTGTCCCAGGCATGGTCTTGTCCGCAAAACGGGTGAACTCAAGAGGGAGAGCCAATACCGCAGGAACGGCCCTGCCGTAGGTGAAACAATCGGTTCTCGTCTTCCCGTTCCTGAACCCGAATATCCTCATGGTGACCACATCGGTCCACGAGCCGTCGAACGCGCAGCTTATCAGCCTGACTGAATCTTCCGAACCGTTCCGTCCGTTCATCCTTACCGTTTCCGACCTGAGAAGGCGGCCGGCAGCATCATAGACCTCCACCACAAACCACTGTTCGCCATCTCCGACACCGACAAGGGCGGATACGCTGCCATCATCTATTTTTCTTATAAATGACTCCACTCCGTAATCCATCGCCGTATCGGAAACGGATGTCTTCAGAAGGGCCATTGAATACTCATCCTCCAGCCGCCTTCCATCGTGATGCGTATAGACAGCCTTTGCCCCGACACGGTATATTCCGGAAGGATGGCCGGAAAGGTCTACCGCGACTTCCTCCCCCGTCACGGCGGAACCGGTCAGGACAGGATGTCCATCTCGTGTCACAGAATATTCTACAGGACACTCAGGCATGCCCGAAAAGGTCCTGAAACGCAGTCTTGCCGTATCGCAGGACATCAGTTCCAACCTTTCATCCGCATATCCCGGGAGCATGTCCGCATATCCCTCCGCTTCGTTGAGCAAAGAGGCGGACAAGGTCATCTTCGGGTTGACATACACCGGCCTCCCCGACCATTCGTACGTCTCTCCTGTCAGGTCAGTCACCTTGACGGAAGGATAGTACCAGTATGACCTGTCCCCGCCGCCCGACGGAGAACCGGCCTTGAACCGGATCTCGAAAGTCCCGTCATCCGCCGCCGTCGTTTCTCCATGTACAGGCTCTACCCCATAGGAATACGATTCCATACTGTATCCGATCCTCGCCGCAGACACGGAATGACCCGAATAGCCGGAAAGCCTGCCCCTTACGATGACGGTATCTCCCGGAAACCAGACCAGGCTGTCATCCATGAATTCCATCGTATAGTTCGGCAGGACGAATTCATCCAAAGTCAGGGCCGACCTTGCAATGAATCCCGAAGAACCGGGCACATTGACCGATATATAATACGTACCTCCTTTCAGTCCTTCCGGAAGACCGAATACTCCGGCAGCGGAGCCGAAGGTATCGGTTTTCAACGGTTTCTCCGCCACTGTCTTTCCATCCGGCCCGGCCAGCCATACATTCATGTCCCTGTCAGGTTCGACCGCATAGTCTTTCCCTCCCGAATGGGAGAAGAGCACCACCTTGAACTGCACCGAGTCCCCGGGATTGAACGCGCCCCTGTCCTTGAATATCCTGGCCTCTGTCCTCCGCTCCCGGGGAGCAGTCTCCCCTGCAAACCCCGTATCCATATCATTTTCCGAAACGAAAAGGGAAGGAGACCTTCTGTAAAGGCCTTCGTCATCCGTAAAGGAACATCTTATCCGCAGCGCACCATCATGCCCGGCCGACACGGCATCGAGAATCCCCTGGACAGATGTGAACCCGTCAAAGGAAAAACCTTTCACCGTCTTCACCGTCTCCCCTTTCGAAATGATTTCGATATCCGCATTCTCCACAGGCTTCCCGCTGTCCTGCCATGCAGGATATATCCCGTATCCGGAATCCCTGACAGACCTCCCCGCTACCGAAAGCGAAGACACGGGGAACGAAAGCATCGACTTGTCCTTTCCGTACCTGCAAACCAGCACATAGTCGCCATCCGGTATCCGGGGCAGATGGCATTTCACGGTATCGGGCAGATAATAGCTTCCGACGGCATTGAACATCTCGGCAGAATGGACGATTTCCCCATCCTCATCATTCTTCCTCAACTCCAGAAGCGCCTTGTCTACATTTCTGAACACCGCACCGACCTCGTATCCATCCGTAAACATCCCGACACTGCGCGAATCGAGTTCATCGGCAAGGGCCGGTACACGTTCCAGACAGTCCGCTATCCGCTTCTCCTCTCCCCTGCACGCCCCGAGCAGACTGATGAAGGCATCGCAGTCATTTCCCAATTCCCTGTAATCCGAAGATTCCGGCACATTGAGGCCGGCATGTCCGGAGCGACCCGCATCGAGAACCCGTTTCCTGTCAACAAGCATCTGTTCAAGGGCATACAGGGAGATTGCCCTGCCCTCGTACCTACAGGCGAAACCTTCCAGGAAAGCATGCCTGCGCTGCAGGAAAACCTCCATGCTGTCAGCCGGACAGACATCCTCATCTCCGACATATCCCATGATATCAGGACCTCCCGCCATGTCCAGCACATCGAGATATTCCAGATACGTCCCTGCCGGATAACTGTCCCCGAGATAATCCTTCAGGGCCTTCTCCGCAGCCTCGCGTACTCCATCATCCTCACCGTAGCGGCCGGACTGCCTCGAAAGCGACCACAGAAGATATTCGTAGTCATTTGATATCAGATCCGTAATGAACCGGGCATATCTGTCGGAGGACGAAAGTATCCTGTCATTGGCGTAAAAGCTCCTGCAGCATGACTGCTTGAGAGAAGCCGCATTATCCAGAACATTGGTTTCCAGCCACTTCCGGTCAATCTCCACGTCCAGCAGCCCGGACAGGGCGAGGTTGTAGTCCACGACAGGACTCCCGAAACCTGCAGCATCGGCCGATATGCGTGCCAGAGACTCATCCCCGAGTTTCCAGTTGCGCGAGACCACGGAATGGAACCATTTGCATGAGGCATCATAGAAATCCCACGGCAACCTGCCGGCCACGGACTTCCTTATGATTTCATCCAATATTCCGGCTTCTTTCAGTGGCCTGTCATCCGAACGGGCATCATTGTATTCATCCCACAGTTTCACAAGGACATGGCCTTCCCTGTCAGTCTTCGTTTCCTTCTTCCGGCCAATGGTTGCGGCATCGGAATCTCCTGACAAGAAAACCGTCATCAATACCGACACTGCCGCTGCAGACAAAACTGACAACACAATGAACAATCCTGTTTTTCCTTTCATGGCATTAAAATTTAAAAACAGATTATCGGACACTCCAGCCCGGTCCGGGTTTAAAAATACGTAACGCCGGAGTTCATTGCCGGAAAAACGGCACTGCCTCGGCCACGATATATGTACTGCCGCCTATGTAGACCAAATGGCGTGCCGCATCGGTTCCGGGGCCTGTCTCACGCCCTGCAGCAAAGCCGGTCCCTTCGCCGGAAGAGACGGCAGGAAGAACTCCTGCGGCCTCAAGTGCCGCTTTCATGTCACCGCAGCATACCGCCCTGGAAGGATCCCCGCCTGCAGCCACGTACTTTCCGAGAATCTCCTCCGCCGGCATCGCCCTTTTCCCGGGAGCGGTCACCGCCACCAGTTCCGCGCACTTCGGAAACATTTCCATTATCCTGTCCACGTCCTTGTCCGCCATGGCACCGTAGACTATCGTCAGAGTGTCGAACCGTCCGCTGCGCATCATTCTTTCCAACTGTGAAAAATTGTATCTGAGTCCGTGGGAATTATGGCCGATATCGCAGATTACATACGGGCTGTCGGAAAGTTTCTCCCACCGCCCGTGGAACTGCATCCGCCTGGCGGTATGTTCTATTGCCGATCCTACCGCACCGCCGCGCACCGCCGCACCGCCGGTCCCATTCCCTTCCGACGACAGCCGTTTCAATTCAGGAACGGCACCCGTCTCCGCCAGCACATCAATGGCCGCAAGGACAGTTCTGAGATTCTTTTCCTGGTATTCTCCCTGCAGGTCCATCCGTTCCAGGATCGTATCCTTTTCTTTCCACAGGGATGGTTCCGCCTTGTCAGCAAATGTCAGCAGCGACATTATCCTGTTCCCGTCTCCCATGAATTCAGGCTCGGGAAGATTGGCATACAACACCTTGCGTTCAAAAACCGGGTCAGTCTCCGGACCGCTCTCCCCCACAACCGCAGGCACCTTCGGCTTTATGATGCCTGCCTTCTCGAACGCGATTTCACCGAGAGTCTCTCCGAGCATGTCGCAATGGTCCAGACCTATATTGGTAATCACGCTCAGCACCGGCGTTATTATATTCGTGCTGTCCAACCTCCCTCCGAGACCTGTCTCTATAACGGCGATGTCAACATCCCGGGATGCGAACCAGCCGAAGGCCATCATTGTCGTGATCTCGAAGAACGAGAGGTCGAGATGGTCGAATGTCGCGCCCCATTCCTTCACATAGTCCCACACCTCTTTCTTTGAAATGTAATACAACGGGCATCCCGGCTTGTCCGGACCCGGACCCTCCCCGCAGGAAACGCCTGTCCCCTCCTGCCATCCGCCATCCAGCACCCTCATTCTCTCGCGGAAATCGAGTATGTGCGGGGAAGTGTAGAGCCCGACCTTCATTCCGGCTGCCGCGCAGACAGAGGCCAGCATGTTTGCCACAGAACCTTTCCCGTTCGTCCCAGCCACATGTATTGTCCTGTATTTCCTGTGGGGATGTCCCGACAACATGTCGAAGAACAGCATGTTGTCGATGCCTGGCTTGTATGCCGATGCCCCCGCATTCTGGAACGACGGGAACCTGCGGAACAGGGCATCGATCATTTCCCCGTACGCATTATCCGAATATTCTTTTACCGACTTGTCTTCTCTTGCCATATTCCTGTCATTAGAGACGCAAAAATAAGAAGTTGTTTTCATTTTCATGCGGCAACCCGACCGATAATTTTATCAAAATTTCAAAAGCGTCTCACGGGAAATAAACAGATTCTTGCTATCTTTACGGAGATTTTTCAAGCAGATGAAGGGAAAGACGGACATATTGTTTTCGGAGTATATCATCGATGGCGCCGTGATGGACTCGACCCCGGCCGACATGCTCAAGGAATGTATGCCGGAACCGTACTGGAAAGCATTCGCCGCAAGATGGCCCAGACCGGGAAACGGCGATACCGGAGAGCCGGTGATAGATGAGACGGCAGACAGGACCCCGGTCAACTTCAGATACGACTGCGGCAGGGAGGCCGAATATCTGCAGAAGGTCATTTCCGCCATGTCCTCAAACGGCAGCGCATATCCTGACATAAGTCCGGACCACCCCCGCTCCGCAACCCGTCTTGCCGTGGCCGAATGCATTCTCGAATCCCTGTGGAAAGAAGGACATTTCAGGCTCGGCAATCTGGACATGTCGGCAGAATGGATTTGGAGCACCTCAGCCGTAGGAGACATGGCGGCATTCTATACAAGCGTCGAAGCCGCCACAAGCTATATCTACGATCTCGGGGTGAAACTTACCGAAGCCGGTATCTCGCATCGGGACCAGGTCCATCGCGCAAAGTTCGGCATAATGGGGGTCAGGGACTGGATGCCGTTCCGCAGCACGGACAGCGGGATGATTCCCTCCGCCGACGGCTTCCCGGATGAGGACGCCGCAGGCATTGGAGGCACGCCGGAAAAAGTCTGGATACGGGACTCCAGAAAATGTCCCGGACGGATCGCTTCCGACGGCCGTACCGCAGGACATGCCGGCAGCCGGCTGATATACATACCATTCGACACCTGCACGCACAGGCTCGGAGGATCGATGCTGGCGGAAGCGCTCGGCAACGGCAATGAAAACGGCCCTGAAATCATGGATCCAGACTATTTCATCGACTGTTTCGAGGTCGTCAGGGAACTTGTAGAGGATGGAGTGGTGATGAGCGGAATATCCGTAGGCAGAGGAGGCATGATGACTGCGGCAGCGCGGCTCCTCGGATACTTCCGGGCCGGGAAAGACCCGGATACGGCATCCCGGGGAACGGTCTGTGACGGAAAGACGGGCCGGGACATGCGGCAGGCAACGGACAATGACAGCTGCAACGGTGACATTGACCTGGACATCAGCGGGATAGAACAGGCATACATCGAGACTGACAGCATCCGGATACTCTTTGCCGAGATACCGGGCGTCATCATCCAGATCAGCGATGATGACTATGACTACATGGATGCACAGTTCCTGCTCCAGGACATCGCCTATTACCCGATAGGACGGCCTGTCCCGACTTCCGGACAACCGCATATCCGGCTGTCATCCTCCAGCCGCACCGGACTGTCTGCAATACTTGCAGCTCTGATGGACGGCCAGTCATCGGAGGGGGAAGACTGATACCATTGAGAAAGGACACATTAAAACCACATATCATGACACGGTACGCCAATGTCCCCGACAAGGGGCCGGGAGCCAGAAGGCCGAAGATATTCGTGCTCGACACAAACATAATCCTGCATGACTTCAAGTGCATCAGACAGTTCCAGGAAAACGACATCGTCATCCCTTCCGCCGTCATCGAAGAACTGGACAAGTTCAAGAAAGGGAACGATGCCCTCAGTTTCAACGCAAGGAACTTCATGAGGGAGTTGGACAGGCTGACAGGCAACAGGATGTTCGGGGAGCACGGAGTACCCATCGGCAAGGACAAGGGCAACATCAAGGTAGAGCTGAACCATCCGTTCCCGCACGAACTTCGCAACCTGTTCCAGGATGACACCCAGGACCACAGGATACTCGCCACAGCGATGTGGGTGAGGGACAACAATCCGGACCGTTTCGTAGCCCTCGTGACCAAGGACATCAACCTGAGGATGAAGGCAAAGGCGGTCGGCATGGAAGCCCAGGACTACCTGACAGACAAGATAGACGAGCAGAGAGTGGAATACACCAGGAACGAAGTGATCGTCAAGGAGAATTTCGATCCTGCCAAATGTCAGGAACTCACATACGGGAAAGGCTGGCTTGCTCCGGAGGATCTGACAGACCGTCATACCGGCAAGGAAGGCCGGGAGGAAAGGCCGATGCCGAACCAGCTGTACAGGTTCCGCTGGGGAGAGAACGGGCATGAAATGACCAGTTGCGCCAGATATGACAGCCGGACGGACAGGATCATCCTGATCAGGAAACAGTACGCATACGGCATATCACCCCGGAACGACGAACAGAAGTTTGCCATAGAGGCATGTCTCAACAAAGAAATAAGGCTCGTGTCGCTGACCGGAGGGGCAGGTACAGGGAAGACGCTTCTTGCCCTGGCTGCCGCACTGGAACAGGAACGGGACTATGAACAGATCATACTGTCGCGCCCGACCGTAATTCTCGGAAATCAGGAAATAGGGTTTCTGCCCGGAGACGAAAAAGCCAAGATGGGACCGTTCATCCAACCCCTGATGGACAATCTGAACGTAATCAGGAACGTGTTCAAGCCCGGCAGCAAGCAGGCCCAGAGGATAGATGCCATGCTCAAGGAAGAAAAACTGCTGATATCGCCTTTGGCATATATAAGGGGACGGAGTCTCGGAAACGTGTTCTTCATAATCGATGAGGCGCAGAACCTTACTCCTCACGAAATCAAGACCATTATCACAAGGGCTGGAGAAGGGACGAAGATGGTCTTCACAGGCGACCTGTTCCAGATCGACCAGCCGTATCTTGACATCTATTCCAACGGACTCACCCATCTGGGCGAAAAAATGGCAGGGCAGCCGCTGTTCGAACACATCAACCTGCGCAAGGGGGAAAGGAGCGAACTTTCAGACCTCGCAAGCAGACTGTTGTAACCGGTATGGTATAAATCACGGATTTTTATTATTTTTGCGCACGATTTGACAACAAACCCAATATTAAAAATCATAACTGAAATGGCAGACAAGAAAAAAAGAGTCTACCGCTTCGGCGGAAAGACCGCTGAGGGCGACGGCTCTATGAGAAACCTCCTCGGAGGAAAAGGCGCTAACCTTGCAGAAATGTGCAGACTTAACATTCCGGTACCTGCAGGATTCACAATCACGACAGAATGCTGTGCAGAGTACTATCAGCTCGGCGGGGGTTATACGGACGAGCTCAAGGCGGAAGTGGCGGATGCGATGAAGGCTACGGAAGCCATAATGGGCAAGAAATTCGGAGACAACAGGGACCCTCTCCTTGTCAGCTGCCGTTCAGGAGCGAGAAGTTCGATGCCGGGAATGATGGACACAATCCTCAATATAGGTCTGTGTTCCGCCACTATCCCGGGTCTTATCGAAAAGACAGGCAACCCGCGTTTCGTATATGACGCATACCGCCGTCTCATCATGATGTATTCCGATGTCGTAATGGAAAAGGCGGAAGGCATCGAGCCGGAAGATGGCCAGGGTATCCGCCAGCAGCTCGACAGGATGATGGAAGAGTTGAAGAAGGCGAAGGGATACGCTTCCGACACCGACATCACTGCAGAAGAACTGAAGGAACTCTGCGACAGGTTCAAGTCGAAGGTAAAGGAAGTCCTCGGAGTGGAATTCCCTGACTCTGCAGAGGCCCAGCTCTGGGGCTCCATCGGCGGAGTGTTCAAGTCATGGAACGGCAAGAGGGCAATCGCATACAGAAAGATAGAAGGGATACCGGATGACTGGGGTACGGCTGTAAACGTACAGTCGATGGTATTCGGCAACATGGGAGAGACTTCCGCTACCGGTGTCGCTTTCTCAAGGAATCCTGCCACAGGAGAGAACAAGTTCTACGGAGAATGGCTCATCAATGCCCAGGGAGAGGATGTAGTTGCCGGTATCCGCACTCCGAACCCTCTCAACGAGGCTACAAAGAATCCTCACAACCAGCATCTCCAGTCTCTCGAGACCGCAATGCCGGAAGTCTACAGGGAACTTGATGACATCCGCAAGCATCTTGAAGACCATTTCAGGGACATGCAGGATATCGAGTTCACCATCCAGGACGGCAAGCTGTGGATGCTCCAGTGCCGTATCGGCAAGAGGACAGGTATAGCGGCCCTCACCATGGCAATGGACATGCTCGACGAGAAAATGATCGATGAGAAAACGGCCGTAATGCGTGTCGCACCTAACCAGCTGGACGAAATCCTCCACCCTATACTCGACCCTGCATCAGAGAAGAAGGCAAAGGTCGTGGCGCACGGTCTTCCTGCATCTCCGGGAGGTGCCGTCGGCAAGGTAGTGTTCTCATCCGAAGCCGCCATGGCGGAAAACGCCAAAGGCGTAGCCACAATCCTCGTCAGGGAAGAGACCTCGCCTGAGGATGTGGAAGGGATGCGTGCAGCTGCAGGTATCCTCACCCAGAGGGGCGGCATGACTTCGCATGCAGCCCTCGTGGCAAGAGGCTGGGGCAAGTGCTGCATAGTCGGCTGCGATGCCCTTCACATTGACCTGGCAGGAAAGACAGCCACATTCCAGAACAGCGGAGTGACAATCAAGGAAGGAGACGTCATCAGTCTCAACGGAGCCAAGGGTCTCGTGTACAATACCGGTATCGAGACAATGGATGCATCCGAGAACCCTCTCTTCATCAAGTTCATGTCACTTGTGGACAAATACCGCAGGCTCGGCGTACGCACGAATGCCGACACTCCGGAAGATGCAGAGCGTGCCTTGAACTTCGGTGCCGAAGGTATCGGACTTTTCCGTGTGGAGCACATGTTCTATGGAAAGAACGCGGAGACGCCTCTTGCAAAACTGCGCAAGATGATTCTTTCAAGGACGGATGATGAACGCCGCGCCGCACTCGCCGAACTCGAGCCGTATATCAAGGCATCCGTCAAGAGTACAATGAGGGTGATGGACGGCAAGCCTGTCACATTCCGCCTGCTCGACCCGCCGCTGCATGAATTCGTGCCTCAGACACAGACCAAGAGGGAGGAACTTGCCAACGAACTCGGCATTTCAGAGGAAGACATCGAAAAGAGGGGCGAATCCCTCCACGAAGTGAACCCTATGATGGGACACCGCGGAGTACGTCTGCACATCACATACCCGATGATTTCCGAGACCCAATTCAGGGCAATCTTCACTGCCGCCGCAGAACTCCAGGAAGAGGGGCTGCATCCTATGCCGGAAATAATGGTCCCTGTGACCGTTTCCCAGCGCGAGCTGAAGTTCCAGAAGGCCATCTGCGTGCGAGTCAAGGCGGAAGTGGAGGCAGCGACCAACCAGACCATCGAATACAAGTTCGGAACCATGATCGAGATTCCTCGCGCCGCCCTCACCGCAGACAGGATGGCCAGGACTGCGGAGTTCTTCTCGTTCGGTACCAATGACCTGACCCAGATGACATTCGGCTTCTCACGCGATGATGTCGGAACATTCATGGGCGACTACCTCGGCAACAAGATACTTGATGCGGATCCGTTCCAGACCCTCGACCAGAAAGGAGTGGGCAAGCTGCTGGAATATGCGGTTGAAATGGGGCGCGAGACCCGTCCTGAACTGAAATGCGGTATCTGCGGAGAACACGGAGGAGACCCCGCATCCGTAGAATTCTGCTACAAGATCGGGCTCAACTATGTATCCTGCTCACCTTTCCGCGTGCCTATCGCCCGCCTCGCTGCGGCGCAGGCTGCAATAAAGGCAGAACAGTGACATGGCTGGACATTAGTCGATTAGGCGGCAGGCTTTTCATTTTCAAAGGCCTGCCGCCTATTGTCTTGAAAATCATTTTTAATTTTATCGGTGACGGGATATAAGGCGTAAGATATTTTTGTATCTTTGTCTGTTACGGACTGATAAATAGACAATTTATGCATTATCCCTTTCATAGGCGGATAGGGGGGGGTAATTCCTCTGGTCATTACATTCGCATTATTCCTTTCATCAGCGTCAAGCATTGATGCTCAAGACTATACCGGTACAGAAGACCGGGTTGTAGAGCTGTCCGGGAAGGTCATTGATGCCGGTGATGGATACCCGCTGATCGGAGTTTCCGTCATGATAGAGGGCACCAGCACGGGAGCAGCGACCGACCTTGACGGCAATTTCACACTGGAAATCCCGGATGAAACGTGCAATATCGCATTCTCGTATGTCGGCTACGACACATACATCAAGGAATACAACACACGCAATGCAGATTCATTCAGAAGAATAGTACTGCAGGCGAATACCACGGAACTCGCAGATGTGGTGGTGACCGGCGTATATGAAAGGAAAAAGGAAAGTTTCACCGGATCATCCGCCACATACAAGGGAGACCAGCTCAAGCAGGTAGGATCCTCCAATGTACTGCAGAGTCTCAAGACCCTGGACCCATCTTTCAAGATAATGGAGAGCACCCAATTCGGCTCGGATCCGAACAGGATGCCCGACATCGAGATAAGGGGGAAAACCAGCGTTGCGGGACTGAGGGAGGAATACGGTACGGACCCCAACCAGCCGCTGTTCATCCTTGACGGTTTCGAGACCACACTGGAGACGGTGATGAACCTGAACATGAACCGTGTGGCATCCGTAACCATCCTGAAGGATGCGGCATCCACGGCCATCTACGGTTCCAAAGCGGCAAACGGAGTGGTGGTCATAGAGACAAAGGCCCCTGCAAGAGGCCGGCTCCAGGTGTCCTACAAGGGGGACTTCAGCATATCATTCGCAGACCTTACCGACTACAACCTGATGAATGCCAGCGAAAAGCTGGAGTTCGAAACCCTCGCCGGAGTATATACGGATGGGAACGGAGACCCGTTCAACCAGGTCCGGTTAGACAACCTGCGCAACGACAGGCTCAAGAACATTGCCCGCGGCGTGGACACATACTGGCTGAGCGAGCCGCTCCGCACAGGATTCACCCACAAGCACAACGTCTATGCGGAAGGAGGAGAGGACAAGATAAGATACGGTATCGGTCTGAGCTACGGCAATACCCAGGGAGTCATGAAAGGCTCGGGACGGCAGACTTTGGAAGGGAACATCGACCTAATCTACCGGACCGGCAAGTTCCAGTTCAGCAACAAACTGACCATCAACTATCTCGACTCGGAAAATCCTGCAGTATCCTTTCAGGAATACGCGAATGCCAACCCATACTATACCAAATACAACAGCGAGGGAGGCATCGACAAATACCTCTACTACCCGGAGGAAGGCGCGGATGACTATCCGGTCAGCAACCCTCTCTGGAACGCCTCGCTCAACAACTATGATGTCTCCGAAAGTTTCGGATTCACCAACAATTTCATCTTCGAATGGTTCATCCAGGACTACCTGAGGTTCAGGGCAAAATTCGGAATCACGAAATCGGATGATGACTCACAGACAAGGCTTTCTCCGCTTCATTCGCAGTTCGATGACCTTGAAGATACCGAAAAGGGACTCTATACCCACAGCCTCGGCAAGGATCTCACATACGAAGGGGACGCCGCCATCACATTCGGGAAACTCCTCGGAGGGAAACACATGGTGAATGCAGTCGGAGGATTCAATTTCAGCAATGACAGGACGGAAACATTCGGATATTCGGCCAACGGATTTACGGATGACCGCTTCGGAGCGCCATCGTTTGCCAACAACTATCCTGTCGGCGAGACTCCGGACTACGACCTGAACGTACAGAGGGCAGCCAGCTTCTACATCAACGGCGGCTATGCCTACGATGACCGCTACCTGCTCGATTTCAACTACCGTCTGGACGGGACATCCCTTTTCGGGACAGGCAACAGGTTCAGGAACACATGGTCGGTCGGACTCGGGTGGAACATGCACAAGGAGAAATTCATGGAAGGGACCGATTTCTTTCAGATGCTCAAAATCAGAGGCTCGATAGGCAACCCCGGGAACCAGAACTTCTCATCCTACAGGGCGTTCACCACATACCGTTTCAACGGCTGGATGACCAACATATTCGGGACCGGGGTGATTGTCAACGAACTGGGCAACCCTGATCTGGGCTGGCAGGAAACCATCAACACGGATATCGGTGCCGACATCACGTTCTGGGGCAACCGCATCAACCTCACTTTCGACTATTACTGGAAGGACACCGATCCCCTGCTCGCCATCATTTCGACCAAGGGTTCGATGGGAGTGTCGAGCATAGCCATGAATGCAGGCGCACAGAAGACGCACGGCTGGGAGGCGACATTCAAGATATCGCCGATATACCGGCCGTCAGAAGGCATCAACTGGAATATCAGTCTCAACGCGACAAGCTCCAGGTCAAGATATGCCGACATAGGCAATTCGTTCAGCCAGTTGAACGAGGAGGGAAAAGCATCGCTCTCGGGCACGACAAGGTATTATGACGGAGGCAGCCCGACAGCAATATGGGCCGTCCGGTCAGCAGGCATCGACCCGGCCACAGGTCAGGAACTGTTCATCAGAAAAGATGGAAGCTATTCTTTCACATACGATTCCGGGGATGAGACCGTTGTCGGAGACACGGAACCGAAGATAGAGGGCATCCTCGGTACCACCTTGTATTTCAAGGGGCTGTACATCGGCTGCTATTTCAGGTACAGACTCGGAGGACAGGTGTTCAACACCTCCCTTTTCCAGAAAGTAGAGAACATCGGCACCGAGGACGTCTACAACAACCAGGACAAAAGAGCCCTCTACGACCGTTGGTCCGCCACTAACAGGGAAGCGTATTTCAAGGGCATCTCCCTCGTGCAGACCACGGACAAGTCCTCCCGCTTCGTCATGGATGAGAATACATTCACAGGGGAATCCATCAACATAGGGTACGAGTTTCCCGACAGGATAACCAGGAAACTGAAAATGAGCGCACTGTCCGTACAGATGACCATGAACGACATCTTCCGGGTATCTTCAGTCAGGGTAGAAAGGGGTACGGACTACCCTTTTGCCCGTTCCATATCTTTTTCCATAGGCATGACATTCTGACATGAAACGAAATATCACATATCTGCTTGCCATACTGACAGCCACGGCCATCTGCAGCAGCGGCTGCAGCAAATGGCTGGATGTACAGCCATACGATGAGATTGCAGAGGAAGACCTGCTCTCGACCGAGGATGGATTCAGGATGCTTCTCAACGGAATATACATCGAACTGAACGATGACATGCTCTACGGAGGGGCGTTATCCGTGGAGATGATTGAACTGATGGGAGGGGCATACGCACTGGGGACGGATGACTCCGTATGGGGCAACTACAATGACATCGCATCGTACAGCTACGACACTGAATACTGGAGGACCAGGTTCAACGAGACATGGGACAAGGCCTACTCCCTTATTCTGGACTGCAACCAGCTGCTGTCTGCCATAGACTCGCGTAAAGGCATTTTCAGCGGGGACAATTACTATATAATAAAGGGAGAAGCTCTGGCATTGAGGGCAATGCTGCATTTCGACATGCTCCGTCTGTTCGGCCCGGTATATTCCCGCAACCCTGATGCGGACAGCATTCCATATTACACTGAATATGACGGAACGGCCCATGCCGTCCAACCTGCCTCTACAATCGCCGCAATGGTCCTGCAGGATCTGTCCGAAGCCCGTGTGCTGCTTTCCGTTGATCCGGTCCGCACCGAAGGGACCGGGCTGGATGGTCCTGGAGCTGGAGCCACCGACACATTCCTCTATTACAGGAGTCTCAGGCTCAACTATTTTGCCGTTTCCGCCCTGCTTGCCAGGGTCAACCTGTGGACAGGGAACAGGACCGAAGCCTTCAAATATGCCATGGAAGTAATCCAGGCCGGCAATGATGGCATTTTCCCGTTTGTGGACAGGGCTTCGGTGAGCGGTTCCCCCGATGATCCGGACAGGATATTCTCCTCCGAAGTGATATTCGCACTGTCCCATTCCCAGAGAGCGACCCTGTTCGAGGACTACTTCGACCCGAGCAGGCTTCCGAACTACGTGTTCACCATGGAAGGAGGGCTGTTCTCCAACTATATATACGGAGGAATAGGCACCGGCGGAAGCCTTTACGACTACCGGTATCTCGCCAACTGGAGGACTACGGGAGGAAACAGCTATTTCTACAAATACTCCGACATGGCAAACAGCGGAAACATCCGCAACACCATGATTCCCCTGATCAGGCTCGGAGAAATGTATCTTATAGCAGCGGAAAGCCAGTCGGATGACATCGCCTCCGGACTCCAGTATGTCAACATACTGAGGGACAGCAGAGGCGTCGACCCGTTGCCATCCCTGACGGCAGATCTGCTGCAATACGAATACATAAGGGAACTGTACGGGGAAGGACAGCTGTTCTTCATGTACAAGAGAATGTTCACAAGGGTGCTGTTCTCCGGTACGGCAAGCGGAAATCCCGGTCCGTCGGATGAAATGTTCGTAGTCCCTCTCCCTCAATCAGAAACAGAAAACTGACAGAATCCATGAGACAGACACTTACATACATTGCGGTTATCCTGCTGACTCTGGCAGCTTCATCCTGCGAAGAACGCCACCCTGACAATTTCGGGGAGATATGTTCAGTCTATTTCAACAACAGGGTGCAGGGCAACGTACTGTGCGACACCACTGATGTCACCTTCGTATATGAGACCGGAGATGAAATGGAAATACCGGTGACAGTCCAGCTGCTGGGAAGAGCGGCGGATTATGACCGTCTGGTGGATATAACCGTATCCTCCGACAATGCCGGAGAGGGTACCGACTACAGACTGCCGGACAATGCCGTCCTGCCTGCCGGAGAATACTCGTTCACCTACAATGTCACCGTCATCAACTCTCAGGCACTCCAGAACATGAAAAAGGAGATAATGCTCGAACTCCACCCCAACATACATTTCTCCCTGTCCATGACGGAACTCGAACAGACGACCGATACCGTCTCGACAGTCACCTACAGGATAATGTTCTCCGACATGTTCACATCCGCCCCTGCAGCATGGGATGAAAATATCCTCGGGACATTTTCACAGACGAAGTTCGACCTCGTCTGCAAGGTACTGGACATCGATCCTGCCGATTTCAACGATGCGACAGTAATGACCCTGCCCCGCCAGCAGTACATACTCGATGAAATGACCCGATACATCGCCGCCGAGACCGAAAAAATGAACAACGGGGAGGATTTCGACAGGGACATTATAGATCCGGAGACAGGCGGGCCGGTAAGATTCACGGAATAAGGAAACGACTGCAAATGAAAGTCATGGACATGACATACCACGGAAATACCAATTTCAGGACAGGGCTGCTGGCACTCACGGCAGCAATAATATCCGTATCCTGCGCCCGCGATCTCGGCAACTACTCATATCGCGAACTGGATGAGCCTGTCGTGGGAGGGATAGCGGAAAGCTACGAGACACTCACAATGGATAATCTGAATATCATTGTCTCAATCGAGGGAGGCGCAGGAGAGGACAGCTATGACTACGAATGGAAGGTCATAGACCGGAACAACGACAATGAAGAGACCGTCATCGGAACTGAACGGGATCTGTCATATACAGTCGTCCTCTCTCCGGGAGCCTATTCCCTGTACTACACCCTCACCGAAAAGGAAAGCGGGCTGATGTGGCAGACGACATCCTCCCTTACTGTCAGTTCATCCATGTCGGAAGGCTGGATGGTGCTGTGCTCCGACAACGGAGAGGCAAGGCTGGATTTCATATCGGAAGTCACCGGCAGGACATATACGGATATCCTCGAAAGCGGGATGGAGAATGGAATGCCGCGATACATGGGGCCGAGAAAAATACAATGGCTTTCAACGAATACGGACGAGTCCTCACCGTATTACCTGCTCACGGATGACGGGGCGACAAGACTCGGGAAAGACTCTTTCGAATGGAAGGAGGAATATTCCTTAGTCTATGAATCAGGCGCCGGGACCGACCTCAGGCCGCATTCCATAGTAAGTTCGGGTATCGGGAAAATGCTTGTCAGCGGGACAGATGCCCATTACTGCGAAATGCTCGGATTCAGCGGGTTGTACGGCTCTGCCATAAACGACGGATTTGAAGCGGCCCCGCAGATAGGGGCAAATGTGCTTGCCACCCAAATCTATGCTGCCGTGTACCTGCTCTACGACATGACCGGGAAGAAATTCATGGCATACTGCCCGCTGCTGGACGACATAGGAGGATACGGCACACTCCAGGAAATGGATGCCATGGGACAGATCGCGGAAGAACAGACGGCAGGAAAAGAAGGAAGCGAGGGAGTGGTGGAGACCGTCGCCTTCGAATATCCGGAAGGATATGACTATGTGTATATGGAAAACACCGGATATGACCCGGGAAACGCATATATGGGTGTCACCTACACCATTCTTGCCGATGGAGACAGACGCTATGTCTACGGAATCCAGTGCGGAGACATGCTCACATACGCAGACTGCACGTTCGTCCTCGGCAAGGCGGCATACTGCGACATATCGGGATGCACAGACATAACCGGCGGAGACAACCTCTATGCATTCAGTTCACTGCGCAGCTATATGTACCATGCCAGCGGGGGAAGAATATACAGGACGGACCTGTCGAAGTCCCCTGCCGTTTCAGAACTGCAGATCGAACTTCCGGGAGAAACAGTCACCTGCCTGAAATTCAACCTTTACAGGAATTCCGGAAACAGCAGGAAAAGCTATGACCTCATCGTCGGTTCGGAGACTGCAGATGGGAAAGGCATACTGAGAATCTATGAAGGCTACGACTCGGTCGGAGACTTTTCCGGTAAAGAACCGGTTGAGACGTACGATGGGTTCGCCACCATAGTCGATGCCTCCTACAAGGAAAGGACATACTGACTGGCAGCCGAGCGGGACCTTACATTGTCATCCTGAAACGGAATCTTACATAGTCAACCTGAACGGAGCCTTACATTGTCAACCTGAACGGAGCCTTACATTGTCAACCTGAACGGAGCCGCAGGCAAAGTGAAGGATCTGAAAAACGGAAAGGACAGAAAAACATAAAACCAAAATGAAAGGAACAACCATCATACTGACAGCACTGGCAGCCCTGGCATGGACCGGCTGCACGGAGGCAGACGGCATCGGACTGACATTCAATGTCACGGATCCGGTCTCAAAGACTGTGGTCGTAGTCTGTCACACCGACATAAACGAAGTGCCCCTCGACAGCCTCGGACACGGCACATGCAAGATAGACGGAATCGATGCCGCATATATGCGCATATACTACGGACAGGAAATGAAACGCATCTACGCCGAAAACGGAGACAGGGCAACGATTTCGTTCACCGGCAATGACTTCAGCGGGTCATTCCGTTTCGAAGGGAAGAAAGCCCCTGCCGTAGAATATCTCAATACCATTGAACTGACAGCCATGCCGGATGAAAGCTATGCCCTGCCGTTCGATGAATTCCTCAGCCGGACAAAAGAAAAGACAGATGAAGCGCTCGCTCTTCTGCATGCCCGCGACCTCAAAGGGACAGGGGACTTCGTCAGAATGGAAGAAGGCAGGATCACATATTCCTACGGGACTCCGCTGCTGATGTATCCGATGGCACACCGGATCATGGCAAGAGACCCGCAGTATGTGCCGGATGAAAAATACTATGACGCCATCCGCGGATACTCCGTGGAAAACCCGCTGTATGCCGACATGGATGAATACCGGGAATTCATGACCGAAAGCGCACACGTGCTGGACGAAGACAACCGCGATGTAATCGGCCTATATCCGAAACTCGTTGCGGAGATGAGGTACATCGCTGCCGGTTATACCGATGAAAAGGTCAGACAGACCCTTCTCCACCATATCGCCGCAACATATATCGACAACTTCGGGACAGACAATGTCCAGGACATGACCAACATATACCGCACATACGTCAGCGACCCCCGTCTCGTATCCGACTTCGATGCCAAATGTGACAAATGGGACAGGAAAAAGCCGGGGAAACAGTCACCGGACTTCAAGGCTGTCGGCATCGATGGCAGGGAATACTCCCTGGCCGACTTCAGGGGCAGATATCTCTACATCGACATCTGGGCGACATGGTGCCGGCCATGCCTGAGGGAACTGCCGCATCTGAAGAAACTTGAAACTGACTTTGCTGACAAGAATATAACATTCCTCGGACTTTCCATCGATTCCGACAAGGCAAAATGGGAGGATAAGGTACGCAGCGGAGAAATGACAGGAACCCAGCTCTATCTCGGAAACGAAAGCGATTTCCTGACCGCCTACGGCATAGCCGGTATCCCGCGGTTCATCCTGCTCGACATGGACGGGAAAATCATCAACCCCGAGATGACACGGCCCTCATCCCCGGATACGGCCGATTTCCTCTACACGCTTGAAGGGCTCTGCAAGATTCATAACGGAAAATGAAAAAGACAGAATACATAATCCTGAGTATCATCCTGCTATGTTTCATGTCCTGCGAAAAGGACAGGACGGGAAACGCAGACTGGACGGATGAGACCCTTTCCGAAATCAGATTCCCCTCCGGAAACACATTCTCCAAAGGGGAAGATGTCATCATCATCTGCAACGGACTTTCTCCCGATGACAGTTTCTATCTTGTGTCTCCCGGAGGACAGCAGACTGTCATTGAAGAAGTGACGGTCACTGCATCAGGCATATTCTTCACGGCAAATGTCCCTGCAGGAAACTATACGGTTGTGGTGGAACATGGAGGAGAACGGCGCGAACTCGGCGCCATCACTGTCACTGTCGCGACTATCAATGTGACCATCAGCCATGTCCCTTCCTACTGTCTTCCCGGAGACGCTTTCACCGTATCGGGAGTAGGATTCGACGGCTCTGCCGTTCTCGTGCTGGAAGATGCCGATGGCAACCGCACTCCGCTCGACACTGAATCATCCGCAAATGAACTGTCGGCCGAAATCCCTGAAAATGCCCCGCGAGGGAAACTGAACCTGCTCATCGTACAGGACGATGGAGAACAGACCATCAGCAGGGCATTCTTCGTGACCTCCCGCAAATGGCTGACAGCCATCAGATATACCATCGGTGCGGGGATGGCATCATACGAACACGAATATGACATCCACGTCACACGTTCGGATGATGGCATGGTCACCGCCTGCACCGAATACGCCATGACTGTGCAGCCGGGAAGCGATGGAGAACTCGGGGAATACACTGTCTACGGTTTCGATCCGGTATCGGATGAATACGGCTATACGGATTTCGAACTCAAAGTGCGCGACAGCAGGATACTGGAAGCCGTTTTCGAGACCGCCCAGGGAGGAATCGAAGACTATTACGGTTTCGGATGGGAATACAGCGACGGATACCTCTCATACGCAGTCGGGACAGGAACAAGTTACTCTACGATATTTCTCGAAACGGTAGACGGGAACATTTCGCTCGCGGAATTCTATATAGACTGCGCATACGATGACCCGTCCCTTGCGAACAATCCTTTTGCGGCGGACTTCACCTTGGGAATCCTGGCAGCAGACAACGAAATCCTGCGCATGGCGCAGGTGCTCGGGCTTGCCGGCAAGGCATCCGCCAACCTGCCATCATCGATAGACGGCACTGAGGTATCATACTCCTGCGATGAGGAAGGATACGTGACAAGGGCGTCATATACGGACCCTTATACCTCTTTTCCAACCATTATTGAATATACATACGAATAAATGAAACATTCAACACCTTTTGTTTAACTAATTAAATCAATTACACTATGAAAACAAAATTGTTCATGGCGGCTGCCATTGCAGCATGCTTCGGTCTCATGACTGCTGTCACAAGTTGTGAAGGGACTGATCCGGAAAACACCGACCAGACGGAACAGGGCGGAGAGCAGGGCGGCCCGACTACAGACCCTGATGACGAAGGCGGAGAACCCGTAGCAGAAGCATCCATCTACAAGCAGTGGGTAGGAACAGGCGATATTGCTGGCGAAGATGGGAAAATACTCTTTGACTTCACAGACAAGACTACTTTACAGATAGCAGTAATGACAGACTCCTATAAAGAAATGCTGGAGATGTATGAAATTGAATTCAATGAAGATACTGATTTTTATCCAATGGATGCCATTTCAAATGTCAGTGTTGATGAAGAGGCCGGGCTCATATCCGGTACCGGCGGGTTCGGAATAAATTCTGTTCAATATAAAGATTTGACAGCGAAAACTGTATCAATCACTTATGGAAAATCGACATATTCATGTTCAGCTGCAGAAACGACTATGAATATAATAGATATGGGAATGTAATGTCACACTTATCAATCTTGTAAAATTCAAACATTTTCAAAACAATATTGTCATTTTGAGGTGAGCCGCAAGGCGGAACCGAAAAATCTGCGGCACAGAGCCGCAACGCATTGCCAGGGACGGTCCGGAACGGGCCGTCCTTTGTATTTCCGGCAAAAGAAGACTATATTTGTGTCCGGCAAACAGAAACAAACCCATACAAAAACAACACAAATGAAATTCCGCTATATCCTCGCTGCATTTGCAGCATTTTCGCTCATATCAGGCTGCGATGATTCGCTTATGGATCCGGACAGGAATGGCCAGACTGACGGCCGGGAAGAATCCGGCAACGGAGAAAACGGATCGGGAGTGGAGGAGAATCCCGAAGAAAAATACGGTTGGTTCGAGCTCCCGGCAATCCCTGATGAGGATGGCGACAGGATAGATGACAATGACCCGACACTGTACTACGCCTATCACATCTGTGCAGGAGGGGAAAAGGATGACAAGGGCAGGAAAGCCCGCAACTATACCGTATGTTACAGTGCGGAACACCATTGTCCCGTATGGGTGGCGGCTCCGAGACACGCAATGTACGAGGAAAAGAATACAGAGCGTACCGATGCCTACGGAAAGGACCCGGACATACCGGCAGACATCCAGTACCACTCGAAAAGTACAGGAGATGGCTGCAACAAGGGTCACATGCTCGGTTCCAGGGAAAGACTTTCATCAAAAGCCACCAACAGACAGGTATTCTACTACACAAACATTGCCCCGCAGCTTTCTTCGACATTCAACACCGGAGGTGGGGCATGGAACAATCTTGAAGACCATATAGATGGTCTTGTCTGCCGTGATACGCTCTACGAGGTGGTCGGATGCCATTTCGACAAATTCACCGATGCGTACGGCAAGAGTACGGACCCTGTCACCATCAGCTTCGGAGGCAGGAATGACGTATCCAGACCGACCATGTTCTACTATGCCCTGCTAAGGACAAAATCCGGCAACCTGAACAAGCCGGTCTCCCAATGTACGGCAGATGAACTTCAATGCGTGGCTTTCTGCATCAGACACACCATGGAAAAAGGTCATGAGCCTCAGGCTAAGGACATGATTTCAATAACGGATCTTGAAAAACTGACAGGCTTCAGTTACTTCACCAACGTACCGAATGCGCCCAAGGACAGGTTCGACCCTTCCGACTGGTTGTAATTCACAATCAATCCATACAAGCGGTGAAGACAGGACGAACGGTTTCCAAAAGATATGAAAAGACTGATATACATAGATGCGACAATGAGGGAAGAGTCCAGAACAAGAAGGATTGCCGGCCCCCTTGTCGAGGAACTTGGCAGGAGATATGAAATCGAGACGATAAGGCTCGATGGAGCGGGATTTCCGGTCGTAGGCAGCGAAATACTGAAAAAGAGGGACAGAGGCTGCGTTCCGGAAAAATATGCGGAAATGGCAAGAAGGATAGCTGCAGCCGACAGGATCGTGATTGCCGCACCGTTCTGGGACATGAGCTTTCCTGCAGCCCTCAAGGTGTTCTTCGAGAACATGTCGCTTTTCCATATCACATTCGACAGCGACAATACCCATTGCTACGGTCTGTGCAAATGCAGCAAAGTGCTATACATAACGACACGCGGCATGGACATACACACCGGAGATCCGCTGGAACAGGCAACCCCGTATATCAGTGCGCTGAGCCGCCTCTGGGGATTGGGGGATCTTTATGTCGTGTCTGCGGAGAACATGGACTACAGCACTCCGGAAGAAATCGAAAGGAAAATCGAAACAGCCGTTACCGAAGGTCTCGCTATCTGTTCGACATTCTGACAACCCGGGTGCAGATTCTTCGCTGTCGCTCAGAATGACAGAGGCGTAAGACACTTTCCGTAACAGGGGAGCCGTCTCCTTGTATTCA
>CALUPT010000003.1 GCA_944322715.1 uncultured Bacteroidales bacterium
TCAGAGGATGCATCGGGTCTATTCTCACATCGCAGAAGAGCTGATAGTGGACGTTGCCGTTAAGATGCTCCATCAACTTCGGGCTGCTCAGACCTGTGTACATCTTCAGGAACATCAGCGCAACCTTGCCCTCCGGGGTGAAGTATGGTTTTCGTCCTTTCTTCGCTCTCATGCTCTTGCTTGTCAGTCCAAAGTTCTCTGCCATCTCACCAAGCGGCAGCCTCCTACTGATTTTTCCCAGCTCGCTGGTCGCGAATGTCTGCCTATACAATTCATAAAAATCGAACTCCGTGAAAGGAAGATCGGGTGATATTCCAGAGAAATTTTGTACCTTAGCCATGCAGATTAATTTTTGCGATACCTCCAAATTCGGCTTTTCCAGGGCAATTGGAGGTATTCTTTTTATCTTCAGCTAAGATACAAATTTTATATTACATTGGCAATCAATTCGTTATAAAGTTTTATTCTTTTTACGACAGTCCCTAGATAACGATATATTTGTAAATATAAATCAGAAATACTACCTTTGCCCAATCATAGAAGTTTATTATTAACGGGCGATGAGACATATTTCTATTTTCCAATAGGAGTATGTCTCATTTGTTGTATTCTGGTCCGGAGGAGTAATCGCTTCTAGGTGTTCCTTCCACCCGTTAATAATATTGAAAACTATGATTAGGGAAACCAACGAAGCAGATCAACTCTTTGGTGAAGTTGACAGGCCTGTACATGTCAATGCATATTACCGCATTCGGCTCGGCCATCTGGAATTCGTCAGGGAACACTTTCGTAGTGCCTGGGGAGTCCGGAAATAGAGTACCGGTCTGAAAACCGGTCAGCCTGATGGCTATCTGCTGAACCCTCCGGACCTTTTTAATAAAAACAATAAATGTGTGTTATCAAACACCCAGCCTGTAAAGAGCAAAATGATATACTTAATATTTGCTCCATATTATTTTCGTTCTATGAGTTGTATCCTTGCCGGATTCCCATAAGCGGTCACACCGTCCGGGATATTCCTTACGACTACACTACCTGCACCTATCATGCAGTTTTTCCCGATTTCAACGCATTGAATCACACACGAACCGACACCGACCCATGTACATTCTCCTACATGGACACCTCCACTGATATTCACGCCCGGCGCAATATGGCAATAGTCATTTATCACACAATCGTGGTCGACAGTAGCCCCGGTATTCACTATGCAATGCCTGCCAATTACCGCACATGCGTTAATGACAGCGCCGGCCATCACCACCGTTCCTTCACCGATTTTTGCTGAAGGAGAAATCACTGCTGACGGATGAATTGCAATACCGAATTCAATATTCTGATTATCAAATATCAGCCGTTGCACTATCGCCTTACGGACATTGTTCACGCCTACACTCACGATTATGGGAGAAAGTCCTGCCGCATCATGTAGAACCTTATGCCCATAGCATTCTTCAACTTCTTTATTATCATCAACATAAGCCTGGACATCTATCCCATTGGCATTCAGGATGTCCTTGATCACCTTTCCGTGACCGCTCGCGCCAAATAAGTACATATCAATTAGTCCCGTCAAACAATTCCATTGTAGCTGATGTCGAAGAGTTTATATCCTCTCTTGAAAGAACTTTTTTTATTGTGATAAAAATCACCTTAAGGTCAATCATAAAAGAGATGTGATCAACATACCACACATCAAGTTTGAATTTTTCCTGCCAACTGATAGCATTTCTTCCGTGGCATTGCGCCCATCCGGTAATTCCTGGACGGACTTCATGTCTTCGGGCTTGTTCTGCCGTATAAAGAGGAAGATACTGGACAAGCAGCGGGCGCGGACCGATCAGAGCCATGTCCCCTTTCAGCACATTGATAAGCTGAGGAAGTTCATCTATGGATGTGGAACGGATAAATCGGCCTATAGGAGTCAATCGCTGCTCATCCGACAAAAGATTACCTGATGAGTCCCGTTCGTCTGTCATTGTCTTGAATTTTATCACCTTGAAGATTTTGCCGTTTTTCCCGGGCCTTTCCTGTAAAAAGAATGCTCCTGCACCGTGATTGGCAAAATGAAGCCAAATTCCGATAATTAAGAGTATCGGCCATATCAAAATCAAGACAACCAGCACAATAATAAAATCAAACAACCTTTTAAAAAAGTGCCTATACATGTTTCTATTGATAACAAATTCAAAATGATACAGAACCTATCTGGATGCTATTTTATTTACAACATTATCGACAGCGACATCTATTCTCCGCTGATTCTGTATATAGTCAATTTCAGACCACCTGTCAATCTCAGTCAAGCGTCGTCTGACTTTCTCGACTTCTTCTTTCAAATCAATAGGTCTGGCATTGGCGTCAACTCCAGCTATTCCTTTGAATGTTCGTGAAAGGATAACAGATGTGGAACCGAGACGTACATGTTCCCCAAGAATATAATCTGAAGGCAAGTCTCCTTCACCAATCCGAGCTATACCTCCAAAACCGAAAGGCACACCAGCCCTGCTACATTTATCGGCAATATACTCAACCAGCCCTCCACTTAGAAGTTCAAACATAAAAGTCAGTCCCATCGAAATATGCAAGTCATTCAAGCCGACAAAAATTTCATCCACTCCCGGAACGGCAAGGATCTTGTCAAGACGGGCCATGGCGGCAGCCGTTTCTACCATTATACATACTTTAGCCTTACCGCCGACCAAACCGACATATTGTTCCACATCGTGCTGATCCATTACCATTGGCAGCATCAGAATATCTGATCCATAACCTATCGCCTTTTCCACTTCCGCTTTAGAATATGCATGTATCGGATTGGTGCGTACAAGAAGTTGAGATGTTGTAATGACTTTTCTGAGTTCTGGAATCAAATCGATATCATTATGCGAAAGCACTGCATTACGGCCAGCCTGTCTTGCCGCCTTCCCGATATATTCCAGATCATAAAAAATACGGTCAATCCCTGCATTTTGAGCAGCAATAGCAGATTGAGGGTCATCCGCCAAAATCATTAATTGCAAATGTTTCATACACATTTTCTGTTTATCAGACTTAATCTGTGTTCAAACGTCAACCGGAGCATCCTCTCGCGATTGAATAATTCTTCACAACGTTTTCTCCCGGCAATCCCCATCTGCGCCATTCTCTCCGGGCTGGCACACATCTGCTTCAGACCCTCATACAAAGATTGCACATCCCGTGGTTTCACAAGTATGCCGGTAACACCTTCTTCTACAATCTCTGATGGTCCGGGAATATCAGTCGTGATGACAGCAAGTTGCATTGCCATTGCCTCTTGAATAACCATAGAAAAGCCCTCTCTATAAGAAGGATGCGCAAAAATATCAGCGGCAGCCATATACTTGTTCACTTCATCGGTAAAACCGATAAAGATCACCCGCTCATATTTCGTAATTGGCAGAAGCCGATCCGGGATTCTGCCTTCCGTATCTCCTACCATCAGCAACGCGACATCTTCCCGGTCTTTAGCCAGACGGCCAAAAGCCTCCAGTAATTCAAAACTCCCCTTATCACGACTGAGACGGCCTACAGAACAAATCACCAGCTTATCCTTCAGCACAGGATATTCAGCAATGACTTTCTCTCTGCACTCCTGCTTATGTCCTATATCATATTTAGCCAAATCCACGCCTATAGTCCCGCCATCCCCTATTATTGCCGCTTTCTCCGGGCGATAAAGACCTTCACGAACTGCGAAATCAAGATTTTTCCGACTGGCAGGACAGATATCCGTCGAGAGTAAGCACGTCAGATGTTCCAATGTCTTAAGGATTTTTCGCATAAATCCTGAAACTCCAACATACCGGATACCCCATTGACAATACAGACGTACCGGCACTTTTGCCATCCATGCCCCTATCGATGCATAAAGGCTCGCATTCGGTGTAGCATACTGGACAAAATCAAACTTCTCGCGCATGAAGAAATTCCTGAAACGCCATGGCATGAACAGCATGTCCGTGAAACTGACACCTCTTTTCATTGGCATGTCTACATACCGGAATGCATCTCCCTTCGACTTACGGACTCTAGTAGTATTTGAGCAAACCAATGTAACATCGTATCCCTGTTCTACGAACTGATACATCGCATCAGCTACAAAGGCGATAAGAGTAGCATCAACAGTAGTAATGCAACACAATTTCTTCTGCTGCATATATTCCATTTGTAAATTATTATAATAGAAAAATTCTGAGTTTCGTTATTCGATTTTTCCCCCGACAGCATGCAACATCGTTTCAATGAACCGTCGGGTCATCATTCCTTTTTCATGATTACGGACAGCACAGTTGAATGCTTTCTCTCCGTATTCATCAATCAGTCCCGGATTATCTACAATGCGGCTAATCTGTTCGACAATTTCATTCGGGGAATGTGCAATTATGGCAGCATCATTACGCTGAAAATAATCAATTGGAGCGATATAATCCTTACCGATAGCAAGAACACACTTTCCATTTGAAATATAGTCTGTAATCTTGGTAGAGAATGATAATTTGGCAACATTGGCTTCCTTACCTTCGAGCGCTTCTGCAAAGATAACGACATCTGCTTCCTTCTGTAATTTGAGCACCTCATCCCGCCCTATCCGGCCGCAAAAATGAGATGCACCGGTGTTGATCCGACGAAGAATTCCGTCACAAGGTTCAGTCTGGGAATAGATATACATCTCTGCCTTTACCTCACCTTTCTGCCGGTTGACCTCATTAATAGCATCAGACACCAACGCCAACGTACTGTCGCGTCCGATAATCATACTGCCGGTATAAATAAATTTCAGCGGTTTGGCAGGTTGTCTGTGAATATATGTCTTTCCCGTAAAATCAATGCTTTTGGTCAGAATTCTACTGTCAGTGCCGAATCTTCTGTCCGTATCCTCTTTCTCCTTTTCAACTATGACGAACATCTCCCTGCAATTTCTTGCAATAGGCTCTACCTGATGTCGTAACCAGAAACGATGAATATACGAGAACAGATTCCGACAGGAATCATAACTGTAATTGTCATCTGCCAGATAGCATACTGTAGGCTTTTTCGTCAGTTTCGTGATATAACGCTGAATTCTACCCATGTATGCCACCGGATAGATTGGGATGAAAATAATGTCAGGATTAAAGTCCAGAACAAATTTCTTCAAGGCAGGGGACTTCCAATGACCGAATTTCCATACAATCTCCCGGAGCAGCGGAAGCAGACTTGAAGACTGCTTATGAGCCTGAGTATAGCGGGCATGTTCCGCTTCCACTTCACTCTGTTTTACGATAGGCGTATTCTCGACTACGCGTCCCACTTTTTCCCAAGGCTTCAGGACACTCCCGATAATCTGATTTTCACTGATTTGGAAATACCGTTTACAGACATCAGTATCAGGCAAATCCGCACGGGTATAAACCAGAGCCAGACGATCCGGATCCCAACAGCGGAATATATCCATCAGAGTATGGGCCGTTCCGTCTTCCCTCCATGCATTGATACCGACGACCAATACTTTAGGTAACCTGATTTTATTCATCACACTATTTGATTAAGGAACTGTTCTCCGGTTCTAAGACGTTTCATGTTTTCCCCGATAAGATTTGCCAATTTTTGATTTATCTCCTGCGAAATGGCGGTAACTCCTGGAAGAACCAGGACATTCGGTAATCTTCGATATGGATTCGTCAATGGATTGGGAACTTTCTCGAACATATCAAGAATAGCTGCCGCATCCTTGTTCTTTTTCAAAAAAGAAATGAAATCGCGGTCATTGATGATTTTTCTCCTTCCTACATTGACTATCGTCACATCGGACTTCATCAGATCAAACCAGTTCTTGCTGAGCAGACCTTCCGTAGATTTGAAGAGCGGCATACAATTGACGATATAGTCACAACCACCCAGAAATTCCTGTATATTTTCTATGTTATATATTTTCTCGAAATGTGGCCGACCATCTGTATTCAAATCATACCCCCATACATGCATATCAAATGCATGCAGTCTTTTTGCAATCTGCTGTCCGATATTTCCTGCACCCAATATACCGACTGTTTTCCCAGAAAGTTCGGTAATATAATGATAATTCCTCATCAACCTGATATGCCTGCTCTTCATGCTGCGATTGTACCGTTTGGCACGCATAAGCATCGCATAAACCACAAATTCAGCCATCCCAACATTATATACATTGGCGGCATTGCAGAGATGAACTCCTTTCGACTGAAGCAACTTTGGATCAATGTCATCAAAGCCTGCACTGAACAATTGAATCACTTTAAGGTTCGGAAGATTCATGTGTTGGCATACCTGAGCCACATCCCGCGAGCAGATCAATGCCTCTACTTCAGGATTACCCTCATACTGCTTTATCGTCTTTGCATCAATTATCTGCAGCCCTTCCAATTGAGGACATTTGCGCTTATCAGAACAAAGTATCATAAACAAACAGCATTACATTCTTTTTCTCAATCTAAATGCGACATGCAGCATTATAGAAGTCATTGCAATACCTAAAATTTTACAACAACGTTTAATTGTAATGGAGCGTGGAGTGACAGCATAGTCAAATAACGGCATCAGTTCCCTGATTTGCTTCCTGTACTGCTTGCGTATCCTGCAATCATAACTCGAATACAATACCATGACATCTCCCATATACCGGGCCCATATACGCAGAAGGACATTTTTAAGTTCAGCAGAAATATCTGCTTCGTTGATCCTTTCAAACCATGTTTTCTGAATCCACAGATTATCAATAAGGTCATTCAGCTTTGCTCCACCGTGAGAGGTTGACCCGGGACGAAGCCGGTATACATACAATGCTTCGTTAATGGCAGCAAAGGTCTTCACTTTCATCATTACCTGCACATACCAATCATGATCTTCACTGATAAGACCTGGTTTAAATTCAATATCATTATCCTTCAGAAACATTGTCCTGATGGCTTTACACCATGCTGTTCCGGAATAAGAGCCGGATAAAAGCAATTCGTTGAGATATGCAGCCGGAGAGATACCTCTCACTACTTCAGGGAAATTACATACTGGAGTGCCAAAACTGCCGTCACTTTCGAACAATTTCCTATAACCATAAAGAATGACATCCGGTTCAGCAACGGTCTTGTCATTTATTTTCTCTAAAGCCGTGCTGTCGATAAGGTAATCATCGCTATCAAGGAAAATAATATACATGCCTACCGCATATGATAAACCGGTATTTCTTGCACAGGCTTGACCTCCATTCTGCTGATGGATGACTTTTACCCGTGCATCATTCTTTGCATAATCATCACAGATTCGAGGGCAGTTGTCCGGACTCCCGTCATCAACAAGAATAAGTTCAAAGTCTTTGAATGACTGGTTCAGAACACTGTCAACGCATTGATTTAAATATTGTTCGACTTTGTAGACAGGGATAATTATACTGAATTTCATATTTATAATTCTATACAAATGAATAGGGCCAATGTCTATTAGTATAAAGGAAATAAAATATAATGCAGCACATTAAAATTAATTTTACAATTATTCTATTGGATGGTTTTGCAAAATATACGCTGTTAGGCAGCAGAATCATCATAAATGGAGTATATAAATAAGCCAAGCGAAACAGAGATGGAGATACAGCAGCCAATAACTGAAGCCCACAACCCAGTGCTGATAAGCCTAACATTAATCTTGCAAACTCCGAGTCAATACAATTGTAGTTTTTAAAATTAAAGAACGCAATTACAGTAATCACCGAATAAAAAATAAATGTGACATAAGTATAGCTAGACTCAGTTACTAAATAACTTTCCCACTTCTCATTACCCAAAACATCAACCATAGCCTCCATAAACAAATAACTATAAAAATATATCAAAGCACATAAAATAATTATCAAAGGTATAAACCATTTAGTCTTTCTAACATAATAAAGAGGGAATGCCGCCAAGAAGATTAGACCGGCTTGATGAGTGTAATAGGTTGCTATAATAAGTAGTAATGACATTATATATTTCTTATCTAAAAAATATATGAATGAAAGCATCATCATACTCATTGCCAATGTTTGTTTAAGACCTGCCAATGAAAATGAAAATAAGCCAATTGTAACAAACACAAGTAAACTAAAGATTTTATCTTTAGAAAACTTATTTACTAATTTCATCATGGCATATAAATAAAGTGCTTCCAAAAAGCCAAACCATACCTGGACGGGCATCCCTGCCATGTAGAATAATTTACTCAATCCATAATATCCTATATAATATATCGTATACCGATCTGCTAATGATTGAAAAGTCGGATATTGTACTAATGTTTCATAACTATATCTATATCCGGCTGTATCAGCACCTACTTCATCCGATCGAAAAGCCGCCATCAAGACAAGTATCGTACAAATGATAAAAATATAGTATTTCTCTTTACGTTGATACGCATGTCTAGATAAATCACAATATAGAATCAGTATTATAAATATTAAGAGATAATACATAACCGATTATATAGTTTTATATATTGCTTAACGACATTGGAACTGGAATATTTACCTGCATTTATTAGCCCCCCATTAATAATATCCTGCATTTCAGACACTGTATGGCTAAAGAAACCGTACCTGATAGAATCTATATTATAAGGATTTACAAAAATAGCTGATTGACCAGACACAGAAATCATTGGTTCAATATTGGATGTAATCACAGGTCTGCCAACTGCCTGCCCCTCAACAATAGGCATTCCAAAACCCTCAAATATAGATGGGAACGATATTAAATCTGCCTCTATATATTCTTGTATCAATTGTTCATCTGAAAGACCAGAAACATTTGAATAATCTATTGAGTTTTTATCAAGAGAAAGTCGCTGTTCGTGATTCAACTTACCAATAATACGCAAATGACATTTTTGCCCGTTTAGTGCAATAATAACCCGAAGCAGATTTTTATTTGCTTTAGTACCAATATGCAAAATTCTAGGATAATTTAAATTCAATGTCTTAGGACTGTACACGAATGCTTCATCCACTGGATTCGGAACAACTGCAATTTTGGATTCTGCCCAAGGAAAGATTGACAAAAGATCCTGTCTGGTTGCTTCAGAAATACATGTAACTACATGTAACCTCTTCAACGGGAAATAATACCATAACCAGTAACAGAGTTTCTTGCTATACCACGGTACTGACTTACTTCGCAACGGTACTATATCATGAATGGTCAATATTGTATTACGAGGATTCATCAAGCAAGCCAAATACTGAACATCTCCTGTAATATGGAATATCCGTTTATGGCAGTAACTTTTCAATGCATATTTTGCAATATTGTATACCATTGCTATTGGCCATATCTTATGTTTTGTGGTTTCACTTCTTATTACACAAAATCCATTTTGCTTCGAAATATATTTAATAATACTATTAAATACCTTTTCTATACTGTATGCATTCCCATGTGGACGAAATATATATTCTACAGTCATTTCTGAAATATGTGCTTCAAAGATTGAACATAGAAAAATAATTGTGTCGCCCAATAGCCTTTAAGCAAACATTTCTTTTGGAGTCTGCTTATAAGTCTATCAGGATGATAATATTGACGTATCATTGCTTTATCCTGAGTTATAATGTTGAATGCTTCAACCTTATTCAAATCATTATCAATATTGGTATCAAATATAGCTCTGCACGCATTTATTTTAGGGCGCATACAATATGTAGTCATTTGTCGTTGATACCAACTCGGAAGACATTTAAAGAACGGCAAGTTCAACAATTCTTTAATCATTATATTACTCGAATCATTCAACATGTTCCAGGAATGCACTTTGCTAGATAACGAAGTCCCTGCACTTATTATTCTATAATTATAGCCGACCTCTTTATGCAAAGAAACATGATTGATGTGCTGAAGATACTTCAGGAAAAATATATGATCTTCATGATATGAAATCGATTCATCAAAACGGATATGATATCTGTTTAGTATCTTTTTATTATAAACTTTACAACAAACTGTTCCATACAATAACAGGTTAGTGGAAGCGAGATCCTTGAAATCTTTGAATAAAAATAATTCACGATCTTCAAAACCTCTTACTTCAATTAAAGATTGCTCTGGAGTTTTTAAATATCTAAGCCCTTGAATTGATAATTCGCATTCTTCCGACAAATTAAAATACTCAAGAAAATTTGTATCCACCCAATCATCAGGATCTATAAATGTAATCCATTCACCTGTTGTTAATTTTACACCATTGTTACGCGCAACACTAACTCCCGCATTCATTTGATGTATTACATGTATACGAGAGTCTTTAATTGCAAACTCATCACAAATAGTTCCTGAATTATCCTGTGAACCATCATCAATAAGTATAACTTCAAAATCTGTATAGGTTTGATTTAGAATACTATTCAGACATTGTGCAAGATACTTTTCGACATTATATACCGGGATTATTATTGAAATTTTAAGATTCGACATGAACTTAATAAATTTATTGATTTTAATTCTGGCGAGCATCCGACAGCTACCCATCTATTGTCTCTTAAACAACTTCTGCACTATAAAAACACGAATTTGTTTATCACACAACAATGTCATGATAGCAAGAGTAAATGCATATATAATGCATACTAAAACTATTTCCAATATAAAGTGAAAATCCGACTTAATTATAATAATCGCTGGTACGATTGATATTACAGCTATTAACAAGGCCTTAGCACAAGATTTTATAATTGGACTTGTATGAATTGTAGGAATTTGTTTACGTACAATACAAAAATTAACAAATACTACAAATAATAATATAAAAAATGATACCAAGTATGCATAAATAGCATTATTGACAAAATATCTAAATAATATATATATTATTGGAATTGACAATAAGTAAATAGATCCTGAGATAAAACTTACATTTTTTACATTACCAGTAGCCCCTATAGCAATGCATAATATGTTATTGATAAGATTCAACATTGAAATGCACAACATGACACGGCAAAAAGCTGAAGCATACTTTGGCACTTCGCCTAACCATAAATACATAATTGATTCCATTTCAAGAAATGCCGGAACAGCTATTAACAAGAATAGTAGTAGTGTGTATTTAAGCGCATTAGCCATTAAATCTTGCATTTCAGAAATTTTATCTTGCGAATAATTCTTTACAATTTGCGGTCTGAAAGCCTGAATAACATTTGCCGAAAGTCCGGAAATAATACCTTGTATACTTGAAGCTATAGAACTGGCTGCATTAAATGCCACACCGTAAAACATATTAATAAGGACATTAATACCTTGTTGTCTAATAGAATAACACATATTACCATATAAATCCCATCCGGAAAATGATAACATCGGTATAAGTTTTTTTCTATTAATAGCCCAATGAACCCGGCAAGTATCGAAATGTCGTATACAATATAATCGATAGGTAATTGCAATTAAAATATTTACAGAAAAAACTAGAATTGAATATAAAATCAATTTATCAAAACTACTAATTACAAGCACATAGACAATAGCAAGTTTGAGAAAAACATTGAACAATTCTACATATGCGTAAACATCCATTTTCTCATACGAGATAATAGATGCGTTATATGGCACCTGTGTTACCTGAACAGCCATAGCTAAAATACTAAACTGATACACTATTCTAGCTGCATTCATACGTCCCTCTGGAATTACCAATTTCTTCTCTAAAAGCCATAATCCTACTGTTTCAGCAAGCAACATAATAACTAATGCAATACCTATATGAACAATTATAGCTGTTGAAAAAGTTTCACGTACATTATTCATATCCCCCTTCCCTAAAGCATACGTAATGAAACGACTTGTAGCTCCGCTCATAGAAGCATTTAAGAAAGAGAACATTGACACAATACCGCCTACAATTCCATATATGCCATAATCGTCAACACCCAATGTCTGTAATACCACTCTTGATGTATATAAACTTACTACTATTGATAGCAGCATTCTTACATACAACATTATGGTATTTCTTGCAATTATTCTATTATTTGCAGCACCAGTGTCACCCATCATTTGCGATAACCAATTATTGCAGGAAAATATCTATTCGCAAAAAGTGTCAGCGGATAAAAACTCATCAGAACAAAGATGCCAATCACCATACCTATCAGATTTGAGTTCATATGTATAGTAAGGAATTTATCTATCGCATATATATAAATGGCAGTAAGAGTTGCACTAAACCCAACCATCAGGAGTGTTCCTTTAGACAACACATTAATCACTTTAGACTCATAAGGTATCAAGACTGTTAAAAGCTTGCTTAAACTAAAAACAACCAATGAACCAGCAGTACCGCATATCAAATATAATATTATATTATTACCATATAAATTGTTATTTATATCAACTCTTCCATTATATGCTCCAATAAACATTACTATAGCCACACCTACTATTAAAAGGCATGTTTCAATGATGCTCGTAAATTTATTCCTAAAAAATTGAGAAAACACATAACCTATGGAGAAGAAAGGCAAGGCAAGCAAAACAGAATTTAATGCAAAGGGCAATAAAACATTATACTTTGTAAGAATAACATCTGCTAAAATACCTAATACAGACATAGCAACTATTCCCATCTTACATCGGACCAAGCTGACCATTATTTTGATAATTGCTAACGCCATTATAAACCATAAATATACACACAACGGTGTAAATATCAAGAATTCATGTCCGGGACTAATTATCGAGCCTATTACATGGGACCAAATTTCAGAAAATGCAAGATTATTTTTTATTGCACATAAAAAATAATATATAATCCAGAATAATGTCATGATTATAAACGGGATAAGCAAAGATCGAAGGACTTTATCTAATGTTTCCCGAAATGGTTTCGGATGGTAAAGCATACCTGACATTATAAAGAATAAAGGCATGTGGAATGAGAATATGATTTGAGTAAAAAAACTATCCACCAAACAGCGATGCCCAAGAATCATCAAGTATATGCCTATTACTTTGGACAAATTTATCCAATATACCCCCCCGTTTTATTATTTATCATAAACTTAAAATAAGGTATTACAACCGAGCATCTACTACATTCCGAGGTAATACACCTTTCACATCGTAAATCACTCCATTCTCATTCAGAAGATTTCTGACATTGATCTCAAGGAACTGCCAGTGTGCGACTCCCAAAATAATAGCATCATATTTACTCTCTGGAAGTGCACTTATGATATTAATACCATACTCCCTCTTAACTACTATTGGATTTGCCCAGGGATCATAAACAGTTATATTATCAGTATATTCCTTAAGTGTAGCATATACATCCACTATCTTTGAATTACGAAGATCTGGACAATTCTCTTTAAAAGTGATACCTAATATAAGAATTTTAGAATCTTTAACCAGAACACCTTTCTTATTCATACATTTGATAACCTGATTTGCTACATATGCTCCCATTCCATCATTTAAACGTCTTGCCGCAAACATAACACGAGGAAGTACTCCATAAACCTGTGCCTTTTCAATAAGGTAATAAGGATCAACTGAGATACAATGACCACCGACAAGACCAGGGCTCAACTTAATAAAGTTCCATTTAGTAGCAGCTGCTTCAATAACATCGTGTGTATCTATATCCATTGCATTGAAAATTTTAGCGAGTTCATTCATAAAAGCTATATTGACATCGCGCTGACTGTTCTCAATAATTTTAGATGCCTCTGCTACCTTGATAGATGGAGCCTTATGAGTACCGTTAGTTAAAACAGATTTGTATACACCATCTACAATATCTGCGATCTCTGGATTAGAACCAGAAGTCACTTTCTTTATCTTTTCTACGGTATGCTCCTTATCACCTGGATTAATGCGTTCAGGAGAATAACCAGCATAAAATTCTTGATTAAATCTCAAACCAGAGACTCGTTCTACTACAGGAATACACTCCTCTTCTGTTACTCCAGGATATACAGTTGATTCATATACTACGATATCACCTTTAGAAATAACTTTTCCAACAGTCTCAGAAGCCCCCAAAAGAGGACGAAGATCTGGACGATTATTGACATCTACCGGAGTAGGAACAGCTACAATATAAAAATTACTGTCACGTATCAGCTCAATATCGGTAGTACACACAAATCCGTGATTGTTGATAGCATCCTGAAGAAGTTTGTCATTGACTTCAAGAGTTGTATCATGTCCAGCCATTAAAGCCTCACAACGTGAGGCATTCATATCGAAACCTACAGTTTTGTACTTAGTTGAAAATAAGCGTGCAAGAGGTAGACCAACATATCCTAATCCGATTACACAAATTTTAATCTCATTCATAATTATAAGGTTTATTATCTAATTTCAAATGAAATATTAAGACACAGTATACATCTCTCGTATACTTAAAGTGTAATATTATCCGTGTCAACCTGTATATAAATATCAAGGTCGCATATTTTACTACTTTCTTAAAATTTGTCGATATAAATCCACATATTGTTGAGCATTAGTATAATAATCGTAATTATCCTTAACATATTTAATTATATTATCCGATTGTTTCTGCATATCCGTCAACTTCGGAAGAGCAGTAACTATAGCTTCTATATCGTGGGGAGCTACAATAAGGCCATAAGGACCTGGGGTTTCGCCACATGCAGTACAATTAAATGTAATAGGGACGGTACCACACGCCATCGCTTCTGCTATAACTTTAGCAAATGTGTCCTCTACCGATAGATGTATATACGCTTCTGCCATGGAATATGCAGCAGATAATTCTTGCGTATTTTGTATAAAAGGTATATGAATGAGTGGACTCTCGATCTTGCTACCACGAAGAACACTACCTATCAAAATTAGGCGGTAATTCGCAGGGAGCTTTTGCGCGAGTTTATAAGCATCTTTATACCGTGATGCATGGTTATCCCATCCATGGCTCACAGAAATAATATATTTGTAATCGTGTGACAAATTGTATTTTGTATAAAATGCCCCTATCTCATTAGCATTAGCTCGATGAAATTTATTATAATCAATCCAATTATAAATAAAAGTAATCTTTTCTGCCGATGAAAACATTGCTGATTGTCGTGCTTCATTAGCCAACCACTTAGAAACAGCGACAACTGTTAAATGCTTCATTTGTTTATAATAAGTTTTCTTTTGATTAAACAGCTTCTTCGAATGATCAAAGAACAAACTTGGAGCAACACAATTGTGGAAAGTCGAACAATGATTACATTCCACCTTCCACTTGTAACATCTAATTGCAGTATAGTGAGCACATTTACCCGTAAAATTGAAACAATCATGCAATGTAAAGATTACAGGTATCTCATACTTTACAATATAATTGAAAAGCATTGGGAAATTAATGTAATTCGCATGTAGATTTCTTAAATGAATTATATCTGGTTTAATTTCATCAATCCAATTAAGCAATTTAGCTGTACCACATTGTGTTCCATATCCATGAAGTCCCAAAAAACGAGTATAGAAAGCATTATGAAAATAATTCTCCCATTTGCCTCCAATTTTCATACTATTATGGTAATTGGTATTACCATGCCCATATGCAACATAGCATTCATTGCCGGTTTGTTCGATATAATCTGCTAACTCACGAGTTGTTCGACCTGTGCTGCCATAATCACATACAGAATTGATTTGTAAGATTTTCATCGTACATTAAATTATCAACTATGTTTATGAAGAACAGAAGTTATTTTATATTATGTTAATGTTCGTTTGAAAATTCAATATACTAGCATATTTTTCAATGAATAAACAGATTGTCGTTCAGAGTAATATTATCTTTCCTCCACACCATCTTGTTCACAATCCCCACATAGCTCTGAATGATCTTGACGACTTTGGTGGAGACGTTCTCGTCGGTGTAGTCGGGGACAGGGAGGCCGTTGAAGCCGTCACGGCAGAGTTCCACAGCGGTGTCGACGGCCTGAAGGAGGCTTTTTTCGTCTATGCCGGCGATGATGAAGTCACCCTTGTCGATGGCTTCGGGCCGCTCGGTGCTCGTCCGGATGCAGACAGCCGGAAACGGATGTCCTACACTGGTGAAGAACGAACTCTCCTCAGGAAGAGTGCCGCTGTCACTGACTACGGCAAAAGCATTCATCTGAAGGCAGTTGTAGTCATGGAAGCCGAGAGGCTCGTGACGGATGACCCTCGGGTCGAGACTGAACCCGCTCGCCTCAAGACGGTTGCGGCTGCGTGGATGGCAGCTGTACAGCACAGGCATGTCGTATTTCTCCGCCATCGCATTAATTGCATTGAAAAGGCTCAGGAAGTTCTTCTCCGTGTCTATGTTCTCCTCCCTGTGGGCACTCAGCAAAATATATTTTCCTTTTTCGAGACCGAGACGTCTGTGTACGTCCGAGGCTTCTATCTCCGCGAGATTCTGGTGCAGTACCTCTGCCATCGGAGAACCTGTGACATACGTACGTTCGCGAGGCAGACCGCATTCTGCCAGGTAACGCCTTGCATGTTCGCTGTAAGCCATGTTCACATCCGAGATGATGTCCACTATCCTCCTGTTGGTCTCCTCCGGCAAGCACTCGTCCTTGCAGCGGTTCCCCGCCTCCATATGGAAGATAGGGATGTGCAGCCTCTTCGCCCCGATGACGCTCAGACAGCTGTTCGTGTCCCCGAGCACCAGGACCGCATCGGGCTTCGTCGCCGCGAAGAGCTTGTAGCTGCAATTGATTATATTGCCGCATGTGGCCCCGAGGTCATCCCCCACGGCATCCATGTACACCTCCGGGTCATCGAGCTTCAGGTCCTTGAAGAACACCCCGTTGAGGTTGTAGTCGTAGTTCTGTCCGGTGTGGGCGAGGATTACGTCGAAATACCTCCGGCATTTGCTGATGACCGCCGCGAGACGGATGATTTCCGGCCTCGTGCCCACGATGATGGCCAGTTTTATTTTGCCATTATCCTTAAACTTTATATCTGAATAATCGAGTTTCGGCTGTCTGTTTTCCATATGACTTATTGTTTTTCTACCGGGTCAAAATATGTGTCCGGACGTTCCGGATCGAAGGTCTCGTTGGCGTACATCACCGTCACGAGATCCTGTGTGTCGGAAAGATTGATGATGTTGTGAGTGTAGCCAGGCAACATGATGACACTTTGGATTTTATCCCCGCTCACCTCGTATTCGATGATCTCGTCCGTTCCCTCCTTCCTCATCTGTATAAGGCCGTGTCCGCTTACGACGATGAACTGTTCCCATTTCGTATGATGCCAATGCTGGCCTTTGGTTACTCCGGGCCTGCTGATGTTGACGCTGACCTGTCCGCAGTTGGGGGTGTGAACCAGTTCGGTGAATGTACCACGGTCATCCCCGTTTGTCTTGAGGTCGAAAACAGCCTTCTCTTTCGTGAGGTAGCTCAGATAGGTGCTGAGAAGTCTCTTTGCAAAGCTGTCCGCCGGCATCTGGGGCATCATCAGGGTCTCGGGTATCCTCCGGAACTGCTCCAACAGCTCCACTATCTCCCCGAGTGTGGCTTTGTGTGTCACCGGACAGTAGCAGTAACGTCCGCTTGGTGTGGGGAGCACTTCCAGTCCGTCGAACTCGCACCGGTGTTCCTGTCCCTTGAGGGCAAGTACCATCTCATCAACAAGGTCATCGATATACAGCACTTCGAGTTCAACCGACGGGTCATTGACCGTAATCGGAAGGTCATTTGCAATATTGTTGCAGAAAGTCGCTATGGCGCTGTTATAGTTCGGCCTGCACCATTTGCCGTACAGGTTCGGGAAACGGTATACCAGTACCTTCACCCCGTTCTCCTGTCCATACTGCAGAAACAGGTCTTCCCCGGCCTTTTTGCTACGTCCGTACTCGCTGTTGCCGAAACGTCCTGCAAGGGATGCCTGGGCGCTGCTGGAAAGCATCACGGGAGCCTTGCTGCCGTACTTTTTCAGAGTGTCGAGCAGGGTATTGGCAAACCCGAAATTGCCTTTCATGAATTCTTCCGGATCCTTGGGTCTGTTGACCCCGGCGAGGTTGAACACGAAGTCGCATTCCCTGCACCATTCTTCCAGCTGTTCCGGTGCCGAATCCAGATCGTATTCATACACCTTGTCGATCAGAAGATCGCCATAACAGCGGGCTTTTCCTTCTCGGATATTGTTGAGCTGGGCACACAGGTTCCTGCCTACGAAGCCCTTAGCCCCTGTAACAAGTATTTTCATTGTCCTGATGGTTCCGATGATTATTTTGCAATATTCTCCATTCCCTTCAGCTCGTTCTGAATATACTCGAGAGAGGCGATTTTTGCCTTGGTCTCCTCTAGGTCAAGACGGCGGGTATTGTCCGAATTGAATTCTTCAATCATCGCCCTCTTCGTATCCCCCTCCGTAAAATATTTGTCATAGTTCAGGCTGCGGTTGTCGGCCGGCACACGGTAGAAATTGCCCATATCCTCAGCCTTGGCGCATTCTTCTTTGGTAAGAAGCGTCTCATACATCTTTTCCCCGTGACGGATTCCTATCACCTTGATATCCTCTTTCCTGCCGCCGAAAAGTTCGCATACGGCTTCCGCCTGTGTCCTGATTGTACATGCCGGAGCCTTCTGGACAAGAATGTCACCGTTCTGGCCATGTTCGAACGCGAAGAGCACAAGATCTACGGCCTCTTCAAGACTCATTATGAAGCGTGTCATCTTCGGTTCCGTAACGGTGACCGGAAGACCTTGTCTTATCTGCTCTATCCAGAGAGGTATCACACTCCCCCGGGAGCACATCACGTTGCCGTAACGCGTACAGCATATCTTGGTATTGCGGGAATTGCGGCTCTTGGCTACAGCAACCTTCTCTTCAATGGCCTTGGTGATTCCCATCGCGTTGATAGGATAGGCGGCCTTGTCGGTGGAGAGGCAGATCACGCATCCGACATTGTTCTCGATGGCAGCCGTAAGCACATTGTCAGTTCCGATGACATTGGTCTTGACGGCTTCCATAGGGAAAAACTCACAGCTCGGAACCTGCTTCAGTGCCGCCGCATGGAAAATATAGTCCGTCCCTGGCATTGCATTACGGCAGCTCTCCAGGCTCCTCACGTCGCCAATGTAAAATTTTATCTTGTGCGCCACATCGGGATATTTCGCCTGATATTCGTGGCGCATGTCATCCTGTTTCTTCTCGTCCCGGGAGAAAATCCTTATCTCCGCTATGTCTGTCCTGAGGAAACGGGTCAGCACGGCATTCCCGAAACTTCCGGTACCACCGGTTATCATCAAGATTTTTCCTGCAAAAATGCTCATATGTACTTGGGTATTTCAGAATATTGGCATCATATATTGTTCAGTCCAGCACAGCGTATTTGGAGTGCCGGCTCTTGTATTCAGGCACGATTTCCTTCATGACCTTGACGATGGCCATATCATCGAATGTCTCCGAAACCTCCAACAGTTTCTCCTCATTGGCGCAGGCGGTATCGTAATCGTATTCCCTGACCTTGGCCACCATTATTTTAGGGTTGGGAGTCGGGACTGTAGCCTCCTTGTCGTTAAGCACTTCCTCGTAGAGTTTCTCACCGTCGCGAAGTCCGGTAAACCTGATCTCTATATTCTTCGCTCCGGACAGGGCAATCATCCTTTTCGCCAGGTCTACTATCCTGACAGGCTGGCCCATATCGAACACGAATATCTCTCCTCCCTTCCCAATTGTCCCGGCTTCGAGCACAAGCTTGCAGGCTTCCGGAATCAGCATGAAATAACGGATGATGTCCGGGTGGGTTACGGTTATGGGACCGCCGTTACGGATCTGTGCCTTGAAAATAGGGATGACACTGCCGTTCGACCCCAGGACATTCCCGAAGCGCGTGGTGACAAACTGCGTCACTCCCTCTACCTTGCCGTCCTGGATAGCCTGGTTGAGACTCTGGCAGTAAATTTCGCAGATACGCTTGCTGCAGCCCATAACATTCGTCGGGTTCACGGCCTTGTCCGTGGAAATCATCACGAATTTCCCGGTGCCGTACTTCACGGCAAGGTCCGCAATGACACGTGTCCCGTAGATATTGTTCTGGACGGCTATCGCCGGATTGTCCTCCATCATCGGGACATGCTTGTAGGCCGCCGCATGGAAGACATATTCCGGCCTGTGCTCCATGAATATCCTGTCCATATGCTCCTTGTTCGTTATGCTTGTCACTATCGTCTCGTTCACGATTTCAGGCCAGTCCCTGGCCATCATCCTTCTGATATCGTGCATCGGAGTCTCCGCCTGGTCCACAAGTATCAGCTCGGACGGACGGAACCTGGCCACCTGCCGCACTATCTCCGAACCTATCGACCCGGCGGCACCGGTTATGAGGATACGCTTGCCTGACAGCTGCCTGCCTATGGCCTCCATGTCCACCTCTATCTTGTCCCTCGGCAGGAGGTCGTCTATCTCCACTTCATGCAGCTGCTGATGGCCGAGCGGACTCTTCCCGTCCCATTCCTCCCCGTTCGTCATCATCATTATCCTGATGCCCGCCTCTATGAACTCGTCTATCATTCCGTTGTTGGCCCGGAAACGTTCTGTCTTCAGAGGGGACACGAGCAGGGTCCTCACTCCTTCATCCTTGAGTTTCTTTGCGATACCCTTGCCGTTGAGATAGACCGGCTTGCCCATCAGATAGGCCCCCTTCATCTCGACTCCGTCCGAGATGAAGGCGTGCAGGGAATATTTCTTGTCCTTGACTGCTATTATGCTCTTGGCAAGGCTTATCCCGCCTGCCTTCGTCCCGTATATCGCGACCGGCACCGCACTGTCAAGATGGAATGAATCGAAAAGACGCTTTACGACCACCCTCTCAAGCCACAGCAGCAGGGTGCTGCAGAAGAACAGGGCAATGACAGTGGAAATGTTCGGGCACAGGACAACATCCTGCACCGGCCAGGCCCAATCTATGAGCACTCCTGTGACATAAAACGAGGCCGAACCGATGAGAGATGCGATTGCCACTCTCTGCAGGTCAACGAATGAGGAATAACGGATTATTCCGGAATATGTGTGGAGGGCATGGAATGCAATGATGAACGGAACCAGCCCTATAAGGAGAGACAGTACAATGTCCCAAAATCTCTCCATAAACACAATGCCGCCGCACTCCATATAATATCCTAAGAAACCGGAGAACAGGACCACGGCGCAGTCGATAAACAGTATGCACCAGTAGGGTATCGCTTTCCTGGAAAAATACCAGTCGGATACTTTCTGCAAGATATTCATTTGTTAAGTTTTCCGTTAAAAATTGAACAGAATGTGTCAGCTGTCACTGGATGCTACTCATCCTTCTCATCATTGCCGTAGCCGTAAGAGCCGTAACCATAGCCGTATCCGTAACCATAACCATAGCCATACCGGCCATAGCCGCCCGACCTGACGCTGACACCATTGAGCACGATAGCCATCCTCCTGTATTTCCTGGCCCTGTACAGTTCCTCCACTACCGGAAGCGCCCTTCTGTCCATAATGCCGGCTCTCATCACGAACACCGACACATCGGCCATCTGGGCTATTATGGAAGTATCAGCCACTATGTCCACCGGAGGGCAGTCGATGAAGATATAACGGTACTCTTTCCTGAGGGCGTCGAGGAGTTTTGCGAACCTGTCGGACAGCAGAAGCTCCGCAGGGTTGGGAGGGATAGCGCCGACTGACATAAGGTCCAGATTCTCATCCAGGTTCTGTATGAGACTGTCAGGATCGCCTTGCCTGCCTGTCAGCCAGGACACGACCCCATCGCTGTTCTTCTCTAGGGATTTGCTGAGCGTAGCCTTGCGCAGGTCAAGATCCATCATCAGCACTTTCTGCCCCTTGAGAGCCATACTGGCTGCCATATTCATCGTGATGAATGTCTTGCCCGCATTAGGATTGAAAGAAGTGACCATAATGACCTGGCTGCCGGACTCTTTCCCTATCATCATGTCAAGATTTGTCCGGAGCACGCGGAAAGCTTCGTTGATTACATTCCGGCTTCCTTTCCTGACGACAATCCGGCAGTTCCGGTTATCGAACTTGTGCCGTCCGATGTTGGCTATGTTCCGTTTCAGAGACGACTTCATCTGCGGTATCTCGGACAGGAAAGGTATGCTGAGGACTGAAAGGTCTTTCTTACCCTTGACCGTACTGTCCATCATCCTGCAGAGGAAAATTATCCCGAACGGTATGCCGGCCCCGAGGACAATGGCAATAAGCAGTATAGTCATCCTGTTCGGGGATATCGGACCACCTGAACCTGTCGGCGAGACAATCAGCCTTGTATTGGCCACATTCACCAGACTTGCAATCTCGTTCTCCTCCCTCTTCTGAAGCAGATAGATATACAACGACTCCGTGACCTTCTGCTGCCTTTCTATACCCAGAAGCTCCATCTGCTGTCCGGAGCTGGAAGTGATACGTGCCATAATCTGATCCTCCTGGCTCTTGATCTTGTCTGCCTGGAGACGGAGTGTTGCCAGCAGGTTGTCTATGGAACGTATTATGGCGCTCTTGATGGACAGCATGGCTGCATTCATGTCAGCTATGAGGGGATTGTTCTCGCTGCTCGTCGCAATGAGTTTGTCCCGCTGGAGCACTATCTGGTTGTATTCCGATATCTGGTTCTCTATGTCGGCGCTCGTAAGCCCCGAATTGGCCGGGATGAGTGCAGTGGCATTGGCCGGCTCCGTAAGGTAGTCCCTGATATATTGCGCTATCGACAGCTGGTTGTTGACCTCGAATGACTTCGAGGCATATTCCGTCGACTCCTCCAGATAGGACTGGGACAGGGCCTGCATGTCCGTAAGCCTGTTCTGCTCCTTGTATTCCTTCAGGCTCGTCTCTATTCCCCCGAGCTCCTGCTCGATGACAACGAGCCGTTCATTGATGAAATCCGTCGTGTTTCTGGCGGAACGGTTCTTGTCATGCACCCACTCGTCGTTATACACATCTATCAGGGTGCTCAGGATATTCTCTGCACGCGACGGATATGTGTCCTCGAGGGAAAGCACCACCACTGAAGTCTGCTTTCCGGACACTGTCGCGCTGAGTCTGGCGGCATAGCTCTTCCCTTTGGCCGTACTGTTGACCCAGCTCACAGTAATGTCATCCTTCCAGGAGTCAATGTTATAGGCCGAAGGCAGAAGCACTATGTCCCCTACGGATGTGGATATGGTGTCGCCCAGCGCCCCCTCGGCACTGTATTTCCTTATCCTGACTCCTCCTACGGTAAAATTTTTGAGCACGAATGTGCTGTCCCCGGTCCTGCTGACCCTGAACGAGAATGACGAGGAAACAATAGGTTCGACAATGGACATTTCGAACGGGGAAGTCCTGTAAAGTTCCCTGTCACGGAGAAACTGGTGTTCCACATAGCCGGTCTGCAGCCCGAGCCGCTCCACGACCGTGGTCATAAGGTCCGGAGAGGAGAATGCCTCAACCTCATTGTTGACATTCACGCTCGACCCCTGGCCTCCGAACCCTGAAATATTGGCTATGTCCCTGAGGGTAGCATCCTGCGCATCCTCATCTATTATGACCTTGGCGGAACGGCTGTACACACCGGGAGTCCTGTACAGGTAGAATGCCGCGAAGACTATGCATACCGCAAGCGACAAGACATACCACCACCTGTATCCCCATATCATACCCCATATGTCCGAAAAATTGAAATCCTGCTGCTCATCCTGCCGGAAGCTGCCGCCGTTGTTGTTTTCTTCTGCCATAAATCTCTATGTTATAAGTCAATGGATTATTTTCTCATCTGGCCAGCAGTGTCGCCAGCAGTGTCGCCACGGACACGAGAAGGGACCCGGATGAAATCACTATGGAAGTCATCCTCAACCCCTTGTCATCAAGGGTAGACTGCCTTGCCTTGATCTCGCTCGGCTCGACATACACTATGTCATTCTGCTGCAGGTTGTACGCCGGGGACTTGAACACATCCACCGAACACAGGTCCACATTGTAGAACACCCTCTTCCCGTCAAGCTCACGTATAACCGTCACATTCTCCCTCTTGCCGTAGATTGTAAGGTCACCTGCAAGACTCAGGGCCTGGAGCACCGTCACCTTGTCTCCTTCTATGGAGTATGTCCCCGGACGGGCGACCTCTCCGAGAACCGAGACCTTGAAGTTCATGAACTCTACAGTCACCACTGCATCGTTCAGGTATCCCTTGTCCAGAAGAATCCCCTTTATCGACTCCGAAAGCTCCCACCTGGTCATTCCCCCGACCTCTATCCTGCCTATGACCGGAAAATCGATGTATCCGTCATTGTCCACGACATACCCCAGAAGACGCTGCTGTCCCCCGCTTGTAACGATTTCGGAACCGGCCTGGTAGCTGACGACAGGAAGGTTGAACATAGACGCAAGCTCCGGGTTGCGGCTGGATACGACAATGGAAATCATATCTTTCGGCTGAATGACGATACCGCCGTGCCTGTCGATTTCTTCCGGATGGTCCAAAGCCTTGTCCTGGAAGTATGCGATATCTTTTACCTGGCCGCATGATACCAGGAACATCACCGATAACACGGCTGCTGACAGCACATGTATCCGTTCTTTTGTCTTGCCCATAAAAATGAGTTTATTTTCAGTTATTTTTCTTAAGCGTAAATCTTCTTGATTCCTGTCTCCCGATATGTCATATCAGCCCATCAAGGGCGGCCTTGTGCCAGCGGGAATACTGCTCCGGAGAGACCGGGCTGCCAGACAGTATCTTGTGGTCCGGCCCGAATGCGCGGACTATATGTGTCCTTGAATATTTGCGGAACAGGCTGTCCTGGACAGAAGCCATCACGACAGGGAAAGGCCAGGCCTGCAGATGCAGCACGATGATGTCGCAGTCCGGAAACAGTTGTCTGAGACGGCAGGCAGACTGTTCGAACGAAACCCAGTATTCCCCTGCATCATAGAGGTAGATGAATCCGTCCGTGCCTGCGGATTCCCTTTTCAGGATGTCTTTATGATGATGTTCAAGCAAGGACATCAGCCTCTTCCATGTGAGGCCGCCTCCGGATTGATTCATTTCCATTGTCTGTACATCCGGTTCCTGTCAGTCAGGATTTACCGGATACTCCGATGCGGTTATGCCCGTCTTTCAACTGAATAATACTACGAACGCTCCCGTCCTCCTACGGTCTGTGGCCGAACCATCTGTCGAAATCATCCAGCCAGCCGATCAGTTGCTGTCTGCTTTTCTTCAGTCCCGGTTCGGTCCGCCATCTGTCTACTATGGCATGTGCCTGTGTGCACCAGATACTGCTGTCTGTGCAGCCGTAGAGGGTGACAAGCAGAAGAGCTTTCGACTGCTCCGCCCTGACAAGCGGAAGGATACCGGTGATTGTCCCGACAAGTGCACTGAATCCGGCCTCATCGCCAAGGACAGTATAGGCAGGGAGCAGAATCGAATAGAGTTTGCAGCGCATTATGTCGCTGTCAGGCTCCAGATGCCTGTACTGACGGAGTATCTCCTTTGCCATCATCCTGTCATCATCCGTCACTCCGGATACCGTATGACGGCGTCTCAGGGCCTCGTGCATGCATATCAGGAGACGGATGTTGTTAAGTCTGGAATATAGCCGCGATGCATCCGTATTCAGAGAGACTATCTCATACTGGTCCTGACGGACATGCATCAGCGGAATGCACATCCAGTTCTCCACACATACCACCACATCCTTCTGCCCGGCACCAGGACTTGCCACCACAGTTGCCTCCGCATCCTTGAACTGGCCGTCAACTATCCTGACCTTGTCTCCTTTCAGCAGGTATTCCGGTTTCAGAGGACAGACGGGAAGCACATCCGAATATGAACGGGCAACCCATTTGAGATTGTCCATCATTCTGTCTGACAGATATGGATAATACCCCGACTTCCCGTCTCTTACGCGCGGGAGAAAACTGTATACACCAAGACCGTCACACATCATCCTGTATATCTCGTTTTCGGATGCCTTGACAAAGACATAGTTATAGAGCAGAGGCCTTGCCGTCTCTATCCATTTGCCTCCTTTCCGGATCACTTCCCTGTATGTCGGAGCAAAAAAATCAAAAAGAGTCTCTCCTGCACGTTTTCTGCGGTCAAGCTCGGTCTGAAGTCCCTTTGCAGGGCCTCGATGACACCCGGGTAAAGTCAGGATATACCACCTGACAGCCCTGCTGTTGCGAATGGCATCCCTTTGACTCATAGGCACTTCGCGACCATATCGGCAGAAACATATATTCTGCTGACACTCAATAAGTTATAAAACGACCCACATTGGTTCTCTGAAAATTTTGCAATTTCCATATACGACATACCGTTTCTGCCGGAGAAACCATACTCAATGGTCGCAAAAGTAACTAAAATCGTATTGCTGACCAAACATTTTCAGCTTTTTCTGGTTTAAAAATGCGCTTTCCGCATAGAGTCCTGATTGAATGCCGGTTTTGCTTTATGTCATATCGAGCGTCGCTGCAGCAGTGAACTAAACATCCGACAGATTTTTTGTTGATGTTCGAGATGGCTATGGGATGTATGGTTTCTCCGGCAGAAACCGTCATTTAAGGCATGATATAATCTCCTGATTGGCAGAATCTATCACCGAATCCTCCAGCATCGCGAGATAGATCTGTGTTGTCTTTTCCGACTGATGTCCCATGGCAGCACTGATGACCGAGACCGGGATATTGTGGTTGCGGGCCGCCGTAGCCCAGCTGTGGCGCGCCACGTACGATGTCAGACCTGAGTCAAGATGCAGCATCCGCCCGAGCTGTTTCAGCTGCCTGTTGTAGTAGTTGAGAGCCACCTGGTACCTGGCGTATGTCTTCTCCGGATCCTCGGACTTGAGTATCGGGAAGACATATACCTCAGACCTGTCCGCATACCTGTCAACAATCTGACGGATACACGGCTCCATCCGCACGCAAAGCGGCTGGCCTGTCTTGCGGCGGACGTAATGTATGCTGCCGCCCCTGATGTCATCCTTTCTGAGATAGGCCATGTCGACAAATGCCATTCCCCGGGTGCAGTAGCTGAATATGAAAAGGTCCCTTGCAAGGGACAGGCCCGCCGAACGGCTGAGGTCGAGCCGGAAAAGCCTCGAAACGACCGACTCCCGCACAGCCCTTTTCACGGTGCGGCCGACTCCCGTGTAGACATCGGAGAACGGGTATGTCTGTTCCACGAACAGATGTCTGACAGCGCTGTTGTAGACTGCTCGCAAAATCCTCATATAGAATGATACGGAATTGCGGACCACACCTCTCTTCTCCAAGAACAGCGCATATCCGGCCACGAAATCAGCCGTCATTGCAATGAACGGAATGTCATCGCCTCCAAGATACCGGGCAAGGCTGTCTTTGGCCCTGGTATAGTTGCGGGCCGTCCCCTGTTTACCTGCGGCCGACAGTTCCGCTATCCGCGCATCCATGAACGACAGTACGGAAGCGCAGCCATTTCCCGATTCATACCTGTGTATTATATCATCTATTGAATAATCCTTGCGCAGCCTGTCCAAATGCCTTGTGATAAGCCTCAACCGCACAAGCCCGCTGTCTATCCGGTCCTGCAGCGATGACGGTTCCATCCGGTACCGGCCGCCACGCAGCACCGGGGCCCCATCCTCCGCATGCCCCGCCCTCGCCTTCACCCCGCATCCGGCTGCATCCCAGTCCTCCGCCGCAAGCCGTATCGAGGTACTTATCCGTCTTGTCCTGCTCCGATGCGTCACCTGATAGAATACCGTTCCCTGCCGGCCTCCCTCCGAAGGAAGACCCAGCCTTACCTTTACAGTTGCCATAATCTTTTTTCCCTGCGAAGATACCCCAAATGAATGTCCTGCCCTAATCGGCTGCAACCGTAAAATAATTATCTCCGGCCGCTATCATCATATAATGTCTTCGCGGTCGTGGAGGTCTTTGATGCGCAGCTGGAGATTGGCTATCCCGCGATAGTAGTTCTCGACGATGGAATAGCAGACATCTATCGGATTGCCGGCCTTGATATGGTCGAAATGTTCGGACTTGTTGAACGCAATGGCGGAAATCGACCTGTAGGGCTGCGATTCCTGGATCAGTTCCAGTTTGAGATGGCCGCCATCCGCCCCGACCTTGCGCACGTTGCCGTTGTCATAGACATTCTCGGTCAGGAACACCGGAGCGTTGTTTCCGGGACCGAACGGCTGGAACTGTTTGAGAATCCTGAAAAATTTCGGAGTAATCTGAGAAAAGTCCAGTATAGTGTCTATCATGATGACCGGGGTAAGCATGTCTTCGTTGATATGCTTTTCTATGAAATTCTCTATCCTTTCGCAGAATTCGGGCAGGTTCTCCTCTTTCAGGGTCAGGCCTGCCGCATAGAGATGCCCGCCGAAGTTCTCCAGGAGGTCGGCACAGCTTTCGATTGCATCATAGAGGTCGAACCCGTGGACGCTCCTTGCCGAACCGGTGACAAAGCCGTTGGATTTCGTAAGTACGATGGTGGGGCGGTAGAACGCCTCGACAAGCCTCGAAGCGACTATGCCGACAACCCCCTTGTGCCATGACGGATTGTACACTATCGTGGCATTCCGCGCCGACAGGCAGTTGCCGGACCGGACCATTTCCAAAGCCTCCCGGGTAATCTCCCGGTCTATGTTCTTCCTTTCGTTGTTGTATCTGTTGATCTCCGAACCTATCCTCGCCGCCACTTCATCGCTCCCGGCCGTAAGCAGTTCCACCGCCATCCTGCCCGACTCCATCCTTCCGGCGGCGTTGATGCGCGGCCCGATCTTGAACACTATGTCATCTATCGTGATATGTTCGGGATCAAGTCCGGAGAGATGTATCATTGCCAGAAGCCCCTTGCGCGGGTTTTCGTTCAGCTGTTTCAGTCCGAAATGGGCCAGTATCCTGTTCTCCCCCACCACGGAAACCAGATCCGAAGATATGCTCACCACCAGAAGGTCGAGCAGAGGTATCAGGCTCTCGAACGGGATCCCGTTCTTCTGCGAATATGCCTGGACAAGCTTGAACCCCACCCCGCAGCCCGAAAGGTCATCGAACGGATACCCGCAGTCCGAGCGTTTCGGGTCCAGCACCGCAACTGCGGCAGGAAGGTCATTCTCGGGAAGATGATGATCGCAGACAATGACATCTATGCCCTTGCCGGCCGCATAGCTGACCTTGTCGTTGGCCTTGATCCCGCAGTCCAGGGTGATTATCAGGCCGAACCCGTTGTCGGCGGCCCAGTCTATTCCCTTGTACGACACCCCGTATCCTTCATCATACCGGTCTGGCACATAAAAATCCACATTGCGGGTGAGTCTCTGCAGAAAAGAATAGACAAGCGACACAGCCGTGGTCCCATCGACATCATAATCCCCATAGACCAGTATCTTCTCTCCCGACCTGACGGCCGCCTCCACCCGTTCCACGGCCTTGTCCATATCCTTCATCAGGAAAGGGTCGTGGAGATTGTCGAGACTCGGCCTGAAAAACGCCCTCGCTTCCTGGAAGGTCCCGATGCCTCTCTGCACAAGAAGCCTCGCCAGCACGGGATCGATTCCCAGTTCCGACGAAAGTCTCGCCACAGTCTCACCTGCAACGATATCCTTCAATATCCATTTCTTTTCCTTTCCCACAGTCTGCAAATATACGCAGAAGCCGAGAGCAATGCAAGTTTACTTGCAATTGCCGAGGCGTGAACAGTATATGTGGCCGTCAGGCCAAATATCGCAGAAGCCGAGAGCAATGCAAGTTTACTTGCAATTGCCGAGGCGTGAACAGTATATATGGCGAAGCCAAATATACCAATTTTTTCGTTCCATATTTTGGTTTTTAGTCATGAATCATTATATTTGTCTGGTTTAACGGTAATCTTATATTTTATTTTCCAACGTTCAACGCTATGAAACATACCCGACTTTTCCATTCAGCATTAGGAATCCTTGCAGGATTCGCATGCGCTGGGGCATTGTCTTCATGCACGCGGTCTGAAGTCGCCCCACCGGACGGGGGGGGAATAATTCACTGACTTACGGTGACACCCACAAAAGCATAAGTTCGGTGGTCTACACCGTAGACGAAGACAAGGTCTACACATTCTATTTTTCTCCTACAAAGGATCTTGCGTCGCTCAATGCGATGCTTCTTGCGGACAACTACATCAAGATAGTCACAAAGACCCCTACAGGCGACATCGACCTTCTCAATGAAGGGAACAGCCTTTCCTATGAAGATGTAGCCGTATCCGCCGGGACATCGGACAAGGTTTCCAAAAGCAGCCTTTCCCTCAAACTGACATCCACCAGCAGCATCAGCATGAATCTCGATGTGGCTACGGACGGTGCGCAGCCTCTTGCCGCGAACTATGAGGGTCTTTGCTACAATGTGACGCCTGCCGCCGACGGGAAGATACGTCTTGACAAGCAGATCTTCTTCTATTATTACGGTCCCACGACCAAGTCGTCCAACATCAACGACTATTATCTTGCCGTAACCGACCTGAAGAGCTGGTCCGGCTCGGGACAGAGTTTCTCTCCTACATCCGAAGGCTATATCCTCACTCTCGATTTCTACGGTGAGGCCGGATCCGACTGGAAGGATTTCCCGGACGGGACTTTCGAGGAAAGCGACAGCAAGGGCTCGCAGACATACTACAGCGCAAGTTCACACAGTTTCGTGACTTATTGCGCCCCTGACGGGACCGCCACTGACCTCCAGCTCACCGGAGAGCCTGTCACGATCCGCAACAACGGTGACGGCACCTATACCATCACCGCCAATTTCATTGACCTCGATGACAACGACAAGACCCTGGAATACACCGGGGAACTTAATATATCGAACGGCACCATACAGACGTATCTGGAAATGATAGGCGATGATGTGGAATTCGACGGCGTCCCGAGTGCGGATGATCCGGGCGGATACGCCAGCGCGGTATATTACGGTGACGTATATGATACCGGGGCAGGCATGATGTACATCAATCTCTACGACAAGAAAGGCTCGAACAAACAGCCTGGAGGACATGTGCTGGCCCTTATGATTTTCACCAGGACTTTCAGCGAGGACCCTTATATAGAGGAAGGCACATATACCGTCGGTTCCACCATGAAGCAGTGGAGCGCATATCCTGGAGTGGAAGCCCAGCTTCTCGGCGGCATCATCCCGTGGGGAACCTACGCAGCCGTTGTCAATGAGAAACTGGAAGAAGGGCCGTATTCATTCGCTTCTGCCGGTGAGATCAACATAAAGAAGACCGAAGACGGCAAATACTATCATGTATCGTTCGATCTCGAATCCATCGACGGCCATGTCATAAAGGGAGAATTCCAGGGCGACATCCCTCTGACCGATGCTTCCGAAGATGATGACGGCAACGACGGTTCGACCAACCTCGAGACCGATGTGGAGATGGATCTGAGCTATCTGCCATCCGCCACATGCTCGCTCCCGAGCGAGATATATACGGGAGGACTCGGATTCATCCCTGTTGAATCCATCCATACCGGTGTGATACCTCAGGAAAGCGGAGACCCTGTCACGTTCACCCCTGTCGGACAGGAATGCGGCTACCAGATCATCGATATCGGTCCTGGTACCGGCTACTTTGAACCTCATCCTGACTATCCGACTACCGGCAAGCTGCATCCTGGAGATATCATCAGGGTCGACCTGCTTGTGGAGCCTGGTACGGAAGACAGGATCACTCCGGGCACATACGCTGTGAGCGCGAACCGGTATCCGGCAGTGATGAAGCCGGGAGTCTGCCTGCGCGGCTACACAGGAGTGACCGGCAACGCAGGTACAAGATACCACGGAATCGTTGAAATCATAGGAAGCGGCTTCCCGTACGGTCTTGCAGATCATCTCAAGGTCGGTGACGTTCCTACAAATTCCGGTATCAACATAGGTTCTGCAAGCCAGTTCGCCTGCATCTACGGCGGTTCGGTGACCATCTCCGTCGCAGAGCCGGCAACCGACGGCACTCCTCAGTTCACATTCGAATTCAAAGGACTGGATGTGATAAACCATGAGATTACCGGCAGCTGGACAGGCCCTGTCTATATCGGAGGCGACAAGAGCAAGCCGATGCAGCCTGTAGCCGATGCATCCGAATCATCGGTATCCGCTGCAGCCGGTCCTGTCAGAATAAGCAGGGACATGATCCCATCCCGGGAGACCCTTACGGTCCCGGGATGGAGGCTGTCCCTCTGAAAAACCTTGACCAACAACTGTAACAAACCAGAATAATCATGAAAACGAACTGTTTGACAAGACAGGTCACTCTGTCTATCGCAGCTTTGGCTGCATTGTGCGGACTCTCCCTTTCCTGCACGAAGACTGTCATTGATGACAATGAACAGAACAATGAAGAACCGCCTGCTCCGGAACTCGAAAACCAGATCGAGTACAACGGAGGAAAATGGGAAATGATATTCTCATCCATCTACGAGGTATCGGAGAGCGATGGATATACTTTCTACCTTTCACCTGAGGGGAATGTGTCAAGTGTCATCGGAATGGTTGAAAAAGACAACACCCTGATAGTGAATGTAGCATCCCCTGACGGAGAGGTCGATACTGCTGCCGATGACTTTGAGATTTCATACGGAGATCTGAAAGTGTCGAAAGACGACATGGCAGACGTCAAGGCCCTTGCCCTTTCGGTGACATTCAATGAGCAGACATCCGTTCTTACACTCTCGCTGGATCTGACCATGACTGCCGGGACTACCCTTAAGGCAGCTTTCGAGCGTACATGCACGGAAGCGGCCCTTGTCGAACTTGCAGACCAGTATGAATTCAACAATACTCTCACTTCCATCGGAAGCGCAGTGGCCTGGAAATCGAGAATCGAAAACACAACTGCATACTATCTGTATGAAGAGACCGGTCATACGGAACCTGCCGGCGATACGGAGCCTGCAGATATCATGATCGACATCGATGCAGCCCTCGTAGCGACCAGCCTTGATAATGCCACTCCGGTGGACATCGCAGTTGCAGTGACTGATGGAAAGCTCCGGATAACCGGTCCGGACGATTTCACTACCGAAGGTGCAACTTCCGTGACAGGTACATTGACCATAGCGGAGACCACCCCTTCCAATCAGAACATACTCAATGTCTCGCTTGATGTCACAGTGGACGGCAAGCGTCTCAGGGCAGAATACGCCAAAGTATATTCATACGGATACGAGGCCGCGAATACATTTACAGTGACCGAGAACATAAATGACACGGACAATCCTACAGTAAATGCCACAGACCTGACAAAAGTCTTTGTCTACAATTACGAAGCTTCTGGCGTGTCCCAGCGGATATTCATGCTCGGCAATGCAGCTGATCCGCAGACTCCTGCTGACCTGAAAGAAAAGGATGTAACAGAGGACGGCAAGATAAAATATGCGGTGAAACTGACTGTCGGAAACGAAGGGACGTCTTTCTCGGGAGATAATTTCGACATCGCTCTGTACAATTATGACACTTACAATACTACAGACCGGAATACCGCCGGATTCAGAGGAGTGGAAGGCGATATCTATGTCGACAATGTCGGGGACAAGACATACCTGTATTTCAATATTGCTTTCGTATCTCAGAATAACGTGAATACAAGAGTCACTGTCGAAGGTGAGTGGTATGGGGATCTCACGGTTTCGGATGAGAATACCGACCTCGTTCCGGTAAGGCCGTTTACTCCGATAATAACTATCATTCAAGGAGGAACAGCACTGTTCAGTGCTGAAATTGAAAGGGTGGAAATGCGTCAGCATAATAGTTATAGATTCCAAGGAAGTCCTGCTGCCGATTACTACTTCTTCTATTTTGTACCGAAAGATACGGAAATTTCATCTGTGGCATCTGACCCTCAAAACGTTCCTATGCTTATGGTCCCTGTATCCACGGCAACGGGAAAAGATGTGGTAATAGGAAATGACAATAGTATCTATTGGGATTTCAAATATCGGAAAACCGGCCTTCAAGCAGCTGAATATTATCGCAACTCATGGGGTAGTCTCAGCCCGGATGATGCCACTGTCAATATCATCAGGAATGACGACAAGACCTGGAATGTGAAATTCTCAACAACAGACTCTTATTTGAGTTTTGGAAACCCTGCAGGAAGCGGAAACAAGCTTCTGATCGAATGGCAGGGTCCTCTCACAAAATATTCAGGGACAGAAACCAACAATTACCCTGAGAGCGACTATTGATAGAAATACATGAAAACAGTACGGTGAAAACCGGATAACCACATTTCCCTCCTGATACGGCAGGATTCTGACCGGAATCGGGAGGGATATTTTGGGACTTCCGCGAAAACCGCTGTTCGGAAAATCATCTGTTTAATTAAGAATATATGTTGAAAAAACTTCTAACAGTGCTGACGGTGATTCTCGGAGGATGTTCTGTGGCCTTTGCCCAGAATATCACGGTCACCGGTACAGTCACAGACCAGGCGGGCATCCCTGTAATCGGGGCATTCGTCCAGGTCGCCGGGAGCACAACCGGCACCATGACGGGAGATGATGGCTCCTACTCTGTCGACGCTCCTGCCGACGGGACCCTGTCGGTCTCCATTATCGGCTACGTGGACAGGCAGGTCCCTGTAAACGGACGGAGCTTCATTGACATCGTGCTCGAGGAAGATACGCAGCTTATCGATGAAGTGATAGTAGTGGCATTCGGTACGGCGAAGAAAGAGGCCTTCACAGGTTCGGCCGCAGTCATCAAGTCCGATGACATATCCAAGAGACAGCAGGCCAATGTGGCCCAGTCCTTGGCCGGAAAAGTCGCCGGAGTCCAGCTGAACACCGCATCCGGGCAGCCGGGATCGAGTCCGACTATCCGTATCAGGGGATTCAGTTCGCTTACGGCAGGGAATGACCCTCTCTGGGTAGTGGATGGCATGCCGTATTCGGGAGACCTGAACAATCTCAATCCAAGCGATATCGAAAGCATCACCGTACTCAAGGATGCTGCATCCAACGCCCTTTATGGGGCAAGGGGCGCGAACGGTGTGGTAATGGTCACTACCAAGAAGGCCAAATCCAAGGAGGCAGTCATAAACTTTGACGCGAAGTGGGGTGTCAACTCCCGTGCGGCAAGGGACTATGAATACATCACCGACCCTGCCCAGTTCTACGAACTCCATTATTCGGCCCTGAAGAACTATTATCTCGACTCCGACATGAGCGCGACCGAGGCACATGCCATGGCGAACCAGAACCTTACCGCCCCGGCAGGTGAAGGCGGTCTCGGATATCAGGTCTACACGGTTCCTGAAGGCCAGCAGTTCATCGGCACCAACGGGAAAGTCAATCCTGCCGCGACCATCGGAAGAAGGGTCGTCTATGCCGGCGAGGAATACTACATCCAGCCCGACGACTGGACAAAGGAGGCCTACCGCAATTCCCTCCGTCAGGAATACAATCTCAGTATCGGCGGATCCGGAGACAAGACTTCGGTCTACGCCTCGCTCGGCTACCTGAACGACCAGGGAATAGTGGACAATTCCGACATGGAAAGGATCACTGCCCGCATTAAAATGGACTATGATGCCAAGAAATGGCTGAAAATGGGCGTCAACGCCACATATTCTCGCTTCAGATACAACCAGGTGGATGACAGCGGCTCGAGTTCGAGCTCGGGAAACATATTCGCCTATACCTCGACCATAGGTCCGATATACCCGCTCTACATGAGAGGCGGGGACGGACAGATTCTCTACAACGAGGACGGTATCATGATGTATGACTACGGAAGCTATGCCGGTATGGAAAGGGCACTGTTCACAAACAGCAATGCCGTCTCGGAGAACCAGCTGAATACTAACGAGGCCGAGGGCAACGCCTTCAACGGCACAGGCTACTTCGACATTTCGTTCCTGAAGCATTTCAAGTTCACGATAAATGCCGGCGTATCCCTTGACGAGACCCGCTCCACTTCCATCTACAATCCGTATTTCGGCCAGTTTGCAAGCGAGGAGGGCCTGATTTCCAAGGGACACCAGAGGCAGCTGGAATTCAACACCCAGCAGATACTGAACTATACCAGGCAGATAGGCAGGCACAATATCAACGCCATGATCGGCCATGAGTACTACAGTGCCACCTCTTATGTCCTCTCTGCCAGCAAGAACCACATGCTGACAATGGACAACGATGAGCTTGCCGGAGCCATCATCGACGGACAGAACGCGAATTCATACAGAGGGGAATATTTCAACGAAGGATATTTCGCCAGGGTCATGTATGACTGGTCGGACAAATATTTCTTCTCCGCCTCGTTCAGGCGTGATGCCTCGTCGAGATTCCATCCGAAGCATCGCTGGGGCAACTTCTGGTCGCTCGGCGCCGCATGGAACATCACCGACGAACCTTTCATGGAAACGACACGCGAATGGCTTGACAATCTCAAGCTGAAGGCTTCCATAGGTTCCCAGGGTAACGACAACATCGGCAACTTCAGATATCTGGACACCTATATCATCCAGAATGCGAACGGAGAAGTGTCTACGGTCTTCTACAGCAAGGGAGCAGAGGACATCACATGGGAGACGAACTCGAACTTCAACACCGGAATCGAATTCGGCTTCCTGAAAGGCCGCATCTACGGAGGATTCGAGTATTTTCTCCGTACCACCACGGACATGCTCTTCTCGTTCCCTGTCGCACCGTCCATGGGATATTCTTCATACTATGCCAATGTCGGCGACATGCGCAACAGCGGTATCGAACTCGAGCTTAACTTCACTCCCGTACGTACCGACAAGTTGCACTGGGACATAAACCTGAATCTGACCCACCTGCGCAACAAGATCACGATGCTTCCTGAAGAAAGGCGCACCACCGAGGTGGAAGGCTACGAGGGATATGTCAGCGGAGACAGGTTCTACGGTGAAGGGCTTCCGATATACACCTATTATATGCCAAAGTATGCGGGAGTCTCGGCCGAAGGGCTTTCAATGTGGTATATGGATGAAACCGACGATGCGGGAAACCCTACCGGACGCAGGATAACGACCACCGAATACGAGGAGGCGGACGACTATCTGTGCGGGAATCCTATTCCGGATCTCTACGGCGGTTTCGGGACGAGCCTCGATTTCTACGGATTCGATTTCAGCATCGCCTTCACATACCAGATCGGCGGTCTTGCGTACGACTCCGGTTATGCAGCTGCAATGTATTCTCCTGCAAACAGGAGCACGGGAACGAACTGGCACAAGGATATCCTGAATGCCTGGAGTCCTGCGAATACCTCGTCGGACATTCCGAGACTTCAGTATGCAGACCAGAACCAGAATGCAAGTTCCGACCGTTTCCTTATGGATGCCAGCTTCCTGAATCTCCAGAACATCAATTTCGGCTACACGCTGCCATCCGGACTCACGCGGAAGATAAAACTGGAAAGGGTGAGATTCTATGTGGCATGCGAGAATGTTTACTACTGGTCAAGAAGAGTCGGATTCGACCCGAGACGGAGCTACGACGGAAGCACCACGCAGGCAGGTTACTCTCCTGTAAGGACTATTTCCGGTGGTATAAACATACAATTCTAAAGGAGTAATCAGTATATGAACAATATCTTTAAAACTACGGTTGCAGCCATGTCCGCATGTCTCCTCCTGAGCGGCTGTATCAAGGAGGCGACTCCTACGGATGTCGTGACCGACAATTATGTATCCCTCGAAACCACGATCAGGGGTATTCCGGCGGCCCTCGTCCAGGCCGGTTCTGCAGGATATGCCACGCAGGGAGCCGGATGGGACTTCAGCCTGCCCGCAATCCACCTTGCCACGGACTCGATGACCGGCGACATAATAGTGACCGGCAATACAGGTTACGACTGGTTCACACAGTGGGGGACGAATACGTCACTTGGGTCCGACTATGCAGTCGGGGTCCTTACGTGGGACAACTATTACACCTGGATAATGATGGCGAACAGTGTCATAGGCCAGATCGATGCATCAGACCTCTCGGCCGTGGATACCGAGGAAAGGACCTATCTCGGCTTCGCATACGCCTACAGGGCTATGTTCTATTTCGACCTTGTGAGACTTTATGAAGCCAAGCCGGTCAAAGGCATCGACAAATACGAGGTGCCGGAATCCATTCTCGGACTCGGTGTGCCTGTCGTGCTTCCAAGTACCACCGAAGCCCAGGCCAAGAACAATCCCCGGGCTAAGGTCGACGATATCTACAACGACGTGATATTCCCTGACCTCGACATGGCGGAACAGCTGCTCGAATCATATTCGGCTCCGGACAAATATACCATCAGCCTTGCATTTGTCTACGGAATGAAGGCACGCGCATGGCTCGAAAGAGGGACGGCATACGCGGATGCAGGATTGGACTCCGAGTCGAAGGAGGCTTACACCAAGGCTGCGGAGTATGCCCGCAAGGCCATTACCTCCAGCGGCCGCACTCCGCTTACGCAGGAACAGTGGGAAGACCCCGACAACGGCTTCAACAACGCCAATTCCAACAATGCCTGGATATGGGGGCTTGCACTTCCGACCGAGAGCGTTGCCAACCTCTTCTGCTTCACCGCCCACATGAGCTGCGAGAACGCATGGGCGGAATACCATGCCGGAAGAGGAATAAACAGGAACCTCTATAACAGCATCAGCACAAAGGATTTCCGCAGACATTCATGGCTTGATCCGGACAGGAGCAGCTACAATTACAAGAGCTGCCGCGATGATGCCCAGGAATATTTCTCGGAGACCCTTGCCGACTATGCGAACATCAAGTTCAGGCCGGCGCAGGGCGCATACGAAAGCTTCGCCACGGGCGGAGCCGCCGACCATTGCTGCATGAGGGTGGAGGAGATGTATTTCATAGAGGCCGAGGCGACGGCGCAGGCAGGGGATCTGGCCGAAGGCATCAGGCTGCTCAACGAATTCATGAACTCGTACCGCATGATAGACTCCGGAATCTACGACTGCACGGCCCGTTCAGGGAATCTCGACTCGTTCATAAACGAACTTATGCTACAGAAAAGGATAGAGTTCTGGGGCGAAGGCATAATCATGTACGACATGAAACGCCTTGACATGCCGACAAGGCGGGGTTACGTGGGGACCAACGCCCCGGCTGCCTACAGGCTGAATGTGGAAGAAGGCAGGGCCCCGTACTGGAATATCGTGATAACCCGCGGTGAGACACAGAACAATCCGGTCATTGCCTCGCAGAACAATCCGGATCCGTCGGGACTGGTGGAACTGTGGAAAGGATAAACCGGCTTAATACAAGACTGCAATATGAACACAGCAAAGACACTTAAATATATTCTGGCGGTATGCCTGACGGCTCTGGCAGCTGCCGGCTGCGTTGAAGAGCCGCTCTATACTCCCGGTGACAAGGAAGACCCGGAGAACTACGGGGTGTATTTCCCGAACCAGAGCACTTCGACGGAGCTGGATCTCCTTCCGTCGGAACCGACCGAAGTCTCATACAAGATAAGACGTGCCAGAAGCGAGGATGCGATCCTTGTCCCGGTAGTCGTTGAGGCAAGTGAGGAAGGGATATTCGAGATAGACCCTATAGTCTTCGGCCCGGGTGAGGAAGAAACTGAATTCAAGATCACTTTCGACAATGCCGAGGAGGGTAAGGAGTATACCTGCGTCCTCCGCATAGAGGATCCGAAATACGTCTCCCTTTACGGGACCCGTTCCACTACCCTGTCGATTTCCCTCATCAGAGCCGACTGGGAGTTGGTCACGGGAAAAGGCGGGGAGACGAAAGGCAAATGGAGGGACAATGTCCTCGGGAATCTTTATGCCCTGAGCAGCGATACCTTCAACCCTTATCCTGAAATCGAGACCGAGATATACGAAAGGGAGGACAAGCCCGGATTCTACAGGATGAAAGTCTACGGAGAATCTCTCGTAAAGGCTTTCGTAGGGCAGAATGTCCCTATCAGCTTCACTTCTCGCGATGTATGGACTACGGTGGATGCCACTGATCCGCAGAAAGTATGGATACCGTACCAGTCCACAGGACTTACCATGCTTCCTGAAGACGGGGAAATCCGTATAGCATCGAGCGTCGAGGACAATTTCTCGATGGATGCATCGGCAAACCAGTACGGTACTCTCGAAGACGGAGTGATTACCTTCCCTGCGCAGAGCATCATGATAGAGATGTCCAACAATTCCGGCACCTTCTTCTACGGAAACCGTGATGACATGATGCGTATCACGCTCCCGGGTGTCGTGCCGAAAGACTACAGCGCATCCCTTTCCAAAGGCAAGCCTGCTGACGGAAAGATAAACATCACCGCCACGTTCGGAGATGATGTCGACGCTTTCTCCTACAGTATCTTTGAAGGCTCTCTGGATGATGGCGCAGCAAGCCTCCAGGCTCAGGAGATGGATGCTTCAAAGACATTCGATGCCACAATCGATGTAGCCGTCACCGGAAATGAAGCGACCATCAAGATCGAGAATCTCGAAAAAGGTACAGGCAAATACACGCTTGTAGGCTGCGTATATGATGAAGACGGAATGTTGAGGGACTACAAGTTCATCAACTTCGGCTACATTGCCGCCGGAGATGAGAAGCCTGTCATCCTGACATACGATCTTGAATTCACCAAGGAATTCGAGGGGCAGGGTCTGAACTCGGACAACTCCGTCAAATTCTATGCATACGGTGAAGACATAGAATCCTTCACATACGGCATATTCCGCTCCTCCCTGCTCAAGAACAGGGATCTGGATGCAGTCCTTGACGATGAAGGCACGGACTTTACCGATGAGCAGCTCGAAGAGCTCAACGAAGGACATTTCAGCGTACTTCTCAAAGACCTGAACGGAGGCTGCGACTATACGCTGGTTGTCAGGGCTTCAAACGGATACATTTCGGAGACGGGCACAAAGTCAAAGACCACCACCGGAACATTCGATCCGGGCAAGGAGGTGTTCTATTACCAGGACTTCCTGCCTGCAGACCAGCAGCCGACCATCGAAGACCTGACCTCGCATCCATGGAACTACTATGCATTCAATTTCGCGGAAGAAAATCCTGTCCGCAGGAAGATCGGAGAGGTGACCATCACTATAAATGAAGACATGAGCGAAGATCATATAACCATGCTCAATGTGGACGGTCTTTCCGGCATCGTCTTCGACGAGGGAGGAACGCTTCCTGCAGGATATATGCCGAACAGCAGCGTCTTCACCGGCTATGAAGGGGCAATCGCCATCGCCGCCGATCCGGAGCAGATCAACAAATACCAGGATCAGGATGTGATAGTGGGATACATAAACACCGCCGACCTGTACATCTATTACTCCCAGACATATTACATGTTCTTCGGAGCTGTGGCTGACGGTTATCTCTATGCGGTGAGATCTCCTATCTACGAGGAATCCGGCTACTATTTCGACTTCCTCTACACGGGTTCTGAAAGCGCCCTCTACAGTCTCATGGGAGAAATGATGCTGGTGGATCCGGACAAGGATCTCGGGACACTTCCAAGTGCCGCCCTTGCACGCATCGCTTCCATCCGCAAGCAGGCGCTCAAGGGATTCAGACCGGACAACTATGTGGAACTTCCGCCCGAGATGATTCCTGCCAAAGGGAACGGGACCGAAAGGCCTGTCCTGAACCTTGCGGTCGACCCGATACCTGCATCGGCTCCGGAGGCAAGGAAGGCAAAGGCGGAAATGTCCGTGCTTCCGGCAGACAGGTCCGGGACATCAGGCTCCGGGGAAATGATATGGACCGGGATTGAAGCAGACCGGATAATGAAATGAAACATCACTCAAACGGGATACAGATATGAAATATATGAACAGACTTCTGGCGCTCGCCCTTATCATGCTCGCTTCCTGTACGGCAGAGAACCTGCCTGAACCGGAAGCAGGCAATGGCAGGTACGTGTCAGAAAAGATATGCAATACATCCGACAATGCCGTAAAGGGAAAGATCATCGCCAAGTTCAGTGAAGAGGCGGTTCCTTACGTCGAAGCCGCCGTTGCCAGAGGTGTGGCGACAAAGTCGGGCTCCGGGGCTGCCGCGCAGTCCGGCATCGAGGCTCTCGATGAAATACTGGAAGAGATAGATGCAATCTCCATAAAAAGGGTATTCCCTGTTTCGGAACGCTTTGAAGGGAATACTCGCAAGGCAGGTCTGCACAGGTGGTACAGTTTCACCTTCAGTGAAGAGCAGGATCTGGATGAGGCGGCAGAAATGCTCGCTTCCGTGGCTGAGATTTCCACAATCCAGTTCAATTCCACTTTCAGCCCTTCATTCTCACAGAAGGCCATTCCTCTGCCAGCCGGCGCGGCACCTGCAGTGACGCGCTCGATAGTCCGTGCGGATTTCAATGATCCGGAACTCCTCTGGCAGTGGCACTATATCAACAACGGAGACCTGGCCGTCTCCCAGACTGCCAGACCGGGGGCAGACATAAATGTCGCGGAAGCCTGGAAACTGACAGCCGGCGACAGCAGGATCATTGTCGCAGTCGTGGACGAGGGTGTCAAGTACACCCATCCTGATCTCGCTGCGAACATGTGGACGAACCCCGAGCCATCCGAGGAATATGACAGGCAGGACATCCACGGCTGGAACTTCATCGATGACGGGCCTATCACCTGGGACAAGGAAGGCAAGGACCAGTACGGACAGGAGACCAGCGACTCCGGGCACGGGACGCACGTAGCCGGCACAGTGGCGGCCGTTAACAACAACGCTCTCGGAGTGGCAGGAGTCGCCGGCGGTACCGGCAAAGGCGACGGGGTACGCATCATGTCATGCCAGATATTCTCGAAAGGACTGGGTACCAACGATGAAGCCATCTGCAATGCCATTAAATATGCGGCTGACCACGGCGCGTCCATAATCCAGTGCTCATATGGTAATAATGACACGGCAGTCACTTCCGAAAGGGATTACAGGAAGAAATCCCCTCTCGAGAGGGAAGCCCTCGACTATTTCATGTCGCCGGCCTCATCTCCCGAAGGAGGAAACACATCCGATGTCTTCGCTGACGGAGGCGGGATAGCCATATACGCGGCCGGAAATGACGGGCTGTCGCACTCCAATTTCCCTGGAGGCTACAACGACTGCATTTCCGTCACCGCAGTAGGTCCTGACGGCCTTCCGGCCTATTACACCTGCTACGGACCGGGCTGCAACATCGCCGCTCCGGGCGGTGAAGCCACCGGTCACAGCGGAGGCGAAAGGGCCGGAATCCTCTCCACTCTCGTGTCAGAGATAAGCGGTTCCGACTACGGTTACATGCAGGGAACTTCAATGGCATGTCCGCATGTTTCGGGTGTGGCTGCCCTCGGCCTTTCATACGCATTGAAGAAGGACAGGAAATTCACCCGCGAGGAATTCACTTCGATGCTCCTCACATCCGTAAACGATATCGAGTCACGGCTTGAAGGGACCAAGAAGACAGGCCAGACCATATATCTGGAAGACTATCAGGGCAAAATGGGTTCCGGGCTCATCGATGCATACCAGCTTCTCATGCAGATAGAGGGTACGCCATGCCTCAGAGTCCCTGTGGATGAACTTCAGATGATTCCTCTGACCCAGTATTTCGGCGGCTCTGCGGAAAACCTGACATACAGGAGTCTGGAGATTTCGGATGAGGACATGGAAAAACTCGGCATGCCTGCCAAGCCTGAAATGTCTGACGGCAAGCTCATGATAAGGTGCAACAAGCCGGGCGTGGCCCATATCACCATCTCTGCAATAGCCGGCGGGAAAAGGCCTGGCACGGATACTGTCATGGGCGGTATCGAGGTCACCAAGGAATTCGCCATAATCGCCCGCGGTACGGCCGGCATGGATGACGGATGGTTATAAACGCTTTATTCTGGAAATGATGAAAAGATACATTTATATTCTGCTGGCAGCCATATCGGCATTTGTCCTGTACGGCTGTTCGAAGGAGGAAGCTCCGCTTCCGGTAGACAAGGGACTTGCAGGAGAATGGGTGCTGTCTTCATGGAACGGGACGGCTCCCGGTGAGGATTTCAGCGTCTACATGGCCATAAGGGAAGACGGGACCTTCGATATTTTCGAGAAAGTGGTGACTCCCGTATATGTCAGGTATTCCGGTACATTCACTGCTGACGGGACCACTTTTTCAGGGACTTACAACGATGGAAGGCCGCTCAATGCCACATATGGATACGAACTCGGTGATGACGGGAACTCCCTGACCATGACTGCATCAGGTTCGGTGGAGGACGTTTGCGTCTACACGAGGACCGACATACCGGACGATGTCCTTTCGGCATCCGAAGCAGGCGGCACGAAGTCCGGAACGGATATCCCGAGATTCCTGTAGGCCGCGGACATGCGATTCTGAAGACGGGTCTGATTTTCCCGTCATTACAGACATTCTCCCGTAGAATTTTATGATTTTACGGGAGTTATTCTTATTTTTGTGGGCTAAATGAAATATTGCGATGGAAAATTTGGATTTGAATGAACAGGAGAGGAACAGGCGCGAAGCGGTAGTGAAGCTCAGGGAACTCGGTATCGAACCGTACCCCGCAGCCCTTTATCCGGTAAACGCCACCGCCCGGAAGATAAAGGATGAATACGACCCGGAGGCGGGCAACCTGACCGACCTTGTGATAGCCGGAAGGATAATGTCCCGCAGGATAATGGGCGCGGCATCGTTCATCGAACTGCAGGATGAGACAGGACGCATACAGGTGTATATCAAGAGGGATGAGATCTGCCCCGGAGAAGACAAGACAATGTACAACACCGTGTTCAAGAAACTGCTCGACATAGGTGACATTATCGGCATCAAGGGATATGCCTTCTATACCCAGACAGGCCAGCTCTCGGTGCATGCAAAAGAACTGACGGTCCTGAGCAAGTCACTGCGCGTGCTTCCTATAGTCAAGGAGAAGGACGGGGAGGTGTATGATGCGTTCACGGATCCGGAACTCAAATACAGACAGAGATATGTGGACCTTATCGTGAATCCTGCCGTTAGGGATGTGTTCGTGAAAAGGAGCCAGATAATATCCACGATGCGTGAGTATTTCAACGCCGCCGGCTGTCTGGAGGTCGAGACCCCGATACTCCAGCCCATCCCGGGAGGAGCCACTGCGAGACCTTTCATTACCCACCACAACGCCCTCGACATACCTCTCTATCTGCGTATAGCCAACGAACTGTACCTCAAGAGACTGATTGTAGGGGGATATTCCGGCGTGTATGAATTCGCGAAGGACTTCCGCAACGAGGGTATGGACAAGACCCACAATCCGGAGTTCACCTGCATGGAGATCTATGTGGCCTACAAGGACTACAACTGGATGATGGACTTCACCGAGAAGATGCTGGAGAAGATAGCTCTCAGGCTGCACGGCACGACGGTGGTCACCATCGGGGACAAGACAGTGGACTTCAAGCCGCCTTACCGCAGGCTGCCGATGCTGGAGGCAATCAAGGAATTTGCAGGCGTGGATATCGCGGGCATGGATGAGGCGCAATTGAGAGCCACATGCGAAAAGCTCAATGTACCTGTAACCGGGGAAATGGGAGAGGGCAAGCTGATCGATGCAATCTTCGGGGAATACTGCGAAAAGAATCTCGTGCATCCTGTCTTCATCACCGACTATCCTGTCGCGATGTCTCCTCTCACCAAAAGGCACCGCAGCAATCCTTCCCTCACCGAAAGGTTCGAGCTTTTCGTATGCGGAAAGGAACTTGCCAATGCCTACAGCGAACTGAACGATCCTATCGACCAGCTCGAAAGGTTCCAGGACCAGCTGAAACAGCGCGAGCACGGAGACGATGAGGCCATGTATATCGATATGGACTTCGTCCGCGCCCTCGAATACGGCATGCCGCCTACATCGGGCATGGGAATGGGTATCGACCGCCTGACCATGTTCATGACCAACTCCCCTACCATCCAGGATGTCCTCTTCTTCCCTCAGATGAAACCGAAGAAAGCCCAGGGCCAGGACTCCGAAAAGAAGGAAGAATAATCATCCGCTTATCACAGGCCGGACAAGACACATCGAATCCGGAAGTTTTAGGATGTAGAATCCTAAAACTTCCGGATTTTCATTACTTTTCGGACGCAATATCTCAAAAAAGACTATATTTGCATGGAAAAACAGGGAAATGAAATGAAAACGATACAGAGACAGGCATACTTGGACAGACTGATTGCTTTCAAAGACAAAGATCTGATAAAAGTGATAACCGGCATACGCAGATGCGGTAAATCCACATTATTGATGATGTACCGTGACTGGCTCATGGCACATGGGATATCGGAAAAGCAATTGATTTGCCTGAATTTCGAAGACTTCGAATACTACGACCTGCGCCAGCCCGGAAATCTGTATTCATATATAAAAAGAAATCTGGCAAAAGGCCTTAAGACCTATGTCTTCTTCGATGAAATCCAGCACGTTGAAAATTTCCCTGACATCGTCAACAGCCTCAACCTCAACCCGGACATAGATATGTACATTACCGGCTCAAATGCCTACATGCTTTCATCTGAAATAGCAACGCTCCTGTCCGGGCGATACGTCGAAATCCCGATGCTTCCGCTTTCGTTCAAGGAATTCGCTGAAGCATATAATGCACCGGCAAATCCTGCAGCCCTGTATTCGGAATACATCACTCGCGGCAGTTTTCCATACGTCATGGAACTCGACGGGAAAAACGAGATATCAGATTATCTTGCAGGAATATACGATACGGTCATATTGAAAGACGTTATCGCCAGAAAAAGAATACCGGATATAATGATGCTGGAAAGTGTAGTGAGATTTGCCGCTGACAACATAGGCAACGTCTTGTCTACAAAAAAGATAGCAGACACGATGACTGCCAACGGGAGGAAAATCGACCAAAAGACCGTCGAGCGGTACATTTCCACTCTTTGCGAAACATTCGTCCTGTACGAGACCAAAAGATACAATATCAAGGGCAAGCAGTTCCTCAAGACACTGGAAAAGTATTATTTCGTGGATATGGGACTCAGACGGGTCCTGCTGGGAACACGGGCATTCGATGCGGGACATATCCTTGAGAATGTCATATATTTAGAACTCCTGCGCAGGTACAGAAGGGTCTATATAGGGAAAGTCGACAATCTCGAAGTGGATTTCGTGGCAATGGATAACGATGAGATCTCATACTATCAGGTGGCTGCTACCGTCCGTGATGAAAGCACTCTCCGCAGGGAACTCCGTCCGCTGCAGAAAATCAATGACCACTACCGGAAATACATCCTTACCCTTGATGAAGATCCGGATGCCGACTACAACGGTATCATCCGCACAAACGCCCTCAACTGGCTGCTTCGATAAATTTATTTTCCGGGTTCATGCCGGTAAACAGTTTCTAAAACTTATATTTGCAGGGAAAATCAAGTACAGGATGCAGGTATCCTGAAAATTTATGAGGAGAGAAACAGTCACATCGGCTCAGAATCCGAAAATCAAGGAGTTGCGGGCGCTTCAGGAGAAATCCAGACTCAGACGGGAGACAGGTCTTTTCGTAGTGGAAGGCCGCAGGGAACTGGAACACTGTCTCGATGCGGGCTTTGTCCCGAGGACCGTGTTTGTGTGCAGGGAGATAATCCAGGCAGAAGACCTGGCCCGTATCATCGGCAAGGCGGAGCCATATACGGGACCGGGAATACCGGAAGTCCAGGTTATAGAGTTGCCTTCAGCCCTGTATGACAAGGTAGCTTACCGTGGCAGTACGGAAGGCATCATCGCCGAAATGGAATACAGGGAAAGGAGTCTGGACAATCTGAAACCCGGCGACAATCCGCTGATAGTCGTACTGGAAAGCGTCGAGAAGCCGGGAAATCTCGGGGCGGTGCTTCGCAGCGCCGATGCGGCGGGGGCGGATGCAGTCATTGTCTGTGATCCGCTTACCGACCTCTACAACCCGAATCTCATCCGGGCGAGCATAGGGGCGGTATTCACGACCCAAGTCGTCACCGCCACATCCGAAGAGGCCATCACGTGGCTGAAACGAAAAGGGATACGCATCCTCACAGCACAGCTGCAGGATTCGCAGTGGTACTACGACACGGACATGACAGGAGGAACGGCGATAATAATGGGAACGGAATCGACCGGCCTCACTTCAATCTGGAGAGAGGCGGCGGATGCCCATATCAGGATACCCATGCTCGGCCGGCTCGACTCGCTCAACGTCTCCGTCTCCGCCGCCATCCTGCTCTACGAGGCAGTCCGGCAGAGACATTCAGAGAGCCTCCGCTGAACCGGATCCGGAAAGGTCAGATGTCAGGCCTTGCAGCGTTTCGCGAAAGCGGTATCCGAATCGCAAAGGTAGATGATTCCCTCTATAATGCCTACAATTGCCGGAATTCCTGTCCAGCAGAACACGAGATACAGGATTCCCTGTCCGATTTTACCCATATAGAACTTGTGGATACCCAAGTCACCGAGAAAAATTGCGAGGATGGCTGCGGCCACCCTGTTTTTAGATGAATTTGCCATAGCGATACAGTTCAGTTGCCAATGATTGGCTGACGGATTCCAAAGATAGCATAATTTACCGGAAATTGCTACTTTTGCCGATACGCTTTACGGAATGAAAAATTATATTGAATGAAAAGATTCGGTCTCATAGGATACCCTATCGTCCATTCGTTGAGCCCCTTGCTGTTCCGTGCAGGATACCATCCGGACTCCCGGGGTACGGATGCATCGGGCAGTGGATACGGAAAGGATACGGATGCAGGGCTCGACTGGCAATACGACCTCATTGAAGGCGGGGATTTCAGTGAATCGTACGGACGTTTCCTCGAAGAATATGACGGGATAAACGTGACCGCCCCGTTCAAGGAGGCGGCATTCCGGCAGGCAGACATCATCGACCCCGTATGCGGGAAAATAGGGGCGACCAACCTTCTCGTCAAGACAGCGGACGGGATAAAGGCCTACAACACCGATTATTACGGAATCATCCTGAGCATCCTCGAAGCGTTGGACGGAAATGACATGAACATTCCTGCTTCCGGACCGGAACGGGACGGACATCCATGCACACGTGACCGCATGTCGGCAAGACCATCGGCCGGAGAATGCAGGCAAGCCGTCAAAGGCAGACTGCGTACCGCACTTGTCGCAGGTTGCGGAGGAGCAGGAAAGGCTGCCGCAGTCGCCGCAGGCAGCATGGGACTCGACACCATTCTGATGAACCGTACGGTCTCAAAGGCGGATGACATCGCAACAGCCCTGCCCGAATATGGATTCAAGGTCAGACCCATGGAGGAATTCCGGGAATGTTTCGCTGCTGCGGACCTAATCCTCTACACGCTTCCCGCCCCGGTCGCAGACATCGCTTCCCTGACCGACAGCGACTTCATGCCGGCAGGAGACCGGCACGGTTCCGGAGAAGGCGCGGCCATGGATAAGGCCGTACGGAAAATCCTCGTGGAAGCCAACTACAGGAATCCTTCCTTTCCGCCGGAATCCATCCGCAGGCAGACGGCCCTCCATAAAGGATTCACATACATTCCCGGACATCGCTGGCTTCTGTATCAGGCATACGCCGGATATGACCTGTTTACGGGAGAGCAGCCGGACCTCTATGCAATGGGTAGAGCCATAGGACAATACGATTCCGGGATATGATATTCCGGCATGAAGATGAGAATATTCCGGGAAAATTGACTAACTTGCGGAGTTTTCGGGCAGGCTTGCGCGAAGCACGGCCGCCAGCAGTTGTTTAAAATTCATTAAAGCAATGTCACTCAATAAAGTAATGCTGATCGGCAATACAGGTCAGGATCCGGAGGTCAGATATCTTGAAGGCAACGCCTCCAATGCCAAAGTCGCCACATTCAGACTTGCCACGACGGAACGCTACCGTGACCGCAACAGCGGCGAGACAAGGGAACAGACGGAATGGCACAACATCGTGGCATGGCGAAACGCTGCCGACATCGTGGAAAAATATGTAAGGAAAGGCACCCAACTGTATATCGAAGGCCGTCTGAGGACACGCAGCTGGGATGACCAGAACGGAAACAAGAGATACACTACAGAGGTCATTGCAGACTCGCTCCAGCTTCTCGGCAGAAAGGCGGACAATCCTGCCAGCCAGGACAATACATCTGCAGGAGCACAGCAGTACGGACAGCCGTCAGCCCCTGTCAGGACCCAGTCAAGGCCGGTGCAGGTTCCTGACCGTACGGCCTCTGCCGCGCCTCAGGTACAGGCCGGCCCGGCAGCCGAAGATGACGATGACCTTCCATTCTGATTGAAAAACATTCAAAAACTCGATACGCGATGAAACTAGATGTAGTTCTGGGTCTCCAGTGGGGAGATGAAGGAAAAGGTAAGATAGTCGATGTCCTCGCAGGCCGGTATCCTGCAGTGGCAAGATTCCAGGGAGGGCCGAACGCCGGACATTCTCTTCATTTCGAAGGCAAGAGTTTTGTCCTCAGGTCGATACCTTCCGGCATATTCAGGAAGGATGCCATAAACATTGTCGGGAACGGCGTAGTCCTCGACCCCATCACTTTCAGGGGAGAATGCGAAAACATAGCGAAAACCGGTGTTCCCGTAAAGGACAGGATAGTGGTGGCGAAGAAAGCGCACCTCATACTCCCGACACACAGGCTTCTCGATGCCGCCAACGAGGCTGCAATGGGCAAAGGGAAGATCGGTTCCACCCTCAAAGGCATCGGACCGACATACACGGACAAGATCAGCCGCAACGGACTCCGCGTAGGAGACATTCTCGCCCCTGATTTCAAAGACAGATTCAACAGACTGAAAGAAAGGCACATCCGCCAGCTTTCACAGCTCGGATACGAATGCGATCCCGAAGCGGAAGAGGCTGCATTCATGGATGCGGTGGAATTTCTCAGAGGTTTCACGCTCGTGGACTGCGAATATTTCGTGAACGAAACGTTAAAGACAAGGCAGGTGCTTGCCGAAGGCGCTCAGGGTTCGATGCTGGATGTGGACTACGGCTCATACCCGTTCGTGACATCATCCTCCACCATCTGCGCGGGAGCCTGCACCGGACTTGGAGTGTCTCCATCGCAGATAGGCCATGTCTACGGCATATTCAAGGCATACTGCACCCGGGTAGGAAGCGGGCCGTTCCCTACGGAGCTCTTCGATGAGACCGGAGAGAAGCTCCGCAGGCTCGGGAATGAATTCGGGGCGGTCACCGGAAGGCCGCGCCGCTGCGGCTGGCTCGACCTTGTAGCCCTGAAATATACGGTGATGCTCAACGGCGTGACGGACCTCATAATGATGAAATCCGACTGTCTCGATGACTTCGAGACCATCAAGGTATGCACATCATACAGGGTGGACGGCAGGGAAACCGACATGGTACCGTTCGACACCTACGCTGAAATAGAACCGGTATATACCGAATTCAAGGGCTGGAACGCGGACCTGACCCGGTGCAGGAAGGAATCGGAACTGCCTGCGGAATTCATGGACTACATAAGATTCATGGAAGAATATCTCGGCGTGCCTATCAGAATCATTTCAATAGGACCTGACCGCGATGCCACGATAATGAGATAGCGATACATGCAACAAAACCAAGACACATTATGGCTGAAACTTTGAGAAAATTTCTGAACGACAGTCCTTTTGCAAGATGGACGGCGCTGGTACTCATCGCGCTGATGATGTTCTTCGCATATATGTTCGTGGATGTGATGTCCCCGCTCAAATCTCTCATAGAAGGAGTGCGGGGCTGGGACAGCGGGGTGTTCGGGACATACGCCGCGGCAGAATACATATTGAATGTGTGCGGATTCCTGATCATTGCCGGAATCATTCTGGACAAGATGGGAGTGAGATTCACGGGAACCCTGTCCGCATCCCTGATGGTCATAGGCGCCGTCATAAAATATATCGGGATAAGCGACTGGTTCCAGACCACCGCATTCTGCGGCTGGCTCGACAGCTGGTGGACCGCAATGCCGGGAAGCGCGAAGATGGCGTCCCTCGGATTCATGATATTCGGCTGCGGATGCGAAATGGCCGGGACCACGGTATCCAAGGCTATCGCCAAATGGTTCAAGGGCAAGGAAATGGCCCTGGCAATGGGACTTGAAATGGCCATAGCCCGTCTCGGGGTGTTTGCCGTAATGTGGCTCTCCCCTGCCATATCGGGCATGGCCGACAACTCCGTCGTGGCTCCGGTTGCATTCTGTACATGCCTTCTCCTGGTTGGACTGATCAATTTCATCGTCTTCTCCGTAATGGACACAAGACTCGACCGGCAGCTCATTGCAGCCGGTGAAGCCACTGAAGAAAAATCCCCTGAAGATGAATTCCATATCAGGGATCTCGGCAGGATATTTTCCAGCAAGATGTTCTGGCTGGTCGCACTGCTGTGCGTACTGTACTATTCAGCGATTTTCCCGTTCCAGAGATATGCACCGAACTTCCTGGAAGTGACCCTGAATGTGGATTCGGCGACAGCCGCACAGCTGTTCAGCTGTTTCCCCATCCTTGCCATGTGCCTCACCCCTCTGCTTGGCATATTCCTTGACCACAAGGGCAAAGGGGCATCCATGCTCATGGTCGGGGCAATCATAATGGTCGCCTGCCATCTGAGTTTTGCATTCCTGCTGCCCGTATTTCCGCACAAATGGTTTGCAGTCCTGCTCATTGTCGTGCTCGGAGTAAGTTTCTCTCTCGTGCCTGCGGCATTATGGCCAAGCGTACCTAAAATCATAGACGAAAAGATACTCGGAAGCGCCTACTGCCTGATATTCTGGGTCCAGAACATAGGACTCTGCCTTGTTCCGTTACTGATAGGTGTCGTACTCAATGCTACCGGCGGCTATCTCGTCCCAATGCTGATTTTCTCGTCTTTCGGCGTACTGGCATTCATATTCAGCCTCCTTCTGAAGATAGAGGACCGCAGGAAAGGGTTCGGACTCGAACTTCCGAATATCAGGAAAGGGCAATAAGGAAAAGAGCAGGCACTCTGACACCCGCAGATCAGGACAATGAAAGGCAATACCGGATCAGACATAAGGACAAGCCGTACGGCATGCTGGATCGCGCTGGCGTGCATAGTGGTTCCCATGTTCGCGTCGTATTTCTTTGACGACATGTTCTCCACCCTGTCCCAGATATTCCAGCATCCGGAGATGCTTCAGCTCGGCTGGGACAGTGCGGACTACGGTTTCTACGCCGGAGGATACTCTTTCCTGTGTGTCTGCGGCGGCCTTGTGGTCTGCGGCGTGCTCCTTGACATGTTCGGGGTAAGGAAAGTCGGTTCGGCATTTGTAGGTCTGATGATCATCGGTGCTGGAACGGTATTCTATGCCCTGACATCCGGTCTTGCCCCCGACATTTCACTCACCATCGCATATACGGGCTGCATGCTGTTCGGCCTCGGCAGCGAAATCGCAGGGGTGGCAGTCACAAGATCCATAGCCAAATGGTTCAAGGGACGGAACATGGCGCTGGCCATGGGGCTGCAGTTGTCGATTGCCAGACTGGGAACGGCTGCGGCATTCATAATATCGCCTGTACTTGTGGCAGACAAGACCGCCGGAGAGGTCTACACCCTGGCGGAGACTGCCAGACCGGCAATGTTGGGACTGTTACTTCTGCTTGCAGGCGGCATCCTGTGGGGGATTTTCGTGGCAATGGATTTCCGGTTCGACAGGGAGGCAGGCCAGACCGCATCAAAAGGAAGCGTCAGGGAAGAGGACAGGTTCAGGTTTTCCGATATCATCAAGGTCCTGACAAATCCCCGGTTCCTCCTGATAGCTTTCCTCTGCGTGTTTTTCTACTGCTGCATCATATCATTCAAGAAATTCGGCACTGCCATCGTCATTCCGAGATTCGGGATGGATGTCGGTTCCGCCAAATGGATGATAACGATGATCCCGTTCTTCACGATCATTTTCACTCCGCTTTTCGGTGCGCTTGTGGACAAGGCCGGCAAGGCCACTGTATGGATGATAACCGGGGCCGCTCTTGTATTCGCCGCCCATCTCATAATGGCCTTTGCCCCGCAGGGTACCGCATTCTACGGGTATCTTGCCATCTCCTTGCTCGGGACCGGCTATTCGCTTGTGCCATCCGCAATGTGGCCATCTGTCCCGAAGATCATTCCTGAAAAGAATCTCGGTACAGCCTACTCCCTGATATACTGGATACAGAACATGGGAATGCTGCTCGTTCCGATATTCGTAGGCAGGATTTTCAAGGAAACCGTCACCGAAGCCGGAAACCTGACGCAGGAAATCACTGCGGCGGTCAATGCCGAATATATTTTCATTGTCCTCGGGATCGCAGCCATCATCACGGCAGTACTGCTGCTGTTCTCATCCGGACGGCATCCGGAACTCGGGCTGGATCTTCCAAACAGCACGAAGAATGTATAGCCTGCTCGACAAAGTCAACTGCCCTGCCGACATCAGGGATTTCAGTGTGGAGGAACTCAGGATTCTGTGCGCTGAAATCAGGGACTATATGATTGAATGCTGCTCCAGGAATCCGGGACATCTCGGATCGAGTCTCGGTGCCGTGGAACTCATCGCCGGACTGCATTATGTCTACGACACTCCCCGGGACAACATCATTTTCGATGTGGGACATCAGGCATACGCCCACAAGATCCTGACCGGGAGGAAGGAAATATTCAGGAAAAACCGAAGGAGCGATGGCATCAGCGGATTCCCTCGCAGGGAAGAAAGCGGATATGATGTGTTCGGGACCGGGCATTCCTCCACATCCATTTCCGCCGCCCTCGGCCTTGCACAGGCAGCCCGGTTCCAGGGCACGGGAGCCAAGACAGTCGCCCTCATCGGAGATGGAGCCCTGTCCGGAGGCCTTGCATTCGAGGGGCTCAACAACGCCGGCATCAGCAAAAGCGACCTGCTTGTCATAATCAACGACAACAACATTTCCATAGACAAGAATATCGGGGCCGTACACGAACATCTGCTCAGGCTCACCACCCATCCGGCCTACAACAAGCTCAAGAAGGATATCTGGGACAGACTGGGAGCCGGCAGGCTGAGGGATTTAGTGCAGAATATCGTGGTCACGACAAAGTCCCATCTCGTGCAGGATTCCGGAGGAGACCTGTTCGAAGCCATGGGATTCAGGTATTTCGGCCCTATCGACGGGAACGACATCGGTCAGGTTGTGGATGCTCTCAGACGGCTCAAGGACATGCCGGGGCCGAGAATCCTGCACACCATCACTACGAAAGGCAAGGGATACGCCCCCGCCGAAGAAGATCAGACCACATGGCATGCCCCAGGCATGTTCGACCCGACCACAGGCAAAAGGATAAGGGCGACAGAAAGGCAGGAGAGCCGCTATCAGGACGTATTCGGGGAAGTGCTGCTCGAACTTGCACGGAAAGACAGCAGGATTGTAGGCGTCACTCCTGCAATGGCAAGCGGCTGCGGGATGAACCTGCTCGCATCCGAAATGCCGGAAAGGTTCTTCGATGTAGGCATAGCGGAAGAACATGCCGTCACATTTTCCGCAGGCCTCGCGGCAGGAGGGATGAAACCGTTCTGCAACATCTACTCATCCTTCTCCCAGAGGGCCTACGACCAGATTATCCACGATGTCGCCCTCCAGGATCTCGGGGTTGTAATCTGTCTTGACAGGAGCGGACTTGTCGGGGAGGATGGGGCCACCCATCACGGCAGTTTCGACATGGCTGCCTACAGGAGCATTCCGGGCTGCATCATCGCCGCGCCCCGTAACGAAACGGAACTCAAGAACATGATGTACACCGCATCGCTGACCCCGCACGGACCTTTCATCATCAGATATCCGAGAGGATATGGAGAAGGGGCGGAATGGAGGGAGGCAGAATTCGGAGAGATTCCTGTCGGGAAGGCGGAAAAGATGCTCGATGGAGAGGAGGTCGCCATAATTGCGGCCGGTCCGGTAGTGAACCGCGCATACGATGCGGCAATGGAATACAGGGAAAAGACAGGACACAATCCGGCCGTATATAATATAAGGTATATAAAACCGGTCGATACGGCAACACTCGACATGATTTTCGGCCGATACGGAAAAATCATCACCATAGAAGACGGGTGCATTGCCGGAGGACTGTACGGAATCATCAGCGAATATGCCGCCAGCGCAGGGAAAGGGACCTCCATCAAGGCCATCGGGATCCCTGACAGATTCATCGGGCAGGGCACCCAGGCGGAACTGAGAAAGGAATGCGGGTTGGACAAGGATACCATATACCGGATGATTGCAGGCGAAATGGGGAATTTTCCAAAAAAAGGATAAAAAGTTTTGGAGAATAAGAATAAATCCCTATCTTTGCAATCCCTTTCGTAAAAGGCGCTGAAGGAAAGGGAGAAAATGCCGATGTAGCTCAGTTGGCTAGAGCACGTGATTTGTAATCTCGGGGTCGTGGGTTCGACTCCCTCCATCGGCTCAAAAGTTCTTTGAAGGACAAAGATTTTGAAGTTTATTTTGCTCCGGATTAAAGCCCAATAAGAGGGAATCGTCCGGAAACAGCAAAAGATTTTTGAAGTTTATTTTTCGGGGAGAACAAGGAAGACAAATAAGGAGTGACGCAGCAACCTTAAGGTTGTGAGGAGCGACGAAATGAAGTCTGACGAAGTTATCGCCGAAAAGAAACGAAAAAACGGGAGAATACCAGAGTGGCCAAATGGGGCAGACTGTAAATCTGCTGGTTTATACCTTCGGTGGTTCGAATCCATCTTCTCCCACAAGTTCAGGCGAATCTGACGAAGTTATCGCCGGAAAAGAAACAAAAAGATTTTGAAGTTTGTTTTGTTTCGGATTCAAGGCGGACAAGTGAGGAGGGAGGGAGTTACCTCGCGGTAATGACTGACCGACGATACGATGTCCAACGAAGAAGACGGACAAAAGAAACGAAAAATGCGGAAGTAGCTCAGTTGGTAGAGCATTAGCCTTCCAAGCTAAGGGTCGCGGGTTCGAACCTCGTCTTCCGCTCAAACTACGCCAGTGTAGCTCAGGGGTAGAGCGCTTCCTTGGTAAGGAAGAGGTCGAGAGTTCAAATCTCTCCACCGGCTCTGCTTTTTTTGTATATAATACTCATTAAAAGATAAAATTATGGCTAAAGAAACCTTTAAAAGAGACAAGCCGCACGTTAACATCGGTACTATCGGCCATGTTGACCACGGTAAGACTACTCTGACCGCTGCAATCACTACAGTACTTGCAAAGCAGGGTCTTTCAGATGTCCGTTCATTCGACTCTATCGACAACGCTCCGGAGGAGAAGGAAAGGGGTATCACTATCAACACTGCGCACGTAGAGTACCAGACTGCAAAGCGTCACTATGCACACGTTGACTGCCCGGGCCACGCTGACTATGTGAAGAACATGGTAACCGGTGCTGCCCAGATGGATGGTGCAATCCTCGTTGTCGCAGCAACCGATGGTCCTATGCCTCAGACCCGTGAGCACATCCTGCTCGCCCGTCAGGTGAACGTGCCTAGAATCGTCGTTTTCCTTAACAAGGTTGACCTTGTAGACGATCCTGAGATGCTTGACCTCGTAGAGATGGAGGTACGCGACCTTCTCACTTTCTACAACTTCGATGGAGACAACGCTCCTGTTATCCGCGGTTCCGCTCTTGGAGCGCTCAACGGCGACCCTCAGTACGAGGCTAAGATCATGGAGCTGATGGATGCAGTAGATGAGTACATTCCTATTCCTCCACGTGACAATGAAAAGCCGTTCCTCATGCCTATCGAGGACATCTTCTCTATCACAGGCCGTGGTACAGTTGCAACAGGTAGGGTTGAGACCGGTATCATCCACACCGGAGACGAGGTTGAGATCGTAGGTCTCGGCGAGGAGCCTAAGAAGACTACCGTAACAGGTGTCGAAATGTTCCGCAAGATCCTCGATGAGGGAGAGGCTGGAGACAACGTAGGACTTCTTCTCCGCGGTATCGACAAGAAGGAGATCAAGAGAGGTCAGGTACTTGCAAAACCTGGTACAATTCATCCGCACCAGAAGTTCCAGGCTGAGATCTACGTACTGAAGAAAGACGAGGGTGGCCGTCATACTCCATTCCACAACCACTACCGTCCTCAGTTCTTCATCCGTACTCTCGACATCACCGGAGAGATCTCTCTTCCTGAGGGTGTAGAGATGGTAATGCCGGGCGACAACGTCACCATCACCGTTGACCTTATCTATCCGGTAGCACTCAACGAAGGTCTCCGTTTCGCAATCCGCGAAGGTGGACGTACCGTAGGTGCAGGACAGGTTACCAAGATCCTTGAGTAATACAAGCGACTATATACTATCGGGAGGGTGCCTTTTGACACCCTCTTTTACAGGGGAATAGAACAAGGGTAGTTCAGCGGTCTCCAAAACCGTCGATGTGGGTTCGAATCCTGCTTCCCCTGCAATATCAAAGGTTACGATTTGGTAAAGTTTAACTGACATTGCATCAAGCTTCCATCTTGCAATGTCCTTTAAATGTAAAGATGAGAAAGTTCATAAACTATCTTAAGGAATCCTACACGGAGCTGACCAAGAAGGTTACGTGGCCGACATGGAAGGAACTGCAGAGTTCTGCACTTCTTGTCATGATCGCGTCCGTTATCTTTGCAGTCGTGATCTTCGCCATGGATTTTGCTTTCGACCATCTGATGCGTGCTATCTACACTTTGTAATACCAGATCACTATGAGTGAAAACAACAAGAAATGGTATGTCCTGCGCGCGGCTGGCGGAAAGGAGAAGAAAGCCAAAGAGTATCTCGAGAAGGAGATAGAAAGGTTCGGCCTTCAGAATCTGGTTTCACAGGTTCTGGTTCCAAGCGAGAAGGTATACAAAATAGTCAACGGGAAACGCAAGAGCTACGAAAGGCTCTTCTATCCCGGCTATGTGCTTATCGAAGCGGAACTTACAGGAGAACTCCAGTATATCATCCGCAACGAGGTGCCCCACATGTCAGGATTCCTCACTGAAAAGAGGGGATCAGGCAAAGGCGCAGAAGAGAAGATTCCGGTGCCTCTGCGGGACTCTGAGGTCAAAAGGATTCTCGGAGAACAGGATGAGGTGGCAGTCAGCGATGGAGAGACTGTTGTGGACTATGCTGTCGGCGAGGCAGTGAAGATCACTGACGGTCCTTTCAGCGGATTCGACGGGACAGTGGAGGAGATCGTTGAAGACAGGAGCAAGCTAAAGGTCATGGTTATGATATTCGGCAGGAAGACCCTGCTCGAGCTCAACTTTACTCAAGTAACTAAAGACTAAAAATTATTATGGCAAAAGAAGTTACCGGGTTTATTAAACTCCAGATCAAAGGTGGCGCAGCCAATCCATCACCTCCAGTAGGACCGGCTCTCGGTTCGAAGGGACTGAACATAATGGATTTCTGCAAGCAGTTCAATGCCCGCACTCAGGATCAGGCAGGTAAGGTGTTGCCGGTTGTAATCACGGTTTACAGCGACAAGTCATTCTCATTTGAGGTAAAGCAGCCGCCTGTAGCCGTACAGCTCAAGGAAGCAGCCAAGATTTCCGCAGGTTCAGCCGAGCCTAACAGGAAGAAGGTAGCTACCATAACCTGGGATCAGGTCAAGGCTATCGCTGCATCCAAGATGCCGGACATGAACGCATTCACTCTGAAATCAGCCATGACAATGGTTGCCGGGACGGCAAGAAGTATGGGTATCAAAGTCGAGGGAGAATTCCCTGCTGACATCTAAAATCACACGCGAAATGAGTAAACTTACGAAAAACCAGAAAGCAGTGGCAGAGAAGTTCGATGCCACCAAGGAATATAAGTTGGCTGAAGCTTGTGATCTCGTGAAGGAAGTGACTTTCACCAAATTCGATGCATCAGTGGAACTTTCCGTCAACCTCGGCGTTGACCCGCGCAAGGCAAACCAGATGGTACGTGGCGTCGTCACTCTCCCTAACGGGACGGGCAAGGAGACAAGGGTTCTCGTGCTCTGCACCGCAGACAAGGAGAATGAGGCAAAGGAAGCGGGAGCCGACTATGTGGGACTCGACGAATACATCGACAAGATAAAGGGAGGATGGACGGATGTGGATGTCATAATCTGTACTCCTTCAGTGATGGGCAAGGTCGGAGCCATCGGTAGGATTCTCGGTCCGAGAGGCCTGATGCCGAACCCTAAGACCGGCACTGTGACTATGGAGATAGGCAATGCCGTCAAGGAGGTAAAGGCAGGTAAGATCGACTTCAAGGTAGACAAGACAGGTATCGTCCACGCAGCCATCGGAAAGGTATCCTTCACGGGTGCACAGATCTGCGAGAACGCACAGGAACTGATTTCGGCTATCATCAAGCTGAAACCTCAGTCTCTCAAGGGTACATACCTGAAGAGCATATCCATCTGCTCTACCATGAGTCCGGGAATTCGTGTAGATATCAAATCAGTGAGCGGTGCTGAATAATAAAGTTCAATGCTATGAGAAAAGAAGACAAAGCCCAGATAATTGAATCGATTGCAGCACAGATCCAGGAGACACCGAACTTCTATATCACTGATATCTCCGGTCTCAATGCTGAACAGACTACGAAACTGCGCCGCGACTGCTTCGAAAAGGGTATCAGACTGACCGTCACCAAGAATACCCTTCTGCGCAAGGCTCTCGAATCACTCAAGAACGAGGAAGTGGAACTCCTCTTCCCTACCCTTGAGGGACCGACCGCGGTAATGTATTGTGAAACTCCTAACGCTCCTGCAAAACTCATCAAAAAATATGCGGATGACGGAGCGGAGAAACCGGCTCTCAAGAGTGCTTACGTTCAGGAGTGTGCCTTCATCGGTGCCGACAAGCTTGATGAACTCTGCAATATCAAGTCCCGTGAGGAACTTATCGGAGACATCATCGGTCTGCTCCAGTCACCTGCCCGCAATGTCGTATCCGCTCTCCAGTCAGCCGGAGGCAAGCTTGCAGGTATCGTCAAGACACTTTCGGAAAGAGAACAAAACTAAAAACAATTTAAATAATTACAATTATGGCAGATATTAAAGCACTTGCAGAAGAGTTGGTTAACCTTTCTGTAAAAGATGTTCAGGAACTCGCTAACATCCTCAAGGAGGAGTATGGTATTGAGCCTGCAGCTGCTGCAGTCGCAGTAGCAGGTCCTGCAGCCGGCGCCGCTGAGGGTGCAGCTGCTGCCGAGCAGACAGAGTTCAATGTAATCCTCAAGTCAGCCGGCCAGGCAAAACTTCAGGTTGTCAAGGCTGTGAAAGATATCACAGGACTTGGACTTAAAGAGGCTAAAGACCTGGTAGACAAGGCTCCTGATGCAATCATCAAGGAGAAGGTTTCCAAGGCAGAGGCTGAGCAGGTAAAGGCTGCTCTTGAGGAGCACGGTGCGGAAGTCGAGCTTAAATAGCTTTCCGCTCCCGTAGGAGCACAAGATTCAGGTTTAGGGTCATACCGGCCCTAAACCTTTTTGTCGTATTTAAGTTTTTCTCCATATAAAGACAGTAAGATGTCAAAACAGACCAAGACGCAGCGAATTTCCTTCGCATCATCTAAAATACTTCTGGAGTATCCGGATCTTCTTGAAGTCCAGCTCAAATCATTCAGGGACTTCTTCCAGTTGGATACTACGCCTGAAAACAGGCGGAATGAGGGACTGTATCAGGTCTTCCAGGAGATATTCCCGATTGAAGATACAAGAAACAACTATAAGCTCGAGTTCATCGACTATTTCATCGATCCTCCGCAGTACACGATCGACGAATGCCTTGAAAGAGGTCTGACATACAACGTTCCGCTCAAGGCGAAACTCCGTCTTTCCTGCAGCGATCCCGAGCATGAGGATTTCGACACGGAGGTACAGGATGTATATCTCGGCAATATTCCGTACATGACCCCGGGAGGGACTTTTGTCATCAACGGATCGGAGCGTATCATAGTATCCCAGCTCCACAGGTCACCGGGCGTATTCTTCGGACAGAGTGTCCACGCCAACGGAACCAAGCTCTATTCTGCAAGGATAATCCCGTTCAAGGGGTCCTGGATAGAGTTCGCCACTGACATCAACAATGTGATGTATGCCTACATCGACCGTAAGAAGAAACTGCCTGTAACCACGCTGCTCAGGGCAATAGGCTTCAACGGCGACAAGGACATAATAGATATCTTCGGACTGGCAGATGAGATAGAGGCCACCGAAGAAAACCTGAAGAAGAATGAAGGCAGGAAACTTGCCGCAAAGGTGCTCAAGACATGGATAGAGGACTTCGTGGATGAAGACACGGGAGAGGTCATCCCTGTCGAGAGGACGATGCCTATCGTAGAGCGCGGCGAGATTCTCAACGAAGATACGATACAGAGGCTTTCAGAGACGGATGTAAAGACAATCCTTCTCCAGAAGGAAGAGGCAAACGTAAACGAGTACGCCATCATCTACAACACTCTCCAGAAAGACCCTACAAATACCGAGACGGAAGCCATCAACTACATCTACAAACAGCTCCGCAACTCCGAACCGCCTGATGAGGCCACGGCGAGGGATGTGATAGACAAGCTGTTCTTCTCCGAAAAGAGGTACGACCTCGGGGATGTGGGAAGATACCGTCTCAACAAGAAACTGAATCTGACGATATCCGATGATGTGAGGGTCCTTACCAACACGGATATCATCGAGATCATAAAATACCTCATCCAGCTGATCAACTCCAAGGCGACGGTGGATGACATAGACCATTTGAGCAACAGGCGCATAAGGACTGTCGGAGAGCAGCTTGCAAACCAGTTCAGCGTCGGTCTCTCAAGAATGGCAAGGACCATCCGCGAAAGGATGAACGTCCGGGACAGCGAGCAGTTCTCCCCTATCGACCTGATCAATGCCAAGACGCTGTCTTCGGTGATCAACTCGTTCTTCGGGACAAGCCAGCTGTCACAGTTCATGGACCAGACCAACCCGCTGTCGGAGATGACCCACAAGAGGCGTCTTTCCGCCCTGGGTCCGGGAGGTCTTTCGAGGGACAGGGCCGGATTCGAAGTCAGGGACGTGCACTATACGCATTACGGACGTCTCTGCCCTATCGAGACTCCGGAAGGTCCGAACATCGGACTGATTTCATCTCTCTGCGTGTATGCGAGAATCAACGAACTCGGATTCATCGAGACGCCTTACCGCAAGGTGGAGAACGGGAAAGTCGATCTGAGCGACACCGGCTGGAAATACATGAGCGCAGAGGAAGAGGAAGACCAGATGGTATCCCTCGCCAACGTGAAGATGGATGATGAGGGCAATATCCTCGATGAGAGGATCCAGTGCCGCTACGGGGCGGATTTCCCTGTAGTGACCAAGGAGGAGGTGAACTACATGGATGTGGCTCCTAACCAGATCGCATCCGTGGCTGCATCTCTCATTCCTTTCCTCGAGCATGATGATGCGCACCGTGCATTGATGGGCGCCAACATGATGAGACAGGCGGTGCCTCTCCTCAATCCGGAATCCCCTATCGTGGGTACGGGACTGGAGGAAAGGGTCTGCATGGACTCAAGGACCCAGATCATCGCGGAAAGGAGCGGCGAGGTCATGTATGTCGATGCAAACGAAATCCATGTCAAATATGACAGGTCAGAGGATGAAAAATTCGTCAGCTTCTCTCCTGATGTGACTGTCTACAAGCTCCCTATATTCAGAAGGACCAACCAGAGCACTACCATTCTCCTGAAACCGGTAGTACGCAAGGGGGACAAGGTAAAGGCCGGCCAGATAATGACGGAAGGCTATGCCACACAGAACGGTGAACTTGCTCTCGGCCGCAACCTGAAGGTGGCGTTCATGCCATGGAAAGGATACAACTACGAGGATGCCATCGTGTTGTCCGAGAAGATGATCCGCTGGGATATCCTCACTTCGGTACATGTCGATGAATACATCACCGAGGTCCGTGACACCAAGAGGGGTATGGAGGAACTCACTTCCGACATTCCGAATGTAAGCGAAGACGCTACAAGAAACCTTGATGAGAACGGAATCATCCGCATCGGCGCGCATATCGAACCGGGAGACATCATGATAGGAAAGATCACCCCTAAGGGAGAGAGCGATCCATCTCCGGAGGAGAAACTGCTCCGCGCCATCTTCGGAGACAAGGCGGGAGACGTGAAGGATGCATCCCTGAAGGCCAATCCATCCCTCAGCGGTACGGTCATCGGCACGGCCCTGTACTCCAAAGTGGCAAAGGAAAGCAACAAGAGAAGCGCCAAGGCTGACCAGAAGGCCAAGCTCGACATGGCGGAAGAGGAGTTCAACAAGAAGGCAGAGGCCCTGTATGAAAAATTCATCAGCAAGCTCGCCGTCCTTGTAGAAGGCAAGAAGAGCGCCGGCGTGAGCGACCTCTACGGCGTGGAGATCATACCTAAGGGGAAAGACATCACCGTTGCCGACCTCAGGGCCATCAAGTATGAGGACATCAACTCCGGCAAGTGGACGAACGACAAGAACAGCAATGCCCTCATCCGCGAACTGATCAACAACTACTGCATAGCATACAAGGAAATTGCCGCCAAACACAGGAGAGTGATCGACAAGATCAAGGTCGGCGATGAACTCCCGAACGGAGTGATGCAGCTTGCCAAGGTATATGTGGCCAAGAAAAGGAAGATCCGCGTGGGAGACAAGATGGCCGGACGTCACGGCAACAAGGGTATCGTGGCCAAGGTGGTGAGGGACGAAGACATGCCGTTCCTTTCCGACGGTACTCCTGTGGACATAGTCCTGAACCCTCTCGGAGTGCCTTCCCGTATGAACCTCGGACAGATCTACGAGACAGTCCTCGGTTGGGCCGGAGATGTGCTCGGACTCAAGTTCAGCACCCCTATCTTCGACGGAGCCAGCCTCGACCAGATCTGCGAATATACAGACAAGGCAGGACTTCCGAGATTCGGCAAGACATACCTCAGGGATGGAGGCACGGGCGACTGGTTCGACCAGCCTGCAACCGTAGGAGTCATCTACATGATCAAGCTCGGCCACATGGTCGATGACAAGATGCACGCAAGGTCTATAGGCCCTTATTCTCTGATAACCCAGCAGCCGCTCGGCGGTAAGGCACAGTTCGGAGGCCAGAGGTTCGGAGAAATGGAGGTATGGGCACTCGAAGCATTCGGTGCGGCCAACGTACTTCAGGAAATCCTTACCGTCAAGTCCGATGACGTCACCGGCAGGTCGAAGGCCTACGAGGCCATCGTCAAGGGAGACCTGATGCCTACCCCTGGCATTCCTGAATCCCTCAACGTGCTCCTGCATGAGCTCAGGGGTCTGGGACTCAAGGTGACACTGGATTAATTTACTGATTAACTTGAATTTTTAGGAATATGCCTACTTTTAATAAAGAAAACAAGGTAAAGAGCAATTTCGAAAGGATCAGCATCTCGCTTGCATCCCCGGAAGACATCAAGATGAGGTCATCCGGAGAGGTGCTCAAGCCGGAGACTGTAAACTACAGGACCTACAAGCCTGAAAGGGATGGTCTCTTCTGCGAGAAGATCTTCGGTCCGACGAAGGACTACGAGTGCCATTGCGGAAAATACAAGAGGATCAGGTACCGCGGCATCGTCTGCGACAGGTGCGGCGTGGAAGTCACGGAAAAGAAGGTCCGCAGGGAAAGGATGGGTCATATCGAACTTACCGTCCCTGTAGCACACATCTGGTACTTCAAGTCCGCCCCAAACAAGATAGCCGCAATGCTGGGACTTGCAGCCAAGAAGCTCGAGGCTGTGATATATTACGAGAAATACATTGTCATCAATCCCGGCAGCACCGGAAGGGAAAAGATGGAACTCCTTTCAGAAGAGGAATATCTCGACCTTATCGACAGCATGCCTGACAACCAGAACCTTCCGGACGATGATCCTGACAAGTTCAGGGCAGGAATGGGAGCGGAAGCCATATACGAACTCCTGAAGGAAATCGATGTGGATGCTCTCGCAAAGGAGCTGCGCCAGAAAATGCTCAAGGAGACTTCCCAGCAGAGAAAAGCGGAAGCCCTCAAAAGGCTCAGCGTAGTGAAGTGGTTCCAGGAGTCCAAGGGTATCAACCGTCCTGAATGGATGATACTCAAGGTCATCCCTGTCACTCCTCCTGACCTGAGGCCTTTGGTGCCTCTCGATGGCGGAAGGTTCGCCACATCCGATCTCAACGACCTCTACAGGAGGGTGATCATCAGGAACAACCGTCTCAAGAGACTCATCGAGATCAAGGCTCCTGAAGTGATTCTCCGCAATGAGAAACGCATGCTCCAGGAAGCCGTGGATTCACTGTTCGACAACTCCAAGAAGTCGAATGCCGTGAAGAGCGAGGCAAACAGGACGCTGAAATCCCTGTCTGACAGCCTGAAGGGCAAACAGGGCCGTTTCCGTCAGAACCTCCTCGGAAAACGTGTGGACTACTCTGCACGTTCGGTAATCGTCGTGGGTCCGGAACTCAAGATGCACGAGTGCGGTCTTCCTAAACTTATGGCGGCGGAACTTTACAAACCGTTCATCATCAGGAAACTGATCGAGAGGGGTATCGTCAAGACGGTGAAGTCCGCCAAGAAGATAGTCGACAGGAAGGACGCAGTGATATGGGATATTCTGGAGAACGTGATGAAAGGGCACCCGGTGCTTCTGAACCGTGCACCTACACTTCACCGACTCGGTATCCAGGCATTCCAGCCGAAGATGATCGAAGGCAAGGCCATCCAGCTCCATCCTCTTGCATGTACCGCATTCAACGCGGACTTCGATGGAGACCAGATGGCGGTACACCTTCCGCTCGGCAATGCAGCCATCCTCGAGGCCCAGCTCCTCATGCTCGGCTCGCACAATATCCTCAACCCGGCCAACGGTACGCCTATCACCGTCCCATCCCAGGACATGGTGCTCGGCCTGTACTACATCACCAAGGCCCGTCCGAACGTGAAAGGGGAAGGAATGAGGTTCTACGGCCCGCAGGAAGTGATAATTGCGCTCAACGAGAAGGTCATCGACATCCATTCGAAGATAAACGTCCGTCTGCCTAAGGACAAGATGGATCCAGCCAAGGGCTACCAGATGGTAGAGACGACCCCGGGAAGAATCATCGTGAACCAGTATGTCCCTCAGGAAGTACCTTACATAAACGAGATTCTCGGAAAGAAATCCCTCAGGAAAATCATTTCCATCGTCATCAAGAACACCGGAGTCGCACGTACGGCCCAGTTCCTCGATGACATCAAGAACCTCGGATACACCATGGCATTCAGGGGCGGACTTTCATTCAACCTCGGAGATGTGATCATCCCTGAAGAGAAGAAGGGTCTCATCGAGAACGGCTACAAGACAGTCGAGGAGATCAAGAACAACTTCGCAATGGGATTCATCACCAACAACGAGAGATACAACAAGGTGATCGACCTGTGGACATCCATCGACAACCAGATTACCGGCATAGTGGAGAAACAGATCTCGAGCGACCAGGACGGATTCAACCCGGTCTACATGATGCTGGATTCCGGAGCCCGAGGTTCCACACAGCAGATCAAGCAGCTCTGCGGTATGCGAGGGCTTATGGCTAAGCCTCAGAAATCAGGCTCGGCAGGAAACGAGATCATCGAGAACCCTGTCATCTCCAACCTGAAGGAAGGCATGTCGGTGCTGGAGTACTTCATCGGTACGCACGGTGCACGTAAAGGTCTTGCCGATACTGCATTGAAGACTGCCGATGCAGGTTATCTGACCCGCCGTCTCGTGGATGTGTCACACGATGTCATAATCAACGAAGAGGACTGCGGCACACTCAGGGGACTTATCGCGACCGCCATCAAGAGCAAGGATGAGATTGTGGAGTCTTTGGGAGAAAGAATCCTCGGAAGGACATCTGTCCACGACATATTCAACCCTCTGACCGGAGAACTGATCCTCCCTGCAGGAGAAGAGATCACCGAGGACATTGCCGCCCTCATCGAATCCCTTCCTATCGAACAGGTGGAGATCCGTTCCGTGCTCACATGCGAATCCCGCAAGGGCGTATGCGCGAAATGCTACGGACGTAACCTCGCATCCGGAAGAATGGTCGAGAAAGGCGAGGTTGTCGGAGTCATTGCCGCCCAGTCCATCGGAGAGCCGGGTACACAGCTTACCCTCCGTACATTCCACGTCGGAGGTACGGCTTCCGGTACGGCGACCGAAAGTTCCATCAGCTCCAAATATGATGGCAAGCTCGAATTCGAGGAACTCAGGACAATCGAAAGGATCAACCCTGATGGGACAAAGAACGATGTCGTTGTCAGCCGTACCACCGAGGTGCGCATAGTAGACGAGAACACCGGAATCACATTCTCGCAGTACGATGTCCCTTACGGCTCCATCCTCTACAAGAAAGATGGGGACAAGGTGGCGAAAGGCGACCTGATCTGCGAATGGGATGCCTACAACGCAATCACCATTATCGAGACTGCCGGAAAGGCGCGTTTCGACAGCATGATCGATGGCGTGACGTTCCGTGAGGAGATGGCTGATGAATACTCCCTCAACAGGGACAAGGTGGTCATCGAGTCCCGCGACAAGACCAAGAACCCGTCCATCCTCATCGTCGATGAGAACGGAGAGACCAAAAAGCAGTACAACCTGCCTGTCGGTGCACATATCATGATAAACGATGGCGATGACGTGAAAGTCGGAGACATCATCATCAAGATTCCGCGTGCAATCGGCAAGTCGAGCGACATTACCGGAGGTCTTCCGCGTGTTACCGAACTGTTCGAGGCGCGTAACCCATCCAACCCTGCAATCGTATCCGAAATCAACGGAGAGGTCATCATGGGCAAGATCAAGAGGGGTAACCGCGAGATCATCATCAAGAACAAGTCCGGTCAGGAGAAACGCTATCTGGTTCCTCTTACCAAACAGATACTTGTGCAGGAGAACGACTATGTCAAGGCCGGCATGAGTCTTTCGGATGGTGCAGTATCGCCTACCGACATCCTCAACATCCTCGGTCCTATCAAGGTCCAGGAATACATTGTCAATGAGATCCAGGAGGTCTACCGTCTTCAGGGCGTGAAGATCAACGACAAGCATTTCGAGATCATCGTGCGCCAGATGATGAGGAAGGTCCAGATCAACGATCCGGGAGACACCGAGTTCCTGCAGGAAGAGCTTGTGGACAAATGGCAGTTCATGGATACCAACGACAGGATCTACGGCAAATACTATGTGACCGATGCCGGAGATTCACAGAACTATGAGGAAGGGGACATCATTTCCGCCCGGGAGATGAGGAGCGAGAATTCCTCTCTCGAAAGGCAGGGTCTCAAGATGATGGTTCTGCGCGAGGCCAGACCTGCGACTGCAAGCCAGGTGCTCCAGGGTATCACAAGGGCTGCGTTGAAGACCAACAGCTTCATTTCCGCAGCATCATTCCAGGAGACCACAAAAGTGCTCAGCGAGGCTGCAATCCGCGGCCGCGTAGACACCCTCGAAGGTCTGAAGGAGAATGTCATTTGCGGACATGCAATCCCTGCCGGTACAGGGCAGAAGGAATTCCAGGAAATCCTTGTGGCTCCAATGGAAGAATACAAGAAGGCGATGTCAGACCTTTAACGGTCAGACCGGCATACTACTACAAACGAAAAAGGCGGCTCCTGCAACGGGCCGCCTTTTCGTTTCATCGAATCCGCATCACATGATCCTGTGCGAAGATCCTTCGCTACGTTCAGAATGGCAAGAAGTTATCGCGCCATGAGGCGATAGCGGGACGAAGGGGTTACCGGACACGGAGGCGACGGCCGATACGGAGGACAGTATCCGCCGATATTCCGTTGAGGCGGCAGAGGGCGGATACGGTGGTGCCGTTTGCCGCGGCAATCTTGCTGAGGGTATCGCCCGCCTTTATCGTCACATATTTCATTGCAGCCTTTTCCGCATCTTCTATCCTGTCTTCCTCCAGATTGCGGAACTCATCCTCGAAATCCTGTTCATAACTGCTGTATGGGGTGAAATAGCTGCGCTTGAGCATGAAGAATCTGTGCCGCAGTTCGCCGGTCTCGAAATTTATCAGCCACTGGGGATCAAAGGCGAACCCTTTGTACCTCGTCTCGAAATGCAGATGCGGCCCGGTCGAACGTCCGGTGGAGCCGCCCAGACCGATGACATCCCCCGCGGACACCCAGTCGTTCCTTTCGACATCCCTCCTGTTGAGATGCGCATAGAATGTCTCAAGCCCGTTCTCATGCCTTATCACTACCAGATTGCCGAACCCGCTCACGTAACGGGAGACCCTCACCCTGCCATCAAAGGCGGCATATACCGGAGAACCTGACACGAGAGGCAGATCCACGCCCTGATGGCGCCTTCCTCTCCGGATACCGAATTTCCCTCTCGGATTGACCTTGCCCTGATAGGGGCAATGGTACTGCGAAAGGCTGTCCACCATCCAGACAGTCCAGACCTTCGGCAGACTGTCCAAAGGCATGTCGTAAGGATTGGTCGCTCCATCCCAATAGTCGGTATAGATACTTGAGTCTTCGATATATGCAGGGTCCTTGGCATACAGCCAGGTGTTGTCCCCGTACAGGATGACCTTGATATACCACACCTGCGTGTCCAAAGTGTCTACGGGAGCGGCCTTCGACGGGACGAATGACTTTACCGGTTCGAGAGCAGGACGCGGGAGTATCACCTCCGGCCTCGATGAAGGGAGTTTCAGAGGCTTTACGCCGACTGTGGTATCCTGCAGGGCAACGTCCGCATGTCCGCCGGACTGCGCTACTGAAGCAGACAGCACTCCATCAAATGCCGCCGCCCGGAATATCCCGCAATGGAGGGAAAAACACACTGTCAGGAATAGCACGGACCTGATAATGGCCGGCAGGTCAGAATTGTCCCGTCCCATAATACATTCAGTTTACAGTTGCTCCGAACCTGGAAGAAAGAAGGGTCCTGACGGCATCTGTCTTCTGCCGGAGAAGCTCATCCGTCGTGGCTTCGCATATAAACCTCAGATAAGGCTCCGTATTGGACGGACGGATATTGAACCACCACTGCGGGAACTCTACCCTGTATCCGTCAAAATCCATATATGCAGTATGCCTCTCCTGAGACATGAACATGTCCCGGACAGCATCCATCGCTCCCGCCTTGTCCTCGACCCTGAAATTTATCTCTCCCGAATTGCGGTATTTCTCTATCCCCGCAATCAGCCTGCCCAACGATATCCCTTCCGATTTCTTGCGGGCTATCACATTCAGTATCAGGATAGATGCCAGCAGTCCGCTGTCGGAGTAGAAGAAATCCCTGAAATAGTAATGTCCGGCCAGTTCGCCTCCGTATACTCCGTCCAGTTCACGCAGCCTGCGGGCGGCAAAAGCCCTTCCGACCTTCCATGTCTTCATCTCCGCCCCCATGGGCGCAAGATACTCTCCCACCGCCTTGGAACTGCGGATATCCTGAAGCACTATACCTTTCTCCCCCTTCTCCTGAAGGAAATAATGGCCGAGTACCGCTATCATCAGGTCAGGTGAAATGAAGCGGGCATTCTCATCGACGAACATCACCCTGTCCGCATCTCCATCATAAATGACCCCGACATCCGCACCTGTCTCCCTCACAAGCTTCTTGAGGGCCTCCACATTGGCCGGGACCAGAGGATTGGGTTCGTGATTCGGGAAACGGCCATCCATTTCATCGAATATATAGGCCGGCGAACTGCCGAAAATCTCCTTTGCATAGAGGTTGGCCATCCCGTTGGACAGGTCCATTGCAATCTTCAGCCCGCTGTAGTCTTCCTTGAATTTCAGGAGGAAACCCAGATAGTCCTTGCGGATATCCATTCCGTGCACCTGTCCCTTCACCTTGGCAGGAGGACATGCCCGACCGGACTCTATCCAGTCCCTTATCTGTCCGAGACCGTTGTCAAGCCCCACGGGAAGGGCATTTTCCCGGGATACCTTCATCCCGTTGTACTGTGCCGGATTGTGGGATGCCGTAATCTGCACCGATGCCCTGAATCCGTAGTTCGCAGTCCCGAAATAGACCATCGGGGTGGTGCTGAGGCCTATGTCGCAGACATCCGCACCGGCATCAGTAATGCCGTCGACAAGCCTGCGGTGGATCTCATCCGATGAGACCCTGCAGTCCCTGCCCACCAGTATCCTGTCGGCAGACAGGAGTTCCGGCAGGAAATATCCCACCCTGTATGCGGTATCCCCGTCGAAATCGACCCCGAACACGCCTCTGATGTCGTATGCGTGAAATGCTCCCATAATATTACCCGAGTTTGCTTTTGTATCTTGTGACAATCTTCCCTTTTGCAATGTTCTGCAGCTTTCTGGCGATCATCTTGCGCCGTATGGGCGCGACATCATCCACGAAAAGATGTCCGTCCAGATGTTCCATCTCATGCTGTATCATCCTGCATGCGAACTTGTCGAACTCTTCGGTCACCTTTTCGAAATCCCCGTTGTAATATTCGACCTTGATCCGGGCAGGCCTGCGCACATCCGCATATATTCCGGGTACGCTCAGGCAGCCTTCGGAGTATTCCCTGGTCTCTGTGCTTTCCTCAATGAGCACGGGATTGATCATTACCCTGCGGAAATCCTTGAGATAATCGTACACATCCGAGACCACTGTCCCATCCACAATCAGCACCCTGAGCCCTTTCCCGACCTGGGGAGCCGCAAGTCCGCAGCCATCCGCACCGGCCAGGGTCTCCTTCATATCCTCCACCAGGGAAACGAGCGCTTCCCTGTCGTTGAGGTCCGCCTCCTTCGCCGGCTCCCTCAACACTTCTGATCCGTATAGATAAATCGGCAGTTTCATATTTCCTTGTCTTTTATCATCCTTACTGTTTTCCTTTTGTCAGATTCTCCACTGCGCCCGAAGCGGCATCCGTCCATCCCTGCAGGGCGGCTCCCGTTCAGAACGTGCGGTCTCCATTCTTCCGGTCCAGATAGCTCTGAAGGATTATCGCCGCACTTATCCTGTCCACCGAGCTCTTGTCCATCCTGTCCTTCTTCTTCATGCCCCCATCTATCATCGCCCTGTGGGCCAGCACGGAAGTGAAACGTTCGTCCTCCAGTTCCACCGGGATGTCCGGAAAAGCCTTTGCAAGTCTCTTGAGAAAGACATCCACATCCTTCGCCGCCTCGGACGGGGCGCCATCCATGTTTACAGGATAACCGACGACGAAGCGTACCACCTTCTCTTTTTGGGAATATAATTCGAGATATTCTATTATCTTTGCAGAATGGACTGTATCCAATGCGGACGCAAAGATTCCGAGCGGGTCGCTGACTGCAACTCCGACCCGTTTCCTGCCATAATCTATGCCGATTATCCTGTCCATCCGGATGCAAAGTTAACATTTAAGTATGTCAAGACAAAATAAAGATAATAAAGTCGATGATTTCAGGCTGGACCTCGTCGATGACCGGACGCACAAACAGCTGTGGTGCATGAGGTTTTCCCGTATCGGATTCATAGTCAGTACAGTTTCGGCCATCGTATTCATCATCTTTATCTTCTACGCGGTTTTCGCATTCACTCCGCTCCGCAGGACAATCCCCGGCTATCCGGATGAATCCTCCAAGAAGGAGGCGATACGGAACGCCATCAGGGTCGACTCCCTTGAAAAGATAATATCCAGATGGGAACTGTATTCGGAAAACCTCCGGAGGGTCGTAGATGGAGAGGATCCGGTCAAGATAGACAGCATTATGAGGTCCGGGGACACCGGCTACGCGAAATCGAGGGAAGAGCTGGAAAAGACAGACTCCCTGCTGCGGGAAAACGTTATGAACGAGGAACAGTTCGGGCTTACGAACCGCGGGCACAGGAACCTTCCTATCGAGGGAAAACATTTCTTCACCCCTCTCAAAGGAGTGATATCCCAGGGATACGACAGACTCATCCATCCGTTCATAGACATCACCGCCCCGGCCAACTCCGTGGTCGCCGCCGTCCTTGACGGGACAGTGATTTCCGCCGGGTGGAACGATGATGCCGGATACACCATCTGCATCCAGCACGAAAGCGATATCGTGTCTATATACAAGCATAACAACAAGCTTCTCAAAAGCACGGGAGACAAGGTGACGGCCGGCACTCCGATAGCCCTCGTCGGAGGGACAGGGACAATCAGCACCGGCGAACACCTCCATTTCGAGCTGTGGTACAGAGGAGAGGCAGTTGATCCATCAAAATACATCAATTTCTGATGGAGAAGAGAAGACTGGCAATACTCGGGTCGACCGGGTCGATAGGAAGACAGACTCTGGATGTGGTCAGACAGCATCCGGACCTGTTCGAGGTGGAGCTGCTCACCGCCAATACAAGCAGCGACCTGCTGATAGAGCAGGCAATCCGTTTCAATGCGAACAGTGTGGTCATCCGCGATGAAAGCCGGTACCGGGAGGTGGCGGATGCATTGGCGCCCCATTATATAAAGGTGTTCACCGGCATGGATTCGATATGCGATCTCGTGGCGGGAGACAATATCGACATGGTGGTCACGGCAATGGTCGGATTCAGCGGACTGGAATCCACTGTGGCGGCCATCCGGGCAGGAAAGACGATCGCACTTGCCAACAAGGAGACCCTTGTGGCGGCAGGGAAGATTGTCATGGAGCTGGCGGCAAGGCACCATGCGGCCATCCTGCCGGTGGATTCGGAGCATTCCGCGATATTCCAGTGCCTGCAGGGTGCGCGCGGGGCCGATATAGAGAAGATACATCTCACTGCCTCTGGAGGGCCGTTCAGGGAATGGCCGAAAGAACGGATAGCCGCGGCGACGAAAGAGATGGCTCTGAGACATCCCAAATGGAAGATGGGCAGCAAGATAACCATCGACTCGGCCACAATGATGAACAAGGGTCTCGAAATCATAGAGGCCAAGTGGCTGTTCGGAGTAGACCCCGGAAGAATCAACGTGGTCGTACATCCGCAGTCCATCATCCACTCGATGGTGGAATTCGCCGATGGGGCCATAATGGCGCAGATGGGACATCCGGACATGAGAGAACCCATACAGTACGCCCTCGGATATCCGCACAGGCTGCCGCTCGACAACCGCAAGCTCGATTTCGCCGAACTGGCGGGACTGTCGTTCTTCGCCCCCGATCCTGAAAGGTTCCCCGCGCTCGGACTCGCATACGAGGCGCTCGGCAAGGGAGGCAACATGGCCTGCATAATGAACGCCGCCAACGAGGAGGCGGTCGCCGCATACCTCAGGGATGAGACAGGCTTCTACGGGATAACGGACATCGTGGCGGACTGCATGGCTGGTGTGGATTTTGTGGAGAGGCCGACGCTCGATGACATTTACGCTACAAACGAAATTGCCAGACGCAAGGCAAGGGAAATTATTTTAAGGAGACTATGATCGTTCTGATGAAAATACTGCAGCTTGTGCTGGCTCTGTCCGTGCTCGTGCTGGTACATGAACTCGGACATTTCCTGTTCGCGAAGCTGTTCAGGATACGGGTGGACAAGTTCTACCTTTTCTTCGATGCCGGCGGTTTCTCGCTGCTGAAATTCAAACCGAAAGGTTCGGACACCGAATACGGCATAGGGTGGCTGCCCCTTGGAGGCTACTGCAAGATTGCGGGAATGATAGACGAATCCATGGATACGGAATCCCTCAAAAAGGAACCGCAGCCATGGGAATTCCGGACAAAACCGGCATGGCAGAGGCTTTTGGTCATGTTCGGAGGCGTACTGTTCAACTTCATATTCGCAATCCTGCTGTATATCGGCATACTCGCCGGATGGGGAGAAAGCTATATCGCCAACCGGGGCAACAGCATCTATGTCAACGACCTGGCATACGAGATGGGATTCAGGAACGGGGACCAGATCCTCAGGTTCGATGACTATACTCCCGAAAAGTTCTACATGCTGCAGGCAGACCTGGCAAGACAGACCGCACGGAAGGCCACGGTGCTCAGGGATGGGGATACCTTGGACATATACATAGACCAGAACATGATAGGCGATGTGCTCAACACCCCTGGAATGTTCGACCTTGCCGTACCTTTCGTCATAGAATCCGTAGCTCCGGACTCTCCCAATGCACGGGCCGGGCTGCAGAAAGGCGACAGGATAGTTGAAATCGCGGGACAGCCGATAACGTACCTGCAGGATTCGAGACGGCTTCTCGCTGATATGTCCGGGACACAGGTGCCGGTGACAATGATAAGGGAGAGCGACACTGTCAGGATGTCCCTTCAGGTGGACACCCTCGGCAGGATAGGCGTGTACACGCAGCTTCCGGGCCTGAAGACAAGAGACTATTCCGTCATCGAGGCCATTCCGGCAGGATTCAGGCTGACATTCGACACGATCGGAGGATACCTTCAGGACATAAAACTGGTATTCACCCCGAGTACGGAAGCCTACAAGTCGGTAGGTAGCTTCATCGCAATGGGGCAGATATTTCCCGGAGCATGGGACTGGTACAGGTTCATAAACATCCTCGCCCTGCTGTCCATTATGCTCGGAGTGATGAACCTGCTTCCTATCCCGGCGCTCGATGGAGGGCATATAGTGTTCACCCTGTACGAAATGATCACAGGCCGCAAGCCGAGCGACAGGTTCCTGACCATCGCCCAGGCAATCGGGATGATACTGCTGTTCGGACTGCTGATCCTGGCTTTCGGCAACGACATAGGAAGGCTGCTGAGATAAGGAGCCAGGGCATACGGATTACAATAAAACCTGATATAAAGACATGACCATGAAACGGATATTCTCATTGCTGACAGTTACCGCTGCGGCCATTGCCGCCGTATCGTGTACCTGTTCCCCGAAGAAAGCCCTGCTGCCTACGATAAGCGGAAAGGCGGGCGAAGTCGTCATAGTAATCGACAAGACAGACTGGGAAGGCGCAGTCGGTACCGAACTCAGGGACCTGCTCGCCAGCGACTGCCCTTTCCTGCCACAGAAAGAGCCGCTGTACACGCTTGTAGACATCGTTCCATCCGCATTCACCAATATATTCCAGATACACAGGAACATAATTATCGTGAACATAGGCAACGATGTGACCGAACCGGGCATTGTGTACAGGCAGGATGTCTGGGCACAGCCACAGTGCGTAATAAGTGTGAATGCCGTTGACAGTGACTCTGCCCTGCAGCTTATCAAAGACAACAGCAAAATCATACTCAATACGATAGAGCAGGCTGAAAGGGACAGGATCATCGCCAATTCGATCAGATATGAAGAGAGATCCATTGCCCCTGTAGTAAAGGGATTCATCGGAGGTTCGCCGCATTTCCCTACAGGATATTCGATCAAGAAACAGACATCCGACTTCATCTGGATAGAATATGCGACAACATACGTCACACAGGGATTCTTCGTCTACAGGTATCCGGCCTCGGGCACGGCGGATGATTTCCAGGTCGGGAACATAGTGGCGAAACGGGATGAATTCCTGAAGGACAACGTGCCCGGAATGTTCGAGAACACATACATGACTACCAGCGACATCACCACTCCGGGTCTCGAATACATAAGGTACAAGGGCAGGGACTTCGCCGAAGTCAGGGGATACTGGGAAGTCCACAACGACTATATGGGAGGTCCGTTCATCTCGCATTCATTCTACAGCAGGGACGGGAAGGACATTATCGTCCTCGAAGGCTTCGTCTACGCGCCGAGGTACGACAAGCGGCACTATATGAGGGAGGTGGAGTCCATCCTGTACTCGTTCGAATGGGATGATACGGAAGACTGACAAGATTTTTCATCCCATACTGCAAAAATATTTTGTCGGAAAGAAAATATTACATACCTTCTCAAGTTTGACACTTGTATTCATTGCAAACTGACATATTTCGAGGCTACAGACCGCTGTAATGGCGATTTGCAGCCTCAAGATTTTTTTAGGATATGTAATGTTTTATAGTTGTGATGGGGTGGACTTCGGTCCGGTACGCGCCTATGGCGCTATCCCTCCCATTGGCCCTGTTGGGCCAATAGGCCCCTCCCGTTCACGAAGTCACGGGCGACTACGCCGCCCGAAGTCCACCCCGTCACAACTATCTGTCGCCATTATCCTCCTTTTTACGTTTTTTGGTCAACGATATGATGCTTCTCATCTGCTTCTTTGTGACTATCTGATAGTCCGTTCTAAAGCCTGCTGAGCCGTGCAGATGGTTTGTGAGATCTGTTCTTGTATAGGTAGGCACATACCCCTCTCCGTTGATACTCAGGAAGCTCATATCCTTCAGTGTGTCCAGGATTTCCCTTGTCGTGAAGTGCATACCACCTCTGTTTATCTTCTTTTCCAGATATCTATACAGCAGCAGTGACAGGAAGCATGTCAGGAAGTGGGCCTTTATCCTGTCATCCCGTTTCAGATATACCGGTCTTGCGTTAAGATCGCTCTTGGTAATACGGAAGTCATTTTCCACAATCCATCTTCCGCTGTTCATCCTTATTACCTCTTCCGCTGGACCTTCCAAGTCTGTACATATGCCGTAGAAGCCATCGTACAGCGCCTCCTGATCTATCATTTCCTGATTCAGAGAGTAACTCGTCACCTGTGCGAGTTCTCCGTCATTGGTACAATGTTCCGCTTTTATGAACCTCTTTGCATCGTTAGGGCTCTTGCGCTTCCCCGTATTCGCTTTGCCTGATTCTAGAAGAGCCTGGGCTCTTTCTATCTGCCTGTTGCGGACATAGGACAGATAGTCTCGGTATTTGAACGAGAAGGTGACGATATAGCGTTGCTCAAGTGTTTCTCCGGTGGACATCTTTACCGGCTCCCAACGCTCTTTGTAAAAGAGGGTTTCATGACACTCCCTGGCATCAACTTCCGTCAGGTCATAGGTCTTATCGGAGCCACGCATATGCCATTCTGACGTATCTAGAGCCCATTCCTGCAGTGTCTTGTTCATCTTCTTGACGGATTGAACCGTAATGAAAGACCTCTCGCTCACCGCATCATTCTTCCTGTTCTCGTATGATGACAGGCCTGCGTCGGTGCATACGATTATTTTGGATAACCCAAACTTCTCTTTAAGTATCTCCTCCATAGGCTTGAGCGTGCTGGTCTCCGCCTTGTTCCCCGGCTCGATGCACATCGCAAGAGGAAAGCCATCTCTGTCCACAAAGAGTCCCATCTGAACTATAGGTAGTGGACGTCCCTCCTTACAGTGACCATATTGCACAAGGCCACCTTCCTCCTCCCACTCGAAGAAGTAGTTCGTCAGGTCATAATAAACAACACTTGTGTCGCGCTTCCCAAGTTTGAGGCTGCGCTTGTACACATCCGCCTGTATCTCATTGAACTCTGTCGCCAACAGACTGAGAGCTCGATAGACCTGATGGATATCCTCTTCCGGCTGTTCAAGGAACTTCCTGGCGTCTTCCAGTGACGACAGCTTGGAGCCGGGATACAGCAGACGAGTGTAAAGAAGGTGCGAAAGGATTTCGCTGAGATTGTACTTATTCTTGTGCTTCTTCTCGATTTTCTTGCAGATATAGTCCAGACCAAGCTCGTAATAGATATTCTGAAGGAACAGATAGCCGCCATTGTAGCTGCGTTGCTCGTTTTTCTGAATAAAGACCGTTGGAGAGTACTCAACAATAACTTTTTTATTGCTTTCTTTCTCTGCAGCAGTTAGTTCTGCAACATATTTCTTTGCCTCACCAATCGGATCCTTATCACCAAAACGCTTCCGCAAGTCATATATGGTGCCCAAGCGCTCTATATTCTTGGTGGAACACTTGCCGGTTTCTGTTCGAAAGGACTTCTGAACATAGTAAAATGTATAATTCTTTGAATTACAAGATTTTAGTATCATACTCTGCTTTATAAAGTATCACAATATATTACAAATATAGAAATTAAATTTGACAAAAAAAAGACTTTCAACAGAAAGTCTATCAAATATTTACAAAATTTTATTTTTCAAGAAAGTGTCAAACTACCGAGAAAGTCTATCAAATATTTACAAAATTTTATTTTTCAAGAAAGTGTCAAACTACCGAGGAAGACAAGTAAGATTTTTCATTCCTTACTGCAAAAATATTTTGTCATAAAGAAAATATTACATACCTTTGCACTCCCTTTCGGTGTATCATACCTACGGGAAGGATGCGGTGGGTTCGTATAACGGTTAGTACTCAAGATTTTCATTCTTGCAATAGGGGTTCGATTCCCCTACCCACTACGAAAAATATAAAAAATAAAATAATGGCAAACCACGCATCAGCAGAAAAGCGTTATCGCCAGAGCGAAAGACGCCGGTTGCATAACAGGTATTATGCAAAGACTACAAGAAACGCCATCAGGGCGCTGAGGAACACTACAGACAAGGGTGAGGCAGCAGCGAATGCACCCAAGGTCTATGCAATGATCGACAAGCTCGCAAAGATCGGAGTGATCCACAAGAACAAGGCAGCGAACCTCAAGAGCGGAATTGCAGTCTATATCAACAAACTTTCATAACGAAAGCCAGCCCTTTTAAGGGTTTCTTATAGCTACTGAAGCTGCTTCACCGACAGCAGCTTCTTTTCATTGGACGGGATGTAGCGCAGTTGGTAGCGCACTACGTTCGGGACGTAGGGGTCGGGCGTTCGAGTCGCCTCATCCCGACCAAGACCAAGGCAGCCATCTGAAATTCAGGTGGCTGCTTTTCTTTTCAGTATTTTTTCAATGCAGGATCCGATATTATGGGAAAGATATACATAAAGAATATGGTGTGTCCGCGCTGCATTATGTCTGTGAGGGAAATATTCCGACGTAACGGGATAGAGCCGGAAGATGTGCAGCTCGGTGTGGTCACAGCATCTTTTCAGGAAACGGAGGGCAGGGACAGGGAGAGCCAGACAGTCCCCGATACCATAAGGAGAGATCTGGAGGCCTGCGGCTTCGAGATAATCGATGACAGGAGAGCCAGGATTGTGGAGGAAATCCGCACCGGCGTGATAGAATACATACGCAATCCCGGGCTACGGCAGATGAAGCTTTCGGAATTCCTGCAGGAGAAATGCATGAAGGAATACAGCGCTCTCAGCAAGCTCTTCACCGGGATGCGCGGCATGACGATAGAGAAATACTGCATTCTCCAGAAAGTAGAATATGTAAAGGAGCTGCTTTTCTACGGAGAACTGAGCATAAGCGAGATTGCTGACCTTCTGCACTATTCAAGCACAGCTCACCTGAGCTCCCAGTTCAAGTCTGTCACAGGCCTTACCCCGACACAGTTCAGGCAGCTGAAGGCTCCGTCCCTCTCCCCTATCGACACGATATAAATCAAATCCATAATAATATAACAGGTCTGACACTATTCTTCATACCTTTGAATCCGGTGTATGGCCGTCCGCCGGAAACCGGCTGGGCCGGAATTGAAACGATCAAATCGACAAGGATATGAAGAAAATACAGACATTCCCTGTAACGGGACTCGGATGCGCAGGATGCGCAGCCAGAGTGAACAGGATTCTTGGCAGCCAGCCCGGAGTGACATCAGCCAATGTCAACTTCGCATCATCAACGGCACAGATAGAATACGACACGGAGAAGTGTTCTCTTGAAGACCTCAGAGCCGCCGTACAGGAGGGAGGGTACGACATCCTGACAGACGATGAGGACGATTCTGAAAAAGAGGCCGAGGACGAACATGCCAGACAGTATTCTGCACTAAAGACACAGACGGTTGGAGCGGTCGCCCTGGCCGTTCCCATCACCGTGCTGGGTATGACTCTGATGGACATCACCTGGGCGGGATATGTCACTTGGATACTGGCGACAGTCTCTGTATTCTTTTTCGGCAGGCGGTTCTATGTCAATGCTTGGAAACAGTTGAAACACGGCTCTGCCAATATGGATACCCTGGTGGCCACAAGCACAGGCATAGCATACCTGTTCAGCCTCTTCAACCTTCTTTTCCCGGACTTCTGGCTTTCACGTGGAATCGAGCCGCATCTATATTTCGAAGCAGCCAGTGTCATCATAGCATTCATCCTGCTCGGCAGGCTGCTTGAAGACAGGGCAAAGAGGAAGACGACTGATGCCATCCGTAAACTTGCCGGGCTGCAGCCGGAGACCGTCACTGTCATCAGGAAGCCTGACGCAGGCCCGGCCTGCCCGGCATATGAAGCCGGCAAAGGCATGTCACCTTCCGGGAACGAATCCGGAACGGTGGAAATGACCATACCTGTCGGGCAGGCCATGCCAGGAGACACCATCATCGTCAAGCCCGGAGAAAGGGTGGCACTGGATGGCACGGTCAGCGAAGGGGAATCGTACGTGGACGAAAGCATGCTCACCGGAGAGCCGGTTCCGGCCCGCAAGACGGCAGGGGACAAGGTATATGCCGGGACAATCAACGGCAGCGGGGCATTCAGGTTCATCGCGGAGAAGACAGGGAAGGACACCGTCCTCTCCCGGATAGTGCAAATGGTACAGGATGCACAGGGGAGCAAGGCTCCCGTGCAGAACACGGTGGACAAGGTGGCGGGGATATTCGTACCGGCCATAATCGGCATAGCCATCCTCGTCTTCGCCTGCTGGTGGATATTCGCGCCGGAAGAGGGGTTCGTGCACGGGATACTGTCCATGGTCACGGTCCTCATCATCGCCTGCCCGTGCGCTCTCGGATTGTCGACACCTACAGCCATCATTGTAGGAATCGGCAAAGGGGCCGAATACGGAATATTAATCAAGGATGCGACATGTCTGGAAACCGCAAGGAAGGTGGACACTGTCATCCTCGACAAGACAGGGACCATTACGGAAGGACACCCGGAAGTCACGGACCAGTGCTGGAAGCGGCTTTCAGGCCGCGGACGGGATATCCTCTACAGCCTGGAGAAACTGTCCGGACACCCTCTGGCGGAAGCCATCGTGTCTGCGACAGGAGGCATGACGGACAGTTCCGGCCCTGATGCAGTGAGGGAAGATGCGCAACAGGAGACGCAAAGGCATCCGGTCCCGATAACCGGCTTTGAAAACATCCCGGGGAAAGGGGTAAGGGGAAATGCGGCAATTCCAGACGCAGAAACCGACGGGGACAGCATGACATATTATGCCGGGAATATCAGCCTGATGGAAGAAAACGGCATCAGCATCGACATGGAACTGAAAGTACAGGCAGACAGATGGCAGCAGGAAGCGAAGACCGTAGTATGGTTTGCCGACCGGAATTCCGCGATAGCCGTCATGGCCATTGCCGACAAGATAAAGGAAACCTCGGCCGAAGCCATCGCCATGATGCACGGAATGGGGATAGAGACATGGATGCTTACCGGAGACAATAGCGAATCGGCCGCGGCTGTCGCACGGCAGGCAGGGATAACCCGTTTCAAGGCGGGACTGCTTCCACAGGACAAGGCAGAATTCATAAAACGTCTGCAGGCAGAAGGACATACCGTAGGCATGGTCGGAGACGGAATCAACGACAGTGCCGCCCTCGCACAGGCAGACCTGAGCATAGCAATGGGGAAAGGGAGCGACATCGCAATGGACACGGCCATGCTGACCATCCTGTCCTCCGACCTGCTCAAGATTCCACAGGCCGTCAGACTGTCAAGACTGACAGTCCGGACAATACGGCAGAATCTTTTCTGGGCGTTTATATATAACCTGATTGCAGTCCCTGTCGCTGCAGGAATCCTCTATCCTGTCAACGGCTTCCTGCTCAATCCAATGATTGGAGGTGCGGCGATGGCGTTGAGCAGCGTCAGCGTAGTATCCAACAGCCTCAGGCTCCGCAGGCGGAAGCTCCAGTGACCCTCACCCGGCCATGATCCCCGTGTTGCCGTCACCGGCGCCGTATTCGGATGGGGAGACCCCGTATTTTTCCTTGAAGCATTTGGCGAAATACGATGCCGTCGTGAAGCCCACCTTGTACATGACCTCAGTGACGGACAGCTTGCCCTGCGCCAGATAAAGTGCGGCCTTGCGAAGTCTGGTGTCACGGATAAACTCCACAATACTCATTCCCGTGAGCTGCTTTATCTTGCGGTATATCTGCTTGCTGCTGTACCGGCTTTCCTCGCACAGGACTGAGGCGGAGAACTCCGGGTCCTCGAGATGCCGCGAGACTATCTCCACCACATCCTGGAGAAGTTTCTCGTCATAGGACCTCTCGTTATCCACCGTTTCCGTCTCAAGCATCTTCTGCTGCCGGATACGCGACAGATACAGCTCGTGCTTGATCAGGAGCTGGATGATGCGGTTATTGAGATAATTAAGGCTGAACGGCTTGGAAATGAACGCGTCAGCATACTCGAAAGACCTTATCTCCGTCTGTTCGTCATTCCTGCCCGTCAGGATGATGATCGGCAGGAATGCGGTTTCGAGAGAGTTGCGTATGGCCCTGCTCATGGCCAGCCCATCCATTCCTCCCGGCATGGCTATATCGGTTATGACCAGGTCTATCTTCTCCTTCGACAGCAGATCCAGTCCTGCCTGCCCTTCATCCGCAAGCAGGAATACATAGTCCTTCCCGAGAGAAGCCGCAATGAAATCACGGATATCCGCATTGTCCTCGACAAGCAGGATAACCGGCTTGCGGTCATGCTGCCATACGCGGGAAAGGCTGTGCAGGGAATACTCCTCCCTGCCGGCAGATTTCAGCACGAACGAATCAGCCTTCATGGTCGAGAGCCTTACCGTGAACACAGTCCCTTTACCCGGTTCGGATGCGGCCCATACCTTCCCCTTGTGCATTCCGACTATCTCCCTGACAAGGGCGAGTCCTATTCCTGAACCTCCGTAATTGTCCTTTTGGCCGGATGCCGCCCTGTAATAGCGGTTGAATATCATTGGCAGTTCATCCTGCGTCATGCCGCAGCCCGTGTCTTCGACCTTGATATCGGCATAGACCATATCCCTTGTCTCCTCCCCTACCGAGACGCTCATCAGTACGCTTCCGCCGGATGGGGTGAATTTCAGGGCATTCGACAGCAGATTCTGCAGGACCGACTCCATTTTCAGTCTGTCTACCATAAAGACATATCCTATGTCATCCGCTACGAACCGGGAATTTATGCCTTTCTGGGCGAAAGCATCCGCATAGCGGTCATACACGGACCTTGCAAGTTCCTGCAGGGAAGTCGCCGTCGGGATGAACAGGGTTGTACCTCCGTTCTCGTTGAACTGCACCATCTGGTCAAGAAGAAGGTGTATCTTCTCCGCATTCTGCCGTATCGTATTGAGTTCCCTTGAGCGCATGGCATCCGGTTCGGAGGAAAGCATTCTTCCGACAAACCCCAGTATAATGCTCAGCGGGCTCTTGAACTCATGCGAGACATTGGCGAGAAACTCAGTCTTCATATCCGCGGTTTTCAATGCCCTGTCCCTTTCCAGATGTTCGATCTGCAGCTGGTGGCGCATCCTTACATAATAGACAACCGAAGCGCAGATTCCTGCCGCCAACAGCAGATATGCCATATATGCAAGAGGGGAAGCATACCACACGGGACGCACCCGTACAGGAAGCGATACGACATCGGATGCAAGAAGTCCATCGGCCGTGGCAAGCGCCACCTCGAACACATATCTGCCTCCAGGGACGTTTATGAATACCGCCTTGTTTTCATCGGTGAGCTGCCAGTTGTCATCCAGCCCTGCAAGACGGTAGACGAACCTCCCGCCTCCTCCTGAAAAATCGAATGCAGAATATTCGAGCGCAAATGAATTCTGGCTGTATTTCAGATCGATCCCATCGGTCAGATCCAGACTTTTCTCCAGAATCGTATTGCCGTCATACTCCTGCCCGGTCCTGATTCTCACATTGTCCAGGAAAAGAGCCGTGACGGACACTTCCCTGCGCCGGGTATGTCCCTGCATCTTCGCCCTGTCAAAGATGAAATACCCGTCCGCCGTACCCAGCAGCACGGTCCCCGCCTTCCCCGGAATCCCACAGAAGAGAGGGCTGTCGCTGAAAGAGGCCGTTGTCCAGCCGCCGTCCGACATATCGTAGACATAGACATTGCTTCCGCTGGCTACAAAGATGTCATCCCCGCTTACGGCAAGCGACTCTGCCGGCAGGCTGAATCCCTCCGTCCTGACAGCCTTTCCATCCCGGGAAAGACAGAACAGGCCTTTGCTCGTACCTATCCAGATACGCCCTGCATCCGCCGCAAGAGCAATGGCATACAGGTCCGATGGAAGATCGACATACGAGATGCTGTCCGATCCGGTGTCAATGAAATCCACCGAACCGTTGGATATGGCGGCTCCGAAACTCCCCGTAAAGGCAATGTCCATTGTCGCATTGCCTGAAAGCGCCGGCCATGTCGCAAGATTGTACTGTGCATCTGCGATATACGGAACCCGTTCCTGAGACAACAGCCTCTCCTTGTCGGCTATCATCAGCAGCCCATCGTATGTACCGAGCCACAATCTCCCCCTTGCATCCTCGGCTACACTGTACATCCAAGTGGAGAGGTATTCCCCTGAACGGCCGGCGATATCGAAATGGCGGACCCGCCCTGTCCTGCAGTCTATCCTGTCGAGACCTCCGTCCGAGACGGCCAGCATTCCTCCGCCATCGGCATGGAGATCCCTTATCTTGTTATGGGAAAGCCTCATCCCCTGGATGCCCGTATCTGCCCTGTACCATCTGCCTGACGCCCCGTCCGATTCCTGCATGACAAGCCCGTTCATTCCCCCGAGCCACAGATTGCCGCAAGAGTCGTATGACATCACTCCGATATTCAGTCCATCCCTGCTTCCCGTAATCGAGGATACCGGAACGAATGTCCTGTCCGGAGACAGTCTCGGCAGGGCAATGCCGTAGTCGGTGCAGAGGAAGATGTCATCTTCACTGTCGCGGAACACCTGCCACACCACATTGTCCGGCAAGGAACTGCTGTTCTGCGCCTCGTGCCCGAAACGGACAATGCCGTCCCCGTTTTTTATGAACAGCCCGTTGTCGGTCCCTATCCACAGCCGGCCATCATCCCCGGCCAGGAAATTCTTGATGGGAATATTCTCAAGATATGCGGCAGTGACTCCGCGGCCGGGAACATACCTTGCCAGCCCGCTCTCGGTACCCAGCCACAACGAGGAACCGTCATCCTGCACGGGCGCGATATCCAGGACAAGTTTCCTGACTGTCTCGAGACCGTGCATGACGAAACCTGTCCCGGTGCCGTAAGTGTAGAAGCCATCATAAGTCCCGAAACAGACCGCATCGCCCGTCTTCCTTGCGCAGGCTATATATGCATCTGGAATCCGGGCCGATTCATCCGGCTCCATACCGGGGTGCAGGCCATCCGAAATGTCGAACCGCATCAGACCTTCCGCGGTCCCTACCCACAACATATTCCCGTCCCTGAGCAATGCCTTTACCTGCATATAGCCGCAAGCCTCGAGCCGGAAAAAGGTGTCACTTGCGAAATCATATACCGACACTCCCGCATCCGTCCCGACAACCATCTTTCCATAATCGTGACAGTACACCAGGGAATTCACATGGTCGTTGCATAGGGAATGAATGTCATCCGGGCTGAATCTGTAGGACAGGATGCCGTATCCGTCATATTTGAGCAGGCCTGATTCCGACCCCAGCCAGATGAACCTGCTGCTGTCCTGAACGGCCGTGTACACAGGATACCGGCATTCCTTCAAGCCTTCAGGACAATAGAATCCGAAAGGATACGGAGACCGGACGGACTCGGCACGGAGACCGCAGACAGGAGCCAGGACAAGGCAGGAAACGAGGACATGCCGGAACAGGTTACTCATATCGGAAGCATTCATTTGTCCAAAGTTAGCAATAATGTCCGATTTGATTCAGAAGTTGTCCGATTTGTTGCAATATCAAATCCTCCATTCCGATAACTTTGCGGGGTCGGTTCCGGAGATATCCGGACCAGGGAAGATAACATTAAAACAGTAACTGTATGAATCAATCGTTTTCAAGGGCTGCCGGCATGCTGCTGGTCCTGTGTTCCCTTGCATTGCCATCCGCCGCTGCCGCCCAGGATGGACACAAGGTGACAGGGACGGTGACGGATGAGACGGGAGCCACTATGATCGGCATGACGGTCATAGTAACCGGGACAACGGTCGGTGCCACTACCGACATCGACGGACATTATGAGATAGAGGTGCCGGCAGACGGCAGCCTCACATTCTCCTACCTCGGATACCGGTCGCAGGAAGTGGCGGTAGAAGGACGGGCAGTGATAGACATCAGCATGGTGCCCGATGCCGAAGTCCTCACCGATGCCATCGTAATCGGCTACGGCACCACCACGAAAAGGGACATGACAGGCTCCCTTTCTGCAGTCAGTACAAAAGATTTCAATGAAGGTCTGATCTCATCGCCGGAACAGCTCATAAACGGGAAGGTCTCGGGAGTCCAGATCCTGTCTTCAGGAGGCTCTCCTACAAGCGGAAGTACCATCAGGATTAGGGGGGGGCGCATCGTTGAACGCATCAAACGACCCTCTGATCGTACTTGATGGTGTGCCTCTCGAAAGCGGAGGAGTCAGCGGAATGGGGACAAACTTCCTCTCTCTCATCAACCCCAATGACATTGAGTCCATGACGGTGCTCAAGGATGCATCCTCCACTGCAATCTACGGTTCCCGCGCATCCAACGGAGTGGTGATCATAACCACTAAAAAAGGAAGAAGCGAGAAGCTGGACATCAGCTTCAACACGACCCTTTCGCTGCAGAACAGGATCAAGACCCCGTCAATGCTATCTCCGGAACAGTTCGTGGACATAGCTACGGCACAGGGCTATGCAGACCTGATGGGAGACTGGCAGGCCAACGGGTTCACCGACTGGAACGACCAGATCTACCGGACGGCTTTCGGCACGGACAACAACCTCAGCGTGGCCGGACAGTTCACGAAGAACTTCCCTTTCCGCGTGTCCCTCGGCTATTACAACCAGGACGGTATCGTCAGGACGGACAACGCCACCAGGTACACCGGAAACATCAACCTCAACCCTTCATTCTTCGACGGGATGCTGCAGGTGAACCTCAGCCTGAAAGGGGCAATCAACAGGAACAGGTACGCGCCGACTGGTCTTGCAATCTATAACGCCACCACCGGAGACCCTACGCGACCGGTATATTCAGGGAATGATGCGTTCGGAGGATATACTGAAATCATGTCCGGGGATGTCCCGGCAGGTTCTGCGCTAAACCCTCTCGGCCTGCTGATGCAGACAGACAGCAGGGAACGGATGAACCGTATCATCGGCAACATCGACATCGACTACAAGATGCATTTCCTGCCCGAGCTCAAGCTCCATGTCACCGGAGGATACGACTATGCATCGGGAAGAAGCGAAGTGTCCGTCCCGGCGACAGCCGCAGAACACTATCTCAATGAAGGTCTCTACACCCCATCCGGGCCCAACACCGCAGAGAACAGGCTGCTGACGGTATACCTCAACTACAACAAGGAAATACGCTCCCTCAAATCCCGTGTGGATGCCACTGTCGGATACGACTGGCAGTACTGGAGGTCATACGTGGCGGCAGGAGACAGCTACAGGGCGGACAAGGTCACAAGCCTCAACTCTGCATGGACAGAGAACGACCAGAGGCATGTCCTCCTCTCCTACTACGCCCGCCTCAACTGGTCGGTGGACGGGAGGTATATGCTGACGGCGACAATCAGGCGCGATGGTTCTTCGAGATTCGCACCCGACAAGAGATGGGGCACCTTCCCGTCCGTAGCCCTTGCGTGGAACATCGCCCGGGAGAAATTCCTCAGGGACAACGGCATCCTCAACAATCTGAAACTTCGTGCATCCTTCGGTATCACGGGACAGCAGGACGGCATAGGCAACTACGGATACATGCCGATATACTACCCGTCCGGCTCCAATTCGCAGTATGTGACGGGAGTGGACGGAAACGGGAACATCCTCTACAACACATATTACCAGCCGGGGGCATACGTGTCCGACCTGACTTGGGAGACAACGGAATCCTGGAACTTCGGTGTGGACTTCGGATTCCTCGATGACAGGATAAGCGGAAGCATCGACTACTATACGCGCGACACCCGCGACCTGCTGGCCACGGTACCGGCCGCTGCGGGGACCAATTTCACCCGCACTGTCACCACCAATGTCGGGAATGTCTACAGTTCAGGTGTGGAGGTCAACCTCAACGCCACCCCTGTCGACACGAGGGACTGGACCTGGAATCTGGCGGCCAACCTGACATGGCAGCAGGTGAAGATCACCAACCTCTCCCTGATAGAGAATGCGAGCGTCGCCCCTACCTTGGTAGGCTCGTATATCGATGCCCAGCAGGTGCAGGCGTTTGCGCAAGGACAGACCCCGTACTCATTCTATGTCTACAAACAGATCTATGATACCGATGGCAAGCCGATAGAGGGAGGCTATGCGGATCTGAACGGAGATGGGGCCATCACTACCGAGGACCGGTATTTCTACCATTCCCCTACTCCTGACTATATGCTCGGCTTCAGCACTTCGGTACGGTGGAAAAACCTGACTGTCAGCACATCATTGAGGGCAAACATCGGCAACTACGCATACAATGCCACCGCTGCCAACAACGGGGCGCTCGAGACTATGAAATATGTGGATGACGCTCTCTTCAACCTCTCCACAAGCTACCTGGATACAGGATTCAGGACAAGGCAGCTTCTCTCCGACTATTATGTGGAGAACGCTTCCTTCCTGAAGATGGACAACCTTACCATCAACTACAATTTCGGGAAAATCAAGGATATCGTAGGGCTGAACCTGTCGTTCATGATACAGAACGTATTCACAATCACCCGGTATTCCGGCATAGACCCTGAAATCTATCTCGGAGTGGACCAGAATTTCTATCCGCGTCCGCGCATCTATTCTCTCGGTATCGGGCTCACTTTCTAAAGAACAGTTCAATGAAAAAGATAATATATATCGTATCGGCTCTGGCCCTGATGGCAGGAAGTTCATCCTGCGTGGGCTCTTTGGACCAGTATCCGCATTCGACATCGACCTCAAATGATGTCTACACCTCCGCCGATGGATACCGCCAGGTATTGAGCGGAATCTACGCCGCATTCATCCAGAGGATAAGCAGCGTGTCCTCCGAGGCCCGCAGCCAGAACTACCTGAGGACACTGACAATGTTCCAGGACTGCTCCACCGACTCATGCGACCCTATCTGGCTTGCAGGAGAGACCCTCACGGATGTGAACGGGCTGTCATGGACGGCCAGCAACCCGTGGTGCTCCGCCATGTACTACCATATCTACAATATCGTGGCGATGTGCAACGACTTCATAAGCAATGCCGGCAACGAGGAGCTGCTTTCACGGCTGAGCGAAAGCGACAGGGAGACAGTGGCGGAACTCAAGTCGGAGGCACGCTTCCTCAGGGCGTACGCATACTCGCACGCGATAGACTTCTACAACAGGATGCCTTTTGTTACCGAAGCCGACGGCGTGGGTTCCTATATCCCGAAGACATACGACAGGAGCCAGATGTTCGGCTTCCTTGTTCAGGAATTGTCTGAAATAGCGGAAACCCTCGATGTCACGAACTACGGCCATGCCACGAGAGGGGCTGCATACGCCCTGCTTGCGAGGATATATCTCAACGGCGAGACATGGACGGGCACCCGGTACTATACGGAATGCATCAGCGCATGCAAGGAAGTCCTGAAAGACGGATACGTGCTCGAGAATGACTACGGCAGGCTGTTCAACGGGGACAACCACCTCAGGGCAATGGGAGGCAGCGAAATCATATTCGCCTTCGCTTGCGACGGGACAAAGACCACGACATGGGATGCCACGACGTTCCTCGTCTGCGGACAGGTGCTGGACGGCTATGCCGATGCGGAGGATGTCTATGGCAATGACGGGGCCAATGCCTGGAACAACCTCCGCGCCCGTCCCCAGCTTGTCGACGTTTTCGAATACGGTGACCGCAGAAACCTGACTGTCGGCATAGACCGCGAGGACAACGATGACGGGACATACACAGAAACGGAAAGGAGCAAGGACATAACCGCCCACGATGATGCATCGACAGGATACCGTATCCGCAAATGGACAAATGTGACCGATGCCGGAGAGGCTGCCAGCTTCTGCGGAGAAGGCGGCGGGGCCAATACCGACTTCCCTGTATTCAGGCTTGCGGATGTCTATCTGATGATAGGCGAAGCCTGTCTCCGTGGAGGAGAAGGCGTCACGAGGTCCGAAGCCCTCGGATATGTCAATGATGTCAGGAAAAGGGCCTTCGGATCGGATTCCGGGAATATCGGGGATGGGGATTTCACCCTTGACTTCCTCTGCGATGAAAGGCTCCGGGAATTCTATCTGGAATGTATCCGCCGCACAGACCTGATAAGGTTCGGCAAATATACCTCCGGGTACAGCTGGCAGTGGAAAGCCAATGTCAGCGAAGGAGCGGATGTGGACAGCAGATTCCGTTTCCTCGCCATTCCGGAGGCCGAATATTCAGTAAACCCTGAGACACAGGCAATAAACAATGAACTCGGATTCTGATACGGTCTGCATCGGATCAGTAACGTGACCTGACAATCAAAAAAGGAACAATACAATGAAAAGAACGATATATGCAATAATGGCCGTCATTTCCCTGCTTGCAGCCTCCTGCGCCAAGGATGGGGACATGCTGACTGCGATCATGACGGGAGACGGCACACAGATAGGAAGCACGGATGACGACATCGTCCTTAACAAGGATCTGCCGGCATCCCTCGCCCTCACCATCTGGTGGGACGAACTCGGAAACGCCACGCTCAGCGACCCGGACGCCCAGTTCGCAGACAATTTCGTGGTCAACGCGATACAGTTCTCGGCGACCGGAGATTTCGCGGAAACCGTCGAGACTGTCGTGGACAACGGCGCCAGTTCCATCCAGTTCACCACCTCGAGACTCAACAGCATACTGACACAGTTAGGCTTCGAAAGCGGAAAGGCTTCGCCTCTTTACATACGGATGAGGACATCCCTCGGCACCGGTTCAGGGGCGGAAGAGATCCTCGGGGAACCTCTCCGCATCACTGTCACGCCATACTTCATCGACATGAGCTTCATAACCCTCGCCGGGACAAAGGATGACAGGAAATGTACCATCCCTGCCACCGAGGAAGAGGGCTCGTATGCCGGATTTGTCAGCGTGCCGCATACCTGGTGGAACTTCCGTTTCGTGGAAGGGGATGACACCGTATACGGAGGAGCGCATCAGGGAGAAACTGCAATCACATACGTTCTCTCTACCGCAAACGACATGTGGGAGTGCTGGTTCCCTGAAGGGGAAACCGGAAGCACTGCACACGACTGCTACCATGTCACCATGGACAGGGAGGAGATGGAATGGTCTGCCCTGATACTCCGGAAAATCACGATGACCGTGGGCACAGAGGCTCTCGAGATGGAGTTTGTTCCGGGCAAGACCGCATGGACATGCGTATTCACTACAGAGCAGGACAATGCGGCAATACAGTTGGATGGTGAAGGCTCTCAGTACGACAGGGAGACCACCAACGAGAGTCCGGTAACCACAGACCTTTCATTTACAGCCTCTTCCGACAATTCACTGGCCATCGGCAATGCCGGAGCCGCGACAGGCATCTCTGTCGCCCGGGCGGGACAATATACCCTAATACTTTATCTTGCCGACATGGAATGGGAACTCGCCGAGGGCGAAGTGGACATAGATGATGAGGAAGAAGACCCTGTGGAATGGCCGGAAGACCCGGACTATACGGTGGCGACATCCGATTTCCTCTATCTGTATAACCTTGACGGGAACACCCCATCGAGCGTAGCCGGCAGGCTCGGCAGGACATCAGACGGAGTATATGAAGGCTTCCAGTACCTCGGCAGCTGGCAGAACTTCAAGTTGGGGGACAATGAAAACCCGGCATCAGCCAAAATCTATGGTTCCGTACCATCCGATGCACTCCAGGGCGCTCTCTACAGGCTGTACTGCGGAGAGGACATGTTCAATATCTGGTATGACAGCGGGGAAGCAGCCTGTCTGTATCTCACTGTCGACATGAACGGGAGAAGCTGGAGCAGCACCGTAATTTCTTCGATAAGCCTTGTCGGTGACTTCAATGACTGGGATGCCTCCGCTGATGTGCTCGCATTCGACCCTGACAGCAGGACCTGGTCGGCTGTAGTGACTCCGGGATCATGGGGAGAATACGGCATCCAGTTCTACATCAACGGCAGTTGGGAATGGAAATACTCGCCGGATGACAACGGAAAACTCGTCCGGGCAGAAAACGCTGCCATACCAGAGACATCTGTCGAGGAAGGCAAGTCTTATACCGTCACCATCGACCTGAACGACCCTGAAAACATGACCTATACCATCGAGGAATACAAGGAAGGGACAGAACCTGAATATAATGAATTCTTCTATATGTTCTACACATGGGATGGTGGTATCGACCAGTTGCGACTTGCATCCGTACTTCAGTCTCCGGAACAGGATGGAATCTATACAGGGTTCTTCTCCACCGGGAATGCATGGCAGACAGACGGATACAATAATCCATACACCAAGTTTACATTCGGTACGACAACCGCCATCAACGGAACGACAAAATACGGTCTCGACAACAACTCGACACTCGTGGAGAACGGAGGGTCAAACGGATGGACCACTGAACTCGGCCTATTCCGGTTCACCGTCAGCCTTGTGGATAATACCGTATCGCAGACATACCTCGGATCCCCATCCGTATACAATACGACCTCAGGATATTCAAATACAATGTCATTCGACGATGTAACCGATTATGTCTGGGAAGCCACATGCACCTTCAATGCCGGAGATTCATTCCGGATAACTGCCGGGGAAGGGGAAAATGTCCATGACTTCGGAGGTGAGGACGGAGTGCTTGCCGAAGGAGGCAATGCCATAACCGTCACCGATGCCGGGACATATCTCGTACAGGTCGACCTGGGCAATGCCTCGCATCTGACCTACACAATGACCAAACAATAACGCCACATACAAAAGGAAAGAATATATGAAACCGAATAAAACATACAGTATGTTAATGTCTATACTTGCCGCAGCGGCGATTTCCACCGGCTGCACCGCGGAACCCAACCCCACATATACGCCTCCTGCAGAAAAAGAGCCGGTAACAGTCAGCACCGGATTTGCCCTCGGGGCAGACATCAGCTGGGTCACCGAACTCGAATCCGAAGGCGAAGTCTTCTACAATGCAGACGGGGACAACATGGAATGCACGGCCCTGATGAAAGAGATCGGAATGAACGCCATCCGTCTGCGGGTATGGGTCAATCCGGAAGAAGGCTGGTCTTCCGCATCGGATGTACTTGCAAAGGCGCTCAGAGCCCAAAAGTTGGGAATGAGGATAATGATAGATTTCCATTATAGCGACACATGGGCCGACCCGGGCAAACAGGTCATCCCTGCCGCCTGGATAGACTTTGCGGCCGACAACGGGAAACTTGCGGAAGCCGTTTCAGACCATACCACGGAAGTCCTCACTCTGCTGAAAGACAACGGCATCGATGTGACATGGGTGCAGGTGGGCAACGAGACCACCAACGGCATGCTCTACACTTCAGGCTCTGACGGTAACGACGGCTGGATCGATTTTGAAAACGGCGGCGGAAGCGTATGGGATCACCCTGAAAACTACGCCGCACTGACAGAAGCAGGCTGCAAGGCTGTGAAAGCCGTATATCCTGATGCCAGGACCATTGTCCACGTGGACCAGGGGCACAACATAGACAGAGGGGCCGGCGTGTTCCGGGCTCTGGAGGACAACGGTGTGGACTATGACATCATCGGACTTTCCCTCTATCCTAACGGAGCCGCAGGACGCATAGGGGAATGCATAGACAACATAACCGCCCTGAATGAACAATACGGACGGGATATAATGATATGCGAAGTCGGGATGGCGTACGATGATCCCGATGCGGCATACACCCAGCTCAAGGAACTGATTGCCGGAGCAAAGAAGAGCGGACACTGCCTCGGGGTATTCTACTGGGAGCCGGAAGCCCCGGCAGGATATAACGGAGGCTACAATATGGGAGCGTTCGAGAACGGGGCCCCGACCCGGGCCCTCGATGCCTTCACCGAAGCCGCCGCAGAATAACCCGTCTGACATCCCGAATGCAACAATGTCATCCTGAGCGAAGCCCAAAGACCATTAAAAATGTCATCCTGAGCGAAGCGAAGGATCCGATACACAAAACCGACAGACAATGACAAACAAGAAACTTGCAATAATCACCATCCTGCTGTCATCCCTGCCTGCCGCCGGGCAGGGATACGGCGGATCCGGACTCCGGAACATACCCGCGGACGACTCCCGCACCTTGCAGGGCGGGGTCAGGTCAGAACAGCTGCTGACGGAATGGGAGTTCCGCCGCGACCACAATACGGATGCCGCCGATGGCTGGGAAAAGGTCGCAATACCGCACGACTGGGCCATCTACGGTCCGTTCGACAGGAACAACGACCTCCAGGAAGTGGCTGTCATCCAGAACGGAGAGGAAGTCCCGACAGTCAAGACCGGACGTTCAGGCGGCCTCCCGTATATGGGCAAGGGATGCTACAGAAGATCCGTGGAAATATCTGGAGATGCGCTTGCGGACAGCTGCCGGTATATCCTGCTGTTCGATGGTGCAATGAGCGAGGCCCGTGTGCTGGTGAACGGCAATGAAGTCTGTTTCTGGCCATACGGCTACAACTCATTCCACTGCGACATAACCGATGCCGTACATCCGGGAAAGAACAGGATTGACGTCCTGCTCGAAAACAGGCCCCAGTCATCCAGATGGTATCCGGGAGCAGGACTGTACCGCAAGGTCAGGCTGCTGCAGGTCCCTGCAGTCCATATACCGGTATGGGGTACATACATCACCACTCCGTATGTCGGGAAGGACTACGCCTGTGTCAGCGTGAAGACAGAAGTGGAAGGGCTCGAGCCGGGCAGCACCGTGACGGTCAGGACGACCTTGCGGGATGCGGATGGCACCGCTGTGGCGACCTCCACCGATACCGGACCGGTCCTTGAGGGAATGCCGTTCGAACAGCAGCTGACAGTGGACAACCCAGACCTGTGGTCTCCGGAATCCCCGGCACTCTACACCGCACACACCGAAATCCTGACCGGAGGGCGCATCGAAACAGACTGGAGCGGAAGACACAGGATCACCGTGACGGACGGAACCGATCTGCGGGACAGTGTCACCACGACGTTCGGTATCCGCAGCATAGAAATCCGCCCCGGCAAGGGATTCTTCTTCAACGGGGAATGCCGCAAGTTCAAGGGCGTATGCCTGCACCACGACCTGGGACCGCTCGGCGCGGCTGTGAACACCTCGGCAATAAGGCACCAGCTGACAATGCTCAAGGATATGGGCTGCGATGCCATCCGCACATCCCACAACATGCCGGCAGAGGAGCTCGTTCAGCTGTGCGATGAAATGGGCATTATGCTGATGGCGGAGACATTCGACGAATGGGACGTTGCCAAATGCGAAAACGGCTACCACAGGTTCTTCGATGAATGGGCGGAAAAGGATGTCGTGAACCTCATCCGTCATTTCCGAAACAGCCCCTCTGTCGTCATGTGGAGCATAGGCAACGAAGTCCCTTCACAATGGACAGAAGGAGGGTACAGAACCGCTGCCTTTCTCCAGAACATCTGCCACAGGGAAGATCCGACAAGACCCGTGACATGCGGGATGGACCAGTTCGATGCCGTCCTCGGCAACGGGTTTGCCGCCAGGCTGGACGTTGCCGGATTCAACTACAAGGTCGGAAGATATACCGAAGCATTCCGGCTGCTGCCGCAAGGGCTGATACTCGGAGCCGAGACGGCCTCCACGGTAAGTTCGAGAGGGACATACCATTTCCCCGTAACCGTCGGATATGACAGGCTCCATCCCGACCACCAGTCATCCTCGTATGATGTGGAATTCTGCTCCTGGTCCAACATCCCGGATGATGACTTCGCTGCGGATGAGGACTACGGCTGGGTGATGGGACAGTTTATGTGGACTGGATTCGACTATCTCGGAGAGCCATCCCCATACGACACGGATGCCTGGCCCAACCACTCATCGATGTTCGGGGCGATAGACCTTGCCTCCATTCCGAAAGACAGGTTCTGGCTCTACAGAAGCATCTGGAACACGGAATCCCCTACCCTCCATATTCTCCCTCACTGGAACTGGGAGGGACGCGAAGGGGAGACCACTCCTGTGTTTGTCTACACTTCATATCCCGAGGCCGAACTCTTTGTCAACGGGGTGAGCCAGGGACGGAAATCGCGGATTATCGGAGCGGATGCCGCCCGGGAGCACGGCTCGTTCGGAATACGGAGCAACGGGGAGGGAGGAGAGAATGCCTGGACAGTGATGGAACGGTTCCGTCTGATGTGGAATGATGTGGCATACCAGCCGGGGGAACTCAAGGTCGTGGCGTACAATGCCGACGGGGATGCCATCGCAGAGAAAGTCATCCGCACCGCCGGCAAGGCGCACTCGCTGAGAATAGAGGCCGACAGGTGGAACAGCCGCGCCGGTGACATCTCCGGGACGGAAGACATTTCCCATCCGGCAAATGAATCCGTACGCACAGAAATGTCAGATCCGGAACTGATATACCTGAACGTAAGCGTGACTGACAAGGGCGGAAATCCGGTGCCGACAGACTGCCGTCAGGTCAGGGTCAAGGTGGAAGGAGCCGGCCGGTTCAAGGCGATAGCCAACGGAGACCCTACCTGTCTGGAAGCGTTCCACCTGCCGCAGATGCATCTTTTCAACGGACAGCTGACAGTCATCGTGGCTAAAGACAGCCTCTGCCCTCCGGACAGCCCGATCACCGTAACTGTCACCGCACCTGGTCTGCGCAAGGCCACTGCCGTCATCACCGACTGAAACTTAACCTACACCATATTAATGCGGGGGTGACTCAAAAGTGAAAGTCATCCCCTTTTTCCTTGTTTTTCCGTGAGGTCAACCTCAGTTCCTCTTTTGAATATTCGATTCTCAGAGAGTTATCAAACCTTTTGAGGCAAGTTCCTTTTGTCTTCCTGAACGGAGTCTCCCCTTTGTCATCCTGAACGGAGCCGCAGGCGGAGTGAAGGGTCTGGAGCACCAGATTCTTCGCTGACGAATGACAGTGTACCAGCAGGGGACCGCCCTTCTTCTCCAGATTCTTCGCTGCGCTCAGAATGACAGAGATCAGCGGATGCTGAATTCGCAGCCGCAGTACTGCTGGTTGTAGAAACCGTATTCCCGTATTATCTGGCCGCGGCGTTCCTGGAGTCCACCCTTGCGCCAGTTCCGGTCCCACCAAAGCACTGACGGATGTCTGGACACAGCCCAGCGTCCGGCTTCATTTATCTGGTCAAGACTCTTCCATCTGGATGATGCAAGGGTGGTTGTCAGGACCCTGAAGCCATGTTCCTCCGCATACCTTGCAGCCCTCTCCAGCCTGAACCTGAAGCACTGCAGACAGCGGCCTCCCCTTTCGGGTTCCCCTTCAAGACCGCGGACCGCCTCCAACCATTCCGCGTGGTCATAATCGGCATCCACAATATCGAGACCGAGGGACTCTGCATATCTCGAACATTCGTTCTTTCTGATCAGATATTCTTCCTCGGGATAGATGTTGGGGTTGCAGTAATATACCGTGGGCGTGATGCCGCTGCGCATCAGACATTCTATGATGGCCGAACTGCACGGGGCGCAGCAGGTATGCAGAAGCACCCTGTCCGCTCCTTCCGGAGCCGTCACGATATACTCACCATCATTTTTCTTTCCCATGACCGTTTGGCAAAACTTTGTAAAAATAAAGAAAATACTTCAGACGTTGTTTTAATTTTTAAAAAATTCAAAACAACTTCTTAATACCGAAACTTTTTATGGCTACCTTTGCACGGCAGGTTGCAGACCGGATATCCGGACAGCGCCCAATCTGACACCCATCATGACAAAGGGAAACCGGAACTATGGAGACAGGGAAAGACAGGACGGACAACACTCACAGGGGAATGAACGGTTGGCTGGCATTGAGCCCGCTGGCGGTCTTCCTTGTGGTGTACCTTGTATCGTCCATACTGGCAAAGGATTTCTACAGCATCCCGATTGCATCCGCGTTTCTGATTGCTTCATGCTACGCCATTGCAATCACAAGAAGCAGGCATGGCATCGAAGAGAGGATCTCGATCTTCTCGAAAGGGGCTGGTGACCGGAATGTACTGCTGATGATATGGATATTCGTGCTCGCAGGTGCATTTGCCGGCACGGCCAAAGAGATCGGAGCGATTGAAGCCACCGTATACCTCACATTGAAAGTGCTGCCGGGCAATCTGCTCTATGCCGGACTGTTTCTCGCATCCTGCTTCATATCAATGTCAATCGGGACAAGCGTCGGCACCATAGTGGCTCTGGTCCCCATAACGGCAGGACTTGCGGCAGAGACCGGGGCTTCTTCCGGATTCATGGCCGCAATAGTGACAGGAGGGGCGTTCTTCGGGGACAACCTCTCGTTCATTTCCGACACGACCATTGCATCCACAAGGACACAGGGATGCTCGATGCAGGACAAGTTCAAGGTCAACATCCTCCTGGCCGCACCCACAGCAGTCATCGTGACAGCCATCTATGTCTTTCTCGGAAAAGGAGTGGAGACAGGTGCAGTGACCTCCGCCATCCAGTGGTACAGGCTCATACCCTATATCCTTATCATCATCCTCGCCATTTCAGGCATCAATGTGGTCCTCACTCTTGCGACGGGGATAGGGGTCAACGCCATGATCGGATTCATTGACGGCTCCCTGACATGGACAGGCTGGCTCGGAGCCATCGGTGATGGCATCGGCAGCATGGGAGAGCTGATAATCGTGACAATGCTCGCCGGAGGGATGCTTGAACTCATAAGGCACAACGGCGGGATAGACTTCATTATCAACCTGATGACCAAGCACATAAAAGGCAGGAGAGGAGCGGAACTCAGCATCGCGGCACTTGTGAGCCTCGCCAACCTGTGCACAGCCAACAACACCATCGCAATCATCACCACGGGAAGCATGGCAAAGGACATCTCCGCAAAATACGGGATAGACCCGCGCAAGAGTGCAAGCATCCTGGACACATTCTCCTGCGTAGTCCAGGGACTCCTGCCATACGGGGCCCAGCTGCTTATGGCCTCCGGGCTTGCATCCATATCCACAATGGACATCATCCCCTACCTGTACTACCCTGTCGCCCTGGGCATAATCTCCCTGCTTGCCATCTTTCTCCGCTATCCCCGGAAATATTCCTGAACCGATTTTTTGTTATATTTGCGGATACGGAAAAACAATATTATGCACAACAGACAACACCTTGCAGTCCTGACCATCTGCCTGTCCGCCATAACCCTGGCACTGCCTTCAGAAGGAAAAGAATCGATACCTGAAGACCTTATCCGGGAACTGGACAATATGGTGGACAACAAGGACCAGTATATCAGCATCAAGCAGAAAAGGATAGATTCTCTCAAACTCCGGCTCGACACTCCCGGCATCAACAGGATTAAACTATACGGCAAGATAGCCGGGGAATACAGAAAATTCCAGTCCGACTCGGCAGCCAGCTATCTCAATAGAGCCATATCCCTGGCTCGCAGCACAGAAGACAGAATGTCTGAAATACATTATACACTAGCCCTTGCCGAGCAGTACACCCTCACCGGACTCTACATGGAAGCCGAATACGTCCTGTCTCTCATAGACAGACAGGAAATACGGGAACCGGACAAGCTGGAAGACTACTGGATGGCTTGCTACAATGTCTACAGGGAAGCGGGATACGCCAGACCGCACAACGCCGTTTCCCGAATATGGAGAGCCCGGGCCGGACAATACCGGGATTCTATCCTCTGTCACAGCAAATCCGTCTCCAACAGGACACTGAGACTGCGGGAAACGGAATTGCGTGAAGCCGGACATCCGGAACAGGCCCTTGAAATAAACGATATCAGAATCGGGATGGCGGAATACCTGTCTCCGGACTATGCATACACCGCATACGACAGATTCTGTATCTACCAGGAAATGGGCAGAGAAGATGAAGCGATGGAGTTTCTTGTCAGGTCCGCAATCTCGGACATAAACAGTGCCATCATGAACCAGTCTTCCCTCTATGTCCTGGCAAACAAGATATTCGGCAAGGATCTCGACCGGGCATGGAAATATGTGAACTATTCATACTGGGCGACGACATTCTTCAATGAAAGATTCCGGCACTGGACCTACAACAGTGCGGTATTCGAAATAAACAAGACATGGCAGCAGAAACTCGGCTTCCAGCGCAGCATCATATCGGTAATATCATGTGCATTGGGCATCCTCGTACTCATTCTCGCAGGACTGGCCGTCTATATCACATCCATTAACAGAAAACTCAACAGGACCAACCGCAATCTCGAAGAAACCAGCAGGATCAAGGATTCGTATGTCTCACAGTTCTTCAAGCTGTACTCATCCTATCTGAACAGCATGCAGAAGTTCCGGAGCAAGATTCACAAGCAGCTCAAACGGGGAGATGAAGATGAAGTCCTCAGGCTGACCCGGCCGTCAGGCGACATCATAAACGAAGAGATACACGACCTGTACCGGAATTTCGACATGGCCTTCCTCGACATTTTCCCTGACTTTGTGGACAGGTTCAACGACCTTCTGCTGCCGGACAAAAAGATAACCCTCAAAAAGGGGGAACTGCTGAATACGGAACTGCGCATCTTTGCCATGATACGGTTAGGAATCAATGAAAGCGCACATATTGCGGAACTCCTGCACTATTCCATCCGGACAGTCTACAACTACAGGTCCGGAATCAACAGGAAAACCCATGTCAAGGACAGGAAATTCGAAGAACATCTCATGCGCATATCCTGACATGCATTACTTCCAGTTTACTTGAAACGCAGGTCCTGCACAGCCCATATATTTGATTTCCAACAGTTTGAATCACACAGACCTTTACTTTGTCGACATGGTAAGGGCCTGTGCCGTTTTTGTAACATTCTTTATATCTAACTTTGACAAGACCAACATATCACAAATACGATGAAAAGCATATTCAGAATCTTTCTTTTTATTCTGCCAGGCATTGTCCTGTCCGGTTTCGCTTCTTGCTCCGGCAACGATGCCATCCCTGTCCCGCCGGCACTGAATGCCCCGACGAGAGTCATGTTGAAAGAGACGGTAAACGTATCCGTAACAGGAATCCCCGATGGCTCGGAAGTCATAGTGGATTTCGGAGACGGGACCATTCTGTCGGCCGTATCTCCCGCACCGGTCCGGCATCCGTATTCCGAAAGCGGAGATTACGACATCACTGTCAAGGCCGGGAGCAGCGAATTCTCCAAGACCATCCGGGTCTACAGTCTGCTCGCCCTGTCCGAAGCACAGAAGCAGTTCAGAGACCCTGACAACAGGACAGTCTGGGTGATGACACACAGGGCACACACCACGGATTACTCCATCCCGGAAAATTCGGTTTCAGCTGTAAATGCCGCCATCGCGTCCGGAGCGGAAGCCATAGAACTTGACACCCACAGGACAAAGGACGGACACATAGTCGTATGCCACGACCAGACAATCGACAGGACCACAAACGGTACAGGCGACATTACCCAGATGACGCTGGCTGAAATACAGGAGTATAACCTCAAGGACAGGAACGGACAAGTCACTGACGAGAAAATGCCTACCCTCGAAGAATTCCTGAAAGCCGGAAGGGGGAAAATCTACTTCGATCTGGATTATTCCCCGAGAACAGCATCTACACAGGAAGTCATGGAAATCGTAAAGGGGTTGGACATGATGGAACAGTGCTGGTTCTATTGCAACACCACAGCCAAGGTATCGGAAGTCCTTTCGCTTGACGCCAACGCCCATGTCTATCCGTGGGCCACGCAGTATGCTCCGCTCAAAGGCCTGGACGGGGAGTATTTCGTGCAGTACTCCTACGGTCCGGACGGGGCCAGCACGGCTCTCGGGAATGCCCCGAAAGACGGGATGCTGGTCTCGGTCATACTGCTCGGCTCCACGCAGATACCTTTCGACCATGTGGATGACAGCCAGCTGGACGAACTTCTCAGGCAGTTCCCGGATGTGCACATGATCATGACGGACTGTCCTGCCCAGCTCATAAAGGCATTGGAACAAAGAGGATTGAGATAATCAGCAATAACCACAAACAACACTAAGGTCGTACGGACTTTATATACTAACTAAAACCAATCACAATGAACGGAAAAATCAGAAAATGTTTCCTGATGCTTTCCCTTGCAGCTTCCTTGTCTGCAGCAGTCTTCAGCACGGCTGCATCGGCCCAGGGGGGGCAGGTTGACATCAAAGGAACAGTCGTCGACAGCTATGGCGAGCCTGTCATAGGGGCGAGCATTACTGTCGAAGGAGAATCCACCGTCGGAGCCATCAGCGACGTCGATGGAAAATTCTCGCTCAAAGTGCCTAAAGGCAGCAGCATTTCCGTATCCTGCATAGGATTCGAGACTCAGGATCTGTTTTCAGGCAACGGAGCCGGAGACCTGCGGATAGTCCTCCATGAAGAAATGACCGCCCTCGATGAAGTCGTTGTCGTGGGATACGGCACCATGAAGCGCAAGGAGATGACCTCGGCCATCTCGCATGTAAATGCCACGGACCTCAATCAGGTCAGCAGCATAGACACGAGGATGCTTCTGCAGGGAAAGGTTTCCGGAGTGACAGTCACCAACACGGCCCTGGCGGACCCTAACAGCCAGGGCAGCATCCAGGTGCGCGGAATTTCGTCCAGAAGCGCCGGACTCGGGCCTCTGATCGTGGTGGACGGCATCCCGGGAGCGGATATGACAAACATCAACCCTGCCGACATCGAATCCATCGATGTCCTCAAGGACGGTGCGGCTTCGGCAATCTACGGTACCCGCGGAAGCAACGGCGTCATCCTTGTCAACCTCAAGAAAGGTACGAAGGATGGCAATGTCCACACTTCGTTCAGTTCCTCATTCACATTCAATGTGGCGAAACGGGAACTCGACATCATGTCGGCGGCGCAATACAGGGCCTACAGGGCTGTAACCAATCCCCTGCTCGACCTCGGCGCCAGCACGGACTGGTTCGATGAGTCCACCCGCACGGGTTTCACCCACATGTACACACTCACAATGTCAGGCGGAAACAGCCGCACCAATTACAGGGTAACGGCTGACTTCAGGGATGCAAACGGTATCGACCTCCGTTCCGACAGGATGGAATACGGCGCCCGTGCAACGGTCAGCCATACCACCAAGGGCGGGCTGTTCACATTCACGGCCAATATCGCCCCGAGAGTGATCGACAGGGACCATGCCGTATCCCTGAACAATGTCCTTGTCAACAACCCTACCGCCCCGGTCTATGACAGTTCCACCGCAAACGGGTTCCACCATTTCCCTTCCGGCGGCTCTGAAAACAACCTCGTGGAGACCATGCTGGAAGAGGAAAACTCATCGCATATAAAACTGCTCGAATGGAACGCGAGCGCGGCCATCAACCTTCTGCCGCTGTTCACTCCGAAGAACAAGGACCTTTCCCTCGTATCGAGACTCACGGTGTCCCAATATCATGTAGACAAGTTCAACGGATATTTCACGCCATCCACATACAGTGCGAATGTCAACCAGGAAGTGGATGGCAAGGCGACAAGGTCATACGACAACTACGTGGACAGCAACCTCGAATGGGTGACCAACTTCTCCGCAAAACTGCGCGGGCACAAGATACAGGCGATGGTCGGATACAGCTACAACTACGGAGTGAGCGCAGGAATGTCGGCAGAGAACTGGGACTTCTCATCCGACGGTCTCCGCTACAACAATCTCGGTTCGGGAATGAAGGCTGCGGAAGAAGGCCAGGTGATGATGGGGTCCTACAAGAACGACCACAAGCTGATAAGTTTCTTCGGAAGGGTCAGCTATGACTGGAAGGAACGCTATATGGTAACGTTCTCGCTCCGGCATGAAGGTTCCTCCCGTTTCGGAGCGAACCACAAATGGGGTAACTTCCCTGCCGTGTCGGTAGGATGGCGTATCTCGGACGAACCGTTCATGCAGGGTGCAGGATGGATCGATGACCTGAAGGTCAGGTACGACTACGGAGTCACCGGAAACCAGGATTTCGGCAATTACCTGTCCCTGTCCACCTACAGGGCATTCGGATGGTACCAGTACAACGGGAGCCTCTTCCATGTCTGGGGTCCGTCGAAGAACACCAACACCGAACTCCGCTGGGAGAAGGGACACAACCAGAATATAGGACTGGATTTCTCCCTCTTCAACTACAGGCTCAGCGGCTCCCTGAACTATTTTATCCGCAAGCAGAGCGACCTGCTGGGAGACTACTCCGTATCTGTGCCGCCGAACCTGTTCAGCACCATATACACCAATGTAGGTACCCTGAAAAACACGGGTTTCGAGTTCGATATCAACGTGGATGCAATCAGAAGCGAAGACTTCAGCTGGAATTTCTCGGTTGTAGGAGCGACCAACGGGAACAAGTTCGTCAGCTTCTCAAACGATGTCTACAAGGGACAGTCGTGGTATTCGACATGCTCCATGGCAAACCCCAACAATCCGGGTTACCTCCAGCGGATAGAGGAAGGGCAGAGAATCGGCAACTATTATACATGGCGTTATGCCGGAGTGGACAAGAGCGGGGACTGGCTGGTATATGACAAAAAGGGGAACATAATACCGGTCGCACAGGCTACCGAAGACGACAAGTGCGTCACCGGAAACGGTCTGCCGCAGTTTACCGGTTCGATGACACACAACTTCAGATACAGGAACTTCGACCTTTCCATCTCGTTGAGGGGAGCGGCAGGGTTTGACCTGTTCAATGTGCACGACTTCTATTTCGGTCTGCAGAACATGACCACGAATGTCCTGACGACAGCATACTCCAAGAACGCACACATCACCAAAGGCTCGAATATCCTCACCGACTATTTCATAGAGCCCGGAGACTATCTGACCATCGACTATGTGTCGCTCGGATATACCCTGAAACTCAACCGCAGATTCCTCGACAGAATCAGGATCTACGGAACCGCCCGCAATCTGTACACATTTACCCGATTTTCGGGCGTGGACCCGTCCACATACGAGGTCAACGGCCTCACTCCGGGTACATTCGGAGGAAGCTCCGACTATTATCCGAATGTATTCCAGTTTATTCTCGGATTCCAGATTGACTTTTAAACAAGACAGCGATGAAATTGAAAGACATAATTACCGCAGCAATAGCATCATCCTGCGCCTTCCTGCCTCTGACATCCTGTACGGACCTGAGCGAGACAGTCTATGACCAGGTGATGAGCGCAAACTACTACAACACTAAAAAGGATGTCATCAGCGCAGTCTACAGGCCGTTCGAACACATGTTCTGCTGCACCTGGGTAATATTCCAGAGCGAAGAGCTTCCGGCCGACCAGCTGATCACCCCTACACGCGGCACATGGTGGTATGACGGAGGGAAATGGGAGAAATTCCACCGTCACCAGTATGATGACATTATTACCGGCGAATGGACAAGCGAATGGACGGAAATATACACGGGAATCGGACAGTGCAATCTCGTCCTCGATGACCTGGCAGCCCTCAATCCGGCCGACTTCGATCTCACGGCCGAAGAGTTCGATGCATTCCGCGCCCAGCTCAGATGCATGAGGGCGTTCTGCTATCTGAGGCTTCTGAACTCGTACAGGAACTGCGTCCTGACCACGACATCGGACCAGGCGGCCAATGAACTTCCTGAAAACAGGAAACAGGTACCGCCCAAGACCCTGTTCGAGTTCATTGAGAGCGAACTGAAGGACTTCTGTCTTGCCGCCCTGCCGACCAAGGCGGGCAGTTCCGGGAACGGCAACATACAGGGGACATTCACAAAAGCCGCTGCCGCAGGACTGTTGGTAAGGCTATACCTCAACGCCGAAGTATGGATCGGAGAGGACAGGTATCAGGACTGCATCAATATGTGCGACAGGATACTGAACGGGGACTTCGGGACTTATTCCCTTGCAGAGAACTGGTGGGAGCCGTTCGACTGGGACAACGAGACATGCAACGAGGTCATATTCGCATATCCCGGCTCCTACTCCACATCCTCATGGCACCTGCAGAATGACAAGAGAACCTGTTACGGACGCGGACTCCCGTACGGCAGCGCCAGCTATCTGAACGTTTCCGGCAACGGGGAGAGGAACCCTAAATATGCTCTTTCCCCGAGCTATGACAACTCCGTTCCGCGTAAGCACTTCGATTACAAACTCGGAATGGTGACACAGAAATTCGAGAAATACCCGGGTGACCTCAGATACAGGCAATATGTGAACACCGGCAACAACACCCGCGAGGGGATGTTCTTCCTCGAAGGGAAGATCCGGAACCAGGACGGCACATACGCGAAGAACCCGGAAGGACAGTACGAAATCTACCTCAGGGACCAGGTAGGACGGTTCGAGAGTACGGCGGAGCAGGGAACAATCAATTCAATGTACGACAAGGCTTCCATCCTCGGGAACGGGGATTTCAACTCCGGTCTCTATCAGGTCAAATACCCGTTCTATCCTTTCGATGGAGGATATTATATCGAATCGGACTACGTAGAAATGCGGCTTGCCGAGATAATCTATTCCAAGGCCGAATGTCTGCTCAGGCAGGGCAAGGACGGAGCCGGCGCTCTGCTCAACAGTGTGCGCAAGCGCAACTATGAGAATTTCACTTCCGCCATAGCATACGTCGGAAGCGATGGCGGCACTGTCCGGCTCACAATGGATGAGATGCTCGACGAGTGGGGACGCGAATTCCTCGCCGAGAGCCGCAGACGCACCGACCTCATCCGTTTCGGACGTTTCCAGGATGAATGGTGGGACAAGCCGAAGGACAGCGACAGTCACTATGAAATCTTCCCGCTGGGACAGACCGCCCTCGAACAGAACTCATATCTCAAGCAGAATCCCGGGTATCCGGACATCGCACGATAGAAAACTTCAATATCATGAAAATGGATTTATCATATAGAACAGCCCTGATCTTCACGGCAGCACTGGCGCTGACAGCCGTGCCCTTTTCCTGCCAGAAGCACTACGATATGGTCCCTCCTCCTGCAGTCCAGGAAGACGACGACCTCGATGATGAAATCTTCGGAGATGCCGAAGACTATTTCGTCTCGCTTTACGGAGATGGAGAAATGGACGGTTCCTCCTGGGAGAATGCCCTCGATGAAGCCGGACTCATCGACCTCCTGACCGGGACCGAAAACCTCTCGGAATGTCATATACATGTCTGCGAGGGTACATATCACCTTTCGCTTACGGCAAACACATCCATTACCGTAAAAAAGAATGTGGCCGGCATTTTCGGCGGTTACAGCGACCAGAGTCAGGGGACGTCAACCGAAACCCGTGACCCTGAGAAATACCAAACAATATTTTCCGGTGACCTGAACGAAAACGGAACGGCAGACGAAGGGGACTGCGGACTCATGACAATCAATTCCGGGCACGTGAAGATAGACGGAGTCATATTCCAGCACGGATACATTTCCGAAAACACTGCATTGGCACAGACAAGCGGAAGCGGATTTTTCATAGACGGGGATGCAGCAACGACAATCCTCGAACTCTCGGACTGCATTGTCAGGGATTGCGTACATGGAGCCACTTCCTCTCATTCTGTTGAAGCCGGCGGAGCGGCCATCAGGATAATGACCGGACAGGCAAGGCTGAAAAACGTGCAGCTTACAGGCAATCATTCGGGCAACAGGGGCGGTGCCATAAGATGCTGCGAAGATGGCTCCATTCTTATGCTTGACAGGTGTTTCATAAACGGCAATTCCATAACTGATGCCTGGGGATCAGGTATCCAGCTGTCCGGTGGCAGCGTATGCCTCAATAATACCACAATATCCGGCAACACTACGGGGCAACCGGCCCAAGGAGGTCAGATGAACGGCGGGGCAGCCATGCTCATCGTCAACAGCACAATCATCGGTGAAGATTCAGAAACGTATGTAGTCCGCTGCGAATCACCGAAAGGCAGCACGACAAGGTTCATAAACAATGTCTTCCTGTCCGAGGATGGCTCCGGTACCGGATTCTACCTGAACGGGGACAACGAAGCGACTTCATTCGGATTCAATCTCTATAACAGCGTGTACGCTGTAACAATGCTCGCTTCCGACAGACAGTATCCAGGAGAATTCAAGACCCTGTGCAGCTACAATGAGGAAGAGAATGTCTTCGAATGGACAACTGACAATGCAGGAGTTTCTGAATTCGCAACCTCCGAAGCAGTTACCGAGGCTGTCCGCGGTTTCAACCCGGAAAAATGTCCGGTGGCAAATCTCGGCAATGTATTCGCAGACTGGTGTACTGAAGCAGCTTTCAGCGTGGATGCCCGCGGCTCTGCACGCAATCCTGAGAAATTCCAGCCGGGCGCATACGATGCCGGACTGGAATAGAATAACCCATACAACCAAAAGGAACTTATATGAAACATACATTATATTATATGTCAGCAGCCATCCTGTTTCTGTCGGCCGGCTGCGCAAAGGAGAGGGAAATCCCCGTATTCGCCTCCGATGACAGGGCGATACGCATAGTCCCTGAAATCTCCGCCGCTTTCACGAAGTCGGTTCCGACAGGAACGGAACAGGAACAGACCGCTTTCAACGCCAGCGACCTGATATGCCTTTCATGCGAGGACGGCAGCATGCTCTATGAATATTCGGTAAACGGCTGGGCACCTACGGACAACTATTATCTCAGATGGGGAGATGAGCCGGTCACATACAGTGCATATTACCCTGCAACGGAGGGCGGCACTACCGCCGGGTTCACGGTTCCGACCAGCCAAAGGAATATCGATGCGCTCAAACAGGCCGACTATATGACCTGCACTGTCGAGAATGCAGTACGCGGTGACAACGGGGAACTTAGGCTTCAATTCAAACGGCAGATGGCCAAGATAATCATCTCTGTCGGGGAAATGGATGCGGACGGCAGGGTACAGGCCATGCGCATCTCCTCCGGACAGGGCATTACCGGAACAGACATATCCTCCACAAGAATTTTCGTCAATCCGTACACTGAAATTCCGGCCTCCGGAATCTCCGGCCAGGAGGGGACGGTATATACGGCAATCGTGACGCCTTCCGAAGAACAGGGCAATGAAGCCCTCGCGACTTTTGTATATGGAGGCAAGGAAATGACCGTACTGGGCATCCCGCGGCTCGAAGCCGGCAAAGAATACAGCCTGACAATGGATGTGGCAAACTCCACCGTATCATTTGCAGACCCTGCAGACGGAGACTGGAGCGCACTGATAATTCCTGAAGGAGCGATACAGGTCAATTCGGACGCCTATTATGTCAAGCCGTCCGCGACAGGAGACGGCTCGGGGACAGACTGGGACAATGCCATGGATACGGAAGGCTTTGTCAACCTGCTGGCCAGGAACGGGGAACAGGAGATATCCGACATCAATGCGGAAATCCTCGATGGCTCCACCATATATATGGCAGGAGGTACATACACCCTTGACGAGAGGCTTTTCGTAGAATACAGCGGATACTCCAAACTTGTGGAGATTTCCATCAAGGGAGGATATGCCGCAAACAGCACCGGCACCGACCTCACCGGCCGTGACACCAAGGCCAATGAAACCGTTATCAGCGGCGGCGGAAGCGTACAGCTGTTCAACTTCGGCAACCAGACGGATGTGACTTTCGACGGTATCACTTTCGCGGATGGAAATGGCGATACAGGTGCTATAAGCATTGCACACGGCTACACCGGGAAAGCGGAACTGACACTGACTGACTGCACCGTCAGGAATTGCACCGGCAAGGACAATGGCATAATCGGCAATTCCAACGGAATACTGTACCTCGACAATGTAACCTTCACCGGTAACGCCATCAACAGCCGCGGTATCGTAAGGCTGAACAATGGAGGAGCCATCGCACTCGTAAACGGATGCAGGGTGACAGGCAACACCCAGGCAGACCAGTTCGGCTATGCATTCCACGTGTCAGGAGGACATCTGTGCATGAACAACACTGTCATCACGGACAATACCGGGAAGAACGGTGCAGTGAACGGCAGCGGGAGCATGTGTATCGTCAATTCCGACATAATCTCGGACAATCAGGGAGGGGCAATCCGCTGCGAATCAGCCCGGAAACTTACCTCGATGCTGATGAACTGCATAGTCATCAATGAAATGTCCGGGCAGAATACCGTCGACATGAGCAACAACTCCGGTTATCTGACTTCCAAAGGCTATAATCTGCTCGGAAGCGGAATACATGAGACCAACGGTGCGGGCACACAGTTTACCGTAAACTCCACCGATACCAGGGACTGCAGCATGGCTTCTCTCGGACTCGTGTTCGATGCAAGTCTCAATGCATTCACATGGGCCGGTGATGTGGCCGGCAAGACGACTGCCGATGACATCAAGACAGCAATCAGGACATTCCAGCCGGAAGGACAGCCTTCACTCGGCGGGAACTTCATCACATGGCTCGAATCCATCGGCGGATTCGGCACAGATATCTGCGGCAATGCCCGGAACACCGGGGCGATGTGGCCCGGAGCATACCAGAAAGACTGATAAATTCACATGAAAAAGACAGCATTGATGTCAATCGTGTTGGCTTGTATCATGTCCGGCTGTACCAGGGAACCCGTAGAGGTGGTCTGGACAGCCGGACAATACGATGCAGAACGCAACACCGCGGAATACACATTCACAATCCACAATCTGCCCGAAAGGGCGGAGAGGGAAGGGTGGACCCTGTATTTCTCGCAGATGCCTTCCGTAATCCGGAACATACCGGGTTCCGGATATATCGTAGAACCGGTAATGGCAAACTGGCACCGGATCATCCCTGACCCGGACTGCCATACGGCAGATCCGGCAGCCGGGCAGGAAGTCACGGTCCGTTATTCCGCCACTCCCGTAAGACGGTATTCTCTCGCTCCGGAAGGAGTGGTTCTGGCTGCAGGGTCCGGTCGCCCGGAGCCGGTTGAATTCCGGGCCGTATTTCCGGAACCGCCCGATGACGGGGAACAGGTCTATGAGGAAAACTCGGAATGTACCGTCACCGGACCGGAACCTCTCTCGCTTATCCCCATGCCGAAAGAGGTAACAGGCAAAGATGGCCGCCTGAGGCTCGGAGACGGGATCAAGGTGATGCCTTCGGAAGACTACGGACCTGAAGCGGCATATCTGGCCGGAGCGCTGAAGGATATGGGACTAAGTCCGGCCGGGGATTCCCCTGCCGAAATCACGTTCGTGACCTGCGGGGATGTCCGAACTGATGAGGGCTATTCCATCGATGCCTCCGCATCAGGGAAGATAACGGTTTCCGCCCGATCAGCCTCCGGCGCCTTTTACGGAGCTGTAACCCTGCTGAAACTTCTGCGCAACAGCGGAGGGGAAAGCCTCGGGTGTTTCCATATCAATGACTGGCCTGATCTCGGATACCGGGGCGCCATGATAGACATCGCCCGTAACTTCACATCCCAGCCAGACCTCAAGAAAATGATCGGCCTGCTGTCGCAGTACAAGGTGAATACACTGCAGTTCCACTTCTGCGATGACGAAGCCTGGAGACTTGAGATAGAAGGTCTTCCGGAACTCACATCGGTGGGGGCGTTCCACGGATTCGGGGATGAGGGCCGATACCTGATGCCGGGCTATGATGGCTGCATCGACCCGAATGACAGGACATCCACGTCAAACGGCTACTATACGAGGGAGGAATTCGTGGATCTGCTGAAGTTCGCTGCATCGAGACACATAAAGGTAATACCGGAAATAGAGTCTCCAGGCCACGGAAGAGCCGCCATAAAGGCAATGGAGGCACGGTATGCAGCAACCGGGGACAGTTCATTCCTTCTGAGCGACCCGCAAGACACTTCGGAATACATGTCGGCGCAGTCATATACGGACAACGTGATGAATGTCGCAATGGAATCCATGTACACCTTCATGTCGAAGGTCATAGATGAACTGATCTCAATGTATTCAGAAGCCGGCCTCGTACTCGACTGTGTACATATCGGAGGAGACGAAGTGGCACAGGGCAGCTGGACCGGCTCGCCGATATGCCGGAAATTCATGGAAGAGAACGGAATGACATCATCCGCGGATCTGAAGGCATATTATGTGGACAGGATGACGGAACTCTGCTCGGCCCGCGGCATCCGCATCAGCGGCTGGCAGGAAATGGCGATGCATATCGACAGCAGGCTGGATGACAGGCTGCAGCCGCATATCGCCAACATCTTCTGCTGGAGTACAGTACCGGGTCTCGGCGACCATGTGCCGTACACTCTGGCAGAAAGAGGATACAATGTGGTCCTGTCAAATGTCAACAACACGTATGCAGACATGATCTACAGGGACAACCCGGAAGAGAGAGGACATGATTGGGCCGGCATCCTCAACGAACGGATGGCATTCGCACTGCAGCCGTACGATGTTTACAAATCCATGCGCCACAGGCCGGACGGGTCGCCGGCCGACCTCGGCAGGGCTCATGCAGGCAAACCGGCACTTACGGACACATCGAGAATCGCCGGAGTCCAGACCCAGTGTTTTACGGAGACGGTACGGAGTTTCGATGACCTGACATCATATATGTTCCCGAAGATTCTCGGAGTGTATGAAAGAGGGTGGAACGCCCGCCCTAAATGGAGCCGGATGTCAGGGCAAGAGGAGGAAACCGCTTTCAGGAAAGACTTCGGGGCATTCTACGGCAGGGTCACGGCTCAGGAGATGCCTTACTGGGCATCTCTCGGCATTGCATTCCATCTGCCGCAGCCGGGCCTGAAGTCCGAGGGCGGCAAACTCATGGCAAACTCTACGGTCCCTGATGCGGAAATCCGGTACACGACCGACGGGAGCGATCCCGACATGTCATCCCCTCTATGGACTTCAGCCGTGGATATCCCTTCCGACTGCACGGTACGCGCCAGGCTTTTCCACCTCGGAAGGCACAGCTCCGTCACAAGGCTGACCATCAGAACAGCAGGGCAATCCGGAATGTAATGAATGCGGCTATCCAGGCTACCAATATCGTGTAGACGGCAGTCAGGATAGCCCATTTCCATCCTCCCGCCTCGTTCTTTATCGCGACAAAGGTCGCTATGCAAGGGAAATAGAGCAGGACGAAGACCATGAATGCCAACGCGGCCGCCGGAGTCGTAGTCCTCTGGAGGGCGCGCTGGAGGGCGGTGTCACCGTCCACCTCGACAGTCTGACCGTCCGGACCGGCTGCAACGGCATCCGTCCCTGCTTCAGGCCCATCTTCCGACCCGACATTGTACATAACCCCGAGAGTGCTGACCACCAATTCCTTGGCCCCGACACCGGCAATAATCCCGACTCCCATTTTCCAGTCGAATCCGAGAGGCTCAAGGACAGGCTCGATAGCCTTGCCCACATGTCCTATATATGAATTCTCCTGCTGCTCCGCTGCCGAGGCATATCTGTCGTGATGAGGGAAATATCCCAGGGCCCAGATAACGATGGAACATATCAGGATGGTCCCGGCCATCTTCTGCAGATACTGCTTGCCCTTCTCCCAGGTATGCCTGAATACCGACTTTGCGGTAGGGATGCGGTACGGAGGAAGTTCCATCACGAAAGGCAGGTCATCATCCTTCACGAAATGGCTGAACAGTCTGGCGGAGAGCACCGCAAGCACTATCCCGAGGGCATAGAGGCCGAGCAGGACAAGGCCGGCATTATGCGGGAAGAATGCTCCCGCAATCAGGATATAGACGGGAAGCCTGCCCGCACAGGACATAAACGGTATAATGAGTATCGTGATAAGCCGGCTCTTGCGGCTCTCTATGGACCTTGTGGCCATCACGGCAGGGACATTGCAGCCGAATCCCATTATCATCGGGATGAACGACTTGCCGTGCAGCCCCATCCTGTGCATCAGCTTGTCCATAATGAACGCCGCCCGTGCCATATATCCGGAATCCTCCAGAAGGGAAATGAAAAGATAGAGGAAAAGTATATTGGGAAGGAACACAAGCACACTTCCGACTCCCCCTATTATCCCGTCCACCACCATGTCCTTCCACCAGCCGGCCGCCATATAGGTTCCGACAAACTCCCCGAACTTCTCCACCAGCCACTCTATCCACTGCATCGGATAGTCCCCGAGAGTGAATGTGAACTGGAACACAAGATACAGAAGGATGAAAAATATCGGGAAGGCCAGCCATTTGTTCGTGACCACTGCATCTATCCTGTCCGTAAGGCTCCTGCGGCCTTTCTTCTTCGGCGCTCCCGGCTGCCATGTCTCCTTCAGCGCACCGGTTATGAACGCATATTTGGCATCCAGTATGGCGGACTCTATCGAGGTATGCATCAGCGACTCTATCCGCTTCTGCTCCTCGACCCTCGCGGCAATGATCCCGTTCCTGTTCGGAAGGGCCTCGATGACCTTTTCTATGTCATCGTCATTCTCCAGATACTTGATGGCAAGATACCTTGTGGAATACTTGTATCTGATATCCTCATTCTGCTGAATGAGATGCTTGATATGGTCGATGCTCACCTCGATCTCCTGGCCGTGGTTTATATGCAGATGACGGCCGAGCTTCGGGTCATTGCCCTCGTAGATCTTGATGACCGTATCGAAAAGTTCATCTATCCCCTGGCCGTTGCGGCTGACCGTCGGCACTATCGGCATGCCGAGCAGATGGCCCAGGGTCTTGATGTCCAGCCTGTCCCCCTTCGACTCCAGTTCATCGTACATGTTCAGGGCCATCACCATCCTCAGGTTCATGTCAATCAGCTGAGAAGTGAGATAGAGATTCCTCTCGAGGTTGGATGCATCCACCACATTCACCACCACATCCGGCATCTCGTCTATAAGGTTCTTCCTCACATAGAGCTCCTCCGGGCTGTATGCCGAAAGGGAATACGTACCCGGAAGATCGACGAGGATGAACCGGTAGCCTCCGTGCACGAAACGGCCCTCCTTTGCATCCACTGTCACTCCGCTGTAGTTCCCGACATGCTCGTGGCTGCCGGAAGCGATATTGAAAAGGGATGTCTTGCCGCAGTTGGGATTGCCCACCAGGGCTACGCGGATGATCCTGTTCCTCTCCTCGGCCAGAGCCTTCATCCTCTGGTCAAGATATGCTATGTCATCACATGAAGCATCGTCTGTCACCACTGCACCTTCTGCGGAAGAGAGCTGCTGCTTTGCCTCGCTTTCGCTTATGACCTCGATCTGGTCCGCCTCATCCCGCCTGAGCGAGATCTTGTAACCTATTATTTCATATTCGATAGGGTCTTTCAGAGGGGCGTTCAGCACCACGGTGACGGTCTTGCCTTTCACAAAGCCCATCTCGGTGATCCTCTTGCGGAAACTCCCGTGACCGTACACCTTCACGACTACGGCCCTCTCCCCTGTCCTGAGTTCAGATAATTTCATGGCCGCAAAGATACATAAAATAGCATATTCCCCGTATCATCATTTATAGGGATAATAACCGGTAAACTGTCTGAACGTATATTTTGAAAAAAGGCAGATGTTCCTGTGCCTTTCGGTAATCATGGGCAGACTATCAGTAAAACATATACCGGACATTGCGGGGAAATGCCTATTTTTGCAGAACACTTACACGATAAAGTTTTTTTGCCATGCAGTATATCAAAGACAAGGAATTCGGCGGAGAGAGGCCGCTGTTCGGCTCGCACGACCTGCATCTTGACAGCGTGACGATTCTTGAAGGGGAATCCGCCATCAAGGAATGCAGCAACATAATAGCCACCAACTGCCGTTTCGAAGGGAACTACCCGTTCTGGCACGTGCACGGGTTCACAATACAGAACTGCCATTTCGCCACAGGAGGCCGCTCGGCTCTCTGGTATTCGGACCATCTGAAAATGTCCGACACGGTAATAGATGCACCGAAGATGTTCCGCGAGATGAACGACATAGAGATAGACAATGTCGTAATGAACGATGCGGATGAAGTGTTCTGGAGATGCAACCGGATCAATGCCGGTTGCCTGAAACTCCACGGAGGGACATATCCGTTCATGTTCAGCAGCGACATCCGTGTGGACGGTCTCGAAAGCGACAGCAAATACGTATTCCAGTATGTGAGGAATGCGGAAATCCGCAACGCCAAGATCACGACAAAGGATGCCTTCTGGGAGGTGGAGAATGTCACGATCTATGACTCCGAACTCAACGGGGAATATCTCGGATGGCATTCACGCAATCTCCGGCTTGTCAACTGCCATATCTCCGGAGAACAGCCGCTGTGCTATGCACATGACCTCGTGCTGGAAAACTGCACTTTCGACCCTTCCTGCGACAGGGCGTTCGAATACTCCACCCTCCGGGCGGACATCCGCGGAGCCATAACCAACATCAAGAACCCGATGTCCGGCCATATCATAGCCGATTCCATCGGTTCGGTCACCATTGACGCGAACATCAAGGCCCCTGCCGACTGCATCATCGAACAACGTGGAAAGTAAGACAGAAAGACATTATGGACAGAAAAAGATTTCTACAGATATGCGGGACACTGGTCCCGTTCGGCCTGCTCGGAGTATCTGAAAGCCTTTTTGCAGCTTCAGCAGAAAGGGCCGGAAAAGACAGGAAACGCAGGTTCACATTCGCATTCATGACCGATGTACACCTGAATCCCCGCAATGAGGGAGACTGCGACGGAGGGCTGCGGAAAGCACTGGCCGATGTCAGGACAAGAGACGTGGATTTCATCCTGTTCGGAGGGGACAACGTGGAAGCCAACTACCACCTCGGGGCAGAACATGAACACGAAGTAGTGGACATGTACACAAGATTCCGCAGGATAGTCGATGAATCAGGTATCCCGGCATACTTCACAATCGGAAACCACGACACGTTCGACCGCTTTGAAGGCCATGAAGACAAGATCGGATACGGCTATTTCGAAAAGTTCTGCGGCCCTGTCAGGCAGTCGTTCGACCACAAGGGCATCCATTTCGTCACCTTGAACAGCCTCGTCCCGGACAGCAAGGGCCGCTGGTCGGTAGGGGATGAACAGTTGGAATGGCTTAAGGGAGATTTGGATGCGGCCGGAAAGGATACTCCGGTCATCATTTCGATGCATGTCCCGATGCTGTCCCTTTATTATCCGGTAGTGGACGGCATATTTTCAGGGGCGGACATGGTGACCGACAGCAAGAAAACGTTCGACCTGCTGAAACAGTACAATGTCCGGCTCGTGCTGCAGGGGCACCAGCATATCCACGAAGAAATCCAGGAGAGAGGCAGATGGTTCGTCACCGGAGGCGGCATCTGCGCATCCTGGTGGTCAGGGCCGCTCGCCGACACCGAAGAGGGCTATGTCCTCGTCCATGTCGGCGATAACGGCGATCTCTCCTGGGAATACATCGATTACGGCTGGGATGCCGTCCGCAAATGACCTTACATCTTCATGCAGCGGACAGGAAGAGCCCAGACCGTACGGGCGGTGCCTGACTTCACGGAATCGGAATAGAGGTTGACTTCCGTGACTCCGGCCACGAACCTGGTCCCGTTCTGCACCTGCGATTTGGCGGTCCAGTAGCGGGCTATCAGGCCGAGGTCCGCCAGCACTCCTGCATTCCTGTATCCCGCTGCCGGATAGTATATCCCGACCCCGGGCACGGCAGGATTGACATAGTTGAATCCGTAGACATCCGCAGCGGTCTCCTTCTGCATGTTGGCTATGTTCCATGCGCTGTACCACGAATGGTCCACATCCACAGGGATGCACCAGCCCGCTGGACACGGGTCATATATGGTCTTGCCGTTCCTCGATGTAATGGAGGAAGAACCGTCATTGCCCGAATGCCAGAGTTTCAGTGCATCATCCACGGATGAGGTATAGAGCCAGGTATATTCGAGACCGAGCGCCCCATCTTGGCCGTTGGCATGTATCATCGTCGTCGGATGGCTTATCGACCAGGCCACATCTCCTTCGGATGCCGTATTCCTGTTTCCAGTAGAGGAAAACTCCGCCCCGTTTATCACATACCGCTGCGTCTTGTCCCCGAAAGCGCCGCTCTCGGTACCGTTTCCCGTTCCTCCAAGTACGGAAGCCCCGGGGAAAGGATCTTTCCTGCCCCACTGGTAATAAAGTCCGTACGCGCCGACATCCCCTTCATTATATGATGTCGCCCCGAGATTGCAGTTCATCAGCTGCCAGTCAGGACCCCGCGTATAGTGGTGTCCTGCTCTCGGGTCTTCCTGCAACATCCAGATATGCCATGACCATACGATATTGCCGGACGCATCTTTGGCGGCAATCACGCTGTTGCCGGAACTTCCCGGCCGCACATTGAAATAGATGTTTTTCGTAGTCTGCGAATAGGATACCTCCTTTACAAGCGGTTCTTCCCCCGTAGACCACAGCCAGTCCGCAGAAGCGGCATCGATGGGATATGTCTTGTCATTCGATGGATAGTCTGCGGCATATTTGTAATAGCCTCCATGAGTTATGACATAGCAGTTTGCCCGTCCTCCTTCATTGGCTACAAGGTCATGGAAGACCGGCTCGGCCGTACCCGCCGATATGAGGGCATCGATGTTTTCCACTTTTACATCGTATTGCCCTCCGGACAGATATTCTTCCTGCGGGAAGATGTCCACGCTGAACGCCTGGCCACTCTCGAGAAGGAAATCCAGAGAGAAACCGGAAGCTGTGAAATCGGCAGGGAGAATGTCCAACCGCACGGTCCTGGCGGCATCCATGGAAGCGCCGGAAGAGAAATCCCCGGACAATGAAGTCTGTCCGTCTTCTGTAAAAGCCATGTCGGCAGTCATGGTCACGGACTTGAGCACTCCGTCGCCATAGATGCTGCCGCTGCCGTCTACCGTTATGTCAAGGGAGACTGGCTGCACAGGAGCCTCCTGGATGACAGTGACTTGCCCGGCAAGGCCCCCGTCATCCGGTCTTGAGAAGACAATCACTGCAGACCTGGAATCCCGGGTGTCGTTCGCCTGTACGGTTACAGTGAACGCATATTCGGCAAGCGCCTTTGTCCGCAGCACTTCCACCCACTTTTCCCCGCATGATGCCTGAGGTTCAAAGGCGGCAAATACCGGAACAGGGAAGCTGTCCTCTTCCGGACCGACAGTGTAGACACCCTTTTCGACCCTGAAATCGCCTCCGGAAATACGGATGGCAGTCATCGCCACCCTGTCGGACGTATAGGCGAATACAAGTACGGTACCCTCCGTCCAGACTTCGGGTGCGGTAATGGCAATCTGCCCCGTCGAAGCATCCGATGGCAAGACGGAAGCCTTCCACCCCTCAAGAGGGACACAGACCACCTGGGCGCCATCACCGCCCGATACGGTATATGTTACGGTATATGAACCATCCGATCCGACAGGCTCCGAAACGGATATTGCAAGAGGGATGAATTTCATAAGGACGATTTCCTCCCCTTCCGAGAGGACGAATGTCACCGCATCTTCCGTTTCCTTTACTTCAGTCACTGCAGGCGGTACGGCAGAGCCTGTTTCCGCAAGGTCCGTCCATGATTTGCCGGAATCGTATGATACCTTAAGCATTCCGTTCTCCACCTTGAATTCCGGAGAAATGCCGTCCTTCCCTTCCGCGACGAGTTCCTTTCCCCCGGCCATGATGAATTCGCCGTCAAGTGTCCAGCAATATTTTCCTTCACTGTTCTGCATGACTCCTATTACCGGAGCGGTGCCGTCATCCCCATCCTTGCCGTTTCTGACCGTAACGGAAGTCATGTCGGAAAAAGCGATTGTCCACCCGTCGGAGGTTTCCGCAACAGAAGTGACGTATATGTTCTTCTGAAGGGCATCCACAATGATCGACAATGATGCGACATCTTCATTCAGCGAACCGCATATCTGTTCCAGGGCGGCTACCCTTTCATTCAGGGCTTCCAGATCCTCCTTAAGAGCATAATCCCTGCAGCCCGCGGCCAGCAATGCCACGGCCGCAGCCATAACCATAATCCTGAATTCCCTCATAATTATACAGTTTTAGTGTTTTTCCCTGTTCATGACATAAATTTTCCTGATTCCATGATCGCTGCCCGCCCCGGTTCCGGAAACCTGTTCGAACCGCACATTGTCGGACATGGACAGAAGTTTCAGTATCGATTCAAGCGACTCGTTGTTGAACGTCGCATAGAACTGCTTGTGCGCCAGGCTTTCATCCATCAGGATAAACTCGACATTGTACAGTCTTCCGAGCCTTGCAAGTATGGAATCCAAAGGATCGTTCCTGAAGGCAAGCACCCCGTCTTTCCAGCTTATATATCTGTAGCTGTATCCGGCGGTCTCATCTACCGTGCCTGTATTTCTGGAATATACAAGCCTGTCTTCCGCCATCATGGTGCGGACGAACCTGTCATCCGGGGCATACAGGCCGACCTCTCCTTCGACCATCGTGACAGCAATCATGTCTTCTCCGGAATATGCCTCCACATTGAACGAAGTCCCTGTCGCGACAATGTCCAGGCCGCCCGTCCTGACAATGAACGGCCGGTCGGGGCAGGACTCCACTTCGAAATACGCTTCTCCGGAAAGTTCGACCGCCCTCGAGGTACCGTCAAACACGGAAGGGAACCTGAGGGAGGAACCTGCATTCAACACCACTTCCGAACCATCCGGGAGTGTCACTGCAGAGCAGATGCCGAACGGGGCCCTGACTTCCTGCATTGCCACGCTGTCCTGGTCCGATGGTCTGTCTGTCAAGGCCCACACAAGGACGCCGGCAAGAGGGATCAGCAGCAGGCATGCGACAATACGGTAAGCCCTGACAAAGACATTCGTCCCGATACTGTTCTTCAGCAACAGCCTCCTTATGCGCCACGGCATCCTGCCGTCATCCACCTCATCCGGAGCAAACGGAGGGTTCTTCCACATATAGAGGCTTTTCAGGAAAGAATATTCCCTGCCGTTTTCTTCATCGCTGCCGAGCCATTCTTCCAGCAGGATTTCTTCATCGGCACTGAGCCCCCCGGAAAATGATTTCCGGATGACAGCCATAATCTCATCCCGGCCGAATCTATCTTTTTGTCCTGTCGTCATATTCCTTAAGTCTTGTCCTTATTATTTTCAGAGCTTTTCTCAGGCGTTCCTCAACGGTCCTGTATGAAAGTCCGAGACTTTCCGCAATCTCCTTGCATGTCCTCCCCTTGAAACGGTTCTCGACAAAAACCTCCCTGTACTGAGGCGGGATGGATGACAGCACTTCCATCATATTGGATTCCAGATCCGAGTAGAGGATATACCCCTCGATGTCCGCATACATGCTGCATGTCCTGCTGATGTAGTCTGCATAACTTCCCGCTATTCCTCCCCTTTTCATTTCATTCAGACAGGCATTTCTTGCGGATTTCATCAGAAACATCCTGAAATTCCGCACCGCAAGCACCCTGCGCCCGTTCCACAGTCTGATGAAAATGTTCTGCACGATATCCTCGCAGACCTGTCTGTCGCGGACATAACTGCCGCAAAACAATACCATATCCCTGTAATACCTCCGGTACAATGCGGAAAACGCCCTGTGATCGTTCCGCTCCACGGCACGCCACAGGACCATGTCATCATATTCAGGGAAAATATCCATCAGTCCGTACCGGTCATCCTGTCAAAAAGTATCATGGCCCCCAGGGCAAAGCTCTCGTCCGAAGATATGCCTCTGCCGTAGTAATATTCCCTGTCGCCGATACAGGTGCCTGCACAGATATTGGACATGGCACAGTCTCCGGTCCCGGTCATATCCACGCTGAAACGCTCAAGGCCTGAAAATGCCCTTCCGACACACTTCCGGTACCTGCTTCCGGCAAGCCACCCCTTCTTCACAGCCTTCGACAGGGCATATCCGAACATGGCAGTGCAGGAACTTTCGATGAAATTGCCCCTGCCCGCATCGCCTGCATGAAGAGGAAGCTGGTACCAGTGGCCCGTCTTTCTGTCCTGCAGCCGGACAAGGGTCGACATCATCTTTTTCATCATTTCCATAATGGCAGGGTAGTCTTCGTGCGTCTCTGGCATCACTCCAAGCAGATCCACGAGCGACATGGCTATCCAGCCGTTGCCTCTCCCCCAGAATTCACCGTTTCTCTGCAGAGGATTGTCGTTCCACCCGTCCTGACAGCAGGCATCCCTGTGGATGTCCCGTGTCTGGGCCCAGCCGTGATACCATAGGCCGGTCTCGGGATCCATCAGCTTTTCCGCATGCGACAGCACTTCATCCGCACATATGTCGATATACATAATGTCTCCGGTCGCCCTGTACATTTCAGTAAGGAATACCGTCAGCATATAGACGGTATCATCCCACAGCTCCACCACATCCGGTCTGTGTGAACAGGCACCGTTTTCTGCGCGGGGAATCTTGAGATACTGTTCGAACACCCTGCCGGCAACCGACCTGAAATACCCGTCCTGATCTGCGCCGGCCCGTATCAGAAAAGCCAGGCCTGCACCCGATGCCACCCCGTTAGGATGATGCCCGTGGGCTTTCGGTGCTGTTGCCAGCATCGCTTCACGCACATAATCCAGCACTTCGCCACGAAGTTCCGGGTCAGTATCGTAAACCTCTATCAACCCACGGATGACGACAGCATCCCTCCAGTTCCATACATAACTGCCGGCAGGCACGATATCATACATCACCCTGCGCAGGAAAGCATCGTTTCCTGCAGCCAGGTCCTGCACTGATGACACAAACAGCAGAGAACCCGTAAACAGAATCTGGAAAATCTTTTTCATCATTCTTCAAAAGGGTCGCAGAAAAATCTGAATCCTATGAATTCATCTTTCCCCGCATTTGTTTCATCTATCTTCATTGCATCCCTCTTCGCCACTCCGAAAGTATCGGTGACTCCCCTCTGGCAGCGTCCTCCCCTGCATGTCTTGGAGATATTGTTGGCATTCATATATGCAGATGGCTCCTTATATGTAGAGGAATAGTTATGCCACCACGTTCTCGTCCACTCCTGAGCATTCCCTGACATGTCATATATCCCGAGCTGATTGGGCTTCTTTGTCCCCACTTCCGCAGGAGGCTCAGTACCTGTATTGTACACGGCGACTTCATCGAGATTGTTGCTTCCGCTGAAACGGTACATAGGTTCAGTGTCGGAATAGACGGCACCTCTGGCGGCGCACTCCCACTGAGCTTCCGTCGGAAGATAGCCCCCGAAGAATTCACAGAACTCGTTGGCCCCATACCAGGTAACTCCGCCTATGGCCCTGTCCTCGAATCCTGGTTCCGCGCTCCAGCGGCCGGACGAAGAATCGTATTTCAGGTGTACAAGATCATAGTAAAGAAGCTCTTTTCCCGCGTATGGGCCGTCCTTGACTGTCCTGCTTCCGTACAGGTTGAGGAAATCGGCATAGTCTCCGCATGTGACTTCATACTTTGCCGCCATGTAATCCTCCAGGGCAGCCTTTGACGGTCCTGCAGTCATGTCCCTGTCCACGAACTGGTTGACTTCGGGAGCACCATCATTAGCAGAGGCGAATGTCGGTTCGTTGGCCGGATAGCCCGGATCTCCAAGCCAACCTATCCAGACCGGCTGAGGAGGAGACACAAGCACCATATTGTCTGATGTGGCATAGCTCCTGACCCGCACCTTCAGGACAGGCCCGTATCCTATGCCGGCCTCATTTACTCCCCAAGGCCTGATATAGTACACCTCATTAGGCATCACTCCCTCTATGACATACGACATGTCTCCGTCAAGTTCCACGGAAGAATCGCCGACATCCGGCATGTTCTCGGTCCCTGACCAGCAAAAACCTTTGGATGTAACAGTACCGTTTGCATCGATGACCGTACATGAAACAGTGATTGAAGTGTAGTCATTGTCCACCAGTTCGATTTCCGAAAATTCCACAGGAGGGGTGTCTCTGGTAGTGAATTCGGTCTGGCCGGAATAGACCGTTCCGTCCTGACTCACTGCGAATGCCCTTACGTAGTATCTGGTCCCGAGGCCGAGAGGATAAAGTGTGGCTGACATATCATCCTGCACGGTATCGAGATAAACGGCAATGCAGCCGTCCTTTCCGACTTCCGGAGACTGTTCCTCCGAAAACACGAAGCCACAGGAAGTGATATCATAGTCTCCACGGCTTGTTATGGTTGCATTTACCGTAGCCTCCGTGGACAGTATGTCCGTAACCTCGCCTATCTCTATGACAGCCGGGGTGAAATCAAGGGTGGAGAAACTTTTCAGTTCCCCATAATGGACCGCGCCGTCATTCATGACAGCGTAAGCCCTCATATAATAGGTCGTCAGGGCTTCAAGCTCATGCGTGACTTTAGAGAATTCGCCCTCGCCCGGATAGACGGAAATCTTTCCGTCCGAAAAGTCGACATTCTCATCCTTAGAGAAGCATACTCCCCTTGCAAGCATGTTCTGCACTCCTCCCCATGTGGCTCCGCACAGTTCGACGGTAGACTTTGTCACATAACGTGCATCCAGGGTCGTGACCTGCACCGTTCCCCCTCCGATTCCGTCCGTATTGCACGAGAGGACTGACAACATGGCTGCAGCCTGAACCATATATTGCAAAACCTTTTTCATATCGTCACTGTCTTGACAAGATATCATCAGCCATCTCGACACCATTGACCGAGAAAAAGCAGTCTTCGGCCTGGATACCGCCAGTAGTCTCCGTCTGTCGGAAATCCCAGAACGGCCCTATCGGTTCCTGGTCGGTAAAGATATACTGTTTATACATATTTTTCTCGAAATTCCCCTTGAATCCGAGCCGTCCGTCAGGAGACTCCACCCAGATTTCAAACTCATCTCCGGTCTCCCTGACAAAACTGGCCGCATTTATGACTTCCTGACGGAACAGCCTGAACTTCGAATCTGTGTCTACCCCATCCTCAACTCTCCACCACATGGCGACGATGCCCCTGTCCCATTTCTCAGGAACCGTTTCCGAAAGGTCTGCCGAAATCCTCATTGCTGTCCCCTGAGTGAATGATGAAGTCCCGTCAGTGTCATTGTGAAGGGCAGGTGTCACCCATTTCCCGTCTATGTCCTTGACATAAAGATACCGGATTGCAACTGCAACATCCTCGAAACGCAGGAAGAAGGTATAATTGTCATCCGCGCCGAGACTTCTGGAAGTTATCGCAGTCCAGTTCTCCAGTTCCGTGTCTCCGATCCAGACCTCATCTACATTGGTCGAAGGGACAATCACATGGGAGCACATCTTCTTCGTGTCATCCCTTTCACTTCCGTCGCCTGCAATCATTGCCACAAATTCATTGTCCCTCTGCGCCCTGCCCATGGCATATCGCTGAAGATGACGGGTGACGGACCCCACCTTGCTCTTACCGTACGGGTCATTCCTCCCGTCAAAATAATGCGAGATGTTCACCATGGACTTGACCCTGTCACTGCCGAGAAAGACTGTCATGTTTTTCTCGTTTGCATTGCCTGTATAAGGCCTGCCGGCAGAGCCTATGACAAATTTCTCCTTATAATATGCAACTGCGTTCATGTCAGGATCTTCACCCCACCTGTAGCATACCGTCCTCGGATAGGTGCTGTTGAGCGCCCTGTCTTCCTCCGAAGGCTCCCACAGCGCAAGAGTATTGCAGAAATGTGTCCCCCAGCCCTTGAGAAGACCGCCCATGATATTGTCCACCAGGCCATAGCTCGAGCCCCGGTAATAGCACCGCGACTGGACACCGGCACAGGACATGCTTGTCTCCCAGTAATTGGCGAACAGCATTCTGGAAAAATATCCCAGCATCCTTTCCGCTTCTGCCCTGACATCCCTGTTTTCAGTATATCTGGCTATATATCCCAGACACGCCGCCTGCACTCCGGTATATGTGGGGGAATTGTGTTCATGTATCCCGTTCTGCCGGACATTCCCGGCCCATGCCATGAAGTTCTCATATCCTTTTTCTGCAATCTGAGCCGGAGTCACTTCCAATGACTTTCCCCATGTCCTGTCGTCTGGCAGATTCTCGCCGAGGCATATCAGATTCCATGAATGCATAAGACAGATATTGGTATATGTCAGAGCGACATTGTCGTGGGACAAGATTGCGTGTACGGCATAATCCGTAAATTCATCGAGAAGATCCCGGCACGTCTCATCCAGCCTGTCGTAATACAGTCTGTACATCAGTGAACCGTACTGCAAGGCAAACTCTATACAGTTCTTGTCGAAAGACCGGCTGTCGACATCGTTCCCGAGATAGCGAGGCACCTGTCCGTAATTGATGTGGCCTTCCTCACGCACCTGTACGGCTGATACCTTCTCGAGAGCGGTCCGTATATACTTCATATTCCAGCCGAGATCAGTAGCCTCGACCATGAACTCGAAATACTGCTGGGTGTCGAAACCCTCAAGACTCGCATCCACACTGGTCCAGAGGTCATCCAGATAAGGATCGACATACCATCCCTGTTCCCCTCTGGCCGTCGGCAGAGCCACAGGAGAATCGCTGCAGGATACAGAGAGCATCACCGCCGACAAACATGCTAATACAGTCATATCTAAAGTCTTCATCGTTGTTACAGTCTTTATCAGTTGTTCCAGCCCTGCGCCTGCTCCAATGCCGGATTGAGATCGATATCCTCCTGCGGAATGGCATAGCACCAGTTTCTCGCAGTGAATACCCTCGTCCCGGCCTGCGATGACACGGGAGCACCGGTAAAACTCAGTATCGTATGGTTCAGCAAAGTCTCATAATCGAAGTCCGGGTCGTGGGCGTACCATCTCTGGAAATCAGGATACAGATGTCCTTCCCCGGCAAGTTCATATACCCTCTCATCCCTGATACGCTGCCTGACCTCTTCACGCGAACCTTTCCTGACCGGAGGCATCCCTGCTCTGGACCTTACCTGGTCCACTGCATTATAGACGGCATCCACCGGACCTCTCGCCTCATTCAGCGCCTCGGCATAAAGCAACAGCACATCCGCCCACCGTATAAGCGGAAGGTCAGTAGGGGAATGCCTCCTGATGGTAGTCTCATTGCCTGTATTGCAGAATTTCCTCCAGCAGTAATAGTCATTTGCCCCGTTGTTTGCCCTCATGCACGGATATGGCTGCACATCGGTATCGTATCCCGGCCGGTACTGGTAAACCACATTGTCTTTGCCGGTAAAGAGAGCATACGGTCTTATGATCGTGGCTTCAAGCCTCGGATCCCGCTGCGCAAACATCTCGTTTACTACATCCTCGTCATCCCACGAGAAACCCGGCCAGTCCGACCAGCTGAACTCGCTGCCATCCAGGTTCTGCCAGGCATCTGCAAGATAGGTTGTCGGGATTGATGTATTCGTTCCGGCGCAATTGGCCGAACGGCTGTTGTACAGCAGATCTATGTAACTCCCGTTACCGTATGTGTCCAGGAAATTTATGGCAAAGACATATTCCGGGTTGTTTTCTCCGGCGAGGGTAAACATGGATGCATAGTCGGCGCTCAACGCAAACGGCCTTCCTTCCTCATCGTTACGGGCTATAAGAGCCTCGAAGACAGAGACCGCATCCTCATACAGGTCGGCATACAGATACACCTTGCCGAGCAGAGCCATAGCTGCGGCCGCGTTTGCCCGTCCTTTCTCATACGAAGTGAACGGGAGATGGGCAGACGCGAATTCGAGGTCTTCTATCATAAGTGCGCGGACATCAGCAGGTGTCGCCCTCGGAAGATATGCCTTGTCATAATCAGGCATTTCCGAATAAAGCGGGATACCCTTGTCCGTATTCTTGTGTCCGCTGTAGAAAGACAGGAGATCGAAATAATACAAGGCACGGAGAAACCGGACTTCTGCAAGCGCCGTCATCTTCGCATCCTCATCCATGTCCACTCCCGGGATATTGGCTATCGCGAGATTCGCGTACTGGACCCCTTCATAGCCGTCATTCCATTTCGAGGAGAAGATTCCGTAGGAAGTCGTGGCCGTGTTGTAGCAGAAATATCTCTGTCCAAGTTCATCGAAACCTGTGGACATAATGAACGCATACTGGGTATAGGCATCAGTAAGGGGATTTCTTGAATAGCATCCCTTGCTTTTCAGTATCCCGTACACGGCAGTCACGCCGAGATTGACATGTTCTTCCGTGGTCCACATTGAATTGGAGCCGATACCGTCACGGGGATATGTATCGAGCAGGTTGCAGGAAACGGACACTGCAGCTGCAAGAATGATAGGGAATGACTTTATGGCTGTTCTCTTTGACATTTTGCTTTCCTCCATCAGTTGAATGTGATACTGAGTCCTATGTTGAATCTCTTCATGTTGGGATATCTGGTCGAAGAGCCGTTTTCCGGATCCATCCCGTCGAACCTGGTCAGGGTAAGGAGGTTTTCTCCGCTTACATATATTCTCAAGGCCGGGACGGATATCCTTCTTGTCCATTTTTCCGGGAATGTATATCCGAGAGAGACATTTCTGAGCTTGATATATGATGCATCCTGAAGCCAGAAATCGTTGGCCACAGTGTTCCTGCCTCCATCATCAGCCGTAAGCGCCGGAATGCCGCTGTCCTGGTTGTCATAACTCCATGCATCCAGGAACTTGGCATTTATCATGGACCCGTTCTTGAGCACATTTGTGTACCAGGTACTGTTTAGATAGCAGGAGACACCTGCGACACCGCTCCACAGCATTGAAAAGTCTATCCCCTTCCATCCGCAGGACAGGTTCAGCCCGAAATATGAGGTCGGGGAAGAATTGCCTTTGATGACCCGGTCATCATCATTGATTATCTTGTAGCCCATTTCCCCTGGTTTCTGCTGGTCCCTGTAGATGAAGTCTCCCGGTTTGGGAGTGGAAGGATAGAACTGATAGCCGTCCGCAAGCATCCTGTCAATCCTTTCCTGGGTGGCGATACATTCCACCTCCCTGACATAGAACTGGCGTATGCCGTACCCTTCGAGAATAATGGTCTGTCCCGAATATGTAGGCACGGTGCCCTGATATTTCAGGACCTTGTTTTTCACGTATGAATAATTGGCGCTGACGGCATAGTGGAAATCACCGATATTGTCCCGCCACGAAAGCTCCAGCTCCATCCCCCTGTTGCGCACAATACCCGCATTGGTGTACGGAGCCTCCAGGTCCCCGAGCACACCCGGGATGACTGCCCTCATGAGTATGTCATCCGTAAGCTTGTCGAACACATCCGCCGTCACGGAAAACCTGTTGTCGAAAGCCACAAGATCGATGCCGACATTGGTCATGGATGTCGTCTCCCATGTCAGATCGCTGTTGACGACAGCTGATATTCCCGCTCCTGTGACGGCTGCCTCCCCGAATACATACTGCCGTCTTTGATACAGCAGCTGGGTCGCATAGTCATCTATGCTGTTGTTCCCGAGCTGTCCCCAGGATGCCCTTATCTTCAGGTTGTCAATCCACCTTGCACCCTTCATGAACGGCTCTTCAGAGATTCTCCACGCAGCTGAAAATGAAGGAAAGACTCCCCATCTCTTACCCTTTGCAAATCTTGAAGAACCGTCAGCCCTGAGATTGGCCTCGAAAATGTACCTTCCTCTCCAGTCATAGTTGATACGTCCGAAGAAAGACCGGACTGCACTGTCGGTAAATGTACCAGTAATCTTGGAAGGCGTAGTGGCGGCATTAAGGACAGGAGTGTCGTTGCTCAGGACATCCAGTGCATTGATATAGCTGTCATGATACTGGTTGTATTCCTGGTTGTACCCCAGCATGGCCGAGAGCGTATGGTTCTCATTCCCGGCTATGAAATCGTCATACTGCAGCCATGAATCCAGAATTATGTTATGCTTTCTGGCGTATGATTCGGTAAGCTGTGTCTGCACGGCACCGGTGGTCGTAAGCACGACATCATGCTTGAAGTCCCATTTCTCGATATTCGCATAGTTCATCTGGGAAAGTGAATTGAAATTCACCGAAACAGCCAGGGTATTCATCCATTTGAGATGTTTCGTAATGTCGATGTCAAGACCGACCTTACCGTTCAGCTTGGTATTCCGGGTGGTCCTGTCGTACGACGATATCTCCTGCAGCGCATTGCCTGCGGAGACATTGCTGCCGGGAGCCCACTCTCCGCCGAAACGGCCATCGGGATGTACAGGAAGGGTTCCCGGAGAAGAATTGCCGATAGTAGTCATCACCGTCGAGACATCCACGCCGCCCTGTACACCGTGATATCCGTTGATATTGGCATTGAGCCTGAGCCACCTGGTAAGACCGGCCGATATGCCGAGACGGAAACTGTACCTGTCATAATAAGTCTTCGGCATCATTCCTTCGTTCGACAGATAGCCTAAGGAGCAGATGAAATTGATCCTGTCGGTCCCGCCGCTGGCCTGCAGATTATGCTCCATGATATAAGCCGGCTTGAACATATATCTGAACCAGTCGGTATTGGGGTACACCGTCGGATCCGTGGCGCTGTTCTGCCTCCACTCGGCTATCGTAGCTTCGGAATACGGAGGCACGTTGCCGGAATTCTTCATCGCTGTGTTTATTGCCTCCATATATGTGGGATAGTCGCTCACCACATCTATGGGGCTGCTCACGCTCTGGATGCCTCCGTGGACATTATACCTGATCTGTATCTTTTCCTTCGAACCGGTCTTGGTAGTTATGAGGATTACGCCGTTGGCAGCCCTCGAACCGTATATTGCAGAAGAAGCCGCATCTTTCAGAATGGACATGGAAGCTATATCCTGCGGATTGACATCATCTATCTCCCCGACGATACCGTCTATCACCACGAGGGGAGAAGTGTTGTTGAGAGTCCCGACACCCCGGATAAGTATCGAAGCTCCATCAGCACCGGGCTCTCCGGAAGACTGCTGGGCGAGAAGACCGGCAGACAACCCCTGGAGCCCTGAAGATACGTTTGTAAGTATCCTGTTCTCTCCAGCCGCAGAGAAATCGACGGATGACACCGAGCCAGACATGTTGGCTTTCTTCTGCACCCCGTATGCCACGACCACAAGTTCTTCGAGCAGTTGGGCATCCTCCTCCATGACTACATCTATCCTGTCTCTTCCTGCTACAGGCACTCTCACATCGCGGAAGCCCATATATGAAAAGACAAGGACCGGATCGGAAGACATAGTCCTGATGACATAATTGCCATCGATATCGGTTATAGCCCCTACAGACTCCATCCCTTCGACATGCACGGAGGCCCCTATGACCGGTTCATCGCTTCCGGCTGCTGTGACCTTGCCTGTCACCGTGACCTGTCCTGGTCGGAGAGCGGTGAGAATGATATGGCGCTCCTCCATCTGCCACCGTATACCGAGCGGTATCAGCACCGCGTCAAGGACCTCAGACAAAGGCCTGGACTCGGCTTCCACTGTCACCGTCAGCGACAAGTCGACCATATCCCTGCTGAATATGAAACTGCAGTCGGTCTTCTGCTCGATCTGCGAGATGAATTCTGACAGAGGTCTGTCTTGAAGAGAGACAGACACCGTTTCCTGGGCGTATGTCAGCAGACACGGGCCGCAGGACAGGACAAACAGACATACAAGCTCTTTAAATACGGTCATCAGTTTCAGTTGTTATGGATTATACATTACAAAGACAACCAACCTGCTCCCGAACCACATGAGAAATTCGATTTTCCGACACTCCGCGTGACGATGGCAAGCCCAAAATAAAAACTGCAAGGCCAGAAATGACCTTGCAGTTTATCTTTACCGGTATCCCGGGAACCAGCCGGGGACAGTCCGGAAAACTAGTCGTTGAGAGAGAATCTCTTGAATACAGTGACCTTTGCCTCCTTGTCGACGGCTGCGATAGCCGCCTTTACGGAAGTCTTGCCATCTCCCATCTGATATTCCTGCTCTTCGAGAGTGTTCTCCTTGAAGAACTTGTTCAGACGGCCGTTGGCTATATTGTTGATCATTGCCTCAGGAAGGTTCGCAGCTTTCTCTGCAGAGACGGTCTTGATTATCTCGCGGGCCTTGTCCGCCTGCTCCGGAGTAATCCATCCCTTTGCTGTGTTGGAAGCGATATGGTCCTCGCTGTCTACGTGTGCGGGATTGATGCCGGCTTTCTCGAGAGCCGAATTGACTGCCTTGTGTACCAGCTCTTCCTTTGTCTTCTCTATTGCCACAGTCAGCTCGTTGTCGATGACATTCTGAGGAACGCTGTCCTTGTTGATGGCGACAGGGTTCATGGATGCCACCTGCATTGCAACGCCTTTCGCGAGCTCTGCAGGAACTTCCTTGTTGAATCCTACGAGAGCGCCGAGCTTGCCGTTGATCGCGTGGATATATGAAACGATAAACGGAGCCTCGATTTTCTCATATCCCACCAGCACATGCTTCTCGCCTGTCTTTCCGGTCTGCTCTGTAATGGCGGCCTCTACAGTCCTTCCGTCAGCAAGGGTGCAGGCCTTGAGAGCCTCTGCATCTGCAGGGAGGTTCTTGATTGCAGTGTCTGCAACCGCATTTGCAAGTGCCTGGAACTCTGCGTTCTTGGAAACGAAGTCAGTCTCGCATCCGAGGCAGAGGATAATGGCCTTGTCACCATCAATCCTCGCAACGACTGCACCTTCGGTCGTCTCCCTGTCCGCCCTCTTGGCTGCGACGAGCTTGCCTTTCTCACGGATAATCTCCTGTGCACGGGTGTAGTCGCCTTCAGCCTCGATGAGGGCCTTCTTGCAGTCCATCATGCCGGCACCGGTCATTTGACGCAGTTTCATTACGTCAGCTGCTTTAATATCCATTTCTGTAATCGTTTTAATCGTTAATACAACTCACAAGGGCTTATTCAGCCTTCTGCTCTTCTGCTGCCGGCGCGGTCTCTGCGGTTTCCGCAGGTGCCGCTACTTCAGGAGCGGCGGTCTCCGCTGCCTGAGCCTCTGCCGGTGTCTCCTCTGCAGGTGCGGTTTCAGCCTTCACTTCCTCGGCAGCCTTTGCGCCCTTGCGGGAACGGAGCTTCTTGCCTGAAGCTGCGGCCTCGTTCTGCTCAGGAGACTCTTTCTCTTTCTCCAGCTTCCTTTCTTCCAGTCCCTCCTTGATGGCACCGCATACAGCATCCATAATGTATGCTATAGACTTTGCAGCATCGTCATTTGCCGGAATCACATAATCAATCGGAGTAGGATCGCAGCAAGTATCAACCATAGCGATAACCGGAATATTAAGACGGTTAGCCTCTTTTACGGCATTCATCTCTTTCTGTACGTCCACTACGAAAAGTGCTGAAGGGAGACGGCTCAGATCCTTGATGGAGCCGAGGTTCTTCTCGAGCTTCGCCCTCTGACGGGTGATCTGGAGGCGCTCACGTTTTGCGAGAGTATCGAAAGTACCATCTTCCATCATCTTGTCGATGGTATTCATCTTCTTGACAGCCTTGCGGATAGTCGGGAAATTGGTAAGCATTCCGCCCGGCCATCTCTCTGTCACGTATGGCATATTGACAGCGGCAGCCTTCTCTGCCACTATGTCCTTTGCCTGTTTCTTTGTGGCTACAAAGAGTATCTTGCGGCCTGAACGGGCCAGCTGTCTGAGCACATTTGCAGCCTCATCGATTTTTACTATACTTTTATGCAGGTCGATGATATGGATTCCGTTCTTCTGGTCGAAGATATACGGAGCCATCTTAGGGTTCCACTTCCTGGCGAGGTGGCCGAAGTGAACTCCTGCATCAAGCAATTCTTGGAAATTTGTTCTTGGCATTGTTTTAAATATTTTCTGTTTTGTCCTTTTCCTTCCAGGCTTTTGCCGCGCCTGTCAGGCTCTTTCATCAATCTGGAGTAGCGGTCTTTCCGGTCTCCAGGATTTTCCGCAGTCCCGGCAACCCTCAGGCAGCTTCCCGGAACTCTCGTCCCTGATGGAAGATCCGAAGATTTGCAACCGGACCGTGCATTGTGTAAACCAGCCGGTGAATATTAACGTTTGCTGAACTGGAAGCGTTTACGTGCGCCAGGCTGACCAGGCTTCTTCCTCTCGACCTCACGGGCATCACGGGTAAGGAATCCTGCGGTCTTGAGCGTATGGCGGTAAGCCTCTGCATCCACTTCGCAAAGCGCGCGTGCGATACCGAGTCTCAGGGCCTCTGCCTGTCCCTTGATTCCACCTCCGTCGAGGTTGGCCTTAACGTCAAACTGGGCAACCGTACCTGTAACTTCAAAAGGCTGGTTTACAATATAGCGGAGAGACTCCTCCTTGAAATAGTCGTTGATGTCCCTTCCGTTGATTGTAATGTCACCTTTCCCAGGCACGACATAAACGCGAGCGACTGCTGATTTACGTCTTCCAAGTGCGTTTACTGCTTTCATCTGATTAAATTTCGTTTAATGTAATTGTTCTCGGTTTCTGTGCCTGATGCGGATGCTCCGTGCCCTGATAAAGATAAAGGTTGTTGATGAGCTTCGCACCAAGACGGTTCTTAGGGAGCATTCCCTTTACTGCCATTCTGACCAGCTCTGTAGGCTTCTTTGCCAGAATCTCTTTCGGAGTGCTGAAACGCTGTCCTCCCGGATAGCCTGTGTGACGGACATAGACCCTGTCGGTCATCTTTTTCCCTGTGAGTTTCACCTTGTCTGCATTGAGGACGATGACATTGTCACCGCAGTCAATGTGAGGAGTGAAATACGGCTTGTTCTTCCCGCGAAGAATAAGAGCCACTCTGGAAGCAAGACGGCCGAGAGGAAGGTCAGTTGCGTCAATGACAACCCACTCCTTCTTGACAGTTGCCGGCGTTGCGGATACTGTCTTGTAACTCTGTGTGTTCACTGTCTTGATCTTTAATTGGTTAATACTAAAATACTGCGTTCCCTACTCTACATAGGGGGCGCAAAGATAACAATTATTTTATTTTCAGCAAAATATTTATATCCGGACAGCCTTACACGGAAGCGGAACCGACGGAAAAACGGTGACGGCCATCGGCCCACCCGTAGGAAATGTCCAGGGAATAGCTCCTGCAGATGGAATACGCAAGGGCAAGGCCCAGACCTGTGGAGCCGGCCTTGTCGGAAGACTGACGGTAGAACCGGGTAAACACAAGATTCCCGTCAAGAGGTTCATCGCCGGCATTCGACACGGTAAAACCGGATGGAGACATCGTGACGGCGACATCTCCCCCGTTTCGGCTGTGTACGAATGCATTCTTTATCAGATTGTTGACCAACATTCTCGCCAACTGCATGTTCATGTCGCGGACAAACGGACCGGAAACATCTACTTCTACCGCAAGCGCTTTCGTGGAATATATCTCCGAATACAGGCCGATGCCCTCCTCCACCAGTTCCGAGAAATCCACCCTCTCCGACTCCGGGAACCGGTCATTGTCTATCCTGTGCAGCATCAGAAGCGTACTGTTCAGACGGCTGACATCCCGCAGGGAACGCGCCAGTTTCATCAGCTCCACCGTCTGATGCTCCGTCAGGGCGGGATCGGCCAGCAGCATCTCGATGCGGCCTATGCACACGGCAAGAGGAGTCTGCAGTTCGTGCGACACATTTCCGATAAAGGCCCTCTGTTCCTCATTCTGCCCTTCCAGCCTGTCCACCGCCTCCTGCGCAGCCGCGGACAGTCTCCTGAATTCGACCACCCGGCTGTCCACCGGCACCGGTCCGGGCTTTTCTCCCCGGGAATAGGAATCCAGCCATCCTAAAAGTTCATCGAGCGGCCTGAGGTTGCTCCTGACTACCGTAAGGTCTATCCCGACTATGGCCATGAGCAGGACGACATAAAGTATCACCGTCCATTTCACTATATGCTCCGAAACAGAATCCCTCTCTATGGTCGGTACCGAGACGATAAGTTCATGATACCTGTCATCCGCATCCCTGAATATGCAGCTGCGGTTCCTCGCCGGGACATCTTCATCCTGGCTTTGGATGTATGTGACCGATTCCCAGTAGCGTATCCTGTTGTTTGCAGCCGCATATTCCGGAGTGACCTCCCTGATCTCGAACGTGTTGTATGCAACCGCATCGGAATACGGGAGCGGTTCTCCGGCCAAGGACCACACTATTATGTCATTGGAATAGTCGGCCAGGGTCTCATCTATCTCTTCCGTCAGTTCCCCTACCAACGAGAAATAGAAGACGACGCCCCACAGTCCGAGAGCAATGAGGACGGACGCCGAGAGGCCGAGTATTATTTTCGTGACGAGCTTCATTTTTCCACCAACTTGTAGCCGAACCCGTAGACCGACTTTATCTCAATGTCCGCCCCTGCTGCGGACAGCTTGCGCCGCAGATTCTTCATCTGGGCATACACGAACTGGAAATCATCCGCCTGGTCGATATGGTCCCCCCACACAGCCTCGGCCATGACGGTCTTGTCTACAATGTGCCCCGGCCTCTGGATGAAATACGCCAGTATGTCAAATTCCTTTTTAAGGAGATGTATTTCTTTCCCATCCACCGTCACCATGCCTGTATCCGGCTCTAAAGAGACATTTCCAGCCCGGAAGGCGAAGTCCCCGGCGTTGGTGCTCCGCCTTGCCACACTCCTTATCCTGGCCACCAGCTCCGCGACATGGAACGGCTTGGCAAGATAGTCATCCGCTCCCAGGCCGAGGCCGTTCACCTTGTCATCAATGGACCCCTTTGCCGAAACGATGATGACATTCGTCCTGTTGCCCTCCTTTTTCAGTTTCCTGAGCAGGTCGAGTCCGCTGCCGCCGGGGAGCATGACATCCAGCAGCACACAGTCGTATCCATATACCGAGAGTTTCTCCTCGGCAGTCGCATAGTCCATGGCGGTCTCCACCACGAAACCCTCCTTGCGGAGGGCGGCGGCCGTCAGATCCATAAGAGCCGCCTCATCTTCTACGATAAGTATCTTCATCTTCCCGAAAGCATCATGTACCGTCCTGCGGTACTGCAAAGCCAAAGATACAAAATTCGGGAGTTGTTTTGAACTTTGACGGCATGAATTTAAGAAGGCTCTTATTACCTTTGCAGATCTTATGAAAGGAAGAAGACTGTTCATAACCGTTGCCGCGGTCCTTGCAGCCATGCTTGCCGCAGACATTCTTGCAGGAGGGAATGCCCCGAAAGAGGTGTTCTGCCTGCTGAGGATTCCGCGTGCGCTGACATCGGCAATATGCGGAGCCGTACTGGCGCTGGCAGGGGCGCAGATGCAGGCAATATTCCGGAACCCGCTTGCAGATCCGCACATCATGGGCGTGAGTTCCGGGGCAGGGCTCGGGGCGGCAATAGTGACGCTTGCAGGGGGAACGGCGGCAGGAGGGCCGGCCGCCTCCGCAGCTGCGGACGGGCTGCGGACGGGGATTGCGGAATTTGCGGGAAACCTTACCATAGCCGCGGCTGCAGCCGCGGGAGCCCTTCTCACATCACTCCTTATAATATATATGTCACGGAAAGTGAAAGGGACATATACCCTGCTGGTCTTCGGAGTGCTGACAGGATTTGCAATCAACGCCATCATCTCGGCACTCCAGGCATGGGCTGCGCCGGACAGCCTCAGGCTCTACTACAGCTGGTCAGCCGGCAGTTTCATCCATTGCGGAGGAACTGAAATCATGACCATGGCAGCCGCAGGGGCGGCCGGCCTCATCATGGCGTTGCGGGAAGCCAAGGGGCTTGACATCCTGCTGTTCGGAGACAGTTATGCCGCCCTCTCAGGCGCAGACCCGCAGAAAATAAGATGGATTTCCCTGACAGGATGCTGCCTTGTCACCGGGGCGGCCACCGCTTTCTGCGGGCCTGTCGGATTCGTCGGGATCGTGGCCCCTCACATCGCCAGACGCCTTGCCGGGACATCCGCCCACCTGACTGTCCTTCCCGTCAGCCTCATCACCGGGGCCATCCTCGGGACATCCGCCGACCTCGTGTCCCAGGTCGCAGCCGCACCGTTACCTGCAGGGAGCGCCATGGCATTGATCGGCATACCGTTCATCCTGTACATAATGCTGAAGGGAGACCCGGAGTCAAAGAAAGACATTGAGACATCCGGCCGGACAGGGGACGGACATCACGGGATACAGGCAGGCAGGGCCGGAACGGAGAAAAGGGACAAAGCACAAGGGAAAGCCTTCGGAGACAATGGCAGCATGACATGCCCGGAAGGGACAGTCCCGGACGACATGTCCCGGAGCGGCCGTACGCTGCTTGACATAAGGGACCTGACAATCGGATACGGCGGACGCACGCTGTGCTCCGGCATTTCATTCGACATCCGGAAAGGAGACTGCATCATGCTGTGCGGGGCCAACGGCAGCGGCAAGACCACGCTCCTCCGCACGCTTGCCTCAATGCATGTCCGCGGCTCGGGCAAGGCTGCCGGCACACCGGATACGGCCCCGAACATCATCATGATACCATCCGGCATACGCAAGGTCCGCGGATTCACACTTGAAGAGTTCATCCGGACGGGCTGTTTCCAGTTGAGCGACTGGGCAGGGAAACTGTCCGCGGAAGACAGGAGGAGGCAGGAGGAGGCAATGGACAGGCTGCGGATAAGTGACCTGTCGGACAGGGACATCTCTACGCTGAGCGACGGGGAATTCCGGAAAGGATGCATAGCCTCCGCCCTCTGCAGGCTGGCAGATCTGATACTTCTGGATGAACCGACGGCATTTCTGGATGCGGAGAACAGGGCAGAAGTCCTGGCAATGCTCCGCGACATATCCGAAAAGTCCGGAACTGCCGTCATGTTCTCATCCCATGACATAGCGGAGGCAGCCGGATACTGCAGCCGCGTGGCGGCAATCGGAGCCGACAGGATGTTCCGCATTTCAGCGCCCGATGCGGATACGGACATGGAGAAAAAATTACGGACCGCCGGCAGCATTTTCAAAAATAAAAATATTACCTTTGGAAGTTGATTACACCTGAATGACGAGATGGACAAGAGACTATATCTGATAGATGGACACGCACTTGTTTTCAAGATGTACTATGCCTTCCTGCGACATCCCATGATAAATTCAAAGGGCGTGGACACCTCCATCCTGTTCGGGTTCACCAAATACATACTCGAACTCATAGACAAGGAGAAACCCACCCACCTTGCAGTCTCGTTCGATCCCCCCGGAGGAACATTCAGGAACGAGATGTACCCGGAATACAAAGGTACGAGGGAAGCGACTCCACAGCTTGTGATCGATGCCCTCGAACCTCTCACGGAACTGTGCAAGGCTCTGAACATCCCCGTGCTGATGGTGATGGGGTATGAGGCGGACGATGTGATAGGGACAGTCGCCAGGAAGGCCGCAGGAGAGGGATTCACGGTCTATATGGTCACGCCGGACAAAGACTACGGGCAGCTCATATCCGACAGGATATTCCAGTACAGACCTGGCAAGGCCGGAGGAGACAGGGAAATCATAGGGCCCGCCGAGATATGCGGCAGATACGGGATAGACAACCCGGCACAGGTAATCGATATACTCACTCTCTGCGGAGATGCATCCGACAATGTCCCGGGAGTAAAGGGAGTGGGAGAGATCGGAGCAAAAAAACTTATCTGCAAATACGGTTCTGCAAAAGAGATATACAACCATCTGGACGAGCTGACGGCAAAGCAGCGGGAGGCGTTCGAGCAGGCGCGGGGGCACATAGCCTTGAGCCATGACCTCGTGACCATAAGAACAAATGCCCCGGTAGAGTTCAAACCTGACGAAATGGCCCTCGACACCGGATACAGCCATTATGCGGCCGAACTTTTCGATGAGTACGAATTCGGGTCCTTGAAAAGATACCTCGGAGATACGGGAATTGATACCGGGGAAAATGAAGCCGACCTCGACTTCACGGAAACATCTCCGGCACAAGCGTGTGAAACAGCCAGAAAAGCAGGCGGGTTCTCCATTGTTCCGGATTTTCTGGGCACGACCATTTTCTGCGGCATCCGCAGGCTGACCATCGGGATTGATCTTGGAGAGCGGAAATTCTCATCATCAGGCAGCGCGGAACAGTTCAGGGAGATTATCGAGGATGAGAGTCTCAGCAAAAGCGGATATGACCTCAAACGGCTTGGGAACATACTGGACTATAATGGATTGAATCTCAGGGGACAGCTGTTGGACATCGAACTGATGCACTACCTCATCAACCCCGAGAAAAGCCACAGGCTGGACATCCTTGCCAAAAGCTACCTCGGCATCAGCATCGAGGAGCCCGGCCAGGAACGGAAGGCTGCTTCCGCCTCTCTTTTCGACCAGAATATGACAGAGGATGATGAGCCGCCGAGGGACAAGGAGGCAGTCGCCACAGCCATTCTCGGCAGGCTGGTCCGCAAGGAGATAGAAGAACTCGACCTTGCAGTCCTGTATGACAGGATAGAGGAACCTCTGATCAGAGTGCTCGGAGATATGGAACGCACAGGGGTCAAGATAGACCTCAACCAGCTGAAGCAATATGCGGCAAGCCTGAACACGGAGATGGAACAGATCCAGCAGAGAGTCCGTGAGATGGCAGGGGAACCCAAGCTCAACATCCTGTCCACAAAGCAGATCGGAGCGGTCATCTTCGAGAAGCTCGCACTCGATCCCAAGGTAAAGAAAGCAGGGAGCGACAAACGGTACAGCTACTCCACCGATGAAGAGACGCTCACTGCCCTGGCCGACAGGCATCCCATAATAAACGAAATCCTGGAATACCGTGGCGTAAGGAAACTTCTGTCCACATATATCGACCCGTTCCCAAATTTCGTGTCGCCACAGACAGGAAAGATACATACGACATTCAACCAGGCTCTGACAGCTACCGGACGGCTGAGTTCATCCAAGCCGAACCTCCAGAACATCCCTGTACGCACCGAAAGAGGCAAGGAAATCCGCAAGGCATTCATCCCCAGCCGAGAAGACGGGGTAATAATGTCAGCCGACTATTCGCAGATAGAGCTGCGTATCATGGCGCACCTGAGCCAGGACGAACACCTTGTGGAGGCTTTCCGGCACGGTCTGGATGTCCACGCCATCACTGCATCCAAAATCTTCAAGATAGCCCTCGAGGATGTCACGGAAGACCAGAGACGGATTGCAAAGACAGCCAATTTCGGGATTATGTACGGCATCTCCGCATTCGGACTGTCCCAGCGGCTGAAAATCTCCAGAGCCGATGCGAAGAAAATAATAGAGGATTATTTCGCCAACTTCCCGACAATATCTTCCTACATCGACAAGGCAATAGCTTCCGCCAGAGAAAAAGGCTATGCCGAGACCCTTTTCGGTCGCAGGAGGTACTTGCCTGACATCACTTCCAAGAACAATACAGTCAGGTCCCTCGCGGAAAGGAATGCCATAAACGCTCCTATCCAGGGCACTGCAGCAGACATCATAAAGAAAGCCATGATCAATGTGTCAAAAAGGCTGGAAGCATCCGGGATGCAGAGCAGAATGGTGCTACAGGTGCATGACGAACTCGTATTCGATGCTCTTCTATCCGAAGCGGAAGAACTGAAACGGACAGTCACTGAGGAGATGGAGAATGTCATACAATTATCAATACCTCTTACGGTTGATTGCAATTATGGAAAAAACTGGCTCGAAGCTCACTAATCTGACCGATGAGGAACTGGTGTCCCTTGCCCTGGAACAGAACCAGGCAGCATATATCGTGCTTTACACGCGATATGACAAGGGAGTCAGAGCCCACATCGCCCGGTACATATCCCAGCAGGAGGACATAGAAGACATCTGTCTGGAAAGTTTCCAGAAAGCCTTCAGCCAGATCGGGACCTACAATCCCGCATACAGGTTCTCCACTTGGCTGTACAGGATCGCCAGAAACACGGCCTTCGACCATATCGGACGCAAGGACAGGGAAAAAAGCAACCTCCCCACCACTTCCATCAGCGAACAGCTTGCCGAGATGAACGAGATACCTGCGACAATGCACAACCCTGAGGACGAAATAATCAACCAGCAGGAATACGACAAATGGATAGCCAACATAGACAAGCTCAAAGATGACTACAGGATAGTGGCAAAAATGAACCTTATCGACAATTTCGGATACAAGGAGATCGCTGACGAGCTGGAAATCCCTATAAACACCGTCAAGACAAGGATAAGGAGGGCGAAAGCCCAGCTCATGAAAATGATGGAAGTCTCGGATGAACTGCTCTGACCGTTACCATAACGGTTTTGCACCTCCTGGTGCTTTTGTCATCCCGGGCAAAGCGAAAAATCCGCCAAACAAAGACAAATGGACTGCACAGAATTCATACATACCGCCGGAAATCTCCTCGGCCCTCTGACTGCAGGGCAGGAAGAACAGTACCGGATGCTGGAAGGGCTGTACAGAGACTGGAACAGCAAGATCAATGTCATATCACGCAAAGACATCGACGCACTTTACCTGCACCATGTCCTGCATTCCCTTGCGATAGCCGGATATATGAAATCATTCCTGCACAATGACTTTCTGTCCGCCATCTCCGGGACTCCAGCCACACCTCTCAGCATCCTGGACCTCGGCACAGGCGGAGGTTTCCCCGGCATCCCCCTCGCAATACTGTTTCCCGGTGCCAGATTCACCCTGTGTGACTCAATCGGAAAAAAGACAAGGGTGGCTGAAGCCGTAGCCGAAGCCATCGGGCTGACAAATGTCACTGTCATCAACGCCCGTGCGGAAGACATTGACGGGAACTTCGACTACATAGTCTCCAGGGCCGTCACATCCCTCGACAGATTCCTTCCCTGGGTCCGCGGCAAATACGACAAGGGCATACTCTACCTCAAGGGCGGCGACATCGTAGAAGAAATCTCTACAGCTATGGGCAGGTTCAGGATTCCCGGCAGCGCCATCCACACCTGGAGGATAGACAGCTGGATCCAGGACCCGTATTTCGCTGAAAAATCCGTCATTTTCATTGACCATCAGGTACGGAACAACCATTAAAAAACATTGGAGATGAAGGTTGAAAGGGATTTTCAGTGAAAATATTTGCAATTAAAGTGAAAAACACTACCTTTGCACTCCCAAAACTCCATACGATATAATATAAAAAATACAGAATATGAAAAGAACATTCCAACCATCACAGAGGAAGCGTCGCAACAAACACGGATTCCGTGAGCGCATGTCCACTCCTAACGGACGCAGGGTTCTCGCATCACGCCGCCGTCACGGACGCAAGAAACTGACTGTATCTTCTGAAGACAGGTTCTAGTCCGGAGGAACAGACTTACAGGAAGATGACCGGAAGCCGCAGGCTTCGAGGTCATCTTTTTTTATCCGGAATCATGCCGGAGAAATAAAATTTGCCGAAATCCCGGGCTTGGGTTAATTTTACATCCGGTTTGAAAAGACGGAAATATGGAAAGGATAGTGGAATGCGTGCCGAATTTCAGCGAAGGCCGCAACCAGAGTGTCATACAGGCCATCACAGATGCCATTGCCGGTGTTTCCTGCAATATTCCATGCATGTCATCCGGAAATGCGGCACAAGACAGGGTCATGCCGGATGACTGCGTGAAGATATTGCACACAGACCGGGGAGAGGCGGCCAACAGGACTGTCATAACCTTTGCGGGAAGTCCTGAAGCGGTCGTGGAGGCTGCGTTCAGAGGCGTCAGCAAGGCAGCGGAACTCATCGACATGAGGACGCAGCACGGCACGCATCCGCGTTCCGGAGCGACGGATGTCCTTCCTCTTGTCCCTGTCAGGGGCGTATCGCTTGAAGAATGTGCGGCAATGGCACGTCAGCTCGCCGGGAGAATATTCACCGGGCTCGGCATTCCATGCTACTGCTACGAGGCGGCCGCATTCAGACCCGAAAGGAAGCGGCTCGAAGTGTGCCGCTCCGGAGAATACGAAGCCCTGGCAGAGAAGATCGCCGACCCTCTGAGACGGCCGGACTTCAGCCCCGACCGCTTCAACGATACGGTAGCACGCAGCGGGGCCATCAATGTCGGAGCGCGGGATTTCCTTATCGCAGTGAACTTCAACCTTGACTCCCGCTCGGCTGAAACCGCCGCCGAAATCGCCAGGGATGTACGCGAATCCGGAAGGATCCTCAAGAAGCAGTCCGTATCCCGATCCGGGAAAGGGAACGGAGATATGACCGCAACGCCGGAGGGGACATCCGCCGGCAGCGCCGAAGAAACCGTCAGGATTCCGGGGACTTTGAAAGGATGCAAGGCGATAGGATGGTACATAGAGGAATACGGGATTGCACAGGTATCCATGAACATCACTGACATCAATGCCACTCCCCTGCACAAGGCTTACGAAGAAGTCTGCAGGGCCGCATCCGCTCGCGGAGTCAGTGTCACCGGGACTGAAATTATCGGGCTGGTACCGGAGAAAGTCCTGCTGGATGCAGGTGAATATTTCCTGTCGGAAGCTACGGCTCCGGCCGGCAACTGCAAAGCCGGTCTCATTGATGCAGCCGTAAAGAGGATGGGGCTCGATGACCTGAGACCGTTCATCCCCGAGCGGAAAGTCATCGAATACTGCATGGCTACAGCCGGACAGCACTGACATCTCTGACAGGACTGACATGTCTGCACCGCCGCTTCCGGCAACCGACGGACCGCCGCATCTGACATTTTTTCACATTCTCCGCACCGCAAGTCTCTGGCATTGATATTGTATCCCCTCCCGACGGTCCTGAAAGGCGTACGGAGCCGTGACGGGACATGAAGTGAAACGATTTTAAAATTATAAAGCTATGATTACAAAGAAACTTGAGGCTGCCATCAATGATCAGATCACCGCTGAATTCTGGTCATCAAACCTCTATCTCCAGATGGCGTTCTATCTTGAAAAGGAAGGTTGGGACGGATTTGCGCACTGGATGTACAAACAGGCCGAGGAAGAGAAGGAACACGCCCTCGACATGGCGCACTACCTGATCAAGAGAGGCGGTGAGGCAAAGATGGCAATGATAGATGTCGTGCCTGCAGGCTGGGGAAGCGTACTTGAAGTGTTCGAGCACGTATATCAGCACGAATGCCACGTATCAGAACTCATCAACACTGTCGTCGATGCAGCTTCCGCAGAGAAGGACAAGGCCACCCAGGATTTCTTCTGGAAATATGTCCGCGAGCAGGTAGAGGAAGAAGCTACCGCCGCAGGCATCGTCGACAAGCTGAAAAAAGCCGGAGACAACGGACTTCTTTTCGTCGATGCACAGCTCGCACAGCGCTGACGCATCCGACGCAAAAGCACTCGCATAAGGAGTATTGGATTATGCACCGGTACCGGAGCCTTCGGGTTCCGGTACCTTTTTCGTTTTATTTCACTTAAATGAATTCATATCGCACAATAATAATCGGAATTACCGTATTGTATTTACAGAAGTTTACTTAATTTTGCCGGACATATAACCATATCGCCTTATATTTATGAAAACGACTGAAATGACCAAAGAGGCCGGACAGAAGGCCGGAAAATTCCTTGAAGAATTCAAGAAGTTCGCAATGCGCGGAAATGTGATCGATATGGCCGTCGGTGTTGTAATCGGAGGCGCTTTCGGGAAAATCGTAACCTCCCTTGTCAACGACATCATCATGCCGCTTATCGGGCTTCTCAGCGGAGGACTTGATTTCACGACCTGGAGATGGGTGATACGTGAGGCCCACACCAACGCTGCCGGAAAGGAAGTCGCCGAGGCATCGCTCAATTACGGCAATTTCATACAGACCGCCGTGGATTTCACCATTATCGCATTTTCCATTTTCCTTGTGATCAAACTGATCAACAATCTCAAGAAAAAAGAGGAGGCAAAGCCTGCCGCCCCTGCACCTAAACCGGACGATGTGGCACTCCTTGAAGAGATCAGGGACCTGCTCAAGGAAAAGGCTGGCAAATGACATTGGCCATAAACCGGATATTCCCGCATTCAACATTATAATACGATATCTGAAAACATTATGCACAAATCAGTCATTACGGTAGTCGGCAAGGACACCGTAGGCATTATTGCCAAAGTCTGTACATACCTGGCGGACAGAAAGATAAACATTCTCGACATCTCACAGACGATAGTCCAGGGATTCTTCAACATGATGATGATCGTCGATACGTCCGGAATGGACACCGACTTCACCTCGCTTTCGGAAGGGTTAGACAGGCTCGGAAAAGAAATCGGAGTCCAGATCAAATGCCAGAAAGAGGAGATATTCGACATGATGCACAGGATCTGACACTTTGGCAAAGATAAACGCAGGAACGGAAATGATAAACATGAATGAAGTCTTCGAGACCATCGACATGGTCGAGAAGGAGAATCTGGACGTCAGGACAATTACGATGGGAATAAGTCTGCTCGACTGTGCAGACAGCGATGTCGATGCCCTCTGCGGCAAAATCAGGTCTAAAATCCTGAAATATGCGGGTAAACTGGCAGCTACGGCTGATGATATAGCAAGGGAATTCGGAGTGCCGATCGTCAACAAGAGGATATCGATCACCCCGATATCGATAGTAGGCGCATCCTGCTGCAGTTCCACTGCGGATTATCTGAAAATAGCCCGGACCCTGGACAGGACTGCGGCCGAGACAGGAATAAACTTCCTGGGGGGATTTTCCGCAATAGTATCCAAGGGCATGACTGCAAGCGACAGACTGCTAATAGAATCCATTCCCGATGTACTCGCTGAAACCGGTATAATATGCTGCTCGGTCAATGTGGGATCCACAAAGACCGGAATCAATATGGATGCGGTGCGGCTCATGGGCAAGACCATCAAACAGACAGCACTCAGGACTGCGGACCGTGACTCGTTCGGCTGTGCCAAACTGGTGGTTCTGTGCAATGCCCCGGACGACAATCCGTTCATGGCGGGAGCCTTTCACGGGGTGACTGAAGCGGATGCAATCATCAATGTCGGAGTGAGCGGCCCCGGAGTGGTCAAATACGCCCTCGAAAAGGTACACGGGGAAAGTTTTGAAGTGCTGTGCGAAACGGTCAAGAAGACAGCCTTCAAGATAACCAGGGTAGGACAGATGGTAGCACAGGAAGCCTCGCGAAGGTTAGGAGTGCCGTTCGGCATCATAGACCTGTCCTTAGCCCCTACTCCTGCCATAGGAGACAGCGTAGCGGATATCCTTCAGGAAATGGGACTCGAAAAGGCGGGAGCCCCGGGAACCACAGCCGCCCTCGCCCTGCTGAACGATCAGGTGAAGAAGGGCGGAGTGATGGCTTCATCATACGTTGGAGGACTGAGCGGGGCGTTCATTCCGGTCAGCGAAGACCAGGGAATGATAGAAGCCGTGGAATGCGGCGCACTCAGCATAGAAAAACTTGAAGCCATGACTTGCGTCTGCTCCGTAGGACTGGACATGATAGCCATTCCGGGAGACACTCCGGACAGTACCATATCCGGAATCATCGCGGATGAGGCCGCCATAGGCATGATCAATCAGAAAACCACTGCAGTCAGGATTATCCCCGTCATAGGCAAGAATGTAGGAGAAAGCGTGGAGTTCGGAGGTCTTCTCGGACATGCTCCGATAATGCCTGTAAACAGATTCGGCTGCGAGGAATTCATCAGCCGGACAGGGCGCATTCCTGCCCCGATCCACAGTTTCAAGAATTAATCGATTCGAAATATACAAAAAAAGAGACCCTGCAGAAGTCTGCAAGGTCTCTCAAGAACACCGGCGGTAACCTACTCTCCCACCCTTCCGGGCAGTACCATCGGCGCTGGCGGGCTTAACGGCTCTGTTCGGTATGGGTAGAGGTGGTACCCCGCCGCTCTCGCCACCGGATTTAGTCCTGCGGTACGCCATCCGTACCGCTATGCCCCTGGGAAAGATCCCTCGGTAAAAGCTACACTCTCGGAAGGTATCGGGCTATTAGTACAGGTCGGCTTTGCCGTCACCGGCTTTACACCTCCTGCCTATCGACGTGGTAGTCTCCCACGGCCCTATATGGAACACTCATCTCGGAGACGGCTTCGCGCTTAGATGCTTTCAGCGCTTATCCTGACCGGACGTGGATACCCGGCGGTGCAGCTGGCGCCACAACCGGTAAACCAGTGGTCCGTCCAACCCGGTCCTCTCGTACTAAGGTCAGGCCTCCTCAGTATTCCTTCGCCCGCAACAGATAGAGACCGAACTGTCTCACGACGTTCTGAACCCAGCTCGCGTGCCACTTTAATCGGCGAACAGCCGAACCCTTGGAACCTGCTCCAGCCCCAGGATGTGACGAGCCGACATCGAGGTGCCAAACCGCTCCGTCGATTTGAGCTCTTGGGAGCGATCAGCCTGTTATCCCCGGAGTACCTTTTATCCTTTGAGCGATGGCCCTCCCATCTGGCGCCACCGGATCACTTTGCCCTGGTTTCCCACCTGCTCGACTTGTATGTCTCCCAGTCAAGCCCGCTTTTGCCAATGCACTCTCCGCACGGTTGCCATTCGTGCTGAGCGGACCTTGGGAAGCCTCCGTTACTCTTTTGGAGGCGACCACCCCAGTCAAACTGCCCTCCAAGCGGTGTCCCCACCAAGGGGTTAGAGCCCAGACAACGGAAGGGTGGTATTTCAACAGCGACTCCGCACCGACTGGCGTCGGCACTTCTCGGTCTCCCACCTATCCTACACATCCGTTGCCCGGATTCAGCGCTAAGATACAGTAAAGGTTCACGGGGTCTTTTCGTCCCGTTGCGGGTAGGCGGCATCTTCACCGCCTCTACAATTTCACCGAGCTCACGGCTGAGACAGCGCCCGGATCGTTACACCATTCGTGCAGGTCGGAACTTACCCGACAAGGAATTTCGCTACCTTAGGACCGTTATAGTTACGGCCGCCGTTTACCGGGGCTTCGATTCAGACCTTCGCTTGCGCTCAGCCCCCCTCTTAACCTTCCGGCACCGGGCAGGTGTCAGGCCATATTCGTCATCTTGCGATTTCGCATAGCCATGTGTTTTTGGTAAACAGTCGCCTGGGCCACTTCTCTGCGCCTCACCTTACGGCGAGGTCCCCTTATCCCGAAGTTACGGGGTCAATTTGCCTAGTTCCTTAGCCGTGATTCACTCGAGCGCCTTAGGATACTCTCCTCGCCCACCTGTGTCGGTTTACGGTACGGGCTCCCAGAAAGTTATCGGTCCGGAGATTTTCTTGCGGGTCTGGTTACCTGCGCTGTCCGATCATCCGTAGACTCTCGGTACTGTCGGGTTTCGGTCTCCCTACACCCTTCAACCCACTGTTCCGTCAGTGGGCGGCAGTGTCACTCCCCGGTCTCTCCTTCCCCCTTCTCGGAGGCTGCGGATTCTTGACCGCATGTCCATCGGGTACCCCTCTCGGGTCCCCCTTAGGTCCCGGCTTACCCTGATCCGTCTAGCGTTGATCAGGAACCCTTGGGCTGGCGGCGCGCGCGTTCTCCCGCGCGTTGTCGTTACTCATGCCTACATTTTCTTTTCCGGACGCTCCAGAATACCTCCCGGTATTCCTTCTACGCTGTCCGCAATGCTCCCCTACCACTGTACTCGCGTACAGTCCCTGGCTTCGGTGCAGGTCTTGATGCCCGTTCATCATCCACGCGTCACCGCTCGACTAGTGAGCTGTTACGCACTCTTTAAATGAATAGCTGCTTCCAAGCTAACATCCTAGCTGTCGCTGCGGTGTCACCTCGTTCTCTCAACTTAGACCTGGCTTAAGGACCTTGGCCGTGGGTCTGGGCTCTTTCCCTCTCGCCTCCGGACATTAGCACCCGGAGACTCACTCCCGCAAACCACTTCACGGCATTCGGAGTTTGTCAGGACTCGACAGGCGGCGAAGCCCTCTCATCCTATCAGTAGCTCTACCTCCGTGAAGCTGTCGCGAGGCTGCCCCTAAAGGCATTTCGGGGAGTACGAGCTATCTCCCAGTTTGATTGGCCTTTCACTCCTACCCTCAGCTCATCCGAGCACTTTTCAACGTAAACCGGTTCGGCCCTCCACCGCCTGTTACGGCAGCTTCAGCCTGGCCAAGGGTAGATCACTAGGTTTCGCGTCTGCAGCAACCGACTCTGCGCCCTATTCAGACTCGCTCTCGCTCCGGGTCCGTCCCTCAAGGACTTACCCTCGCCGGTCACCGCAACTCGTAGGCTCATTATGCAAAAGGCACGCCGTCGCAATCGCTTGCTCCGACCGCTTGTAAACGAACGGTTTCAGGTTCTCTTTCACTCCCCTGTCCGGGGTGCTTCCCACCTTTCCCTCACGGTACTGGTCCTCTGTCGGTCTTCAGGGAGTATTTAGCCTTGCGGCATGGTCGCCGCCGTTTCTGACAGGATTCCTCGTGTCCCGCCATACTCAGGTACCGCACTGCCACAACCGGACTTGCCCGTACGGGGCTTTCACCCTCTACGGCCGGACTTTCCAGCCCGTTCCGGTTCGTCCGTCCGTGTCTTCCGTGCGGCCCTACTACCCCGGCCATGCCTCGACATGGCCGGTTTGGGCTCTTCCCGTTTCGCTCGCCACTACTCCGGAAATCGATCTTTCTTTCTCTTCCTGCGGGTACTGAGATGTTTCAGTTCCCCGCGTTCGCCCCAGACCTGAGTCTGGTGACAGCCCTTCGGGCTGCCGGGTTTCCCCATTCGGACATGCGCGGATCATTTCATGCCTGCAGATCCCCGCGCCTTTTCGCAGCTTGCCGCGTCCTTCCTCGCCTCCTGAAGCCTAGGCATCCCCCGTTCGCTCTTGTAACCTTCTCTCTGAGTGGATCTCGATGCTCTCGCATCGCGCCTTGAAATTGTCTTTCCCGCTATAACTTTGCAATTATAGCTGATTTCTGCTTCTATCTTTGCTTTTACCTCGTTATCTTTCCCAATATTGTCAATGATCTGTGTCCTTTCAGAAGCGCTTGAGGCTCTTTCGAGCACCCTTTCTTCCGAAATGGGCTGCAAAGATACGGACTTTTTCTTTACATCCAAATCTTTTTTGAAAAATATTTTCAGAAATTTTGTCTTCAATCCGTGCCTGCTTCTTTTCAAGACCGGCCGGTAAAATCATCGGTCAGTGCCATATGCGTCCACAATCGCCTGATACTGCGTCTCATCTATCCTCATGACCCAGCCATGGCGGGCAACAGGAGGAGTAAAGGCGACCTGAGACCACATGCTGCCCGCAAGGGAAGAACATTTGTACAGCTCGTATGTTGTAGGATACTGCTCCGTATAGAGATACCAACCCTGACCGTCCGGCGATCTCACTATGGAAGGGGCCTCCCTCCAGGCAGGCGTCACCGGAGGACCCGGATTGGTATACGGCCCGGTGAGTGAAGACGAGGAAGCGATTCTGATTGTCTTGCCTGTCGGGCATTTGTCCGGCCACCGCTCATCCTTGATGATGGCATAATAGGTATCCCCTTCCTTCTCGATTATGGTGTCGATAGTGGCCATGTCCGCATCGTCGCCCGTAAAATCAAAAAGCCTGTCGGCAGGCGTGAATGTCTCGAAATCCTCTGTCAGGATATAGAATGTACGTTTGGACTCCCACTCCTCCTGGGCATTGTCCACCCCGGTAATCCCGGCATGCCAGGTGATGATATACCGGCCGCTTGCCGAGTCGTACCAGACTTTCGGGGCACCGTAATAATATGTATCGTTCTTATAATTGAATGCCGAAACATCGAAAATGTCGGGGGACAGATCCCTGCGCCCCCATACCACGAGATCATCCGAGAACCAGAGTACCGGATAATGCGGAGTCTGGCCGGTCGAAACCCCTATCATATAATATTTCCCGTCTCCCCCACGGGTCAGCGTCGGATGCCCGAGATATGTCTCGAGTATGACTTTGCCGTCATTGAGAGTCTCCCATACAAGACCGTCACGGGAAACCGAATAGAACATCCTGCCATAATTCTGATCCGTCATGTGTACAAAAAGATAACCGCCGTTTCCGGAGACGGACACACCTCCATCTCCCGGCTGCCCGGACTGGCCTGTTTCAGGAGTCCCGCAAGAAATCCACATTGCCGCCAGGGCGGCAAACATCGACAATAAATTCATTTTTCGCATATTTACATGAAAATTTTCCCTTTGGCATTTCATTGCACCTAAAACGCAGATCCACCTATTCCAATTTGAAACCGTCCACGGCCACGACCTTCTTTACATAGATTTCAGTGAAAGCCGCACAGTACGGATTACTCGGATGGCTCGTCCCATAAGGATTCAGCCTCATATACCGGCCAGACTGAAGTGTCGCACCTTCAGTTTCCGTGACGGTAAACCACTGGCATGCCGCTTTGTCCTGCGACATTCCCTTACAGTCGAAAGCCTCTTTCCATCCGACAGTCCCGTTGGACACATCAGTATAGTCCGCTGCGGTACCGCCATCCTGTACAGTCTTGAAAATGAATTCATCCGCCAGATCGACCCTACAGTCTTTCAGCACTCTGTCACCCCACTCGTCGCTCCATTTCCCGAAGCCTACTGCCCCGAGGGTAATATTCTCTTTCATGTCTATCACGATATACACGTCGGAAAGAGCCCTGCATCTCTCGCAGAACGGGTAGTCTATATGGTGGACCCATCTGTCTTTTGGGACAAAACTATATACAAAATCATCATAGTCATCGGAAGCAAGGTCCCCGTCATATTTGCTCGACCAGGCGGAAGTCGTGCCATTGCCGGCTTCCCCGTCGATCAGGTTGGATGCCACCCATCCCCACCCGGTCTCTGAATTCGTGAAAGCAATCGAGAACGTGGTCTGGTCCACATCCTCCATGGAATACTTGGGATTGGTGACAATCAGATATTTCATCTCCTCCGACTTGGAGACCGCATCGTCCGATACGGTAAAGTCGAGCGGAAGGAGATATGTCCTGTCGGATTCGAGTTCTTCTGTCCTGCTCAGGGTAACGATTCTGGAAGATTCCTTTATTCCAGGAGCGAAGGAAAATTCCGGAGCCGTCAGGGCCGATGCAGGAAGCGCGAGATAATCAGTCCCATGAGAGGCATTGAATGCCTTCACGAGTTCGTCCGTCCTGGAGTCATCGAGCGTTGCGGTAAAAGTGAACTCATTGGCCTCGGCATATGCCATGACCATGGTAAGAGGCACCTCCTCCTCACGATAGGTTATCTCTACAGTACGGGTCTCTTCCGGAAAATCATCCCATTCCAAAGTGAGATCCCGGAGATCGAGGGTATACAGCATCTTGTTCATGTCCTGGTTGACATTATCGGTACTGCTTTCGAGAACGAGCGGCAGTATCCAGGTCTCGCTGTCCTGTTTCGTCATTGCCGCAATGGCAGAAGGGTGCAGTGTGAGCGATATCCTGCGATAGCTTTCATCGGCAGGGATAACGATATTGTCCCCTCCCTCGATTTCGAAACCTTCCTCTCCGATGATTTCAACCTGGGAGGATGTCCAGTTCCATTCCTCCGAGACTTCGTCATCCGTCATCACACGGAAACTCATCTCGGAATCCGAGGAAGGATTCCCGCCTCCCTTCAGGACGATGATATCCACTACGTATGACTCCGAAGCCGAAGCCATTACAAGGGATGACTGGCCCGAATTCTTGATGGAAAGGACTTTCTGATACTCGGACGGGAACAGGTCTTCCATATTCTCCTCGCAGGAGGAAAGCATGAGGAACGGCACTGCCGCCATGATCAATTTCATATATTTTTTCATATTCTTGTCTGTTATCGGTGATTATGAATATATTTCCGGCCGGGGCAATCAGTATCCCGGAGCCTGAACCATCTGAGGGTTGGAATAGAACTCTTCATTGTCGACAGGAAGCAGATACATGCAATCTTTCCAGCTGAACGGCTGGGCTACCTGTACAGGAGTGTTGAATTCCGTAAAGGAAGGTCCCGATACCACTGCATTGAGCCCCATATAACAGTCTGCACTCAGATATTCGGCTCCTTTGACACAACGCCTTATGTCATGGTAACGGAAACCTTCCGCATAAAGTTCCACGAAGCGTTCGTCAAGGACAGCATCGAGAGCAGTCTTGCCTGCAGCCGCCAATGAACTCTCGGTCCATTCCGGAACGCCGGCACGCCTCCTTATCCTGTTGAGCCAGTCCAGGGCCTCTCCCGGATGGTCGAGCCGGGCTTCGCACTCGGCCATTATCAGATACAGTTCGGCCAGGCGGATAAGCGGGACCGGAGTCTTGACTTCTCCCCAGTTGCCGTCCCAGTTGTTCCCTGTATAGTTGTAGTTGGGATGGACATGCTTTTTATTGAGAAAACCCGTTACGCAGTAGTTTCTCGTCCCCCATATCGTGGCGTCATAGCCTGTCTTCTGCGGATTGCGCATCTCGCAGACAACAGGGGTACGGTTGGCAAGCACAGGCGAATATTCATCCCCGTCAAAGGATATCCAGGCATAGAACCTCGGCTCGCGGCCGACATTGAGGTTTATTATGTCCGGATTGCCGAGCCCTGCCGACTGGAACCATTGTGATTCAGGGGTAAAGTTTCCGTCTTCCGACGGCTTCAGCCCCGCTGAAGTATAGAAATTCTCCACCGTGTACAGGGTCGGGGACGCTCCTCCCCATCCTCCGACATTTACCCCGGTATTGTTCTTCAGGATGTAGTGCGGCATGGAAGCCATCCAGAAAGGGAATGCACCGGAACGGTTCGGGACGACTCCCCAGAGAGTCTCCCTGTTGCCGTTGTCAGGCCTCGCCGTTACGACATACCTGAGCATCATGACCTTCTGTCTGAAGGTATCATCCACGGAGCCGGGCACCTGAGGAAGGGGTATGCTCTGATTTGCCCTGAGGGTCTCGGAAGCCTCGACGTCAAAGAGTTCGAAACCGTTGGACTCGGCAAGGGTGACAGCATCCTCGCATGCTTTCCGTGCCCTCTCCCATTTGGCCCGGTCATAGGTCAGGCTGACCAGTTCCTTCCCGTAGCCAGGAGTCTCGTACGTATCGTTTCTCCAGCTTCTGAAAGGGAATTCCCCGTTGTACAGAGGCGAGGCGGCAAGAAGCAGCACACGCGCCTTCAAGGCCTTGCATATCACTGATGTCGCACGCCCGAAATATGCGCTGTTGTTCTGCTGTTCCGGAGGAAGATACTGGGCGGCCTCGTCGAGAAGCCCGACAATATAGTCGATACAATAGTCGAAATGTGAACGTCCGGGTATTTCATCCTTGGCAGTATTGGTCGGATATACCTTGTCTATTACAGGGCATGGGCCGTAGAGCTGGAGGACACGGAAATGGTAATATGCCTTGAGGAACTTGGCCTCGGCGATATACTGCGCCCTGTCATTCGGATTGAGAGGAGGATTGCTCTCCTCGATGGTCTTGAGGAAAAGATTGCAGTAGCCGATGCCGTCATACCAGTTGCCCCACGCCCCCCTTCCGATGGAGGACGGGGTATAGTAATTCCACTGGGAACGCGAAGCCGCGGATTCCCATTCCTGGGGACATACCATCTCGTCACAGCCGAAATCCGGCTGGTTGAGCATCCCTATGTCGAAATTGTGTCCCGCATCTGAATCCTGAAGATAGCCGTAACAGCTGTACAGGAAATTCTGGGTGGATGCATCGTCTATCATCATGTCGTCCGTACCCGGCTGCTCGACAGGTATCACATCAAGATAGCTGCATGAAACCGATACGGCAGCTGCCGCAATGGCGGCGATATATTTTATTGTCCTGACAAACATAACAGTCATCGTTTTATTCGTTAGAAATTCACCTGTACGCCTATGTTGAATGTCCTCTGGAGAGGATAGGAATAGAACTGCAGCTCCGGATCCCAGTATCTGAAAGGAGACCATACGGCAATATTGTCCCCGCTGAGATATACCCTGCAATGAGGGAAACTGTAACCTATCTCGAGTGTCTTGAACCGGAGGAAACCCGCATTCCTGAGCCACCAGCTGCTCGGCTGCTGGTTGTTGGAAATCTGGGTGTCGAGGGTTCCGAGCCGCGGATATTCCACGCCCGTGTTGTCCGCCCCCTCAGTCCAGTGGCTGTCCGCTATCCACTGCATCAGGTTATGGTCATTGGTGTCATTGGCGCAGAAAGGATAGATTGCAGAACTGTTGAGCATGACCTTGCGCTGGGCCGAACCGTTGAAAAACACACTGAAATCAAGCCGTTTCCAGGAAAGGCTTATGCCGAACCCGTACTGGATGCGCGGCATATTGCCCACAGGAGAGAGCATTACCTGGTCTTCTTCCGTGATACGGCCGTTACCGTCCACATCCCTGTACTTTATGTCTCCCGGCATGACCGTGCTGCCGAAAAAGCTCTGGTCCGCACTGCATTCTATCTCCTCGTAACTTTCGAACAGACCGTCGGCTATATAGCCGTACACGGCATCGAGAGGCTTTCCTGTCCTTGTCTGCCATACATACGGATAGTCCGGTTCATCGACATATACGTATTTGTTCCTGGTATATGTGAAGTTCCCGCGCAGATCAATCCAAAGGTCTTTCGCCAGTTCCCTGTTCCAGTTGACGCTGACCTCAACCCCATAACTGTTGACCTTGCCCACGTTCGCCCACGGGGTCGTGTTCCCGTAGCCGAGTATGTCCGGGAAAGATGCCCTTTCCATAAGGATACGGTCACGCATGTAATTGTAATAGTCCACAGTAAGACTGAGCTGGTCGAACAGGTGCAGGTCAATTCCCACATCGAACTGTGTCGAACGCTCCCAGCTTGCCCCCTCCACTGCATATGATGTGATATACGGTCCTGTGTGTACCGTACTGCCGGTGTAGCCGGATGCGAATGAAGGGCCTCCCGACATGTTTACCATGTCCAGATAGAGGAAATGCGGCGCCCCTGCTCCCGAGCCGGTCTCATCGCTTCCGACAAGGCCGAACGAAGTCCTTATCTTGAAGAAGTCAACCGCATCCCGTACGGGCGTCCAGAAATTTTCATTGCTTATCACCCAGCCTAACGACATAGCAGGGAAGAACTCATACCTGTCCTGTCTTCCGAGCCTTTCCGTACCGTTGTAACCGAAATTGAATTCGACGAGATACCTGTTTTTATAATCATAGGTGGCACGGCCGGAGAAACCCTGGTTCCTGTTCGGAAGGACATCGTTGCTGTATTCACGCATCATGTACATCAGCATTCCGGTGACATTGTGCCCGTCCCCGAAAGTCCGCTTGTAATTCAGCCTCGCATCCAGATAGAATGTATTGTCACTGTTCCTTGTCACTCCGGACTGGGTCATGTATTCATCCCCGGTATAGAGGCGTGTGATACGGTACTGCTGGGGATTGTCTTCCGTCCAGCTTCCGCTCTCCACTCCATAGAGGAACGGGTCGAGTCCGCGGGTGTAATATTTCTGGGACCAGTTGTTGAAATTCACAAGAGCCGTGACCGACAGCCCTTCCGTGATGAAATCCAGCTTCTGGTCTATGTTCAGGGATATGTTCAGCTTGTTCTCGTTCTGTTTCCTGTAGCTGTTGAGCATATTCGCATAAGGGTTGGTATAGAACCTTCCGGCCGACATCACAGCGGATCCGAAACGTATATGTTCCACCCCTTCCTCTTCAGGGAACATCGCCGGGAAGGAGACAGGATTGTTCAGGAACACCTGGTTGAAGATATCATTCGAAGAAGTATTCGGGGAAGACATGGACGAAATCTGGGCATTCATCCTGAGGTCGATCTTCGTAGTCGGCGTCACCTGATAGGCGATATTGTTCTGGAAGATATACAGCCAGCGGTTATGGTTGTTGTTGAAGGAATAGTTCTTCGGTACGTCCAGAAGACCGCTGTCATGGTTGGCCTGAAGGGACATGTAGTATGTGACCTTGGAACCTCCTCCCTGTATGTTGATGTTGGCCCTCTGACTCATGGCCACCTTCTTGAACATAAGGTCATACCAGTCCACGTCAGGGAAGAGGTACGGATTGACCCCTGACCTGGTATATTCTATCTGTTTCTCGCTGTAGCGCGGAGACGCTGAGGGGTTGCGGGCCAGAAGGGCCTCATTGTATGCGGCCATATATGTGGCACCGTCGGCATAATCCACTATATTCACAGGCTGGAGCACGGACATGTCCACGGACACGTTCACTCTCGCCTTGGTATTCTCGGTACCGCTCTTGGTCGTCACGAGCATCACTCCGTTGGCTCCCCTTGCACCGTAGATGGCAGTTGCGGACGCATCCTTGAGTATGGAGAAACCTTCGATGGACTCCGCAGGAAGGTTGTTCAGGTCTCCGACCGAGATTTCCACCCCGTCAAGGAGAATCAGCGGAGTCGTCCTGCCTCCGAACGTACTGATACCGCGGATATAGAACTGGGAAGAGGACCCCGGTTCTCCGCTGCTGGTGACGGAAATGACTCCGGCGAGCTTGCCGGCAAGGTTGTTGGTCAGGGAAGACACCGGAGCCTTGAGGGCATCGCCCTTCACGGCTGAAATGGCTCCCGTCACCGAGACCTTTCTCTGTGTACCGGCACCCACGACCACGACTTCATCAAGAGTCTCGTTATCGGGATAGAGCTGCACATTCAGCACACCGAGGTCGCCGACCATAAGTCGCTGTATCCCGTAACCCAATGAATAGAATTCCAGTTCCGTCCTTTCCTGCACTTCTATCTCGTATTTTCCGTCCAGATCCGTCACTACGCCGAATGAAGGATTGTCCGAATAATATACTCCGACACCCGGTACCGGCTCTCCGGTAACGGCATCCGTTACCGTACCTATGAGTGTCCTCGTTTCCGGACCGCCATCCTGAGACGACGGATACAGGCTGACCATATTCTCCAGTATGGTCCAGGACAGCCCTTCAGAAGAAAAGACGGCATCGAGAAGCCGGTCGGCCGAGACATTTTCAAGAGACACATCCACTCCTGACATCTCCCTGTCACCGGTGGATGCACTGTAAGAGAACACCAGACCCGTCTGTCTGGTAACATCTGCCGCAACATCCCGTACAGGAGCCTTGGCTACAGTCAAAGACAACGAATAACTCTGCGCTGCTGCCGAATCCGCTTCCGACACGAAAACGGCCGAAGGCAGGAGAACGGCGCAGAGCAGTCCGTACAATAATCTTCTCATGTTGTTCATAACGGTCATTTTAGTATTATTAACCTATGGTATTGTGTAATAAGGATTATTTCATGCCGTTCTGCGGTACGGGACCGTCATCCGGAACCAGAACATATCCCGATATGGTCTCCACCATGTCAAGGACATCATCCAGACGCGCAGTCCTGACATAACTCAGGGTGAAAAGCCCTCCTTCCGGGCCGCCTCCCGCTATCCTGAGATTTGTCCGGAAATCCTCTTCAAGACGTGCCTTTATCTGTCTTATCGTGACATTCTCCATGAATATGACCCCGTCCCTCCACATCAGCATCCCCGAAGTCGGCACATCGGAAATGTCCACCCTTTTCGTATCGGAGTGGTATACCGCCTTCTGCCCCGGCCTCAATACTATGAGTTCCTGACCGTCAGGATCATGCAGGAGCACTCTCCCCTCGGCAAGGGTCGTCTCAGCAGTGCCGTCACCGGCGCAGTCTACCACATTGAACACGGTGCCGAGTACTTCCACATCCATATCAGGGCCGTGTACCACAAACGGATGCAGGGAATCCGACGCGACATCGAACATGGCCTCGCCTTCAAGTAACAGGGTCCTGTCATCGGAAAAGCCTTCGCTGGCATATGATACGGAAGAATTTTCGGCAAGCCATATCCGGCTGCCGTCAGGCAGGTCAATGAGAATCGAGGGTTCGGAATCATTGCTGCATGTGACCATGTCGCGACCGGAATCCGGCCAGACGACATACCTCGCAACGGCGAAAATACCGGAAAAGGCTGCAGCCGCGGCGGCTGAAACCCACACAAGCCTTTTCCATGCATGCGGCTTTGCGGATTTATTTAACGCTGCCCCCCCCTGACGATTTTTCAGGAAAGAATCCACGGCTCTGACCTGCGAGAAATATTCGAGATTGTCAGGATCCGACTCGATCCAGTCACAGAGTTCCCTGTCTTCCTCTTCCGTTGTCCGGCCACGAAGCCAGGACAGTATGAGCATGTCTATTTTTTCCACTTTTCCCGGATTTTATGCTATATACACACTTGACCGGGACATACTACCTACTCCTGACGGGAATTTATCTTAAAAACAATGAAAAGAGTATCATCATGTAGATGCGCGGGTCGGAAAGATTTTCACGCAACACTTTGAGCGCCTTATAGATATGATTGTCCACCGTAGACACGGATATACCCAGTCTCAAGGCTATTTCCTTATGTGACAATCCGTTTATATAGCTCATTCTGAAAATCTGACAGCAGCGGTCGGGCAGAAGCCTGACGACATCCTCTATAGCAGCCATGTCATCCTTGAGATACAGTTTACGTATCACTTCATTGGCATCAGGGTCATACGTCTGAGCGGAAAGCCTTTCTATGCGCTCCGCGTATTCATTCCGGTACTGCTGGCGGTACGAAGCCTCGCGGATGGAATTCAGTGCCCTGTTGTATATTGCCCTAAGCAGGTACGGACGAAGGGAATCCGACACTGAGATGGTCGCCCGTCTGTCCCATACCTTCAAAAATACATCCTGTACGATGTCTGTGGAAAACATATTGCCCACCATCAGGCCGGCATATCCTCTGCATGCGTCCACATGTCTGGCATACAAGATGTTGAATGCCTTTCTGTCCCCTTCCTTCATCCGTGATATGAGTGCGCTGTCATCCATAACGGAGACAAAAATAGCAATATTTTCGCATTTTGACGCCGATGCCCCCGGCAATCACAAGTAAACTTGCATTGCTCTCGGCTTCTGCGATATTTGGCTGGCGCCATATATACGGTTGCGCCTCGGCATAACAAATAAATTTGTTCTGCTCTCGGCTTCTGCGATATTTGGCTGGCGCCATATATACGGTTCACGCCTCGGCATAACAAATAAATTTGTTCTGCTCTCGGCTTCTGCGATATTTGGCTGGCGCCATATATACGGTTGCGCCTCGGCATAACAAATAAATTTGTTCTGCTCTCGGCTTCTGCGTATATTTGCATCTGTTTTGCCTATGTGCGGCCATGCACAATCCCGGAAGCAATACAGCTTCTGACACCGTATATCAACAACTGAAACGATTTGCCAATGGAAGAAAAAAGACAGACATCACTGCCGGAGAATGCCCACAGGGAGCTGCAGCCGGGAGAAGAGTACAGGCCGATAATGTCTCCGGAAAAGAATTATCCGGAAGTGACCCCATGGTCGGTCTCCATCGGCCTCCTCATGACCATTATCTTCTCTGCCGCGGCAGCCTATCTCGGGCTGAAGGTCGGACAGGTATTCGAGGCGGCCATTCCGATAGCCATCCTTGCAGTAGGTCTGAGCAGCGCCCTGGGACGCAGGAACTCTCTCGGGGAGAACGTAATGATACAGTCCATCGGATCATGTTCAGGCGCGATTGTGGCCGGAGCCATCTTCACACTGCCTGCACTGTACATCCTTCAGGCAAGGTATCCGGAACTGGCCGTGAATTTCACCCAGGTCTTCTTTTCATCACTTCTCGGAGGCATACTCGGCATCCTGTTCCTGATACCGTTCAGGAAATACTTCGTAAAAGACATGCACGGGAAATATCCTTTCCCTGAAGCTACCGCCACGACCCAGGTCCTGGTGAGCGGAGAAAGTGGAGGCAAGGGAGCCAAGACTCTGCTGATCAGCGGGCTCATCGGCGGACTGTATGATTTCACAGTCTCGACCTTCGGTCTGTGGGGAGAGACCATCTCCACCACAGTGATGCACTGGGGCGCAGCCATAGCGGACAAGGCCAAACTCGTGGTAAAGCTCAACACCGGAGCTGCCGTACTCGGCCTCGGATATATAGTAGGTCTGAAATATGCCTTCATAATATGCTGCGGCAGCTTCCTCGTATGGTTCGTGATTATCCCTCTTATGAACATTATATGGGGAGGAAGTGTCATAGACATGATGGGGTCAGGCATCACCCAGACCATCGGAGAGATGTCCCCTGAACAGATATTCACCGAATATGCCCGCCACATAGGGATTGGTGGCATCGCTACGGCCGGAATCATCGGGATTGTAAAGTCTTTCGGAGTGATAAAGTCAGCCGTAGGACTTGCCGCTGGGGAATTCCGCAGGAAAAAAAGCGCCGAGGAAGCGGAGACGGTCAGGACGCAGAAAGACATATCCATGAAGATTGTCGTCATCGGCATCGCCATCACCCTGGCCGCAGTGTTCCTGTTCTTCCTGTTCGGGGTGGTTGACAACCTGTGGCATGCCATCATAGGACTTCTTGTGGTGGGGATAATCGCATTCCTGTTCACGACAGTGGCGGCCAATGCCATAGCCATAGTAGGCACCAACCCTGTCAGCGGGATGACGCTTATGACACTCATTCTTGCATCGATAGTGATGGTAGCCTGCGGGCTGAACGGCACGGCCGGAATGACCGCCGCCCTGATAATAGGAGGAGTCGTCTGCACGGCGCTGTCCGTCGCCGGAGCCTTTGTCACCGACCTCAAGATAGGATACTGGATCGGGAGCACGCCGAAAAAGCAGGAAAGCTGGAAATTCCTCGGAACCCTTGTCGCGGCGGCGACCGTGGGCGGTGTGATGATGGTGCTCAACGAAGCCTACGGATTCACGGGAGAGGGCGCACTTGTGGCTCCGCAGGCAAATGCGATGGCCGCAGTGATCGAGCCGATGATGAACGGAGGAGGCGCTCCGTGGCTGTTGTACGGCATAGGTGCCGCCATTGCAATCATACTGACCGTATTCAAGGTTCCTGCACTTGCATTCGCCTTAGGAATGTTCATTCCTATCGAACTGAATCTGCCTCTTCTCGTGGGAGGAGCGATATCCTGGTTCATAGGCTCACGCAGCAAGGACAAGGAGCTGAACAGTGCACGACAGGAGAAAGGTACGCTGATAGCATCCGGATTCATAGCCGGAGGCGCGCTTATGGGAGTGGTCAGCGCCATACTGAAATTCGCCAAGGTCGACCTGTTCATGGAACCATCCGCATGGACCGAACCTGTTGCGACAATACCGTACGCAGCGATAATCATATTCATTATTGCATCTGCGATGAAGGCCAGAAAATAACATGATATACTGATATTCGGTGATTCACAATAGACAACTATGGAAAAGATACTTGACAGATTTCTGAGATATGTGGCTGTGGACACGCAGTCGGACGAGAATTCCAAAAGCCAGCCGAGCACGGCAAGGCAGCTGGACCTGCTGAAAATCCTGAGGGACGAACTGAATGCCATGGGCATCGCGGCGGAACTGGATGAATACGGATACGTGATGGCATCGATTCCTTCGAATTGCGGGAAAGATGTGCCGCCGGTAGGGTTCATTGCCCATGTGGACACCTCTCCCGATGCTTCCGGGAAAGACATCCATCCGCAGATAATACCTGACTACGACGGGAAGGACATCAGGCTGAACGACAGGCTGAGCCTCAAGGTGGACGAATTCCCGGAACTGCTGCAGTACAAGGGGCAGACGATAATCACGACGGATGGCACGACTCTGCTCGGAGCCGATGACAAGGCCGGAGTGGCGGAGATAATGGATGCTGTCCAGTATATGACGGAGCACCCAGAATTCAGACACGGGGAGATAAAGATCGCGTTCACTCCCGATGAAGAAATCGGCAGAGGGACGGCAAAGTTCGATGTAGGGAAATTCGGGGCAAGATACGGATACACAATGGACGGAGGTGCCATAGGAGAACTGGAATACGAGAATTTCAACGCGGCGGCGGCGACAGTCCATATCCAGGGACGCAACATCCATCCGGGATACGCCAAAGGGAAAATGCTGAATTCCATACTGATCGGAATGGAACTGAACGCAATGCTGCCTGTAGACCAGAGGCCTGAATATACGGAAGGCTACGAAGGGTTCCTGCATATAACAGGATTCAACGGGACCGTGGAGGAATCCACATTCTCCTATATAATACGCGATCACGACATGGATCTGTTCCGGCAGAAGCAGGAAATGCTCCGCAAATGTGCGGAATTCATCAACGGGAAATACGGGGAAGGTGTAGCGACGGTTGAAATACGCCAGCAGTACAACAACATGAGAAAAGAGGTCGAGCCTCATTACCATATAATCGAAAAGGCCGTGAAGGCCATGGAGATGGAAGGAATCACGCCGCATATCCAGCCGATAAGAGGCGGCACCGACGGGGCGAACCTTTCGTTTATGGGAATGCCTTGTCCGAACATTTTCGCAGGAGGGCACAATTTCCACGGCAAACTGGAGTTCGTTCCCCTTGAAAGCATGGAAAAGGCGAGCAGGGTGATACTGAATATCATTTCGCTGTTTGCAGAAGAGTGAATCCGGAGATCCTTCGCTCAAGCTCAGGATGACAAAAGAGAGAATTACTCCGGAGAGTCTTCGCTAAGGCTCAGGATGACAAGAAGAGAATGACAAAAAGAGGATGTCAAGGGCGGTTCCTTCGGGACAACCGCTCTTCTTTTTTAGCCTGACGGGCTTCCATCCGGTCAAGATATTTCTGAAGCACTTCCGCATCCTTGCGCTGCTGCTCGAGTTCACGCATGAGCAGACGCCGTTTCTTTTCCCTCAGTCTGGCAGTCTTGCGGTCCTGTTTTGCCTTGGCCTTTTCCTCATCCCGACGGTCGAGATTTGCCCATCTCTCCTCCTTTTCCTTGAGTCTGCGCTCCTTGGCAGCCTTGCGTTCTTCTTTCGCTTTCTCCTTTCGGAGCTGCCTGTCGGTCATTGTCAGGACTTTCTGAGCCTCGGCTATACTGTCGGCCCGGGCGATGCTGTCCGCCTCGAAGATTTTCCGCACTTTCTCAAGCGAATCCGCAACTGCAATGCTGTCTGCACGGGCAATGCTGTCCACCACAGCGATGGAATCCGCCCTGGCAATGGAGTCCCGGAGCTGCTGCTGCGCCAACGCCTTCTCCTCCGCTTCCGCCTGTCTGCGTTCCATCGCTCTCAGACGGCCAAGGGAATCCCTCACGGCAATCTGACGGTATATGTCCGAAATATAACCAGGGAAATAGATGTCCGTCTGCCGGTACGCGGCATGCGGATGGGCGAGATATCCGGACCGTTCCGATGGGCGCGGAGTCAACGGCGTCACAGCCGTCCTGTCTGCAGGACGGAGATCCGGAAGCCAGTTGAACCCTTTGAGACGCTGTTCCTCTTTCGGCAGCTGCACGACAGGATAGGCATCGCTCTTTGCCTCATCATAATAATAGACCCGCTCTATCTCCCCATCCCTGAAAGTCGCGGACAGCATCTTGGAGTCCTTCTTGTTGACAGTGGCTATGGCATCATTTTCCTCAAGGAAGAACATCCCCAACGCTCCCCCGAGGGCATCGAATCTGGTCAGTTCGCCATCCTTGCTGAAAAACGCCAGCATCTCCGTCGACTTGATCTGGTTGTAGTACAGCGTGTCCTCCGACTGCATGTGGATAAAGGCATTGGACATGAGGGCCGCCTTTTCCATCGCGTTGTTGCGGATGACTGCAGTTATGCTGTCTGCGGCATACTGCTGCGTGACCTCATTCCAGATGACCGGACTCTTGTAGAGCCGGGCCAACGAATCCAGATCGGTATATTCAAGGGAATCGCAGACTATCTGCATGTTCTTGCGGTAGACCTTGACATTGCGAAGGGCCGTTACGAAACCTATCTCCGTAGTATCCTCAGGAGGAGGGATGACAGCCATCGAATCCGCGACTGCGATGGAATCGGCAAGGGCAAGTGAATCCGCTCCGGCGACAAGCGAGTCCGTTCCTGCGACAAGGGAAAGGGTATCGGCTCCGGACATCAGGGAATCCAGCGGTGCCGACACCGTATCTGCCGGGGCAGTCTGTCCCGACTCCGGCTCGCTGACAGATGAGGGCTGTTGTCCGGCAGTATCGGCCGTTGATGGTTTGCCCTGCTGCGGTTTCCTGTCCGGAGGGCGGTTCGGATCGTTCTTCGCCGCCTCCGCAGCTGCCTTGGCGGCCTCTTCCGCAGCCTTCTTCCTGTAGTTGCCTACCGGATCGGTATCGAAATACGCAAGTCTCTGCGCGGATGCTTCGACAACAAGCGAATCGATATCGCATTTGCGTACGGTGTAATAGACAAGCGAATCCGCCCCGAAATAGACGGTATCCCTCTGTCCCTGGTCTTCGACCTCGGAAATCACTGCCGGCTTCCTCGTCATGGTGACCTTCGACAGGGAATCCACGTATTCGATCCGCCCTGCAAGACCCGACACATTCCTCGTGGTATCAGTGACCTGCGCCCTGCCGAGCATTATGACATCCATCGTATTCCGGTAGAAATACAGGGAATCGCTCCAGCCTTCCTGGGTATCCGTCATCACATGGACATTGTCCCTGAAAAAGAAGATCTCCTTTCCCCTGTCATACCAGCCGGCATCTGCCGAAAGCATGTTGTCCTCCTGCCATGCATCGGTTCCCCTGCCGAACGTGGCAAGACTGAGATCGGACTCATATTTCAGTGCGGTGGTCTTGACGAAAATGGAATCCGTGAACATGTTCACATCATCACGGAAGTTGAATGTCCTGATCTTGGCATCGTAAGTCCCGTTCTCGCTCTCTATTATCTGTCCATCCTTGTCGCGCATCGACCCGCCGTGGGCAAACACGGCCACACTGTCTTTCGTATTGTAATCCAGATGCCGGGTCCTGAGCATATTGTGGTCCCTGTCCTCCAACTGGACCATATTCCCGCGGAATTCAGCCAGATTGAAGTCTATCCGGTAGACCATCCTGTCGCTGGTGAGCACGGTCCCGTCCTGAATGATGCTTACGTTTCCTATGGCATCTATGACCTTGGTGTCTATGTTCCACATTGCCGTGTCGCACAGCATGTAGGTATTGTTGTGGAAAAACCGGGCCTCTCCGATGACCTTCCTTATATTCTGCCCGTCGATTTCAAGCAGTTCCGCCGACTCCCCATAGTCGAGCCGCACAAGACTGTCCTCCTGCTCCTGCATCTCCTGGGCATACGATTGCACAGAGGTCAGGAAAACAGGCAGACATGCGGCTGCTGCTATGAGTATCTTACGGATGGACATCTGTCAGTCTTGTTCGGAATCCCTGAACTTCTCATACCAGCCATCCCTTCCGAACGGACAGTCCCCGAACATCGGATCAAGGACAATATATGTCGTCCCGATCTTGGAATCGATGAATTCATCAATGGCCTCCAGCTGCTTCTCCTGCTGGGCCTGGGACAGAAGCAGGTCATAGTCATTGTCGAACGATGCCGCATGGGATGGCAATATCCTGTCGACCTTTATGATCTTGTACACGGTGCCTCCGGAATTGGGATCGCTCGCTCCCCTGCCCTCATTGTCCTTCGACTCGAAAGGAGCGGAAATCTCCCCTTCCTTCAGATCCTTGATTGCATTGTAATCCTGCGGCTTGAGCTGGTCTATCTCGAAATATGCCGAGCCTGTGTTAGGGTCAGCCATCTGCCCTCCGTTGGTTCTGGATGCAGGATCCTCGGAATAGAACCTTGCGGCAAGTTCGAACGGGATATTGTTCCCCTCTATCTCCGTCTTGAGGCTGTCCAGCACATTGAAGGCCTTCTCCATGTCATCGGCCGTATATTCCGGTTTCAGGAGTATGTGCCTTGCATTGAACATGTCGCCTTTCTTCTCGAGCACTTCGATTATATGGAATCCATCCGGAGTCTCCACAATCTGGGACACGACTCCTGGCTTGAGCGCCATTGCCGCATCCGAAAAGGCAGGCCAGAAGATGGACTTGGATGCCATTCCGAGTTCTCCGCCCCTCCTCGCGCTTCCCGGATCCTGGGAATATATCCTTGCAAGGGTGGAGAACTTCTCCCCGTTGATGATCCTCTCCCTCAGGGCAAGCAGCCTCTCCTTGACGGCATTGTCGGCAGCCTCCCTGTCAGGATATATGCAGATCTGGCTCAACCTGTATTTTATCGGGACCACCGGCAGATCCTGCGGGTCCGTCTTCTCGATGTATTTCTCCACATCGTATGGAGTCAGGTCCGGAATCTTCTTTACTATCTCCTGCTGCATCAGCATGGTCAGATTCTGGTCCTCAAGCGTCTTCCGCCACTCTTCACGCAATCTGTAGAGCGGTTTTCCGAAATATTTCTCCACTTCCTCATCGCCTCCGAGCTGGGTTCTGATCTGGTCCACCCGGTTGCTCAGATCCCCTTCCACCATATCCTGGTTGACGGACAGGGAGTCGACCCTCGCCTGCATCAGGAAAAGCTTGGACTCCAGCATCTGCTCCAGTATCTCACACCTGACATTACGGTCCGATGCCATTCCCTGTGCCCTGAGCATCTGCACCTCCTGCTCTATCTGCGACAGCATGATCATCTCGTTCCCGACCACTGCCACCGATTTGTCGATGAGCCCTCCGTAATATTTCTGGGCCGATGCGACAACAGGGCATCCGATAAGGACAGTGACAAGAAATGTTCTTATATATTTCATTGTATCAGTATATTACGAATTTACCTTTATCGCGCGCATCCATTAGCAATTCCTGTTCCAAAGATGCGGTGAGACGGTGTTTTCTGGCACTCAGGATGATATCCTCTATCCTGTAGCGGCAGAACTCCACAGGAGGTATGCTGCCGGCAGGCACCACATCGAGGATATATGCTACGTTGCGCTTGCCATCCGAGCCGGCCGTCTCCACAAAACCGCCTGCCTCCAACGGAAGAATTGACCGGACATCCGTCTCCATCTCCTCCGCAAGGACCGCTGCATCTATCCACCTGCCGGAATAGTCCCGGAGCCTGTCCGCGGAAGTGTACCCCTTCATATCCATCTCCCATTCGCCCTCCTCGGTAGAAGCCATGAGTTCCTTGATCTGTTCATAGTCAGGCGACTCCGCCAGAATCTTCATGCATCTGGCCCTGACTATCGGCAGTTCCAGACGGAAATCCTCCTCATGCGCCTTGAAATATTCTTCCACCTCCGTTTCCGTCACGGCCGTATCAAGCCTCTCGTTGACATACAGCTGTTCATAACGGTATTTCAGGAGGGACCTGCGGTAGGACTCCAGTTCCTTGGACACATCCTTCTGCTCCTTGGACAGCTGTTTTTCCGCCACATCGAGATATACCATGTCGGATGCCCAGGAATTTATATACTGCATCGCCAGCCTCAGGCTGTCATCCGCAGGTATTCCCGCAGGTATGAGTACGGTGACTTCACTCTTGTATAACATGTTGTTCCCCACTTTCGCCACCACTTCCTCATCATGCAGGATGGAATTTACAAGTTTGCATGAACTGAAGCAGAAGACGGAAAGCAGGGATACAAGAACTGCTGTCGCCGGTCTGACCATTATCTGGAATAGTTTGGAGACTCGCGGGTGATGGTCACATCATGCGGATGACTCTCGATATATCCGGCATTGGTGATACGGACGAACCTTGCAGAGCGCAGGGACTTGATGTCCTTTGCCCCGACATAGCCCATTCCGGCGCGAAGACCGCCGACAAGCTGGTACACCACCTCGGCAAGGGTTCCCTTGTACGGCACCTGGGCGACGATACCCTCCGGCACGAGTTTCTTGACATCCTCTTCCATATCCTGGAAATACCTGTCCTTGGAACCTTGCTGCATGGCTTCGAGAGAGCCCATACCGCGATATGACTTGAACTTCCTTCCGTTCAGGATGATGGTGTCTCCCGGAGATTCCTCGACACCGGCGAAAAGCGAACCGGCCATAATGGTGCTTGCACCGGCAGCAAGAGCCTTTACGACATCTCCGGAATACCTGATGCCGCCATCCGCGATAATCGGGATACCGGTCCCTTTCAAAGCCTCCGCAGCCAGCATTACCGCAGTAAGCTGAGGCATTCCGACTCCGGCAATCACACGGGTCGTGCAGATGGAGCCCGGGCCTATGCCTACCTTCACTCCGCTTACGCCCGCCTCGGCAAGGGCTTTCGCGGCTTCTCCCGTCGCCACATTTCCTGCAATTATCTCTATGCCCGGAAGAGCCTTGCAGGCCTTCTTGATGACATCAAGCACATATACGGAATGCCCGTGCGCAGTGTCTACGACCACTGCATCCGCCCCTGCACTCGTGAGCATCTCTATCCTTTCGATCGTGTCCGATTTCACTCCCACAGCCGCAGCCACGAGAAGACGGCCCTTGGAATCCTTCGAAGCTATAGGATTGTCCTTGATCTTCATAAGGTCCTTGTAAGTGATGAGGCCCACTAACTTCCCGTCCTTGTCCACTACAGGCAGTTTCTCGAACTTGTGGTTCCTTATTATATTGGTAGCTTCCTCCAGCCCTATTCCCTGAGGGGCGGTCACAAGATTCTCGGATGTCATGACCTCTGAAACAGGAAGTCCCATATTGTCCTGGAACCTGAGGTCCCTGTTGGTCACTATACCTATAAGATAATTGTTGGCGTCCACAACCGGAATACCTCCTATGTGGTGCTGGGCCATCATTCCGAGGGCAGCCCCGACAGTCGCATCCGGCCTGATGGTGATAGGGTCGTAGATCATGCCGTTCTCCGCCCTTTTCACCCTGCGGACCTGGGCGACCTGCTGCTCGATGGTCATGTTCTTGTGGATCACGCCGATACCTCCGGCCCTTGCGATCGCGATAGCCAGCTCAGACTCCGTCACGGTATCCATTGCGGCAGACACGATAGGGGTATGGAGCCTGATATTTCTTGAAAACTCTGTAGTGACATCTACATCTCGAGGCAGGACCTCAGAGCGTGCAGGAACAAGCAATACATCATCGAAGGTGAGTCCTTCGGGAATCTGAGAATTAACTATAGTCTGCATCCGTAAAAATTTTACCTGCAAATATAGTGATTATTCCTTATATACGATTTTTAATTTGCAACGGATTTTTCATTGCCGGGATTTCACACAATTGTAACAGTCTTTACATAATCTTAATCATTTCAACATGTTTCCGAAATTTTTTGAGGATATTTTTGCCGCCGAATTAAGGCAGTTCAAAATAAGGCAGTTATGTATTCGAAACTATTCTTGTCCGCAATTCTGTTGGCGGCTCCTCTCATTTCAGAAGGGAAATCCGCAGCGGACAGCGAAGATGACAGCAAGATCATCATATCCGCAAATGAATCTTCATGGACAATACGGGGAAAGGTACTTGACGCACAGACAGGCGAAGAAATCATAGGTGCGGCCGTGATGGTCAAGGACGACCCGGGGAAATGGGCGGTATCAGGGCTTGACGGCAGTTTTTCCGTGTCGGTAGATGCAGGAAAATCAAGCACTCTCGTATGCTCCATCATCGGATACAGGCAGGCTGAATTCATTTGCTCCGAGACAGAGAACAATCTGATAATCAGAATGGAGGCAGACAGGATCATGCTGGACGGGGCGACTGTCATGGCAGAGAACCACGGCAAGACCGAAGCAGGGGCACGAGGCATTGAAAAGGCATCGTTGAACGTGGTGAATGTGATGAGCGCAAAGGCAATGGAACTGTCTCCGGATGTGACTGTAGCCAATGTGATCAAGAGGATGTCCGGAGTAACCATCGAAAGAAACAGCAGCGGAGAAGGCAGATACGCCATCCTCAGGGGAATGGACAAGAGATACAACTACACCCTGGTCAACGGTGTGAAAATCCCGAGCCCTGACAACAAGAACAGGTTTGTGCCGCTTGATATTTTCCCATCGGAAATGCTTGACCGCCTGGAGGTAACAAAATCATTGACAGCAGACATGGAGGGCGATGGCATCGGCGGCGCGGTGAACTTGGTAATGAAGGACGCGCCGGAAAAGATGGAAATAACCGCCAACCTCTCCACAGGATACAGCGCCCTGTTCTTCGACAGGGATTTCCAGTCATTCAACCGCAAGGCAATCCGCAAAATGTCTCCTTACGAAAGGATGGGCAGGCCGGAGGACTATGCCGTAACGGCCGATGACTTTACAATGGAGAATCTGAGAATGAAATGGAGCCGTCCGAGACCTGACATTACGGGCGGTCTGTCATTCGGCGACAGATATTTCGGAGACAGGCTCGGAATAATGGTCGGCATCAGTTACCAGAATCTTTTCAGAGGAAAGGACAGCGACCTGTACTACAAACCCGGGTCAAGCATATACGGCACTGAAATCCGTAAATATTCCGAAGAACAGAACAGAATGGGAATCCACGCCAAACTTGACTACAGGATCAATCCCAAACATAAAATGATGTTCTATGCCGGATACATGGACTTGAGGGAAAGCGAGGTAAGGGATGCGGCAGATGACAGGGAACGCACCGTGAGGATGAAATGGAACAGACAGTATATCCTCAATGCAACCCTGAAGGGAGAGCATTCGTTTCTTGAAGGCAACCGGTTGAAACTCAACTGGACCGGGGTGTTTTCAAAAGCATACGGCACAACTCCGGACAACGCCCGCATCTACCTCAACGGCAATCATCTCTACAATACCGACTCTGCAGACAGGAGATGGGAACACAATTCCGACAGGGACATCGCCGGATATGTCAACCTTTCTTACAGGTTCGATTTCTCCGGAAACGGATCCGTCCTTCTGCTTCAGGCCGGAGGAATGTACAGGGACAAGGTCAGAGACAGTTTCTTCAATGAATATACATTCGACTCGGCGACAGGTATCCGTGACCCGCAGTACTATGGCGAAGACTGGACCAATTTCGATGAACTGCTGCTGGAACCGAAACCATACGGAAATATCGGCGATCCTTTGAACTATGATGCATCGGAAAAGATCGGAGCCGGATATCTGATGACGAAATATACCTGGAACAGGCTGGAAATGATTGCCGGCGTCCGCGCGGAACACACGGACCAGGGCTATGTACTGGACTTTCCGAGGAAGACGGATGCCGAAGGACATCAGAGCTACACAGACATCCTTCCGAGCGTGCATCTGAAATACAATGTACACAGGAACGCCAATCTCAGGTTTTCCTACGGCCGTTCCATCAACAGACCGGGATTCTTCGAGATTGTTCCCTATACAATTCTCAACGAAGACTACGATGAAAAAGGGAATCCCGATCTGGAGCATACCGTGGCCGACAACCTTGACCTGAGATACGAATTCTTCCCGAAATCTTCGGAACAGTTCATGTTGGGCCTGTTCTGGAAAAAGATCCGGAATCCTATAGAATACGGACTCATTAACGAAGGGCAATCCACATTCCTGACGCCAATGAATTTCGGCGATGCCACAAATTTCGGAGTGGAAGTGGACATCATGAAGTATTTCAAATGGTTCGGCATCAAGGCGAACTATACCTACACCCATTCCGCCATTACCACGACAAAAAACACAATGGACAACTCGCAGGTAAAAGCCGTCACACAGACAAGACCACTCTACGGACAGGCTGCACATGTGGCTAACCTCTCTTTCCTCTTCAAGTTCGCCAAAGCGGGAATTGAGGCGCAGATATCGGGATCCTATACGGGCAAACGGCTGAGCGATGTGTCTCTTTGGTTCGAAAACGACATCTGGGAAGCCGGATATGTCCAGTTGGATGCATCCATCGAAAAGGGATTCCGCAACGGGATATCAATCTTCGCCAAGGCATCCAATCTGCTGGACACGCCTATCCTCAGATTCATAAATCCGGGGCCTCACACCGAATCAGTCACGGCTTACGAAAGATACCATGGAGGAATCATAGAAAGGAGGGAATGGCACGGACAGACAATGCTGATAGGGATACGGTACAGATTTACCGGGAAATAAACTATAGAAATCAATCAAAACCAACAATAAACTTATTATGAGACTCAAAAACTTTATCATGATGGCTGCTGCCGCAACATTCGCAATGGCAGCATGCAGCGACATCGACACGGACAACACAGAAAACACCGGAGGAAACGGGCAGCAGACAGGGACGGAATTTCCTGCAGATGCCATTTCCGGAGACGTGGACGGGACATGGGAAGCCGGCTCCACCGTCTATGTAGGAGGACACATCACAGTCCCTGAAGGGAAAAGCCTTACCATCGAAGAAGGCGTGACCGTAATATTCAGCAGGGCCGGAGTGGGAGTCAATCATGTGGCAATCGAATTCTCGGTCGATGGCAGCCTCTATTGCCTCGGTTCTGAAAGCGCACCTGTAACCTTGACCGTGGACGGGGCTGAATCCATCGAGGAAGACAAGAAGATGGATGGCTACTGGGGAGGCATCGTAGCCGGTGAAAGCTGCGAGGAAATGCTGATTGACCATACCATCATCGAATACACGGGTGGTCAGGTAGTGGAAGGCTCTCCTGCCGCAGAAAACGAATATTATACGGCGGGAGATGATGCATATCCTCAAATAACCACCAACAACATCAACGGCAGATATGTCATCACGAACTGCATTATCCGCAACGGCTGGTCAGATGGCATCTACATGATGGGAGGAAACGGTATCATTGCAAACAACACATTCAGCTGCAACGGTTTCGATGGTGCAGAGGCCGTGAATGTGAAGGCAGGCTGCAAGGTAGATGTGGCGCAGAACATAATGTTCAGTCCAAACACCAACGGGCTGAAACTCTCCAGTTCAGGACAGGGAGAGACAAGAGGACAGGCTCTGATACAGGCATACAACAACACCATTATCAATGCAGGCTGGAGAAGGGATGGAGAAAAAGGAGGCTGTATCTATGTAGAGCAGAATGCCCGTGTGAGCGTATTCAACAACCTGCTTGTAAACTGCAAGTTCAGGGCCATCACTCCGGATCTCGACCAGCCGGCCAGTCCGGACGATGGAAGATATGATGATGTGAATTCCATGATTGACTATAACTTCTACGCATCCGGAAATGAGAAGAGTTCCATAGTATGGACAGAGGATGAAGATGGCGAAGCTCTTTCAGGTGTCGCATACGCATACCAAGGCTATGCGTACGATCATGAAGGCTATGACACGGACAAAGTGGATGTCCACAGCAAGATTGCCAAAGATGCAACAACGGCTGAAGAACTGGACCCGGATTTCGTGAACTACAACATCAACGCCGACCCGTCTCTGACGGCATTCGATGACAGTTGGGATTTCCATGTGAATGCAGGATCCCCTGTGCTGACAGGCGCATACTCCGCAGGTGACAAGGCACCGTTCTTCGCAGGCTCAGGACTGACCGTAAACGGGAAAGAGTACAAGTCTCCTGCAGTACAGGCATGGTTCGGTGCTCTCGGAACGAAATAATTTATGCAAATTTGCATGAAACATCTAAAATTCCGAATCATGAGAATCCATTTGACAATCCTGCTCGCTGCCATATCGCTTCTGGCAAATTCTTGCTGTGGAGGCAACGGGCAGAAAACGGACTACCCGACTGCCGAATGGGCAGCATTGGAGCAGCCGCTCAACTTCTACCTTGTGAACGACACCGGGCGTAACGGATATTATGACCAGAAACCCATAGCTGCCACAATGGGACAAATGGCCGAGACAATCGACATCGAATTTGTGGTAGGAGCAGGTGACATCCACCATTTCGAAGGAGTACGCAGCGTCTCCGACCCTCTGTGGATGACCAACTATGAACTTATCTATTCCCATCCGGATCTGATGATTCCGTGGTATACCATCTGCGGCAATCACGAATACAGAGGCAACACTCAGGCACCTGTGGACTACAGCAAGATCAGCGCAAGGTGGAACATGCCGTCCAAATATTACACTTTCGTGAAAGAAGAGGATGGAGTGACTGTGAGGATAGTGATGGTCGATACCTGCCCGATGATCGACAAATACCGCGAAGATACCGGAAAATATGGCGATGCCTCAAAGGAAGATTATCAGGCTCAGCTCGAATGGCTTGACGATGTGCTTTCCGGGGCAGATGAGGACTGGGTACTCGTAGTCGGACACCATCCGATTTATGCATACACCGACAAGAGCGAAAGCGAAAGGACCGATCTCCAGAAAAGACTCGACACCGTCATCAGGAAATACGGGAATGTGGACATGTACCTCTGCGGTCACATCCATACTTTCCAGCATATCAGCAAAGACGGCATCGACTATGTCGTGAACTCCTCAGGTTCTCTCAGCCGCGATGATGTGCAGCCGGTTGACGGGACGGTATTCTGCAGCAACAAATCAGGATACTCGCTTATCACGGCATCTGAGAATGAGCTCGACCTCCACATGCTCGACAAGGACGGGAATGTGCTTCATACGGTGACCCGTACAAGACAATGATCCAGCGGATACGGCTCGTCCGTATCCGTAACATACTGCTCCTGACGCGTGATGCGTCAGATTTCAAAGCCCCCGGATGTTCTGCCTTACCCCGGGGGCTGTTTTCCATTCATTTCATCGGATTCACGTTATTTTATTGTACGATGGCATCAGCGGCCCGAGGCTGATACCATTTCCCGTATCCGGGCATTGAACCTGTCCTGCTGCAGAAGGGCCTCGAGAGTCAGGTGCATGCGGTAGCGCCAGTAATGGTGAGGATCGGAAGGGACATTGACCCTTTCTTTTTCAGGGTCGGCGAACCTGAGGGTCCCATCGATGGAGAGCCAGTCCTGCAGCGGCAGGATTGCAAGCATGGATGGGGAACCGAGATGCTCCCCGATAATGCGGCGGCAGATGTCCGGGCTGCATGTTTCGGGAGCATTCCCTTTTTCTCCGAGCATTTCATGCCAGTAAGCCTCGGTCTGTTCCCTGTCTTCCTCCCACCATGCCCTGAGAGTGCTCGTGTCATGTGTGGAAGTGGTACATACCGAATAATACGGATATGTTGCGGGATCGGCAAATCTCTCCCCGAATTTCTTGGGCATTCTCTGGATTTCAAGTGAAAGTATCCGGTATTCCGCCATCGTTTCCGGCACACAGGCCGGTATCATTCCGAGATCCTCTCCGCATGCAAGCATTCCCGTAGCCGAGAGCAGGGCGGGAAGTTTCCTCATCGCCGACTCCTTCCAGAATCCGGTGTGCCTGTGATAGAAGAAATCCTCATAAAGGCTGTCGAAGGCCGACTTGCCGCCGGCATCGAGGGCTGCATAAACCCGGGCCGATTTGGCCGATATGCACGGATGCCAGTATCCCTTTCTGCGAGGGTCCGGGACAAAAAGGACATTCCTGCCCCGTCTTCTGCCGGCACATTTCCGCAAGTCGAAGCCTTTTGCGGCCAGTTCTGCGGCAGAATACGGCAGGGAAGGGTTGAAATGCCCCAGAAGCCCGCTCCCGGCATCCACGGGGATCTCCCATATACGGAAGAAACCGAGGATATGGTCTATCCTGAATGCATCGAAATACTGCGACATCCTGCCTAACCGCGCCTTCCACCAGGCATAGCCATCCTTCGCCATTGCGTCCCAGTCGTATGTAGGGAAACCCCAGTTCTGTCCATCGGCAGAGAATGCATCCGGTGGCGCCCCCGCGCAGGAATCCATGTTGAACAGACTTGCATTCACCCATGCATCCGCACTGGTCCTGCTCACGCCTATCGGCAGGTCCCCTTTGAATATCACGCCTTTTGAACGGGCGTAATCCCTTGCTTCGAGCAGCTGGACATGCAGATGGTACTGCACGAAACACCAGTAGTCGATACCTTTCTTATGAGCCCTTGCGTATCCTGATACCTTATCCGCATCATATACGGAAAAGTCTTCATTACAGTGAGTTCCGTCTTCGCATCCCTTCCAGGAGGAGAAATCGGATGTTCCGGATTCATCCCTCAGGACACAGAACGCGGCATACGGGGACAGCCAGCCGGCATTGTCCCGGCAGAACGTCTTGAACTCCTCCGATGCCATGACTTTCGCGCCCGTTTCCGCGAAAGCCTTGCGGAGAAGCCTGTGCTTTTCTCTGTTCACCCTTTCATAATCAAGCTCCGGCAAGGCATTCAACTCCCGCCTCAGGCGCAGATATTCCTCATCCTCTTCCACTCCGACGGCAGGCAGATGAATGAACTGGGGATGAAGGGCAAAACTGGAAACGGCATTGTACGGATAGGAATCAGCCCTGGACCAGGTCCTTGTCGTGTCGTTGACAGGCAGCAGCTGTATGACTTTCTGCCCTGTCATGGCAGCCCAGTCGGCAAGCAGTTTCAGGTCATTGAACTCACCTGTGCCGAACCCGCTTTCAGACCTCAGGGAGAAGACCGGAACGGCTGTTCCCGCAGCCCTCCAGGGACTCCTTCCGTCCTTGCGGAAAATCCCTTCCGCAAACGGGGCGGATCGGAGAGGCAGATCTTCCGGGACATCCGACCACGCATCCCGAACCTCAATGACACCCCTCTCTACAACGGCATCCCGGACCTCAGCTGCATCCTGCCCGGCAGCAACCGGCCCATCGGCATGACACTCCGGTACGGTCACACTGTGCGACAGCCATTCAGTCCTCACGCAGAATCCCCCTTCATGCACTTCATAGCGGTACCCGAACGTCTGCCCTTCCTCAAGGCCATCGACTTCAGCCGTCCATATATCTCCGGGAGCATATTTCATCGGATACTCCCTGATTCCTGACCTCAAATACAGGTCCTGGCCCCAGACCGTATGATATTCTATATGCGTAATCAGTTTCATGACTCCTGACACCTTTTTGATTAAAACGGAGAAATGTCGCGGGTCCGGAATGACTCGCGGGCCTTGCGGACATAGAGGCGGACTACATTTTCCGGCAGACGGGAATGCCGCAGATATGCACGCGTCTCATCGGGGAATTTGGCCAAAGCCGTCGCAAGACACCAGGCCACGCCCATCCGGACATAATACGGCGGCTCACCGATAACCCGGCCGGGAGTCTGCGTATTGGATGAAGAGACATATTCCGAACGTATCCTGCCGAAATCCAGACTGTCGAACCGGAAGAATATCCGTGGCAGATACTTCCCATCGAGGAAATGGCTCATCGCCATAACTGTCGCAAAACGCACCTCGAACTCCCTGTCAGATGCGAAATATCCGCAAAGGAACTTCCACAGTCTCTCACATATAAGGTCATCCGTCCCGCCTTCTTTTCCTGCCGGGGAATCCGTTCCCCCATACGGGGATGACCTCAACGGCCGCTTCACTTCCCTGCCGAACCATTTCGCCGCCCCAGCCACGTGGTCGCACACCGCCCAGTTGTCGATATGCGGGACATACTGTCCCAACAGCTCCAGTTTCAGGCCAAGCAGCCTGACCCGGGCATCTCTCAGCCCTGCCAGCCCTGACATGTCCAGCCCCTTTCCGGCAATGCCATCCGCCCCCGGCAGGGAAAGGCATGACCTTTCAAGACTGTTTATCATCATTCCCCATACCATCATCTCCTCATGCGAAAGGATATCCCTGCGTCCTGATCCCGCCTCCTGACAAGCGGAAGATTCAAAACCGGAGATAATCTCCATTGCATCAGGCCTCCTGACAAGCGTCTTCGCCAAAGCAACCATATCGGGGATGTGTACCCCGACAATGCGGCGCCCGGGAAGGGCGTTTATTATCCGGACATGTCCGGATCTGTATCTTTCATCGTTTCTGAACCGGTCAGGTACAAGCGGTTCCAGCAATTCTTCTATCATTGTTCCTCAAAATTCATTCAATAAGGATTTCAGTCTCCCGGAATATAAAAGTAACAAAAAGCGGCGACTTTCCAAACGGATTTCGGTTTCATTTCAGATTCTGAAAATATTTTTGCGGGCGCTGCTGAAAAAATGGGTTATCTTTGTCCGGCAGATCCCTGCAGAACTTGCCTGCCGGACACGGATATGCAACCGGGACGGCGGCTTTTGAAAGGAAACTCAAACCATAGTGAAATGAAAAGACCGGCTACTGTAATCGCTACCGCTTTCATTGCTGCCTTTGCCGCATCTGCCCAAACGACAGGGCAGATCGAGGCTTTCCTGACGGACTCCATCGACAACGGCAGGCAGGAAATCCTGGAACAGCTTGCCAACATGCCGAATATCGAGGTCGGCAAAGGAGTGACGTTCCGTCCGAAAAACGATTCCTACGAAATGACCCTGCGTTTCAGAATGCAGAATATGCTCGGGCTTCATTTCGATGACAGATTCGGTCTGAGTGAAACGGAAGCGCAGATCAAGCGCCTGAGACTCCGGTTCGATGGGTATATCTTCTCCCCGAAATTCGTCTATTCCATCCAGCTCGGCTTCTCCAGCTACGATGCCGAACCCATCCCGAACGGAAACATGAACCTTATCAGGGATGCCGTCGTATATTTCGTACCGAACTCATCATGGAACATCGGATTCGGACAGACCAAAGTCAAGGCAAACAGGGCCAGGGTCAATTCGTCAAGCGCACTGCAGTTCGTGGACAGGAGCATTGTCAACAGCGAATTCGGAGGAGACAGGGATATCGGGTTCTTCGGGGAATACTACTACGGAGACCATGATTCGTTCGCCCTTGCCGCCAAGGCATCCGTCACCCTCGGAGAAGGCAGGAACTGGAATGCCTCGGAAATCGCGGCCGGCGGATTCGCCTACACCGGAAGGATAGAACTGTACCCGTTCGGAAGGCTGCACGGCAAAAGCGAATACATTGAAGGGGATCTCGAATACGAAGAGACTCCCAAACTGATGCTCGGAATGGGCTATACCTTCAACAACAAGGCACAGAGGGTACAGGGCTGGAAAGGCGCCATCATCTCCGGAGGACAGACAAGGGATATCGGGTCATATTATGCCGACATGGTCTTCAAATACAGGGGATTCGCCCTGACGGCCGACTATCTCGGGAGACATCTGTTCGGCCAAAGCGCCATCATAGCACCCGGACAGCACATCTATACCGGTTCCGGGCTAAACGTACAGGGCAGCTACCTCTTCGACAGCAAATGGGAACTCGCCGCCAGAAACTCCACAATGTTTCCTGACGGCGAGATACAGCCACTTGCAGGTTACAGCCTGTGGAACCAGAGCACAATCGGTCTGACCCGCTATATCATCGGACACAGCCTGAAAGTACAGCTTGACGTCTCCTACAACTATATGAAGAATGCTCCGGTCGCACCATCCGACCGCTGGAGTATCCGATTCCAGGTCGAACTCGGGCTGTAGTATCCCCCAAGCCCGGACCTGGCAGCCCGGATTCGGATGATCCGTCTGTCAATCAAGAAGATGAATCGTCAGACCGCTGCGGAGCTTGGGCTCGAACCAGGTAGTCTTCGGAGGCATTATCTTGCCGGAATCGGCAATGTCCACCAGTTGCTTCATTGAAACCGGATAGAGGGCAAACGCCGCTGCCATCTCTCCTGAATCCACCCGGCGGCTGAGTTCCTCAAGCCCGCGGATCCCCCCTACGAAATCGATCCTCTTGTCCGTCCTCAGATCCTTGATCCCGAGGATCCTGTCCAAGACCAAATCAGACAGCAGCGTGACATCCAGCACCCCTATCGGATCCGAATCATCATATCTGCCATCCTTCGCCTCAAGCGAATACCATTTTCCTCCGAGATACATGGAGAAATTGTGGAGATGGTCCGGCCTGTACGGCTCCGTTCCCTTTTCACTGACGGTGAAATCCTTTTCCAGAGCCTTCAGAAACTCTTCCGGAGACAGTCCGTTGAGATCCTTCACCACGCGGTTGTAGTCGATTATCTTCAACTGGCTTTCCGGGAAGGCCACAGCCATGAAATAATTGTATTCCTCCTCTCCGGTATGGTTAGGGTTCTGCCCCTTCAGTTCCGCCCCCACCCGGGCTGCTGCAGCCGTACGGTGATGGCCATCAGCCACATAGAAGGCAGGTATATCCTTGAACAGTTCGGTGATCCTGTCTATGTCCTTCCGGTCATCGATCACCCAGAAATGATGCCCGAAACCATCTTCGGCGACAAAATCATACTCCGGCTCACCCGCCGTATATTTCCGGACAATCTCATTGACCTCATCGTTGTCCGGATAAGAGAAGAAGACCGGTTCTATATTTGCCCTCTGTATCATCACGTGGACCATCCTGTCATCCTCCTTCTCCTTGCGGGTCAGCTCGTGCTTCTTTATCTTTCCTTCGGCATAATCATCCGTATGGGCACATACGACAAGCCCGTACTGCGTCCGCCCATCCATTGTCTGTGCATAGACATAATAGTACGGCCTGTCATCCTGACGCAGCCAGCCTTTCTTCCTCCATTCCTTGAAATTCTCCACGGCCTTGTCGTAGGCCTGCCGGCTATGTTCATCGATAACAGGATCGAAATCTATTTCCGGCTTGGTAATGTGCAGCAGGGATTTCTCCCCGGCTTCAGCCCTGGCTTCCTCGGAATCGAGCACATCGTAGGGACGCGCCGCCACTTCCTCGACAAGTTCCTTCGGAGGTCTGATGGCGGCAAACGGTTTGATTCTTACCATAATTTACATTGAATTAATCAGCAGATTCTTCATTATTTTCTTAGGTTTCTCTCAACATGATACGGTGTCATGTTGAACGGAACCGTCAGGTTGGAGTGAAACATCTGCCCAAAAGACATCCTATTTATTGACCTGGAAATCACGGCATCCGGTCGCGAAGAACCTGCATATCTGGCGTGCGGCAGCCAGGCCGGCATTGACATTCGCCTCCATTGTCTCCGCCCCCATCTTCTTGGGCGTAGCGAATACCCTCTTGCCGAATTTCTCGTTCAGTTCCCCCTGGCATACAGCTGCGATATCGGTGACGTATTTCAAATCCGGACGATCCGTGAGGACCTTTACCAGTTCCGCCTCATTGATGATTTCCTTGCGTGCAGTATTGAGAAGACATCCTCCTGCAGGCATCTTCGAGATCAGGTCATAGCCTATCGAGCCTATGGTCTCAGGAGTGGCAGGAATATGCAGGGAAATGAAATTGCACTCCGAATACATCTGCTCCAGCGTGGATGCAGGAATCACACCGTCATTCTCCATCACGGTATTGTCTACAAACGGGTCGTATGCCATTACCTGCATTCCGAGAGCCGATGCCTTGCGGGCCACGAGCTTGCCGACATTGCCGTATGCCTGGATACCTATCTTCTTGCCGCTCAGTTCGCTGCCTGTCCCGGGAGTGAACTGGTTGCGCGACATGAAAATCATCATGGCGATGGCAAGTTCAGCCACCGCATTGGAATTCTGCCCGGGAGTATTCATTGCCACGATACCGTGCTGCGTACATGCCTGCAGGTCGAGGTTGTCATAGCCGGCTCCGGCACGCACGACAATCCTGAGATTCTTCGCTGCATCAATGACCTCCGCCGTCACCTTGTCCGAACGGACTATAAGGGCATCGGCATCCGCTACGGCAGCCACAAGCTGCGCCTTGTCAGTGTATTTTTCGAGCAGCACGACTTCATGTCCCGCTTCCTTTGCTATTTCCTTTATCCCGTTCACAGCCACTGCGGCGAACGGTTTCTCTGTTGCTACAAGTATTTTCATTTCGACTTATGGTTTTATTGTTTTGGAGTGAAGGATCTGCCGCATCAATCCCTGACAGATTGCTTCGCTCAGAATGACATTTCTTGTTTTTCTTGGGCTCCGCTCAGAATGACAATGAGGGACGCTCAGAATGACAGCTATGCCTTCAGGGCGGCGAATTCCTGCATGCAGGAGACAAGCGCCTCAACGCTTTCCACAGGGCAGGCATTGTAGATGGAAGCCCTGAATCCGCCTACGGACCGGTGTCCCTTGATACCTACCATACCCCTTTCCTTGGCGTATGCCATGAACTCATCCTGAAGAGACTCATATCCAGGAGCCATGACGAAGCAGACATTCATGATCGACCTGTCTTCCTTTGCAGCAGTGCCTACAAACAGAGGATTGCGGTCGATCTCATCATAGAGGATTCCGGCCTTGTGCACATTTATCTTGTTGATGGCCTCGACCCCGCCGATACCCTTGAGCCATTTGAGAGTCTCGTTCATTACGAATATCGGGAACACCGGAGGGGTGTTGAACATCGACCCGCCGTCAATATGGGTGCGGTAGTCAAGCATGGTCGGGATATAACGGCTCACCTTCCCGAGGGCATCCTTGCGCACAATCGCGAAAGCGACTCCGGCAGGACCTACATTCTTCTGCGCTCCGCCATAGATCAACGCGTATTTGCCCACATCCACCGGACGCGAAAGGATATCGGAAGACATGTCCGCAATGAGAGGGACAGGACTGTCGATATCATACCGGATCTCGGTTCCGTAAATTGTATTGTTGGTCGTGATATGGAAATAGTCTATATCCTCCGGGATAACATATCCCTTAGGGATATAACTGAATGTCTTGTCGGCAGATGAAGCGAGTGCGTATGCATCTCCGAGTCCCTTCGCCTCTTTCAGCGCCTTCTTTGCCCACACTCCGGTCTCGAGGTATGCGGCTTTCTTCTCCAGAAAATTCATCGCCACATAAAGGAACTGCATACTGGCTCCGCCTCCGAGGAAAAGTACCTCGTGCGTATCCGGGATATTGAGCAGCTCCCTCCACAACGAACGGCATTCATCCATTACCTCGCCCCATTCCTTCGACCTGTGGGACACTTCGATTACAGCCATTCCTGTTCCTGCAAAATCTTTCAGTGCCTCGATGGATTTCTCGATAGCCTGATCCGGGAGCACGCAAGGCCCGGCGTTGAAGTTATGCACCTTTTTCATCACAACAATAATTATGTTTAATAAAATTACAGATTCAATATTATCCCCTTTTCAGAAAATACCCTTGGTGTCGGTGATCTTCTCGCAATAGTGGCACAACAGGGAAATGCTGCTACCGTTGTCGATGGTCGTGAACCGCGTACGCACCGGCTGATGGTTGGTGATGCATTTAGGGTTCATGCATTTGGCGATGCCTTCGACAACCGCCGGCATCTCGAGTTTCTTCTTCTCCACGACCCTGAAATTTCTGATAATGTTCACCGTCGCTTTCGGAGCTATCAGAGCCAGCTTGTTGAGATCTTCGTCCGCGAAGAACCTGTCCGCTATCTTGATGATTCCCTTCCGGCCGAACTGTTTGCTTTTCAGGTTGATGCCTATCGTTATCTGATGGTCGGCACCTTTGAGGTCAAGTATATCCAAAGCCTTGTAGACCTGGTCTGCCGGGATGTGATCCAGCACTGTCCCGTTTTCCAAAGCACTAACTATCAGGTGTTTATCATTTGTTTCCATTTCGGTTCCGTTTAATCGTTATTATTGTTGTCTTCGCCGGCAGATTCTTCGCTCCGCTCAGAATGACAATTTATAATTTCTTGGGCTCCGCTCAGAATGACATTTTATAATTTCTTGGGCTCCGCCCGGAATGACAATGTCATGTCCCTCTCCGGCCGGGATTCCGTACGACTGTCCGCTATCTGTAGCCGAGGAGATATGATATGATCGCCATCCTGACATAAAGGCCGTTCTCCGCCTGCTTGAAATAATATGCATACGGCGTGTCATCCACATCCTCATCTATCTCGCCTACACGCGGAAGCGGGTGAAGAATCTTCATGTTCGGCTTCACTCCGCCGAGCATCGATGCAGTCAGGCGATAGACATCCTTCACCTTCTCGTATTCCATCGGATCATTGAAGCGTTCCTGCTGGACCCTCGTCATGTAAAGTATGTCGCAGTAATCAAGATGCTCCTCGAGAGAGGAGGTCTCCTTGTACGGAATGCCCTTGCTGTCCAGGAAATCCTTATATTCGGCAGGCATCTTCAGCTCATCCGGAGCGGTGAAAATGAATGTCGGGCTGAAATGCGACATCGCCTGGAGCAGGGAATGGGTGGTCCTGCCGTATTTCAGGTCCCCCACCATATTGATCGTAAGTCCGTCTAACCTGCCCTGGGTCTGCATGATCGTATAGAGATCCAGCAATGTCTGCGAAGGATGCTGGTTGGCTCCATCGCCAGCGTTCACGACCGGTACGGATGCCACTTCGGAGGCATATCTGGAACTTCCTTCCAAAGGATGACGCATCACGATAAGGTCCACATAGTTGGAGACCATCTTGATGGTGTCCTTGAGGGTCTCCCCCTTGCTGACGCTCGTGTTGGTAGCATCAGAGAATCCGATCACCCTCGCCCCGAGCCTGTTTACGGCCGTCTCGAAACTGAGTCTGGTCCTTGTAGATGGCTCGAAGAACAGGCTTCCCACAACCTTCCCTTCCAGAATCTTCTGGGAACGGTTCTTCTCGAATTCCCTGGCGACTTCGAGCACATGGAGGATCTCATCCTTCGAGAAATCCTGTATTGAGATAAGACTTTTACCCATATTATCCATCAATATTTGAAGCATCCAACAATTCAACGCTGCAGCAGCCTGTCTTCTCCGCCCGTTCCAGAAACCGGTCCACGAGCGCCAGCCGCACCGACACATCCATGCTGCATTCCATTCCGAAATCCTGTCCCGAGACAGTCAGATCCATATCCTTGACCAACTTCATGACAGAATTCATGTCCATATAGCCGAATGTCAGCCGGCAGCGCATGGCCGCAATCTTCTCCACTTCGGCCGCATTGTCCAGCGCATCGGCCGAAGCAGTCCTGTAGGCACGGATAAGCCCCGGTATCCCGAGCTTTATCCCGCCGAAATACCTGACCACGACTATCAGTATGTCGCTCAATCCCCTGGAATCTATCTGTCCGAGAATCGGACGGCCGGCAGAACCGGATGGCTCCCCATCATCGTTCGCGCGGAAACGGTCTCCCCTGTAGCCCAGACGGTAGGCATAGCAATGATGCCTGGCATCGTGGTATTCCTTTTTCAGTGAATCAACGATCTCCTTGACTTCAGCCTCCGTCTCCACCGGATACGCACAGGCAATGAACCTGCTGCCGTTATCCTTGAAAAGCCCGCGGGCAGGAGAGGAAATGCTCCTGAAAGAATCCCTGATCTGTCCGTGAACCCCATCCATACCGACTTCAAATTTAGTATTTTTTATATTATTCTGCAACCGCGCCAAAATATTTTGTACCTTTGGCAGGCTTAATCGGTAATTCTATTCATATATGGTTTTAAGATATCGGGTTTCCCTTCCGGGAATCAAGGGATTTGCAAGAGTCTATGAGATAAAGGCCAATTCATCCCTCTACACGTTCTCCAAACAGATGAGGGCGGACATGAGTTTTCCTCAGGACCAGCTTGTGCTTTTCAAGGCAATGGACAAAGACGGAAACGTGTCTTCAAGGTACGGAATCTTCGACCTGGGAGCGGGGACGATAGACTCCGTCACCATAGAGCAGACCCTCAAGAAGGGGGAGGTTTCTTTCACCTATTTCTACGACACCACCAACGCAAAGAGCGTCATCGTCTCATACGAAGGGGAGGCCGAACCGAGACCGGGGGTGGTATATCCTATCCTCGTGGAGACCAAGGGGCCCGACCCGATCGAATTCGAAAACGGATATGTAGCTTTCGAGGATCTGCCAGATGACAAGAAGAAGGCTCCTATGACGGAAGATCCAGACTGGGAGGATGATGACAGCGATGACCGCGAGGAGGAAGATGACGATGAGGACGGGAAAGAGCTGTACGATGAATCGGAAGGAGAAGAGTAGCCTGTGAAAAGGCTGCTGATCATTCTCGGACCGACCGCCGTAGGAAAGACCGACTACAGCATAGAGGCCGCCCTGTCTTTCGGGTCACCGGTCATCTCCTGCGATTCGCGTCAGATATACAGGGAGATGAGCATCGGCACTGCCGTGCCATCGGAAAAACAGCTTGCCAGTGTAAGGCATTATTTCATCCATACCCGGTCGGTAAACGAAATCTATACTGCCGGGAAATACGAAATCGAAGCACTCGGGCTTATACGCGATCTGTTCGGCCAGGGTCACGAAACCCTTGTCATGGCAGGAGGATCGGGATTCTATATCGATGCCGTGTGCAACGGGCTGGATGAATTTCCGGAAACCGACCAGGAACTGAGGGCGGAACTGACAAGAAGGCTGCGGGATGAGGGAGTAGAATCCCTCCGGATGGATCTGAAAAGGCTGGATCCGGAGAGTTATGCGACCATCGACATCGCCAACGGGCAGAGGGTGGTCCGTGCCCTTGAAGTATGCCTTCTCACCGGACGGCCATTTTCCTCGTTCAAGACCGCGCCGCGCAAAAAGCGTGATTTCGAGATAGAGAAAATCGGACTCGCAAGACCGCGCGAAGAACTGTATGCGAGAATCGACAGGCGGGTGATAGACATGGTTGATGCCGGGCTTGTGGAAGAGGTCCGGTCTCTGCTGCCGTACAGGCATCTTCCGGCCCTGCAGACAGTCGGCTACAAGGAAATCTTCGCATGGTTCGACTGGGCCGATGGCCGCTGCGGGGAAAGTCATGCCGCAACCGGAAGCCGGAACACAGACGGCCCTGTCACGTCCCTTGAGCGGGCCATTGAGCTGATCCAGCGCAATACACGCCACTATGCCAGAAAACAGCTCTCCTACTGGCGTCGCGACAAGGACATCCGCTGGATGGACATCCGCGAAGTATTGAAATAAAAACAGGAGCACTCTCACGAGGGCTCCTGCTCACTATAACCATATTATTAACAACTAAACTAACCGATTTAGAGAATTTGCAAACTGCGTGCCAAATTCCAAAAGTTCTATAGATTCCTTACAAAAATCATTCGATTCTCTCTATCTTCAACTGCTGTATCTTGTATGTATCCTCCTTGCAGGATACGAAAATCGTCACTATGAATTTCTCTCCCCCCGCAGACAGGGAGCCGAGCGCATATTTCATGTTGGAGCGTCCCGCCTTGTGGTCTATCGTGAACGACCTCGGCGTGTATGAATTGAAAAAAGACTTCATTATCTGTCTCGCCTGGTTCCTGCTCGAGTCATTGGTAGTGGACAGGACCGTAATCTCCAGATTGTCGGCGAACCATGCGGAAAGTTTCTCCGCATCCCCTTTCTTCATGTATTTCGCTATCGGGATAAACACATCATACGACCGGTTCTGGGCCACGGAAGAAAAACCCAGTCCCATGGCAAGCAATACGGAAGTTATTTTCAGAGCGGTATTCATCCTTGTAAAAACAGCAGCGCAAAACGCTGCAAAATCCAAGCCAATACATTCTGAAACAGATCCGGGATGCCCGGCTGAATCCTGACATTACAAACAGATGGCCTGCTGCGGTTTTTCATGGAGAATTTTTGATATATTTGCAGTTTGCGGTCTGAGACATGAAAATCACTCTGCTTACAGTGGGAAAGACGGACATACCATGGGTCCGGGAGGGGATGGAGATCTACAACTCCAGGCTCAGGCATTACATCGCATTTTCAGTGACGGAAATCCCTGCCCTGAAGAATGTATCATCCTTAGACAGGGAACAGATCAAGACCAGGGAGGGAGAACTGATACTCAAGTCCATCAAGCCTTCCGATGATGTGATCCTCCTCGATGAACACGGGAAGGAATACTCATCGGTGGAATGGGCACGGGCATTGGAAAGACGCATCTCCGGCTCCGGCCGGGACATGGTGTTCGTCATCGGAGGGGCATACGGCTTCTCCAGGCAGGTGTATGACCGCTGCAACGGCATGGTATCCCTGTCTAAAATGACATTTTCGCACCAGATGGTGCGGGTTGTCTTCACGGAACAACTGTACAGGGCTTTTACCATCATCAGAGGCGAGCCGTACCATCACGAATGACATGAGGCAATGAAGACGAACCTTTACATAAGAAAATACGGCAGCACGATCTGCGTTCTTGCCTCCCTGGTGCTGTTCTTCCTGTCGCTGATCCTCAACACTACGGCCAACGACTCGGAGAAAGTCGCCGGAAGGTTCGGTAACAGAATCGAGAAAAGGATAAGACTGCTCGACAGCTACATATCCGAAGCCCTTTCCTCGGACCATTCACAATGGATGGAGATGGACCTGCCCGAGGACATGGTCATCTACAGATACATGTATGACACGCTGCAGTCGTGGTGCAACCAGTTTCCCGTCACGAACGACAACATCGGCTCCCGCCTCGTGATCCAGAGGCTGACAGGCCACCGGTCCAACCTCGTATCTCCTCTGAAAAGCGTCACACCGAAGATACAGTACCTGAATCTCGGACCCAAATGGTATCTGGTCAAGTCTGGCACGGATGGCATCAGCTGCAAGGTAATTGCCGGACTGGAGATAAAGAACCACCTGATAGAGAACATCCACCAGTCATACAACGGGGTGAACAGGTTCCTGAAACTTCCGGGAAAATACTCCACGGTCCCTCTGAGCGAGAGCGGCGGGACACCGGTATGCATAGATGGGCAGCCTCTGTTCAAGATAATGCCCGAGACGGGCTGGGAGACCCCGATGTCCAATTCGGTGATGCGGTGGCTCTCGCTGATAATAATGCTTGCGGCATCCATGCTCTACCTGTGGTACCACAGGACACCGAAAGCGTATCTGGCAAATGTCATGATACTTGCCATAGCCGCCGTGTCCGCATACCTGTGGGGGTTCAGCACGAATTCGCTGTTCTTTTCCCCGACAATATATGCCGGAGGCACCTTCCTGTATTCCTTCGGGGCCCTGATGATACTGGATATCTCTGTCATCCTGCTCATAGCGAGCACATATCTGATACGGGGCAAATTCATCAAATGGATTCACGGAGGGGACAGGCGGAAAAGGGCCGGGATATACGGGATATGCGTTGCCGCCCTCTCGGCCGCCATCATGGTCTATACCTGCCTTACCCTCACCAATCTTGTCAGGAACTCCAGCATCCAGATGGAACTGCATATATGGAACCATATCTCCATATACACTGTCATCGTCTATGCCACATACATGACACTGCTGTTCTGCGTGCTGCTGCTGATACAGATGCTCTCACCCGCAATACAGATGCTTTACGGGAAAAGCTACAACGTATTCGAAACGAAGTCCGTATTCATTTTTTCCGTAGCGAGCGCAATATATTTCACGGCCACAATAAGCATTCTCGGATTCAGCAAGGAACAGAACAGGGTGATGGTCCTTTCCAACAGGCTAGCCGTGGACAGGGACCTCGGGCTGGAAATGAGTCTGCGCGGAGTGGAGGATGCCATCGCGACAGACCCGTTCATATCCGCCCTTTCCCATCTGGAACGGAGCAATCTGATGGTGCTCAACCGTCTGACGGAAAACTACCTTGCAAATATAGCCCAGGACTATGACATATTCGTGGATGTCTGTCCGAGCGATGATCCGGAAGGCCTGAAGAAATACGAGCAGAAGATATTCACAGGAACACCTGTCGCCGAAAGGTCAAGGTTCTTCTATACATACAGTACAAGCGGACAGGCAGGCTATATCGGGGTATTCCCGTACTATTCGCAGGAACACGGGCTGTCCAGGATCGTCATAGGGATTGACCCCAAGGCCAACAGGGAGGACAGGGGATACTACAGCCTGCTCGGACGGTATTCCAAACCGGGAGGGATCAGCATTCCGGCATACTATTCATACGCAAGGTACGTCTCGGGACGCCTGGTAAGCAACAAGGGGGTATATGCCTACCCTTCCGTCATGTACGAACGGCTCAACGACAGGATTGAGAGCGGTGCGCCGTACATCAGGCTCAACGGATACATCCATTTCATAAACAGGATCACGGACAACGAGACCATAATCATATCGCGCAAGGTGTACGGAGTGATGACCTATATCATCACGTTCTCATACCTCATGCTCATCACTTTCTTCACCGTATATCTCCTCGTACACAAGAGGAAACAGAAGGCAAAGGAGGAAGTGTTCCGCAGCAACTATTTCCGTTCCCGCATCAATGCGGTCCTGATGTCATCCATCCTGGTATCCCTTATCGTCATGTCCATAATCAGCGTCACCTTCGTCTACCGGAGGAACAGGACCAATATGGACAATCTCATGTCCGAGCGCATCAGCATCGTCCAGGCAATGATGGACAGCCAGTGCAAGGACATCGTTTCCAGTTCGGAGCTCAGTACCAACAGGTTCGGACATATTCTCGAGAGCATCAGCAATGACACGAAATCCGACATCACCGTATATTCCCCTTCCGGCAGGGTCATAAGGTCCACCACGCCTGAAATATTCGACAGGATGGTCATGGGCTCCCGTATCAACGAAGATGCCTATTATCATATAAGGTACCGCAACAAGATGTTCTACATCCATTCGGAACGCATCGGGAAGGACACCTTCTATTCCCTGTACGCTCCGGTAATAAACGAGAGGGGACAGACCATCGCCATCATCAGCGTGCCTTATACCGACCAGGACCTCGACTTCAAGCAGGATGCCCTGTTCCATGCGGCGACCATCATCAACATCTTCATCATACTCATCCTGCTGACCGTACTGATCAGCACCACTTTCGTCAACAGGATGTTCAGGCCTCTCATCGAGATGGGCAGGAAGATGAGCGGGACAGACCTTCACGGACTCGAATATATCATGTACAAGAGACACGATGAGGTTTCCACTTTGGTGGATGCGTACAACAGGATGGTACACGAACTGTCCGTCAGCAGCCGCAAACTGGCCCAGACGGAAAGGGACAAGGCCTGGAGCGAAATGGCAAGACAGGTTGCCCACGAAATCAAGAACCCGCTGACCCCTATCAAGCTCGAGATACAGAGGCTCGTGAGGATGAAGGAAAGGAACGATCCCGCATGGGGCGAGAAATTCGACCACGCCGTAACCGTCATCCTGGAACATATCGACATACTTACGGACACGGCCAACGAATTCTCCACTTTCGCCAAACTCTATACGGAAGAACCGGTGGAAGTGGATCTCAACCGGACACTGAAGGACCAGCTTGTGATATTCGACAACAGGGACAATATGGAAATATCATACATAGGGCTTGAAGAAGCCACCGTGCTCGCTCCGCGTCCGCAGCTTATCCGGGTATTCGTCAACCTGATCACCAATGCGATACAGGCCGTGGAAGAAGCTGTCGCAGATGGCAGCATAGACGGGAAAGGCAGGATATTCATCAGCCTGCGCAACGGAGTCAGGGACGGATACTATGACATAGTGTTCGAAGACAACGGCCCGGGAGTAAAGGAAGAGAACCAGGCCAGGCTGTTCACGCCGAATTTCACGACAAAGAGCGGAGGCACGGGACTCGGCCTTGCAATATGCAGGAATATCGTGGACAAATGCAACGGCGAGATATCATACCAGAAGTCATTCTCTTTGGGAGGAGCATGCTTCACGGTGAGCCTGCCGAAGAAAAAGCCCGAGGGACAGAAAAATACAACAAAATGAAACACAAAATCACAATAAGGGACACGGACGACCTCGACAGGGCCGCAGCCGAATTCATCAGGGAAACCGGGAAAGACAGGATCATAGCATTCCACGCCCCGATGGGAGCGGGAAAGACCACATTCACGACAGCCATCTGCAAGGCTTTGGGAGTGGAGGATACCGTATGTTCGCCCACATTCACAATCCTGAACGAATACATTACACGGGATGGAGAGCCGGTCTACCATTTCGACTTCTACAGGATACGGGAATTGAGGGAGGCCGTGGACATCGGTCTGGATGACTACCTGTACAGCGGACATCTCTGCATCATAGAGTGGCCGGAAAATGTGGAGCCGCTGCTGCCTGCGGAAACCCTGTCCGTACGGATCACGGTCAACCCCGACCTGTCCAGGACAGTGGAATGGGATGACTGACTTTAGCGATTTCCTTGAAATCGCACCTGATTAATCTGCGGCAAGAATGATAACTCACCCTAACGTAAAGATAAACATCGGGCTGAATGTCCTGAGAAAGCGTCCCGACGGATACCACGACATAGAGACGCTGTTCTACCCATGCCACGATACCTGCGATGTCCTTGAAATAATTGCAGGAGATGACTACAGCCGGACATCCGCCGGACTTTTCGGCAGATACGGCGCTGATGATACACTCAGGCAGGGCATCTCGGAAGACGGGAAGCTGATGATCACGATAGCCAGAGCCGAAGGCGTGGACTGGAATCCGGCCGAAGACCTGTGCGCCAGGGCATACCGTCTTCTCGACAAGGATTTCGGACTTCCTCCCGTCAAGATATTTTTGGAGAAACTGTCTCCCGTAGGGGCAGGACTTGGCGGAGGATCAGCCGATGCCGCATTTACCCTGCGTATGCTGTCCGAAATGTTCTCCCTCGGAACAGATGACAGTACTCTCGCGGAGTACGCGTCAAGACTCGGCAGCGACTGTGCCTTTTTCATCCATGACAGGCCCATGTTCGGAGAAGGACGTGGAGAAATACTGTCGCCATGCGATTTCTCCGACCTGTCGGACTATGACATCAAGATAATATCGCCCGAAGGGATTTCTGTATCCACTGCAGAAGCATACGGCGGGATAGAACCGGGAATACCCGACATCCCGCTGAGAGAGATTCTCATGAGACCGGTGAGCGAATGGAAAGACCGCCTGAAAAACGATTTCGAGAAGACGGTATTTCCGCGCCATCCTGCACTTGCGGCCATCAAGCAGTCCCTGTATGATTCGGGTGCGGTCTACGCATCCATGTCAGGCAGCGGCTCATCCCTCTTTGCCATATACCCGGCTGCGGGGAAATGACCGCCCGTACCGGAGGTACTATTCCTGCAGACCAGGCTGTCCGCCATAAAGATAACGGTACTGTTCCGGAGTGAGGGAATCTATCTCGCATCCCCAGTGCGCCAGTTCCGCACGGGCGACCTCGTCATCGATTTCGGCAGGGACATCATTCAGCATTTTCTGCATTTTTCCCCTGTTTCTGACAAGGTATCCCGCACTCAGTGCCTGGATTGCGAATGACATGTCCATTATCTCCGCAGGATGTCCATCTCCCGCAGCCAGATTGACCAACCGACCCTCAGCAATCACATATATCCGTCTGCCGTTCGGCAGGGAATAGCCGGTAATGTTTTTCCGGGCAGGATACGATTCGAGCGCAAGGGAACGCAGTCCCGCCATATCGACCTCCACATCGAAATGTCCTGCATTGCAGCAGATCGCCCCATCCTTCATCTCCATGAAATCAGGCCCGGTAATGACGCCCTCACAGCCTGTTACGGTGACGAATATGTCACCGATGGCGGCAGCCTGACGCATTTTCATCACCTTGAACCCATCCATCACCGCCTCCATTGCCTTCACGGGATCCACCTCAGTGACAATCACATCAGCCCCGAGGCCCTTTGCCCGCATCGCCACACCCTTGCCGCACCAGCCGTATCCGGCCACCACGACATTCTTCCCGGCTACTATCAGATTGGTGGTCCTGTTGATGCCATCCCATACGGACTGTCCGGTGCCGTACCTGTTGTCGAAGAGATGCTTGCAGCCGGCATTGTTCACAAGCATCATCGGGAACAGGAGCTCCCCGGCCCTGTCCATCGCCCTGAGACGCAGAATCCCCGTCGTAGTCTCCTCGCAGCCGCCGATGACCTCCGGAATGAGATGCCGGAACTCCGTATGCATCAGATGCACGAGATCGCCGCCATCATCTATGATAATGTTCGGGCCCTGCTCCAATACGCATCTTATGTGGGAGCGGTATTCATCATCCGTAGCACCGTGCCATGCATAGACGTTGAGCCCATCATGGACAAGGGCAGCCGCCACATCGTCCTGAGTGGAGAGGGGGTTGCTCCCCGTGACGGACATCCGCGCCCCTCCGGCAGCAAGCACCTTGCACAGATATGCAGTCTTTGCCTCGAGATGTACGGAAAGGGCTATCTTCAACCCTTCGAAAGGCCTTTCTTCGGCAAACCTCTTTTCCAGTCCGCGCAGAAGAGGCATATTGTGCTTCACCCATTCTATCTTCAGCCGGCCATCCGGCCACAGTCCACTGTTCCTTATCTGACTTTCCATACGATACCTGTCCCTTTTTCCGGACAGGTGGCAAAGATAAGGATTTTTAAGTCAGAGGAAAAACCTTAAAAAAGAAAAAATACCGTCAGAAACGGAAAATCCGACACTCAAAACGGAAAAATCCTACATCCGCCATTGAATGCCCCGCTGTTTTTCCATATTTTTACCGGAATGAAAGGTCTGACATACATAACGGCGGCAGTGGCGGATATCCTGCTTCCGAGAACATGCGCCGTATGCGGAAGGCGGATGGAGCCGGATGAAAGATTTCTCTGTCGGGACTGCATGGAGGACATGCCGCTTACATATACATGGGACAGGGAATACCATCCGATAGCCGACAGGCTGAACTGCAATATCCAGAAGGATATCACCGGATATGAACCCTACGTCCGTGTCGCCAGCCTTTTCTTCTATGACGAAGGCAACGGATACAGGCATATATGCCACCGGCTCAAATACAAGGGAGATACCGGCATCGGAAAGCGCTTCGGCAGGGAACTCGGCTCGCGTCTGGCCGTCTCTCCCCTTTTCACAGGCGTGGACACCATCGTGCCTGTCCCCCTCCACTGGAAAAGGCTGTGGAGCAGGGGTTACAACCAGGCGGCCATCATCGGCAGGGAGGTTGCAGCTTCCCTCGGTGCACGGTTCCTTCCCAAAATGCTTGTAAGACGGAAAAATACCATCTCCCAGACCACCCTGGATGATGCAGGGAAACACGCGAACGCACGCGATGCCTTCCGCGTATCCGCGGAATGGCAGCCCCGCTGCGGACGGAAATCCCGCTACGGCAGGCTGCACCCATCAATAAGACATATCCTGATAACGGATGATGTGTTCACATCCGGAGCCACCACGGCTGCCTGCTGCAAGGCCCTGCGGGAAGTGTTTCCATCCGATGTCCGTATCAGTGTGGCCACCCTCGCCGCAGTGGACAAGGAACAGGATTCCGCTACCGGTTTCCTATAGGGTCGGAGAATGTCATCACATCCTGCCTCTCGGCCTGTTCCGGATAAATGACCATGAGATTGCTGGAAGAGAAATTCTTCAGCAGGGATGGCAGCCGGTCAAAGACAGGGTCGTATGATACCGAAGCGGGTCTTGCGGCCACTACAGCCAGCATCTGTTCCGCATCCACGGAGACATTCATCATTTCACCGAACTGCATGTCTTCCACTACATCCATGGCAGCCATCACGCCGGGAGCGATGTTGTCAATGGAGGAACGCAGACATTCTGCAGTATGGACATCCGCCCTGAATTTCAGAGAACATCCCGACTGGCTCGACATCCTGCACAGGTGCGTCAGCCAGCGCGAAAAGCCAACTTCGTATTCAGCCATCGGCGGCACCACGGTCAAAATGCCCTTGAGAGTGTTGACAGGCATCATCAGACGGGCGACTATTACCTCCCTGTATGTTCCCCTCAACAGGCTGGAAGTCAGGCTGCCGAAAAAGGAATCCAGCATTCCCGCCTTTTCGTGGAGCCCTATCACGACTGTCGTCACCCCGTGCTCCTTTATCGTATGGACAATGCCTGAAGTGATGTTAATGTCATACCGGCATACCCTGTCCGCACGGACATCGGCGGCAGAAGCGATCATGGCCGCTTTCTCAAGGTAACGGCGCCCCATCTCCTCGGAAGTCCCCGGACTGCTGTCGCTGACGACATTGAGCGCCACAAGACCATCCCTGTACCTGTTGTCGCGCAATACGAGGGCAAGGTTCACCAGATCTTCAATATTGTCCGGATTGGCTATCGGGATAAGCACCTTTTCCTTGCCTTCGGTATTGTCTTCGGGGGCGGAAGAGAGTTCATCCATGGCGAACCGCCGTGCCGCACGCTCCGTCTCCACCGTACTTATGATACAGGTGATGAGTATCATCACGACCGTACCGTTGAGCACATCATCATTCAGGAGCCTCTCCCCGTTTTCCATTATTATCTCATGCCCCACAAGGACTGCGGCGAGGGTAGCTGCGGCCTGTGCGTTGCTAAGTCCGAAGATCATCTTCCTTTCGTTGCCGGACATTCCGTACACCTTCTGCGTAATGAATGCCGCAAGCCATTTGCTCAGGGTAGCGACTGCTGTCATCACCACAGCCACCTTGAGAGCCTCGCCACCCTTGAAAAGCGTCCGCACATCTATTATCATTCCCACACCTATCAGGAAATACGGGATGAAAAGCGCATTTCCGACAAACTCGAGCCTGTTCATGAGCGGTGAAACCTTGGGAATCAGCGTATTGAGTGCCATACCCACAAGGAAAGCCCCGAGGATTCCCTCCATCCCCGCAAGGGAAATGAGTCCTCCTCCCAGAAAGACGAGGGCAAGGACAAACACGAACTGCATCACGGCATCATCGTATTTCCTGAAAAAGACCCGTGCAAGCCGTGGAAATACGAAGATAATGACAAGGCATATCAGAGTCACCTTGAGGACCAGCATAACCCAATACATCGGAGTGGCGGTACCGTTGTACATTCCGCTTACCAGAGCCAGCACCAGCAGGGCAAGAGTGACCGTGACCGCCGTACCGCCTATCGAAATGGTGACGCTTCTCTGTCTGGAAAGCCCGTACCGGCTCACGATGGGATAGGCGATCAGCGTATGCGAGGAATACATGCTCGACAGCAGGACGGCAGTGACGAAACCGTATCCGAGCATTTCCATGCTGGTCCATATTCCCAGCAGCAACGGGATAAAGAATGTCAGCAGTCCGAATACCAGTCCCTTGACCTTGTTCTTCCGGAAATCTTCCATGTCCATTTCCAGTCCGGCAAGGAACATTATGTAATAAAGGCCGACCTGCCCGAACAGTTCGAAACTGCTGTCCCGCTCAAGTATGTTAAGTCCGTGCCCCCCTATCAGCACTCCCGCAAGTATCATCCCTATGATATGCGGAATCTTCAGCTTGTTGAGAAGCAAAGGGGCAAAAAGGATAATGACCAGGACAATGAGAAAAATCCAGGTCGGGTCGGTTATCGGAAAATCAAGGTTCAATCCTGCCATATCTGCCAATGTCCATCCTGTTAAAACTTATCTGACGTCCCGGACGGGAAATCCACGGCTGCAGCCGGCGATGATGCACAGAGGGCAAGATCGGCCAGAGCGATTGCCGCCGCGGCCTCCACTATTACCGGAGTCCTCAGGGCGAAGCACACATCATGCCTTCCCGGAACTTCAAGATCCGTCATCTTCCCCTGGCTGAAATCGAATGTATGCTGGGACCTCCTTATACTCGATGTCGGCTTGAATGCCACCCTGAATATCACCGGATTGCCGTTGGTAATGCCTCCGTTGATTCCTCCGGCTCCGTTGGATGCGCATTTCCCATCTCCGGAAACGAACACATCGTTGTGCTGCGAACCTCTCATCCCGGCAGATGCGAAGCCATCCCCGAACTCAATGCCGCGTACTCCCGGAATGGAAAAGACAGCCTGCGATATCATCGATTCCACGGAACAGAAAAACGGCTCTCCGATACCTGCAGGCAGCCCTTCGATGACGCACCTGACAATACCTCCGAGAGAATCCCCTTCCGCAGCAGCCTTATCCAAAGCATCGTCCCATAAAGACAGGTATTCCGGTTCATTCGCGGAAATGCCTCCCACCTCGGCCAGTCCGGCCCTTATCCCATCCCCGGACTTCAATATCCCCGCTGCCGTCAGGATTCTTTTCGCCACTACTCCGGCCGCCACAAACGGCAGGGTCAGCCTTCCCGAAAAATGTCCGCCTCCCCGGGGATCATTGAAACCTTGCCATTTCAGTCCGGCAACGAAATCGGCATGCCCCGGCCGGGGGACATCCCTGAAACGGTCATAGTCATGCGACCTGGTATTCCCGTTGCGGAAAATCAAGGCAAGCGGCGCACCTGTCGTATGTCCCTCATACACCCCGCTCAATATCTCCGGCATGTCGGTCTCCTTGCGGGGGGTCGTCCCTTTCGCCCCGCTGCGACGCCTGTCAATATCCGCCAGGAAATCCTGCTCCGAAAGTACGATCCCGGCAGGCACCCCATCGAGCAACACCCCTATGGCGTTCCCATGGGACTCCCCGAATACCGACACCCGGTAATTTCTTCCAAATGTATCCATTGTCAGTCTGTTATTTGTACGGCTTTATCCTGCCCTGAAGCCATGTTCTTCATCAGGGCAAAAGCATCCATGAAACCAGGGAAAGACTTGCCCACGCATTCCTCATCATCTATCTCTATCCGCCCATCCGCCCCGAGTCCGGCGACCTTCAAGGCCATCACCATCCTGTGGTCATGATGGGAAGTGTATTTCCCTCCTTTCAGGAGAGTCCCGGTAAGGCACCGCCTGGCAAGGGAATGGCCTTCAACCAGCATGTCATTGCCTTGTACGGATGCATTCACTCCCATCTGCGAAAGCATCTGCAGAATCGCCGCTCCCCTGTCGCTTTCCTTGTGGGCAAGACGGTCGACTCCCGAAATCCGGCTGGTTCCCTGACAGAAAGCCGCCAGAACGGCAACTATCGGGAACAGGTCGGGACAGTTGGAGGCATCTATGGAAAAGGCTGTCAGAGGTGCCCTCTGCACTGTTATCGTGCCGGTGTCTCCACCGGTCTGCGAAAGGCTCGCCCCGGCATCCATCAGTATATCCATTATGGAAAGATCCGCCTGCAGGGAGGTGGTGTCAAGCCCTGCGATCTCCGCCCTGCCGAATACGGCCCCGGCCACGAGGAAGTTCGCGGCCGCGCTCCAGTCTCCTTCAAGGGAGAAACGGGCGGACCTGTACCGCTGTCCTCCCCTTATATTGAATATTATCTCCCTGCACAGGGACCAGTCTCCATCCGACTCGAAAAATTCCCTGCCGCCGCTCATCTCATTGGCAATGTCCACCCCGAAACGCCTGATTACATCCAGGGTTATGAACATATATGGAATGCTTTTCGGATTCGTGACGGTCACGGTGCTCTTGCCGCCGGCAAGCGGCAGGGCCATCAGAAGGCCCGATATCAGCTGCGAGCCATCCTTGCCTGAGATGGAGGCATTGCCGCTCTCCAGACTTCCGCATACCTTGAGCGGCACATGGTCGGATGAAAGCTGTACGCCGAATGCTGCAAGCATCCTGTCTGCGCCTTTCATCGGCCGGCCGAGAAGGGTCTTCTCCCCCTCTATGGTGACATCAGATGCCGATACCACGGCCGACAGGGGAATCATAAGCCGGGTCAGAAGACCGGACTCCCCGACATTCAGGTTTTCCGTACCGACGGAACCGGGGACTGCCCCGACACCTCTTATCTCAAGCGTCCTCCCGCCGTCAAGACTGCGGACCTCCGCCCCGAGCGACCTCGCCACCCTGATGGCCGACTCGCTGTCGGAGCACGGGGAATAGCCATCCAGTGTCGAAATGCCTTCCGCAAGTGCAGCGGCAAGAACCGCCCTCTGCGCAAAGCTCTTCGATGCAGGCATCCTGACCTCCCTGCTGGCATTGGCCGGACCATATCCGACAAAACGCATGTCTCCATAGACCTTTGCGGCCATATCGGATGCCGTCAGCTGGCCCGGAGCCGCTGCCTCCGCCTCCGACAATGCCGCATACGAATACGGAGCACCTTTAGCCAGGCATTCCACACGGGAATCCCGTCCGTACTCTCCCATGCAGAAAGCTATGATGGAAGCCGGATCATATTCATCATACAGCCGCATCACCCTCGCCGCATCCTCCGCAGAATGCGCCATCGTGACTATCTTCACAATATCAGCCCCGTAATACCTGCACTTTTCAACCTGGGCCCTGAGTTCATCGTCTGTTCCCGTCGCATTGAAATCATGGACAGACCTGATGAATACCGTACCGCAGGAATGCGCTCTGGCACGTATCCGCTTCGATACCTCTTTGGGAATCTCCATCTCCACATCCACATACGCCGCTCCGGCATCCACGGCCTTCAGAAGCCTTTCCTCACATGTCTTCAAGGCCTGCTGCATCGAAAGGGACCCGTCGGCCTCCATCACATCCGCCAGCCTGCACGTCGCGACCAGCGGCACATCGGAAGAAAAGCATTCCTCTATGTCCTCTGTCGAAAGCCGGCATCTGTCCAACCTTATCTCGGCCATCTCGCAACATTCGAGAGCCTGCATGACACCATCAAGATCCCTGTCCTGTATTACCGTACATATCATATTGCCTTGACTTTTCAGCTAAATTCATCAAATTCCCCCTTGAACGGAGCCTTTCGGGTCACGGCCCTGTCCCGACAGGACTTTCATCACCTCCGGTACATCCAGCAGGCGTTCGGTCACATCCCCGATATCTCCGACAAGAATGAAATGCACTTTCCCTCCTTCGGACTTCTTGTCCTTGCACATGGCTTCTTCCAACATCGCAAACGGGAAAGGGCACTCCTGCGGAAGTCCGCATATATCCAGACACCTGTCGATCCTTCCAGCCGTTCCTTTCCGGGCAATGCCCAGACTTTCAGACAGATGTCCAGCCACAGACAGGCCAATCGCCACAGCCTCGCCGTGAGAGACGGTGCACTGCCGCCCCGTGCAGTTGCCGGACTTGCCGGATACGGCTGCCGCCGATCCCGAATTCGCACAATACTCAATGGCGTGCGCGAACGTATGTCCGAGATTGAGTTTCCGTCTTTCCCCGCTCTCCAGTTCATCCCTCGAAACAATCCCTGCCTTGACGGATGCCGCCTCTGCCACCAGAATTCCGAAATCATCGCTTATCATCCGCACTCGGCTGCCGGACTCCCTGTCAGGCATGTCTTTGTCGAAGCCTGCTCCGGCCGCCTCATCGGCATACATTGCCTCCACGGCCGACATCATCCGCTCCACCCTGTCTCCTTCCGGTCCGTTATCGATAATGAATGTCTTGAGCATCTCCGCGAGTCCATCTGCAAATATCCTCTGCGGCAAGGTCCCGAGCACCTCAGGGCAGACAAACGTATATTCCGGTTGCCGGAATGTCCCGACAATGTTCTTGTATGAATCCAGATTGACACCCGTCTTGCCGCCTATGGAAGCATCCATCTGTGACAGGAGGGTCGTCGGAAGATAAAGGGCGCGGATTCCGCGCTTGTACACGGAAGCGGCGAACCCTGCCATGTCGGAAACTATTCCTCCCCCGACGGCAAGCACTGCGGATTTCCTGTCCGCTCCCTCTCCAAGCAGCCACCTGCATATATCCAGGACCGTCTCCATCGTCTTGCATTCTTCCGACACATGTTCTATGGCATATTTCCCGGCAATATTCGGACACAGCGCCTCCAATCCCGATGCATAACGCTCCACAGCCATGTCATACACCATGAAAACCTGTCCGCAGGCCCGCACGGTTTCGGCGAAGTCCGATACTGTCCTGGCGAAGACCACCCGGCTGACAGTCTCCCCGTTTCTCTTTATTTCTATCGTTTCCATCGTTCAGAACACATCCTCTGTCCTTGTCTTCCTGCACGGGCACCGGTTTCCGGTGCATGATACATGAATTGCAGAAAGACAAATATACGGATTTTTCTTACTATTTTTGCAGCGGATTATCCACTTTCTCCGGCACTGAGGCCGATCTGTGGACAACAACCCCAATGAAAAGCAGACGACAATGGAAGTCAGGGCAAAAAAATCTCTCGGCCAGCATTTTCTCACAGACCTTTCGACAGCGCGGAAGATTGCGGAATCATTGATTGTTCCTGTCAAGGAAGCGGGGACAGGAGCCGATTGCATGGCCGGAACGCACCTGACGGATGTATTGGAAATAGGCCCGGGAATGGGAGTGCTGACGCAGTACCTGTTGCAGAGACAGGACATCCGTCTGAAAATGGTGGAGATAGACAGGGAGTCGGTGGACTATCTGCTCGTGCATTTCCCTCAGGTAAACGGAGCACTCATCGAGGCGGATTTCCTCAAGCTCAGGCTTGAGACATTCTTCAAGGGAAAGTTCTGCATCATCGGCAACTTTCCGTACAACATCTCCTCACAGATATTCTTCAGGATATTAGACTACAAGGATTCGGTGCCTCAGGTAGTCTGCATGATACAGAAGGAAGTGGCGGAAAGGCTCGCCGAGAAACCGGGCAGCAAGACATACGGGATACTGTCTGTGCTGCTGCAGGCGTGGTACGATATCGAATACCTTTTCACTGTCGGAGAAGGTGCGTTCAACCCTCCTCCCAAAGTGAAGTCCGCCGTTATCCGCCTGATGCGCAATTCACGGACAGATCTCGGATGCGATGAGAGTCTTTTCAAGGCCGTCGTCAAGACTGCGTTCAACCAGAGGCGGAAGACCATGCGCAACTCCTTGCGTCCCATTGTCTCCGCCAAGGCTTCCCGGGGAAACTGGGATGATGGACAGACTGCCGCCTTCCTTGCGAATCCGGTCTTCGACCTCCGTCCGGAACGCCTCGGAGTGGAGGACTTCATCTCCCTCACCCGCATGCTGCAGTAACCCTTACACCAGGTAGCCAATGTCCTCCGGACATTATTTTTGTATCCGGCTTCCTTATGAAGACTGATCTCTCAGGGATTTCGTCGCTACGCTCCGATATCCCGCCCCGCCTGCGGCGGGGCTTTGCACCCGAAACGAAAAAGCAGCTCGAGCAAGCTCGGCTGCTTTTCTTTTCGGGTGCGGAGAGACAGGCTCTCGAACCTATACATTCAAGAAATATCATAAAATTGCAAATTACTGATAATCACACACAATT
>CALUPT010000004.1 GCA_944322715.1 uncultured Bacteroidales bacterium
TACATGAATTTTAATTTCCCTTTTTGTCCACACATGTAAACCATTGTCAACACACGTCAACTAATGCGTCACTGTGATATTTGGGCAAACCGTGAATTTCTGTCACGGTAGAAATACGTATGAAAAATATGGATAAAAACCGTTACTTCCAAATACGGTCTGGAAAGTACATAAAAACAAAAGTCGCTGATATACAGCGACTTTATTCTAAATGGTTATGGTTGGTTATGGCTGTTTACAAGCCGTCATTTGCCGATGCAAAAATTCCTGAAAATATTTCCGAGGATTTCGTCGGTGGAGATTTCTCCGAGGATGGAGCTGAGGTGGTAGAGCGCTTCTCGAAGGTCCTGGGAGATGAGGTCGGTCGGAACACCGGAGGCGAGTCCTGCCCTGACTCTTTCAAGGGCGCCCGCGGCCGATGACAGTGCCTCGAAATGACGCGTGTTTGTTACCAGGACGGCATCGGAATTTCCAAGAATATCTTTTTGTGATGCGGCAAGAGCTGACTTCAGGGCATCAATTCCCGATTTTTCTTTTGCAGATATCGGGATTACTGAAATGTCCTTGTCGTCAATGAATGAAACAATTTTGTTTATTGTTAAAACATTTTTGTTATATAATTCGCCGGATTCTGCCGAGGTACAGTTTTTTGAGAATTGATTACTTGATTTACAGTAAGTTTCATAAGATTTCACCTCTTCTCTGCCTTGCAGTATGGTTGTATCTTCTGCCCTGGCTGCATCGCACTTGTTTACCACAACGAAAACGGTCTGGACGGCAGGGTCGGTGCGGGAAAGGATTCCGGAGATACCGGACTTGATTTCCTCCAACGGTCTTGTGGCATCGACAATCCCGAGCACGATCCTGGCATCGCGGAGTTTCCTGTACGACCTTTCGATTCCTATCCTTTCCACAACTTCCGCCGTCTCGCGCAATCCGGCCGTGTCAATGAACCTGAAAAGGACACCATCGATGTTCATCGTCTCTTCGACAGTGTCCCGGGTTGTCCCGTGGACATCCGACACTATCGCCCTGTCTTCCCCGAGCAGGGCATTGAGCAGTGTGCTCTTGCCAACATTCGTTGCACCGACCAGAGCGACCGGGACACCGTTCTTGATTGCATTTCCGAGCCTGAACGAATCCATAAGCCGGTGGATATGCGCCAGGACACCGTCAACAAGAGAGTCCAGCCTGCTTCTGTCCGCGAATTCAACATCCTCATCGCTGAAATCCAGTTCCAGTTCCATCAGCGAGACAATTTCCAGCAGACTGCCGCGCATATCCTTCAATTCTGAAGAAAAGCCTCCTTTCAGCTGGCTGATGGCAACCCTGTGGGCAGCCGCGCTTTGTGCCGCAATGACATCCGCAACAGCTTCCGCCTGGGCAAGGTCCATCTTCCCGTTGAGGAACGCTCTCTGCGTGAATTCTCCCGGAGCGGCCGGACGCAGCCCGGCTTTCACCAGCAAGGCCGATATTTCGCTGACTATATAGGAAGATGCATGGCAGGAGATTTCCACCGAATCCTCCCCGGTATATGAATGCGGTGCACGGAAGACATTGGCAAGCACTTCGTCGAGCAATGTGCCATCAGCACCGTATATCCGGCCGAAATGTATCCTGTAGCCCTTGGAGTACATTATTGCCAGATTGATGTCATCCTTTATATCTGTCCCGCAATTATGCCCGTCCCAGGTAAATGACATTCCGGATGTGGCGGGGCCGCTCTCCGGGCAGGATGTCGGAGCCGTTGGCCGTGTATGGCAATCCGTTGTCATGCCGGGAGCCGTGTCTTGCCGTATGGATGCGGATGAAGGCCGTGCGGAGGACTGGATTGTATGGTTGGGAGCGAGGTCAGTCCTGACCGCAGGCCTGATGACAGAGGCTGCCGCCCGGATGGCTTCCGGTCCGCTTATCCGTATCACCGAGATGGCACCTGTCCCAGGAACGGTCGCAGGGGCGAAGATGGTATCATCGTTAAGATTGTGTTCCATATCTTTATGTTTTTACAACTCAGGTGTCCTTTTTACAGTACATCTTGCCGTACCATTATAAGGAACTGTCCGGAGATATTTCCGGAAAATCCATCAAACAGTGCCGGATTACCGGAAAATGCCCCGGGTGAATGGCCGGTAACATACTTCCGGCGGGCAAATTTACGATTTTTTACAACCATTTCCAGAATTCGGACGGCAGGGCACGGGAATTTTATCATTTCCCGTCATTCAAAAGGGCAGAATCCCCGTACGGATGGCGTCCGGTCAGTTTTTAATACTTATAAACCGCCTCACAGAACACTCTGATGCAGAATTTCTTGAAATTTTACAGGTGAGATTAATTTATTTTAGAAAATCCATCCGCATTCGAAAAATATTTTGTACCTTCGCAGCGTTTTTCGTGACTCGAAGAGAAGGCTCATTAACCTATAGAAATTTTAGATCAAACTAAGTGCGTATCAGCAGTATGGCCAAAAAGAGCATACACTGCATTCTGGTGCTGATTTTATTGGCAGGGGGGGCACAGATAAATATGCCTGCCCAGAACAGGGAGCATTCTGACTCCACTGTTCTCGGAAAGTATCGCTGGTCATTCAGGACCAACGCGCTGGAGTGGCTTCTCACAATTCCCAATTTCGGAGTAGAATATGATCTTTCGGGGTCGGTCTTCAACAGGATGACCATCGGCCTCAATGCCAGGTATAACTGGAATACCGCGCACAATTACGCACCGCCGATGGTGTTCAATGTCTTCGAGGTGCGTCCTGAGTTCCGCTACTACTGGAGGACGGATGACAAGCTCGCAGTTGGCAACTGGGTCAGGGAGAAGTTCCTGAAGGATGATGCCAGGCATACATGGAGGGCATATTATATCGGAGCATATATCAATGCGGGGACATATTCGTTCAAACTCGGCAAGGAAGGCCGTCAGGGGCAGATGTATGGCCTGGGTGTCTCGATGGGCTATTCGCTTCCTCTTTATCAGTATAGGAAAGGTGCTGTTGACATAGAGTTCGGCGCGGCGCTCGGACTGGCCATGACGCAGTACAAGGCTTTCGGCCACAATCCGAACGGCAATTATTATTATGAGATGGCAGGCAGGAGCAGGTGCTTCCACGTCGTGCCGTACCCTGTCGTGTCCGAACTGAAAGTGGCTTTCGTCTACCGTCTGCGTTCAATCGAGGACAAGTACCAGAGGGAAGACCAGCGCAGGATTATCGAAATGCAGCGGCTTGAACTCCAGAGAAATGATGAGGATGCTCTGAAACAGGCCAGAAGGGATTCTCTGGAAACTGTCAAGAAAGAACGCCGGGATTCGATAGGTACGGCGAGACAGGCGCGGCTCGATTCTCTTAAAGCTGCCCGGAGCATGAAGCGGGATTCTCTGTCTACGGCAGATGAAGATAAGCCGATGACATCACAGGCCGGTAAGGGCGGACAGAAAGAGGCTGCTCCGGATGCAGCCGTGTCTGCGGCCGGACAGAAAACGGCCGGCAGTGCGGTCGGGGATGAGAAAGGCAAGAGAATCAAATCAAGGCCGGACAGTGGCAGGAAGACACGGGTAAAGTCCGGAAAGGATAAGGATATAATCAGGGAGGATGAGGAATGAAGCTGCGGAGAATCATATCTGTGATGTCGTTGATGGCTGCCCTTCCGGGCTGTACATTCGTATCTCTTGATGGAAGCGAGGATATGCCGGAGAGCGTGTCTGTCAATTTCGAACTGAACTGGCCCGGCGGAATTTCCGAGGAAGACAAGCCGGAGAAACTGTGCGTGGCGATGAGCCGTATCATCAACACGGTGCATTATGTATGGCAGGTGGATGCGGCTGGAAACATCATTGACGGCAGTGTGCCGGATGGAGGGGCGGAATCTGGAGATGGTACAGCGCCCGGGTCTGGAGTTTCAGGCGATGGAGCAGTGGAAGGAGATGGGGCTGCGGTGGCTCCGAATACCGGAGAGAATGCGGAAACAGGTGCTTCAGCAGGAGAAAACGCCGGATCGGAAGAGAATGCCGGAACAGGTGAGATTTCCGGGCCCGGTGATGGGGAAGACGGGGCAGCGGACGGCAGGGAAATGCTGAACGGGGAATACTATATGATGATATTCAATGATGTGTCTGACACATACGGGATAGAATCGATAGAGTCGTTCGGAGCTGATCCGGCTGTGAGCATGAGGTCCCTCTATGCGACCGTAAGGGAGCTTTCTGGCGAGGAGATTCCTGATGATGTCGCCGACTTTAATCCGGCGTTCGGATATGTCTCCGGTTCAGACCCTCTCTATATCGATGTGAAGAAGCAGAGGATATATCCTACAGTCACTCCGGTGATAGATTTTGACATGAAGCAGCTGACACAGACTCTCACATTCCGTGTCAAGGTCGAGCTCGATGATGGTGTCAGCATAGATGGAGAGACTATCAGTGCGGAGATTTCCGGAGTCGCAAGACGGGTGCAGCTGATGTCGGCGACCATCTCGGATTCGACCTACAGGGTGCTGTTTGACATGCGCAAGGTCGGCAGCAGCGGGAATGTCGGTACATACGAGGGCAAGGTGAACGTGCTCGGGCTTTTCCCTGCCGGCAGGCAGGAGGATATAGTCGGTCCGGGGATACTCCAGCTTTCAATCAATGCTACAAGCGGGGACAACCACCGCCGTTTCCATGCCGGCATTAACCTCAGGGAGACCATTGTTTCCGCCGGTCTGATACGGGAACTCAATGACAGGAGCGGATACAGGGCGGCCAGGAGTTCCGCCGTGCTCAATGTCGACACTGTCCTGCATATCGATGAGAACCAGATTCTTCCCGATGAAGACAGCCAGGGAGTGGAGATATGGTTCGAGAACGATGGAGGCGACATATTCGATGACCCTGATGATGATCTGGATATAGAAGTGTAGACGGATATGCGGAAAAGGTATTTGTACATACTCGCTTCTGCAGTCCTTCTGCAGTCCTGCACCGACAATTCCTATCGGGGCACGATAGACATTGCGGGCGTCTCTGATGAACCGATGCCGGTTATCGTCGTCGTCGGCAATCCGGACAACATCTTCGTCAGCAAAGGTTCAGGTGCCATAGACAACGAGACGGAAGTGTGGAAGAACGCCCCCGTCTATGTCTATTCCTTCCGCAAGGACCTGAACACTTCTTTCGACCGGACCAGTTCGGAAAATGCGGTCGAATGTCTGGTGGATGGCTCCAAGGACCGCGACGGAGCAATGTCGGGAAAGATGGCGAGGATAGGAGAGCTGGATTCGTATGTGACATGGGAGGGCCCCGAGGATGCAGTGTACTATCCTCTGAATACGCAGCCATACGATTTCTATGCCTACTATATAGATGACATGCAGATTCCGGATGCCGATTTCGTCCGTACGCCGGATGAAATCTCGTTCCCGGTAGAGATTGACGGGAGCCAGGATCTGATGTCTGCAAAGGCGACACTTCTGGATGAACAGCTTGAGAATGCCGGCTATACCGATGAGGACAAGGCCAATATAACCAATTATGCCTACAGCGCATATACGGCTGCACTGAATATCCAGCCGGTCATCTATTTCAAGCATCATTTGGTGCGTCTCAGATTCGATGTCTATTCGGGATTCGAAGAGACGACCGGCAAGAAGATATATGTGGACCGTATCGAAGTGAGGTCGAAGACAAAGGGCGTGTTCACCGTGGCTTCCAAGTCAGCTGACAGGATGGGGGTGGATTTCTCAGGGGATGACCGGCCTTTGACCGACCGGCCGCTGCTGGCTCTCAAGGACAAGGGCGGAGCGGAACTCCAGAGAGTCGAGCTTCCGTATGCTGGAGACGGGATCGGAATGGAGAACATATACGAGGGTACGCCGGTCAGGATAGGGGAGAGCCTGCTTGTGGCTCCAGATACGGAGTATCAGGTCATACTTACCCTGACAGAGGTGCTCGAATCCGGACGGCATCATCAGAATGTGAGCAGGACATATTTGAGAACAAGTGCGGGGAATTCCTTCCTCCCGGGCAACCAGTACACTGTGAGGTTTGCGGTTTACGGAGTGACGGAAGTCGGGACTTCGGTCACTCTGACCCCGTGGGGCGATGGCGGCAGCCTTGAAGTCGGACAGGACAGCCCTCCGGTGGCCGTAGAAATAATAACTGACTGAAAATAAATATGATAAATACAAAAACAAATATAAACCCAATTATTAACTAAATTTTAACGCAATGAAAAAGTTTGCATTGTTGGCAGCCGCTGCAGTCGGAGTGCTTGCAGCCTGCTCAAAGAACGAGGTCACTCCTCAGCAGCCTGAAGATTCAGGAGATCCGGTGACCGTACGCTTCGGGGTCGGTGCACCTGCGGCTCTTCTTACAAAGGCAACCGGAACCGTAGGCAGCGTGGCCGGAGCGGGAAATGTATGGGACCAGCAGACTCTCTATGTCTTCGGATTCGACAGGACTATCGCTGATTTCACCAATGCCGAGACCGACGCATTCATCTGGCATGTATCAGCAACTGCTCCGGATGGAGTGGAGTCCGGTGAAATCGAAGTCATGAATTCGGATCCGGATGGCGATGGACAGCCGAATCCAGGTCAGGAAGAACCGTTCTACTACGATGGGAACACCGTATATGATTTCTACGGTTACCATATCGATGATGCATATCTGAGCGGTGAAACGACTGGTTCGACTCCTGAACCGGTTGCCGAGGCAACCAGAATCTACGTGCCGTTCAAGATCGATGGCGGCCAGGATCTTATGATTGCAAAGGCCGATCCTCAGGCAGACATTCTCAATACCGATGTGCAAAACTGGCAGAATGCCTACAGCGCATACGCCGCACGCCGTGGCGTACAGCCGAATCTTGTATTCGAGCACCAGCTTGCACGCTTTACTTTTGAGATCATCCCGGGCTCCGCATCGGCTGACAACATTCAGGTGGAGGCCCTTTCTCTCCAGTCCAAGACAACCGGCAAACTTGTCGTTGTCGGAACACAGGACGTGGAACTCGGTATTCCTCAGGCAGATGTAGAGGAAGAGCAGGCATGGCTTCCTCTCCGTCAGAAGAATGCACAGTCCGGAGAGCTTGAAGATCTTGCTCCGGTCGGAACGGCAACATTCAATCCTGCTCCGGAGGCTGTCCAGACTTCGACTGCCATTGGTGAGAGCATTCTTGCAATACCTGGAGAAGCCACATACAAAATCCAGCTTACTCTCGGGGACAAGGCCGGCGAGCAGCTTACACCGATCGATCCTCAGGAATATACCCTCAATGCTGCTGAACTGACGGGCGCAGGCGAGAATGCAACCGAATTCGAAGCCGGCAAGTCATACAAGGTGACAATCGTAATCTACGGTCTCGAGGAAGTGAAGATCAAGGCTACGCTTGAAGCATGGGAAGATGGCGGTGAGGCTGTCATAGATCCGGACAAGCCTGCATTCCCGGAGGAATAATCACGGTTTCAGTCAACTATCAGTAAATTAATTATCATGAAAAAGTCATACATTATTGCAGCAGCCCTGCTTGCAGTTGTCGGCTGCTCAAAGAACCAGGTCGAAGCGCCTGCAGAGCTTTATCCGGAAGGGACCCCGGTTCCTGTCCAGTTCAGCGCACCTACAATCAGCGTGGTGACCAAGGCCGTCAATCCTGAAACAAACCTCGTAGAGGGGGATTCCGCAGCCGGACTTGAGGTAGGAGTCTACGGCCTCGAGACCCAGGACAGGAATCTCGTATGGGATTCGGCCGATGAGACCACCTATATCGCAGACCTTCTCAACAGGAATGTCACTATAGCTGAAGATGGTTCCATCACTTTCGAGAATCCGAAATGCTATTATCCTCTCAGCAACGAGAAGACATTCTCGTTCTATGGCTATTATCCATATTCTGCCGATGCACAGTCCGGGAGCGATGCCTGCACGGTTTCATACGACCTGACGCAGGGCAATGTCGATATCCTCTGGGCGGCAGCGTATGCTACAGACCTGGATGCATCAGCGCAGCCTGTAGGTGCAAAGGGGTACAATGCCGCATATATCCGCAGGCTTGTAAACGCCAACCCTGATCATCCGTATCTTCCATCATTCTCTTTCGAGCACAAGCTCACTGCCCTCAAGTTCGTGACTTCTCCGTATCCGGGAGAGTCTGCAGCCGGTGCAGAGATGCAGGTCGTAGGCTTCGAACTCCGGAATGTAGCGACACAGATCGACCTTACAGTCGCATCAACAACGACTGAAGACTGCGGTACTGTCGCATCTGCCGGTACCGGTGATCTTGTCGCTACAGGAGCAGACGGGGGTGCGCTTGCAGTGACTCCGGTCGAGGGAGGTGCCGATATCCGCACATTCACCCTTCTTCCTGGCGAGTCATACGAGGCCGTGATTACAATAAGCAGGGATGGAGAGCCTCAGGAGCCTCAGACAGTTACCGTGACTAACACAAATGGCGGAAGCTTCGAAGCCGGCAAGATATATACGATGAATATCCGTATCAAGAGTCCGGTAGAGGTCGAGATCTTCACTGCTTCAGTCGTTGACTGGGTAGATGGAGGAGACATAAACATTGACCTTTGATCATTATATCAGGATGGTGTGCCGCAGCGGCATGCGGCATGCCATCATTAAAACCAATCAACCATGAAAAGAACATTGATTTTGACAGGTCTTGCAGCCCTTGCGCTTCTCGCAGGGTGCTCCAAGACGCAGACCGGGGTTTCGGTGGCGGCTCCTGCGGAAGACGATGCATGGGTCTATGATGAGACCCTGCCTGTCCCTGTGACCTTCTCCGCTCCCGGACTGGACCTGTCCCTGACCAAGGCCGAGGTGCCGGGTGCCATTGATGGCAGCGTGATGGCCGGACTCGATATAGGGGTTTTCGGCCTTGCCACAGAAGAAGGGGCACCTGCATGGGATACGACAGATGCATCCACAACCCTTATCTATAACAGGAAAGTGACGACAGGGGAAGATGGCTCTGCCAAATTCTCTCCGGCCGTATATTATCCGGTTGACAGCGAGAAGACATTCTCGTTCTATGCCTATTACCCTCACAGAAGCTGTACGGCGGATGGCAACCAGTACAACGTTTCATATTCTCTCGGCTACACCGATATTCTGTGGGCAGAAGATCATGCCATTACGTTCGGAACATCTCCGGTCTATGAGGGTTTCAACGCCAACTATTGCCGTTATGTCAAGCAGATAGGCAGGACAGACCTCATGCCGGCATTGCGTTTCGAACATCTTCTGACTGCAATCCGTTTCATCGCGAGGACTACATCGGATGTCTCCAATGTGAGAGTGCAGCGTCTCTATGTCACAGATGTGAATACCCAAGCCACCCTGCATGTGGCCGGTGAGGATGCCGGGACTCTGGAATACTATACCCAGGGAGGCGACCCTGCTACAGGCCGTATCTATCTCAGAAAGGATCCGGCAGTCGCTACGGGAGAACTCGCAGTAGTCCCGACCGTCGGCGGAGTCGAACTTGGTACGCTTATGCTTGAGCCTTGCTCTACCGTGAATGTAGAAGTGACCCTTCTGGTGAACAACGGGGTATCCAACTCATCCAACACTGTCACGGCATCGTTGTCCGGCAATTTCGAGGCTGGACGCAGGTATGCCCTGACACTTACCGTGAAGAGTCCGGAAGAGGTAGAACTCAGCACCAGCCTTGTGCCATGGGATGATGTGACCGGTCCTGGAACCGAATTCTGATGACAATGAAACTTTTACGTAAATCATTATCAGGTATTTTTCTTCCGCTGCTGATGCTGTGTGCCGGTCACAATCAGGCCGGCGCCCAGCAGGTGGCGGTAAAGACAAATGTGCTCATGTGGGCAGGCATGACTCCCAATCTCGGTTTCGAGATAGTGACCGGGGAGCATACGAGCGTGGATCTCGGCGCATTCGGACATTACAGACCGTATGGACTGAATTCCAAGATTATAGGGCTCCAGCCGGAGTTCCGCTACTGGTTCAACGGCCGGCCGATGATCCGTGAATTCATAGGCGTGGGGGCTCTGATGACGATTTACGACATCAACTGGAAAGATAATGTCTACAATGGGGATGCTGTCGGTCTCGGACTCACGGCAGGATACGTGTTCTCCCTCGGCAAGAGGTGGAACCTGGAACTGTCGGGAAGTTTCGGACTGATGTATTTCTATCAGAAACAGTATCATATCAACGACAACTACGATGACTATTTCGTGGATGAGGCGGTGAAGACCAATGCACAGGGATACAAGATGTTCCCTGTAGATCTCGGCGTCACGTTCACTTATATCATCAAATAATTGCGACTGCGATGAAAAGGACTCTCCTGAAACATATCATGGTTTCCATGGCTGTTCTTGCCGCATCCTGCGCAGTGCTGTCGGCACAGGATATCAAGACTGTCACCGGAAAGATAATCAACACGACGACAGGAAGGCCGTTCGACCCCGTCACTGTCATGATCATGGCATACAATACGGTGGGAGAGGCTGAAGACTGCCGCGCGTCGTTACAGTCGGGAGTCTTCCCCGGAGGTTCCGTCATCAAGGAGCCTGATGACCAGGGATATTACGAGATAAGCGTGGCCGAATCCGGGGCGATAGTCATCAAGATAGAAGGAGTAGATGACATAATCCTGGAGAAGGTCAACTATAGGATAACCATCGATTTCAATATTGTGGGAGGCAATTTCCTACCTCCTGCCGTCTCCACGGTCAACGTCGACAGGCCCGAGCCGATCGAAATGACCAATGAGATAGAAGGGGACATTCTGACGGCGACGAACATGATCCCTATCCCGGACCGTTTCGGCAAGACCAACGCCAGGCTGATACTGCAGCCGGTGCTGTACAGCGCGGAGACATCCGATACTGTCAGGTTTCTCGATCCGCTGATATATGATGGGGATGAATACAGCCTGACACAGGACAGGAGGATGGACTACGATGCGCGTGAGTTCGATCCTCTGACGGAATTCGTGGACTCGATACATCCGCTCAGGGCGGACTCCATGATCGTCAACTGGTCGGACAGGATCCGCCTGCCTGACCCGTCCAAGAGCTATTATGTCAACGGTGTCATGCTGCTCGAGGACTATAATACAGTATATTACTCCGACACGATACTTCTTGCATCCCCGAGGACGAGAAGACCGCTCAGATTCCTCGAATATTCCTTCGACCAGTATTATCTCGATCCGATGAAATACAAGGAGAGGGCGCAGAAGGAACTCCGCAACACTGCCGGCAACATATCCCTGACATTCCTTGTCAACAAGGCCCAGATCGATGCCAAGGACACTGCCGGACGCCGCCAGCTCGAACAGCTCCGTTCCGACCTGCTCGGGATAGTAAAGGGGGATGGTTCGCGTCTGACCGAATTCCACATAAAGGGGATATCTTCTCCCGACGGTACGTACAATTCCAATCTGAAACTCGCAAAGGCGCGGATGAGCTATGCCATGTCGCAGATCACATCCGTCCTGACGCGGCATGACCTTGACCGCATATACCACACCACCAAGGCAGAGGTGGCTCCATGGAGCGCAGTGGCCGATATCCTGGAGAAAGACTCCCTGATGACACAGGCCGCCGACATCAGGGCAATCATAGAAAAATACCCCGGACACGATGCCCAGGGAATAAGGATAAGGCGGCTGCCTTATTACAAGGAGATTGTTTCTCCGAGACTTTCCCAGTTGCGCACGATAACCTACGAATATAAATACGAGATAAACCGCGAACTGACCCCTGCGGAGATTCTCGAACGTTATGAGACGGATGAGGATTACAGGAGCGGGAAAAAGGAGTTCGCCCTCTATGAGTTCTGGAACCTTTTCCAGATGGTCGAGGACAGGGATGAACTGTTCGAACTCTACAAAAGGGCCTATTTCGAGTCGATGAAGACCAATGCGAAAGGCATTCCGTGGGCCCTGGCCGCCAACAACTACGCAGTTGCCCTGCTCGAGAGGGACATTGTGGACACGACTGTGCTGTCCCCGCTGATCAATCCGGGTTTCAAGATCAATCTGGAGACCAAAAGGCAGGACGGTACGGTATCATCGGTAATCAATCCGGATGCCTGTGTCGCCAATCAGATAGCCATGCTGCTCAAGTCCAACAATTTCACCGAAGCAAGCGTTTTGGTGCAGATACTGCCTAATACAGACAAGTTCAAGATGATAAAGGCCCTGACAATGTGTCTGTGCGGCAGGTACAAGGGAGGCTCCACCCCTAAGGAAGAAGCCGAAAACATGCAGTATTTCAATACAATAGCCAATTCCAGCCCTCGGAACAAGGTGGTGATGTATCTTGCCATGCAGACGGCAGCCTTCGATGGGTTCGCCGAGCAGGCTGTCAAGGAACTGCCGCAGGATGATGTCCTCACGGACTATTTCTGGGCCATTATCAACTGCAGGAAGGCGACGCGGCTTTCCACTGCGAATGACACTTTCGGAGCCTTCATGGCAGAGGATGAAGCCATCAACAGGCTCAAGGCGGCGATAGCGAAAGACAGGAACTATTATTACATAGCAAAGACAGACAAGGACATATCCGAGTCCGTCTTCAAGATAATCGATGAGGATATGGCCAAGGCAAAGGCTGAAGAACAGTCGTTGGCAAGCAGATAGGGAAAATACATGGACAGACTGATGAGAATATTCGTTTTGGCATTTCTGTTTCTTTCGGGCGGGAGCGTTCTGGCTGCGCGGCCGGACAGTCTTGCCGTCTCCCGGGGCGGGGAACTGAGGGACAGTGTCTCCGCAACTTCCCAGGCTGATACCGCAGGCAAAGGCTTCGATGCCCTGGAATATTCTCTTCAGAAACGGCATATCTTCAGAGGCAGGCCGTTTGTGGCCGGCCGCTTCACGGACAATACCTTCATTTCCATCCAGGGAGGTACGGAACAGCTCGCTCCCATGGGCAATTCCACGATTGCCTGGGGTATGGCGCTGAAACTCTCCTACGGAAAATGGATCGATGCATACAATGCGTTCCGTCTTTCCCTGGCAGTGGAAGACCGTTTCAGGAATGCCGACAAGTCACATGTATGGAATGTGGGCCTTGACATTGCGCACATGTTCAACCTGAGTTCATATTTTGGCGGGTACAATCCGTCCCGGTTTTTCGAAATCTCCACTGTGGAGGGGCTCAAATACAGGTATGCAATCCGGAACGGGAAAGGCACCCATGCCGGCGGAGTCCATATCGGGTTCAACCTGAAGATGAATGTGGCCCGGAACCTTGATTTCTTCGTGGAGCCTGTCATTACGGCGTATTCGGATGGGACCGACTATTCGGCCGGATGGAACTGGCGCATATATGATGTGGGATACGGCGGGACCATGGGCCTGAGTTACAGGATACATTCGCATGAGCCGTACCGCTGCGGCCCTGAATCGGCGGGAAAGTCTTTCGTTTCGGCGTCTGTCGGTCCGCAGTACCAGAATTCCGACCTTGTGTACCATAATGTAGGCTTCGGCAGGTCTATCGGCTTCCATGTCAACCTCTCCTACGGAAGATGGTTCTCCAGGGTGTTCGCCCTGAGGGTATCCGGAATGTATTCCCAGTCCAAATGGATTACATATACCAACGGGGTCAGCAAAAACACCCTCTATTACGGGGCGAGGGTAGAGGGCATGCTTGATGTCCTGGCATTGATCCTCGGAGAGGAAAAGGGGCGTCTGTCGCTTCCTGTCCTTTTCGGGCCAGAGGCGGGATGCCTGACCAAGCAGGAACTTTCAGGAAACATCAGCAGGGGATATCTCGGACTGACCGGCGGATTCCAGGTGAAGTACCGCGTAGCAGGCCGCTTCTCGATATTCGCGGAGCCGCATTTCTCCGTAGTGCCGTACAATATCGTCACGGACACGCCCGATCCGCTGAAAAACGTGGGAGTCAACTATTACGACAATACATTCAACTTCAATGTCGGACTCGAGTTTGAACTCTGAATTTACCGTTCTTGCCAGCTGTCGCGATGAGAACGGGACCTCGGCAGGGATGCTTGAGGGGATATGACCGGACCTCAGATAAAAATTGAAAGAGTTTCTTGTCCGTTGTCTGAATTGTGGAGGATTTTCACTATCTTCGCAACCTGAAATGTTGAATCAGTAAACATGTCAGACAAGATGGATAAAAAACTCGGCGCTGTGCTCCGGCTGGAGAACGGGATGGAATTCAAAGGCTATTCTTTCGGCTACGGACACTCTTGTGATGGCGAAGTCGTGTTCTCTACGGCGATGGTAGGATATCCCGAAAGCCTCACGGACCCTTCCTATTCAGGACAGATTCTATGTGTAACCTACCCTTTGATAGGCAATTACGGCGTACCAGACGAAGGCGTCGATGAGTGGGGAATCTCCAGAAATTTCGAATCTGAGAAAATCCATGTAAGGGGGCTGGTGATTTCCGACTATTCGGAGAAATACAGTCACTGGGATGCTGTCAGAAGTCTCGGGGACTGGCTCGAGGAACAGAAAATACCCGGAATCTACGGCGTCGATACGCGGGAACTTACCAAAGTGCTCAGGGAAAACGGTTCGATGCTCGGCATGATAGTCGTCGAAGGCGAGACGAAAAGTTTCCCTGTCCCTGACCCGAATCAGGAAAACCAGGTTGCGGTGGTCAGCTGCAAAGAGGTGATCCGTTACGGCAGCGGGGACAAGAAGGTTGTCCTTGTGGACTGCGGTGTCAAGCACAACATCCTCCGCTGTTTCATCAGGAGAGGAGTGGAGCTTGTCCGTGTTCCGTGGGACTATGACTTCAATACCCTCGATTATGACGGACTGTTCATATCCAACGGCCCGGGCAATCCTGAATTCTGCGACATCACGGTGCAGCATATCCGGGAGGCTATGGCCAAAGGCAAGCCTATCTTCGGGATCTGCATGGGCAACCAGTTGTTGTGCAAGGCCGGAGGGGCGAAGACCTACAAGTTGAAATACGGTCATCGCAGCCACAACCAGCCTGTCCGGATGGTCGGGACCAACAAGTGCTTCATCACTTCCCAGAACCACGGTTTTGCCGTTGACAACAGGACTCTCGGCAAGGACTGGGAACCTCTGTTCCTCAATATGAATGATGACACCAACGAAGGGATAAGGCACAGGTCGATGCCGTTCTTCTCCGCCCAGTTCCATCCTGAGGCTTCGAGCGGTCCGACCGATACGGAATTCCTGTTTGACGAGTTTATATCCAAATTATAAGACAGTACCATGATAGACAGCAACATAAAGAAAGTGGTAATCCTCGGGTCGGGCGCCCTGAAGATAGGCGAGGCCGGAGAGTTCGACTATTCCGGATCCCAGGCCCTGAAGGCCCTCAAGGAGGAAGGTATAGAGACAGTCCTGATAAACCCCAACATTGCGACTGTCCAGACTTCGGACCAGGTGGCTGACAGGATATATTTCCTGCCGGTCACTCCTTATTTCGTGGAGAAGGTGATCCGCAAGGAACAGCCTCAGGGAATCCTGCTCGCATTCGGAGGCCAGACAGCCCTGAACTGCGGAGTCGAACTGTACAAGAGCGGGGTGCTCAGGGACAACGATGTCAAGGTGCTGGGAACTCCTGTCCAGGCTATCATAGACACCGAGGACAGGGAACTGTTCGTGGAGAAACTCGACCAGATCAATGTCAAGACCATCAAATCACATGCAGCTCAGACGCTTGACGAGGCCAAGGCAGCCGCTGCCGCCTTGGGTTATCCTGTCATAATACGTGCCGCATACGCCCTCGGGGGACTCGGTTCCGGATTCTGCGACAATGAAGCCGAACTGGAAGAGACCTGCGAGAAGGCATTTTCATTCTCTCCCCAGGTGCTTGTGGAGAAATCCCTGAAAGGCTGGAAGGAAATCGAGTACGAAGTTGTCCGCGACAAATACGACAACTGCATCACAGTCTGCAACATGGAGAATTTCGACCCTCTCGGGATACATACAGGGGAAAGTATCGTGGTCGCTCCTTCGCAGACCCTTACGAATGCGGAATACCACTATCTGAGGGAACTCTCCATCAAGATAGTCCGTCATATCGGTATTGTAGGCGAGTGCAATGTACAGTATGCCTTCAATCCGGATGCCATGGACTACAGGGTCATAGAGGTTAATGCCAGACTCAGCCGTTCTTCCGCGCTTGCATCTAAGGCGACCGGCTATCCGCTTGCCTTCGTCGCGGCGAAACTCGGCCTGGGATACGGACTTTTCGATCTTAAGAACTCCGTCACCAAGACCACACCTGCATTTTTCGAACCTGCCCTCGACTATATTGTTTGCAAGATCCCGCGTTGGGACCTTTCCAAGTTCCATGGCGTCTCACGCAAGATCGGTTCTTCGATGAAGAGTGTCGGAGAGGTGATGGCCATCGGACGTTCATTCGAGGAAGCCATACAGAAAGGCCTTAGGATGATAGGCCAGGGCGCTCACGGATTCATCGGCAACAAGGAACTCAAGGTAGAGGATGTGGATGAGGCCCTGCGCGAACCTACCGACAGACGTATTCTCGTGATTGCAAAGGCAATGCTGGCTGGATACACGGTAGACCAGATACATGCTCTCACCAAGATAGACAAATGGTTCCTGGACAAGCTGGAGAATATCGTGGCGACGCACAAGGCATTGCAGGGTTATGATGCCTGCGAGAAGATCCCTTTGGAACTGCTCAGGACCGCGAAGCAGCAGGGATTCTCCGATTTCCAGATTGCAAGGGCTGTGTACAGGAATATGGATGTGGAAGATGCGCAGAAAATCGTGCGCCTGTTCCGCAAGGCGCATGGCATAGTGCCTGTAGTGAAGCAGATAGATACCCTTGCCGCCGAATTCCCTGCCGCGACCAATTATCTGTATCTGACATACAACGGCAGCTATAACGACATAAAATACGAGCATGACCGCAAGTCCGTGATTGTGCTCGGGTCGGGAGCCTACCGTATCGGAAGTTCCGTAGAGTTCGACTGGTGTTCGGTAAACGCTCTGCAGACAATCAGGAACGAAGGTTACAGAGGGGTAATGATCAATTACAATCCTGAAACCGTATCCACCGATTATGACATGTGCGACAGACTCTATTTCGATGAACTCACCTACGAAAGGGTGATGGACATCTACGAGATGGAGCAGCCGCACGGTGTTATCGTCTCGGTAGGCGGACAGATTCCGAACAATCTGGCCCTCAGACTCGATGAGAGCGGAGTGGAGATTCTCGGCACCAAGGCTACGAGCATTGACAAGGCGGAAGACAGGCACAAGTTCTCATCCATAGTGGATGCCCTTGCCATCGACCAGCCTAAATGGAAGGAACTGACTACGATAGATGATATAAACGCCTTCATTGATGAGGTCGGTTTCCCTGTTCTTGTGCGTCCTTCATACGTGCTTTCGGGAGCGGCGATGAATGTATGCTACAACGAGGATGAGCTCAGACGCTTCCTTGCCATGGCGGCCGAGGTCTCCCAGAAACATCCTGTCGTAGTGAGCGAATTCATGCAGAGATGCAAGGAAATAGAGTTCGATGCTGTCGCAGACCACGGGGAAGTGATTGCATACGCCATATCCGAGCATATAGAATTTGCCGGCGTGCATTCCGGAGATGCGACGATACAGTTCCCGCCTCAGAAACTCTACATAGAGACTGTCCGCCGTATCAAGAAGATAGCCAAGAAGATAGCATCAGCTTTAGAGATTTCCGGCCCGTTCAATATCCAGTTCCTTGCGAAAGAGAATGCGATAAAGGTCATCGAGTGCAACCTCAGGGCATCAAGAAGTTTTCCGTTTGTCTCCAAGGTGTTGAAGATAAACCTTATAGAACTTGCCACGAAAGTCATGCTCGGACTGAAACCGGCGCCTCCGCGCAAGAGTGCGTTCGATCTCGACTATGTGGGCATCAAGGCATCGCAGTTTTCATTCTCGCGTCTGCAGCAGGCCGATCCCGTACTCGGTGTGGACATGGCTTCGACAGGTGAGGTCGGCTGTCTCGGGGATGATTTCAACGAGGCCCTTCTCAAATCGATACTTTCCGTTGGCTACGATATTCCATCGAAGAATATACTGCTTTCTTCGGGAGATGCCCTCAACAAGGCTGACCTTCTCGGGGCATGCAGGCTCCTTGCGAAGAACGGCTATACCATCTACGCAACGGGCGGTTCATACAAGTATCTGATTGAGAATGATGTCCCTGCGACAAGAGTCCTCTGGCCGAGCGAAGAGGAAGACCCTTCTCTCAAAGGTCATTTCCCCTCAGCATTGAAGATGCTGCAGGACAAGGAGATTGACCTTGAAATCAATGTGCCGAAAAATTTCACTCCGGTGGAACTGAAGAACGGTTATATGCTCAGGCGCGCGGCTGTGGATTTCAACATTCCGCTGATTACAAATGCCAGACTTGCCACTGCATTCATCAGGGCCTTCTGCGGCATGTCCAAGGATGAGATACAGATCAAGTCCTGGGACCAGTATTGATTGTTGTCATTCTGAGCGAAGCCCAAGAGAACATAAAATTGTCATTCTGAGCGAAGCCCAAGAGAACATAAAATTGTCATTCCGAGCGAAGCCCAAGAGAACATAAAATTGTCATTCCGAGCGAAGCGAGGAATCTGTATATCAAATTATAAAGGAAAATACAATGAAAAAGATCCTTACATTGGCAGCCATGTCTGCCGGAATATTTGTCATTTCATCCTGCTGCAGGACAACGGATATAGCAGGGGAGTGGACAGTGAATGAAGTGAACGGAGAGACCCTTCCGGTGCTGTTGGAGGGCCAGAAAGTACCGTTTCTAAGTTTTGACCCGGCAGAAGGAAAACTGCATGGCAATACCGGAGTGAACATCATCAACTCCACCTACACCATTAAAGGCAACAAACTGGAACTCGGCCCGGCAATGTCCACAATGATGGCCGGACCTCAGGAATGGATGGAAGCCGAGTCCGAAATCCTTGCTGCCCTCGACAATGCCAGGACAGTAAAGTCAGTTGATGAAACCACCATCGAACTCTGCGACTCCACCGGCGCCGCCGTCCTTTCCCTCGTCCGGAAATGAAGTTAGTGTAATCTTGTATGTTTTCTAATGGAAAATAGCGAAAAAATTCGTGTAATAGCAATTTATCTGCCACAATATCATCCTTTTAAAGAAAATGACGAGTGGTGGGGAAAAGGTTTCACAGAGTGGAGGAACGTTGCGAAGGCAAGGCCGCTGTTTAGGAATCATTATCAGCCACACATTCCCTCAGATCTGGGATTTTATGATCTTAGACTGGCAGAGACACGGCAGCAGCAAGCAGATATGGCCAGGGAGTATGGGATATATGGATTCTGTTACTATCATTATTGGTTTAACGGTCACCTTCTAATGGAACGACCGATAAATGAGATGCTCTCATCGCAACAACCGGATTTTCCTTTTATGTTTTGTTGGGCAAACGAGAATTGGACGCGGACATGGGACGGTGCGAACAAGAATGTCCTGATAGAGCAGAAATACTCGTTTGACGATGATGTGATACATATTAACTATTTGCTTGATAATGTATTCTGTGACAGACGATACATTAGAATTGACGGAAAGCCGGTCTTTGCTGTTTATAGATCATCATTGTTTCCGGACATAAAGAAAACAGTAGAAATATGGAGAACTGAAGCAAAGAAGAGAGGAGTGGAGTTATATCTTTGTAGATTCGAGGCCTTTAATGACGTAGTTATGGATTTACATGACATAGGTTTCGATGCCGCAATTGAGTTCCCACCCCATAACATCGAGCCTTATCAGAAGAAATACTATTCGGCCAGATACTATTTCAATAGCATACTGCAAAAGGCATTCAATCGAAATATTTTCTCTAACACATTCAAGTACAAATGGTACGTGAAAGAAGAAATCGAATCTTCAGAACCGGATTATAAAAGATACAGTTGTATTACACCGATGTGGGATAATTCTCCGAGAAGGAAGCAAGACTATTTTATTCTTACAGGCAGCACTCCTGATTTATACAGGGAACTGCTTTTGGCTAAATTAAAAAAGTTCAGACCTTACAGCAAGGAAGAGAACTTGTTTTTCATTAATGCATGGAATGAATGGGCGGAGGGGAATCATCTTGAGCCTGACCTGAAATGGGGAACCAAATATTTGGATGCGACAAAAGAAGCAATATCAGATAATGATGAGTAGAATAACTTCTGATGGTTGTAGCTCCATAATATAATTCCAATCAGTCTCCTAGCAGAAAAATAAATACTGTTTTGTTGACTACGGTTGTGCCACCTGCGTTGCAGGTTTAGCCAAAATGACTAATCTGATTCAGGAATCAGATAAAGGATGTCTGGCAGCCGGTACCGGCATATCCAGACATTCTCGTTTTTTTGCTGTATTTGACTGTTGACTTTCAAAAACCGTGGCCGGCCGTGCTCTTGCGAGGTCAATAGTCTTCGTCCTTGTCCATATTCTGGAGGAAGGCTTCGTTGGTAGGGTATTTCGCCATCCTTTCCTGTAGCAGTTCCATAGCCTCGATAGGGGTCATGTCCGCAAGGAATTTCCTTGCAATCCAGATACGGTTTGCAAGTTCCGGATTGTAGAGCAGATCATCGCGCCGCGTACTTGACAGCGTCACATCCACTGCAGGGAAGAGTCTCTTGTTGCTGAGCCTGCGATCCAGCTGGAGCTCCATGTTGCCTGTACCCTTGAACTCCTCATAGATCACATCATCCATTTTGGAGCCTGTATCGGTCAAGGCTGTGGCAAGTATCGTGAGCGAACCGCCGCCCTCGATGTTCCTTGCCGCGCCGAAGAACCTTTTCGGCTTGTGAAGGGCATTGGCATCCACACCTCCTGAAAGCACTTTCCCGGAAGCCGGCTGCACTGTGTTGTATGCCCTCGCCAGTCTTGTGATCGAATCGAGGAATATCATCACATCATGGCCGCACTCGACCAGCCTCTTGGCCTTTTCAAGTACCATATTCGCAACCTTGACGTGCCTTTCCGCAGGCTCATCGAATGTGGATGCCACCACTTCAGCCTTGACACTTCTGGCCATGTCTGTCACTTCTTCCGGACGCTCATCGATCAGCAGCACGATCATGTAGACTTCCGGATGATTGTCCGCAATCGCGTTTGCGATGGACTTGAGAAGCATCGTCTTACCTGTCTTCGGCTGTGCCACTATGAGTCCTCTCTGCCCTTTGCCTATCGGCGTGAACATATCCACAATCCTGCATGACAGGTCATTATGTCCGTGGCCGAGCAGATTGAATTTTTCGTCCGGGAAGAGGGGAGTGAGGAATTCGAAAGGCACCCTGTCCCTGATGAATTCTGGGGTGCGTCCGTTGACATACTTGATTTTTACGAGCGGGAAATATTTGTCCCCTTCTTTCGGAGGCCTGATCTCTCCAGTGACTGTATCTCCGGTCTTGAGAGCATTCGCCTTTATCTGGCTCTGTGAAACATAGATGTCATCAGGGGAATTGAGATAGTTGTAGTCGGATGAGCGGAGGAATCCGTATCCGTCCGGCATGATTTCGAGCACTCCCGTAGCCTCGACTACTCCCTCGAACTCGATTTTCGGCTGCTGGTACTGCTGCCTCTGGTAATTGTTGTTCTGGTATCCTCCATTGTTCTGATAGCCGTTCTGGTGATATCCGTTACCGTAGTTCTGCTGTCTCTGGTCACCTCCTGTGCGCTCCCTTTTTCTGCGCATCTGCGGCTGCTGGCTCTGTTCACGTACTTCTGTCCGAGGTGTCTGGACCGGTTCCGGTGCCTCTTTTGCAGCAGTCACTGCCTCGTTCTGTATTTCCGCTTTCTTGACTGTCTCCTGTACGGGAGTCTCCCGGACCGCCGTTTCTGTCTTTGCCTCTACGGTCTCTTGCTGCTGTACTTTCTGACGCGGTTTTCGTCCCGGCTTCCTGCCTTTTGTCTGCTGCTTGTCTTCTGTCCCGTTCTCCTCTGCCTGTACGGCCGGCTGCTCGACAGGTGCCGTCTGTTCTGCAGCGTCTGTCTTTCTTGTCCTTCTTTTACGAGGCTTTGTCTCCTGCTTGTCAGCCGGGGCAGTTTCTTCCTTGACAGCCGCATCATCTGCCTGCACCGGCGTTTCAGTCCGCTCCTTTTTCGGTCTTCCCCTTCTCTTCTTCTCCGGCGCATTCTTGGAATCAATCACAGCCTCCTGGTCGAGAATCTCATATATGAGCGACTCCTTGTCCTTCTTCTTCACATTCTTGATCTTGAGTTCAGATGCAATGGATTGCAGCTGTTCAAGCTCCATATCCTTCAGCTCGATAATCTTGTACATAGATAGTATTATAAATGATTAAGAAATGTCAAGACACCCTTAACGGCTGAAATACCCTTGAGAGGCTAACAGAATCTGTCTTGATTTTCTGATAAAAATTCGGATGACTTTGCAAAGGTATATAAAAAATCGGTAAAACCAAGCCTGCAGGCGCTGTCCGGCGCAGTTTTTTCTGTTTTTTAGTAAAATTTTTCCGTTTTTTAGAAATTGTCCCAGTAGCTGTTGCTCTTCTTGAATCTGAGCAGGTCGGCAAGAGCCGCGGCATTCGCTGCAATCCTGAAACTCCATGACTGCCATGTTCCGGACGGAACCCATGATACCGATATGTTGAAACAGTGAAGGTCGTATGTCGCGCTCAGCTGGGTAGTCGTCATCTTCATTGCCATCAGGTCAAATCCCGTAGTCAGGTTTATGGCCAGGGCCGGCGTTATCTTCACATTTCCGGATATGCCTAATGTCTGGGTGTACCTGTGGTTGGTCAGCAGCTGGTACGACGCTACCGAATAGGACCGGCTGTAGTTGAAGGAATAGTTCAGGTTTACGGACCATGGGGCGTTTGGGTTCATGTAGTATAGCCATCCTCCCGGTATATATTCTCCCGTTACCGGGTGGTAATATATCCTGGTATAGTTGTCCGCAGGATTCCCTCCTGCCTGTGCGGTCCCATCATTGCCGTTGATCTTGCCCTCTCCCGAGAACGAATAGGAGAGCGACAGGCTTGCGTTGGTCAGCCTGAGCGGCTTGTCCCAACCGTAGACGCTTCCGTTGAACCTGTTGACTGTCGCGTATGTCCGTTCTCCGGTAGGGACAACGGCATACGGGCTGAAGTTGGCGTTTCCGCTGATGCCGAGCTTTCCGAAGACGGAAGTCGACAGGGAAATGCCTATATTGCTCATGTTCAGTGAATCCGCAAGGAAATTATATCCCGTGTTGAGAGAGAGGTTGTCTATCAGCTTTATCTTCTTTGTACCGGTACCCGTAGTATCCTGAAGGTCTCTGACCTTGGCTTCGAGGTTGTTGCCTATGGTCAGGCTCATGCTTGCCGTCCGGCCTTTACCCGGCGCCGAATACAGCTGTCCCGAATATATGTTGTAGTCCAGGGTTCTGGCCACGCCCTGGGCATCCACATAGTTCAGTGTCCTGTATCCGTTGAAATAGGTGGCCTTCTCAGGGCTGAAGCTGAAACTTACGGATGGGGTGATTACGTGCCTGATTGCCTGAAGCTTATGGTGCTTTCCGAAATTGAACAGTCCGTAGAGCCTCGTGCTGGCGGAAATACCTCCCGAATAGTTGTGAGTCGTACCGAAATGGTTGAACATTCCTCCATCGACTTCTTCCACCCTGTCCGTTTCCGGATTGTACATCCTCTCCGTCTTCCGGAAGAACCAGTTCATCGAATAGCTGATGCTCGGAGTGAAGTTGATATATTTGAACAGGGTGAAGTTGGGCAGGCCGATCTGGAAATTGTGCGTCATGCCGTTCTGCATCTTGTCCCAGAATCCGGGCTGGTTGAACTCGGATGCCTTGAAGTTTATCTTGTTCTGCAGGGTGGTGTTGTATCCTAACGAGAATTCCTCGTAGAACTTCTTCTTTCCGACCCTGTTCTTGCGTTTGAAAGGGTAGAAGCGGCTGACGGAGAGAGTCACGTTAGGCAGGGTGAATGCATACGAACTGTCTCTCGAACTCTGGCTGTGGAGCGCGTTTACGGAAAGGTTTATCTTGCCTCCCCAGTTCTTGGACCATGAAATGGAAGAGGATATCTGGTTCTGGAGAGCCTCCTGGACCGAGGTGGAATTATACCTGTTGTTGGACGGGCTGGAGAAGTTCACGGATGCGGAGAACGACATTCCCGGATTGGCCTTGGAGTCCTGGGCATGGCTCCATCTTACCGCAAAGTTCCTTGTCTGGAAAAAATCCTCGCTGCCTTTCTCGCCGGTCTGGTCATTGGAATAGGTGAGGGCGAAATTTCCGTTGCACTTGTAGTTGACCTTATACCTCGAGTTGACATCCACGGCCCACGAGCCCAAGGTGAATATGTCTCCGGTGAGGGACAGGTCGAAATAGTCCCCGATCACGAAATACATTCCTATGTCCCTGATGAAGAATCCCCTGGATGCTTCTTCACCGAATGTAGGCATCAGGAGTCCCGTCGCCCTGTCCGGCCGTTTCGGGATGAAGCCGAACGGCAGCACCACCGGGAACAGCGGCACATCTTCTATAACCGGGTAAGCCGGTCCGAAAACCGTCCTCTGGGAAGGCTTGGTCATGACCTTGGCCGCAGTCAGGTGCAGGTAATAGTGAGGATGTTCGCAGTCGCAGACAGTATATTTGCCCTTTGTGATGTTTATGGACTGGTCCGGCATCATCTTGATGTTCTTTCCGTGCAGGATACCTTCCGATTCCTGTGTAATCATGTTGGTAATGCGGGCTTTCCTGGTCTCGAAATTATACCGCACCTCCTCCATGCTGTATGTCTTGCCTCCATCCTCCATCGTCGGCTGCCCTATCCATGTGCCTGTCGAATCTTTGGTGCCTCTTGCATACACCGTCTGTTTCTGCATGTCGTATTCCATGTAGTCCGCGGTGAGTTTCATTGTCCCGTAAGTGACTGTCACATCGCCGTAATAGTAGATCATGCGCTTCCCGTCCGAGAAGTCTTCTATAATGGAATCCTTTGCAGTCGAAAATGCCGGCTGTTCGAGGGAACTTTTGCTCAGAAGGTCGAGTGAGTCCGCCCTTGCGATGGAATCGGCCCTCGCGGTAGAGTCCGTGACGAACTTGATGGAGTCCATGGCTGCGCGCATCGAGTCGGACATCTGTACTGTATCCTGGATCTTTTCTGTCCTTTCGGCAGCCTTGAGCCTGTTTCTCCTGGATCTCCTGTCGTCCTGTGATGATACGGTGAAAGAACTGATGACAGACAGCAGTATCACTATCGACAGCAGTTTCTCCCAAGAAGACATCTTATTTCCCCGCCTGAACCCCGACATCCCGAATCCTATATTGATGCCGCAGCGGCAGCCGTATATGAATTAAAATTCATCCTGTTCGTCAAATATGCAATTTTTTGCTAATTTTGCAAGATGCAAAAATAAGACTAATTTCAAACATTACAAAAAAGAGTTGTGAAATGCATGTTTCTCCCAAATATATAATGCCTGTCCTTCTTCTGTCGTGTCTTGCCTTTGCCTGCCCCATGCAGGCGGCCGCAGACCTGAAACTGAAGACCGTGGTAATAGATGCAGGTCATGGCGGAAAGGATGCAGGGGCGGTGAGTCCCGACAGGAAAACATACGAGAAGAACATCACCCTTGCCATTGCGAAGCTCCTCGGACAGAAGATACAGGCCGCTTATCCCGATGTCAGGGTGGTGTACACGAGGACGACGGACAGATATGTCACCCTGAACGACAGGGCGGAGATTGCCAACGGCTGCAATGCGGACCTTTTCATATCGATCCATATCAACTCCTTTTCCAAATCCTCTCCGAACGGTTTTTCTTCTCATATACTCGGACAGTCCGGCAACAAGGACCGGGACCTTTTTTCGTTCAACCAGGAGCTGTGCCGCAGGGAGAACTCCGTGATTCTCCTCGAAGATGACTATGCTACCAAATATCAGGGGTTCAATCCGAATGATCCCGAATCATTCATCATGTTCAATCTGATGCAGAACGCTTTCTACGAGCAGAGCATCCTGTTTGCCGCCGATGTGGATTCGGAACTGTCCAAGGGTCCTTTCCGGACGAACAGGGGAATATCGCAGAATCCGTTCTATGTACTGTGGAAGACAGCCATGCCTGCCGTATTGCTTGAACTGGGTTTCATTTCCAACCCATCGGATCTGAAGATTCTCAATTCTTCCTCCGGCAGGGAACAGATAGCGACACGCCTTTTCAATGCCTTTGCGAAATTCAAGCGGAAATACGACGGCAGTCTCGACTATGCGGTCGAGGTCCGGAAAGATGCGCAGAGTCCTGCAGTCGCGGAAAAGGCGGCAGTAAGGAATGTTTCATACGGAGTGCAGATACTTCTGCTGAGCAGGAAACTGAAGGATGGGGACAGGGCTCTCAAGGGTTACAGCGCGGAGACCTATCCTGCGGGGAAGATGTATAGATATATTATAGGTGTGTCCGATGACGAAGCCGGAGCGAGGAAGACCCTCCAGAGCGCGAAGAAGAAGTTTCCGGATGCATTCGTTGTAAGGATAGAGGATGGGGCCGTTACCCGGCTCTGACAATTATGTGGAATCATCAAGAACAGAGAATATGAAGTTGGGCAAGGAATTCCGGATCGGCTTTTTCGTGACAGTGATACTGGCAGTATCATTTGCACTGATCAATTTTCTCAGGGGGAAGGATATTTTCAACAGGGAGATGACCGTCATCTCCCATTATGACGATGTGGCGGGACTTGTCCCGTCCGCTCCGGTCTATGTAAAGGGCTACAAGGCCGGAACTGTAACCGGAGTGGAATATGACCCGCAGACAGGCATGTTCGAGGTCAGCTGCTCCGTCCTGCGGGATTTCAGGATTCCGGCTGACTCGAGGATGACCCTGTACAGCACCGACATCATGGGAGGCAAGGGAATACGCATCGATCTGGGGACATCCGATGAGGCTGCTGCCAACAGGGCGGTCCTCGAACCGTATTTCGAACAGGATTTCATGTCAACCGTCACATCCGGAATAGGCCCCCTGGCAGAGAAGGTCTCGTCTGCCGTGGACAGTCTCTCTGCGGCGGTGGAAAATGTCAACAGGATCATGGCGGCGGTAGACCCGGCAAGCGTATCCCGTACCCTGGCCCATATCGAGTCCGCCATGTCGGAGGTGGAAGCCCTTTCGGAAAAGATCGGCGGGAAGTCCGGGGAACTGGTGTCGTTCATAGACAATCTGGAGAACGTTTCTGAGAGACTGTCGGCAATCATGGAGAAAGCCGATACGACCGTGAGCAATATCAACGGCATCACTTCCGCCATAGACAGAAGCGATATCGAAGGTCTCGCGGCCTCATTCAGGTCGCTGCTTGACAAGATCCAGGATCCGGATGGAAGCATCGGACGGCTTCTCGAAGGGGGAGAGGTCTACGAATCCGTAGATGCCCTCTTGTCCGACATCGACAGTCTCGTGAGAAAAATAGAGCAGAATCCCAAAAAATATTTCCGGATTTCCGTTTTTTAGGCTTCCGGACGTCATGCAGAGCGGAATGGGACAGGATTGATAATTTGGAATAATTATAAATTATAAATTCATAGTAAATAGTGCGATTATCGATTTTCCGTCCTTGCAATTTATTGAATATTAAATTATTATAAAATAATCGTTTGCGGATTTCCGAAACGGATACAAGTAAATTATTTCAATATTGCAATAGCAAAAAGATTTTTTTGTAACATTTTTTTCACCATCTTTGTCTTCCCTTTCGGAAAGGAGGGGTTAATCACTATAATCCGGACAAAAGAAGATGGTACAGGACAGACATATTGATGTGTGGAACGGGTGTCTCAAGGTTTTTGAGAATATTCTCGAGCCGCAGCAGTTCAATACATGGTTCAGACCGATACGTCCTGTCTCTCTTCAGGATGCCGAACTGACGGTGGAGGTGCCATCCGAGTATTTCAGGGAATACATAGAAGAGTATTTTCTGGATGTCATCAACAAAGTCATCAAAAGGGAACTCGGAGCGGATGCGAAACTCAACTACATGGTCAGGCCCGTATCCGTCCAGCCGCCCATGACCTATCCGGGTGCACACGGCAAGGTTCCGGTCAACAAGACCATATCGGTCCCGACATATTCGCCTGCAGCCAATCCGGGGCCTTTCGTATATCCCGGGACACAGAGGGTGCAGGTCAATTCCCAGCTCAATCCGGTCTACTGTTTCGCGAACCTTGTCAAGGGAGAGTGCAACAAGATGGGCATCACTGCGGGGGAGAGCATTTCCCTCGCTCCGGGCAGGACTGCCTTCAATCCGCTTTTCCTGTTCGGCGGGCCGGGGCTCGGCAAGACCCATATCGCCCAGGCCATCGGTATCGGGATCAAGGAAAAATTCCCGGACCTGGTGGTGCTCTACGTCTCTGCCAACAAGTTCAAGACCCAGTACATGGATGCCGTGGTAAAGAACAGGCTCACGGATTTCCTTGCCTTCTACATGCAGATGGATGTGCTCATAGTGGATGACATACAGGAGCTGGCAACGCCGGGAACGCAGAATGCCTTCTTCCATGTATTCAATCACCTGCATCAGAACAGCAAGCAGCTGATTTTCACTTCCGACCGCCCGCCTGTAGAGCTGCATGACTTCGAAGAGAGGCTTCTTTCGAGGCTGAAATGGGGACTGTCGGTAGAGCTGCAGCAGCCCGACTATGCCACGCGGCTTGCGATGCTCAAGGCCAGGGCTTTCAGGGAAGGGGTGAAGCTCAGCGAAGATGTGCTGGTATTTATGGCGACAAGGATACGCAGCAATTTCAGGGAACTCGAAGGCGCCCTCATATCGCTTATCGCCAATGCTACCCTTGCCCATAAGGAGGCTACGGTCGAACTTGCGGAAAGGATTACCGGGAAAATCGTGGGGGAGAAGTCGGAGGAAATGACAGTGGACAGGGTGAAGGGCATCGTGTGCGAATATTTCAACATTTCGCAGGATGTCCTGCTTTCCAAGTCCAGAAAACGCCAGATTGTCCAGGCGCGCCAGATTGCAATGTACATGACCCGACAGCATATCAACTGCTCTTTGTCCACAATCGGGGCGGAACTCGGCGGCAAGGATCATGCTACGGTACTTCACGCATGTACCACGGTATCCGATCTGATGTCTACTGACAGGACTTTCAGACAGTATGTCTCGGACATCGAGAAGATGCTGTCTTCGGGACGGTAGAGAATGTCCGTCAAAGGACGGAAAACATACAGTACAATATGGATTCCAACAGAGTTCTTGATATCTTCAAGGAAATTGTCCGTGTGCCGAGGGAGTCGGGGCACGAAGAGTTTATCATCGCTTATCTTCAGAATTTTGCGGCGGCGCATGCGCTCGAATGCAGGACCGATGAGGCAGGCAATGTCGTCATCGTAAAGCCGGCATCTCCCGGAAAGGAGAATGTCCCTGTTCTCGTCCTGCAGAGCCATTCCGATATGGTATGCGAGAAAAAGGCCGGTGTGGAGCATGATTTTGCGAAGGATCCGATCAGATACGAGATACGGGACGGCTGGATGGTGGCTCCTGATACCACTTTGGGAGCCGACTGCGGCATCGGCATGGCTGCGGAACTCGCATTGCTCGAAAGCAGTCAGCCGACCGGGCGCATCGAATGCCTTTTCACGGTTTCCGAGGAAACGGGTCTGGATGGTGCCAAGGCTCTCAAGCCTGGTTTCATCACTGGCAGGACCCTGATAAATCTCGATTCGGAAGATGAAGGGGAACTGTTTGTGGGCTGCGCCGGAGGTGTGGACACTACCGGAGTATTGCATTATGATGCCACATCTCTTCCGGAAGGGACGAAACTTCTCCGTTTCAGTATAGACGGCTGTGTCGGAGGTCATAGCGGGGATGACATAGACAAGGGGCGGGCCAATGCGGTCCAGCTGCTTGCCAGGTTCCTTTATTCCGCCCTCGGCAACTACGCCCTTTGCTGCATGGATGGAGGCAACAAGCGCAATGCGATAGCCCGCGAGGCATCCTGCGTCCTGGCTGTCAGGGGAGATGGCCGGCGGATATCGGATCTTTTTGCGGCGTTTGCCGATGAAGTAAAGGCGGAGTATGCCGTCACAGAGCCGGACATGAGGTGTGAATGCACGGAAGTGACGGGAGACTATGAGGCGATGGCCGATGCGGATGCACAGCGGCTCGTATCCATGCTGGCTGCCGCCCCTCACGGCGTCCTTGCCATGAGCAGGGAGATTCCGGGACTTGTCGAGACATCATCCAATCTGGCGGCGGTGAAGATGACTGGAGACAGGACCGTGACCGTGACCTCAAACCAGAGAAGTTCCGTGGCCGGGGCATGCAGGGCGGCCGGGGAGAAGATGCAGGCCTGCATGGAGCTTGCCGGAGCCGATGTCACCCATGAGAACGAGTATCCCGGCTGGCAGCCGAATCTCAAGTCGCACATACTTGATGTGACTGTAAAGACATACGGGGAGCTTTTCGGGACAGAACCTGTGGTAAGGGCCATCCATGCCGGCTTGGAATGCGGTCTGTTCCTGGACATATATCCGGACCTGGACATGATTTCGTTCGGTCCGACCCTCAGGGGAGTCCATGCTCCGGGGGAGAGGCTTGAGTTGGCCTCCCTTGACAGATTCGTCAGGCTTCTTGACAGGATAGTCACTGATTTTGAATGATGCCATGGTGAAAGTCGCTCCATCAATGCTGTCGGCGGACTTCCTGCATCTGGAGAAGGATGTGGAGATGGTCAATGCCAATGCCGACATCTTCCATTTGGACATAATGGACGGGTCGTTTGTCCCGAACATATCATACGGTTTCCCTGTCGTCGAGGCCATAGCCTCCAGGGCGGAGCTTCCGATGGATGCGCATCTCATGATTGTCCACCCCGAGAAATATGTGGAGAGGTTTGCCCGGACTGGCGTGCGGATGCTCAGTTTCCATTATGATGCCGTTGAAAATCCGTCGGAAGTCCTGGCCCTTATCCGGAGTCACGGGATGCAGCCCGGACTTGCCATCAATCCTGATATCGCGGTCGAAAAACTCTATCCCTTCATAGAGGAGTGCAGCTATCTGGTGATAATGTCCGTATTTGCCGGTTTCGGAGGCCAGAAGTTCATAGAGAGCACATACGGAAGGGTGGCGGCTCTGAAAGAAGAGATATCAAGACAGGGTGCGGAATGTGCCGTTGAAGTGGACGGCGGTGTCTCTCCCGGGAATGCCGCGGCCCTTGTTTCCGCAGGAGCCGATATACTCGTAGCGGGAAGTTCTGTGTTCAAGGCTGCCGATCCTGCTGCAGTCATCCGCTCCATCAGGGGCTGAGCGGAATGGCCGTCCAAGGCAGGCTCAGAGTTCCCGGTCGTTTATCAGATATCCTATTTCCTTGAAGGCGAACTCTCTGACCGAGCCGTCATCCGTTTCGGCCAGCAGGCGGCCATCCTCCGATATCCCCCTGATCGTGGCATGGAATGTTCCGGCAGTCCTGCAATCGCGAAACAGATGCCTTTCATCTTTCCTGTACATCCTGGAAAGATATTCCGCGCGCAGACGTTCTGTCCCGTCCGGACGGCTCAGGATATCCAGCACCGTATCCAGGGAGGTAAGATACCTGTCCATTTCTTTCCTTATGTCGCAGACAATGCCGGTCTCCGCCCTTACGGAGGTAGGGTTGGGGATTTCAGGAGGAAATGCAGTCTGATTGAGGTTGATTCCGATTCCCGCTATGCTCCAGACAAGCCGGTTGTCCCTCACGCAGTTTTCTATCAGGATTCCGCATATCTTCCTGTCTTCTATATAGATGTCATTCGGCCACTTGATTCCGGCTGACAGCCCTTTGGATTCAAGGTAGCCGGACACGGACAGCGCGGCAAGTTCGCTTATCAGGAACTGGCCGGAGGCTGCCACGGGAGGCATGTCATCGCAGCCGGGTTTCAGCACGATGGAAAATGTCAGGTTTTCTCCTGCATCGGCTGTCCATACGTTGCCCCTCTGCCCTCTGCCGGCAGTCTGCCGCACGGCAGCAATGACTGACAGATTGTCAATGTCAGAAATGCGTCTGACAGCCTCGGAATTGGTCGAATCTATTGTCTGATGCCATATTATGCGATGGTCTCTTTTCATTGGTGCGGATTTTGATTATCTTTGCGGTCGCAAAATTAACAATAATTACTTACGGATGGACAACAAGGAAGTGAAGGTCATTGCGGATGCGATGCTGGAAAAGAAAGGAAAGGATGTCGTATCGCTTGATCTGAAGAAGATAGAAACGGCCATATCTGATTATTTCATAGTATGTAACGCGGATTCAGGGACAAATGTCCTTTCCATTGCCGACAATGTGGAGGACAGGATGATGGAACATTGTCGCAGGAAAGTCATCCGCAGCCAGGGCAGGGAGAACGCAATCTGGATAATCCTCGATTACGGAGACATAGTGGTGCATGTATTCCAGACGGAATACAGGGCATTCTACAGGCTCGAGGATCTGTGGGCGGATGCCGTGAGGACAGAATTCAAGGAAGAATAACGGAAAAGCATTGACAGATGGACAATAACGGCCAGATTGGCAACAATATGCAGAATAATGGCAGGAACGGAGGCAGGGACAGGAAACCGGTGAAGGTTTCGTTCAACATGTCCTGGCTGTATATCCTGCTGATTTTTGGTATAATATGGATGTTCTTCAACCAGGGCGGGGCCAATCCGCAGAAGATAGAGTGGGAGGACGTCAAGGAAATGGTCAGTGCCGGGGATGTGAAGGAGATAACCTTTGTCAGGAATGACTTCGAGGGCAAGGTCACAATCCGTCCTGACCGGATAGAGAAATATGCGGACAGGTTCGGCGGCACCGTGCCGGCAAAGTCCCCGCATTTCTTCTTTCTCGTGTCGGGCAGTTTCAATGCCGAGGAGATGTTCTCCCGACTCAACGAATCGCTTCCGGAAGCCGACAGGTTCAAGGTGGTAATGGAGAATGACAGCAAGATGTGGGGGACCATCCTCGAATGGCTGCTGTTCCCCATATTGCTGATTGCCATGTGGTATTTCATGTTCAGGGGAATGAGCCGGAACATGGGCGGAGGAGCAGGTCCGGGCAATATCTTCAACGTGGGCAAGTCCACCGGCAAACTGGCTGAGAAGAACAGCATGAAGGTCACTTTCAAGGATGTGGCCGGGCTGTACGGGGCCAAGGAAGAGGTAATGGAGATAGTCGATTTCCTCAAGAACCCGCAGAAATACACCGCCCTCGGCGGCAAGATTCCAAAGGGCGCCCTGCTTGTCGGCCCTCCGGGTACAGGCAAGACCCTGCTTGCCAAGGCTGTGGCAGGGGAGGCGGATGTGCCCTTCTTCTCCATTTCGGGGTCCGATTTCGTGGAGATGTTTGTCGGAGTGGGAGCATCGAGGGTCCGCGACCTCTTCCGCCAGGCCAAGGAGAAGGCTCCGTGCATCGTTTTCATCGATGAGATCGATGCGGTAGGCCGGGCCAGAAGCAAGAACGGGGGATTCTCTTCCAATGACGAAAGGGAGAACACCCTGAACCAGCTCCTTACGGAAATGGATGGATTCGACTCCAATTCCGGAGTCATTATCCTCGCCGCAACCAACCGGGCGGATATTCTGGACAAGGCGCTGCTGCGGGCAGGCCGTTTCGACAGGCAGATACATGTGGACCTTCCTGACCTGAAGGAAAGGGAAGAGATATTCAATGTCCATCTCCGCGGGCTCAAGTTGGCTAAGGATTTCGATGTGACATTCCTCGCAAAGCATACCCCGGGGTTCTCCGGAGCGGACATAGCCAATGTCTGCAACGAAGCTGCCCTGACCGCTGCAAGACGCAACAAGCCTGAGATCGACAGACAGGATTTTCTGGATGCTGTGGACAGGATCATAGGCGGTCTGGAGCGAAAGGACAAGATAATAACCCCTGAAGAAAAGAAGTCCATAGCGCACCATGAGGCAGGCCATGCTACGGTGAGCTGGATGCTTCCGTATGCCAACCCGCTTTTCAAGGTGACGATAGTGCCGCGTGGGCAGTCTCTCGGGGCTGCATGGTATCTGCCGGAAGAGAGACAGCTTGTCACTAAGGAACAGATGTATGATGAGATGTGCTCCCTGATAGGAGGCCGTGTGGCGGAGGAGATTGTCAACGGCCAGCCTTCGACCGGCGCGCTGAACGATCTGGAGAGACTCACCAAGATGGCGTATGCCATGGTGACATATTACGGCATGAGCGAGAAGGTGGGGACAGTGTCATTCTATGATTCCACGGGTTCGAGAGGGTTCGAACTCGGCAAACCCTACAGCGAGAAGACTGCGGAACTCATTGACAGCGAGGTCAAGAAACTGATACAGACAATCCATGACAGGACGAGGAAGATCCTCGAGGAGAATATGGATGGCTTCCTTGCCATAGCATCGCTGCTTCTGGAAAAGGAAGTGATATTCGCCGATGATCTGGAGAGGATACTCGGTCCGCGCAAGGGGGCGAAGGACAACCTGCTTGATGACGCGGATGAAACGGAAACGGAAGGACGGAAGGAAGGTGAGAACGCGGTTCCGGAAGAGACTGCCGGAAATGCGGATGGGAAGGAATAGAAGACAAGACTTGTGACACTATGAAAAATCTGATTGTAAGGACTCTTTCCGGTATCGGATTCCTCGCGATAATGATAGGGGCGCTGCTGTGGTGCAGGTTTTCTTTCGCGGCGCTGATGCTGTGGATTACCGGGATGATGATGTTCGAGTTCTTCAGAATGACGATGGGGACATCTTACAGGTTTTCTCAGGTGCTTGCGATCCTTGCCGCCGTCATACTGTTCGTGCTGACATTCCTTTTCAAGAGCTATGACATTCCGGGAAGAATGGTGATACTGTCGGTCATCCCGGTTTTCCTCGTAATGATAGATTCCCTCTACGTGAAGGACAAGACGGAATTCGGCAAATTCGCAAATCTGTACACTGCAATACTTTATATAGCCGTTCCCATGGCTCTGACGAATTTTGCCGTATTCGATGCCTCCGGAAACTACAACGGCATGCTGCTGCTGTGTTTCTTCGCGATAATATGGGGTTCTGATGTCGGGGCGTACATATTCGGATGCACATTCGGGCAGAAATACGGCAGGAAGCTCTTTCCTGAGATATCCCCGAAAAAATCCTGGATAGGATTCTGGGGAGGGTTTGCCGTCGCCATTCTCGTGGCTGTCGGGCTGCATTATGCCGGCCTGCTCCGCCTTTCCCTCATGAAGTCCGTCGCAATCGGAATCGTGATCAACATATCCGGAGTCTACGGGGACCTTATAGAGTCGCAGTGGAAACGCCACTATTCAGTCAAGGATTCCGGAAAGGGCATTCCGGGGCACGGCGGCTATCTCGACAGGTTCGACAGCGCCCTGACCGCACTGCCGATGGGCATTATCTTCATCGAGATGACCCGTCTTCTGTAGATGCTTTCATAATGTCAAAGATTTTTTATAGTTTTGCAACTTGATTCTCGGAATATGACTATACATAAGGATGGTCTTGGAACTATAGCCGCAATATGGCTCTTCTGCGGGCTGCTGATATATCTCAGCCTGCATTTTATTGCGTACCAGTTCATCTCCTATCCGATATCCGCCATTCTGATATTCTTCATGATATTCGTCTTCTTCTTTTTCAGGGTCCCGAAGAGGCATGCTGCGGAAGGGGAGAATGTCGTGACATCCGTTGCGGATGGAGAAGTCGTGATAATCGAGAAGGTCTACGAAAAGGAATATATAAAAGGCGAATGCATCCAGGTATCGGTCTATATGGACTTTTTCAACGTACATGTGAATTTCTGGCCGATATCCGGAGAAGTGACATATTACAGATACCACCCAGGGAAATACCTTCTGGCCTTCCTTCCGAAGGCATCAGAGCTGAACGAGCATACATCCGTGGCCGTAAGGAACGGCTTCGGCGAGGTATTCTTCAAGCAGCTTGCCGGTACATTCGCCAGAAGGATTGTCTGCTATGCGAAGGTAGGGCAGATGGAGGCCAAGGGGACACAATGTGGAATAATCAAGTTCGGCTCGCGTATCGACATGTATCTTCCGCTCGGGAGCGACATCAAGGTCAATATCGGGGATGAGGTGAGAGCCTGCGAGACAGTCATTGCCGAATTAAAGAAATAAATATGGATGAAATTTTCATAATCCTTCTGCTTATTCTTCTGAACGGATTTTTTGCGATGTCCGAGATCGCCCTGATTTCTGCAAGGAAATCCAATCTACAGGCCGATGCCGACAAGGGAAACAGCAACGCCAAAAGGGCACTGAAATTAGCTTCCGATCCTGACAGGTTCCTTTCAGCGGTACAGATAGGAATAACCCTCATCGGGATTCTTACCGGTATCTTCTCCGGCAACAGGATTGCCGCGGAGTTTGCCGATGTGTTCGAGAGGGCGGGGATGTCAGCCGGAGCGGCGGATTCCCTTGCCAAAGGAATAATCGTGGTCATAGTCACCTTCCTGACCCTTATCTTCGGAGAACTCGTGCCGAAAAAGATAGGAATGAGCGCTTCGGAGAAGGTAGCGAAGTTCGTGTCTGGTCCCATGAGGTTCATATCCGTCGTCGCGTCGCCCTTCGTGTGGGTATTGTCCAAGACAACTCACATCATATCCAGGGCCCTCCGTCTGCAGAACCAGGAGACGAAGGTTACGGAGGAAGAAATCCGCTCGATCATACAGGAAGGGACGGATGAAGGGGAGGTGCTGCCGATGGAGCAGGATATTGTCGAGAATGTCTTCACTCTCGGAGACCAGAAGGTCAGCACAATAATGACCCACAGAAGCGATATCGTATGGTTGGAGAAGGGGATGGATGAGAGCGAGGTCCGCAAGACCATTGAAGAGAATCTGTATGAAGAGTACCCGGTAGCGGACGGGGACCTCGACCATGTGATAGGGGTATTGAGCCTCAAGGATTTTGTCCTGAATCTCGGCAAGGGGTCCTTCGACCTCGGGAAGATGATGCACGAACCCGTTTATTTCCACGAAAACATGAACGTGTACACTGTTCTCGAGGAAATGAAACGCAGACATGTGAGCCGGGCTCTCATCTGCGATGAATTCGGGCTGTGCTCGGGTATCATAACCCTCAAGGACATAATAGAGGAACTGGTCGGAAATGTAAACGACCATGGCGAGGAGCCCGACATAGTCGCACGTCAGGGGAATGACGGCTGGCTGGTGGATGGGCAGTGTCCGATCTATGATTTCCTGAGGCATTTCGACCTGGATGATGACCTTCTGGAAGATGCCGAATACACTACCGTTGCCGGCCTGATACTCGATGAACTCGACCACGTGCCGGAGGCTGGAGAGAAGGTCGACTGGAACGATTTCTCATTCGAGGTCGTCGACATGGACGGGGCGCGTATCGACAAGGTCATCGTCAAACGCCGTCCGGAAGAACTTTCCTCAGAAATCGCTGATTATTAACGCTCTGCTGATCAGCCTTTTTCGATAAGAGAGAGGAGGCGGTCTATCGCCTCCGTTTCAGGGACATGCATGGCTACGGGATTCTTGCCCCTGTATATGGTGACCCGGCGGTTGCCTTCCCCGACATAACCCCAGTCCGCATCGGCCATTTCTCCCGGACCGTTGACAATGCAGCCCATCACGGCTATCACCATGCCCTTGAGATGTGCGGTCCTTCTCTTGACTTCATTGAATGTCTCCTCAAGGTTGTACATTGTCCTGCCGCATCCGGGGCAGGCGATATATTCAGGTCTGTAGAACCTGCGTCTGGCAGCCTGCATCAGTTCATCCGTGAGGTATGCCGCATACTGCGACCCTTCAAGCCGCACGGGTTTCCCATCCTCGTCCGCATAGCTGCCCTTCAGCACCACTTCATCTATCTTGCGGTCGAGCAGCATTTTCCCGAAATCGGCCGCGAAATCCATCAGAAGCCTTTCCTTTGATGGGGAGTCGTATGTGGCGACGGCGGTTTTGCCATCAATTCCGACAGAGATCATGGATGAATGAAGCCTGCGGTCATATCTGTCGGCAAGATATCCTGCAACCGGGATTTCGTTCTCCGGAGGTTCCGTCAGGGATACCCTTACCGTATCTCCTATTCCTTCCGACAGCAGGGATGAAATCCCGACTATGGACTTGATCCTTCCCGCATCCCCGTTGCCTGCCTCAGTCACGCCGACATGCAGGGGAAAGACAGTCCCGTATTCTTCCATTGCCCTGGCAAGCAGACGGTAGGCCTCGACCATGACGATGGTGTTGCTGGCCTTGAGCGATACGACAACATCGTAGAAACCGTTCTCTACGCACATTCTTATCCATTCCATGGCGGCTTCCTTCATCGCGAGGGGAGTGTTGCCGTACAGGGATGTTATCCTTTCCCCGAGGGAGCCGTGGTTGAGCCCGATGCGGATGGCGGTGCCGTGTTCCCTGCAGACTTCGACGAGCCTCGAGAACTGTTCGCAGGCTTTCTGATGGTCCCGATGGAAGTTTCCCGGATTGATTCTGACCTTTTCCACGACCTTTGCCGCCTCGATTGCCGTTTCCGAGGAGAAATGTATGTCCGCCACGAGGGGAGTGTCTATGCCCTCGCTGCGAAGCCTTTCATGTATTTCCCGCAGCGGTTTTATGTCCTGCAGTCCCGGGACGGTAAGCCTTATCATCTGCGCTCCGGCTTCATGCAGCTTGCGGCACTGGGCCAGAGTGGCTTCCACGTCCGATGTATGTGTATTGCACATTGTCTGCACTACAATCGGACTGCCGCCTCCTATTCCGATATTTCCGACCTTTACTTTCCGTGTTGCCATATTATTTGTCCGAGTTCCTTTGGTAATATATTTCCCGGGCCTCCTGCCTGAGCTGGTGGCTTGTCTTGCCCGTCCTCTTGGTCAGCTGGAAATGGACCCCTACCGAGATTATCAGGTTGGACACCGATGCGAAACGGTAGTAATATTCGCTGTAATAGTTAGGTTCATACAATGACCCGAATCCGTATTTGTACATTGCCGTGATATGTATCTCGACAGGGTCGAAGACGAATCCGAAACCAGCCCCGCCCTTGATGCCGTAGTCGAACCTTCTGTCAGTGGACAGGAACGAATTCGCCACTGCTGGAGTTACATTTCCCATCCTCTGGATATTCAGCCTGTAGCTGCCGTAGAAGCCTATGTTCGCCATGAGCTTCATTTTCCAGAAATCGAAATGGAAGTGCGCCAGGACAGGTACTTCCACCACATCCATCAGCACGTCCGTCGCCCCTTCCACATTGTATTCCTCTTCGAGGCTGTATCCTTCGCGCGCATAGAAAAGTCCTGCCTGGATACCGAAATACGGCATGTATCCGAACATCTTGCAGAACCGCGTCCATGTCACCCCGAAATTGACCGGCACGAGCTGCATCTTCTGCTCCATCCTCGGATTCCAGCTCATCTGGTTCAGCCCGACCCCGTACTGCACGCCGATCAGGGTATAGTCATTGATAATGCTCTTCTTGCGCACATCGAGAGAGTCGAGGTATGCATCGGAGAATACCACGGAATCCTCCGATATCTCTATCCCGGCCACTCCCAAAGTGTCTTCCTGTGCATATACGGCCGCACAGGATATAATGGCGATAACTACAGTCAAAATCTTTCTCATCATTCGTCTCTCCTATCTGAACAGTTCTCCGATGTCGATGCTCTGCTCCAGTTCCGTCATTTCTGGTATGTCTATCAGGAATGTCCCGTCTTCCAGCTTGAAGAGTTTCACTTTCTCCGGCTGCTTGTGTTCCAGTATGTTTCCGGTGTCCACAAGTCCGTTGCGGTTAAGGTCTTCCGTTATGCGTATGCAGTATTTCCCTGCGGTGATGTATGGGAAAAGCAGGGTGCAGTCCTTATCTATAATGAAGGACCGGATCACCTTGTCCCTGTTTTCGCTGAGCAGATCGACTATGTATTTGTTCTGCACTCCGCTCAGCACGAGGGTCAGGGAACTCAGCTTGTCATCGTTCGGCAGAGTTACCTGCACTTCGGAACTGTCGTTGTAGAAACCGTTTATATCCATGAATTTCCTCGGCGGGACCTTAAGGAAATATTCATATCCGGGCATCAGTTTCTCCACCGGTCTGACAATGTATTTTCTCAGGTTGAGACTGTCCTGCTCGACCGTATATTCCCCCTTGGACTCCTGCTGGCGCGGATTGAGGTATCTGAATTCCAAAGAGTCGAAGGCGGACTCCACAAGCGGGTATTTGAATTCTATCGTGAACCCGTACTGCTCCACGGTCTCCGGTTCAGCGGTCATGGTGAACACGGTGGTCGTGTCCTCCTTCTTGATGTCACGCCGTGCACTCTTGGCGGCGGCTGTCTTACGCGGTTTTGTCAGTTTCACCTCCTCTATGAAAGGGGAGAGCTGCCCGAGGGTGTCGGTCTTCATGTACGAGACATTGAGGAACAGGGTATCCGGCTGCTCCTTCGGGTCGTTGACCCATATCTCCAGGCTGTCGCGTTCCAGATTGAACTGCGTAATGAGCTTTTCCGCAGGCACTCCGCGTATCCAGATGGAGTCGACATCCGCATACGGAGCCATGAACGTGATGTACGCCGTCCTTTCCCCGAGGCGTTCGCTGTTGACTATCATCTGCTTGGATGGGGTCTCCCTGAACATGTTCAGCTCGTATTCGCTCTTGCGGGAAAGACAGGCCACTGTATCCGTCATCAGGTACTTTATCACTTCCGGCAGGGAGTCATTCACGACAGTGACCGGCCTTACGAGGGAATCAATGAAAGCGACCCTGTCGTTGTCGGGGTCGTAGATGTTGTTGGGGCTTTCCTCGAGGATCGCATACATCCTGTAGAGCGTGTCCGCAATGTTCCTGACGCAGAAGAATCCCCAGTCATCCGTCCTTGCCGCAGCATCCGGACGTTTCAGGAATATCGCCGAATCCGCCGGTACGGTAAGGGTATCGTTCACTACGGTAGAGTCGCCCTGGTACTTGTAGAGCATTACGGTAGCTCCCTTGACCGGCATCAGGGTGTTGCAGTCATAGACGCTTCCTGTGAGCATCATCGAATCGAGCACGCTCCCTGTCGAGAATGCCAGCGTCAGTCCGGGGAACATGTTGCCTTCGTTGTTGTCGGCTATGGCATTGGTAAGGTCGAGGGTGTATGTCCTGTTGGAGTCGAGGTCCTTCTCGAAGGAAATCACCACGCTCTTCCCCTTTATCCTGTATTCGGGAGCCTTCTCCTGCGGAGGGGACAGGAAGATGTTCTGTCTCTCTTTCACCACCACGTACTCATCGAAAGTGAATGAAAGCTGTGTCTTGTGTGTCGGAACCATTGTAGACCCGTTCAGAGGGTACATCTTGGTTATCACGGGCGGAATCGTGTCCTTCGGCCCTCCGCTGGGAGGAGTGGTGGTGTTGGCGCATGAATGCGAGAACATCACGGAAACCAGTACCGTCCCTATCGGAATCGCAGGGAAATATCTCGACAGTATTTTCTTTATCATATCCATTGTCATTACAGGTCAGTCCTGACCACATTCTGTATCCCTTCTATTTTCACCAGTTTTTTCGTCAGCTTGTCCAGGTCTTTCTTGTCATGCACATAAAGGTCTATCACTCCTTCGAATACTCCGTTGTCGGTGGATATGTTGATGCTGCGGATATTGACGCTCATGACGAATGATATGTAGCGCGTTATCTCGTTGATGATGCCTATCCTGTCCAGACCTTTCAGCGACAGCCTTGCCAGGAACGATGTCTGGGCGGTACCCTCCCATTCCGGTACCACGATCCTGTCACCGTGCTTGGCCGCCTCATCATTAGCCACCGGACAGCTCTTCTTGTGTACGGTGACTGTACCATCCGGTCCGAGAAATCCGACCACGCTGTCTCCCGGTATGGGATTGCAGCATTCCGCCATGACATAACCGTGGCTCGCGCCCTTTTCATCATTGAGGGCGAAGCCGCCCTTCTTCCCCATGGACCTGATCCATGACAGCCATTGTTTCGGCTTCGGCGCCGCCTGCTTGAGCATGCTGTCCAGTTCATTGAGTTTCAGCAGGCCTATCCCTATCCTGAAATACAGCTCGTCAGGCTCGTTTTCCGGTATGCCGAATCCTTCCAGCAGTCTGTGCAGTGTCTTGTCTGACAGCTTGTAGCCGAGAGCCGACATCTGATCCCCGAGCATTTTCCTGCCGGTCCTGATACTGTCGTTGCGCTCGCCTTTCAGATAGTCCATTATGATATTGCGGGCCTTGCGCGTCTGGATGAACTGCAGCCATTCCCGTTTGGGCTTCTCCGTCTCGGCCGTGATTATCTCCACCTGGTCGCCTCCCTTCAGTACGTATGAAAGCGGGACAAGTCTCATGTTGACCTTGGCGGCTATGGCCGTATTGCCAATGTGGGTGTGGATGCTGTAGGCGAAATCGAGGGCAGTCGAGCCTTTCGGGATCCTCTTCTGCTCTCCTTTGGGCGTAAAGACGAAAATGTCGGAGGTATTCAGGTCATTGTGGATGATGTCGAGCAGCTCGAGGGCGTTGACATCCGGATTCACCAGGATTTCCTTGACCTTGGATATCCACCTGTCCATTTCGCTCTCGTTCTCCCCGACGAATCCATCTTTCTTGTATGCCCAGTGCGCAGCAATCCCTTTCTCGGCGATGTCATCCATTCTCTTTGTCCTGATCTGGACCTCTATCCAGATGCCCGAATGGCTCATCAGCGTGCAGTGCAGAGCCTCGTATCCGTTGTTTTTCGGATGTTTGACCCAGTCCCTGACCCTGTCCGGCTTGTATCTGTAGATGTCGGTTATGATGGAGAAGACATGGTAGCACTGGTCTCTCTCGGTCTCCGTACTTCCGGGGTCCGGGGTGAAGATTATGCGGACGGCATACAGGTCGTAGACCTGATCGAAAGTGATGCCTTTAGTGATCATCTTGTGCCATATCGAATAGGCGGTCTTGACCCTTTTGCGGATTTCGAAATTGAAACCGGCGTTGGTGAGAGCGGCGGAGATGGGGGAGATGAACTCGTCGATCTCCTTCTCCTTGTCGGTCATGTTGCGGTTGATCTTGGCGGTGATGTCGTTGAAGGCTTCCGGCTCCTTGTATCTGAGCCAGATGTTCTCCATCTCCGATTTCACCTCGTACAGACCGAGTCTGTGGGCAAGGGGGATGAAAATGAACATCGTTTCGCTCAATATCTTGTCCCGTTTGTATTCCGGCATGAACTCTATGGTCCGGCAGTTGTGCAGACGGTCTGCGAGCTTTATCAGGACCACGCGCACATCATCGTTCAGGGTCAGGAGTATTCTCTTGAAGTTCTCCGCCTGGATGCTCCTGTTGCCTGCCTTGGCATCGTTGTCGAGGACGACCTTGATTTTGGTCAGACCGTCCACCAGCAGGGCGATCCTGTCTCCGAACAGGTTGCGGATATCATCCACAGTATAGTCCGTATCCTCCACCACATCGTGCAGCAGGGCCGCGGCAATCGACTTGTATCCCAACCCGATATTGGTCACGACTATTTTCGCGACGGCGATCGGATGGAGGATATACGGCTCCCCGCTGCGGCGGCGTACACCCTTATGGGCCTCGTTGGCGAACTCGAAAGCCTTCTGGACAACATCCATTTCAGTCTGATTGGCGCAGCGTCTTGCCGCGGCTTCCTTCAGATCCGCGTAGTCGCGTGCTATGACCTCGTGGTCCTGTTGTGTGAATTCAGAGAAACTCATTGTCATTCAAGGTTATAGTTGTTGACATTCTGGAATGCGTAGGAAAGTTCTGCCCCGAAGAGAATGATGAACCATCCGAAATTCATCCAGAACATGAAGAGCGGTATCGCGGCGACTGCCCCGTAAACCATATTGAGCCTTGTCACGAAGACCTGGGTCTCGAGATAGAGATACTGCAGCAGCGTGAATGCAATCGCCGATATGGCGGCTGCGCGCAGGGCGTGGCTGTATCTTACCTTGAAATTGGGTATGAACTTGTACATCGCCGAAAATGTCAGTGTCGCAATGATATAGAATATCAGCCAGGCCAGCAGGGAGGACAGGGTGTCGAAATAGGCCACTCCGAGACCGATACTCTTGAATGCATCGGTATATATGATGGAGCCGGAGAAGAACAGCATTACGATGAACGGTGCAATGAAAAGTATCAGCAGGTAGAATCCGAACCTCTTGAAGAAGTTCCTTGACTTGCGGACCCTCCAGACGTTGTTGAACACCCTTTCCACACACATCATCATCCAGATGATGAGCCAGACGAAGACCAAGGCGCTTATCAGTCCCATGGCATTGCTCTGCGAGGCGGTGATGATGTTGTTGGCGTAAGTGAGCAGGGTATCTATTATATCCTGATGTCCGGCGAAATTGGCATACAGCAGCTCCCGGAGTTTGTCCGAGAGCCCGAATCCGTCTGTCACGGCAAATGCGACGGCGACGAAAGGCACGACTGCCATTGTGCCGAAAAAACTCAGCGCTACGGCCTGGAACCCGATTTTTTCCGCCGAGAATGTCTTGATGGTAATGATCAGGACCTTGATGTACTTGATGGTCTTCGCCTTTGCTCTGGAAAGTTCCTCGAGGTTGACTTTCCAGATGTCCTGGGCGAAAAACTGCCGTACCGAACTGCTGAAGTGCCTGATCCTGTTCATACATCCCTCCCGTTCAGAATAAGGTCAGCTGCCCGCTCACTGCCGCTGTGCCGGCGGCCCGTGAGCCTTTGTTTTCCCCGTCACTGTCTCTCTGCCCTGGCTTTTCCTGTTGTCCGGAGCCGGTTTGGGAGGCTATCATGCTCATAATGTCATCTTCTCCTATGACCTTTATACCCAACTGTTCCGCCTTTTTCATCTTCTCCGGTCCCGGCTTGCTTCCGGCCAGCAGATATGTTGTCCTGCCGCTGACGGAACCGCTGTTCTTCCCTCCGTGTTTCTCTATAATGGCTTTCATTTCATCCCTCGGGATGCTGAAATTGCCGCTAATCACGATTGTCATGCCCGCGAGGGCGGAAGATCCTCCTGCCGGAGTATCCTCATCGATGGAGAACCTCAGACCTGCGGCCTTCAGCCTTTCGATTTCCCGGACATGCGCAGGATCGGCGAAATATGCGAGAATGCTGTCCGCAATCACTTCCCCTATGTCTTCCACGCCAAGAAGTTCCTCCCTGCCGGCAGCCATTAGGGCATCGATGTTCCTGAAATGACCTGCAAGGGATTTCGCGGTGGTCTCTCCGACATGTCTGATGCCTATGGCGAACAGGACATGGCCGAACGGGACGGCCTTGGATGCTTCAAGGCTTGAGAGGAAACGTTCCGCAGAGCGGTCTTTCCAGCCCTCGAGCCGGAGCAGGTCTTCCCTGGTCAGAGAGTAGAGGTCGGCAGGGGTCTTCACGAGACCGAGACCGTAGAGCTGTTCGATTGTGGCATCTCCGGCCATTACGTTCATTGCCTTGCGGCTGATGAAATGGACGAGTTTCCCCATTATCTGCGTCGGGCATCCATCCGTGTTGGGACAGAAGAATCTTGCCTCTCCATCATCCCTCACCAAAGGAGTCCCGCAGTCCGGACATTTTTCCGGAAATGCCGGGACGGTCACATCCTTTCCCCGTTCCGACAGTTCCACTCCGGTTATCTTCGGAATGATCTCCCCGCCTTTCTCCACATATACATAGTCCCCGATACGGATGTCGAGCTGCCTCATCTGGTCGAGGTTGTGCAGGGATGCCCTTTTGACGGTCGTGCCGGAAAGCGGCACCGGATCCAGGTTCGCGACCGGAGTCACCGCACCTGTCCTCCCTACCTGATAGTCGATGGAGCGGAGTCTTGTCAGAGCCTTCTCTGCCTGGAACTTGTATGCCACGGCCCAGCGCGGGAATTTCGCGGTATATCCCAGGCGTTTCTGGAAAGCCAGTTCATTGACCTTTATCACGATTCCGTCAGTGGCGAACGGCAGGAGCTTCCTTTCGGTATCCCAGTAATCGATGTATTCTTCTATTTCACGGATATCCCTGCATATCCTTCTCTTGTCAGACACGGGAAGTCCCCACGAAGCGGCGGCATTCAGGGCCTGGTCATGCGTTTCGAACGGAAGGTCATCTCCTGGGATATGATACAGGGTACACTCCAGCCCTCTGTGTCCCACCTCTTCCGGGTCGAGCAGCTTGAGGGAACCCGAAGCTGCGTTTCTCGGATTGGCGAAAGGCGGATCCTCATCCCTCTCCCTCTCCGCGTTGAGTCTGTCAAACGCCTTGTAAGGCATGTATATCTCGCCCCTTATCTCGAATTCATCGGGCCAGCCCGAGCCTGAAAGCCTTACAGGGATATTGCCGATATGGTGCACGTTCTCCGTGACATCATCCCCGACCGTCCCGTCTCCGCGGGTGAGGGCCCTGAAGAGTCTGCCGTGTCTGTATGTCAGACAGATTGCGGTCCCATCGAATTTGAGTTCGGTGGAGAAGGAGAATTTTTCTCCGCCCAGGCCTTTCGCGGCCCTTTCAACGAAGGATTCTACCTCGGACATGTCGTAGGTGTTGCCGAGGGAGAGCATCGGATACCTGTGACGGTACTGCGCGAATTCCTTTTGAGGCCGGTCATCCCGTCCGTTTCCGGCAGCCACTGCAACCGGTTTGCCTGCAGGATGGCTTTCCCCCGGAGGACTTTCCAGATCGCTTCCGACCTTCTGGGTAGGGGAGTCCGGAGTCACGAGGTCCGGATACTGCTTCTCGAGGGAGATCAGCTCGTTCATCAGCATGTCGAATTCATAGTCACTGATGACAGGGCTGTTCTCCACATAGTACCTGCGGTTGTTCTCATTGATGATGTCCCTGAGTTCCCCGATGCGTATTTTAGCCTGTTCTCTGTCCATTGTGCGTCCTCTGCCGGTTTTCCGCTCCGATGTGAAACGAAATAACTTACAAATTTAACGATTTTTTCGTTGGAATTTGACGAAAATGGATAATTTTGCATCGCGAAATGCTCCGGAGACAGTCCGTCCGTTGCCGGCAGTGCCGGGATGCCGGCTGTTTCATGATGTACGTGCATGATATTTTAACTAATTCATATTGAGATGAAAGACGCAATTATTATTCTCTGCGGAGGCGGTCCTGCTCCGGGAATGAACTCCGTTTCAATGAGTGTGGCAAAGACTTTCCTTTCCAAGGGATACAGGGTCATCGGCCTTCACGGCGGATATTCAGGACTGTTCAGCAAGGATGCCCGCACCGAAGACATCGACTTCTTCAAGGCTGACCGCTATTTCAACAGGGGAGGCTCTTACCTCGAGATGAGCCGTTTCAAGCCTACCGACAAGGATTTCGAGGAGAACTTCAATCTTGACCTCTTCAAGGAGAACAATATAAAGCTGCTCGTGACAATAGGTGGCGATGATACGGCTTCAACAGCAAACAGGATCTCGAAGTTCCTGGCCGCAAGGAACTATCCTATCGCCAACATACATTGTCCGAAGACCATAGACAACGACCTTCCTCTGCCGGGCAACACCCCTACCTTCGGATACAATTCTGCAAAGAACGAAGGCGCCCATCTTGCAAGGACCATCTACGAGGATGCCCGCACATCAGGCAACTGGCTGGTTATCTCCGCAATGGGACGCACATGCGGCAGCCTTGCCTTAGGTATCGGAGAGGCTACCCACTGCCCGATGACGATAATTCCGGAGATGTTCAACAAGACCGGCATGACACTCGACAAGATCATCAGGCTGTCGATTTCCGCCATACTCAAGAGGAAGATAATGGGAGTGAACTACGGTACCATCGTTGCTGCGGAAGGACTTTTCCACAATGACGGTGTGGCCAGGGAGGCTGCCGATGCCGGTGTCCATTTCACATACGATGAGCACGGACATCCGGAACTCGGCAAGGTGTCCAAGGCAGTGCTTTTCAACGACCTGCTGGAGAAGGAGCTCAAGAAGCTCGGAATGAAGGTGAAGACCCGTCCTGTGGAGATCGGTTACGATGTACGCTGCCAGGACCCTGTGGCATACGACCTTACATACTGCACTGAGCTTGCGATGGGAGTCTACCAGCTCTTCAGCGAGGGTAAGACGGGCTGCATGGTGTACGTGGATGCCTACGGTAATGTGTCCCCTCTCTATCTTGCTGACCTCCAGGATCCTGAGACAGGAAAGATTCCTCCTCGCGTAGTGGACATCAATGCAGGTACGGCACAGAACTACTACAACTACATTGCACACTACATCACTCCTGCCGACTACGATGCCGCCAGGGCATACGTGCCTGATCCGGAGAAGTACGACTTCGCGAAGATCCTCGAGTGGTAGGTCCACGTTTTTTGCAAAAAATCTGACAGACAAGCTGATGAAGAAGAGTCGCGGAAACGGCTCTTCTTCTTCGTTTATACTGGCGTCATGGACAAAAATCTAAAAAATACGTCTGAACCTTGCGCAGTTTCTGAAATTTTACCCATTTTTGTATAAAACTCATGCGGCTTTTCTGCCTGAGATTTTAAGAACGCATCAAATCTGACACGATATGAAAAGACTTGTTCTGATTCTGGCCTTCGCCGCCATTGCAATTACAAACGCCTGTCAGGCAGATGCACAATATAATGATATATATCGCAAGGGAGCGAGACTTTATTCTTCGGATGGGACAAGGCTGTCTCCGGAGCAGATCAGCGCCATATTCCAGAGTACGGATGGTCTGTCATACCGGGACTGGGTGAAGAACAGCAGGGGATTCAGGGCAGGCAAGGGACTGCTTATAGCATCGGGGTCACTGACCGGAGCCGGACTCGTGACTTTGGGAGTCGGGGCTGTCGGGCTTGCCGTTGAAGGAATTGCCTTCGGTATAGGCGCGGGGATGGTCGCCCCGATTGCTGCGGCGACGGGAGAGACTCCGGAAATCACATACGACAGTAAATTCAGGGGAGTGGCCATCGCCGGACTTGTGATGTCTGCTACCGGCATGGCAGGACTCATTACCGGTGCCACAGTCTACTGTGTCTACAGGAAACGTCTCAACGGAATGGTGGATACATACAATGAAACGGCAGCAGCCAGTCTTTCTTTCGGAATGCAGAGAAACGGCGTGGGTCTCTCCCTGAACTTCTGATTCGGAAACTTAACCGAATTTTAGCGGTTCTCCCGATGCAAATCATGCTTTAATGAATTATCTTTGCCGTCGGGATTCCGGAAACCGTCCGTCCAGACCGGGGCGGGCGGAAATGCGATTCTGATGAATCCGTGAAGTATCTGTGAATGGGATCTGATGTAAATCATAGTCTTACCGGTAAGGAAGCGGACGGACCGGAGAGGGAAAGGGAACTTATATCGTCCCTGAAAGCAGGGGATATGAAGGCTTACCGTATCCTGTTTGCCCGTTACTATCCCAAGTTCCTGCATTTTGCGACGATCATGGTCGGGGGGGGTATAGATGACGCCAAGGACATAATGCAGGATGTCTTTGTCAAGATCTGGCGATACCGCGACAGGCTTGACGAAACCCTTTCTCTCTACAACTACATATATGTACTGACAAAACGCGAGGTCCTGAATCATCTCAGGAGCAGACATGTCCCGGACTCCCTTCCGGAGGATGACGGCATCCTTTCCGAAGAGTCTGTGGACAGGACCGTATCCGGAAACGAGATGGCGGCCATTGTGAACGGCATAGTGCGGGAGATGCCCCAGCCCAAGCGGAAAATATTCCTTATGTCGCGTTTCAACGGGCTGCCTGTCAAAGAAATAGCAAAAGCGCTGAACCTTTCCACAAGGGCGGTCAACTATCATATCGAGACCGCTCTGAAATTTCTGAGAGAGAGGCTTTCCATACTCGGATGAAAAGTTTTTATAAAAAAAGCGGGAATGTATTTGCCGATTCCTGCTTTCATTGTGTTCTATATAATGTAAGTCAGTTATGAAAAGTAAAACTACAGACCACAGGGCGGATTTCCACCGCTGGCTGCTCGAAAATTCCGAAAGGAATCCCGGGGCGGATAAGACGCTGAGGGAAATTCTGGACAACGTGCAGCCGGCTTCTGATGATGCCCTGATTGCAGCGGAAGCCTACGATGACTTCCGCCGTGAAGTGGAGAAAACGGAAAGAAGACCATCCGTCAGGAGAATCGCGGGATGGGTCCAGCGGATCGCCGCAATCCTTGCCGTTCCTCTTGCCGCGGCCCTGACCTATGCCCTGCTTGCGGACAGACAGCCGGAATGGAAGGAGGTCTATACCATGACAGGGGAGACGAGGACGGTCGTGCTGCCTGACAGTTCGGTCCTGAAACTCGCTCCGCAGAGCAAGCTCGTCTATCCGGAGAGTTTCGGCAGGGGTGAAAGGCACGTCTTCCTGACAGGGGAGGTTTATGCGGACATTGCTCACGACAGGAAATGCCCGTTCAGGATATCATCCGGAGACATGGAGGTCAAGGTGCTCGGAACCCGGTTCAACATCAATGCATATATCGAGAATACAGAATGCGAGGTGGCTTTGGTCGAAGGCTCGGTGCAGGTGCAGGCAAAAGGGCGGGATGGGGCAGTGACTCTCAGTCCGGGGGAAATCGCGATATACGACAGGCAGACGGGGCAACTTGCCCGCAAGACGTTCATCCCCGAATATTACATGTCGGTGGAGGAGCAGAACGGCTGCCAGTTCGTCAACATGAGGTTCACTGACATTGCCGCCAGCCTGGAAAGAAGATTCGGGGTGAAGATATTCATTGCGGATGACCGTATCGCACAGCAGCGTTTCTACGCCTCGTTCATAAACGGTGAAGGGGTGGATGAAATCCTCGCGATACTCAATATGGAAGCCCGGTTCAGGATAAGCAGGAGCGGCAACACCATACTGATCGAGTGACGGAACCTGACGGCAGACGGGAAAGACACAATCAACTGACACATTATATATGAAAACTAATGACCTTGTTCCCCTGATGAGACGGATCATCCTGTTCTGTTTCTCATTGGCGGTGCCGCTGGCAGTCAGCGGGCAGACGATCACGATGAATGTCGAGGATGAGTCCAGGCAGAACGTGATCATGAAGATCCAGCAGGATTACGGCTACTCGGTGGCCTTCAATTCCTCGGATGTGGATCTTGACATTCCGGTTACCATCAATGTTGCCGATGAACCGGTCGAAAAAGTCATGGAGATGATTTTCTCCGGTGAAAATATCTCCTGCCGTGTTTCCGGAAAGACCATTGTCATTTCGAGGGCCGGTCTGCAGGCCCGGGATTCGGTCATTACGGTGACGGGAAAGATCACTGATGACAAGAACGTTCCCGTAATCGGAGCCGCCGTAATGCTCAAGGGAGACAGCTCCACCGGATCGATTTCCGATCTGGATGGCCGCTATTCCATCAGAGTCCCGTCACAGTCGGTACTGGTATTCACATCTCTCGGCTACATATCCCGGGAAATCAGGGTCGATGGCAGAAGTGTGCTCGATGTTACCATGCCTTTGGATGCGGAAAAGCTGGATGAGGCGATTGTGGTCGGCTACGGAACCGCCTCGAAGCGGCTTGTCAGTTCTTCGATTGCATCAGTCAGGATGGATGATATCGATGCCGGCGCCGAGATCGACCCTATCAAGGCTCTGCAGGGCAGGGTCACGGGTATCAGCATCTCCAATACATCTGGACGGCCTGGTTCCGCTCCCAACGTCATAATAAGGGGTGTCAGCTCCATATCCGGAAACTCATCCCCGCTTTATGTCGTGGATGGCATCCCGTCCGAAAGTTACCCTAACATCAATTCCGCCGATATAGAAAGCATTGAAGTCCTGAAGGATGCCTCGGCGACGGCAATCTACGGTTCAAGGGCCAACTCCGGAGTCGTGCTCATCACGACCAAGTCAGGATACAGCGGCAAGACAACTGTGGATGTCGAGGGTTATTACGGTTTCGCCTCGATAGCCAAGGATATCCCTATGGCAAATACGGCCGAGTATATCAATGTGATGCAGACCGCCATCGACAACTACAATGTCCAGATGGGCGCAGCCGAGACCCTGTACATTCCGGACCGGATAGAAGAATACGACTGGATAGCGGGCGTGTCCCGCAAACTTGCCCTGAGAGGAGGGGCATCAGCCAGCATACAGGGAGGAAACGAGAAGACCAAGTTCTATGTGTCCCTCGGCGCGGAACAGCAGCAGGGGTATCTCAACAAGACTTCGTTCAACCTGTATACAGGAAGGGCCAAATTCTCCCACCAGATCTTCAAATGGTTGGGTCTGAACCTCAATCTCGCTGGGTCCTACGCGCGCTACAACATGGTGGAGGAGACGGACGGGTCCCTGAAGATACTGCGTGCTGCACGAGAGGAACAGCCGTGGTACGGACCGTACATGGATACCGAAAGCGGATACAGGGTCATGACCACCAACGGATTGGTAAGGCACAATCCGGTGATGATGATCAACGAGGAAGACTACTGGAACGACAGATACCAGATACAGGGGACTCTCGGTTTCAATGTCGATATCGTCAAGGGATTGAAGTGGACCCCGTCGATAAGTGCCTACACGACCTACGACAAGACCGTGAAGAAACTTACGGAGAACCATACCGACAGGGCTTTCAAGGATGGCTGGCATGCATTGAGCGAACAGAAGGACAACACTCTGAGGTATGTGATAGACAACATCCTTTCCTACGAGGGCAAGAGCGGCGGATTCATGTATTCGGCGATGATAGGACATTCGTTCGAGAAATACGAGAGCGAGCCTTTCGGGGCAGCCAGCGACAACTACGCCAACAGCGCATTCCCTTCTTCGAGTTTCGGACTCATCACTTCCGGAAACAATATCTATCCGGGCAACATAGGTTATGATGCATACGCTCTCGAATCGTATTTCTTCAGGGCTATGGTGAACTGGAAGGACCGCTATATCGTCAATTTCTCATTCCGTTCGGATGGCTCATCCCGTTTCCCGAAAAACAGCCGCTACGGATATTTCCCTGCAGGTTCGTTCGCATGGATCATAACGAATGAGGAATTCATGCCGAAAAGCGATGTGCTGACCGAGCTCAAGCTGCGTCTCAGTGCAGGCCAGACAGGAAGCATGGCGGGCATCAGCAACTGGGCCGCAATGACCCTTGTCTCTGCCGGCACCCCATACAACGGAGAATCCGGCATGAGGCTTACCCAGACTGCCCAGAACGTGGAATGGGAGAAATCCACCAAATACAATGCAGGTATAGATGCCGAATTATGGAGCGGCAGGATGACCGTCAACCTCGATGCCTATTATTCCCGGACCGATGACCTGCTCTACAACAAGCCGGTCGTATCGACCACCGGTTTCACAAGCATGGCAAGCAATATCGGCTCTCTCTACAATGCCGGTTTCGAGTTGAATCTCGGCGGAAGGGTAATAGACAGGGAATTCAAGTGGGATCTCTCCGCCAACGTTTCATGGAGCAGGAATGAACTGACATCCCTTCTCGATGAGACGGACAAGATCATAGTGGGTACTTCAACCCTGTACGGAGGAAACAAGCATGCGCTTATAATCGGCCAGCCGATATCGACCTGGTATATGCTCAGGATGGACGGGATTTACCAGACGGATGCAGAAGTGCCGAAGAAACTCTATGACAAGGGAGTCAGGGCCGGAGATGTCAGGTATCATGACCTGAACGGAGATGGTGATGTGACGGATGATGACCGCATGATATGCGGCAAGGCGACCCCGGATGTTTTCGGAGGACTGAACTCCACCATGACATGGAAAGGCCTGGAACTGAACATTTTCTGCCAGTATGCCATCGGCGGGCAGGTGTTTGCCGGCTGGAAAGGCTGCGGACAGGAGGGAACGGAGCATCTCGGACTTTCTTCCGGTACCGTTACCAATGATGACGGCTCGACATCGCTGCAGTTCTTCAATGTCAGCAGGGATGCGGCCCTCAACTACTGGAAAGGTCCCGGCACATCCAATACCATTCCGAGACCTCTGTACAGCAACAACGATGTCCACACGGGGTGGAGTCCCGACTACAATATCCTGACATCCTCCCGTTATCTGGAAGATGCGTCGTATTTCAAGATAAAGACGATTACTCTCGGATACAACCTGCCGGACAAATGGATGAGAAAAATCGGAGTGGATGGCATTAAGGTCTATTTCACTGTAGACAATGCCTTCACTTTCACCCGGTATTCCGGATACGACCCGGAAGTGTCGATATCCAGTGCCCCGGCTTCGGCCGACTACGGATATGATTTCGGCTACCAGCCTGCACTCAGGTCGTTCCTTTTCGGAGTCAAGTTCCGGTTCTGACATACGGATTCATGAAAATCAATAAAGCGTATACTGCAATGAAAAGACATATACAGATATTTGCGGCTGTCCTTGCGATGATGTCTGCGGCGGGCTGTTCAGGAATGCTGGATGACATTGCGCCGAGACATGCGATCTCATCGGACAAGCTGAGCGACTCCGATCTTAACCAGCTCACCAACGGAATGCTCAACATGATGGAGTCATACACCAGGGACCTGTGGTTCACGGGAGACTACCTCGGCGAGAATTTCAAGGGCGGTCCGGGAGCTGTCCCGAGGACCGACTGGTCGAGCGATCTGGCCCAGTCCACATCCGCCCTTGCCGAGACGGAGTGGAACGCCTCCTTCACCAAGCTGCTCTATGCCAACGAACTGATCGCGGCTGCGCAGAAATCGGCCAACCAAGGGTCCGAGACTGTCACGGATGCCTACGGCACAGGTTATTTCTGCAGGGCGTTCATATATCTCAACCTTGCGGAAAGGTACGGCAATGTACCGATAATAAAGGGTACGACAAACGATGTCATCGCCATTTCTCCGGAGAGCGATGTATGGCAGTTCGTACTTGACAACTGCACGGATGCCATTGCCAATCTGAGGTCATACTATGACAGATACTATCCATCCAAGGAGGCCGCCTATCTGCTATACGCCAAGGCCAATCTGTGGATTGCCGCCATCGCGGACAGAAGCGGAGGCTCCTATCTCGGCAAACAGGCATCGGATTACCGCTCGGTTGCGGCGGACTATGCCGGACGGGTCATAGGAAACACAGGTTTCTCCATGAGTTCCACTTCAGAGGATTTCGCCGGCATGTTCATCAACGGGACCCAGAATCCCGAGATCGTATTCGCCCTTGCCAACAACCGTCCGACGGCATTCATCCGCCTGTTCGAACAGATCAACGATACCGATGGCTCGTTCAACTACAGCCCGGCGGATGACATGTATTCGGGACTGTTCGGAGATGACGGATACCGCACCGGAGACATCAGGAAGAATCCGACATTCTCCTCGACGGATGCAAGCCGCACGATAAAATTACCCAACGGCAGGGACGGGCAGTTCATAACGAACCCGGACGCACAGACATCTCCGATGATGGTCTTCCGTCTTGCCGATGCCTATCTTTTGAAGGCAGAGGCCGAAGGCGCGGCGACAGGCCTGGCTACCATGGAGGAATTTATGGAAAAGCGGTACGCATCGGTCTCTCTGCCGGCATCCATGACAGATGAGGAATTCCGCACGCTCCTGCTGGATGAGAACAACCGCGAGTTCTATGCGGAAGGCCGCAGATGGTTCGACATCAAACGGCTCTACCTGTCGGATGTTTCGACCGCAAAGCCTTTCAAGGGCGGTTTCAACGACTGGGCCGAGGAACATTCCTTCCTCTGGCCCGTGCCGCAGAACCAGATCGACATAGCGGGGGAGACGGCATATCCGCAGAATCCAGAATATTGATGACACATGATTGATACACCAAACTTTTCTGATATGAAGAAGTCTTTGATTTTAGTTGCAGGTCTTGCTGCATTGCTGTTATCCGGCTGCAGTAAAGACAACGGTTCCGCTACACTTATTGCGGACTTTACGATGACTCCGAATCCTGCTTCGGCAGGCCAGGAGGTAACATTTACCCCTTCCATTACGGGAGGCGAGGCACCTTACACCTATTCCTGGAGTGCCGTGGCCCGGGGATCGCAGGAACCGCTTTTCACCTCTTCCGATGAAACCTGCTCCCATACATTCGAGTCCAACGGAACCTACAGCGTGACTTTCACCGTGACCGATGCGGCCGGCGCAAGCGTCCAGAGACAGAAGAACCTCGTGGTCAATCCTGCAGCTGTAGCACAGACAGGCGAACTGACTCTCAAATGGGTGGTGTCTATGGGCGGATATGTCTCAGGCTCGGCGCCTGCCGTATATGAAGGAGGAAACATTGTATATGCCGTATGCGGAAAGCCGGACAACAACCTGTATGCGATCAATGCAGATGATGGAACCGTAAAATGGAAAAAACAGCTTGTTTCCGATACCGAATCCTCTGTCAAGGGTATTCCGAGCATCGATACCGATGGCAATGTATATATTCTGGGAGGCGACCAGAACAGCACTGCCGTGTTCGTCTCATATTCTCCGGATGGCAACCAGAGATGGTCCTTTGATGAATGGTGGGCGGCAAACAATGTGACACCGGCACCGTCTGTCCAGAGTGTCATACCTGCTATCGCTGGGGAGTTCGTATATATCGGCAATACAGGTACGAGCGGAACCATTTTCTCTGTGGACAGGACCACAGGGGATAAAGTCAACCAGTGCAAGAATGCTGACGGCGGCGGACCTGCCGGAGGAGCCAGGAACGGCGTGGCGATATCCAATGATGGAGTGCTCAGCTGGTTCGGCGGGATATACCAGCTGTTCGGCCTTAGTCAGAAAGCAATGAACGAGGAAGGCGATGGAGTGGTCCCTCTCTGGTCGAAAATGTCCGAGTGGGGAAATGCTTCGATGAATGCTGTCGGAGGAATAGCCGTAGCGACTGTCGGCGGAAAGTCCTGCGTATGCGGCCTTTATCCTCAGAATGGCGGCACGGTACTCTATGCCGCCGAATGCAAGACAGGAAATGAAGTGGTAAGGTACACAATACCTGATACCGGCGAGCAGGATGGCGGCGGCGTGTCCGTAACGGAAGATGGGTATCTTGTGGCAGGATTGAACTACACTCTCGGACAGGACAACGGCGGCATACTTGTCTATGACCCTCAAAACAATAAGGAAGTGGCCCGTTACAAGGTCCAGGAAAAGGTGGCGGGAACGCCGGCAATCGATGCGGCCGGAAACATACATTTCGCTACTGAAGAAGGCAGCTACTATATCGTAAAGCTCGATGGCGATGATTTCGAACTGCTGGTCAAAAGGGACATTGCAGGTCTCATCACCTCGGATCAGAGATATTCTTCCGATTTCTCGAAGCTGACTGTGGCCAAGATGTGGAGTTCGCCGGTGATTGCCGATGATGGTACGGTCTATATCAGCTTTACCGATGACGCAGTAAGGACCATTGCGGGTACCGTTGCCATCGGTTATGAAGGCACTAAGGGACCATCCGACTCGGAATGGCCAATGCTCGGACAGAATGCGCAGCATACCAGTGTGCAGCCTTGACGCTGTCAATGGGAACGAATCGATTGAAGGATCTGATACATAAAAATTATTGAATATGAAGAAATTGCTTTTATTGCTGCCGGTCATCCTTTCGGCATTCCTGATGATTTCCTGCATGTCCTGCAGCAAGGACGGAGGAGACGGGACAGAGAACGGCGGCGAACTGATAATCGAACCCCAGCCTGAAATGAATCTGCTCGACCTGTTCTATTCGCTCGTTGCGGAGCAGAAGGAGACAGGGACAAGGTCGAAGGTCTTTGTAGTGGCGCACAGGGCGAATACATGGGAAGGTACACAGAAGAATGTGCCGGACAATTCGATACCTGCCATAGAACTTGCAATCAGGCACGGTGCGGATATGGTGGAACTGGATGTCAGGACGACAAAGGATGGAGTCTTCGTCATGACACATGACGCTGACATAGCCCATTTCACCAACGGTTCCGGCAACGTTGCCGACATGACCTACGAGCAGATATGCCAGTACGACATGCAGAAAAACGGGGTTGTCTACAAAGATGCCGACGGCAACAGCATCAAGGTGCCTACGCTGGCACAGGCCCTGGCAGCCTGCAAGGACAGGATCTATGTCAATATCGACACGAAAGACATCAATGCCAGACTGCTTGTGGACGCAATCAAGGAAGCCGGAATGCGGGACCAGGTAATGATATATACCGGAGACCGGAGTTTCGCCGAAAACTGTCAGAAAGCGGATATCAATGTAGCCGTACATCCGTATGTCTACTCTGCCGATGATGTCGACTCGTACAGGAAAGGCGGCATGACGGGGGCGGTGCTTTTCCAGTACGGCAATACCTGCATTTACGGAGACAATCCTGCTGATCCGGAAATCGGACGGAAAATCAGGGCAAAAGGATTCCTCTCATATACCAACCTGCTCGGACAGTATGACAATGCCATGCTGAACGGCGACTTCGGATATGTCCGTCAGTTCGTCGATTCCGAATCCGATTTCGTACAGACCGACTATTGCGAGAAAGTCATTGAATACCTTGAACTTGTAGAGTTACGTTAAAAATCCGGCTTATGAAAAATCATTTCTTGTCAATAACATTGATCGCACTTGCCCTCCTGTCCTGCAAAAAGGAGGAGGGCAGCATTGTGCCGGGAAGCGAGGCTTCCGTTTCCGCAACGGCCTGGAGCGGCCACAGCTGGCAGGAGGGCGATGCCATCGGTGTTTTCACCACTGATGGAATATCCAATGCCAAGGCAACTCTTACGGCAGGAGCCTCATCCACGGAAGGCACTTTCACCGGAAGTTTCGGCGAAGCAGCGAAGATAGATGGAGCCTACTGGCCATACAGCGACAATGCCGGAAACAATGCGGACAACATTAAGTTTACAATCCCGGATGAAGTCGCCCAGAAAGGGGATGACACTGACCTTTATGCATTCGCTACGGCCGTACCGGGAGCAGATGGCAAACTGGCATTCTCTCCAAGACTGGCCACATTGGAAGTCACTTTCAAGAATGTGACAGGTTCCGCTCTCGAAGGGTCCAGAATACAGAAACTCACAATCGATGCCGATGGAGCGGCATTCATGACCGGAGTGTTCAATGTGTCGGTGGCCGATGACATGGCGCCGATTGTCAGCACGGTCGCCTCAGTCGATGGAGTGACCATGACTTTCGGGAATGCCGAAGTCACCGATCAGTTGAAAGGCTGCGCTTCCGTAGCCCCATACGTCATCGCCACACCCAAAGTGTTCAAGCTGACTGCCGTGGCGGATGGCACTTCCTATACCTCGAATGTGACCTGCAGCAGCGGAGTCGGGACAGGAGAGACAGTGACCCTTGAATTCGATGCGGCCCAGTTCGAGCCTGCAATCGAACTGGTATGGGCCAATGCGGATTTTGAAGGCATGCCGTTCAAGATAAACTATCCTGCCATCGACAATTCGGGCAATGTATATGTGGAATCCTGCTCAAGCAGCAAGCTGACAAAACTCTCGCCTGACGGTAAAATAGCATGGCAGGCAGACATGGGTTTCACCCAAAACGGAGACAATCATATTTCTCCATCCGTAGAGCCTGATGGAAGCATGGTCTACGCCTCAGGCGGAAGTTCCAGCGGTACAAGTACCCGTGTATGCGCATATACTGCAGACGGGGGAGACCCGGTATGGACTTTCACTGCCGACAAGTTTTTCGGTAACGGTAATAATCCGAGTCCGAATCTCAATAAAATGACCACGGCCATCGGGGAGAAGAACATATATATCGGCAACGGAGGAATGACAGGGACGGTTATTGCCATCGACAAGGATACCGGAGGGCGTGTAGCATATATAGCCCAAAATTCCGATGGTACCGGCGGTCCTACAGGAGGCTGCGTCAGCGGTCCTGCGATATCCGCTTCCGGAGTCCTCGGCTGGACAAGCGGCTGGAACCTAGGAACAGTAAGTCAGGAAGCAATGGATAATCCTAGAAATACGCATGCAACTTATGGCGCATACGCGAACTGTCTTCTCTATTCGACAGGCGGCATGTCTGCTCCTGTCGGAGGACTTGTCTGCATGAATATAGATGGAGAAGACTGCATAATATCCTATTTCAATCAGAAACCTGTTATGCTCAAATGTGTCAAGGCTTCCGATGTGCTGTCTGCATCTGTTCCTTCTGGTAATGGTGCTTTCAAATGGTCGTATACAATTGAAGGCAGCAACCAGGATCAGGGCGGAATCGCCGTCGGTCCTCAGGGAGAAATCATCATTCCTCTGAAGAATACCAATGGGGATGGAGGCCTTGTGGCAGTGAAGCCTGATGGAAGCGGGATTGCCTGGAAACATGCAATAGGCACGGATGTCGGAGGAGGAGCGGCAGTCGATGATGCCGGCAACATCCATTTCATTTCCGATAAGAGTCCTGCAACATATTACATCGTGAAGCCGGATTATGAAAAGCAGACATGCGAAGTGCTCGCATCTGTCGACCTGCTCGCTCTGGCAAAATCATCTGACCTTGCCGGAGGCAGCCTCGATGACTGCGTGGTATCCAAGTCATGGACTTCCGTCATGATTGGCAATGACGGGAAGATGTATGTTTCAATCAATGCTGGTCCGGAGGAAAACCAGTACGCAAAGGGTCTTGTAATGTGTCTGGAGTACAAGGGCTGCAAGGGTCCCGGCAACACCCCATGGCCTATGCAGGGCGCGGACTGCAGTCACACCGGAACCCAGAAAACAGTGAAATAGCATTCCGGTCCCCGTAAGGACTGCGTAAATGCCTGACGGCCTTGCCCTCGCATCCCGAACCGGGACCGGGCAAGGCTTTTTCCTGTCCTTTTCCGCCCGGCTGCCGGCATGAAATGTCCGCCGGTTGCAAAAATTCATTAACTTTGCGCAAAATCAGTCATAATATGAAAAAAAGTATTGGATTACTGTCTGTTGCAGGTCTGTTGATGCTGGCCGCGGCAGCCTGCACCGGACTGCCGGATGAAACCGGTATCAGAACTACAAACGGCTATATTGTGGCGGCATACATCTGGCCATCATGCCACGATGACAGCCTTGCCCGCAAATATCTGTGGGGAGAGGGAATAGGTGAGTGGGAGATAATAAGGCAGGGTGACCCCCGTTTCAAGGGACACTATCAGCCGAAACAGCCTCTCTGGGGATATGAGATGGACAATGATCCCGAGGTGGTGGAACGCTGGATAGACACGGCAGTCGGGCACGGAGTGAATACCTTCATCTATGACTGGTACTGGTTCATGGAAGGACCGTATCTTGAAAGTGCACTGAACGACGGGTTCCTCAAGGCCCGCAACCGGGACAGGATGAACTTCTATATAATGTGGGCAAACCATACCGTAGCGAAGAACTACTGGAACTGCCGCAGATACGGGGATGATGACTCCATCCTGTTCACCCCGACTGTAGACTGGGAGAATTTCAAAAAGATTGTGGCAAGGATAATCAGCCGGTATTTCGTCCAGCCGAACTATCTGAAGATAGACAACTGCCCTGTCATGGCAATCTTCGACTATGATCAGATAGTGAAGAGTTTCGGGAACGCGGCCGAGGCGGCCAGGGCTCTCGGCTATTTCAGGTCAGAGGCAGTGAAGGCAGGATTCGACGGGATACATTTCCAGATGAACCCCGGAGGAGGATACCATCTTTCCGATGCCGAGACGGAGAGACTCACCGCTCTGGTGGATACTCTCGGAATCAACAGCATCGCGTTCTATAACATGGGAGGCTTCGACCCGGACTATCTCAGGCACGGGGCGGATGCAATCGGAATCAGGAAAGAATGGGATGAGGCATTCGACATCCCTGTCTTCCCGACCGTATCGATAGGCTGGGATGACACTCCGAGATTTCCTGCAAAAGGAGCGGATGACGTGACCCGGTTCCATAACACCCCGACATCTTTCGCAGCTTTCCTTGATGAGGCCAGGCGCTATGCGGATGAACATCCGGAACAGCCTAAGATTGTGGTTATCAATGCCTGGAACGAATGGGTGGAGGGCAGCTATCTCCTTCCTGACCGTCTGAACGGATTCGGCTATCTCGAAGCCGTGCAGGAGGTCTTTGCACAATGATGCTGCGGCATTCAATTTGATATATGATGGCGCGGCAGGATTTGAGGTCAGAGAAATCTGATGTAAATTTGCCGCAAAATTCAAGTGTCATCAAAAACAATCTGAATGGACAAGCCTATCATATATCAGGTGCTCCCGAGGCTGTGGGGCAACATGAATGCATCAAACATAAAGGACGGTACATTGGACCGGAACGGGACCGGCAGATTCTCCGACATGGACTCTGCCAGTCTTGATTATTTCAAGTGGCTGGGCTGCAGCCATGTATGGTACACAGGCGTAATCCGCCATGCGACCAGGGAGTCCACACACGGATGCATGCCGTCCAATCCACAGTTCGTCAAAGGGAATGCAGGTTCTCCGTATGCGATAGTCGATTATTATGATGTAAATCCATATCTTGCTGACAATCCTGACAATAGGATGGCCGAGTTCGAGGAACTGTTGAGAAGGACGCATGCGGCCGGGCTGAAGGCGATAATCGACTTCGTGCCCAACCATGTCTCCAGGGATTACGGGAAGGTGAACCCGGTTGTCGGCCATCCCGTGCTCGGACAGGATGATGACAGGACAGTGCACTGGAAGCAGGAGAATGACTTCTATTATTATCCCGGAGAGGAACTTAAACTGCCTGTCCCTCCGGTACCGGGACATGGACCCTACCATGAATATCCTGCAATGGCGACAGGGAACAACTGTTTCTCTCCCGAGCCGGGGATCAACGACTGGTACGAGACCGTCAAGATCAACTATTGCGATACATGGTCGCCTACATGGGACAAGATGTACGACATAGTACGGTTCTGGGCGGAGAAAGGGGTCGACGGCTTCCGCTGCGACATGGTGGAGCTGGTACCTTCCTCTTTCTTCAAATGGCTGATTGACAGGATACACAAGGATTTTCCGGACATCATATTCATTGCCGAAGTTTACCAGAAAGACCTGTACCGGAAATATGTCCGGGAAGTCGGATTCGACTTTCTCTATGACAAGTCAGGCCTGTATGACACGCTGCGTGCGATAGTGGCCAAGAATGTGGATGACAACGGGATGCCGGTCGAACTGTGGCAGTCGGCAGAAGGGATTACCCGCAACTGGCAGTATCTCGGAGACATGCAGCCGTATATGCTGAACTTCCTTGAAAACCACGATGAACAGAGGTTCGCTTCGGACTTCTTCGGCAAGGATGGAGCGAATTCGTATGCCGCGCTCAATGTTGCGCTGTATCTCAATCCTGCCCCGTTCATGCTCTATATGGGAGAAGAACTCGGGGAAAGGGGAATGGATGAGGAAGGATTCAGCGGCCGGGATGGCAGGACAAGCATTTTCGACTGGTGGAGCGTAGAGTCTTTGCGCAAATTGAATGTAATAATTCACAAAGGATTATATAAATCTATCGAAAGCGGTACTATAGGCCAATCCGTTCTTGATGAAAACGGCATATCCGCAAATGAAGCGGCTGTTTTCCGCAGGTATGCCCTGGCATTGAGATTGGCGGCAAAGAGCGGCGCGGTCCGGAAAGGGATGTCATACGACCTGTGCTACTGCAACGCTTCATCCGAAGGATTCGACAGGACAAGGCATTTTGCATGGCTCAGGGACTACGGCAATGAGACCCTGCTTTTTGTGGCCAATTTCTCCGGCACCGAAGCGCGGATGGAACTGACGATTCCGGAACATGCCTTCGAATGGATGGAACTGCCGATAACTCCGATGCTCAATCCCCAGACGAGAATCAGGGTGAATGTCCCGCCCATGGATGCCACAATGTTCATCCTCTCTGAACCGGAATAGCGCCTCTATATGCCGATGATGGCGCGTGAGGACGAGCGGTCAATGAATGCCACAAGGTCGGCGGGAGTCCGGTAGACGGTCACATAGTCCGTCTGTTCCTCTATATCGAGGCCTGCAAGGGCTTCCGTATCGAACGATTCCGGACTGATGACCGTATCAATGTTGAGATATCCTATTCCGAGAGATGTTATGTTCTGGAAGAAATGCGTGCCCTGGCTCGGTTCTATGCGGAATCCAGGAATGGCGCATTCCACTATCATTCTGGCCTCGGATATGTCGCTCCAGAGCACCGGTATTCCCAGCCACGGGTCGGATGAGCCCCAGCGTCCGGGACCAATAAGGAGATAAGTCTGTCCGGCAGCCCTCATGCCTGCATTGATGCGGGATATCTCTTCGGCCATTTTCCTGGTATGCGCACTGTCGAACCTGTCGGCAGGGACATAGACTATATGTCTCATCCCCTCTATCCTGCCGCACCCGAGCGCCTTGTCGGATGTGATGATTGTCCGTCCGATCTCTTCCCGTACCTGTTCCATAGTCTGGCCGCCATCGGCGGAAAATTCGCTTATAGGTCTGACCTGCAACAATTTCAGTACGCATCCCGTCCCCTGGCTTTCAGGAATGATGTCCGCTGCAAATTCTATCTCCACATCGCTCATCAACTCTCTTTTGCAGATATCCAGAACATCCCGGAGTATCAGAGGCAAAGGGAACTTGCCGTATTTGAGGATGGCATCGAACGAGATGATCCTGCTTCCATCTTCGCTCACGCCGGGCACTATCCTGTTGTCGGATGCCCTGTATGTAGATGCCACGATTTCCGGATGGTCGTATTCCCCGAGCACTTCCGTGACCGGTCTGAGGGCAAGATTGATGCTGTCGTTTTTCGATATCTTGAATGCTCCCGGACGAAGGTCGAGGGCATACATTGTCTTCTGGGTGTCTCGCAGGGCAAGTTTCGGATCGGACAACTGCAGGATCTTGCGCGGATATCTTGGAGAGAAACGCAGCGTGTTGCCTCCATCCACCACGGTCTTGCCGAGTCCGAATGCCAGGTTCACTATGCCGTCCTGCGGTTTCTCGCCTCCGATAGGGTAGAAGTTGACTGAACGTGCCACTCCGGAGAGCATGGGATAGTAGAAACCGTTGTGCCCGCTTCCGCAGATACTTTGGATGACAACTGCCATCTGCTCTTCGCTCAACAGGTTGCCCGTAGTCTGGAGATATGCCCTGCTCCCGCTGAAAAACACGGATGCATACACGCTTTTGATGGCTTTTTCCAGCATTCTCTGCATCTGCCCCCTGTTCTCGATAAGCGGGATCATATAGGTTGAATAGACACCTGCGAACGGCTGATAGTTGCTGTCCTCGAGCTTGGAACTGGAGCGGACGGCAAGAGGAGAATCGACAGTCGCTATGAATACCTTCAGCTCATCCACCAGCGCAGACGGAAGTCTGGAGGCCACGAAGTCGGAAAGTATCTCATCATCGCTGATGTCCGAGTCTATCACATACTGGAGGTCGTTTTCGATAATGAACCGCTCGAAATATTCCGTAGCCACGACTGCCGTCCTCGGGATGGATATCTTCACATTCTCGTATTTCTTGGACAGGTCGTATTTCTTGATCAGGGAATTGAGGAATCCGAGTCCGCGGGCCTTCCCTCCGAGCGAACCGTCACCCATTCTTGCGAACCAGATGTATTTCTCGTATGTCTCCCTGTCGAAATGCGCTATGATACCCCTGCCCGTAAGTACGTGGTAGTCATGTATCTGCTGCGTAATGTATGCCCTGAGTTCCTCCATTGTGGAGAAATGGCTGTCCTGGACGGCCTTGAAACTGTGGGCGAGGGTAAACAGGCCCCTGGAGAAGAACCATTTGGAGAACTTGTCCCTGGATGTGTTGTACAGAAGCACATTGTCAGGAATGCCGTCGATGATGTTCTCCAGATCCTTGAGGCTGGATGCCCTGCCGTACTCGTACCGTTCCGCATCCCTGAACACGAAATCCCCGAAACCGAATTCGTCGCTGATGTATTCGGACAGCTGGAGCATGAGGGTCTTGGAATATTTCCTCAGGAATCCGGCTCCGAGACTGCGGGCAATTTCGGCCACGCTTGCCTGGGAAGACTGCAGCAGGACAGGCATGTTGGGGTCATCTGCCTTGATTGTACGCACGAGATCTATCCCGGCATCCAGTTTCTCCGTGTCGGGGGAGTCTCCCTTGTGCAGGACAAAGCCCACATCCGATATCACCCCGAGAAGATTGTGCTTGTATTTTTCATACAGACGCATCGCATCTTCATAGTTGGTCGCAAGCAGTATCTTCGGCCTCGAACGTTTGCGCACCTTGCGGTACTGTTCATTGAACGTGTCCTTGAGGAACTCCACGCTCTGTTTGAGAACGAGTTTGTAGAGTTCGGGGAGATATGTGGAATAGTAGCGTACGGAGTCCTCCACAAGGAGTATGGCCTGGACTCCCACCCCGAGGATGTCATCATCGGCATTCGCCTGGTCCTCGAGCAGTTTGATTATGGCCACGATCAGGTCCGCATTGCCGTGCCAGCTGAATATATAGTCTACGCTCGAAGTGTCCTGCATCGAGATATTCCTGTATATCTCTCTGGAAAAATGTGTCAGGAGGACGAAAGGTATCGAAGCCGCCTTCTTCTTGAGCCGGGCAGCAAAGGAGAACACGTCCCTGTCGCCTGCATTGTACATGCAGATGACCATGTCGATGTCCTCATTCTGTCCGGAAATAACCTCGGCTTCAGCTGAAGTGGTAGCCCAGATGAAGCGCGGCGGATTGCTGATATTCAGATCAATATACTCGCGATATATCTGGCTCTCTATCTGTCCGTCCTCCTCGAGAATGAATGCATCGTAGTTGCTGCATATAATCAGGATCTTCCTTATCCTGTGCTTGATGAGGGAGGCATAGTCCGGGGTTTTCAGCTCCTTGAGGCTGACCGGTTCAATAGTATTCATTATATGTTCCTTTTAGTCAGTGTCCTGTTGCCATGCCGGACTGCACGTTTATTCTGCGCCTGAATTCCGCAACGGTGACGGCGGCCGCTACCGCCACATTCAGGGATTCGGAACCCGTACCATCCGGCGGATAAGGCGGTATGTACAGTCTGTCGGAAACCTTTGCGGCTACGCCTGCCGATATGCCTTCAGACTCGTTGCCCATGATGACAAGGACAGGGGAGTCCTCTCCGGCAGCAAGATCACGGCAGTATATGTTCTTCCCATCTAAGAAAGTCCCGTAGACTTTCCCTCCGTGCGACAGGAACCCTTCCGCTGTCCGGGCGAGATCGCAGTAATGGAACCCGACCCTGAAAATCGCCCCCATGGTAGCCTGGACAACCTTGGGATTGAACACATCCACGGTATCCCTGGAAGCAAAGATAGCATTTATTCCGAACCAATCGGCTATCCGTATCAGAGTTCCGAGGTTTCCGGGATCGCGCACCGAGTCAAGACCGAGATACAGACCTTTGTCAGGGATTCCGCCCGGGCCATCTTCCGCAGGTTTCCTTACCACCGCGAGGACCGGCGATGGGGAGTTCAGCTGCGAGATACGTGACATTGTATCTTCTCCGATGTCATCGCGGCGGTAGACCGCCTCTACTCCGAATCCTGACTTCACCGCCTCTTCCACCAATTTTTCCCCTTCCACGACAAAAAGTCCGTATCCATCACGGAATTTCTTCTGTGACAGAGATTTTATCCTCTTTATCTCATTGTTTGATATAGATGTCTTCATTGGCTTGTTTTTGCAGATCCTTCGCTGCGCTCAGGATGACATTCGTTGTTTTCAGATCCTTCACTCCGTTCAGGATGACAACTTTTGTCTGCAGATCCTTCGCTGCGCTCAGGATGACAGGTAGGATGATATGTGTCGGTCCGGCAGGCGTGCCGGGAATCTATCAATACCCGAGGATTTTCAGCATCGACTTGTATGTCTGTTCCTTGCTGAAAAGCTTGGTATAGTATTCCCCATCCTCATCCTTGTCGATGATTATGTGTTTCGGCGCAGGCTGCAGGCAATGCTGTATCCCTCCATAGCCGGATATCGACTCCTGATATGCTCCCGTATGGAAGAAGCCTATGTACAGCGGATCTTCCCTGTTCTCGATTTTCGGGAGGAAGATGGCGTTGGCATGAGCATCCGCATTGTAATAGTCCTGGCTGTCGCATGTCAGCCCTCCGAGGAAGACCCTCTGGTATTTCTCGTTCCACTTGTTGATGGGGAGCAGGATGAAGCGCTGCTTGATGCCCCATGTGTCCGGAAGGGTAGTCATGAAGGAGTTGTCTATCATGTACCATCTCTCCCTGTCGTTCTGCTGCTTGACATCCAGTATCTGGAATATCGTGGCTCCGGATTCTCCGACGGTGAAACTGCCGAATTCCGTGAATATGTTCGGTTCCTGGATATCCCTCGCATTGCACATGGTCTTGATCTGGCTGATGATTTCCTCTGCCATGTATTCGTAGTCGAAGTCCATCGCAAGGGAATTCTTGATGGGGAATCCTCCTCCTATGTTCAGGGAGTCGAGTTCAGGACAGATTGCCTTCAGGTCGCAATAGACATTGACGCACTTGGAGAGTTCGTTCCAGTAGTATGCGGTGTCCTTGATGCCTGTATTGATGAAGAAATGCAGCATCTTCAGATGGAACTTGCTGCTCTTGCTTATGACATTCTTGTAGAAAGGCACTATGTCGCTGTACCTGATGCCGAGTCTGGATGTATAGAAGTCGAATGTAGGCTCCTCCTCCGATGCGATCCGGATACCCAGGTTAATGGGCAGGTCTATAAGGTCGTTCAGCTGGTCGAATTCGTACATGTTGTCCAGCACCGGGATGATGTTCCTCCATCCGGCATTTACCAGATTCGATATGTTGTCTATATAGGAGAGTTTCTTGAATCCGTTGCATATTACAAAGAGATCCTTGTTTACCACCCCCTCGGCTTCAAGGGCTTCGATGAGATTGAGGTCGAATGCGGATGATGTCTCGAGATGGATGTCGTTCTTCATGGCTTCCCTGAGCACGAATTCGAAATGGGAACTCTTGGTGCAGTAGCAATAGTGGTACGAGCCTTTGTAGTCCGCCTTTGCCATCGCCACGTTGAACATCCTCTTCGCCCTCTGTATCTGCGAGGATATTTTCGGCAGATACGTTATCTTCAGCGGAGTCCCGTACTGGTTGATTATGTCCATCATGTTGATGTCGTGAAAATAGAGTTTCCCATCCTCTACATGGAACTCATCCTGCGGAAATTCAAAGGTCTGCTCAATCAGATCGATGTACTTGTCTTTCATTTCTCCCTGTCCGGTTTTGTTACATTGGTAAAAATCCGGCAATCCGTCTCATGCGGATATGCTTTTCGGAGCGCAAATATATTACATAAATTCGTTATTCATGCGGCATATCCGTTTTTTTACATTAATATTTACCTAAAATTTTGAGGTTACGGCATAAAAGGATACTTTTGCATGATGTTTCAGAAGGCGATGAAAGGTTTCGGAAGGATTGCGGCAACAGGCTTTTTGCTGCTGATGGCGCTTTCCTGCAGCACTACGCGGGTCCTGCAGGAAGGGGAGTACCGTCTGGCCCGGAACAGGATTGAAGTCATCAATGACAACAGGTTCAGTCTGGGCGAGATCGAACCGTATCTGAAACAGAAGCCCAATTCCTATTTCATTTTCGGATGGAATCCGTTTCTCAATGTCTATAACTGGCAGAACGGCAAGGGAGGAGGCTGGGACAGGTTCGTAAAGAAGATCGGAGTGGCTCCCGTAGTCTATGATCCCGAACAGGTGGAGAATTCCATCGAGAACGTGAAGGACCATCTCGAATATCTCGGATATTATGGGTCGGACATCAGCGCAAGGGTGGATGTCAGAAGGAGGAATGTTACGGTAAAATATGAGGTAAGGCTCGGCAAAAGGTATCCTGTCAGCAGGATAACCTATCATCTTCCTGACGGCGAACTTGCGGAGGAGTTCCTGCGGGATACGGCAAACGTCACAATAAGGACAGGCGCTTTCCTGTCGGAAAGCGCGCTGGAGGCTGAAAGCGAGCGTTCGAGCAGGTATCTGCGTGACAAGGGCTTCTATACCTTCTCGAAAAGCTATTTTTCATTCGAGGCGGACACTCTGTCGGTGCCGGGATATGCCGCCCTCGATTTCCGCATCAACGAATATACGAGGAACGAGACTCCGGAAGAAGCAAGGCCGTTCTACCGTTTCAGGATCAACGATGTGACCATATCTTATCCCAAACGTCTCAAAATCAGGGAAGAGGTGCTGCGCAATCTCAATACCATAAGGCCCGGGGCCATCTATGACGGGACCGACATCAGCAATACGTACTCGAGAATGTCTTCGCTGAGGATGTTCAACGGTATCAACATAGAAATGGAGAAGGTCGACTCCAACCTCGTGGACTGTTCGATAGACCTTTCGCAGTCGAAGCTGCAGGGGTTCAAGGTGAATCTGGAAGCGTCGGTCAACTCGACCGGGCTTTTCGGGATTTCTCCGCAGCTGTCCTACTATCACAAGAACATATTCCGGGGCGGGGAATGGCTCAACCTGAGCTTCATGGGAAATTTCCAGATGATGTTCAACAGCCATGTCAGGTCCAATGAATTCGGAGTGTCGGCAGGTCTCAGCTTCCCGAAATTCCTCGGGCTTCCCTACAGGCTCTTCAAGGGCCCGGCAATCCCGAGGACGGACATCAACCTTTCGTACAACTACCAGAGCCGCCCAGAATACACAAGGAACATAATTTCCACATCCTACGGATACAACGGCAGTGCCGGAGGCAGGTTCTACTACCAGGTTTATCCCATACAGCTCAACATAGTGCGGCTCTTCGACCTCGACCCCAACTTCTACAGTTCGCTTGCCTCCGACCCTTTCATGAGAAACGCATACCAGAACCACTTCGACCTCGGATTCGGAAGTACGTTCTATTATACCACCAATGCGGATGTCAACCCGAAGACATCGTATTTCTATACCAGACTGCAGTTCGACATTTCGGGCAATGTCCTGAGTGCGTTCAAATCCCTGATGAACACGGATGAGAACGGCGCCGGCATGATATGGAATACCCCGTTCTCGCAGTATGTCAGGGCCGAACTGACTTTGGGAAAGACATGGAGATTCGGCAGGGAGAACGGGCAGGCGATAGCCGCGAGACTGCTTGCCGGAGCAGGATATGCATACGGGAATTCCTCCGCCCTTCCGTTCGAGAAACATTTCTATGCGGGAGGCTCCAACAGCCTCAGGGGATGGCAGGCAAGGACAGTAGGTCCCGGACTGGCTCCAATGGAAGAAAGTTTCCTTATCCCGAACCAGACCGGCGACATGAAACTTGAAGCCAATGTAGAATACCGCTTCCATCTGTTCTGGAAACTTGCGGGAGCCGCTTTTGTGGATGCTGGCAATGTCTGGACATTCAAGGAGTCAGGACCGGACGGGCGGTCATCAAGGCTTACGGCGGATACTTTTGCCAGGAGCATCGCCGCCAACTGGGGACTCGGAATCAGGCTCGACCTGGATTTTCTCGTCATACGTGTCGACATGGGCATGAAGATTCATGATCCGGTCAGGGACCGGCCGTGGATAGGGCCATCCGGATGGCTCCGGAGGGATGGATATGCCGTGCATTTCGGAGTCGGATATCCTTTCTGATACGCTTCAGGCGATGCGGACAGGACTATTCCGGAATGTTTTATTGCATCCGCTGCACGTTTTTCAGGATAAATCCCTATATTTGTAATGATTGACATATCCAGTAATAACCATATAAACGCTTTTGAAATGTCTCTGATCAATTGCAAGGAATGCGGGCAGCAGATTTCTGATGCCGCAAAGACATGCCCTCATTGCGGGGCACCGGTCGTGAAGGATGTCTATTGTCCGAAATGCGGGACCAAGGTACCGGAAAACGTAAAGTTCTGTCCTGCATGCGGAAGCACTATCGTGCCATCTGCGGCAATCTCACGCGGAGGAAAGGACAAGACAGTGGCCGGACTGCTGGCCATCTTCCTCGGGGGATGGGGGATACAGTATTTCTACCTCGGCAAGACCACAGCCGGAATACTGACGATCGTCATAAGTCTCTGTTCATGCTATATATGGGGTCTGCTGATGCTCATACAGGGAATATTGATGCTCACAATGTCGGATGAGGCATTCAACGAAAAATATGTCGATAACGACAAGATGTTCCCTCTTTTCTGATTCATGCCATGTATTGTAGAAACTGTGGTTCAGTGCTTCCCGATGGGGCGAAATTCTGCACCAATTGCGGTTGTGGCCTGACAGCGGATCCGGGCCAGGCCTCTGCAGGATATTCCTGCGGAAACGTTTCCGGCAGGCGCGGACGGCCGGCTTCATATCTTGCACTGTCGATAATCGTCACCCTGTTCTGCTGTATCCCGTTCGGGATAGTGTCCATAGTATATGCCTCGAAGGTGGATTCATGCTGGAACAACGGACTTGAGGATGAGGCGCGGGAAAACTCGCGCAAGGCAAGGAACTGGGCTCTGTGGGGCATGGGACTGGTTGTCCTGTTTTACGTGATATACCTGTTGCTGATAGCATTGGGCGTTGTCGCCGCATTCTGGACAGAAGACTTCTTCAGCAGCGACATTTATGATGTAATGACAGCGTACCGTAATTTCTGATGGGGGCCGGCAATGGTAGAAGATCCTGTACGGCAGGCATGACAGTCATGCTTGCCGTACTTGTCTTTGCCGGAACGGCACTTTATCTGACGGTCGATCCGGAGTCATCCGCCCTTTTCCCGAAATGCCCTTTCCATCTGCTTACCGGGCTTGAATGTCCCGGATGCGGGTCACAACGGGCGATCCACAGCCTGCTGAACGGAAAGATAGGACAGGCGCTCCATTACAATCTTCTCGTTGTCATCGCCATTCCCTATCTCGGACTTCTTGCGTCACTTGAGATATTGCGTCATATACTGCTGCATGCCAATGTTTCAGACAAGACAAGGAACAAATGGACAGCATTGGTTTCCAGGACGGTATCCGTGCTCTATCACGGCCGGGCGCCGTGGATTATCCTGTCTGTCGTCCTGCTTTTCTGGATTGTGCGCAATCTGACTCCTGCTTTCTGAAACGGAGCGATCCCGCCTGCATGATATGGGCAGGCCGGGAAGCCTTACTTTCCGTAATATTTCGGCCACAGGCCGGCAAGCCTGTCCGCCATGTTCTGCTCCGGCCTGCCGGTATCGGCCGGTTCGTACAGAGTCGTGCCTGCAATCTCTTCCGGCATGAATTCAAGATCCGTCCAGTGTCCCGGATAATCATGGGCATATCTGTAGCCATCTGCATAGCCGAGATCTTCCATTAGTTTTGTGGGGGCGTTTCTCAGATACAGCGGAACCGGTGCGGCCGGCGTCTCCCTGGCAAGGGCCATTGCCCTGTCTATAGCGAGATATGCAGAATTGCTTTTGGCGGATGATGCAAGATAGATCGTGGTCTCAGAAAGCGGTATCCTGGCCTCCGGCATCCCTATGTTGTGTACAATCTGGAAACAGGCGTTTGCCAGAAGCAGGGCGTTAGGATTGGCCAGTCCGATGTCTTCGGCAGCAAGGATGCACAGTCTCCTGGCTATGAAGAGGGGATCTTCTCCTCCGTTGAGCATCCTTGCAAGATAATACACGGCGGCATTGGGATCAGAACCCCGCACGCTCTTGATAAAGGCGGAAATTATGTCGTAGTGCATTTCCCCGCCCTTGTCGTAGATGGCAATGTTCTCCTGTAGACAGGAAGTCACGGTCCTGTTGTCTATGACTATCTTTTCGTCCGCACCGAACGATCCGGTAACAATCTCCAGAATGTTCAGCAGCTTGCGCGCATCCCCTCCGCTATGGCGGAAAAGCGCGCCTGTCTCGGCCACCGTGACATCCCTTGTGCGCAGAATCTCATCCGTATGGATCGCCCTGTTCAAGAGTTCCTCGAGGTCGGCAGGCTCAAGCGGCTTGAGTACAAAGACCTGGCAACGTGACAGAAGGGGAGTGATGACCTCGAATGACGGGTTTTCCGTAGTGGCTCCTATCAGCACCACGGTGCCATCTTCCACGGCCCCGAGCAGGGCATCCTGCTGCGATTTGCTGAAACGGTGTATCTCATCTATGAAAAGTATCGGAGCCTGTCCGGAAGAGAAGAGAGAAGAGTTTCTTGCCTTGTCTATGACCTCCCTCACTTCCCTGACTCCCGCGCTCACTGCCGACAATGTATGGAATTCCCTTCCCGTGGAATGCGCGACAATGCGGGCGAGCGTGGTCTTGCCTACTCCAGGAGGCCCCCAGAGGATGAACGATGACAGGTTGCCGGTATGTATCATATTCCACAATATGCTGCCTTTGCCGACCAGATGTCTCTGTCCCACATACTGGTCCAGGGTGCCAGGCCTCATCCTTTCAGGGAGAGGCGGGAGCATCCTGTTCACTACGTTGCTGTCTGTCATTGCCATATCCGATAAAACTGCGTCGAAAGCTGCCTGAAAGCGGTCTTATGCCGTAATCAAACAGACAAATTTACGATAATTTTTGCTAAATTCGCGGCGGTAAACGGATTTTGGATTATGTTTGAAAAGAAGACCAAGATAATATGCACCATCTCGGACATCAACTGCGATGAGGAATTCATAAGGAAACTGTATGAAAGCGGAATGAACGTAGTCAGGATCAATTCCGCGCATGCGACTCTCGAAGGGGCGCAGAGAATCGTGGACAATGTGCGTGCGGTGTCCGACAGGATAGCGATACTCGTAGATACGAAAGGTCCCGAAGTCAGGCTTACTGCCATGGAGTCGGCAGTCGGTTTCGTGGTGAATGACGGTGACTGGATAGAGATACATAACGGACCCGACAGGCAATGCACATCGAAAGTGCTGTACACTACATGCAGGAATTTCGTGTGCGATGTCCCCGTGGGGGCGCATGTTCTCATAGATGATGGCTCGATAGACCTTTTCGTCACGGGAAAGGAGGGAGACAAGCTCCTGTGCGAGGCTCAGAACAGCGGGGTGATCAAGGGCAGGAAGAGCGTGAATGTCCCCGGAGTACACATATCCCTGCCCGCCCTGACGGAAAAGGACAGAAGATTCGTGAACTGGGCCATAGATGCCGACATCGATTTCATAGCCCATTCGTTCGTAAGGGGCAAGAATGACCTTCTGGAAATACAGCAGATCCTGGATGAACGCGGCAGCCACCTCAAGATAATCTCCAAGATAGAGAACCAGCAGGGCATAGACAACATAGAGGAAATACTGACTCACAGTTACGGGGTGATGGTGGCAAGGGGAGACCTCGGAGTCGAGATCCCGGCCGAAAGGATACCTATCATCCAGAAGGATATCATCCAGATATGCCGTGCAAGGAAAAAGCCGGTGATCATAGCCACCCAGATGCTCCACAGCATGATCGAAAATCCGCGCCCGACAAGGGCGGAGGTGACTGACGTCGCGAACGCCATCTTCCAGAGCACGGATGCGATAATGCTCAGCGGAGAGACTGCAAGCGGCAAATACCCCGTCGAGGCGGTAAAGACCATGAGCAGGATTGCCAAGGAGATAGAGAAATCCATCGACATCTCGCTCGACCTGCACCTTGAAAAGGTACACAAGCCTATTGCCGCCGTTCTCGCCAGGTCACTGGTCGCCTCCACGAAGGAACTGCCCGTAAAGGCCATCATATTCGATACCTGGACAGGCCGCACGGGACGGTATTTAGCCGAATCGCGGCCTAAAGTGCCGATTTATGCAATGTGCTATAACGCCTCCACAATGAGGGAGTTGAATCTCACCTACGATATATATGCCTATAAGTTCGACATCCAGAAAAGCAAGGAAGACATGGTGAAGAATTCCATAAGGATACTCGTAGAGGATGGTCGTCTGCAGAAAGGCGATCTCGTAGGGTTCATCGGAGGCAGTTTCAACGATGAGTTGGGCGCCACCTATCTGGAATTCAAATACATATAATCCGCAATGAGATTGTCCGGGGTCATAGCGGCAACTTTCATCTTCATGCTGGCGGTATGGGAGTCGGACGCCCAGACCAAGAGCATGGGGACATTCTTTGCTCCGGACAGGACCGGATTCAGCCATCAGCGTTTCCTGCATGATGGCACTTTCTGGAACATTGACCTGGCTGTAGACTACGGCGCCTGCGTACTCCGGCAGGGGGACCGTCCGGGAGGGAGGCTCTCGTTGGGATACAATTTCATAGTATGGGAGAAAGACCATCCTGAAGGACATTCGAGAATATACGCCGGACCGGGAGTCAGCGTAGGATATGTAACAGACAAGGATTCCGGTTACGGAGGGATGGCAGGGATTTCGGGAAATGCAGGATACGAATACGACTTCGGCTTCCCGATCACGGTGTCTGTGAGCCTCTCTCCCATGCTGGGCATCCATATTCACAATACCGACAGGGGACTGCAGCTCAATACATACATCAACTCTCTTCTGTGGTCGCTGTCACCGCAGCTCGGCATCCGGTACAGGGTAGGGGAACGGAGAAACGCTCCGGCCAGGGCTTCCGGCGCTGACGGTATCCCGGAATATAAAAGGAAATTTCCGAGACTTACATTCGGCGTGGAATGGGGGTACACGGCAACCTTCCTCTGTACATTCCATCACAACTACCGGGCAGAGGACAGATACAGGGTCAATGACAAAGGTACAAAAGCGATGTATGAGGGGAACGGCCATATACTCGCCCATCTCGGAGCCAATTTGGGCAGACACTACAACCTGTCCTTCTATACCGGATACGAAGGGATAGCCGACGGGTTCTGCGTGATACCGATGACTTTGAGACACACATGGCTGTTCGGGGACAGGGCGGAAAATTCCAGATGGCTATGTTTTGCGGATGCAGGTTACGGACTGAGAGCCGAAGGCGACAGCAACTGTTTCATTGCCAAGGCCGGAGGCGGATACAGAGTGTCCTTTTCGAGAAGCGTGAAAATGGATTTTCTTCTGACATACAGGTTTGCGTATGCGGAAATACCGTTCTCCGATGAGTCGGGAACCGTACCGCAGGACAGGATAAACAGAAACAACAATTTCCTGAACGCCATCAGCATAGGAATAGGATTAACTTTATAACGGAACATATCATGAAAATTACTGACAGGATCAGGTATGTGGGAGTGAACGACCACTGCAAGACATTGTTTGAGGGGCTTTGGCCGCTGCCGTTCGGAGTCTCATACAACTCATATCTTGTATTCGGAGACAGGATAGCCCTTATCGATACCGTCGAGGAGGAATTTGGAGAAGAATATATGGGGAAGATAAGGGAAGAGACAGGGGACAGGCCGGTGGACTACCTCATTGTGAACCACATGGAGCCTGACCATTCCTCCAGCATGGATTTCATCAGAAGGGAATATCCCGGCATCAGGATAGTCACCAATGCCAAGGCTGTCCCGATGATTGCCGGCTACTACGGGATAACTGACAATATCATCACCGTGAAGGATGGAGACACTCTCGATCTGGGTAACGATACGGTCCTGAAATTCTACATGACCCCAATGGTCCACTGGCCGGAGACAATGATGACATGGCTCATCGGGGAGAACACCCTGTTTGCCGGAGATGCATTCGGGACATTCGGAGCAGTCGATGGCCCGGTAACCGATACCGGAGGCGCCCGTCTGTGCGGCTGGTTGGATGCTCATGCAGACACTTTTCCCGAATTCAGGAGCGAAATGACAAGGTACTATTCGAATATCGTCGGAAAATACGGCATCCCCGTCCAGAACGCATTGAAGAAACTGTCGGCTCTGCCCGTTTCCAGAATCTGCAGCACTCACGGTCCGGTATGGGAAAGGCAGATTACCGAAGTCGTGTCCCTCTATGACAGGCTCAGCCGGTATGAAGGGGAACACGGCGTATGCATAGTGTATGCATCGATGTACGGGAACACGGCTAAGGCAGCCAGGGCACTCGAGTCCGAACTGGCCGCAAGGGGAGTGCCTTATGCGATCCATGATCTTGCGCAGGAGAATGTCTCGTATGCATACAGGGATGCATTCAGGTTCGACACCATAGCTGCAGGTTCTCCTACATACAACAACTGCATATTCCCTCCGGTGGCAGCATTCATGGCGGGACTTTGTGCAAGGACACTGAAGAACCGCAGATTCCTTGCCTTCGGGTCATACACTTGGGCAGGAGGAAGCGTGAGGCTGCTTAACGGAGAAGCCCAAAACCTCGGTTTTGAGCTTCTTTCAGAGGGCTTTGCATTCGCCCAGGGATATTCCGCTGAAAAATGCGACATGTCTGCAGCGGCAGACCTCCTTGCCAGATAAACATACACAGGCAGCACGGACAGGAGGAACTTACCTCCTGTCTCCGAGATGCCTGAGCTTGCTCAGGTTGAATGTCAGTCCGAAAGTGAAGTTGACATTTGCTTTTCCGTACGGTAGTCCTACAGCAATACCCCCTATATTCAAAGGACTGGTCACATTCCAGAAGATATTGTCTGTCCCGAGGAAGATTCCGATTCCAGGGAAATCGAGGCCGAGAGCCGCGCCCCAGGTCGAACCGTGGTTGCTTATGCCATAGTTAGTAGAAAACTCGAACCACTTGACCGGATGGATATTCACAAAGAACCGGCCTTCATATTTTGAGTACGCCCGGGCGAACCTGTTCGAATACAGGAAACCGGCCGAGAGTTTTTCATAGAACGGCATCTTGTATTCAGCACCGATATTCAGGGTCGCAGTCAGCATCTCCAGCCTGCGGCGGCTTCCATCCTCCTTGTACATTACCAGAAGGTTTTCCAGGTCCTTCCCCATAGCATCCAGCTGGCTGTCAATAGTGTTCTCGCTTTCCGGATTGTTGACCGCTATATTGTCGAATCCGTCGAACACCCACGCTGTATTGTCAGTATAGGCGTTTATGGTCCTGCCCCATGACATAAATCCAAGGTCGAGGATTGCGGCTGACACCGTAAGCCCATCAATGACCTCGTAGGTTGCTCCCAGATCTATCGCTCCTCCAAAGCCTATTCCGTTGAAAATGTCCTGGACTCCGTTCTCCAGAAAAGAAATCTGGTTGAAATCCAACTGGTTCGTTCCGGCCTTTGTCCCTATATCCACGATACTTGTTGCATAGAGGGAACCATCGGCATTGACACTCCACTGGTCTCCGTTCATATTGATATTCATATTGTCGACCTTGACTTCCGCATTGAAAAGCCCGACAAGGAACTTCACTTTCGCTCCGATATTAAGCCGCTCCGTGATGCTGTGCGAGTGTCCTATTGCCAATTCAAGACTGTTCCTCGTCCTCACTCCGAGATTGCTGATGTCGTATGACTGCTTCTGCCCGGCATTCTTCATGAAATCGAACAGGTCACGCGGAAGATTGAGCGCATTGCTGGACTTCAGGTTCAGTTCTACCGTAGTGAATCCGTGCTTGCCCCAAGTACCTACTGAAATCAGGTTTTCCGAGATGTCCAGACCTAAAATATTCTGTCTGTTGAGTTTTCCAAGAAATTCATCAGAGCTCACAGCCCCGTTCATAAAAGTTGTCAGCTGGCCGTTTCGCGGATACAGGAACGTGCTGATACCCATATTGCTTCTCAGATCTAAATTCACATTGCCTACGCCCAGGGAGAGGTAGCTCCTGGAACTGGCAAAAGCCGGATTGAGCTGGTGCCTGAACTTGTAGCTTTCCATAAAATATGCAGAATTGGTCTGCGCAGAGGCTGCAAGTCCGGATGCTATTGCTAAAAACAGTATTATATATATCCTTTTCATAATTCTTCCAGGTTAAAGTTGTGTGCTTATCCCTCCTTTGATGTTTACACTGATATCTGTAAGCTGGATACCCTGCCGGCTGTTCAGGGCAACTCCGGCGAAATCGCTGTCGCAGCTTCCCTTGAGATTGAGCCTGAACCCATCCAGACGCTTGAGACTTTCAAGATCGGCATTGATATGTATGACAGCGGGAGTCGCGGTGGCAGAGCCTGTATCTCCGCCTTTGACAGTCACTGGAGATGCTCCAGAAGCATCTGATAGAGAGACTTCAACACCAGAGTCAATCACGTTGCCATCCACATCGATAGGGGAGGCCGAGACTGCAAGCGTCAGTGGAATCTCATTGACAAATGTCATATAGACAGATGCTTCCGTAAGATGTATCTGCAGATTTCCGTCGGATGTTTCGCCCTGCTGTCCGTCACTGTCCTCATCTGAAGAGTTGAGGGTGTCGTTCAGCCCGGTGATATCGTATGGATATTCGATGGAAAGATTCTCGCCGAAAGCAAGAGGGGCATCTATGCTGTAGTTGAAAGAGAATGAATACTGCGCATCAGGCTCGTCAGGAATGTCTACCTCGAGCATCTCCTGAAGCACCGCAACATTCACATCAGTCACCTCTATCCTGTCCGGCATTGTGGCGACAAGCTCCGCAAGGTCATCTTTAACAATGATTACCGGATCGTTGGTGGCGGTGACTGCCCCCTGAGACACATCTTCCGCTCTCCTTACTATATATACCGGGGTGACACCCTTACGGATGACTATGGCATCCCCGGAAGTCTGATCCGGACTGCCTATCTGCAGGGACTTGACAACATTGTCGCCTGAATATGATGTGATATCGGCAGAGAAAGTCACAGATACCGGGGAAGTATTGGTCACAAGCATCGAAATCACAGGGCTGTAGATGTCGATTGTGGTATTCTCTCCCGAAAGGAATTCCGGCATCTCGCCGAGCTCGACCGGTTCGATTGTCCCGACCTCTATTTCAGGATTGAATTTCATCTGTACTGTCCTGACAGCTATATCGCTGACAGTCATATCTATGTCGATTGCAAGACTTTGAGGGAGATCGGATGTATATGTCCCGAATGTATTCGGAATCGCACTGATGGTCACATAGTCCATAACGATAGCATCCTCTATCTGTATCTTGTTTCCGACAAGTCCCTGGCCTTCAGGAATCTGGTTAAAGTCTACGGATATAATGGAAAGCACGATAGGTCTTGGCTCTTCCACTTTCAGATTGACATCCTGAATGAATTTCACGACATGTCCATCTTCCACTGCATAGAAACCGTCTCCAGAAGCACCAGCAATTGTTATATAGTCAGGGAATTCGAGTGTAAATCCCTTGGCTATTGTTATTTCACCTCTGGTATCCTCATCGTTTCTCGAAAGTGTGAGCGATATCGCGAGCGAAGCCTGCAGATCAATCCTGCCGATTTCGGAGACATAATCAGGCACATCCTCTGAAATCAGTATTTCGGTTTCTCTGCTGCCATCTACTTTAAAATCATATCTCTCTGCAGTAATCGGAAACTGTCCGACCTGCTCTTTATTCGGAATATCCATTGTCACCTTGAATCCGCCCGGATTGTCATCATTTCCGATCTGGATATCCGAGAATTCGATTGACGGTACATCTATGTTCTGCGTTATCTCGTCACCGGACACAGACAGCAGATAATTTCCGTCAGCATCCTGTGTGATCACTGAATTTTCAGTGTCATCGAGCTTGAGGAAATCACCTATCAGAATCTTCTGGGTGCTGCCGACCGGAGCGCTGATGTCTCCGTTGACATCGATGGTCAAGTCGATGCCTTTGCTGAGATCGTACGCCTCATTTACGCACGAAACGCCTCCAATGACCATCCCGGCCACAAGAGCCGGCATTGTCATCCTTGACAGTTTTTCAAGGTTCATAATCCAATTATTTTGAGTTAATTAAAATCCCTGCAAATATAGACAAAAATTTCTTAATCCCATAACGGCCCGCGGCCTGCGCTCCAGGAATTTCACGAATTACAGACTTTCGTATTTTTGTCATACAATTTATATTATGTTAAGTAGCGCAAATCTGCATCTCTCCCGTTAAATAAATTTTATTATCTTTGCTGCCGTGAAATTCAGAATCTACATATTCGTCGCTATCCTCGCTGCAGGGCTTTCCTTTACTTTGGACCGCTTCCTGCAGACGGACACGGATGGAAAGGCCGCAGTTCCGACGCAGCATGCGGACACGCTCAAAGGCAACGGACAGACTTCGGACAGGTATGTAGACTACAATTACGCATTCTGTGCCGGTTCTGGCACAAGCATAACCGCCCAGCGGACAAACGGCGGCAGCAGCATTCCGAGAAATCCGGGGACATGGAAAAGATGCCATGAATCCGACAGCCAGACAATCCTGCTGCATTCGGGAAAAGCATGCAGCGTATCGGCCGTCAACAGTTTCCTGTCGACGATAATGCTGCACCCGTCCGGACTGATGTCCGACAGCCACAGGTTTATCCAGCTGTGCCGGCTGACAGTCTGATATGCACCCGGATGCATTTTCCAGCCTGCATGTCCGCAGGATGGACTTTCGGGACCGGAAGGCACAAGGTCTCCCCTGCCCTGTGTGGCTATTATAACGTAATTATCAGACTGACAATAATTTAATACTATCATGAAAAAGGAATTCACGCGCGTTCGCAGCGCACTCGACTGGACAATATCACTGATACTTCTGATTGCAGGTTGCGTGACGGTAGCAATACCTACGCCTGCATCGGTAAACATAGCGGCTATCTTCGTAATCTTCGCCGGAATACTGCTGATCGTGGTTCTCAGATCCGCATGGAAAGACAAGGAAACGGGAGAGAAATTCCACAAGAAGGAATTCTACTTTCCGCAGAGCTGCCGCGACAGGATCATAAAGGCCGTGTCGGATGATATCGGGAGCATCGACATGCAGGAGGAAGACAAAGGGAACGGACTGAGGCTCGACCTTTTCTACAACAGGCACACCGGAAAAGCATACCTCCAGGTTTTCGAATACATTCCATACAGGTATGAACCCGCTACGGAATTTTTCGAGCAGCCTGTCTCCAAGATAGGTAAACTTCTGAAATAAAGGATATTGCATTATAAAGTAAGGCCGGCTCAAAAGGTACTGGAAATTTTACCCTTTGAACCGGCCTCTCGTTTTCTCCGGCCTGCGGCGTCTGCCGCAAGCATACGCTCCGCTATTCTTTCGGCAGCCTTTTCAGATATTCCTTATATGCATCCCAGTCCGTCACAGGCCTGCGGGCGACACCTGAATCCATGGCTGCCTTGGCCACGGCTATGGAGACAGTCTCCAACAGGCGGGCATCCAAAGCCTTGGGGATAATGTAGTCCGGTCCGAAGGACAGGCTTTCCACATTATACGCATTCAACACATCTTCCGGCACAGGGGACTTGGCAAGCCCGGCTATGGCATATACTGCAGCCAGCTTCATCTCTTCGCTGATCTTTCTCGCCCTTGTATCGAGTGCCCCCCTGAAAATGTACGGGAAACCGATCACATTGTTGACCTGATTAGGATAGTCGCTCCGGCCTGTAGACATGAGTGCATCCGGGCGGGCTTCAAGCGCATCTTCATAGCTGATTTCAGGATAAGGGTTGGCAAGTGCCATAATTACAGGCTTGTCTGCCATCGTCTTGACCATCTCCTTGCTCAACACATCCGCCTTGGAGAAGCCGGCGAACACATCGGCATCACGTATGGCCTCCTCCAAAGTATGCAGATCCCTTGATGTGGCGAATTTCCTTTTATACTGGTTCAGGTCTGTCCTGTCCTCCCTGACAACGCCTTTGCTGTCGCACATTACAATATTCTCCGGCTTCACCCCTACCTTGATATACAGGTCTGTACACGCAATGGCAGCAGCACCTGCACCGTTTACAACCATCTTCACATCTTCCGCCTTCTTGCCGGCCAGTTCAAGGGAATTTACCAGGGCAGCGGCAGTTATTATCGCCGTACAGTGCTGGTCATCATGCATTACAGGAATATCCAGCTCCTCAATCAGCCTTTTTTCTATGTCAAAACACTGGGGAGCCTTTATATCCTCGAGATTGATGCCCCCGAAAGTAGGGGCAAGACTCTTCACAGTCTGGATAAATATCTCAGGATCAGAGGCATCCAGCTCTATGTCGAATGCATTCACCCCTCCCAGGATCTTGAACAGCAATGCCTTGCCTTCCATCACAGGCTTTGCTGCATAAGGGCCGATGTTACCGAGTCCCAGGACAGCCGTTCCGTTGGAAATCACTGCAATAAGATTGCCCCTGTTCGTATAGTCGTAGGACTTCTCCCTGTCATCTGCGATGGCCTCCGCCGGAGCCGCCACACCGGGAGTGTATGCCATTGCCAGGTCATGCTGGGTGGCAGTCGGCTTTACTGGACTGATGCCGGTCTTGCCGGCCGGAAAGCTTCTGTGGTACTCCAGAGCTTCTTGATCTGATTTTTTCATAATTATCCTTTCTAACTACTAACTTCTGTGACTGCATCCCCCTGTCCGGAAGACGCGAATTATGCAAATTTACGAAATTTTTTGCGTATGTTTGCAGCCTGTTTGAGAAAAAATTCTACAAAAACCGGCCTTTATGTCAAGAAAACATCAGGAAACGATACTCGAGAATGTGGTTGTTGAATCCGTAGCTGCGGAGGGGAAAGCCCTTGCCCATATAGATGGGGCAGTACTCTTTCTGCAATTCGCTGTGCCCGGGGACATCGTTGATGTCAAGGTGACGAAAAAGCGCAAGAACTATATGGAAGGGTATATCCTGCGGATTGTCAAACCTTCGGAATACCGTCTGGAACCTTTCTGCAGACATTTCGGCGTATGCGGAGGCTGCAAATGGCAACCGCTTCCATACAGGATGCAACTTGAGGCCAAGCAGCAGCAGGTATATGACCAGCTTGTGAGGATAGGCCATCTCGAAGTGCCGGAGGTCTCCCCTATCATCCCTTCCGAAAAGACGGAACACTACCGCAACAAGCTGGAATTCACATTTTCGGAAAGGCGCTGGATAGAGACCTGGGAAAACCCGGATGAAATCGCTCCCGAAGACAGGGTCGGACTCGGGTTCCATGTCGGACGTTTCTTCGACAAGGTGCTGGACATAAAGCATTGCTATCTGCAGAAAGAGCCATCTGACAGCATCAGGCTGTTCATAAGGCGCTATGCCGTATCTCACGGCCTCTCTTTCTTCAACATCAGGGAACACCGGGGGCTTCTGAGGAATATGATAATCCGGACGACCGAAGCAGGAGCCACGATGCTGATAATGTGTTTCTACTATGATGATCCCGAGGCGAGAAAAGGTCTGCTCGATGCTGTGGCGGAAGCCTTTCCGCAGATAACATCCATCTATTATGTGATAAACGGCAAGGCGAATGACTCGATTGCCGACAGGGAATGCATATTATATAAAGGAGAGGAAACAATCTGCGAGGAAATGGAGGGGCTGAAGTTCCGGATAGGGCCTAAATCCTTCTACCAGACAAACACTCTCCAGGCATACAGGCTCTACAGCGTGGTCAGGGATTTTGCCTGTCTGCAGGGGAACGAAACCGTATATGACCTTTACACCGGTACGGGAACCATAGCCCAGTTCGTCTCAGGCAGGGCAAGGAAGGTGATAGGCATAGAGTATGTGCCCGAGGCAATCGAGGATGCAAAGGCGAACGCCAAGGCAAACGGCATCGCCAACTGCGAATTTTTCGCGGGCGACATGAAAGATGTCCTGAATGCGGACTTCATCGCGCAGCACGGACATCCTGATGTGGTGATACTCGATCCTCCGCGTGCCGGAATCCATCCCGATGTGGCTGAAGTAATACTTGAGGCTGCACCAGACAGAATCGTATATGTCAGCTGCAATCCTGCATCACAGGCCAGGGACCTTGCCCTCCTGGGCGAGAAATACAGGATAACCGCCGTCCAGCCTGTGGACATGTTCCCGCACACGCATCACGTCGAAAACGTGGCTGCCCTTGTCAGAAAGGGAATATGAGAGGAAGGACAAAGACCATTACCGCCCCCATGATGAGCTGCAGCGGAAGGCCGACCTTGACATAGTCTCCGAACCTGTATTCTCCCGCGCTCATTACCAGGGCATTCGGCGGAGTAGAGAACGGAGAGGCGAAACACATGCTTGCGGATACGGCCACTGCAAACAGGAACGGATAAGGACTCACGCCCATATTTACTGCAGCGCTCATCGCTATTGGAGTGAACAGCACTGCCGTAGCCGTATTGCTCAGGAACATTGTCACGAGGGATGTGGCAAAATAGATGATGGCAAGCAGGCCTCTCGGACCGACATCCCCGAATCCATTGAGCAGAAAACCAGATATTTCCGCCGTTATGCCCGTCTTCTCGAAGGCGACTGACATCGGGATCATGGATGCGATCAGCACCACGCTGCTCCAGTTGATGCTCGAATAGGCCTCCTCCATATTGCGCAGGCAGCCGGTAATGACCATAAGTACGGCAGCCACGAGTACGGCAGCCACGGAAGGTATGATCTCCAGCACCATTACCGTCACCATTGCCAGCATTATGCAGGCGGCAAGAGGCGCCTTGCTGTCCAAAGTGACCTTCGCCAGCCTTTTGCCGGGCTGGCCCACGAGCACGAAGTCATCCGTGAAATCCTCCAGAGAGGTGATGTTCTTCCATGTACCCTGTATGAGCAGGGCATCTCCCGAGTGGAGCTTTATATCCTTGATGTCATCGTCTATGTTGTACTCCCCGGACCTCTTGATGCCAAGCACATTCACCCCGTAATGCTCCCTGAAACTGCTGTCCGCTATGGTATGGTTTATCAGATGCGACCCCGGGATGATATAAAGTTCTGCATAGCCTGTTTCGGCGGTATTCGCCTCCGCCCTGAAATCGAGCCTGTCGAACCCGAGGGCCTTCTCGCTGACGAATCTTTCAGCATTTTCCTTCTTCCCGTACATGATGAGGATATCCCCTGCCCTTACTACGCTGCCCGGACCGGCCACTTCCTCGGTGCTTGTCCTGCTGAACCTCCTTTGCGGCGCGTGTATTATACGTCCCACGCTCAGATCGTATTCCGACCCTATCCTGAGCTGATGCAGGGTCTGTCCGACGAGCGATGAACCTTCGGGAACCAGCACTTTGAAACTCTGGTGGGCCAGATTGTATTCCTCCACGACCTCTGCTGCCGACTTGCTTTTCCTTTTGCCTTTCCCGGCAGCAGGATCTTCCTTGCGGACAAGCAGACGGCTCAGGAAAAACAGGACCGCGATGCCGACCGCTACGGCTACCGCACCTACGGGAGCGAACGAGAAGAATCCCAAGGGTTCGAGACCTTCTGCCACCACCGCATCCTGGATGACAAGGTTCGGCGGGGTGCTGATCAGGGTGAAAAGCCCCATGCTGCTCGCAAACGCCATCGGCATCAGGTATCTTCTCGCGCTGATTCCCGAAGCGGATGCCATGCTCATGACAATCGGCATCATTACGGCCACCGTTCCGGTGTTGCTGACAAACCCGCCTATGGCCGAGGTGACGAGCATTACGAGAATGAAAAGCACGTTTTCGTTGCTGCCGCCGACCTTCATTATCCTGCCGCTGATCATCTTTGCGAGTCCTGTCCTGAAAATCCCCGCCCCCACGACAAAAAGCCCTACCATCATAATGACGACAGAACTCGAGAATCCGGAAAGCGCCTCTTCCGGAGTCAGCACTCCGGTGAGCAGAAGCGCCAGCAGAGAGCCGAGCGCCACGACATCGGAACGTATCTTGCCGCTTACGAACAATATACAGGAAAGGGCAAGCACAATGAGAGTAATCGCAGATGGAGACATTATTGACATCAGACCATGTTTTTTGCAAAATTAACATTATATTTTATAACTTTGCAAAGATTTGACTGTATGTATGGGGAAACTTTTTGACGAACTCAGCAAGGATTACAGGGTCAGGGAAGGGCTCAAGACCTGCATAAACTGCGGCACCTGCACGGCTATCTGTCCGGCTGCGGAATTCTACAGGTATGACCCGCGCAAGATTGTCGACACAGTCCAGAGCAAGGATGAGGAAGAGATAGAGAAACTCCTGAAAAGCGACACTATATGGTATTGCGGGGAATGCATGTCCTGCGTGACGAGATGCCCGCGCAAGAACGGACCCGGACTGGTGATCATGGCACTGAGGAACCTGTCGGCCAGACTCGGGTATTTCGTCTATTCCGAAAAGGGCCGCCAGCTCTATCCCCTGACGAAAATCCTCACAGGCAACATACTGAATTACGGATACTGCGTCTACCCTGAGACATTCAAGTGGGAAGACCACGTGGAATCAGGCCCTGTATGGAAATGGCACACGCAGCATCTGAAGGACAATTTCGACAGGCTCGGGGCCAATTATCAGGGCGATGGACCCGGCGTGCTCAGGAAGATTCCGCAGGAATCCCTCGACGAACTGAAAAGCATCTTCGATGTGACAGGGGCGACAGAGAGGATAGAGACGGTCAACAGATGTTCCGAAGAAGTCGCAAAAAGGATGGGACTCACGATGGAGGAATATTTCCGCAAGACATTCGAAGAGGCTTCCCCGGGTCATCTCAACTCCGAAACGGAAGAATGATCCTGCCGGAATCCGGGACACCGGCCGGAAATCACATTTGACAGCACAATCGAACTTATGATATATCAAGGCAAACAGAAAATATGGTCCGAATACCAGAAAGAGATTCCGGATGACCACTGGTTCTATGTCCGGAGCTGCATCAGGCAGAATTTCTTTCCCGGGGCCGAAGTGATGTTCATGAAGATATGCAGGGAAGAGCTTGGCAAGGACATATACGAGACTCCTTACCACACCACATGCGGAGGAATCGCATACCACTGCGACACTATCCCTCAGGAGACAGTGATGACAATCGTTGCCCGGCAGTTCTCCCTCATGACCGAGGCCGGATACGAGAACTACGCCGCAAGCTGCATAACTTCATTCGGGAACTACATTGAGATTCTCGAGACATGGAACGAATTTCCCGAAGTCGAGACGAAGATAAGGGAACTGCTGTGGAAAGCCTGCAGGAGAGAGTTCGTCAAGCCTAAATATGTGGCCCATGCCAGCGACCTGATATACAAGTTCCGCAATGACATAGCCGCCCGGGCAAAATACCGTCTGGTGAACAGAAAGACGGGCGAACCGCTCAGGGTCGTGGAGCACATCGGATGCCACTACTCGAAAATGTTCCCTTCAAAGGGGGTCGGCGGAGCGGAATACCCTTACGTGCTGTGCGGAATGATCGAAAGCTGGGGAGGAAACGTGATAGACTATCCGGAACGCCGCCACTGCTGCGGATACGGATTCCGCCAGTACCATGTCAAGGCCAACAGGGGATATTCCATCGCCAACACGCACAAGAAGTTCGAATCGATGGAGCCTTATCACCCCGACATGATCATCACCAACTGCCCGGGCTGTCCGTATTTCATGGACAGGTGGCAGTATGCCATATCGGAGATAGAAGGCAAGACATACGGGGAGAACGGCTACGGCATTCCGGTCCTTACCTACGAGGAGGTCGCTTCCTTAGTGCTCGGATACGACCCGTGGGACATCGGCCTGCAGCTGCATCAGGTAGCCGTGGAACCTCTTTTGGACAAGATGGGGATTCCATACAACCCTGACGAGAAATACAAAGGACTGAACCATAAGGACATCATGAGGCCTGAACTGCCGGGCGTGCTGAAATGCTGCTGATGTCCCCTTAAACCCGAACCGATGAAAGAGAACATAGTGATCATAGGAGGAGGGGCGGCAGGGCTCGAGGCGGCCGGCCAGCTTATCAGGCTGGGATACTCCCCTATCATTGTAGAAAAGGAGGATCATCTTGGGGGGCATCTTGCCGAATGGCACTGTCTTTTCCCTGACATGACCCCTGCATCCGATATCGTCGGCAGGCTTGCCGGCGCAGTCTCCGATGCGAACATTTTCACCAATACGGAAATCCTGTTCATAAACCACCTGAAGGACAGCTACAATGTGATGTTGTCCAACGGAGTCTCCATAATCGCCAGGGTTATCCTCTTCACTACCGGATTCAGGCTTTTCGATGCCGCCAGAAAGGAAGAATACGGCTATGGGATATACAACCAGGTAATCACGAACAGTGACCTGGAGCACTGGTTCAGGACCGGAGATGACGACAGGATAGGCTCTGTTCCGATGGAGGCCGTAGGATTCGTCCACTGCGTCGGGTCGAGAGATGAGAAGGCTGGCAATGCGCAATGCTCCAAGGTCTGCTGCATTACCGCCGTCAAGCAGGCCATCGAAATGAAAAAGAGGTTCCCCGATGCCATGGTGTACTGTTTCTACATGGACCTGAGGATGTTCGGGAAGAAATACGAGGATTTCTACATCTCCGCCCAAAGGGACTACGGGGTACGTTTCATAAGAGGCAGGGTCTCGGAAGTGAGCGAAAACATCGAGGGCAAGGTAGTCGTCAAGGCAGAGGATACCCTTGCCGGAAAACCGGTCAGGGTGACTCTCGACCTGCTTGTCCTGATGGCGGGAATGGTCTGCAACCCTGACAGTACCAAGGTGGCATCCATGATACCGCTCCAGACGGACAGCGATGGCTTTCTCAAGAGCAAGGACAATATACTGGAGATCACGTCCTCATCCCGCAAGGGCATTTTCTACGCAGGAGCCTGCACCGGTCCCAAGACAGTACCGGAAACCCTTGCCGAAGCACGCTCGGCGGCCCTCGACATCCATAATTTCATTGAATCCCTGTAGCCATGGATTTCGGATTCGGCATAGCACCAAGTTCCACGATCAATCTCGACAAGGTTGACCGCAGCAGATTCACGCGGCTCCACGAACTCGAACCGGATGTGTACAAGTGCATGGCGTGCGGCTCGTGCAGTTCGACATGCCCGGCAGGAAGGTTCTCCGGGATGAGCGTGCGCAAAGTGATCCTTGCCCTCCAGAGAGGCAAGGAAAAGGAGGCGGTCAGGATGCTCAAGGGCTGCATGCTCTGCGGGAAATGCAGCATGGTATGCCCGCGAGGCATAAACACGAGGCATCTGATACTGTCGATATGTAGGATATATAATGAAGAGCAGCAGTGAGAGAGAGGTTTCTGACAGGTTATAACGATTTCGTGCTGCCGTTCATGTTCGGAATGGCATTCATCCTTATATGGTGTCTTGTGGGCATGATAAGAATCATTGCGCAGCTGCCGCGTGAGGACAGGCGCCGTTTCTTCCTTTCCTTCCTCAATCCCAGGATACTTCTGAAGGACATCAAGGACATCTTCTGCGACTGCCTGTTCCATGTCAAGCTGTGGAAAAGGAACAAACTGCTGGGATACATGCACTCCAGCATCGCTTTCGGCTGGTTCATGCTCATAGTCATCGGACACATCGAAGTCTTCTTCTATGCACCCCACAGGGCGAAACTGCTCTATTTCCCGATTTTCTTCCGCTATTTCATGGCCGAGGATGACAGCACGATGGGAGGGGCCTTCTTTTTCTTCCTGATGGACTTCTTCCTGCTTGTGGTTCTCAGCGGCATAGCGCTGGCAATGATAAAGAGGATCCATTCGAGGTTCTTCGGCATGAGGAGGACAACGAACCCGAGCTTCATGGATCTTGTAGGGCTGTATTCGCTCTGGTCCATTTTCCCGTTGAGGCTTCTGGCGGAAGGCTTTACGGCAGACATCAGCGGCGGGTCGTTCCTGACCAAATCCCTGAACACCGTATTCCACGCTTTCCTCGGCAACCACGTGAACATGCTGCCGACATGGTGGGCCTATTCGCTCGCCCTGTGCGTATTCTTCTGCGCCCTGCCGTTCACAAGGTACATGCACATACCGACGGAAATACTTCTGATACCGCTCCGCAATGCAGGTGTGAAGATACGGCATCCGCGCAAGGGATATGCGGAAGCGGAAGTCTATGCCTGCCCGAGCTGCGGGGTATGTATCGATGCCTGTCCGATGGGCGTGATGAAGACCCATATCAAGGACACCACCGTATATCTCAACCGCCAGCTCCGCAGGCACAACGAAGAACGCATCGAAGAGATCAGCGACAAATGCCTGCTGTGCGGGAAATGCACAGCGGTCTGTCCGGTAGGAGTCGAGGGAGACAGGCTCAGAATCGCCCAGAGATCTCTCAGGCAGTACAATATCACTCCGGACTATTCCCGGATCGATACCGGGGAACTCGTCAGGGAATGTTCCTTCAGCGGCCCGACCGGCGGCAAGGTGCTGTATTTCGCGGGCTGCATGACCGCCCTTACCCCGCAGATACGCAAGGCTGTGGAATCTGTCCTGACGAAAGCCGGTATCGGATATGAAATGATGGACAGGGATGGCGGCATCTGCTGCGGCAGGCCGATGCTCATGGCGGGGAGGTTCGCTCCGGCAGAGGAAATGATAAGGAAGAACACGGAGATAATAAGGGCAAGCGGAGCCTCTACCCTGCTGCTGAGCTGTCCTATCTGCTACAGGATATTCAGGGAAAACTACAGTCTGGACGGTATTGAAGTCATACATCATACTGAATACTTCGACAGGCTGATAAGGAGCGGGGCCATCAGCCTCGGACATACGGCGACAAGATACGTGTATCACGACCCGTGCGAACTCGGCAGGGGCTGCGGCATATATGACGAACCGCGTGCAGTGATAGCCGCGGCGGGAGAACTTGTAGAGGCGGACAAGCACCATAAGGAAAGCATCTGCTGCGGAGGCAGCCTCGGAAGCCTGACTCTCGGGTTCGACAAGCGTCAGGCAATGACAGCCAATGCGCTGAACAACCTGACAAAGGCTTCACCGGACTCGATAGTGACGGCCTGCCCTCTGTGCCTGAGCACTTTCCACAGGTATGCAGACAGACCTGTCGAAGACATTGCAGAAATTGTGGACAGAAATATGAACTAAAACCTGATAAATCATGAAATTCACACCGACCAAGTACTCCCTGGTGAACTATTCGGACGGGAGACGGTTCGAGGATACCGGCTGGCTGCTGGCCGATCCTCAATGCAATGAACCATCGCTTGTCAGAGCGGAATACGAGAATACGGAATACACTCCCCGCGAAGACCTGGACGGATTCTACAGATATGCCGGGTGGCTTCCGATAAAAAGGACTCTCGCACATTCGCACAGACCGGTCACATACAGGAGCGAAGGCCTTGCAGGGTATCTCGGACTCGAAAACCTCTACATAACGTTTTCCGGGTATTTCCCGAAGATAGGGGCAATGATGGAGACATGCTCGTTCAAGGAGACGGAAGCGTATTCGGTATGTGCAAGGCTTCCTGAAGGCAACGAAAAGGTGCTGGTCCTGGCTTCTGCAGGAAATACCGCCAGGGCATTCGCCAAAGTATGCTCCGACAACAATATACCGGTGGTGATTTCCGTGCCTGAAGACAACATCGGAGCCCTGTGGTTCCACAGGCCGCTCAACAGCTGCGTGAAGATAATAGCGGCCCCTGCCGGAAGCGACTATTTCGATGCCATCGCGCTTGCGGACAAACTGAACGAATCTCCGAAATATCTTGCTGAAGGCGGAGCGAAGAATGTGGCAAGACGCGACGGTATGGGCACTACCCTTCTGTCTGCCGTGGAAGTCATCGGCAGGATACCGGATGCATATTTCCAGGCTGTCGGAAGCGGAACAGGCACGATTGCCGTATGGGAAAACAATCTGAGGCTCATTAGGGACGGGCGTTTCGGGTCGCACAAGATGCGTCTTTATCCATCGCAGAATGCCCCGTTCACGATCATGTATGATTCCTGGAAGGCGGATTCCAGAAAACTTGTGCCGCTGAGTGCCGTCGAGGCAAGGGAACAGGCTGCGGAGATCAAGGCGAAAGTGCTGTCCAACAGAAAACCGCCGTACTCCATCGCCGGAGGTCTGTACGATGCCATGAAAGATGCGGGCGGAGACATGTACAGGGTAACGAACGATGAAATAGATTTATGGAAGGCCAAATACCATGAACTCGAAGGGATAGACATCTACTCCGCTGCGGCGGTTGCGGTATGCAGCCTGGCAAAGGCCGTGGAGGAAGGAGCAGTCAGAAAAGACGAAGTGATAATGCTTAACATCACCGGTGGAGGGGAATCCCTAACAAAGGAGCATCACGATGTCTGGTATGCAAAGCCTGATGCCGTAATAGATTCCTTCCTCCCGGCAGAAGATGTCATTGCCAGAGTCGACAGCCTCTTCTGACGGGACTACGCCCGAAATGTCTATAAACTGTCATCCTGAGCGCAGCGAAGGATCTGCTACAGTGACAACGGCAAGCATCGATTCCTTTCCAACATTTTATTGATTAACAATAAATAAAACAATAAAGTTATAAGTTATAACATAAATGTTATACAACAGATTATGATAAAATCGCCCCTCCAGATCAGCGTCACACCCGAAGACACCGCCGCTGTCAGCAAAATAGAGCAGACGGCAAGGGAGACCATAGAACATATAGCCACCACCCCTCTCGAAGAACTCATACCGGAGTTGATGCGGGAAGCAGTCAACTTCGGCATCAAGGTGCTTGCCGCCTTCCTCATATACATCATTGGAGCATGGCTCATAAAGAAGATCAGGAACATGCTTCACAGGATTTTCGAGAAAAGGAAGACGGAAAAGGCCATCTCATCTTTCGTCGAAAGCCTCACAAGCATATCCCTCACGATAATCCTGATCATCATCACGGTCGGAGCCCTCGGAGTGAACACCACTTCCCTTGCGGCCCTGCTTGCCGCAGGAGGTATGGCGATAGGCATGGCCCTGAGCGGAACCGTACAGAATTTCGCCGGAGGAATAATGATACTCGTCTTCAAGCCGTTCAAGGCAGGTGACTTCATCGAGACGGAAAACGGCTACTCGGGTACGGTATCGGATGTCAACATTTTCAGCACCAAACTTACCACTACGGACAACCGCCTTATCATCATTCCTAACGGAAGTCTCTCCAACGGAACCATCAACAACTATTCCCAGAACAAGATGCGACGCGTGGAATGGCTTGTCGGAGTGGAATACGGCACGGCTGCAAAAGATGTCAAGGCCGAACTGCAGGAAATCGTGGATTCGGAGAAAAGGGTGCTGTTCATATCCACCGGAGCGCCTGCCGACCCTCTCATTGCGGTGAATGCTCTCAAGGACAGCGCAGTGGAATACGTGGTCAGAGTCTGGGTCAGGTCAGAAGACTATTGGGATGTCTACTACACCCTCAATGAAAAGATCTACACCCTCCTGCCTCAGAACGGCATCGGCTTCCCGTACCCGCACCTCGATGTCACCCTCTCCCGCCAGGACTCCTGATTGCCGTAACGGATGTCAATGCAGCCTGTCGAGCCACGGAGGAAGATATCCGAGCCTGCGTTCCAGCTGGGCTTCATAAAGTGACTGCGGACAGACCGGATAGCCGTGGCTTTCGTCAAGTTTCACCTGCCCCGGAGAGAAAACGACATCCGTCCCGTGGAATCCCGCTATTGTCGGAGGCAGGACTGTCCATGCGCCATCCGGATCCCACCATAGCAGATTATCCGTCACGGATGCACCGGTAGCGTTGAAATTCCACAATGTCAGGTCATCAAGATGATTCGGGAGCTGGCTTGTGTCTCCACCGGCATGATATAGCTGGAACCCTCCCGTACAGCAATCGAAGAGGGTTGCGCGCGGCTGCGTGGCATGTGCCTCGAAATTCGTCCCTGTCCCCCAGTTGCAGCGCCATATTACCGTACCTATTGACGGCTTGGCGACTCCGCATGAGTGATGCTGCCCGTAATTCCCGATTCCGGCGTATGAACTCATGTCCGAAACTTTTCCGATAAAGGTTCTTGATGACCTGGAAGCGTACACGGCATGATGTCCCTTGTTTCCGTCAATCGTGATGTCATACACGGAGACATTGGCACAAGAAGTTACTGAAACTGCGCTGGAGACACTATTGAATCTGCACCGTCTGACCCAGCCGTCAGCAATTCTCATCATTGCAATCATCGTATAGGCGGAATTCCCGGCCCATTGTCCGTGGATAAATTCAGGAGATGCGTTGCCTTTGAATGTAATGTCTTCTATCCCTACTTTTTCATAGCAAGAGAATTTATACAGATGCCATCCCCATTTGCGGTCGACTGCATGCATCAGAGGTTCCTTAAAGCGGACTATGTTTCCGTTGACCGATTCTATGCAGTGCAGATCCTCCACCGTCACTCCTTCATCCGTGATCTGTGTCCATTCCGGCTCGGCAGAATACGGATAAAGTTCTTCCGCAATGACTGACGGATCATTGTTCTCGACATTCAATGATACTCTCATCCCCTCATAAAGGCCGGCCGCGGAACTCACTTCCACCGTATGACTGCCTTTGGGAGAATCTCCGACAATATCGCAAAGAGGTTCATTCAGTCCTGTCCAATGTTTCAGGGACAGCAGTGCCGGGGCATAATCTGTCGGACTTCCGGAAAACGGTTCGTATGGATCGGACATGATTACAGTTGTCCTGTCCATGCCTGCCCCGGCAATGATAAAATGTCCTGCACGGATTTCCATTGTATATGATTTTCCGTTGACCGGATCGGGAAGCCCGTCAGAATCCAAGGCATCGCTCTCCTTGTCGTACAGGATATACTCTCCCGGAGGAAAATAAATGATGGCATTGGCTTTCTCGACGGACTGTGTACTGTACGTACCTCCGACTGTCCAGCCTTTCCGGCCAAGCGCATCATCAACGGCATCGAGAAATGCCTGCCTGTCGGATCTTCCGTCATCGGGGATTGCCCCATAATCATTCACGTTATAGACCCTGTATCCTGGAATGCCATAGATGTCAGGAGGTTCGGATTCTCCGTGGTCATATCCCGCATAGGAGAAATCCAGAAGGACGTTATCGGCGCTTCCGTCTATGAAATCTGTCCAAGCCTGCGAGAACCCGCGACCGGTATCCGGTTCCGGATCAGGTATGGGATCGTTTTCAGCAACCGGTCTGGAACAGGATACGCAGAACAATGTCACAAACAACAGATACTGTATATGAATACGGAACCACATAGCATATTATTCCAGATCCACACTTACTGCCTTGCCGCATAAGGCGCCCTGCGGCATAGGGACAGAAATCCGTCTTCCGTTGTAGATGACCGATATTTCCTCCAGGCCGAAATCCATTGCGGCATCGGTCACACACAGTCTGCCCCTGTCTATCATTACTGCACACGGGTTCGACACCGACAGTTCCACACCTTCGGCGACAAGGGGCGAGTCAGCAGTGTAGAATACGGCCTCGATCGTTTGCCTGTCTTTGGTAGCTGCCGCCTGTACGGAAGTGTCGTTCCGTAATACATCGAAAGGCAGTTCCTCTGATGGCAGCCCTTCTCCCGCATATACCACATAGCCGTATGTCCCGTCCTTGATATTCCTGCCGTGGTCAATCCAAAGCCTGAGCGCATCTGCTGTTTCCGGCAGATTCTCTTTCCCCGCATTGACGGCATTGTACCTGTCCCACCGGGTTTTGAGGGTCTCCTGACAGAAATAGGCATTTTGTGTGTATTCCGGCAATACGGTATATGCGAATTTGCCTTTCTGAATCACCCACACAGGTTTCCCACCGACGTAGAAGGACCATGTACCGGCACCCACGCCAATCTGTTTCCCATCCTGCATTGCAGTGACTTCATTTTCGTGCCACGTATTGTCTATTGTCGTCCGTATAGTGCCATCAAGGTCTGAAAGGGAATTTGTGATGCCGGCTCCGAGAGCAAGCATATAGTCTCCGAAGAAAAACCAGGACTTGTATGCCTGCACTCCGTAAAGGGAAGGATTCCTGCATTCTCCGCCATTTTTCTTTTCCGCACTGTCCTTTTCGGAAGCATCCGTCTTTTCAAATATGAATCCTGCGACCGCGTTTTCCCCGCCGGATGTCGCTCCCGCAGCGAAATTGTGCAGACTGCAGAACCCTCTCCAGTTTGTCACCGGTTCCAGCCTGTCCATCCCCTCCCGGGCAGTCACACCAGGAGTAGCTGTCAGATCCCATGCACCGGTGAGATGATAATATTCATTCCCTGACTTCTGGAACAGGGTCATGCCATCCGTAGGAAAGAAATTGTACCCATCGGCAGACCCATCCGCGCTCTCCAATCCGTCACAGCGAATGGAGGACATGTTTATCATTATATGGTATTGCGGAGTCTTCTTAATGAGGTCATCATTGTTGAAAAACCATCTTGTCCCCGAATAGACTCCTTCCGGATAACCGTCCATATTTATCGAACGTGTCTCTGCTTCTTTCCGGAACCGGGCCAATTCCTGCCTTTCTCCGGCATCAAAGGAATTTGCCCAGTTTTTGAGCAATGTATTCACTATCGGAAGGGTCCTGGGATCTTTCGGTTCCGATTTGCCGTATTCTGCGGTCATCCTGTCGAGGAAAGGAAGCACATATCCTTTATAATAATACCAGTTGCTTCCCCTGATATAGCCAAGCAGGGTTGTCTTGTTGTCTTCACTCAGCCTGGTCTCCCACGGACTGTCCTGCAATGAAGTCAGCATGTTGAGGGCGTTTATGTTTCCATCTATCGGATACCCCCAGACAAGACATTGCTTCCCGTGGCCCCAACCGGCGCCATCTTCCGTACAGCCCTCTGTCCAGAATGCCGAATCGTATGTGTATTGGGATGTCCGTCCTATGCCTTTCCGTGCCACTTCCTTTAGCAGACTGATCATTTCCGATGACCTGTACATTGCCGCCACAGGAAGCAGGGAACGGTATGCAAGGGCATTTCCTCCCACCCACCAGACATGATGACGGAAACGGTCCGGCTGAACCACATCCATGTCCGTCTCATCGTTTCTCAAAGGCTGTGTCCATGCCTGAAGTCCGACTGCCATGAGCATATCGTGGGTGTCATTCAGCAACTGATCCCTGCTCTTTCCGGATTCTACCTTTTCCATCTGGCTGTAGAAACAGAAGTAGATGTTTGCCGCTGCCGTAGGAATAGCGAAACACGATGCATGGAAACGATGTACCTTATTGCTGCGGCTCACCTCAAGATCCCCGTAATGAAGGATTGCCTTCTGTAATTTCTGGAACACTTTCCTGTCGAGCGAGAAACCGTATCTGTCAGCGCGGAACTCCTCGGCGACTTTCCACACTCTGAAAAATGCCTCTTTGATGAAAAGTCCTATGGCCTGCTGGTCCGTTCCGGTCATTATCGCTTCTTCCCTGACATCCAAATCCCTGAAGTGTCCATCATCATCCAAAAGACCGTCTATCTCTTCCACGGACATTTTCACTCCCCTCACTTCCCATCCCCTGTATTGATTCTGATAGAAATATTCACGAAAATGTCTTATTCCGTCTTTCTCTTCCCTTGACATTACTGCCTCGGATGCTTCTGCGGAATAACGCCTGAAATTATCGAATGCGTACTGTCTGAATTCGTTCTGTGCCTTGCAATAGGGCGATACGGCTGATATCAGGATAAACAGCCCCAGAATTTTGCCTGAAATTCCCATATCCGTCACCTTTCTTTAACCTCTATGACTGTCTCCCTGACAATTTCTTTCATATTCCAGGCATTTGCATTGCGCGCCGAAAAAGATACCGTGTATATACCCGGCGTACTGTAGGAGTATGTCCACGAATCGGCCGGAGTCGACAGGCTGCGGACCGGCTCCCCTTTGTCAGGAGCTATTGCTCCCGGATCCAGAAGATTGCTGATACACCAGTCTTCCACATACCGGAATCCTGTTTCCGACGGATTTGCAATGCCTGGAGATCCATCGTCATTGGCCGGCTGGAACAGTATCGTGGAGGCGTCAACCGTAAATTTCGCTGACGGGCCTTCTGCCAGAACGTGCCGGAACCCGAAATCATCCTGAGGGTTTCCGGTCGTGATGCGCTGTCCATCCGATGTCCTGGAGAGAGACAATGTGACATCCACTCTCGGGTGCTGGACATAGTCATCAAGTCTTTCTGAAGTCCTGTAACGGAATGCAAGTACGAATTTGCCGTCCTTATAGTCATTCAGACTGCCTGTACCTGCCAAGGTTTCGGAACTGGAACTTTTTTCCGGAACAGCCCACTCTTCCGAACTCCCATCCGAAAGTTCGATCCACGTCGCGGATGCTATCCCCTCTTCTGTATACGGTCCTGTGAAGTCTTTCGAGATCAATATATCCATGACATTGTCCGACTGAACCCGTCCATACTGCTGCTTCATGGTGTAGGAAAGTGTCATATCATCGATTGAAGATAGAACCGTCCTGTCCCTGTTTGCATATTTATGCCCATCTTCACCCGACCAGAATACGATATAGTCGGGATCTCCGGTAAAGGTGAATGTCACTTCATCACCGGCATATATTTCACCGGGATTGTTCACCAGTACTATTTCAAAATCCATGTCGCTGACCTTGTCAGTGTTACAGGCAGCCGCAAACAGCAGCAATGCCAATATATACGCTGTCTTTTTCATGATTACCATCTTATATTCTGACCACAGGTCGGGTTGGTATTGAGTTCTGACTGAGGTATAGGGAAATAGACATGTCTGGCAGCAACGTTCTGCCCGGCAAGCCATTTGTAATTGACCGAATTCTGCTGATATCCGACAATGTATTTGCGGCCGTCCTTGTCCGTGATTTCCTCTTCCCTCCCCATGCTTTGCACCTGTTGCATGAAATATTCCTCGCCGAACCGCCTCAGTTCCATTCTTCGCGGGACTTCAAAACAAAGTTCACGGGTGCGTTCATCGCGCACAAGACTGCGGAACTGTCCCACACTCGAATACGCCTCAATGGAAACAGGAGAAGCTCCGGCCCTTTCCCTGACTTCATTCACAGCTTCAACCGCTTCTTCTGTTGGACCTCCGTTCACTTCATTGGCACATTCTGCAATCATCAGCAACACATCCGAATAACGCATGACAGGAAAGTTAATGGAAGAATTGTTCCTTGCCCAGGGACGCACCGGATCATATTTGGCCCTCCATTTTCCGGGGTTGCCGTCATCTGTCTTTTCCTTGTCTACAGGTACCTCCACAGCCTTTCCATCAACAGTCTCATACCTGTAGTCGGCAATATTCCACCACCGGCGTGCATCTCCCGGCTCATAAAGATGGAAAAGATAGTTCGTGGCATCGTACCATGCATAGGCGAAAGGCACATCCTCATCTGTCTGGAGCCCCTGCATCACTCCGAGATACAATCCGACCACACCGGCCTCGTCTGATCTGTCCGAAACGCCGTTGCCGTAGAATTCCACTTCAAACATGCTTTCGCGATATGACAGGTCATACAGATTCGAACACATATTTTTGAACAATGCGCAGTATCCGTTCATCCCATCCTCATCCCGATATAGACGATGCAGTCCGCTGTCCCTTACCTGTCTGGCCCAGTACAGCGCATCGTCCCAGGTATCCGCATAGACGGGATATCCGGCTTTCCACATATAGGCCCTGGCCAGCAGAGCCTGGGCGGTCGTTTTTGCGATCCTGCCGGGGGAATCAAGTTCATCGGCTGGGAGACAGCCTGCCTCCGCGGCAAGGAGATCATCGATGATCCGGGCATAGATATCTTCCTGGGAAGCCCTCGGCTTTTGTTGCACCGAAAGATCCTGTGTCGGTTCGGTTCTGAGCGGAACTTCGCCCCAGAATGCGACAAGATTCATATAAAACAAAGCCCGTAAAGCCTTTGCCTCTCCGAGAAACATGGATTTGTTCCGCGCACTGCCGCACTCTTCATCCGAACGCTGTTCCAAAAGCGATATGTAATCATTGGCGCGGTTTATTCCTTCATACAGATCTGTCCAGCTCTTGTCGAGAGCAGAAAGCGTATTGTTGTAATTATACAGGCATATCTTCGGTTCATTCGCCCCATATCCGCGATTCCAGACCAGAATATCTGTCCCGGCATCGAGATCAGCCCACAGATTGCATCCGTACGCCCCTTCCGACTGAAGTTTGTCATATATTCCATACAGGCCCGCCGTACAGGATTTTTCATTTCTATACAGGATATCGGTGTTCAGATTCCCGTACACATCAGTGTCAAGGAAACTGCATGAATACGACATGGCAGCCGTCAATAACGCCGGCAATATCTTTTTTATCATTGTCATCAGAATGTAACTTTAACTCCTATCGTGTAAGACCTCGTCTTCGGATATGAAGAGTAGTCAAACCCTTTTGTAAGTGCGGAATTTCTGGTGGACACTTCAGGATCATACCCCGTATATCTTGTCCACGTAAACAGGTTCTGCCCGCTTAGATAGATCCGCATTCCGCTGATTTTCATCCTCCTGAGGAGTTTTTCAGGAAACGTGTAGCCTATCTGGACATTCTTTATCCTCAGGAAAGAGGCATCTTCCACTACCCTGTCCGTATTAATGCCTCTGAGATCCCCTTCGGCACCCCACAGGTAGTTTGTATAGTTGCCCTCGGTGTATGTTCCATCGCCATTGTCCGTCCTCGGGGTCCAGTGGTCCAAGGCAGAAGCCAGTCTGTTCGCATTGCGCGATGTCATATCTTCCAGCTGCGCCCTGTTGTAGTTGATGACATCATTCCCGTATGACCACTGCAGGAATATGCTCAAATCGAATCCCATATACTCGAAATCATTGGTAAATCCGCCTGTATGTACAGGCAGTCCGTGTCCGATTACGGTCTGGTCCTCCGGAGTCACCTTCCCGTCACCGTTGATGTCCTTGAGTTTTATGTCTCCGGGCTGGATCTGGCTGCGTTCATTGGTATTGTCAGGCACATCATCCCTAAGCACGAATACATTCGGAGAGACCTCATTGAAATCGGAATACTGGTACACCCCATCATAGACATATCCATACATTTCCGACAAAGGATGGCCTACCCTGGCAATATACAGATTGCTGACAGTAGGATACTGTACTCCGGAAATCCAGAAATCCTGATCACCGGAAAGAGCCGTGACCGTGCTTCTGTTGAAGGATATGTTAAAACTGCTCCTCCATTCGAGCCTTCCCCGTCCTCCCTTGAGATTCACCGTATTCACGGTAAATTCAAGTCCACGGTTACGGATGCTTCCGATATTCTGCTGCACTTTGGTGAAACCTGTGGATGGAGGCACTTCGGCATCAAGGAGAAGATCTTCCGTATCCTTCCGATATATGTCGATTTCTCCATTGATCCTGTTCCCGAAAAAGCTGTAATCCAGTCCTATGTTTGTCTGATACGTAGTCTCCCATTTCATGTCTCTGTTGGCCATCTGTGCATAATATATGGCCGGGTTATTGTCCACATCCCCGTTCACCGGATAGCTCTGGTCTGAGTTGTATAACCTGATTGATGGATAGTTCCTGTATGTGTTGCAGTTGCCTGTAGCTCCCCAGCCGATTCTGAGTTTCAATACGGACAGCCAGTTTCCTGCACCGCTCATAAACGGCTCATCCGATATTTTCCATGCAAAGGAAGCGGATGGGAACCAGCCCCAGGTATGATAGGGAAATCGGGATGTCCCATCAGCCCTTATCGTCGCTGTCAGGAGATACCGCGACTTCCAGTCATAATTCAACCTGGCAAATCCCGATGCTATGCGGTCCGTGAAATTGATTGCATCTATACCGTACGGTGTCCCGCCCGATATGCCCCAGAAACCCAGTTCATCCCAGGGTACCATCGAAGCATAGGCTCCGAGAGTGGAAACGGTCCTGCTGTTGATGGAGGCTCCGAGCATTGCGTTGATATTATGTCCATTCACTTTCCTGTGATATGTCAGCGTATATTCATTCGACCACTGATTCCATTCCTTGTACCTGAATTCCCCGTTCGAATGCTTTGCCTGATATTTAGGGTCTCCCCAGTATGTCTCCCCGCTGTTGTAGATTCCGCTTCTGTCATTCCTCCAGTTATAGGAGAACGTGCCGCGCAAAATCAGATCCTCCCGGATATTCCATGTGAGATATGCATTCATCGTCAATGACTTGCTCTTAATCCGGGAGTACTGGTTCCGTATCGTCTTTATCGGATTGTACGGATAGTTCGGATCCGTTTCCGTCAGTTCCGTCTCCATCGACTCTTCATCGGCATACTGTACAGGCAGATAGGCAAGTACCTGATATAGGAAATATTGTGTGGAACCGCCTCCTCCCTGCGAAGGAGCCGAACCGATGGAAGTATTGTCGGAAAAGTTTATCGTCAGGCCTCCTTTGAGATTCCTTGCAATCTGCTGGTCAAGAGTAGCCCTTGCCTTCAGGCTTCCGTATGAAGAATTGATGATGATTCCCTGCTGATTATAGTATGACACGCTCGCGCTGTACTTCGTTGTCCTGGTGCCTCCGGTCAAGGACAAATGATGCGATGTCATCGGAGCGGCCCGGAAAACCACATCCTGCCAGTCCGTATATGGCAGACTTCTGTAATCTTCCAGCGTCCGGCATCTTCCGAGATCAGGATCGAAACGGTAGTAGGTCCTCCGCAGTTCATCCGCCCCCTGAAGCTCCTCCTGCCATGAGACAAACTCGTAGCCATCCATCAGCTCCATAAACCGTGGCTTTTCCTGATATGATATATAACCTTCGTATGTAACGCGTGGAGCGCTTTCCGAGCCTCGCTTCGTTGTGACGATAATGACCCCGTTGGCACCTCTCGCTCCATAGATTGCAGTTGCCGATGCATCTTTCAGAATATCGATTGACTCTATATCATTCGGACTTATCGAAGCGAGACTCACATCATCGGATGCAAAGCCATCGATCACATAAAGCGGAGAGCCATCCGATGTCTCGGAAATGGTGTTGCTTCCCCGTATCACGATATTTGCCTGCGCTCCGGGCTGTCCGTCGCTTGTCACGACATGGACTCCTGCCACACGGCCTCCAAGCGCCTGGTCGAATGAAAGTGTCTGTGCCTTGTTCAACTCATCCATGTCGACTTTTGCGACAGAACCTGTAAGATCGCTTTTCCTGACTGTCGCATAGCCTATCGCCACCACCTCATCGAGAGTCTGCGCATCCACCTTGAGGACTATAACGAGATTGTCCCTGTCTCCTACCGGCACTTCCTGCTCAATGAAACCGATGCATGAAATGCCCAGCACAGACTTGCTGTCCGGAACATCGATTTCAAATGTTCCATCCTCCGCCGTCACTGTACCTTGCGTGGTTCCCTTGAGCAACACCCCGACTCCGACAAGCGGATTGTGTTCCTCATCAATGACTTTTCCGGACACCCGTATCTGCGCATGCAATACGGGCATCCAGAAAAGAAGGAACGACAATAACATTATATGTCTGATATTATGAGTTCTCATAGAGCACCTGCCGCGGCATTGAATTCATCCTCCGTTATCTTTACGAGACTTGCTCCCTTGATATCCAGAGCGTTGACGGCTCCAACAGGAAAGAATGCGACATCGAAACAGCCATACTCGAAATCTACGTTCTCCACAAGGTTTCCGCTGTCGTATGCGGAATCACGGGCGCGGTTGAAATTGAAGTACATCTTGAATTCCGTCCATTCGTCCGTCGGGGCAAAACCTTGTTTCGGCTCGTCTTCCGGACCGAGAATAAACAGACCATTCTGGGCATAGTCGGAATCAGCCGTGCGGATGAACACCTGCGGCTGCTGCATCTGGGTATCTTCCGCTGACTTTCTTGCCTTGAAAACGAGCCTGTAGTACCCTGTTCCGAAATTCTCCGGACTGACGCAATGGTACACCAGAGCGCTGCGGTAATAACTGAACGATCCGAATGTACCCGATATCGAGATGTACTGTCCATCCTGCCCGCTTTCAAGCGTAGCGCTGATATCGGCATTGTCACTGCCATATTTGGAAAAGGCCCAGCAGGTCTTGTCTACATAATAGGCCCCGTTAGGGTCGTAAAGGCTGGATGCGGCATTGGCCACCTGCATGAAAGTCTCTGCTGTCAGGTCCTCTATACCGTATCCATCCATAAGGTCTACGGTCTTCTCCTCTCCGGGGACAGGATCGAGTTCTTCTGAGGGCTCCCATGAATCTATACTTCCGGAAGGGAATGTCAGACTGGCCTTGCCTTCACCGACAGTGGCTTCGATACGGCGATATCTGCCCTGCTCGTAGGTCACTCCCGATGCCGGTGTCCTGAATACGTATGTGCCGACATCTCCGATTCCATCGATTTCGAGAAGGGTATTGCCGGCGGCAACGGTCTGTGCCGGCACGATGGCACGATACAGATAACGGCCTTCCGCCACACCTTCCGGAGCGGCAATGGCGCACATCCTTATGTCGGTTGAGACGGCTGCCTCATCCAGAGTGACGGTTCTGGACATCATGTCAACCGTAGCGGTCGGTTTCACATTACGAAGCCTTACAGCTTCCGGAGCATTCACTACATCACTGCCAGAAACAAGGACTTCTACCATTGCGAATGCATGTGAATAGTCAAGTCCTACACCGGAAACAGCCTGATCGTAATCCACTCCGGTCACGGAAGCATAGAGGACATCACTCATGTCATATCCAGAATTGCCTGTTTCCGCATACCTGGAATTCTGGTCGGCAAGAACAGTTGCCGTCAGGATGAATCCGTCTGCCGTCACTATGTCCGTACAATAAGGATAGTATGCAGAAAAATCATATACCTGTCCGGCCGCTGCGTATATCGCATCTTCTGCCGAAGCCTCTTTCCACACGCCATCACCCTGCACATCGTACACATACTGATGGACAACGGCTTCATCTCCTGCAAAAATTCCTACGGCATCCCCATCCCTCCATGTTACCGCACGGGAACCATCTGTCCCATCATCAGTCATTGTCTTGGATACCGGCATTCCGCCGACCGTCATATCGAACCGTACCGGAACACCGTTCATGTCGGTTTCCGGCATTGCCTTCTCCGTATTACATCCGGCAGCAATCGCCGCTGCGGCTGCAAATGCAGCCAATTGTCTTGTGGTTTTCATGATAATATGGTAATTGTTATGAATACTGGACAAATCATTCGGCTTCACCTGACACTTCGACCGTACCGCTCTCATGCCATCCTGCAATAGGAGCGGAAGAAACGGCTATATCAAGGGATGAACGGTTGACGGTAACGGTAAAGTCATATTGCATGCCTCTCTCGAAACCGGAAATGTATCCGTCTATCCTGAAAGACCTTGCGACCGGTTCCCCCGGGACTGAAATCTCTGCGACATAGCCATCCGTCCGTGCATAGGGTAACACCAGGGCATCTGCGGCATGCTCATCCCCGGACATGACCATGTCAATCCTGCCGGAGGAATTCCCGTCCGCAGTGAAATGACATGTGCTGAGATCGAAATTACCTATGGTCGGAAATCCGGAAAGCCATGCAGACATTCCTGAAAGGGATTCTACCCCGACACCCGCTTCAAACACGAAATGCAGTTTGCTCAAAGCCGGAGCAAGATTCAACCACGCGGTATTGTTCGAATAGTCGAGACCTGTCACTCTGGCATATAGCAAATCGGTCTCTTTCAGGCGTGACTGATCGGACACTGACACGACAATATATCCTTCCATATCCTCCTTGTATGGATAATATGCCCATACTGTCCACTTCCTTCCGTCATTTTCTGAAAAAAACGGGATGCAGCCATAATCATCGGGATTGAAATATTCATCATAGGTACCGTATGTGGCTGTATATCCGAGATTCGAATATGCGATTCTTCCGGCAGACGGATATTCTTCCATATAGACGCCTATATGTTCGCTGCCGTGCAATATGCCGGAATCAGTCCCATCGTATCCGTACAGACGACCGGCGACAAGAAGCGGGACAGAGCCGCCATCACCTGAAAGACCGGTATCCGCCTTTTCCGTGCATCCGGCAAGAAAAAGGAATACCGGCAGTACAGCCTTGTAGATTCCATTTGTCATAAATATGCGGTTAAAATCAACGGTACAAAAATAACGTACAGCATATATACGGACATGTCGGATACATACATTTTCCCGGCTGTCGCAGTCCGGACGCCGCCTGTGCCTGCCGCCTGTACGATAAAGTCACATAAATGTACCTGCAAGGCATATCGGAATGCACTGATAATATCTATATTTGCGGGACAAGACCGCATGACACCGATGAAACGATTTCTGCTGTACATACTGCTCCTCCTGCCGGCTGCCGGTCACACCTGTGGCCGGGAATTCAGGCAGTTCACTACAGAAGATGGACTTTCCGACAACGCTGTGCTGAACCTGTATCAGGATGAATACGGAATGATCTGGGCCGGTACAAGGAACGGGCTGAACCAATATAACGGCAATGGCTTCAAAGTCTACAAATACCGTAAAGGGGACAGGGATGGCATCCAGGATAACCATATCAGAGGAATTACGGGAAACAGGGACGGGAAAATATTCATAATCACATTCGGCATCTCGGAACTTGACATAAAGACAGGCATATTCAGGACAATCACGGAAAAAGAAACGAATGCCATTTTCTGGCACGGAGCGCTGTATGCCGGCATCGGCAGGAAAGTGCTGAAATACGATGGGGAAAAATTCGAGGAGATATGCGAAATCCCGGATGAGGCACTTGGCATAACTTCTCTGGGAGTTGATGATGAGTTCATGCTCATCGGTACGGAAGCGCACGGACTGTATCTGTACGACAGCAAATCAGCCCCTGTAAACATCATTAGGCACGACAGGATTTCTTCAGTATTCCACGACAGGAACGGACGCTGGTGGGTAGGGACATGGCATAACGGCGCATACATCATCGATGGAAACAGCATACGTAATATCCGCAGTTCGGATTCCGCATCTTCAGGATTGAGTTCAGACTTTGTGAGAAGTTTCTGTCAGGATGTAAACGGAGACATTTGGATAGGAACATTCAACGGAATAAACGTCTGTAATCCTGAAACAATGGAATTCACAATGTACACGGACAACAATGCCGCCGCAGGCTATTCGTCCGTCTGGAGTCTGTTGTGTGATATACAGGGAAACATCTGGGCCGGAACATATTTCGATGGAATATATCTTTATCCTGAAGATGAAGATGTCTTCAGACACTGGAAAAAGTCTCAGGATGAAAGTACCGGATTGCGCTCCAACATGGTACGCGAATTCATCGAGGACAGGTACGGTAACCTCTGGATAGCCACGGATGGCGGCGGGCTCGGAATGCTTGACAAAAAGCGGCAGACATTCAGATGGTACAGCCATGACAGTCCTGCCGGATCCGTCACGCACGATAATATTACATCTCTGTATTACGATGACATTTCAGACAGACTGTGGATAGGCACTCATCTCGGCGGGCTGAACTGTATGGACATTGAGACCGGTAAATTCACATATTATCACGGATATGAAAATGATTCTTTCGTAAACTCCGATGTAATAAGAGATGTGGAGAGATTCAATGACAGATTATTGATAATCACGGATAAGGGGATATCCGTCAGCGATCCTGCCACAGGGATGTCCGAACCGCTGTTTGCAGATAACCGGGAGTTGATAAACGATGCCAAAGGCTGTACCGTCGATTCGGACGGGAATGTATGGATTTATGGAGGAGGATTCGGAATATATGTCTGGAATCCTGACAATGACGAATTCAGGAGATACAGCAGCGAGCCAGGCACGCCGCACGGCATCTGCAGCAATTCGGTCAATAAGGTATTCCAGGACAGCAAAGGCAGGATATGGCTTTGCAACAGGAAGGATGGCATAGACCTGTATGATCCTCAGACCGATGGCTTCACGAATATTGATGAAGCCCACAACTCCTTGGCGGACAACTGCGTCTACAATGTCGCGGAACTTCCTTCAGGAAGACTTGTATTCACTACTGATTCCGGATTCTCGATTCTCAATGACACAACATTTACCTTTACGAATTACGACAGGGGCAACGGCGTCCCGTTGTCGGCCATCAACGAAACGGCCCTGTATGTCACGGCTGAAAATGAAGTCTTCATCGGCGCGGACAACGGCATGGTGTCTTTCCGCGAAGAAGACCTCAATTCCACTCCATCATACTGTCATATCCATCCATTCAGACTGACGGTCCTTGGAAATGAAATAAATGCCCGGGGAGAAGACGGGATATTGGACAAACCCCTTATGGAGACAGAGCGGCTCGTCTTGAAATCATCTCAAAGCATGTTCAGTATAGAATATGTGACTTCAGACTATGTTTCGGACGATGAGAAAAATCTCGAATACTTTATGGATGGGCTGTCAACGGAATGGACAGACATGAACGGCATGCCGATAGTGACATTCACCCATCTTAACAGAGGAAAATACACTCTCTCCGTCCGTCAGAAAAACAGCAGGTCGGATGCCGGTCTTTCAATGCTAAGGATAATCGTATTGCCTCCGGTATGGCAAAGCTGGTGGGCGATTCTGCTATATGTGACTGCAGGGTCGGCAATCCTGATCTATATTGTAAGAAACTATAGGAACCATGTCCATCTGATGGAGACTCTGAAATATGAAAAGTCCAGGAATGAGGATATAGAAACACTCAACAAATCCAAAATCAGATTCTTTACAGGGATATCCCACGAATTCAGGACTCCGCTCACTCTGATTGCCGGCAATGCGGAAATGCTGATACAGGCAGACGATTTTTCACCTGAATCGTACAGCAAGATATCCGCTATCTACAAAAACAGCAGACAGATGCTCGGACTCATTACCGAACTGCTTGATTTCAGCAAACTGGGGAACGGGCACATGAAGATCAAGGTCTCCGAACATAATCTCGTAAAGTTTTCCTACGAGACATTCCTTATGTTCAAGGAATATGCCCGCTACCGTGACATCGCCTTCGATTTCGTGAAAACGGAAAGCGATATCAATGTGTGGTTTGACTCCCGTCAAATGCAGAAAGTCATCAACAACCTGATTTCAAATGCATTCAAGCATACAAAGAACAACGGAAGGATTTCAGTCATCGTCCGCAGGGATGGTCCATCAGCAGTCATAGAGGTCAATGACAACGGCAGCGGGATTCCCCAAAAGGATATTTCCAGAATATTCGACCGCTTCTACCAGAGCGAATACCAGCAGTCCAACAGATATACGGGTACCGGGATAGGGCTGTCGCTCTCCAAAGGGATAGTCGAGCTTCATCACGGCCACATAGAAGTGTACAGCGTACCCGGTGAAGGCTCTTCTTTCAAAGTGTTCCTGCAGACAGGCAATACCCATTTCTCTGCCGAAGAACTGGACAACACACCTGAAGCGGAATCTCCGATAATCGAGGATGCGGTTTTTCCGGAAAATCCGGATGCTGTAATGAGCGAACCGGCAGGCGAGACCGGAAATATCCCGGAAAACAATGTAAAAGCAAAACACAGGATGCTCATAGCGGAAGACAATGATGCCCTCAGAGAGATGCTTGTCAGGATATTCGATACGATGTACGATGTGATTCCGGTAACGGATGGAGATAAGGCATGGGAGACCATACAGGCCAGGATGCCGGATATTGTCATAAGCGATATCATTATGCCCGGATTGTCTGGGATCGATCTGTGCAGAATGATAAAGACCGATATATCTACCTGTCACATTCCCGTAGTGCTGCTGACTGCAAAGACCGGTATCCGGCAGAATCTCGATGGCCTGTATGCCGGAGCAGATGACTATATCAGCAAACCGTTCAACGTGAAGATACTGGCGGCGCGCTGCAACAATCTGATGAATAACAGAATAATGTTGCGGAACAAATTCAGCCATGAAGTGCTGACAACGCCGCAGATCCTTGCGACGAATCCAATGGACAAAAAACTGCTCGACAAGGTGACAAAGGCCATTGAAAACCATATTGACGATACCGGTCTCAATGCAGAAACACTGACATCTGAAATAGGCATTTCGAGAACAAAGCTGTTTTTAAAGCTGAAATCCATCATCGGCATGACTCCTTCCGATTTCATTCTTACCGTCAGACTTGAACATGCCGCCACCATGCTGACGGAAAATCCCGAACTCAACATCTCGGAAATTGCCGACAGGCTCGGATTCTCCTCCCCACGGCAGTTCAGCAGGTTTTTCAAGGCAAAATACGGCATCATTCCCAAACAGTATCGGGAGAACAATGCATGACCCTGCCGGGGTCAATTCCTTATGCGGTATTCCTTCGGGGTGCAACCGACTTCCTTTTTGAAAAAACGCTGGAAATGCTGCGGATACTGGAATTGGGAGACAGGCATATCCTGTCAGCAAAATATTTTACGGAAGGCAATCCGTGCTGTTCTGCCATCCCTGAATCACAATATTCGTTCAGCAACTGTTCGAAACGTATGAGCACATCATTGTTAAGTTCTTCCCGGGTAATGAACTGGCGTTCGTATTCCGGTACAGGGCCGTGCTCGATACGCTGAATGCCGACGGTCTGAAGATGAATTTTTTTTGAACGGACGGGAACTGGAATTCGGATTAAGGATAAAAATCGCTATATTTGTCTCCGTTTGAAAATACAGAAGATGAAGAAGAAAATCATACTTACGGGAGACAGGCCGACGGGACGGCTGCATCTCGGACACTATGTTGGTTCCCTGAAAAGAAGGGTGGAGCTCCAGAATTCCGGAGAATTCGACAGGATATTCATTATGATCGCCGATGCCCAGGCGCTCACGGACAATGCCGACAACCCGGGCAAGATAAGAGACAATATCATAGAGGTTGCCCTGGATTATCTGTCCTGCGGACTCGACCCATCCAGAAGCACCATATTCATCCAGTCGCAGATAGCCGAACTGTGTGAACTGACATTCTACTATATGAATCTTGTGACGGTATCGAGACTGCAGAGGAATCCTACGGTCAAGTCGGAGATTCAGATGCGCAATTTCGAAACCAGCATTCCGGTAGGATTCTTCACATATCCTATCAGCCAGGCATCGGACATAACGGCTTTCAAGGCCACGACAGTACCGGTAGGAGAAGACCAGGAGCCGATGATCGAGCAGACAAGGGAGATAGTCCGGAAATTCAATTCCGTATATGGAGAGACCCTTGTAGAGCCGGAAATCCTGCTCCCGGACAATTCCGCCTGCCTGCGTCTGCCGGGGACCGATGGAAAGGCAAAGATGAGCAAGTCACTCGGGAACTGCATCTACCTGTCCGATACTCCGGAAGATGTCCGGAAAAAGGTGATGGGCATGTTCACGGACCCGGGACACATAAAGGTCGAAGACCCGGGGAAGGTCGAAGGGAACACGGTGTTCACGTATTTGGATGCATTCAGCAGGCCGGAACATTTCACTGAATTCCTGCCGGATTACGCCGGTCTGGATGAACTGAAGGAGCATTACCGGAGAGGAGGCCTTGGAGATGTGAAGGTGAAGAAGTTCCTTAACGCCATACTGCAGGCAGAACTGGAACCTGTCCGTCAGCGTAGAAAGGAATTCGAGAAAGACATCCCGGGAGTGTATGAGATGCTCAGGAAAGGGACAGAGGCAGCCCGGACAGTAGCGGCGCAGACTCTTGCAGAGGTGCGGAGTGCTATGAGAATCAATTATTTCGATGACGAAGAACTTATCCGCTCTCAGGCCGAGAAGTTCGGCAAATGACATAGCAGTCCTTCACCTGGTCCCGAGAACCCAGTTCAGGACGACAAGAGGAAGAAAAGTCATATAAATCTCAATTCGGAAATATGGAAAACAGTACGATAGAATGTCTGAAGACCAGACGCAGCATAAAGGCATACGATCCGGACAGGATGCCGTCACGGGAACAGTTGGACGCGATACTCGAGGCCGGCATGAACGCCCCGACCGGACGGGGACTCCAGTCCCCGGTCATCGTAGCGGTCACTGACAAGGACACGAGGGATATCCTGTCAGGGATGAATGCAGCCGTGCTCGGCTCAAACGGAGATCCGTTCTACGGTGCGCCGGTTGTCCTTGCCGTACTTGCAGACAAGACCGTACCGACCCACATATACGACGGCTCCCTTGTAATGGGCAATCTGATGAACGCAGCACATGCACTCGGTGTAGACAGCTGTTGGATACACCGGGCCAGGGAGATTTTCGATTCCCCCGAAGGCAAGGCTCTTCTTGACAAATGGGGAGTCAAAGGAGACTACGAAGGCATCGGCTTCTGCATCCTCGGTTTTGCCAAGGATGGACACTCCCCTGTAGCCAAACCGAGAAAACCGGGATATATCATCCGCGTAGAATAATAATACGGATATAATACAGCGGCAGTGCTTTCTGCAGATCCTCCCCACTTCGTGGGTCCCCTCCCTTTTCGGGAGCCAATGTCTGCCAAAAGCACTGCCGCCGTTATATTATACTGGAATTATCTGTTCCAGGCAGGGAGATCCTTCTTAGCATAGAGCATCTCCTTGGATACCACAGGGTTGGCGTAGATGTGCAGGAAAATGTCATTCAGCGCGGCCCTGTCGAGTTCCGGTTCCACGGTATCGAGCTGATGCTCCTTGTAATCGATGAACCACTGTACATCCTCTGCCGAATAATGCTCCCTGTACTTGTCTCCCGGATTGAGCATGTCGTATGCGATATAGTTCGTCTTCCATAGCCGGTATCCATCTATGACGCGCAGGTCCACCGCATGACGGATCAGCTGATACCTGTCATTCTTGTCGCAGAGGGATGCCTGAGCAATCTCCTCATCCGTAAGCTGCTCGCCTATATGCAGATGGATATTCCCCTTCTGCTGCTTGATACCGGTTATGATGCTGTGGAGGTCCTCTCCATCCGCCTTGACATATTTCTGCGTGCGGGAGATAAGCAGTTCGCGTGCCTTGAGCACATCGCACGGCTCGATCTCGTACGAGATGCTGAGCGGAATGATATTCAGTTCCTTGAAATTATGGAGAAAGTCCTCCTTCCCGCTCATGTCCAGCATTTTGAGCAGTCCCTGTTCCGTAATGTCGGCCCCGTCCTTGGTTCTGCCCTGCCTCTGCGCCAGCCAGATCGAACTCTTGCCGGTCGTAATGTTAAGCCTTATATATTCGGAAAGCAGCTGCGAGGACAGATAGAGTTCTCTGGCAGATATGCCCCGCACGACCTTGATCATCCGGTTGGACCGGATAAGGTATTCAATGAACGGATTGGTCAGCAGGTTGTCCCCTACGGCAATCTCGGTCATCGGAATATTGTTCCTGTAAAGTACGAGCTGGGTTATGGCCGGGTCAAGGATAATGTCCCTGTGATTGGACATCGCAAGGAATTTCCTGGATGGGTCGATATGCTTGATGCCATCGTATGAGAAATTGTGCGCGGTATGTGCCAGCACCCATTCGACTACCTTCGACATCACCAGTATCTGGAACTCATCCACGCTTTTGACATTTTTCAGGAGTCCGGTCAGGAATCCCGGTTCCTTGTCAGGAAAGAAATACTTTGAAACCTGTGACACAAGAGGATTGTCTGCCACCTTTGACAAAGCTTCCACCGCCTCCGCATCAGTATACGGACTGATGCTCTCGAATTTAGACAAATCGACCATATTCTTTCATGTTGTTCCGCCACGGCTGTCCGGGCGGAAAATTGTCATGAATTCCCATTGGGGAATGTTCACGATTACAAATATAGCACAAATTTTCAAAAAGCCGTTTATAATCTCAGGCTTATTCCGGATACGAGTCCCGCATCAGCCGTCCTGCCGGAACAGCAGAGAACTGTCTCCATAGCTGAGAAAACGGAATCCATGCTCCAGGGCATAGCCGTACACGGGTCTCCAGCCGCCGCCGACAAATGCGGAAATCAGCAGCAGCAACGTACTCTGAGGCTGATGGAAATTGGTCACGAGCACATCCACGACACGGAACCTGTAGCCCGGTACGATTATTATCTTCGTACCTGCAATATATGTATCTATCCCTTCCGCATCCATATATCCGAGCAATGCATTCATAGACTCCGCCAGAGTATAGCCATATTCCCTGCCATACGGCTCCCACTGGCCGGTTTCGTCCGGATGTCCCTTTTCAATGCATTCCACGCCGGCAAAATACAGGGACTCCAAAGTCCTGACAGATGTTGTCCCCACAGCAACCACAGGCCGTCCTCCATCACGGAGTTTCCCTATAAGTTCTCTGGTCACCGCGAAAGGCTCCCTGTGCATGGTATGTTCCGCCACATCGGAGGTTTTCACCGGCAGGAAAGTCCCGGCGCCGACATGCAGGCAGACCGTAGCCGTTTCGATGCCCCTCTCCTTTATCGCATTAAGCACTTCTTCCGTAAAGTGAAGCCCTGCGGTAGGAGCTGCCACGGAACCTCTGTAATGCGCATAAAGCGTCTGGTACCTTTCCTTGTCAATCTCCTCCGTCTCCCTGTTGAGATAGGGAGGGATAGGCACCGAGCCGCAGAGCTCCAGCACCTTAGAGAAGGGAATATCACCGTTCCAGGAAAATTCCACAACAGATGTCTCCCCGGTCCGTTCCACAAGGCACGCCTTCAGTCCGAGCGCGGTGATTTCCGGTGCGTTCCCGGGATTATAGAGAGAAAGCACATCGGATTTCCAGCGTTTGACATTACCTATCATACATTTCCACCTGCATTTTTCCGTAACGGAGAACATGCTGGCGTATTCGGCAGGCTCTACAGGTTCAAGACAGAAAATCTCGATATGAGCCCCGGTAGGCCTGCAGAAATGGAGCCTTGCAGGAACGACCTTGGTGTCATTGAATATCATCAGGGCATTCTCCGGCAGAAGGGCAGGGATATCGTAGAAATGATGTTCGGATATCTTCCCGTCACGGTATTCAAGCAATCTGGATGCGTCCCTTCGCTCCAGCGGATATCTGGCTATCCTGTCATCAGGAAGAGGATAGTCGTAGTCTTCGATTCTGATATGAGGTATCATTACATATAAAATAACGCTGCGAATTTACAGACATATTCCGACTAATGCAATTTACTTTTGTTAATTACATGTTTTATCAATGTAGAATACAAATGTAAATTACCAATACAAAATCAAGTTAAAACGTTATATGTTGGGTACCGATGCAAACTTGTATCATAATTGCTTCTTATAACGATATTTTTGCGTGCGGCTATGCTTTGGAAATCAGATATTTATCACCAATAAACTAAAGTTCTTGTACGGTCAATGGGAGTAAATTCGGGCAGTATTGCCGGTACAAGTGGGTGGACGTCTGTTTATATTATATATAACAGCGAAAAAATAAGATAATTGGATAACTCCATATAAAATATCACTGTAATGTTTTTCTTTCACGCCGTAGGGCTTTTTACAAATGTTACCGGCAATGCATTTACATTTGTTAAAGATATTTTCACTACATTTGTAAATCAAATGTCAACAATCATGAACACTCGTCTTCAACAGTTTCTGGCGGCGGAAAACCTCACGCAGGCCCAGTTCGCAGATTCCATCAATGTGGCGCGGGCAAGCGTATCGCATATCATCGCGGGAAGGAACAATCCCGGGTATGATTTCATCATCAATACAATGAAACGCTACCCCGACCTGAATGTAGAGTGGCTGCTGCTGGGAAAAGGCAAGATGTACAGATCGGTGAAACAGGACAGCACCGATACGATCCGGAAAGACACCGTTCCGGAAATGCCGTCATCCATCCCGGACCTGGACCTCGGGCTTTTTCCGGAGCCGCAGGAGGAGACTCCTGACAATGCCGCACCTCCTCGCCGCGAAGTACCGGCAGACGCTCCACAGTCCGATATTGCCGTACATGACACGGCCACGGTCCCGGATATCGCAGCCCCGTCCGACATGGATACTGCAGGTAAGCCATCCCAATCCGCTGCAAGACAACGTAAAGCAATCAAAATTATCGTATTTTACGATGACGGCACATATCAGGAATTCTAAGATGTCCGCGGTTTCTTGCATGGAATTCTCGGATTTTGATTAAGTTTGCAGTCGATTTGAAAGACCGAGCCATGTACAAGCATCTATTGAGACCTCTGCTTTTCAGGTTCAACGCAGAGACAGCACATAACATGATAATGTCCGCCCTGTCCGTCATCAAACGCATCCCGTTTGCACGGGCGGTCATCCGGATGGTCTACAGTCGCGAGACTCCGGAACTGGAGCGCGAGGTGTTCGGACTCAAATTCAGGAATCCGGTCGGGCTGGCAGGAGGACTGGACAAAAACGGGGAATACTACAACGACCTGGCGAATTTCGGATTCTCCTTTGTCGAGATAGGCTCCCTTACCCCGGAACCGCAGGGAGGCAATCCCAAGCCGCGAGTGTTCAGGGTCGTCGATGACAGGGCGATCATAAACAGGATGGGCATCAACAACAAAGGCGTGAAAAACGCGGTCGAACATCTTAAAAAAGAGCATCCCCATGTCATAGTGGCGGCCAACATCTCCAAGAACAGTTCAAGCATCAACGATGAGGCCGCAAAGGACTACGAATCGGCGTTCGCCCTGCTGTACGATTTCGTGGACATGTTCGTCATCAACATATCATGTCCGAACGTCGTAGGACTCACCGACCTGCAGGATATTTCCTTTCTGTCCGACATCCTTGACAAGCTGATCAGCCTGAGGATGTACTTCGATGAATACCGGCCGGTTCTGGTGAAGCTCTCCCCCGACATCCACCAGTCGCAGCTGGATGAGATATTGGACTACTGCATGATGTCTGGGATAGACGGAGTCGTGGCATGCAACACGACACGCAGCAGGGATGGCCTGACCCTGGACCCGGAAAAGGTGGAGGCCATCGGGGCAGGCGGCATGTCCGGTGCCCCGCTTTTCTCCAAAAGCCTGAAAATGGTGAAATACATACACGACAAGACAGGAGGCAACCTGCCGATCATAGGAGTCGGAGGCATCATGTCTCCGCAGCAGGCAGCGGAAATGTTGGATGCCGGGGCATCTCTGATAGAGATCTATTCAGGCTTCATATACGAGGGTCCGGCCATAATAAAGAAAATTCTGAAATATCTCCAGAAAAGGAATACAGACAGATAATGGTACAGGCATCAATATGTACAATCGGGGATGAAATCCTCATCGGCCAGATTGTCGACACGAATTCATCGAAAATCGCATCCGCCCTCGAAGACATCGGCGTAAAGGTGACGAGAATGGTTTCCTTCGGGGATGTCCGGGAAGAGATCATCCGTACGCTGGAATCGGAACTCAGGCAAAATGAAATAGTCGTGGTGACCGGCGGTCTCGGACCGACAAAGGATGACATCACCAGGTCCGCGCTGGCGGAACTGTCCGGAAGCACGCGGTATGTCGAAAACAGGAAACAGTCAGAGATAATAGAGAGGATACTGCATTCCAGAGGGCTTGATGTTCTGGATATCAACAGGGCCCAGGCCCTTGTGCCCGACAGGTGCGAAGTCATCCTGAACAGACTCGGGACTGCACCCGTCATGGTGTTCCGGTTCGCAGGAAACGATTTCGGGCATCCATGCACTCTGTATTCCCTTCCTGGAGTACCGTACGAAGCGGAAGGCGCGCTGCCCGATATCATCGATGACATAAGAAGACATCACAGTCTGACGGCAATCCATCACCGCAGCATCATGACATGCGGGGTTGCCGAATCGGCGCTGGCAAAAAAACTGGAAGACTGGGAAGACAGCCTGCCGGAAGACATGCATCTTGCCTATCTTCCAGATCCCGTCAAAGGGGTAAGGCTCAGGCTGTCGATATACGGAGGCGTGCGGGAAGATGAAGAGAAAAGAATCGGAAATGAATTCGCGAAACTCGGACTGCTGCTCGGAAACATTGTTTATGCCGACTATGACACTACCCTACAGGAAGTCATCGGGAAACTGCTGAAAAGATCTGGAAAGACCGTAAGCGCTGCGGAATCATGTACCGGCGGGACGATATCCCAGCTGCTTGCTTCCGTGCCGGGTGCATCCGCGTATTATCTCGGTTCCGTCACTTCATACGCTGCGGAGGTCAAGGAAAACATACTCGGGGTCTCCCCTTCCATCATCGGAAAATACGGTGTGGTCAGCAGCGAATGCGCCGCAGCAATGGCCGAAGGTGTCAGAAGGATTACCGGCAGCGACTTCGCCATCTCTACAACGGGCATTGCCGGTCCGACAGGCGGGACCGGGGAGAATCCGGTCGGGACGGTATGGGTCGGAGTATCCTCCGGGACAGGTACTGAAACCGTACGGTTCAGGTACGGAAATGACCGCATCCGCAATATCGAACGGTTTGCCTCATCCGCTCTCGATGTTTTGAGAAAAAAGATAGAATCGGATACAGGCAACAGTGAATCAAATCTAAACAAATGAATATCAATAAATATAACAAATTGGTTTTGATTAATAACATTTTTGTTATATTATAAAATAACGAGAATTCGAGGGAATGAACAGACTGAAAGGCAAGACAAGAGGGATAGTGGATGCGGTCATATCCTCTTCTTCATTCGGGTTCTCCCCTTTTTTCAGCGTATCGCTTCTTGCCCTCGGGTTGGGGACCATGGATATCCTTTCATACAGATGGGGTATCGCTGCACTGGCGCTGTGCATCATAGCGGCCGCCGGCAGGAAATCGCTTAAAGTGAGCGGCAAGGAATTCGGAAAGATTTTTCTCCTGAGCATATTCAGGGCCCTGACCTCCTTCACCCTGCTGATAGGCTACGCGAACATTGCAAGCGGGGTGGCATCCACAATACATTTCACGTATCCTGTCGTGGTAGCCTTCTGCATGATGTTCATTTTCGGAGAGAAGAAGTCCCCGGTCATCATCGTTGCCATCATACTTTCTGTCATCGGAGCATACTGCCTTGCGGCTGGAGACACTGCGGAAGTCCCGGACGGAGACAAGACCAAAGGGATACTGGCATCCGCCGCATCAGTCCTCTGCTATGCAGGATATGTCATATTGCTCCGAAAGACCGGAGCCGACAGCATTGAATCCACAAAACTTACAATATATGTCCTGGGACTGAGCGCAGCATACTTCATTGCCGCCGGAAGCATGACAGGAGGGATACGGATAGTGACGGAGCCAGAAGGCTGGCTATACATACTCGGTATCAGCATAGTCTGCACTATGGTATCCAATTACTTCCTGGTCAATGCCGTCAGGAATGCCGGCCCCACGCTTGCCTCGGTATTCGGCGCCCTGGAGCCTCTCACCGCCGTACTGACAGGCGTACTGTTCCTCAATGAAAGGCTTTCCCCCATCAATATCGCCGGCATCGCACTGATATTATGCACGGTGACAATCGTGGTGGTATATCAGAAAAGGCAGGGGAACGCCTGACCGGGCCAGAAGATGCCGGACTCCGGCAAATGCCACTCATACAGAAAGGATACTGTCCCAGACACGCAGGAAATTGCCTCCGGCAATCTTCGCGATATCCCCCTCACCGTATCCCCGCATCCTGAGTTCATCGAATATCCGGCTGAAGCAGCCTGCATCCTCCATGCCGGCAGGCGTCACCTCTATGCCATCGAAATCCGAACCGAGACCGACATGGTCGATGCCGGCGACTTCCACGGCATGGTCGATATGGTCCGCAATCCTTCTGTATGAAGGTCTCGGCAACGCTGCGAGCTCATCCAACACCGAATACCAGGCCGCCCTCCTTGCAGGATCCGACGGATCCGATATGAAATCCGCCTCGACAGGCTCTCCTTTTTCCGACAATCCGCTTCCGGACAGGACCTTAGCAAAGCCGTCATCGAGAAACACCGGGAAAAAGTTGATCTGCACCACCCCTCCCTTGCCGGCAAGAGCCCTTATCATGTCATCAGTGAGATTGCGAGGATGAAAAGCCAATGCCCTGCAGCAGGAGTGCGAGGCCACTACGGGAACTTCGGAACACCTTATGATATCGTAGAACGATTCATCCGAAGCATGCGAGACATCTACCATCATCCCGAGCCTGTTCATTTCGCGGATGACCTCTTTCCCGAACGGACTGAGACCGTGCCATGTATTTCCCTGGGCGCAGGAATCGCAGATAAGATTGTCCATAGAATGACAGAGCGTCATATACCTGACTCCGCTGCGGAAGAACTCGCCCAGCAAAGATAGGGACCGCCGTATAGGCGTGCCGTTCTCCATCCCCATGCAGACGGCGAATTTCCCGGCAGCCTTGCACGAGACTACTTCCTGCGGAGATGCAGCCAGTGCAGCCACATCGCTGTTGGAGCGCACGGCATCCCTGACTTCCGACAGCAGTTGCCGGGCATATCCGGTTGCCTTGTCCGGAGACATTGCCGCCGGAGTATAGATGGCAAAGAAAGCCGCATCCACTCCCCCTCTGCGGAGCTTCGGGAAGTCTACCTGGGCATGATGATCATTGTCGGCAGCGAGATCCCTCAGCCGATGTATCTGGGATGGTGTGTCGCAATGGGAGTCGAGAACAATCATGTCAATCCCTGTCGTGTCCCTCCAATGATATCTTCGAACTGCCTTCCGTCGATACGGTCATTTTGACGGCATTGCCGAACAGTTCTACCGAAGCGAAGCCGTCCGCATAGACTGCGAGGTTCCGGACATCTATCCTGAGTTCCGCCATTGTGTTGTGCGAACTCTGTACATTCAGGGACTCCGCCTCCACGGACATATAGGCCTGGGACCTGTTGTCGAGGTCGAGCATGACTTTCCCTGCCCGTACATCCAGTTTCTTTACCGCCGCAGTCTTGGAGAGCGCGAGACTGAAGGAATCGGCCACAAGGACCGAATCGCAGTCGATCACCGAATTCCCGGTTATGCTGACGGACCTGGGGGCAGGAGAATATATCTCCACATGCGGAATGGCAAGAACAGGATTCTTGGCCTTGAATATCCGCCTGACATCAGACGGCATGGCCTTTTCATCGACATCCAGATACAGTGTTCCCTCCTTGGCGTACGCCAGGATATAATTCTCTATCATGGAATCGGTTACTATCCTGACCCTGTACTCATCCGATGGGATGAAGGATATTTCGAAAAAGCTGCCAGCCTGGACGGAGGAGAATCCTGCATAGCTGTGCTCGACCGCTATCTGCTTCTGGGCAAAGGCAGATGACACTGCCAGAAGCGAAAGTACGAAAAATGCTGCAATCCTTTGCATGACTGTATCTTTATTTGACGTTTCCTTTTGCCTGTCTCTGCCTTACAGCCTCGAAGAGGACCACGGCTGCCGCGGCAGACACGTTGAGTGAAGAAATCTCTCCGGACATCGGGATGGATGCCCTTACATCCGCAAGAGACAGGACCGACTGCGAGATTCCCCTGCCTTCCGACCCCATGATTACGGCACACGGGCCCGTCATGTCCGCATCGTAGATACTCCCATCGGCCTTCTCCGTCGCCGCCACAATGCTGAATCCGCTCTGTTTCAGATAATAGACTGCATACCTCAGATTCGGGACCTTGGATATTCCTATCCTCATCAATGCACCGGCGGATGACTTGATCGCATCCGCATTGATGGCCGCACCGCCCTTTGCAGGAACAATGATGCCGTTGCCTCCGGCACATTCAAGGGTTCTGGATATTGCACCGAGGTTCCTCACATCGCTGACTCCATCCAGAATCGCTATCAGCGGACTCGGGGTCACTGCAAGGGCCGTATCCACCATCTCTTCAATGGAAATGTAGTCGATGGAGGCGATGCATGCTATGACACCCTGATGGGCGCCTCTGACGGTATGGTTAAGTTTCTCTACGGGAACGAACTGGTACGGTATTCCGTTCTTCTGGAGAAGTTCCATCAGTTCTCGGAACTGAGGGTTCTCGAGTCCCTGTCTGAGAAGGACCTTGTCGAACTTTTTACCGGCCCTGACCGCCTCGAGCACGGGATGCATCCCGTACAGATATTGCCTTTTCGTATTCTCTTCCATTATCGTATATGCAGATTATTCATCCAATGTCTCAACGAGAGATGCCCATTCCCCGGTCCAGGCATCCAGATCGCGCTTATGTTCAAGATATGTCCTTGTCAGCTCCATTATGTCATCCTTCTCCCCCGGATTCGCCAGGACCTTTTCGATTTCCTTCATCTTTGTCTCGGCATCGCCTATGCACTTCTCCAAATATGCGATCCTGTTCCTTGTCCTGCGCTCTTCCTTGGAGACGAATTTCTTCGTCTGATATTCCTCCTTTGCAGCTGATTTTCTCTCCGTCTGCTCCGGGGACGGCTTCGTCTCTGTCTTGATGTGCCGTTCCAGTTCATTGAGATTCTCGATCCGGCGGCTTTCAAGGAACTCCCTGATGCCTCCGAGATGCTCCTTCACACGGCCATCCCTGAACTCGTACAGCTTGTCCACGAGACCGTCCAGAAAATCCCTGTCGTGGGAGACTACGACAAGCGTGCCATCGTAGGCCTTCAGAGCCTGTTTCAGTATATCCTTGGAACGGATATCCATGTGGTTGGTAGGCTCGTCCAATGCCAGAAGATTGTACGGCTTGAGCATCAGCTTGGCCATTGCAAGCCTTGCCCGTTCTCCGCCGCTCAATACACCCACTTTCTTGTCTATGTCCTCACCCCTGAACAGGAACGCCGCTAGGATATCCCTCAGCTTTGTACGTATGTCTCCTACCGCAATCCTGTCGAGCGTACCGAAGACAGTGTCATTCCTGTCCAATATGTCTTCCTGATTCTGGGCATAGTATCCTATATTCACATTATGTCCTGTCCTGGCCTCGCCAGCCATCGGTTCCAGTTCTCCCGTTATCACCCTCATCAGCGTCGTCTTGCCCTCGCCGTTGCGGCCCACAAGCGCCACCTTCTCTCCCCTGCGGACCTCTATGTCCGCATCCGAGAACACAACCTTGCTCCCGTACCCGACCTTCAGACCGGAAGCCTTGAAAGCGACATCCCCGGAGCGGGGGGCAGGAGGGAACTTCACGCTCAGTGCCGCCTTGTCCTCATCATCCACCTCTATCCTCTCCAGTTTCTCCAAAGCCTTGACCCTCGACTGGACCTGATTGGACTTGGTAGGCTTGTAGCGGAACTTCTCGATGAACTCCTCGGTCTTCTCGATCATCCTCTGCTGGTTCTCGTAGGCGGCCTTCTGCTGCGCTATCCTCTCCTTGCGCAGTTCCATGTATCTGCTGTACGGCACCTTGTAGTCATGGATGTGCCCCAGCATTATCTCCACTGTCCTGTTCGTCGTATTGTCCAGGAACTTCCTGTCATGGGAAATGAGCACCATGGAGCCGCGATAATCCTTCAGGTATGCTTCAAGCCATTCTATGGACTCTATGTCAAGGTGGTTCGTAGGCTCATCGAGCAGAAGGACATCCGGCCTGGAAAGCAATATCTTTGCAAGCTCTATACGCATGTTCCAGCCCTGGCTGAATGTCTCGGTCGCCCTCCCGAGTTCCTCGTATCTGAACCCGAGTCCCATCAGCGTCCGCTCCGCCTGCACACGGGGAGATTCGGTCTGTCTCACCGCAAGGGCATCGTTCAGGTCGTTCAGCCTTATAATGAGAGCCTGGTACTCCTTCGATTCATAGTCTTCCCGCGATGACAGCTCCTCCGTTATCCTGCGTATCTCGTCCTCCATCCCGAACAGTTCGGAAAAGGCCGTCATGGCTTCATCTATGACACTCCGGCCCTTGTGGTGCTCCATGATCTGCGGCAGATATCCTATCCTGGTTCCGGAAGTCATGGCTATCTTGCCCGAAGTCGGAGACTGCAGTCCGCAGATCAGCTTCAGGATGGTCGACTTGCCGGCGCCGTTCTTGCCGACAAGACCGATTCTGTCGTTTTCACTGATATGGAAATTGATGTCGTCCAGCAGGGTAAACCCTCCATAGGCGACAGTCAACGAATTGATCGATATCACTATTTGTCTTCCTTTTTATCCGTAATCCGGTGGCTTGCATCATCCTGCACCGCTTCATTGTCACCCTCCTTGATGCCTTCCTTGAAATTCCTGACACCTTTTCCAAGACCTTTCATGAGTTCAGGAATCTTCGCTCCGCCGAATATCAGCAGAATCACCAGGGCTATTATAAGGATCTCCCAACCGCCCAGACCGAAAACCATTGGCTGTATCATAATCAATCGTTTTATTTGGATCCGCAAATGCGGATTCCGTGTTATCAAATGTTTTTACCGACGGTGCTGTCCGTGTCTTTCCCGTCCGTTTCCATGCTGGCTCTGATTACGGCCGCCAGTTTTTCCGGACACCGGACCGGATGCCTGGTCTCGGCATCTATGAATCCGAGCGTCACCGACCCATCCGCCAGCAGTTCCCCGCGCTGGTTGTAGACTTCGTTCCTGACCACTAATTTTGCAAGGGGGACCTTGTCTATCCTCGACACGATCCTGACGGTATCTCCCATGACGGCCGACTTCCTGTACCGGCATTCGACAGCCACCACTGGAAGCATGACGCCTTCCGCCTCAATCCTTTCTATCGGAAGTCCGTACTTCGCCATCATGTCGGAACGTCCGCATTCGAAATACCTGATGTAGTTCGAATGATGGACTATCCCCATCTGGTCCGTCTCATAATACCTCACTGCAAGTTCCAGTTCCGCGCGCATGTATGACAGATTTTAAATTTCCACTTCAGAGAATTTCTACTTCAGGGCCGCAAGCGATGCCTTTATACTCTCTATCTTGGAGATGGAGTCCGCCTCCTTTTTCCTCTCTGCCGCCACTACCTTCTCCGGTGCGCCGTTCACGAACTTTTCGTTGGAGAGTTTCCTGCGCACAATCGCGAGGAACTCCTCCTGATACCTGAGGTCGGCCTCGAGTTTCACGCGTTCCTTCTCCGTATCCACCAGTCCTTCCGCGAGAATGGACATCTTCACCGTCCTTACCATGAAAGGTATCTCGGTACCGGTTACCGCGGACCCGGAAACAGTCTCCGCACTGCCAAGATTTGCAAGCCTGGTCACTACAGGAAGCACGCCGGCAGGAAAATCTCCGTATATACGCAGTTTCAACGGCTCTTTCGGAGAAATGTTCTTCTGCTGCCTTATCGCCCTGACCGCAACCACAGCCTCTTTCGCCATCTCGAAATCGGAAATGCACCCGCTGTCGTAGCTCCCCGCCACAGGCATCCTCTGGAGCATGATGGTCTCCCTGTCTCCGCGCGGAGACAGACTATGCCACAGTTCTTCGGTAATGAACGGCATGAAAGGATGTATCATTTTCAGCAGGGAATCGAAAAATCCTATGGTAGCATCGTATGTAGCCCTGTCGATGCCGGCTCCGTAAGCAGGTTTGACCAGTTCGAGATACCATGCGCAGAAATCGTCCCAAAAGAGTCTGTATATGCCCATCAGAGCATCCGAAAGACGGAACTTCCCGTAATGGTCCTCCATGGTTGCAAGCGCCTCATCGAGCCTGTTGCGGAACCATTTCACGGCTGCTGCGGCCGCTTCCGGCCGGTCTGCACCCTCATCCACATCCCAGGATGACACGAGGCGGAAGGCATTCCATATCTTGTTGCAGAAATTCCTGCCCTGCTCCACCTGGGATTCGTCAAACAGGATGTCATTGCCGGCAGATGTGCACAGAAGCATTCCGAGACGCACTCCATCCGCTCCGTACTTCGCTATCAGGTCGAGAGGGTCGGGCGAATTGCCCAGAGTCTTGGACATCTTCCTGCCGAGCTTGTCCCGGACAATACCTGTCAGATACACGTTATGGAACGGCACATCCTTCATGAACTCGTTCCCCGCCATGATCATCCTCGCCACCCAGAAGAAAAGGATGTCCGGGCCTGTCACCAGGTCATTGGTAGGATAATAGTAGGCAAGGTCCCTGTTCGGCTCATGTTCCGGATGTCCCGGCATTTCAGGATCGAACACGGATATCGGCCACAGCCATGATGAGAACCATGTGTCCAGCACATCCTCGTCCTGCTTCAGGTCAGCGGCTGTAACTGCAGGATCCAGCTTCTGTGCCAGTACGAGCGCCTCCTCTGCCGTGGAAGCGACGACATACCTCCCATCCGGCAGATAGTATGCGGGTATCTGCTGTCCCCACCACAGCTGACGGGAGATACACCAGTCATGTACGTTCTCCATCCAGTGACGGTATGTATTGCGGTACTTGTCTGGAATCAGCCTTACCCTGCCGCTTTCGACAGACTCGAGCGCATCCTTTGCAAGGGCATCCATCTTCAGGAACCACTGCATTGAAAGTCTCGGCTCTATCACCGCATTCGTCCTCTCGGAATAACCCACCGGAGAGGTATAGTCCTCCACCTTTACGAGATTTCCTGCGTCGGCAAGCATTGTCTCTATCTTGCGGCGGGCCTCGAAACGGTCCTCCCCCACAAGAATCCGCGCCTTTTCGTTCAGGCGGCCGTGATCATCTATTATGTCCAGGACCGGCAGATTGTGTCTTAGCCCTATCTCGTAGTCATTGACATCGTGGGCCGGAGTCACCTTGAGGCAGCCGGTACCGAAATCCATCTCCACATAACTGTCCTCTATAACAGGTATCTCCTTGTTGATCAACGGAATGAGCACCTTTTTCCCGCGCAGCCAATGGTATCGCTCATCGGCTGGGTTCACGCAGATTGCGGCATCCGCCATTATCGTCTCGGGACGCGTAGTGGCAATGACAAGGAAATCTTCCGTAGGATTTCCGTTGCCATCGGATATGAAGTACCTGAGGTGATAGAACTTGCTGGTGGTATCCCTGTGGATGACCTCCTCATCGCTCACCGCAGTCAGTCCTACAGGGTCCCAGTTGACCATCCGCACTCCCCTGTAGATATACCCTTTATTATAGAAATACACGAAGGTATTGATGACGGCCTTGCTCAGGTCCGGATCCATGGTGAATTTCGTCCTGTCCCAGTCGCACGAGGCGCCGAGCTTGCGGAGCTGGCTGAGGATTATCCCGCCGTGCTTTTCCTTCCACTCCCACGCGTGACGCAGGAACTCCTCCCTTGTGATGTCATCCTTGCTGATGCCCTGTTCCTTGAGCTTTGCAACCACCTTGCTCTCGGTAGCGATGGATGCGTGATCCGTACCGGGTACCCAGCACGCATTCTTCCCGTCCATCCTGGCCTTACGGACAAGCACATCGTTCAGTGTATTGTTGAGCACATGGCCCATGTGCAGGATTCCCGTCACATTCGGCGGAGGTATCACAACGGTATAAGGCTCCCTCCCATCCGGCTCGGAATGGAAAAACCTGTTCTCCAACCACCAGGCGTACCACTTGTCTTCCGTCTCGGCGGGATTGTATTTTGCTGAAAGTTCCATAAGCCAATAAATTTCTTTACACGCAATAGCCTGCAAATATACGAATTTATTCAAATTTTCCTTACATTTGTCGGATGTAAAGAATACGGTATGAACATATAATTCAGATATTATGGACAATACGAATAACGGGAAGAGCCTGAGCTTCGAAATAAAGCAGGACATGGCAAAAGGGACATATTCCAACCTTGCAATCATCACCCATTCCAAGAACGAGGTCATCACCGATTTCGCGGCTTCGCTGCCCGGGATGCCGAAACCGGAGGTCGTAAGCAGGATAGTAATGACGCCGGCGAATGCAAAGCGGCTTCTGCTTGCCCTGCAGGACAATATAGGAAAATATGAAAACATGTACGGACCTATCGATCTCGGCGAGCCTAAGGCTACATTCCATATCGGAGGTTTCGGAGGCGGCAACGGAGCCAAGTCATAGCGGGCACGGCATCAAGGAAAACCGGATATGACGGAAAACAGATGTACAGGCAGGACTACTGGAGGTGACAGCATGAATCCTGCTTCAAATCAAGGATATGACGAGAACGCATGGAAAAAGATAAGGGCTTTCGCATTCGATGTTGACGGCGTGCTGACGAATGGCGGAATACTCGCCCATTCTTCCGGGGAACTCTTCAGGACATTCGACTCAAAGGATGGATTCGCATTCAGAATGGCATCCATGCACGGCTATCATCTTGCCATAATAACCGGAGGCCGCGCGGAAAGTATCAGGAAAAGGTTTCTTACATGCGGTGTGGCTCCCGAAGATGTCTATCTCGGTTCGAGGGACAAAATCAAGGATTTCAATGACTTCTGTCTGCGCCACTCCCTGGCTCCGGAAGAAGTCATGTATTTCGGGGATGACATTCCCGACATTCCGGTGATGAAGGCGTGCGGAGTGGGGGTATGTCCGTCCGATGCCGTGGAAGAGGCCATTGAAGCGGCGGATTACGTGGCCCCTTGTGCAGGAGGGAAAAGACTGGCCCGCAGTATCATAGAGAAGGTAATGAAGCTCCAGGGTACATGGAAGCTGGACATTTCGCTCTACGAACAGCGGTTCTGAATTGTCATCCCGTCCTGCCGCTGTCATCCTGAGCATGGAGAAGAACCCGTAATACCGGTCAGTCACTGTCATCCTGAGCGCAGCGAAGGATCTGATAATCGGAAATGAAAATGAAAGGAAACAAAATCATAATCCTTGCAAGCGGCTCCCCGAGGCGGAAAGAGCTGCTTGCAGGTCTTGACATTGAATTTGAAACGGATACCCGCAACCGCTTCAAGGAAGACTATAGCATCGACACCCCTCACCGCCGGATACCGGCACTGATGTCGGAAGGCAAGTCATACGGATTCCACAGACCTCTTGCCCCGGACGAAATACTGATTACGGCCGACACTCTTGTCCTGTGCGGGAATGAAGTCCTCGGCAAGCCCAAAGGAGAAGATGATACGCAAAAGGCCGCAGATGCGGCGAGAATGCTCAGGATACTGTCGGGAAGAGAACATGAGGTAATCACCGCCGTGACCATCCGCGACAACAGCCGCCACAAGACGTTTTCAGACATTGCGGAAGTCCGCTTCAGGGAACTCACTGACGATGAAATCGGATACTATATAGAAAGATACAGGCCTTTCGACAAGGCAGGGGCATACGGTATCCAGGAATGGATCGGCTATGTCGGCATCGACTGCATCAAAGGCTCGTTCTACACCATAATGGGACTTCCCGTCCATCTCCTGTACAGGCATCTGCAGGATTTCATGTAATATGAATGTGCAGGATAACGTCCAATCAGAAGAGATACGTTGCTATTTGAGGGGGCAGTAGGATTTTCAACATATTTTTTGTTATTGTTGTCGGACAAAGGAAAATTCTTTTAAAGTTTTGCAAAACAACGGTACGGCTACACCCTCTCCCTGCGGGCGAACCTGCTGCGCTGGGCCACGCTCACGCCCGACTTGGGAATAGAGTGGCGCATCAGCCCGTCCGTGGGCATCATGGTGCACGGGTCATGGACTTCGTGGACATGGCAGGACAACGCCCGCCGCTATGCCCTCTGGGAAGTAATGCCGGAAGTGCGCTGGTATCCGGGTGAGAAGAAAGCCTGGTATGTGGGTGCGATGTTCAAAACCGGACAGTTCAACTACAAATTTTCAGGCACCGGCCGTCAGGGCGACCTTCTGTGCGGCGGCATCACCGGAAACACACAGACAGTGACCGCCACGCTGACCTACTCTGACGGCAACCCGGCAGACACGAGCCTTGAAAGCGACCTCACGGCATCCCTCGCGGACTTCAACAACGACAAGGCCGTACCGCTCACTCTCGGCGGCACCATAGCCGAAACCCCGACTGAGGCCGGAGTGGAAGCCGGCATCACCGGTTGGGAGACGATTGACTGCGGCGGAGTGAATGCCGAGCTCTAACGGGAAGCTGCTGTCAGTATGGCATCACAACCTTGACGGCACAAATAGAAAAACCGAGTGTTCTTTGAAAGACTGGAGTGAGAAAGGAGTATTACGAGCTTTGTATTAGCTGAATTAATGTTAGTTTTGCCGTAGGCAGCACAAGCGGTGCATCTTGTGGAGCCATCACCATAGACGATGCCACCGTCCATGCCTATGGAGTGGGAGCCTACAGCATGGCCACCCCGGCTATTGGCAGCGGATTCCCAATTGCGTGGTGGAAACGCCGGTAACACCGATTATATCGGATGGGGAGGCGCAAATGGTATTTCCACAGGTGCAAACAATGCTGTCAGCCTCGGTAGCGGCGGCACCTGCACCAGCAGCACCGTCTATTGCTACACGGGGAAACATTGGATAAGACGGTGGTGTATGATGTCTCCGGCAACGCCACTTATAATCGCTAAATGTTAAGACAGAATTTCAGCGGCAATCTGCGTTTCTTATGCAAATTGCCGCTGTTGTTTCTCTGAATCCGGTCGTTCACAAAACATTCCGGTAATTCCGGTCACCTGGACATGATTCTATCGGTAGGCTATAGGGTAAAATCCAGCCGGGAAAGAAAGTATGTCCTTATATAGAGACGTTGGTCGGAAACGGGATAGTCGTAATCAATGTCTAAAATATCCTCAAAAATTGAGGACATTTGTAGTTATTATTTTATCTTTGTATCAAAATAGTGGAGGGGGGGGATAGTTATGGAGATTATTTTCAATGAACAGTATTTACAGGATTTGTATCTTACTGGACGTACTGACAAAAAACATCGGTATCAGCCGCATATAATACGTAAATATATCCGTGTTATAAACCTGATGATAGATGTTCAGGATATATTGGAACTCCGGCAGTACAATTCATTGAATTATGAGAAACTCAAAGGTGACAAGATTGGACTCTCATCAGTGAGAGTGAACGATCAGTACCGTATAGAGTTTGAAGAACGGATGAAAGACGGAGAGGCAGTAGTTACGATATGCAATATAACCGATTTGTCAAATCATTATAAATAGCAGGAATATGATTACAATAAATGGCGTTGATCCGAACATGATAGCAAATAATCTTACTCCAGCATTTCCCACTCATCCCGGAGAGGTGTTGAAAGAGGAAATCGAGTATCGTGGAATTTCTCAGACGAAACTTGCGAAACAGATGTGTATGTCATATAAAGCATTGAATGACATACTTAATTGTCGTCGACCATTGACTGCTTCAACTGCCATGATGTTCGAGGCGGCATTGGGTGTCTCTGCCGAAACATTGATGCGGATGCAGTTGAGATATAACATGCAGAAAACCTCTGCGGACAAGACTTTTATGGCTCGTTTGAAAAAGATTCGCGAGTACGCGGCAGTACTTTAGCCGCATATCTCTGGACGGGGTATATAAAACAAATGAGACGCGCCTCTCACGAGGGGCACCTCATACTAACCACATAATTAATAACACTAAAACTAATAACCAATAAGTCGAGGTGCCAAGCAGAATCGAACTGCTGTAGCAGGTTTTGCAGACCTGTGCCTAACCGCTCGGCCATAGCACCTTGCTAACGGAGTGCAAAGGTAGACATTTTTTATTTATCTGCAAACTTTTTTATAAGGAATTTGCATTAAATTTCAATGTCCCGTTTGCTCGTTAACTCTAACACACTAATAACTAACGCATTGTAATTCTCAAAGAACCGAAAGGAAATATTGCATAAAGCGTGCCAAACTATTCAACATAGAGAAGAAGCCCTTTCAGATACTCCCCTTCCGGATGATATATGTTCACAGCATGGTCAGCCGGCTGATTGAGACGGTCCAGAATACGGACGCTTCTTCCGGTCTGCGCCGCAGCCGAAAAGACCGCAAGCGCAAATGCTTCCTTGTCGACCACCTGGGAGCAGCTGAAAGTGAAAACGAGCCCCCCTGAAGCGACTTTGGAAATGGCTGCGGCATTCAGACGCTGATATGCCCTGAGGGCATTCTTCAAGGCGCCCCGGTGCTTGGCAAACGCCGGAGGATCCACAATCATCAGATCATATTTTCCCTCCGGGACAGTTTTCAGATACTCCATCGCATCACAGCACAGCGAAGTATGCCTGTCAGCCGCATAGCCGTTGAGAGCGATATTCCTGTCCACAAGAGCCATTGCCTTTCTCGAACTGTCGACAGAAACGACAGAGGATGCTCCTCCGGCTAAAGCATAGATTGAGAATCCTCCTGTATAGCAAAAGAGATTCAATACATTGTGACCATCGGCATATTTCTCCACCATGGCCCTGTTCTCTCTCTGGTCAAGGAAAAATCCTGTCTTCTGCCCTTCAGTCCAGTCGATGATGAATCCGTGTCCGTTCTCCCTTACGGCAAAACCGGCATCATCGAATCCAGCCTTTCTGTACAGATACCCATCCACGGGATCAAGTCCGGCCTTGAACGGTACGGTAGCCGAACTTTTGTCATACACGGCTTTCAGACCATCGCCATAGACGGCCAGAAGAGCATCGCAGATCTGCCTGCGGGAACGGAACATTCCCACTGAATGCGCCTGCATGACGCACACGCCATCATAATAATCTATTACAAGACCGGGAAGGTTGTCGCCTTCTCCGTGCACCAGACGGTAGCAGTCCGTTACGGCAGGATGTCCGACAGGGTCCGAAACCGGGCCAAGGCTGCCATGCATTGCCAAGGATGCGGCGACACGCACATTCAATGCCCTTGAAATCATTATTTTCCAGAAATCCGGATCATTGAAATTCTCATCAAAACTGAGAATCCGCACGGCTATCGAGCCTATCTGGTAATGTCCGGCAGCAAGGAAGCGTCCATCGTATGAATACACTCCTACTACATCTCCTTCCGCCGGATTTCCCTGTATTTCCGCCACAGCTCCTGAAAACACCCACGGGTGAAAGCGGAGTACGGATTCCTCCCTGCCTTTTCTCAATATTACCTTTATCATTGTTTTCTTCTGTTAGCAGATTCTTCGCTTCGCTCAGAATGACACTTTTATTATTTTCTTGGGCTACGCTCAGAATGACACTTTTATTATTTTCTTGGGCTTCGCTCAGAATGACATTTTACGTTTTTTGGGGCTTCGCTCGGAATGGCTGTAAATCATTCTGAAGGAGGGAGAGGGGATTTCTCTGTCACGATAAGTTTCAGGAACATTTCCCTGCAGACCCAGGCATCGGTCGCTGCATATCTTATCTGCGACTCCGAGAGTTCATCCGCCTCCCAGTTGGACAGCTGCTGCGTCTTCGAAATCCTGAAGCCGAGGATAATCGCCGACATTTTCTTCACGCTTTTGTCGCGTATCCCCCACTCCCAGACTATTTTCTGCAGATCAACGAATGATGCCGGAGTGAACATCGCATATTTCTGCAGCCCCTTGATGTCATCGTGGACAGCTGCCCCCACCTTGATTATCTTAGGGTTCTCCAGCAGGGCGCATAGCTTCCGGTGCATTCCCAATGACTTGATCCTGAACAGATATGCCTTGCCTGCCCCGGACAACTGGAGAAGCGACACTCCATACCTCGGCTGTGATGCGGAAAAACAGGGACGTGTCTCGGTGTCGAACCCTATGATTTTCTGCCGACCGAGATATGCGACCGCCCTGGAGAATTCCGGCCCATCCGAATCGATGACGTGAACCTCTCCGGGAAATGCAGCCGTTTCCATCTCTGAAAGCTGCTCCTGGGAAATGGAACTAATGAACATGGTTGTACCTTATATACTTAATATCCGTATCCCCGCCGGCCGATGGCAGGATTGCATATTCCATTACGGATGGATACTGTATCCTGTGCGTGAAGAGATTCTCATTCCTCAGCAGGCCATAGCATGACCTTGCAATGGAGGATACGGCATCGATCACCTTGAAATCATCATCGAGAATGGCCCTGTAGACTGCATATTCATCCGCGGTGGAAGAATTGACCCTTGCCGCGACCTCGCTGATGGAATCCGCATACGCCGACAATCCGAAATCATCGATGACAAGGGCAGCTAAAGGAGTCACTTCTCCGGTGGACATATACATGTCCAGAAACCTGAAGAAACCCTCCTCAGCCGTGGAAAAACCTTCAGGACTGAAACCGACATAATCAAACCCGTAGTTCCAGTCCCTGAACACCAGGGCATAGACCCCGGAAGCAAGGACATCGCTTTCCGCCCAGATTCCGACCCTGCCCGAAACATGCAAATTCGTCATCCTCTCCGCAATCGCCCTGACCGGAGATATGACCCTGAGCCTTTTCCCGAAAAAAGAGAAAAGGGTATCGGCATCCTCCACTCCCGCTTCCGAATACGGAGACGAAAAGACCATCACCTTGGCAGACGGCTTTCCTTCGGTCGGAGCATTGCTGAAAATATTCTGATAGCATTCCGATGCGGCTGCTGCCACCGCATTCCTGACAGTCACCGTCCTGATGGAATCATCCCTTCCCTCCCGGAAAAGAGCCGTGCAGGAGCTGTCGGCAAGATCGTAATACGATGCAAAGATTTCTCCTGCAAAATCAGGCAGACTGTCACGCATTTCCCTGGCATCCACATTGTCATACATGTCGCAGCGCATCAGATAATCCGTCAGCAGCCTCGTATCCTTCTCAGGACCGATCACGGCTATGTCTCCATACCTGTCCATCGGATCGTATCCGGCCATCACCGAATGCTCCACCGATGATGTATCGGCCATCACGGACCCGAGATACGGGAGCAGATCCACGCCATCGGCCCCGTTCCTTCCGCAGGAAATGGCCATGACGGCTGTCAATGACAATATTATTACGGTATTCTTGCCCTTCACTTCGTTCTGTTTTGGTAAAAGTATCAGAAGAACAGCAGTTCGCGGTATTTCGGGAGAGGCCACATCTCATCATCCACCAGCATCTCCAGATGGTCCGCACTGTCGCGCACCTTGTCCATCCAAGACTTGACATCACGGGAATAGACCTTAGCCCTCTGGGCGATGTCCGCTATCCTGTTGGCCTTCTTGCGGGCTTCCACAAGCTCTTCCACATCCTTTGTTATCGCATTGATATAGGAAGATATCTTTTTTAGCGTTGAGAACTCGGACTGGCACAGTTCCTTGTACTCGTCCCCGAATATCTCCTTGACACCTTTCACATTCTCTATCAGAATATTCTGGTATTTCACAGCTGCCGGAAGGACATGGTTGAGACAGATGTCACCGATGACCCTCGCCTCTATCTGGAGCTTCTTCACATACGTCTCGTTCAGCACCTCATACCTGGCCTCGACCTCGTTCCTGTTGAGCACTTTCGTCTCGGCAAAAAGGTCAAGTGTCTCCTTCTCGTGGTATACATCGTAGGCATCCGGGACATTCCGCACTGCACGGAGCCCTCTCCTCCTTGACTCTTCTTCCCATTCCTTGCTGTATCCGTTGCCCTCGAACATAATGTCTTTCGACTCCACAGTGAACTTGCGGATAACATCCATAATGGCCTTGGACTTCTCTACCCCGCTGTCAATGAGCGTATCCACCTCGCTGCGGAACCTCTTGAGACTCTGTGCGACGGCGCTGTTGAGAATATATATGGCTGAAGCCACGTTGACGGATGACCCCACGGCCCTGAACTCGAACCTGTTGCCAGTGAATGCGAACGGGGAGGTACGATTCCTGTCCGTATTGTCAGGGAAGATTTCCGGAATGGAATTGACTATCTTGATGGACTCGAGTCCGGCCTCATCCTGCGGAAGATCCTGCATGTTCTCAATGGCCTTGAATATGCCTGAAAGGGTGGAGCCTGCGAATACCGACATCACTGCAGGCGGAGCCTCGTTCCCTCCGAGCCTGTATGAATTGCTCAGGTTGGAGACGCCGGCCATCAGGAGATAATGATGCCTGTACACGGCATTGACCACAGCCGAGAAAAAGGACAGGAACTGGAGATTCTTCGTAGGGGTTTTGCCAGGAGACAGGAGATTGACCCCAGTATTTGTACAGATGGACCAGTTGCAGTGCTTCCCGGAACCGTTCACCCCATCAAAAGGTTTCTCGTGGAAAATCACCTTGAGATGATGTTTTTCAGCCACCTTCTGCATCAGAATCATCAGCATCATGTTCTGGTCTATGGCCGTGGTGGCATCACAGAACACCGGTGCGCACTCGAACTGGTTAGGTGCCACCTCGTTATGTCTGGTCTGAAGCTGTATACCCAGCTTGTATGCCTCTGTCTCGAAGTCTTTCATGAAAGCACTTACCTTCAATGGAATCGCTCCGAAATAGTGATCTTCGAGCTGCTGGTCCTTGGCCGATGTGTGGCCTATGACAGTCCTGTTGCACAGCACCATATCAGGACGGGCGTTGAACAGAGCCTCATCTACAAGGAAATATTCCTGCTCTATGCCGAGGTTCACGCCCACTGACTTCACATTCTCATCAAAAAGATTGGCTACGGATGTCGCAGCCTCGCTTATGGCCTGCATTGACTTGAGATTCGGCACTTTCGTGTCGAGGGCCTCTCCGGTATACGATACGAAGACCGAAGGGATGCAGAGAGTCCCGTCAAGTATGAAGACAGGAGAAGACGGATCCCACGCGGAATATCCTCTCGCCTCGAACGTGTTCCTGAGGCCTCCGTTGGGGAAACTGGATGCATCAGGTTCCTGCTGTACCAGGGCGCTGCCGTTGAATTTCTCGAAAGCCTTGCCGTCCTTTACCGAGACGAAAGCCTCGTGCTTCTCGGCAGTAGAATCCGTGAGAGGCTGGAAAAGATGAGTGTAGTGCGTCGCTCCCATCTCTATTGCCCATGCCTTCATCCCGGAAGCGATCTCGTTGGCCACTCCCCTGTCCAGCTGGGCTCCATACTTCACTGCTGACAGCACCGCTTCGTAGGCCTGCTGGGATACATATCCTCTCATTTTTTCGATGTCAAGGACATTCTGTCCGAAAAACCGGGAAATGGGGCCCTTTTCGACAAAGAAGCGCTCAGGCTTGTGAGTCGCCGACTCATTCAAAGCCATCTGTCTAAATGTTGCCATAATTAATTAGAATTAGATTTGTCAAGTACGGCCGCAAAGGTAAAAAAAATATGCTATCTTTGCGAACCGTAATTATAAATTTAACGTAAAAAGGAAATCGCAATGGCAAACATCTCTCTAAAAGCACAGCAGATGCCCGCCTCTGCCATCAGGAAACTGGTTCCTCTGTCAGATGCGGCAAAGAAACAGGGAATCAAGGTCTATCATCTCAATATGGGCCAGCCTGACATAAAATCTCCCGAATGCGCACTCAAGGCGGTAAGAGAGAATAAGCTCACCCATGTTTCCTATTCCAACTCGGCCGGTCTTGCCGAACTCCGTACAGGACTCATCGAGAAATACTACAGAAAGATAGGCATCGACATCGACATGTCGGAAATCATCATAACCATTGCCGGCAGCGAGAGCGTCAACCTGGCGCTCCAGATTGCCTGCGATGCCGGGGACGAGGTGATAGTGCTGGAGCCGTTCTATACCAACTACAACACTTTCGCATTCATGAACGGGCTCACGCTCAAATCCATACCTACCGATATCAAAAGCGGTTTCCAGGTGCCTGACATAGAGGAGTTCGAGAAAGCGATCACCCCGAAGACAAAGGCTATCCTCATCTGCAACCCTGGCAATCCGACAGGGACCCTGTATTCGAAGGAAAGCATGCTTGCAATAGGTGAAGTCGCAAGGAAGCACGACCTGTTCCTTATCTCGGATGAGGTGTACAGGGAGTTCTGCTACACGGACGAGCCGCATTTTTCCGCTATGCACATACCGGATCTCGACCAGAACGTGATCCTCGTGGATTCGGTCTCCAAGAGATACAACCTCTGCGGTGCGCGTGTCGGATGCATCGTGTCCCATAACCAGGAAGTGATGAAAGCCGCCCTGAAATATGCCCAGGCAAGGCTGTGTCCTCCGGTTCTCGGACAGATTGCCGCCATCGGCGCGCTCGACACTCCCGACTCATACATACAGGCGGTAAGGGAAGAATACATAAAGAGGAGGAACTACATGATAGAGACCCTCAACGGAATCGAAGGAGTGTACTCCCCTATGCCTATGGGAGCCTTCTATACCGTTGCGAAACTTCCTGTCGACAATACGGAGGATTTCGCAAGGTGGATGCTGGAGACATTCAGACTCGACAACTCCACTACAATGGTCACTCCTGCGGCATCATTCTACAAGACTCCTGGCAAGGGCATCAATCACGCCCGTCTTGCATACGTGCTGGAGATACCTGAACTGGAAAAGGCCCTCCATGTGCTTGAGGAAGGCCTCAAGGCATATCCGGGCAGGACAATGTAAATACCGTGATCTCGGGAGGGACTCCGGCACGGGCAGGAAAACCGGTCTCGCCGAGCCCCGTATTGACATACAGATACTGCGGACAGCGGATGTCTTCACAAAGACCATCCCTGTCCGCTTTTTTCGTGCCGTCGGTCACCTCGTCCGACCTGCAGTAAAGTCCGGAATATTCCTTATATATGAATGAGGCCGGTGACCAGCCGAAGATGGCAAGCTGCATAGCGTGTGTATGACCTGAAAGCATTATGTCGACATCATCCCTGTACACCACCTCCTTTCTCCAGTGTGTGGGATCGTGGCTCATCAGTATGACATAGTCGCCGGCTGCATATGAAAGCGCCTTGTCAAGGTCGCCATCGGAAGGGAAATGCGGATGTGCAGATATGTTCCGCACACCGGCGATGGTCACTGTATCTCTGCAGAGACTGCCGTCAATGCAGGAGAAGGATGTCCTTGCGACATTCACACAGCTGTCCAGAAGGACTGTCCAGCCCATATTCTCCTCCTTTTCGACAAGCGTCTCAAGGGCCGCCAGCCTTTCTTCTTCCGATGCATATTCCGTATATGTGCAATAGTCGTGGTTGCCGAGCACAGAATACACGCCGTCTTTGGCCCTGAGCCGCGACAGCACGGCTGCAAGCTCACTGTTCAGTTCATCAGGAGAGAATGTTATCATATCCCCTGTAAACAGGATCAGATCGGGATCTAGGCTGTTGACTTTATCCACTGCACGACTCAGGGAGCGGGCCCTGCCCTGGAATGAACTCAGATGGATATCCGACAGCTGGACTATCCTATAGCCATCAAAGGATTCAGGAATGCTGTCGCTAATGATCTCCACCTCCTTGACATTGTATATGTTACGCTCAATAAGACAGCCGTATGCAAAGACCGGCAGAGGGAGCAGGACGAACCACAGTCCCCTGCGGAAAAATGTACGGAACCTGACACCGAAAACGGAGGCTATGCCTCCGGAAATTACAACCAGCAGCAGCACAAGCAGACAGGCTGCCGTCAGTCCAGATAAAGTTATCAGAAAAATCACCATAAAAAATACAGCGGCAGGCATAGACCAGAACCGCTGCAAATTTAATAGATATATTCCACATCTGATTTCCTGAACCGGAGAATCCTGGTATCCTTGGGGCCTGCTCCGTTCTTAGTCATATACAGTCCGCCCATCGAACCGCCCATATACCACCCTTCTCCTTCCGGTGAATACACTCCGAAAAGCATATTGTTGTGATGGCCGTAATGTCTTATGCCTTCCGATGTATTCCATTGCGCTCCCGGGCCATACCAAACGACCGCTTCATTCTCCGGGAAATCCGGGGAAGACATGGCGATATGGATAAGGTCATCTATGGTCATGCTGCCTACCGGGATACCGTTTCTGCGCCTCTGCGTCCTGTCTATCATAGAATGTCCCTCCCACGGCTCCTTCAATGCATGCGTGCCGTTCCACATCATCCAGATATAGTCGGTCGCATCGAAAATCCTGTTGAAATCCTCCATGGACGGCAGTTCATATCCATCCGGAGAAAGGGCATCCGCCGGGAGACGGTTGATATGGACTGAATTGTCCGGGTTGAATCCATCCATTGACGGAATCCCGTCCGAGTCGACTACCCTCATCCCGATACCGCTGTCACCCTGATATGCCCAGCCCCACAGACTTGCATATTCTTCCGCGGTGCATTCCGCCAGATAGTCGGAAAGCGGCTTTCCAGCCTTCGCAGCAGGATCATCGGCAGACAGGATCTGGTCTTCGAAATCCCTGGAATTCCCCATAGCGTTATACTTGCACCACCAGATGCCGTGAAGGAAAGTCACCGGCAGACCGTAATTGAGTCTTGTCACGGTATATTCCTCCTTGCCCGTACCATCGGCATTCATTATGACTATCGTTGCCGACTGTTTCCGGCCATCCGCCGTAGGGTCATTCGGCCTCCAGCCTCCGACAATCCGATATGTGCCTTCCGCTTCCTGTACCGGTCTGATATCGAGCCACATGTCCTCTCCATCCGGAAATCCGGCCGAGATCACCTTGCCGTCGGGAATTACCGCCACTGCAAATTCGTTGTCGGCATATCTTCCGAAATCGAATGTGAAATCCTCCCGGAAATCCAGTATTCCTTCCATGACCGTCGGGTTAGGGGAAAGTTCAAGGACTATCCTGTCCTGCGGATACGCATGCTGCAGGCCCTTCCTCCTGAACCTCAGTTCAGTCACGAGTCCTTCCACTCCGGGAGCATAGAGCCCTTTCGAGACGGAGAAGGCATTCGGTCCGGTCTGCCGCACCTCGAGCCTGTATCCGTCTGAAGGAATGAGCTCCAGTTCATCCGGACTTTCTATGACGAGAGTGCATTCGGCTGCGGTATGGGGAAAGACAAGAAGCGTCCTGTCCGCATTCAGAATGACATCCTCCGGTATCGCGGATTTTTCCGCATCCACAGCCAGCCTGCTGTCCAGGTCCGGAACCAGGTCTATGTCTTCGTCTTCATAGTCTCCGATGACGGTCTCCGTCACGACATCCTTTTTCTCATCGGATATCACAATGTCAAGTTTGCTGCACGCCGCAATGACAGCCGCGGCAAAGGCAAACGGGATAAACAGTGTCCTTTTCATTGTCTAAAATCGGTTTTACGTCAGTCGTACATATACTCTACCGGTGTCTTTACACACCTTATCGTCCTTGTCTTGACAGTGTTGTGCACCGTATATTTCAGCCAGTTCTGTCCTGGACGGTCGTTCTGCGAATAGCCTTCGAGGGACCATGACCTGCCGCTGTCTCCGTATGTCGCAAACAGGATGTTCATTCTGGCTACATTTCCGGCAACCGTGTTCCACTGGTGTCCGGGACCATAGAGGACAAGACGGCTTCCCTCCGACTCGAACTCATAGAAGGCTACAGGACCATAATCCTGTCCGAGGAAATTCACTTCGCGTTCCACTATATTGACTGTCAGCGGCTTGCCATCCCTGTTGACATAACTCCTCGTCCCGGTGCCACCGAGGTTGTAGTCATCGCCCGGGACAAGGAAGGCAAAATCATCGTATCCGGGTATCCTGTATCCGTCCGGCGCCATGATGGCAGGGTCGATAAGGCCGAAATTGTCAGGATTTGCCGTCACGCCCTCATAATGGAAACCGTTCCCGTCATGGGCCAGCGGCATCCCCTGCAGCCTGCCTCCCTGATACTGGTCGCCCATGTACCGCAGAAGCTCATCATCTGTTACGGAAACCAGCATGTCAAGAAGGCTGTCGTATCCTTCCGCAGGATTTCCGGAGATGGTTATCTGGTCTGCATAATCCCCTGCATTGCCGGAAAGATTGTACTGCGCCCACCATGTCTGCCCTATCCTGACTACCGGCAGTCCGATATTCAACCTCCTCACCGTATATGTTTCAGCCCCTGTTCCGCCGCTTCCGGATATGACTATCCTCGCTTCCTGCACCCTGCCATCCGCTTTCGGATCATTCGGTTTCCAGCCTCCTGTCAGTCTGTAGACTCTCTCCGCCGGATTTCGGGAAACCTCCCCTGCCGGGACTGTCTCCTCTGCCCTGATCCATTCGGACTCCCCGTCCGGATATTCAATGTCCAGAGTCATGCCGGCCGGCATGGAGACTGTCCCGAGTTCGCCATCGATATATTTTCCGAAGTCGCACGTCCCGTTTTCATCCAATGCCAGATGCCCTCCGAACACTACAGGGTTGGCTTCGAATACTATGACTATCCTTCCTGACAGGCTGCCTCCGCTCACCACATCGACATACATCCGTTCCGTCGTGCTCCCCGGGAGCCTGAATTCCGTGGAAATGTCTACTGAAGCGACATGTTCCATGGAGACTCTTGCCTTACGCACCGAGACATCCGCTCCCCTTACCTCCCCTGATACGGACAATTCCGATTCCGGAGAGGCAAGTACCGCAAGGGAAAGTACATTACGGGTGTGAGGTATGTACACGGTATCGCATGTCCGGCTCACCCTTACGCCATCCGGCAGCTGCGATGCACCGGTATCTACAAGACCTCCGTACACGGGGGATGTTCCCGATACGTCTCCGGCAGCCCAGTCCCCATCCGTCACGGCCACGGAAGCTGCTGCGCCGGTCCCCCTGACGTCAAGAGTGTAAACCGTATTCCTTTTCAGTCTGTCCGGAAAAACGGCCCGCAGACGGTGCGTACCTTCGCCTGATGATATCACGATTCGGGCTTCTACACTGCCGCCATCCTGTTCCGGAATATATGACAAGAACCTGCGGCCGTTCTCAAGAGGGTCTCCGGACCAGTCTGCATGGATTTCAGAAGCGCCATCCGATACGGCCGGAGATTCCCTGCCGGGCCATATCATGCCCCTGTCTTTCAGTCCGGTCACCGAAACGGAGAGGACCCGCACCCCCTTCATCCTGGATGCGACATCGAGCCTTGCCGCACTTCTGGTAAGTCCCAGACCGCCCGAACTGCCATCTATACGCATGCTTCCCGACATGAGGACGCCATCCGCCGTCATCTCCGGCACCGCAGCATCCATCGACAGGAATTCCTCCTCGTCCAGTCCCGGACGAATGCTTTCCAGAGCCGATATTCCTGACGCGTTGGCCAGCACATACAGCATCCCATCCGCTGTTTCAGGGAGGAACATGTAACGGTCCCCATCCTGAGACACAGGAGCCATTATCTCCTGCAGATACCCTTCGGCAAATCTGTAAGCGGTCACATTGTCTATCCGGTATCCGTCCCCTGTCTCCTGCTCCGGTCCGCCGCCGGAATCCATTCCGCAGGCATACAGACGGACAGTCAGCCCTGACGGATTTTCTGGCCGGGCGCCATCTCCGGTACACCCGGCAAACACGGCAGGTATCAGCATACCCGCCATTATCAGATATTGAAACTTGTTTTTCATGTTTTCCATTGCATTATAAGTCTATATGTTCCCTGAGCGGCATACGGCCGCAGCCATCCCCGCTACCGGTAAATATTGGGATTCGAGCCGGACTTCAGATATTCCGGAGAATCCACGGGCATCCTGTCCAGATGGCCGATATAGAAACTGTTCATCAGTTCCTGCGCCCACGGCCCGTATGTGAAGGAACTGTTGTGGCTGTATCCCATCACATGACCGAGTTCGTGAAACATTACCTCGCAGGCATAGAGGGAGGTATAATGCTCCAGCCAGCCGCCCTGCCATGCCCCGAACGTGCTTCCTCCCCCGAGCCCCATCACCGAATTTCCGGTATATACCAGTCCGACATTGATGGTCCTCGTCTGCCTCATCTGACCGAGCACCGTCTCCACGGACACCTTGTCATCCACGCCCCCGTTGCCGTAGAGCCTGTCCTGATTCTCCCTGAGTATCCGCTCGTGTTCAGGCATGTCGATCATATATGTGAAATTCAGGAAAAAGGCGACCGCTTCCCTGCAATGCACGGGTCTGATCCCCATCCAGTTTCCGCTCGGTCCGCCATCCGGTCTGTCGGGATCCCCTCCGAAAAGGTCGAACCGTATGTTCCAGCCGTGCCGTATCTCCCGCAGTTTTCCCCAGTAGGGATCATCGGACACCACATCGTACTCCGCATCCGAAAACTGCGAAGGGTCCAGCCGCCCCACCTCCAGTATCCGTCCGGAGGCCGTCCTGTAGATGGCTTTCCTCTCCATGGAAGGGAGCAGCTCGTAAAAATCCGCGAATGCGGGCACCTCATCGAAGAAAGCAAGGTCGATGAACTCATCCGATACCGAAGGGATCCTTGCCCGCACAAGCACGTTCCTGACACTTCTCGGAGAATAGAACCTTACGTTAAGCCTGCCATCATCCCCCACGGAAAACTGCATCGGGCTTGCCGTGTTGAAATTGCGCAACGACTTGTCCGTATATATGCCGTGATGCTCGTCATCCTGAAGGATGGCGCCGTGCCTCCCTTCCCTGTAGGCGGCATCCGTTATGAACATCGTACCAGATTCATCCTCCGGATGGACCACATCGGCATATACGGTCGATACGGTATTGGAGCATATACCGGACGGACCGTACGAGTATGTCCTGGATATGGTGTTGCCGCGGTAGTCCCTTGTCTTCATCCTGATATGCCCAGACATGTCCGCACCGCCTGCCGTAGGCATGAAAAGATACGACTGCCCCTGCGACATGTCGAGTTCCTCCATCCTGCCATCGCTCTCTCCGGACAGGGAACCATCTCCGCGGAGTCCGGTATACAGTTTCATGTTCTCCAGGCCGGCCGTGCATTCCGTTACCGCAGTCCGGACATAGCGGTTCCTGTAACCGAGGTCGAAATCGAGCCTGCCCGCAATCCTCGTCTGCGTCACTTCCCCGGGCATGTCCGACACCGTCACAAGACCATCCGGAGATTCCTCGTGATATACGCGGAAAGGGGTGCTGGAATAGAAGTATTCCGCCTCCAGCGGACGCGCAAGGTCTTCCGGGAATGAGAGCCACACATCCGAGACATGTCCGATACTGTTTATTTCCGCCCCATCCATGCCGCTGTCACCTTTTATGCCGAGTACAAGCATCCTGTACCCGCCTTCCTGCAGCCCTTCTATGTGTACAGTGGAAGAAGCCCTGTCGTAATATCCTTTCCAGCCCTTCTCCGGATTCCCATCCTCATCCACTACCACAAGTTCCACATGGTCGTAATCCGCCCTGTCAGGCCCCGTGCCGTATGTTTCCTCCCTGAAAGGCCTCTTGCGTTTCCCAGTATGGACATCGGGGGAATAGCCATCATACCTTAGCCCGAAAGACACTCCCCGCGGCAGAAGAGGTCCGGATATGCCCGGGGCATCCTCCTTCACGCAGGCTACAAGCATCGAAACTGCGGTCAACAATGCAATCACAAACTTTTTCATTTCACTGTTTCCTCCTATATTTGCATAAGTTTTTCCATTTGAAGCCATGCAGGCTTCCCTGTTCCGGGCGCAAAGATACCTGAACCGGCCGCCATAATCCGTAACAAATGTTACAGAAGGCCGCCGCGCCGTCCGGACAGGTTCAGAAACATGACTGTCCATGCATTGCGAGATTACCGACATTCCTCTTTTCAGAGGCGGAGACATACAGGCGATAGAGAGAATCCTCGATGATTCCCCGAGCAGATATTCTACATACGGGAAAGGCGACATCATAGCGATGCAGGGCAATGCCTGCCGCTCGCTGTATGTTCTCTGCGAGGGCAGCGTCTATGCCAAAATGATAAGCGAAGAGGGAAAGGAATTCACCCTGGACACCCTCTCCGCACCGGAAGTGCTTGCTTCGGCATTCGTATTCAGCACCCAGGGCATATTTCCGGTAACGATAATAGCAAACAGCGACTGCGGTATCTGGGTACTGAACAAGGAATGCATGTTCAGGATAATACGGGAGGACAATGCCGTACTGAGAAACTATCTGACAATCATATCCGACCACAGCATGTTCCTCAGCACAAGGCTGCACGAGTTCGCCCTCCAGACGCTGGCTTCGCGCGTCACGAGCTACATTGGCAAGAACGGCATCCTCCGGAATCTGCAGGAAGCGGCATTCATCCTCGGGGTTGCCCGTCCATCGCTCTCCCGGACCGTGGCACAGTTAGTGGCGCAGGGCACGCTCGTCAGGGATGAACAGGGCTACCGTCTTGCATGAGGACAAGCACTGCAACGATCTTAGGTATCAGCATGGACAGGACATATTCTTCCTCCATGAAATGCGTTCCAGGATATGTCGCCCAAGTCCCCTCCCCGAAATATTTCCTCCATGTCCTGATGCTCACGATCCCGCTCCTGCGGTAATGGTCGCGTTCTCCGAAAAAGGCGAAGAACTTCCCTGCCGGGCCGGATTGACCGTTCCCTGCAGCCGGCAGCCCCGAAAGGGCAGCCCTGCGGTGTGCGATATAGCGGTACAGTATCCTGAAAGTGAAATGCAGCCGCTGACGGTCGCCCGGCTTCGGCCGGTATATCATATCCAGCAGCCAGGTAACTCCGGGAATTAATGTAAGGAAGGACAGATAGCCAAGGTATAATGGGGCGTTCAGGGACGGGGACACGAAAATGTGCGGGACTCCCCTTATCCTGAGAGCCTGCAGAGCGCCGAGGGACTCCCCTATGACAATGGCTGGATTCATTTCGTCCACCCAGGAGGTTATCTGCGCATGCCCCTCCTCAGGGTCAAACGAGTATGTGCGTACTACAATACTGACCCGTCCGCGCATCTCCACGGGAAGAGCAGCATCGATATTGTCGTTCAATATGGCCGGTATGCGGCTGTCTCCTCCGCCTCCCATCCCGTGTACATATAATATGATTGTGTCACCTTGTCTGCCCTGTGTTTCCATGGACTCCTGTTTCTTTGATCCGACCGGCAAATTTACAATTTTTTGCTATCTTTGCATCCCTGTCCTGCAAATGCAGGGCACGACAGATGGATATTAACTCAAAACAACTGGTATAATGAAAAGATTTTTTCTGGCGACATGCATCGCCATGTCAGCCGTATGCGCGTCCGCCCAGGACAATGCAGAGACGCCGAAACAGCCTGCAGACTACGAGTTCACTGTCATAAAGGAAGCTCCGGTCACAAGTGTCAAGGACCAGTACCGTTCCGGCACATGCTGGTGCTTCTCGGCTCTCTCTTTCGTCGAATCAGAGATCCTCAGGACAAAAGGAGACACCCTCGACCTTTCGGAAATGTTCGTCGTAGGCAAGTCATACCACGACAGAGCAGTCAAATATGTCAGGGTCGACGGTGCACTCGGCTTCAGTGCAGGAAGCTCTTTCGGGGATGTCTTCCACGTAATCTCGGACTATGGCATCGTACCGCAGTCCGCCATGCAGGGTATGAACTACGGTACAGAGAAGCCGGAACAGTCAGAGCTTGATGCCGTACTTCTCGCATACGTGGAGGCTATCGTGGAGAACCCCAACAGGAAACTGACTACTGCATGGCTCAATGGCTATGACGGAATCATTTCAGCATATCTCGGAGAATACCCTGAATCTTTCGAATACAATGGACAGACATACACTCCGGAATCATTCAGGGACTACCTCGGCATCAACACAGCCGACTATGTCAATCTCACATCGTTTACCCATCATCCATTCTATACATCCTTCCCTATCGAGGTGCGCGACAACTGGCGCTGGGACAGTGCATACAACCTTCCTATCGATGAGCTGATGGAGGTCATGTACAATGCAATCGACAAGGGCTATACGATAGCTTGGGGCTCCGATGTCAGCGAGAGGGGCTTTACAGGAAGCGGCATCGCGACCGTTCCTGATGTTGACATCAAACCGGGTGCAGGCTCTGACCAGGAACGCTGGGTAGGCAAGGACACGGAGAAAGAGGCCACAGCGGAAAAGAGCACCGGAGAGAAGAAGATCACCCAGGAGCTGCGCCAGACAGAATTCGACAACAAGCTCACCACGGATGACCACGGAATGCACATCTACGGGCTCGCCCAAGACCAGAACGGCAACAAGTTCTTCATGGTCAAGAACTCTTGGGGAGACGCAGGAAAATACCAGGGAATCTGGTACGCCTCAGATGCTTTCGTGAGGTACAAGACACTCAACATAGTCGTACACAAGGATGCCCTTCCTAAAGACATAAAGAAGAAACTCGGGATCAAATAACGGAACCTGAGAATGTCATGAAAGGTATCATCAGACATATTCCCAACACAATCACATCCATGAATCTCCTCTGCGGAGCCATGGGTGTGATTTGTGCTTTTGACGGCAGGCTGGAGGCATCTTTCTATTTCATGCTGGCTGCCGCAGTCTTCGATTTCTGCGATGGGCTTGCAGCCAGGGCACTCAATGCATATTCAGACATAGGCAAGGAGCTGGATTCCCTTTCAGACATGGTCAGTTTCGGCCTTTTGCCGGCAATTATGCTGAACAGGCTGATGGCTGAAGCAGGAAATGTCAGCGTATGGAGCTATGTACCCCTTGTAATGGCGGTCTTTTCCGCACTCCGGCTCGCAAAATTCAATATCGATGAAGAACAGAAAGACAATTTCATCGGACTTGCGACTCCGGCATCGGCAATGCTGTGTGGCGCTCTTGTACACTATATCTGCAAGACTCCAGACAGCTTCTTGGCTCCATTGATCGGGACAAGGCTGTTTGTCCCCATACTATCCATCGTATTGTCCGCTCTGATGGTGAGCAGGATACCGATGTTCTCCCTCAAGTTCAAGGCAGGGCAGAAAGACAGCATTGTCTACAGGATGAGGGTAGGGTTCATCGGATTCTGCGTGGCTGTATCCATCGCCATATTCCTGTTCGGTCTGCAGTTCTCGATGATCTTCATTGTAGCAGTGACAGGATATGTCATCATGAATATCAGTCGCTTCATCTCCACCGTGACATCCCCGAGAAAATAGGATGCGGACAGACATTATTACAGGCGCCTGCCCGTATAATAAAAACTGCTGATGTCATTTGCCTGGCAAACTGACATCAGCAGTTTTGCTGTAAAGGACTTTCCGATCAAAGTATTCTGAACCAGTTGAACATAGGGGACACATCGCTGGTGCCTTCTATTGCAATGGTCTGTTTCCCGTCCGCGAACGGAAGCTCGACTGTGACTGTACTCCATAAGCGTCCGGTATCAGGCAGGTTTACAGTGACCTTGCTGCCGTTCACCGTAAAATCCACTGAAGTGGCGAGATAAGTCCTGACCCTGAGCTCTACCTGTCTGGTACCGCCTGCCACATCCACCTGATACTCCACTTTCTGCCCCGCAACGAGATTTCCGATATGAAGCACTCCGGCTTCATCAGTGGTCGGCTCGACTGTGACACCTCCCCGGAATGCAGAGTAGTGTTCAGCCTGCATGATCTGCCCCTGTCTATAATACAGATTCCTGTCCTGAGTGGACATGTTCACGAAGACTTCACCAAGCTCAGTAAGAGAAAACGGAGGACGACCTCCTGTAATCAATGAATTGTGGCACTGTTCCTCTCCGTTTCCGCGAGGTATGAACCAGGCATAACGGAACACATCAGGATCAGCTTCTAGCCTGTTGATTGCATCCACCATAAATTTCATCTGCTGTTCTGCGCTGATACTGTTGTTGTCCCAGTTGCAGAACTCTGTCAGCCATATCGGCTTTCCGTATTTTCTGAATCCATCTATATAGTCCATAAGGGCGGTTGCGCTTCCCATATAGCAATGCACGGCAATCCCGTCCACATCATCCAAAGACACGCCCGGCTGGGCAAAGAACTCATCAAGCCATTTCCAGGGATCGCTGTACCCTTCAAGAGTGCCATAGTTCATCGCCGGCGAGATCAGCTTCATCCCGAGCTCGTCCGCAAGAGCCACCACATCCGGCCAGAATGCAGCCGCCTGCGCAGGAGTCATGTTTGCCTGGTCAGTCAGGTTAGGCTCGTTGAATGCAAGGATGTATTCTGCTTCAGGATGGGACTTTTTGTAAGTCCTGATATTGTCAGGATTGTAATTGCCGTTCCAGATCATCGGGCACCAGTCCATCCCGTACTGCGAGAAAAGGTTCTGTGCGGTTTCCGAAGGGACACTGCTGGACCAGTTGTATGACCATGATATCGCCGGACCGAGCACCGGGATATCGTACTGTGGAAGCTGGTCGAAATTATAGCTCACTCCCCTTTTCTGGCTCTTTGCCTGATATGATACGTTTGCCATGTCCGGAGTCACAGGCTCGAGAGCGCCGTCCCTGGAACATGATACGGCTGCTGCCGATACCAGGAGCAGCACAATAGACAATCTGAAGAATTGCATGTGTCTTTAATTTTTCTGATAAACCCTTACATAATCCACATACATCTTCGCTTCGTCCCCGTCCTGTGGAAGGGCAGTGATGCCTGACGCGTTCAGGATTCCGGTAAAGCGTCCGCCGACTGCAAGATTGAAGATTATGAAGAAGTCATGGTGGAAATAAAGCCCCGTACTCCAGTCGTCAGAAGTGTCATTGATATCCATCTTGTAGTAAGGGGCATTGTCAGGATATTTGTCCATATCCAGATACATGCTCAGGGAATTCTCGTCCCAGATGAGGGTGAAAAGATGGAACTCCCCGTCCTGGAGGCTGTAGCTGTTGGTCTTGCTGTTGGCGTAGTTAGGATATGCACCGTCCCTGTAGAAGCCCCAGTGGGCTGCCCCGTTGAAGAAACGGTCCTGGGTGCCGCTGGAGATCCCGGCTGAATTGCCCATCTCCATGATGTCTATCTCTCCGCAGCGCGGCCAGCCGTTTGTGTCATAATCGGCTCCGAGCAGCCAGAATGCAGGCCAAAGCCCGTTGGCTGTGGAAGGAAGCTTGATGCTGGCTTCCACCTTCCCGTGGGTGAATTCGTATCTGTCGCTGGTGTTCAGCCTTCCTGAAGTGAAGCTCTTGCCGTTGAAATTCTCTCTCCTGGCGGTGATTATAAGGCATCCGTTGCCATCTTCGTCAGGACCTACAGAGATATTCTCTGCCCTGTAATATTGAAGTTCCTGGTTTCCGCCGCCGTCACCGTTGACTTCAATATACCATTTGCTCTCGTCGAGGGCACCGTCATTGAACTGGTCCTCCCATACGAGCTTGTAACCGTCAGTCTCTCCTGAACCTGTGCCGGATCCTGCAGGACCGCCCTCTTCACCTGTGTTCAGATTTCCCGAGCATGCCACTGCGAGAGACAGGAACGGTATCAAAAACAATATCTTTTTCATCTCTAATAATTTAAGGGCGGCCTCCATACCATTGCGAATGGAGCCGCCCTGGTTTATTGAATGTTAGCCGGGACTAGTTCTTCTGGTAGAAGAAGACTGCGTCCAGGTCGAGTGTAGTTCCCTGAGTTGCAGGAGATGTAGAGAACTGGAAGAAGTTTGCTGAAGTAGGGGTTACATCCCATTTCATGTTCATGTCTGAAACCTTTACCTCGTACTCTTCCCATTCACCGACATTGAATTCGCCGTCAAGTGGAGTGATTGCATTGAGTGTTGCGACAGGTTGTCCTGCTGAATCGCTCTGGACGATAGAGCCTTCTCCAATAGCGAATGCATATGAAGACTTGTCTGAGGCATTGCCCTCAGCCCAGTTGAGAGTGATCAGCTGAGCCACGTCTTCCTGATTGGTCTTGTATGCAAGGTGCAGATAATATTCGCCTGTAGCGAGATCTTTGATCAGGTCGAGATCCTTCCTGTCAGCAAGTCCTTCTGTAGTAAGGTTGTACGCTCCGCCAGTCCAATTGACAGTACCAACCACGAATGAAACCCATCCTTCACCGAATCCGCATGAATTAAGTCCGCTTGGAGTACCGCCGACATATGTTCCCTCCCATACATAAAGACCGATTCCATCCTTGGTCTCGCCATTGACATCGATAGTATATGGCTGGAGATCCATCTTGATCTTGCCTTCATCCTCGAGCATCTCATACTCCTCTGCACCGAGGGTGATGATGTAATAGTCCTTGCCGTTGGTAAGAGCTTCTGGAAGCGGAATAGTAAGTCCGCCTTCACCTTCATTTCCACCATTTCCGCCGGTAGTTGTGTTAGAGTCATCCTTCTTGCAAGAAACCATTGCCAGGGCTGCGCAAATAGCCGCAACTGCAAATAACAGATTTTTTCTCATGATTGTTTTGTTTTTAAAGTGTTGATAATTTTTATAGCTGGTTCAGGTTTTATCCGCTGAATCAATATCCGTTGTTCTGTGTGAGACCGCTGAGTCTTACCTCCTCGTCAGGGATCGGGAACAGCTCGTGCTTTCCTGCCACGAATTCCGACATGGCAGACCTCGCCTCTTCAGTCTCTGCCGCCTTATATGCATCCATAACTTCCTTCACTATCCCCCAACGACACAGGTCAAACCATCTGTGGCCTTCCATCGCAAGCTCGCACCTTCTCTCGTGCCTGATGGCCATCTCAAGATCTTCAGGAGTGTCTGTCAACTGGTGCATCGCATATGCCTGCCTGTAGTCAGGGACTTCATAATCAGGGAACTGAGGCAGGATAGACGCCGACCCCCTTGCCCTGCTGCGGACATTCTCAAGATAAGTCTTTGCGCCAGGAGTATCACTGTTTTTGAGGCAGACCTCCGCATATAGCAGATAGAAGTCAGCAAGCCTGTAGACCACATTGTTGATAGGAGAACGCGAATTGTGGTCGAGTTTCATATATTCGTCATCCACGGTCAGAGTCCTTTTGACTGCCACGTTGCTGCATCCGAGATAAGTCTCTTCAGTCGGGTTGGACATCTCGGCCTGGGACATTTCCCTGATGCTTGCCTTTTTCCTCGGGTCTCCCGCTTCGAATTCATTCTTCAGGTTGTCTGTCGGCTTGTTGAATCCCCAGCCCGGATTGTCAAGGTTGGCAGAGCGCGACCGGATAAGCATAGTTGTGAAAGTTCCTCTCGTGAATCCGTTGCCCTCTCCGTAATCGGAAGTAGGTTCGGCCATATACTGGATTTCAAAAATGGATTCGTTGCCGTTTTCACCCTCAAGCGTAAAATTGTCCTCATAGTTCTGGCATAGAGAATATTCGGCAGCCTGCTCCGAAAGGAATGTATCCCCCCATTTCTTGGCTTCAGTGTAGCAATCTACAGTAGTCGTAGACTTACCCTGCTCCTTGAAATTACCCCAGTAGAGGTAGACTTTCATCAGCATCGCCTGGGCAGCACCGCTTGTTACCCTTCCAAGGTCAGCGCTCTCGTACTGGCTCTTCTTGGGGAGGTCCGGCTCTGCTTCTTCGAGATCCTTGACCATCAATGCATAGATATCATCCAAAGATGCCCTCGGCTGTTTCCAGTCATCGCTTGTGTAGATCGGGGCTTCAACCTTAGGCACACCTCCGAAAATCCTCACAAGCCTGAAATAGTAGAATGCCCTGAGAAATTTTGCTTCAGCAACTATGCGCTCCTTGAGCCCGTTGGTCTCGAACTTGTCGTCAGACATCCCTGACACCTGCTCTATACACAGGTTTGCCCTCTGGATTCCCTGATACTGTGCCCTGTAATAATCGAGCAGAAGAGTATTGTTGGAGATGGTCCTGAAATTCTCGATATCATACGCATCTGCCATGTCGGAAGTGTTCTGTCCCCCTTTCAGGGCATCGTCTGAAGCTATGTCACCGATGAACCATTCGCAATAATAAGTGCTGTTGAACTCCCACATGAGAGGAGCGTATGCTGCGTTAACAGACTGGATGGCGGCTGCTTCCCCTGTGAAATAATCTTCAGGAGAGTTGGTCATCGGACCTTCTTCGCTGAGCCAGTCATTACATGAGACCAGAGACATCGCGCCAAGTCCCAATATACCGTATAATATATATTTTCTCATATCCTGTTCATTTAGAATGTGATGTTCAGACCAAGCATGAATGTGCGTGACTGAGGGTAGTTACCGTAATCCACACCGCCTCCCACTTCAGGGTCGTAACCCGAATATTTGGTGATTGTAAAGAGATTGTTGGCAGAAAGATAGATTCTGCAGCGGCTCATCTTTGCCTTGCTGATCCATCTGTCCGGAAGCGAATATCCTATCTGGAAGGTCTTCAGCCTGAGATATGAGCCGTCCTCGATAAGACGGTCGCTGTCCTCGTTGTTGGTAGGACTGCCTTTCGGATTAGGGATGGTTCCTGACGGATTGGATTCTGTCCACACATTTTTCATGGTCCTGCTGAAAGTAGCCTCATTACCTGTGCCTTCCGTACGGAGACGCACTGCATTGAAAATCTCGTTTCCTGCCACGCCCTGGAAGAAGAGCTGGACATCGAGACCTTTCCAGTTGAGACCTGCATTGATGCTGTATGTCAGCCATGGGAAAGGATTTCCGAGGTCAGTCTTGTCGTTCTCGTCGATTTTTCCGTCATTGTTGCGGTCCACATATTTCGCATCGCCAGGCTTGCAGACAGGATTGTCAGTAGCCCAGAGGTGCTCCTTGACCTCTTCCTCAGACTGGTAGATGCCGTCATACTGGTATCCCCAGAAAGTATAGAGGGCATATCCCTCGTCGCTTATGGTACGGTCTCCATAGACTCTCGCACCACCGTTAAGGGCAGTCAGCTCATTCTTGATGAACGACATGTTGCCACCGATGTTATAGTCCACCTCCCCGATACGGTTCCTGTGGTTGAGAGTAAGCTCGACACCTGAATTGCGGACTGTACCGACATTGGCTGTAGCAGAATACCTGTTCCCGACATGTGCAGGTGCTGTCACCCCGAGAAGCATGTCTTTCGTGTCCCTGATGAAGTATTCCAAAGTACCTGTGAGCCTGTTGTTAAGGACTCCGAAATCAAGTCCCACATTCCACTGCTCCGTAGTCTCCCAATGTCCGCCGCTGTTGACATATGTCAGGATAGAGGCTCCGTTGGCAAGCTGCTGGTCGCCGGGACCGAGGACATAGTCCACGAATGTTGGTCCGCTGTTGAATATCGACAGGAGGAATGCATTGTCGCCGATCTTGTCATTTCCGATACGGCCCCATCCTGCCCTGAGCTTGAGGTCATCGAGCCATGATATGCCTTTCATCCATTTCTCGTTGCTGATTCTCCATGCCAGCGCAGTGGAAGGGAAATAACCCCAGAGCTTGTCCTGGAACTTGCTCGAACCGTCAGCCCTGAAGTTGACAGTGATCAGATAACGGCTGTCATACGAATAATGGAGACGGCCGAGCAGAGAGAATCTTCTGCTTCTCGACACTGAATCCGAGCCGTAAGAGCGGTTGGTCGTGGCCTGAGCCAGATACCAGTTCTTTTCTGCAGGATTGACGATGGATGCTCCCGAGCCTCCTATGCTGTAGGAATTGTATTCCTCCGTGGTCTGACCGACCATCGCAGAGAAGCTGTGCTTCTTGATGTCACGGGCATATGTCAGGATATTCTCCACAATGACAGTTGAATACCTTGCCATATTGCTTTCGATGAAGTTCTCATCCATCTTGTCGAAGCTTGAGAACTCATACGAGTCCTTGAAGAGCCTGTGACGGGTGTTGGAAAGGTCAAGGCTGACGTCAGAGCGGAAAGTAAGACCTTTCAAAGGATTGATTTCAAGGAATATATCCCCTACCCAGCGCTCAGTCTTGTCTGACGGATGCGACATCTCCACCATTGAAAGAGGGTTGGTGACATTCTTGAAGTTGGATGCCGCACTGATCTGTCCTCCGAGAGAGTCTCCCCTCCAGTTGACAGCATTGTCAGGATATCTTGCAGGATCCCACGGAGCCATTGCGATAGCCGCAGAAAGGATTGAGGCCCCCGGGCTGCTGTTGTTGTTCATGGCGTTCCTGCCCCATGAATTCATGAAAGTCAGGTTCTCGCCTATCTTGAGCCATTTGGTGATCTGGTGAGAAGAATTGGCCCTGAGGGTCACCCTGTGATAGTCAGAGCCTATGATAGTACCGTCCTGGTTGTAGTAGCTTCCGCTGATTGCCCATGAACTCTTCTCGTTGCCGCCGTCCACTGAAAGGTGGTAATTCTGCACAATGGCATCCCTGAACACCACATCCTGCCAGTCGGTGTCTATGTTGGAGTAGTTCATGTTGGTCGGGTAATATTTCGAGTTGCCGATCAGGGTCTTCCTAACCCATGAATCCCTGCCCTCGTTGTTCAGGATGTTGATCGACTCCTGGTTGCCGTTCATTGCAGCAAGGGCATGAGAAAATTCATCCGCATTCATCAGATCGAGCTTTCTCCACCTTGACTGGACACCTACATAAGCGTCGAACGACACCCTTGTGCGTCCTGCATCACCACCTTTCTTGGTAGTCACAAGTATCACTCCGTTTGCACCTCTGGAACCGTAGATAGCAGTAGCCGATGCATCTTTCAGAATCTCTGTGGACACGATGTCGTTGGGACTGACATAAGATATGTCGCTGACGATGACTCCATCCACCACATAAATAGGTGAACTGTCATTGACAGTCCCGATTCCCCTGATTCTCACCTGGGATGCCGCACCCGGCTGTCCTGAATTGGAAGTCACGGTCACACCAGCTGCCAAGCCCTGCAGAGCCTGGTCGAGACCTGCGGCCGGAGTCCTCTGCAGCTCTTCCGACTTGACAGAAGATACGGAACCGGTAAGGTCGCTCTTTTTCATCACTCCATAGCCAATGGCCACAACCTCATCAAGCATAACCGCATCCGTCTTCATAGCGACATCTATAGTCCTCGGGGAATTCCCTGAAATAGGGAAAAGCTGGTCCTTGAAACCTATGGAAGTGAAAAGAAGCGTCTGTCCGTCCTGGACATCGATAGAATATTTACCGTCAAGGTCAGTTGAAGTACCTTGGACCGTACCTTGTACTACAACAGAGACACCTGGAAGCGGCAAGCCGTCATCGGCCGAAGTCACCACTCCGCTGACAGTCGCTGTCTGCGCAAACGAGACCTGCAAGAAAAGCAGCAGACTCGCAAGGGATAGAAAAATTTTCATGATTAGCTATTAAATATGCGGTCAAAACAAACCTGTCAAAACTGACGGGACAAAAGTATGTATTTGCATCCTCCATAGCACTGTCATTCACCTCACAAAAACTCAACATACCTCATAAAAATATTCTACAACAACTCTCTATATTTTCATATTTCATTATAAATCAATGGATTATTAATCCACTGCATTTAATTGCCACTACTTTCTTTACAGATTTCACATCACATTTCAGGAAAAAAGATATTTTTGCATATAGAAATGACCGCATAATGAAAGCACTCAGGATTCTTTTACTGGCCATTCTTGCAAGCATATGGATGCAAATGTCCGCGACCAGCCCGATTGTCAGGAACTACAGCAAGAACGACTATGGAGCAGGGACGCAGAACTGGGCAATTGTCCAGAATGGAGGAGGCATCATCTATTTTGCAAACAATTTCGGAATGGTCGAGTTCGACGGCAAACAGTGGAGGACATATCCTGTCAGGAACGGGACAGTTGTCCGCTCATTGTCCTATGACCGGTCGACGGAAAGGATATATGCCGGAGCTACGGATGAATTCGGGTATTTTTCGATTGACGAGGCCGGATGGCTTGCATATACTTCCCTGTCATACGGCAATGACACTAAAGGCCCTCTTGAGGAAATATGGAAAATATACAATCTAGATGGAGTCATCCATCTGCAGAACAACAACGAAATCATCCGTTATCATGACGGGATGTTCTCACATTATTCCGCAGGAAAGAAAATAGATTGCTCCGCAATGGTCCATGGAGTGCTCATAGTCGCCACCACAGACAGGATCAGCATGTTTTCAGGAGAACAGTTTATCGGACTGAAAGGGACGGAAGCCCTTACAGGCAAAAAGATAGTGAGCATTATCAGCCCAAACCGGGACACAGTATATTTTATCACTGAAAAGGATGGCATCTATACATACGACTGGGACAAGGCAAGGAAAATGAAGACATCTCTCGACAGGATACTCTCCAGCAAGGTAATCTACTGCGCTTCGATTGTGGACAGCTACATATCATTCGGGACGGTGACCGACGGAGTATATGTCCTCGACACTGCAAGGGACACATATTTCCATATCAATGCAGACAACGGACTGCAGAACAACACAGTCCTGAGTATGATGCCGGACAATGACGGGAATCTCTGGCTGGGGCTTGACAATGGGATTGGCTATATATCCCTGAATTCACCGGAACAGGCACTGTTTTCATCCTCACTCGTCTGCGGAGCCGGTTACGCATCCCTTCAAGACGGGGACAGGATTCTGCTCGGGACCAACCAGGGTCTGTTCCAGGTCGATTTCGATCCTGCGAAAGGCGTGATCGGGGACAGGGCAGAGAAAATCGGGGGGGGCATTGACGGCCAGGTGTGGAATCTTGCAAAGATTGACGGGACAATATTCTGCAGCCACGACAGCGGACTTTATATAATAGAAGGCAATAGAGCGGAAAAGATACCTGGCATCAGAGGTGTCTGGAAAGTGGAGGGACTGCAAACCCGGAAAGGCATTGTCCTCGGCAGCTCATACGATGGTTTTTTCACTGTCAGGAAGATTGACGGCATATGGGCCCTGGATAAACGGGTGAAAGGCTGCGATGATGACAGCGGGATGTTCGAAGAGGACCGGGACGGAAAAATCTGGTTCTACAGATGGATGAAAGGGCTGTTCAGACTCACGCTGACTGAAGAATGCGATTCTGTCACGAAAATAGAATATTTCGGAACAGATGCCGGGCTGCCGAGCGACAACAACAATCTTGTGAACAGATTCCGCGATGAAATAATATTCTCTTCAGACAACGGATTCTGGAAGTACGACCGCAAATCCAGCATGATGATTCCGGCAGAAGAGATAAATTCGATGTTCTCCGTACTGCCGAAAGCAGTCGCCTTCGTGGAATCTCCGGAAGGAGACCTGTACTTCATGTCCGGAAGTATGGATGCAATCGCTTTCAGGGACAATGGTTCGTGGCAGGTCGATTCGCTGAGCCTCAAATATATGAAAAACAAAAGAATCTTCGGCTTCGAAAACATATCCTGGCCTGCACCCGACTCTTTCATCATCAATACATATGACGGATTTTCGGTATTCGATACAGGCAGAATCAGATCAGGGAGCAACAGGACGGGAAATGGAGTCTTTATCAAAGAAATAACCGTAAAGAGAGAGAACAGGGATTCCGTAGTCTTCGGGAGCAGATCCCAGACTTATACCTCCGGACCGGACTTTGAACTCCCATTCGAATATAACTCGCTGCAAATAACCTATATATCGCCATATTTCGAGAACAATGAAAGCATGTCATACAGCTACATACTTGAAGGATATGATAAAGAATGGTCTGAATTCTCGAATGACAATGTCAAGGAATACACCAGGCTGCCTCATGGCAGATATACATTCAGGGTCAGATCAAGGTACAGCCAGGCGGATAAATATTCTGAAGCAAGCGTGGATTTCTCTATCCGTACTCCTTGGTACAAAAGCGCTTTGGCCTATTGCATCTATTCTGTATCGGCAGCACTGCTGCTTTATGTCATCCTGCTGCTCATCAAGATGAGGTCGATGCGTCTGGTCAGGGAAATGGAAGCCAGAAAGGAAGAGGAAATCATGGTACTCAAGAACAGGACGCTTGAACATGATCTGAAGCACAAGTCCCAGGATCTTGCGTCATCGACAATGAACCTCCTGAGAAAGAATGAAATTCTGCTCAAAATCAAGAATGGGATAGATGTCTCCATCAGCCATTTCAACGAAGATGACAAAGTCAAGGGGATACGAGAGCTGCAGAAACTGAAATATGAAATCCGTGACAACATCGAACATGACGATGACTGGAAAAAATTCGAGCAGAACTTCGATGTCGTATATGAAGACTATCTGCACCGCCTCGGCAAGAAATATCCATCCCTCAGCATAGGAGACAAGAAAATTTGCGCTTACCTTAAAATGGGTCTGTCGTCAAAGGACATTGCACCATTGCTGAACATGTCTGTCCATAGTGTAGAGATGGCACGCTACCGTCTGCGCAAGAAACTGAATATAGACAGGAGCATCAATCTTTCAGAATTCCTGCAGAACTTCTGACAAAAAAGCCGGGACTCCAGATAGAATCCCGGCTCAGGTTCTGAGGCATTGCCGCTGTCTGTCATTCACGCCCGCCCTTTAGTAATTGGTAGCGTGGATCTTGAAATAGGCCTTAGGATGCCTGCATACGGGGCAGAGTTCCGGAGCCTTCCTGCCGATCACGATATGGCCGCAGTTGCTGCACTCCCAGATGACATCATTGTCCTTTGAGAATACGAGGTCTCCCTCCACATTGGCAAGGAGCTTACGGTAACGCTCCTCGTGCATCTTCTCGATGGCCGCCACCTTCTCGAAAAGGACTGCTATATCATCGAAGCCCTCCTCCCTTGCAGTCACGGCAAATCCTGCATACATATCGGTCCACTCGTAGTTCTCGCCCTGAGCCGCATCCAAAAGATTCTCCGCGGTCGAAGGGATCTCGCCGCCCTTGAGCAGCTTGAACCATATCTTGGCATGCTCCTTTTCGTTGTTTGCCGTCTCCTCGAACAACTGGGCAATCTGTACATAGCCATCCTTCTTCGCCTTCGATGCGTAATAGGTGTATTTGTTACGGGCCTGCGATTCACCGGCAAACGCTGTCCACAGGTTTGCTTCGGTCTGTGATCCTTTCAATTCCTTCATGTTTTTATAATTTAGAATTATTAAAAATTAAATCCTTTCTGCAAAGGTAGGCAAATTAATTATAAATCCAACTGTCCGGGGCGGATTTTTCTCTCTTTTTGCAGAAAACGCCACTGGTAGGGATAAAACGGAAGCGCAGAAGACACAAAAAGAGCCGCCCTGAAAGGGACGGCTCAATTCAATATATCCGTAATCAATGGATTATTTGCAGATTACGCGGGCCATCTCGCAGACCTTGTTTGAATAACCCCACTCGTTGTCATACCATGAAACGACCTTCACGAAAGTAGGATCAAGCTGGATACCTGCCTTCTCATCGAAGATTGAAGTGTGGGCATCGCCGCGGAAGTCGGTAGAAACGACAGCCTCGTCGGTATATCCGAGGATACCTTTGAGTTCGCCCTCTGATGCCTTCTTCATTGCAGCGCAGATCTCCTCGTAAGTAGCAGGTTTCTCGAGTTCTACGGTAAGGTCAACTACAGATACATCTGAAGTAGGGACACGCATTGACATACCGGTAAGCTTGCCGTTGAGTTCAGGAAGAACCTTGCCTACAGCCTTGGCAGCACCTGTAGATGAAGGAATGATGTTCTCGAGGATACCGCGGCCGCCTCTCCAGTCTTTCTTTGAAGGACCATCAACGGTCTTCTGGGTTGCAGTAGCTGCGTGTACGGTCGTCATGAGACCCCTCTTGATTCCGAATGTCTCGTGAAGGACCTTGGAAATAGGAGCAAGGCAGTTGGTTGTGCAGGAAGCGTTGGAAATGATATCCTGACCTGCGTATGTCTTGTCGTTGACACCGTAAACGAACATTGGAGTAGCATCCTTTGAAGGAGCGGACATGATGACCTTCTTCGCACCGGCCTCGATGTGCTTGCGGGCTTTCTCGTCAGTAAGGAAAAGACCTGTAGACTCAACGACTACATCAGCACCTACCTCATTCCATTTGAGGTTTGCCGGATCCATCTCAGCCGTAAGACGGATCTTGTTTCCTGCAACTACGAGATATCCGTTCTCTACCTTGACTTCATGGTTGAACTTCCCATGTACTGAATCGTATTTCAGCATGTATGCAAGATACTCCGGATCGAGGAGGTCGTTGATACCTACCACCTGGATGTCATTTGAGAAATTCTCGATCGCTGCGCGGAAAACCATACGGCCGATACGGCCAAATCCGTTAATACCAAGTTTAATCATTGTCTTTAAATATTAAAAAGTTACACAATTCCATTTTCAAATCCGAACGCCCCTCTATGCAAAAACGGTGCAAAAATAAGAAAAATAATGAACATTCATATACTTTGTCAGAATTTTACTGACACTTTGTCACTTTGTCACGAAAATGACGCGCGATTGGTTTGATATCGGATGCCACCGTTTGAAAACGCGATTTTTTAAGTACATTTGCAGGCAAATTATCGTGAAATGAATATTCTTGTGACGAATGATGACGGATACCGGGCCAAGGGTATCCGGGTTCTTGCGGAAATGATGAGACGGTACGGCAATGTATATGTCGTGGCGCCGAAGACGCACCAGTCAGGGATGTCCATGGCTGTCTCGTTGGGATTCAAGGCGATACGCTATAAGGAAATCCTGCATCTGCCTGCTTCTGATGATGGGACGGAGGGAAGCCTGACCGTGGCATATATAGACGCGACACCTGCAAGCTGCGTGAAATATGCCCTCGATACCGATGTTTCCGGGTGGCCGAGGCCGGATGTGGTGGTGTCGGGCATCAACCACGGCTCCAATGCGGCTTCCGCCTCCTGCTATTCCGGCACTCTCGGGGCGGCACAGGAGGCAGCCTTGTGCGGAATCCCTGCAATAGGGGTCTCCCTGTGCTCGATGAATCCCGATGCCGACTTCTCCGCCGTGGAGGAACATTTCCCTGGAATCATGCGGAAGATACTGGAGGCCAATGAAAGACCGTCCGGACAGAACAAGGAAAAGACAGGACTGGATGCGGGATACGGGATCTACTACAACGTGAATTTCCCTGACATTCCGGCAGGAAAGATCCGCGGCATCCGGACAGGATACCAGGGAAAGGGCCACTGGGTACGGGAATTCACGGACTGGGATCCGACATTCTACAGCAGGCACGGAATCACCCCGGAAATGCTTGGGCAGGAGTCGGCCCCATCATGCGAGGAGGGAGAAAAACTGTACATGATGGTCGGGACATTCGTGGACGATCCGGGCAATGACTCCCGTGCCGACCACCATATATTGGAAAACGGATACATATCCGTAGTGGCGCATAATATAGACACGACGGACTACAGGGAAACGGACAGACTCGGCAGCCTCGGGTTCGACACGGATTTCTGAAACACGGACATACCTTTCTCAACGGCAACGACAGATATCTGACAGATGAAATACTATATCATAGCGGGAGAAGCATCCGGAGACCTGCACGGGTCCAACCTGATGCGCGGATTGTACGCCAGGGATCCGGAAGCGGAGATACGTTTCTGGGGAGGCGACCTGATGAACGGGGTCTATATGGACAATGAAGGAAATGCTTCACGGCAGGGAGTACACGGCGGGGACGGGAAATCGGGAGGTCTGGTACACCATTACAGGGAAGGAGCCGTAATGGGGGTCTGGGAAGTGATACGCAAGGGAGGCAGTCTTCTGAAAAACGTAAGGGAATGCAAGGAAGACATCCTTGCATACGGTCCCGATGTCATTATCCTGATAGACTATCCCGGATTCAACTTCAGGATAGCGGAATTCGCTCACGGAAAAGGGATGAAGGTATTCTATTACATTGCGCCAAAGGTCTGGGCATCACGCGAAGGCAGGATACGCAAGCTGAAGGCTTTTGTAGACAAACTCTTCATCGTATTCCCCTTCGAGATTCCGTATTTCAGGGCCAAAGGCGTCGATTTCATCTACGAGGGCAACCCGCTCGTGGATGCGGTGGACAATTCTCCGGCAATGAAAGAGACAAGGGAAGATTTCTTCGGACGCAATTCACTTGACGACAGGCCTGTCATTGCCATGCTGGCAGGTTCGAGAAAGCCTGAGATATCATCGATGATGCCCGTTCTGACAGAATTTGCGCGCAAGATGCATTCCATCCCGCAATATTCGGATTATCTGTTCCTTATAGCGGGAGCGCCCGCCCGTTCCATCGAAGACTATTCCCGGTGGCTCGACCCTTCCGAGGACTACATACGGGTCCTGTTCGGAGAGACCCAGTCCATAATCAGGCACGCGGAGGCCGCCGTAGTCAATTCCGGAACGGCATCTTTAGAGACAGTGCTTTTCAATGTGCCTCAGGTTGTAGGCTACAGGGTCAACTGGCTGACATACGTAGTCGGGAAACATATAATCAAGATCCACTACATCAGCCTCGGCAATCTCTGCATCGACCGCCTCGCTTTCAGGGAGCTGATCCAGGACGACTGCAATGCGGACGAAATCCTCAAAGAGGTCCGCGCCCTGATCGAAGACAGGGCATACCGGGAGAGGATGCTCTCCGACTATGCAGAAATACGGCATCTGCTCGGAGGGACGGGTGCTTCGCAGGCTGTCGCCGGAGCCATGGTCGATATTCTCTCGGAATCATCCTCCCCGGGACAATGATCATATCCTGAAGACTTCGCTGAGGGTCGGATGGGCGTGGATTGTGGAGCGGAGGTCCTCCACCGTGGCTCCCATGCCGATGAATGCAGCCATTTCCGCTATCAGATCCGCCGCATGCGGGCCGAAGATATGGCAGCCGAGTATATGGCCGTCCTCGGCCACTACAGTCTTGACAAATCCATCCGTCTGCCCCAAAGCCACGGCCTTGCCGTTGGAGCGGAAGAATGACTTCATCGTCCTGCAGGCAATTCCCTTTTCCTTGCATTCATCCTCCGTAAGGCCCACAGCCGCCGCCTCAGGCATGGTGAACACAGCCGACGGCACGACAGACAGATTGATATTGTCTTTCCGTCCGCAGATATGGTTCAAGGCTCTCAATCCCTGATATACGGCAACGTGGGCAAGCATCATTTTCCCGGTCACATCCCCTATCGCATATACGGAAGGGCAGGATGTCCGCATGTTCTCATCCACGACTATGCCTTTCGGGCCATACTCCACTCCGGCGTTTTCAAGTCCGAGACCATCGGTTGCAGGCCTGCGCCCTACAGCGACAAGGACTTTCCCGGCAACGGTTTGTGCGACCTTCCCCTTGCAGTCATACACTATCCTGTAGGCAGAAGGACCGGCGTCGCCATCATCCGCTCCATACACGGAACCATCGGCCGGCAGAGGAGAAACGGACCGGACTGCCGCTGAAGTGATTATTTCGATTCCTCGCTTTGACAGACTCTGTTTCAATCTCTTGGCAAGGTCGGAATCAAAACGGGGCAGAATCTGTCCGCAATATTCGATGACAGTCACCCTGCTACCGAAACTGTTGAATACCGATGCGAACTCAAGACCGATGACTCCGGCTCCGATAACGCACAGACTTTCCGGAACATGATCAATGTCAAGCAGTTCCCGGGATGTCGCAAGCCCCGGCAGGTCTCCTCCCGGCACATGCAGCGCAGCGGCGGCAGACCCGCTCGCCACCACTATGCAATCGGCAGTATAGTCCCTGCTTTCAGGGCAATCCACCGTTACTGTATGTGCATCTTTTATGACAGCCCTTCCATGCACAAGGGTTATCAGCCTGTTGTCCAGCAAGGTATGTACTCCGGAGCGCAACTGCTCCACCACCTCGGACTTGCGCTGCCTTATCTTCCCGAAATCCGCCAGGATATCCGCGCCAGCCATACCGTCAGACCGGAAACAGACTCCGAACTCCCCTGCCGACCTCGCCTCTTCCAGAATCTCTGCACTGCGGCAGAATACTTTCGTTGGGATACATCCTTCGTTAAGGCATGTCCCTCCGACATTACCCTTTTCAATGAGGATTACCTCCATTCCCCTTTTTGCAGCCTCGATGGCCGTCTCGTATCCTCCCGGACCCGCTCCTATTATGATTATCTTCATTTCAAATACTTTTAGCCGTCAGACTGTATTTCAGCACAGGATGCCTTGCGGCAGCGGTCTCATCGGGACGGCGGACAGGAGTGCCGTGAGGGGCGGACCTGACCATGTCGGGATCCGTCGCCGCCTCCACGGCGATTTTTCTCATCGCTTCTATGAAAGAATCCAGAGTCTCCTTGCTTTCGGTCTCGGTAGGTTCAATCATTATGGACTGGTGGAAAAGCAGAGGGAAATATACTGTCGGAGCGTGGAATCCATAATCCAGCAGCCTTTTGGCGACATCAAGGGTCGTCACTCCCGTGCTCTGGCCGGCAAGTCCGTCAAAGACGAACTCATGCTTGCAGACCCTGTCTATCGGCAGCCTGTAGCAGTCTTTCAGACTCTCCTTGATATAATTCGCATTCAGGGTGGCGAGAGGACCGGCCAGCCTGATGTTCTGTTTCCCGAGCATCAGGATATAGGCGTACGCCTTCATCAGCACGCCGAAGTTTCCCATAAAGCCGGAAACTCTTCCTGCATTCCCTTCCGGTTCCTCCCCATCGATACGGGGAAGAGGGAGACAGGATTCAAGCCTTTTTGTCACACCTACAGGCCCTGCCCCCGGACCGCCGCCCCCGTGTGGCGTCGAGAAAGTCTTGTGCAGGTTCAGATGCATTATGTCAAATCCCATGTCCCCTGGACGGGCGACCCCGAGAAGAGGATTCATATTGGCTCCGTCATAGTACAGAAGGCCTCCGCAGGCGTGCACCAGATCAGCGATCTCCTCTATCCTTGTCTCGAACAGTCCGAGAGTGTTCGGGTTGGTCATCATTATTCCGGCTACCGTATCATCCAGCAGGGTCTTCAAGTGGTCCACATCGATTGTCCCGTCCGGCAGGGACTTCACCTGGACCACCTCCAGACCGCATACCGCGGCGCTTGCGGGATTGGTACCGTGCGCGCTGTCCGGAACAATCACCCTTGTCCTTTTCATGTCTCCCCTGCATATATGGTAGCGGCGCATGATCATAAGACCGGTAAGTTCACCGTGCGCTCCTGCAAACGGGTTGAGCGTGAATGCCGCCATGCCGGTTATGGCCGACAGGGCTGCCGACAGGTCGCCGTACAGCTTCATCACGCCCTGTACAGTGGAACGCGGCTGCAGAGGATGGATGCCCTGGAATCCGGCCATTCCCGCAATCTCCTCATTTATCTTGGGATTATACTTCATTGTACAGCTTCCGAGCGGATAGAAACCCGTATCCACACCGAAATTCATGTCCGACAGATTGGTGTAGTGCCGTACGGCATCCGGCTCGCTGACTTGGGGCAGATTCGGCCTGAGGGTCCTTCGGAGGCCTGACGGAATCGAGTCAGTATTGTCTTCCCAACGGTTTTCCGGAAGGGAATAGCCGCACCGTCCTTCTTCCGACAGTTCGAATATCAGTTTATCGTAGTATTTCATTTCATCGAATTCACATTGTTAATAATTATCGGATCCTTCACTCCGTTCAGGATGACAAGTGAGAGTCATTCATGATGACAGTGTTGTCATTCTGAGTGAAACGAAGAATCTCCCGCTACTGTCAGCCTATGGCATCGATTACACCGACCATAGCATCGATCTCCGCCTTCGTCCTGCGTTCGGTGACACAGAATGAGACATAACCTTCCTCTGTCCGCAATGCGCCGAAGAATCCGTTGTCAAGCAATGCCTTCTGCAGGGTCGGTATATCAATGGAGGTCCTGAGCACGAACTCTTTCAGGAAAGGCCTGTCGAAGACTTCGGCGAATTTCCCTGTCTCAAGCAGCCTGTCGTGCAGATAATGGGCGCCTCCATACGAAAGGTCGTTGACCTTCTTCAGCCCGTCGGGTCCCATCAGTGACATATACACAGTAACGAAAAGAGCCATCAGCGACTGGTTGGAGCAGATATTGCTTGTCGCCTTCTCCCTGCGGATATGCTGTTCCCGCGCCTGGAGGGTCAGTACGAACGAGCGTTTCCCATCAAGATCGGTCGTAGCGCCCACAATCCTGCCGGGCAGTTTGCGCATCAGTTCCATGCGGCAGGCAAGGAAGCCAACGTACGGTCCTCCGAAACTGAGGGGTACGCCGAAAGACTGGGCATCTCCGCAGGCGATGTCCGCACCCCATTCCCCCGGGGTCTTCAGGACAGCCAGCGAAGATGGGTCGCTATACACGGCCAGCAAGGCTCCAGCAGAATGTGCCGCATCTGCAAATCCTGCAAGATCTTCGATTATTCCGTATCTGTTGATTCCAGGCACGAGCACCCCTGCCACATCGTTCCCGGCCAGCTTCAGCTGCAGATCACTAATGGAAGTGACCCCATCGGAAATCTCTATGGTGTCAAGCTGCACTCCGTGATATCCGGTATATGTCCTGATTACATCGATAACATTCGGAAGCAGGGACGAAGATATCAGCACCTTCTTCCTTTTCTTCGATGAAGCCGTACACATCAGCATGGCTTCGGCAGCGGAAGTCGGGCCGTCATACATTGAAGCGTTGGCACAGTCCATACCAGTCAGTTCACAGATCATGCTCTGGAACTCGAAGATGTACCGGAGTGTCCCCTGCGAGATTTCCGCCTGATAGGGAGTATATGCCGTCTGGAACTCGGACCGTGAAATGATATGCTTCACGGCTGCCGGAGTATAATGGTCGTATGCCCCTGCCCCGCAGAATACGGTCAGTCTGGCATTCCTGCGGTCTAGATCTTCGAAATACCGGCGGACCTCATCTTCCGACATCGCATCCGGAAGGTCATACTCACCCTTGAAACGCAGGCTTTCAGGGACATCCGAATAAAGCTCTTCAATGGAAGAGACTCCGGAACGTCGGAGCATCTGCCCTATATCGTCCGGAGTATGGGGGAAATATGCAAAAGCCATGGCTATTCCTTTTCGCAGAACGCAATGTATGCCGCCTCATCCATCAGATCATCAAGTTCGGACGGATCCGACATTTCCACCTTTATGATCCAGTTGGCATACGGATCCACATTCAGCCGTTCCGGAGCATCCTCCAGTTCCGTATTGGTCTCAATGACCCTGCCCGATACCGGGGAATAGAGGTCGCTTGCAGCCTTGACGCTCTCGACCGCTCCGAATTCCTCCCCTTTGCTCACTTCATCACCGACTTCCGGCATATCCACATACGAAAGGTTGCCGAGAGCGTGCTGTGCGAAATCGGTTATCCCGACTGTCGCAATGTTTCCATCTACGCTCACCCATTCATGCGACTCGCTGTACAGGAGTCCTGCTACTGTCTTGCTCATTGTGTTATCAGTTTTATTTCGGTTAATATCGTTATATCATTTCTTATAGTGAGGGACATAGAACCTTTTCCTGCAGACTGTCCCCGGAAAGACCTTTTTCCTTATATGGACACCGACCCGTGTCCCGAGGTCGGCATACCGTTTCGAAAGCATTGCGAAACATATACTCCTGTCAAGGGTGATTGAACGGTAGCCGGTGGTGACTGTCCCCACCTGTTCTCCATCGGCCTCCACGGGATATCCCGCCCTTGCCACCGCCTTGTCGTCAAGTTCGATGCCGACGAGCTTCCTGGTCAATCCGGCAGCCTTCTGTGCGATGAGGGCATCCCTGCCGATGAACTCCGGCTTGTCCATCTTGACGAAGATTCCCAGACCGGCTTCCAGCGGAGTGATGTCATCTGAAAGCTCATGTCCGTACAGAGGAAGCCCAGCCTCGAAACGCAGGGTGTCCCGGCATCCGAGACCGCAAGGTACGACCCCAGCCCGCGCCAGCGTATCCCATATATCCCTGATCTCATCCGCAGATGAATAGAACTCGAAACCGTCCTCTCCCGTGTACCCCGTTCTGCTGACTATCAAGCGTTTCCCGTTCCACTGCATCTCTCTCCACGTGTAGAAGGCAAGGGAGGAAGCGGCATCAAGATGAAGCACATCGGACAGTATCTCCTCTGCACGGGGACCCTGCAGGGCAATCTGTCCCCACATCCCGGATTCGTTCCTGACACTGACATCGAACCCTTCCGCATGGTCCGTCAGCCAGTTGAAATCCTTGCCGATATTGGCAGCATTGACCACAAGCAGGTAGCTGTCAGGTACGGAATCCCTGTAGACCAGCAGGTCATCCACTACCCCGCCCCGTGGATTGAGCAGCATGCCGTACAGGACCTTTCCTGACGGCATGTCCGTGATGTCGTTGCAGAATACATGGCTGACATATTTCTCCGCATCCGGGCCGCTGACAAAAATCTCTCCCATGTGCGACACATCGAACATCCCCGCGGAATTGCGGACCGCGTTGTGCTCATCGATTATGGATGTGTACCGGATGGGCATATCATAGCCTGCAAAGGGGCTCATCTGCGCCCCGAGGGCTATATGCCGGTCATAAAGACAGGTTTTCAACAGGTTCTCTTCCATAACTTCTATAATAAGTTCTCATTCTGCCGTTCCTTTCCGAGGATGAAGCCCGGGTCAAGATATTTCTCCGACAGTTCCGAAACCGCCGCCTCATCCTCCTCCGAAAGCAGACAGACCGGCATCTCCGGCACGGAACCGGAATGCCAGTCCATCAGAGAGATGGACTCATCGAAGAATCTGGCGGCGAGCCAGGAAGCCAGAGAACTGATATCCGGGAACATTCCGGGTGAAGAATCTTCAAGTTTCCACCTCAGATTACAGACCCTCTGACGCACGGATTCGACACCCTTGCGATGCAGTTTCCGCGGAGATGGGGTGATAGCCCGGGACATGGCATCGATATCCACATCATACATCAGTGTACCGTGCACTATACTGGCCCCTCCCACTGTGTAGAAAGCATTCCCGGACACCTTCATTCCATCGACAGATATGTCGTTCCTGCCGGATGCTTCCGCCGCAAGTCCCGCTTCACAGAGAGCACCGGACATCATTCCCAAATATCTTGTGAAAGCCTGCATTGCATCCGGCCCGGGCGAAATATACGACACCATCAGGTTCCCCCTGTCCGCATATACACAGCCCCCTCCGCTTTTTCTGCGGACTATATTCACTCCGTTATCGCTGCACCAGTCGAGATTCACCTCGGCAGACATTATCTGATTCCTTCCGAAAATGACGGTAGGCGCGACATTCCAGAAAAAGACCGACTCCTGACAGGGCAGTTCCCTGGCCACATATTCTTCTGCAGCCAGATAGAAAACAAGCGGCCTGTCGGTCCGTGTCGGAAATAATATCTGCGTCATATTGCAAAATTCTTTCAAATTTAAGAAACTGTTTTGAAATTTCTGCTAATATGCGAAGATATTATTGACAATCTTAAGACAATTGTCAAGGAGAAGTATAAATCGGAAGGCGGGCAGACAGAAGAGTCAATATTCCCGGGGACCGAATATCATTGTCCCTATACGGACCATGGTGGAACCGTATTCCAAGGCTGTCCTGTAGTCTTCGGACATCCCGATTGACAGTTCCCTGAAATATTTCAGACGGCTGCCCTCCGCAGGAAACGCGGAGACAGCGGTACCAGCCAGACTGTCGAACAGTTTCCGTATCCTGCCGAAATCGGACCGGATCACCGTTTCATCATCGGTAAATGTCGCCATACCCATCAGACCGCAGAACCTCACATTCGGATAGGACTGCTCCCCGAGAAGAATGTCGCGGATCTCATCTGCGGAAAATCCCTGTTTCGTCTGTTCGGCGGCTATATGACATTCGAGTAACACGTTTGTTATCCTGTCGTTGTCGCTACCCCAACGGTCGATTGCCTGCAGGAGATGCAGAGAGTCGACAGACTGTACCAAAGAGACATACGGCAGCACTAACTTGAGTTTGTTGGTCTGCAGATGCCCTATGAAATGCCATTCTATATCGGGATATGCCGGAGTGCCATCGGGATTCCTCTCCTGTCCGAGTTCCGTGACCTTGGCATACAGTTCCTGGGGACGGCTCTCCGCAAAAATACGCTGATCGGCTCCGTAGGCCTCCCTGATCGCATCCGCCGGATGGAATTTGGAGACTGCCGCCAGTCTGACTCCTGACGGCAGTTCCTCTTTCAGTCTCCGTATGGTATCTCCGATATCCATTGTACCGTTATATCATCATATCCTTCGCTTCGCTAAGGATAATATGGCCAATCCCGCAAGGAAGATCAGCGTCTGCTGCGTTTGCGCTGCTCCTTGAGAGCCTGCTCCTGCATTTTCTGCGCTTCCTCCAGACGCTGCTGCCATTTGCTCTTTGGGAGCGGCTTGCCCTCGGTAGCGGCAAGCTGTGCATGTATCTTCTTTTCATCCACCACAAACCTGCGGACAAACCATGTCTGGAGCATTGTGATTATGTTGGAAAGGAGATAATAGTAACTCAATCCGCTGGAAAGGTTGTTACAGATGAAAAGCATCATTATAGGCATCAGCCATACGCTCATGAACTTCATCCCCGCCATATTCGGATCATTGGACATCTGGCTTGAAGTCATCTTGGAATAGATGAACATGGATATGGCCATTAGCAGGGCAAACAGGGACACGTGGTCTCCGTAGAGAGGTATCCGGAACGGAAGGTCGAGGATGGAATCGTATGCACTCAGGTCATCGGCCCACAGGAAACTCTGCTGCCTCAGTTCGATGGATGCAGGGAAGAACCTGAACATCGCAAAGAGTATTGGGAACTGGAGCAGCATCGGGAGGCATCCGCCCATCGGGTTGATCCCGGCCCTTTTGTACAGGTTCATCATCGCCTGCTGCTTCTTCATCGCATCCTCCTGTCTCGGATACTTCTCGTTGAGCTTGTCCACCTCGGGCCTGATGACATTCATCTTGGCGGAAGATATGTACGACTTGATGGTCAGAGGGGACACTACGAGTTTTATGAGAATCGTCATCAGAAGTATAATGATACCGTAGCTGCTGATGAACTTGCCGAAGAAATCGAAGCAAGGTATGATGGCTATGCGGCTTATCCAGCCCACAAGCCAGCCTCCGAGCGGGATGATCTTCTCGTATTTCTGGTCATAGCTCCTGAGGGTCTTGAAATCATTCGGCCCGAAATAGAATTCGAACGGTATCGTGACTCTGGAAGAATTGATGTCCAGATCGCTGCGCATCTTTGCAGAACAAGCCATGAGATCCCGCTGCGGGTCATCCTCATCATAGAACTTTACCTTCAGATCCGTCGACGCGAAATCATTCCCGGCCCTCATGATGGCGGAGAAGAACTGCTGCTGGAACGCAAACCAGCTTACCCTCGCATCGATACGCTTGTCAGCGGACTTTCCCCTGCCGAGGTCATGGACCTTCTTGTCATCCGGAAAGCGGTAGTTGAGTTTGGAATACTGGAGCTCGTTGTTGTATCCTTTCTCAAGCCGCGGAATCACCACGCTCCAGTCTATGTCGAACATCGTGACGTTTCTCGGGATGACGGCCTGCATGCCGACGAACGACAGTTCGTTCCGCACCATATAGCTTCCCGGAGCGAGGGTGTATTTCTGCTCGATGTATCCCCCTCCGGCGAAAGGCAGCCTCATCACAAGGGTGGAATCGGAACTCTCCGCGACATCGAAGACGAAGTTTTTCGTATTGATGCTCTCCCCGGCATACACCGTCACCCCATATTCGCTCATATCAGGCTTGATGAGATACAGTGCCGTGCTGTCGTATGTCATATAGTCCCGTATCAGTACGGAATACGGTTGGGCGCCCTGCGTAGTATATGTGACCTCCACCTTGTCATTGGACAGGGTGTAGAGGCTTGCCGTGGCGTTGCTCGCCACATTCAGCGCGGAATCCTTGTATATGGCGCGCTGGGGGGCCTTATGCCCCGGAGCCACTACGCTTGCTGTTCCGGCGGAATCCACTGCATACAGTTCGGGATGTTCTGCCCTGTATATGGAATCGGCCTTCATCTGCTCCCTCATCTGGACAAGCGCCAGGGAATCGAGCTGCGCCTGATATTCCGCCTGCTTTCTGTACTGCCTGGACTGGTACCACGAAAAACCGAAAAGTATTACACCTATAAGTATAAAACCGATTACCGAATTCTTATTCATCTCCTGTCTTCCTATTATTCCTCATCTCCTATGGATCTTATACGCGTCTCGAGATCCTTCAGCTCTTTCTTCGACTGTTCTATCTTCTCCTGCATCTGTCTGATGAGAGGCTCCGAATTCTTGGACATGGCGAAGAAGCCTATATTGTTCTCGTATGTGACAATATCCTGTTCGAGCTGGTTGTACTTCTGTATGAGCCTTTCCTTTTCGCTCTTTGGAGCCTTTGCATAGTGGCTCTTGCGGACCTTGGCTGCATCAGGGAACCTGGCGTTTATGGCATCCTTGTATGCCTGCGCCACATTGTCCTTTTCCTTGAAAGGCACGAAACCTATCTCCTGCCATCTCTGCATGAACGACTCGAGAGCCTCGTGATCCCTCGTTTCATCTCCGGTCGGCTGATATGCCTCGATCTCCGCAATCAGTTTCTGCTTGGCCTTGAGATTGCCGTAGAAATTATTCTCCGGCTTCACGTTCCTGTCCCTCTCGTTGAAGAACTCATCGCAGGCAGCGCGGAAACGTTTCCACAACTGTTCGGATTTCTTGCGCGGTACGGCTCCTATCTCCTTCCACTGTTTCTGGAGATTGATGAACTGGTCGGTAGCCTTTTTCCACTCGGTGCTGCCCTTCAGGGCCTCTGCCGCCTCGCACAGGGAAATCTTCTTCGCCATATTGGCGTTCATGCTGTCCTTATAGTCGGTATAGAACTCCCTTTTGCGTCCGTAGAACCTGTCGCAGGCAGCACGGAACCTGTCATATATCTTCTGGTTCTCTTTCCTTGTGGCAAAACCGATTGTCCTCCACTGTTTCTGGATATCCTCGATCTCCTTCGAACAGGCATTCCATTCCGCGGAACTCTTTATCTCCCTGTCCGCAATCTCCTCTACCTTCCCGCACAGGACGGTCTTGGCGGCAAGATTCTCCACCTGCTTCTCCTTCTGCTCCTCGAAATATGCCTGGTATTTCCTGTTGATCACGGCAGTGGCGGCCTTGAAGCGGTCCCATATCTCTTCACGGTACTGCTTGGCCACAGGACCGTACTCCTTCCACTGTTCATGCAGCTTCTGCAGCTCCTTGAAAGCCTCCACAATGTTCTCGTTCTCCGCCAGCTTCTCTGCCATCTCGCAGAACTTCTCCTTCACCTCCAGATTCTTCCTGAAATCCAGGTCCCGGAGTTCGCGGTTGATCTTGACCATGTCGTAGAACTGCTCCACGTACAGCTGGTATGTGTCATTGATGTTCCTGTAGTTCTGGACCGGAACCGGGCCTATGGACCTCCAGCGGTCCTGTATCTCCCTGAATGCAGGAAAAGTGGCGTTCACATCCTCCTGCTTCTCCACAAGCGCCTTGAGATCGGCTATCACGGCCTCCTTCTTCGCAAGGTTCTCTTCCCTCTCCTGCTCCTGACGGGCATTGTACTCCGCCCTCTCTTTCTTATAGGTATTGTAATACGTCTTGAAACCGTTCTCTATCTCCGTGAAAGCATCCTCCGGAACAGCATCTCCCGCCTCGGCCTTCTCCTTGGCCAGCCTCTTGTAGAAAGCCGTCCTTATGGCCTCCGCTTCCTTGTTCATCTTCATCCTTTCCGCGTTCCTGCCCAGCTCCTCGAACAGCGAGACAAGTTCGGCAAGGGTCTTCTCCGAATAGTTCGCCACAGGCGCAGACGGCTCCCCCGTCTCTTCCATATCCGCAGTTATGGGAGCATCGTCCTGTACATCAGCGGTTTCAGCCGCGACAGCCTCTTCCGTCGCCGATGTATTCTCCATAGTTGAAGGCTCTTCTGTAACATCCGGTACATTTGCAGCATCCCGGATAATCTCATCACTCATAGTATTGGAGTTTGAATGTTCATAAATATTCCAGCCTGCAAATATATGATTTTTTCGTGAAAAACTGATAAAATGCTATTTTTGCAGGCATAAAAATATGCCGGAGACAATAATGTCCCGGAATGAAAACGGAGGGGAAATGAGAATAGACATCATAACGGTCGTACCGGAACTGCTGGAAAGTCCGCTGGGACATTCGATTGTAGGCAGGGCCATCCGAAAAGGCATAGTGGAGATCCATGTCCACAATCTCAGGGAATACGGCAAAGGGCCGAGACAGCAGGTGGATGACTACAGCTACGGCGGGGATGCGGGAATGGTAATGATGGTCGAACCTATATACAGAATGATAGAGAGGCTGAAAGCCGAGAGGGAATACGACGAGACAATCTACATGTCCCCGGACGGGGAGACTTTCACCCAGGGGATGGCAAACGAACTGTCCCTGAAAGAGAATATCATCATACTCTGCGGTCATTACAAGGGAGTGGACCAGAGGGTTAGGGATCATCTGATAACCAGGGAGATAACAGTCGGGGACTATGTCCTGAGCGGAGGGGAGATCCCTGCGGCCATCGTGGCCGATGCCATTGTGAGGCTGCTGCCGGGAGCCATAACGGATGAGACATCGGCTTTGAGCGACTGCTATCAGGATGGACTGCTTTCCCCGCCCATATATACAAGACCGGCAGAATTCAACGGCTGGAAGGTGCCGGATGTGCTCCTGAGCGGTAATCCCAGACTGATCCGGGAGTGGCAGGATGAGCAGGCAATAGAACGGACGAAAAAATTAAGGCCAAAACTTTTGTCGGAATAATTTGTTTTTATAAAAAAACTGTTTATATTTGCAGAGTGTTACAACAAAAGCATGGTTTGGTTAAAAATCATAAGCGAATTTGAAAGATTACGTTAAACAATAGAATTTTTATTTCTAATATCTAACCACTACTAATTAATTATCCAAATCGGGATACACACACTACTAACTAACCAGAAACGCCCCGCAGTGATTGTGGGGCGTTTTTTCAGAAATGCGATTCGACAAGGTAACGACATGGGACATCTGATTGAATTAAGGGACAGGACAGCGCCGAATCCGTACAGAAGGCTGCGCGAACCGGTCAACTTCACTTTGGACAAAGGCGAACATCTGGCAGTCATCGGTCCGAACGGTGCCGGGAAAAGCATCTTCATCGACATGCTGTCAGGGTCAGCCGACATAAGGCAGATAAAGTTCAGGGATGCTTTCAGCCTGACAGGTTCCGCTTTCTATCATCAGCAGAGATGGAATTCGCAGGATGCGGATTCCGCACCCTCCGTCCGGGAAGTGCTCGACAGGACATGCGGCAGCCTCCCGGGAGGGAATGCGGGAAAGGCGGACATGACGGAACATATCTTCCGGCTGTTGGAGATAGGGCCGATGCTCGACAGCAAGACGGTAATGCTGTCCAGCGGAGAACTCAGGAAGCTGCAGCTTGCGGCCGCACTTGCATCCTGCCCCGAGATTCTCATAATAGACAACCCGTATATTGGGTTGGACGTTTCAGCAAGACAGACAATGGACAGCATGCTCTCGGATCTGGCGGCAGATGGACATGTCCGGATAATCCTTGTAGTCAACAAGACGGGAGATATACCGCCGTTCATTACGCATGTCCTGACTGTCAATGACATGGCTGTCGGCAGAAAGGTTCCGGCCCCGGAGTTCCGCGCCGCAGAGAAGGAATCCGTCCGCTCCGGTAAGGCCGCCGGCCGCCTGTCCCCCGGCAAGCGCAGGGCAATACTTGAACTTCCATACAGCGGACACGACTACAACGCATCCGTCGTGGCGGACCTGAGGAATGTCAGTATCAGATACGGCGGCCGGACCATTCTCGACAGTCTGGACTGGAAAATCCTGAACGGGGAAAAATGGGCCCTGTGCGGAGAAAACGGCAGCGGCAAAAGCACCCTGCTGAGCCTGATATGCGCAGACAATCCGCAGTCATACGCCTGCGACATTACCCTGTTCGACAGGAAACGAGGAAGCGGGGAAAGCATCTGGGACATAAAAAGACACATAGGGTATGCAAGCCCTGAAATGTACAGGGCGTTTCTTCTGCACATGCCGGCTATCGGGATTGTGGCCGGCGGACTGTCCGACACTGCGGGCATTTGCGGAAAACCGACGGAAGAGCAACTGGCCATCAGCAGTTTCTGGATGGACATATTCGGCATAGGACAACTCAGGAACCGTTTTTTCACCGACCTGTCGAGCGGAGAACAGCACCTGTGCCTGCTGGCAAGGGCCTTTGTAAAGGATCCGGAACTCCTGATTCTGGATGAACCCCTCCACTGCCTCGATGACAGGAACAGGGAACTTGCGAAGGAAATCATTGCGACATTCTGCCTGCGCAGGAACAAGACCCTGATCATGGTGTCGCACTACGAAGAGAATTTCCCGGATATCATGGACCACCGGCTCACGCTATCCCGTCATTGAAACAGGATGCCCGCAGGCATTCCGTGTCCGGTACTCAGTGCGTGTCCGTTCCGGAAGAGGAGAGAGCCGGGACCTCATCGGCATCTGTCAGTTGGGGGATAGGGTTCCTGGTACTCTGGCGCGCACCGAGCCGTTGCAGTTTCCCGCAAGTCTGGATTATGCTCTGTCCGGATGGGGACAGTTTGGCCCCGGCGTCATCGTATGCCTTCCTTGCCGCATCGAGAGACTTTCCCACGGCTTCAAACCTTTTCACGAACTGCCCCACCCTGTCCAGCATCTCTTCCGCAAGGGCATATACTTTCTCGTGGTTCTCCGCCTGGGCGATATGCGTCCATGTCATGCTGATTATCTTCAAGGCCGCGAAAAGCGTCTGCTCATCGGCTATGAAGACATTTTTCTCCATTGCCCTGCGCCACAGGTCAGGCTTGCTGTTGAGAGCCGTCCACAGTGCGCCGGAATGCGGGACGAACATTATCACATATTCTATCTTTTCCTTGGGCGGCTTGATGTACGAAGAATAATCCTTGGCGGAAAGTTCCTTGACATGTTTTTCGAGGCTTAAAACATGGTCTCTCAGATGTCTTTGACGCTCATCCTCGGTCTCCGAGTTCACATAGTCCATGAAAGCGGACAGAGACACCTTGGAATCTATGATCACTTCCCTGCGGGCATCGAGGTGGAGGATAATGTCCGGACGGAGACTGCTGCCCTCTTCGGATTTCACCACACTGCCGGATGCATCCCGGATACTCTCCTGGACACTGTAATGGATGTTGGGAGTAAGGCCCTGTAACTCCAGGAGTTCCGACAGGACGGTCTCTCCCCAGTCCCCCTGCACCTTTGTCCCGTGTCTGAACGCCCTTGCCAGATCATCCGCGCTTCTCCTTGCGGCTTCGCTCTGTTTCATCATGTTTTCCGCAGCAACCTTCATTTCGGTACTCATCTTCGTCTGGTTGGCTGCACTTTCATCCATCGCCTTCTTCATCCTGTCCATGGTCTCCTTCAGAGGATTGACAATCTGTCCGAGATTGGCGCTGCTGCTCTCGGAAAACTCCTTCTGCCTCTGTTTCAACATGTCATCCGTCGCAATCCTGACCTGTGAAGTCACCTTCTGCATGATCTCGTCGAATCTCTTCTGCAGACCGGTCATCGCCTCATTGTGCCGCCTCTCCTGATCAGCGAACTTGTCATTGCAGGCGATATCCTTGGCTTTCAGGGCATCGCTGCAGGCCTTGTCCTTTTCCTGCAGCATCTGCTGCAAATGCCTTTCATCCTCTTCCCTTACCGACTCTATCCTGGCCGCACAGTCCGCCCTGATATCTTCAGACTGTTTCAGTGCGGCATCAAGCCGCGAACGCAGTACGGCCGTATCCGTCTCTGCAGCCTGCGTCCTTTTGCGGGCCACAAGGAAGGCGATCACGTATCCTGCAACCAATGCCGCTATGGCAGACACTATCGTTTCCATCATATACTTTTTTGTTTCAAAGTTAATTCCGTCATCGTTTCCGGCAAAATAAATCTGCAAAAATTCCACATATCGGGCAGAAGAACGGCAACCGGCTAAAAATCAAGACAGCATCTGCACCGCCGATTTCATATACAAAAAATTTTGCGTATATTCGCGCCGGTTTTCAGAAAATACTAAAAACGGTTTTATAATGTCAAACAACATTACTTTGAAGCGCGGGCTGAACATCCCTATTTCGGGAGAGGCGGCCCAGAAGATCAGGAAGGCAGTCGTGCCTGACGTTGTTGCCGTTAAGCCGACCGATTTCAGGGGACTTCTTCCGAAGCTCCTTGTCAGGGAAGGCGACAGCGTTCTGGCAGGTACCCCTGTGCTGGCTGACAAGCTGTCACCCGGCATCGTCTTCTCCTCTCCGGTAAGCGGCACGGTCCAGGCCATCGTCAGAGGCGAGAAAAGGAAGCTGCTTGAAGTCCGGATCAAGGCCGATGAGACACAGAAACATGTGGATTTCGGCATCCGGAAAGTCAAGGACATGTCAGCTGACCAGATCAAGGATGCCCTGATGAAGAGCGGACTGTGGCCGGCTCTCATCCAGAGACCTTACGGTGTACTGGCCAATCCCGAGATCAGGCCCAAGGCAATCTTTGTCTCGGCATTCTCCACCGCTCCTCTTGCGGCCGACACGGACTATGCCCTCAGGGATGAGTTCGAGAACATCCAGACAGCAATCAACGCTCTTGCAAAACTGACGGATGGAGGAGTGCATGTCTCATTCAACAGCGTCAACTACAACGGCACTCCGTTCCACAAGCTCGAGAATGTGATCCAGCACACTTTCACCGGAAAGCATCCGGCCGGAAACGTCGGTATCCAGATACATCATATCTCCCCTGTAAGAAAGGGAGAGACCGTGTGGACGGTATCGCCGCTCATGCTCGCCGCTATCGGGAAACTGTTCAATACTGGCAGATACGACCTTTCGAGACGTGTCGCCATCACCGGGCCGAAGGCAATCGACCCGAGCTATGTCACCGCCATCCCTGGAATGGCCATGTCGGATATCAGCGAATTCTACGACAATTCAGCTGATGACATCCGCTTCATAAGCGGAGATGTGCTCACCGGGACCAATGTCGGCAAGGATGGGTTCCTCGGATTCTACGACAACCAGGTGACGCTCATCAAGGAAGGCAGGGAATACGAGATGCTCGGCTGGGCGAAACCGTTCAGGTCACACCTGTTCAGTGCATCCCGCACATATTTCTCATGGCTCACGCCGAACAGGAAATATGACATGGACACCAACCTGCACGGAGGAGTCCGCGCATTCCTGATGAATGATGTATACGGCAAGGTGCTTCCTATGGATATCTTCCCTGTATATCTGACGAAGGCCTGCATTGCAGGAGACATCGACAAGATGGAAAAATACGGGATATATGAGGTCCTGGAGGAAGATCTCGCCCTCTGCGAGTATGTATGTCCTTCAAAGATTGACATACAGGCCATAATCTCGGACGGGATCAGCCTTATGATGAAAGAAATGGCATAAAGAAAGACAGGAAGTTATGAACGGATTAAGAAAATTGACTGACAAGATCAAGCCGGCCTTCGGGAAAGGCGGCAAGCTCGGATTTCTCCACTCGACTTTCGATGCTTTCGAGACATTCCTTTTCGTTCCTGACACCGTGACAAAGCGCGGTGCCCACGTAAGGGACAGCGTCGACCTCAAGAGAATCCTCATCATAGTCGTACTCGCCCTCGTTCCGGCAATGCTTTTCGGCATGTGGAACGTCGGCTACCAGCACAGCAACGCCTTCGGTCTCGACTGGAGCTTCTGGCAGATGTTCTGGTACGGACTCGTGAAAGTGATACCTCTCTATCTGGTATCATATATCGTCGGACTCGGCATCGAGTTCATTTCAGCCCAGATCAAGGGACATGAAGTAAGCGAAGGATACCTCGTTTCAGGTATGCTCATCCCTCTGATCGTACCTGTCGATGTCCCTCTGTGGATGCTCGCCATTGCCGTCGCATTCGCAGTAATCCTCGGCAAGGAAGTGTTCGGCGGCACCGGAATGAACATCTGGAATCCTGCCCTTCTCTGCCGTGCATTCCTCTTCTTCTCGTATCCGAGCAAGATGTCCGGTGACACCGTATGGACCGGCGGTCTCTCAAGGTATCTGACTGAAGGCACAGCATACGCGACAAACGGCAACGGCCTCGTGGATGCATTCTCCGGAGCCACACCTCTCGCGCATCCTTCCATCGAAGGGCTGCAGCAGGCAGGGACCAGCTTTATGGATCTTTTCATAGGTACAGTTCCCGGATCTGTCGGCGAGACTTCGGTCATCGCAATCCTTATCGGAGCCATCATTCTGATCTGGACCGGAGTGGCAAGCTGGAAGATAATGCTGTCCTCCGTGATCGGAGGTCTGGCCATGGGCTATCTCGGATACGCCTGCGGAGTGACCGACCTGCCAGGCTACTACCAGCTGGTTCTCGGAGGATTCGCGTTCGGAACGGTGTTCATGGCTACAGATCCTGTGACTTCCGCACAGACCGAAACGGGTAAATGGATCTACGGATTCCTCGTCGGCGCCCTGACTGTCACTGTAAGGCTATTCAACCCAGGATATGTCGAGGGCATGATGCTCGCAATCCTTCTGATGAACACGTTCGCACCATTGATCGACTACTATGTCATCGATGGGTCCATCAAGAGAAGAGAGAAAAAAGTCAAAGTCGCATAATATATAATAGGTATGAATACTAACGGAAATACATATACGGTGATATATTCGACCGTACTGGTCGTACTGGTCGCGGCTATTCTCTCTTTCGTTGCAATGTCCCTGCAGGACAAGCAGAACGAGAATGTCAAGATGGAGACAATCTCCAAGGTTCTCACGGCCGCTGCGGAATCCGATCCATCAGTGACGATAGATGAGACGACCAATGTGATGCAGATGTATGCCGACATGGTGACAGCTGCGTTCTTCGTGGATGGTTCAGGCAAGAATGTGGAGTCTATGGAACTCGGAAAGGAAGACCTGAACAGGATCGAAGTCCCTACTACGGCCGACCTCAAGAAGCAGAACGACCTTCTGAAAAAGATTGATGGCGGTCAGACGGACCTTCTCGGACAGCTCAGGCTTCCGGTGTTCATTTTCGATGTCAACGGCACGGAGATAAGGGTGATACCTTGTTATGGAGCCGGACTCTGGGGCCCTATCTGGGGGTATCTGGCCGTTGCCGATGACGGCAGGACCATCAAGGGAGCGATTTTCGACCATAAGGGAGAAACCCCGGGTCTGGGAGCCAAGATTGCAGAGCCTGCATTCTACGACAAGTTCATCGACAAGGCATTTTCCGATGCAGACACCAAGTTTGCCGTCGTAAAGGGCGGGAATCCGGAAGATCAGAACACGGTAGATGCAATCAGCGGAGCCACAATCACTTCGCAGGCTCTCGGGAAAGGCATCAACCTGTGGGTCAAATATTACGAACCTTATCTTAAAACAGTTGCTGCCGCCAAGACGGAAAAACTCCTGCAACAGCAGGCTGCCGCCTCCGTTCAGGAGGACACGGCCGGAGAAGCAACAATCAATGAGGAGGAATAGCGATGAAAGAAAAGATAAACTGGAAAGAAGTGCTTCTGCAGCCTATTTTCAAAGGCAATCCGGTAACGGTCCTCGTACTCGGAATATGTTCCTCTCTTGCTGTCACGGTCCAGCTTGAAGGCGCAATGGTGATGGGTCTCTCTGTCATTATCGTGACAGGCCTGTCCAGCTTTGTGGTATCCCTTCTGAGGAACTCCATCCCGAACAGGATACGTATCATAGTACAGCTCGTGGTCGTGGCACTGATGGTGATCCTGGTAGACCAGTTCCTCAAGGCATACATGTACAGCGTAAGCAAGGCGCTGTCGGTATATGTCGGACTGATCATCACCAACTGTATCGTGATGGGACGCATCGAGGCATACGCCCTCGGCAACAGGCCCATACCTTCACTTCTCGATGGTCTGGCCAACGGAGCAGGCTATGCGCTCATACTTGTCACAGTGGCTTTCTTCAGGGAACTTCTCGGTTCAGGCACCCTGTTCGGAGTCCGTATCATACCGGAGTCATTCTATGCAGCAGGATACATGGACAACGGTCTTGTCATCCTTCCGCCGATGGCTCTGATAATACTCGGGCTCATAGTATGGGTACAGAGAAGCATCCAGAAAGACCTTCAGGAAAAATAACATCAAACTCGAATCGAAATGGAATATTTAAGTCTATTTGTAAAGTCAATCTTCGTTGACAACATGATATTCGCCTACTTCCTGGGAATGTGTTCCTATCTGGCGGTATCAAAGAATGTGAAGACAGCGACTGGTTTGGGTATTGCTGTTATCTTCGTGCTCCTGGTGACCCTTCCGATCAACTACCTGCTTAACGAGCATGTGCTCAAGGCCGGAGCACTCGCATGGCTCGGCCCGCAGTTCGCGGACATTGACCTCAGTTTCCTGAGTTTCATTGTGTTCATTGCCGTTGTAGCAGCCATAACACAGATAGTGGAAATGGTCGTGGAGAAATTCTCGCCTACCCTCTACTCATCACTCGGTATCTTCCTTCCTCTCATTGCTGTGAACTGCGCCATCCTCGGAGGATCGCTCTTCATGCAGGAAAGGGATTTCGTGAATGTCGGCGAGGCTACGGTGTATGCCCTCGGTTCAGGAATCGGCTGGGCGCTTGCCATAGTGACCCTTGCCGCCATAAGGGAGAAAATGGCATATTCCCAGGTCCCTGCCGGACTGCGCGGACTCGGAATCACCTTCATAACAGTAGGGCTGATGGCGATTTCTTTCATGACATTTATGGGTATTCAACTTTAAGCTGGAGGTACTGAGATGAATATATTAATGACAACATTGATTATAGCAGTGATCGCGATTGTCGCGGTCAATGTCATCCTGGTGGCTCTCCTGCTTTTCGTGAAGATAAAGCTGACCCCGGAAGGCAAGGTAAAGATCAATATCAACAACGGGACAAAGGAAATCGAAGTCACTCCCGGCAGTTCCCTGCTTGCCACACTTGCCGAGCAGAAGATTTTCCTTTCCTCCGCCTGCGGCGGGAAGGGAAGTTGCGGACAGTGCAAATGTCAGGTGCTTGAAGGAGGCGGCACGATACTCCCTACGGAAGTAGGGTTCTTCAACCGCAAGCAGATCAACGACCACTGGAGGCTCGGCTGCCAGGTCAAGGTCAAGGAGGACATGAAGATCGCCGTTTCCGAGTCTGCGCTCAGCGTAAGGAAATGGGAATGCGAAGTGGTATCGAACCGCAACGTAGCTACCTTCATCAAGGAATTCGTGGTAAAGCTGCCTGAAGGAGAGCATCTGCACTTCAAATCCGGAGGATATATCCAGGTCGATGTACCTGCATGTACAGTTGACTACAAGGATATGGACATCGATCCGGAATACAGGGCCGACTGGGAGAAAATGGGCGTGTTCGATCTGAAAATGATCAACCCGGCACCGGCAATCAGGGCATACAGTATGGCCTGCTATCCTGCCGAAGGCGACATCATCAAACTGAACGTACGTATCGCGACTCCTCCTGTAGACAGGGCCACAAAAAAGTTCCTGCCAGTCAATCCGGGTATCTGCTCATCGTACATCTATTCCCTGAAACCGGGAGACAAGGTGACGATATCAGGCCCTTACGGAGAATTCTTCCTGCCGGACAACCTGCCTGCCGACCAGGAACTCATCTTCATCGGCGGCGGGGCCGGAATGGCACCTATGAGAAGCCACATCATGCACCTGTTCAAGACCGAGAAGACAGGAATGAAAGTCAACTTCTTCTACGGTGCACGCAGTCTGAAGGAAGCGTTCTATCTCGAGGACTATCATGAGATAGAGAAAGAATTCCCTAACTTCCACTTCCACCTCGCCCTCGACAGGCCGGATCCGGAAGCGGATGCAGCAGGAGTGAAATATACTGCCGGCTTCGTACACAATGTCCTTTATGAGACATATCTCAAGCAGCACGAGAATCCGGAGGATGCCCTCTATCTCATGTGCGGACCTCCAATGATGACCCAGTCCGTACTCGGACTTCTCGACAGTCTAGGAGTTCCATCAGAGAATATCCTCTTCGATGACTTCGGAGGTTAGTCTGCGGATCATAAGGAATATCTGTCTTTCTGACAGGAAATACCCCGCTACAGTCTGTGGCGGGGTATTGTCTTAACATCAGGGAAGGGTCATGCTCCGTTGCCGGGCGGGATCCGGGTGCGGAAAGGTCCGGGTCCGGTTTACTGGACATAACGGAGAAGTATCTTCCTCACGTGATCGGAAAATTTCTTGGCCCTGTCGGTCGTCGCCTCGAACACTTCCGCCAGGTTCTTGTACTTCATCAGTTCTATGGCATTCTTCTCATCACGGAAAATGCTTCCTATATATTCCTCGTACGAATCATCACCGGCATGCTCGAGTTCCGTAATCCTGTCGCACTGCATGGATATCGCGGAAAAATTGGCCTTCATGTCAGACATGAGCCTTATTATGTTCACCATCGCATCCGCCTCCGCATCTATATACTGCGCAAGATCGATGAGAGGCTGGTCGATTCTGTCCGGCATATAAAGCAGTATGGACTTTGCGGATGTATTGATCTGGTCCAGAAATTCATCCATGCCCATGGCGAAGACCTGAAGATCATCCCTGTCTACCGGATACAGGAGGACTTCATAGATAGCCTCATAAAATTCAGCCAGCAAGGCATCTCCCTGTATTTCACATTGCTTGACTTCCTTTTCAAGTCTGGCCCACTCCCCCTTGTCTTCTGACCTTACAAGATCATAAAGAGCCGATGCCGCCTGTTTGCCAAGGGTTGCCTGCTGGTTGAAAATAGGCAGGAAATGTGATTTGGCCTTTGTAAATTTCCTCTGTCTTCTGAACAGTTTCATAAATTTCCGATTTCATGAGTTTTCAAATTTATAAAAAAATGCATTCAAAGACTGCAATCTGACACAAAAAAGAGAAAAACAATACCAAAAAAGAGAAAAAACGCGGTCCTGCGGTTCTTCCGCTATTGCACGACTGTGCGATAATGTCAAGATTTGCAAAAAAAAAGAATGGACCGTAACCGTAAACATAAAGGCCGGAGACAAGCTCCTTCTACGCGCGTTCGCGCCATCGCCTTACTCAATTCTATATTTTGTATTCCGGCCTTTTTTTGCGGATGCTCTCATGAAGAAGCGGCAATACATGAAGAACAGTGCAGGTATTCCGTCATTCTTCATACGGAAAAGCTTTCCGGAGACGGAGGGCAGCCGGAAGACATAAGGCACACCGACATATTCATGTTCAATGATGATGCCTTGCGGAGGCTCGACTCTTACCAGAGAACGGAGGGTAACGGGCCTGTCAAGGCGGCATCCAGACGCGGGGACAAGATCATGGTCATAATCGCCAATTTCCCGTGTTCAAAGGAAGAATGGAAACATGTGAATTCATACGAAGGGTTTATGGAGGAAATGTCCCTTCTGGAAAACGAGACAGCAGGATATCCTGTCATGAGCGCAGTGCTGCCGGTCTCCGCAGGAAGCGGCGGGACATGTCATGCAGACATGGAAAGGCTTGTCTCGGAAATAAGGATAAATTCCATAAGGACGGATTTCTCGGGAAGGGAATACGATGGAGAGCCGCTTACGGATGTGAAGATATATCTCACGAATGTCAACGCTTCCTGTAAAATGCTGCGAGGGGAGGATTTCAGACCCGAAATGATCATCAATCCCGGATTTCTCGACATGAATGCCGTTGCAGGATTCAGAGACCCTGCAATGATATGCCGGGAAATAGAAGAAGACATCGGGGAAGACGGCATCTTTCCCGACATCAGCCTCTACTGTTACCCGAGCGATGAACAGGAAGAGTCGGCAGGCTCCCCTTTCACGAGACTGGTCATAGAGGGGAAAATCCGCGACAATACCTACTGGTATCCCATCACGGTCAACAGAGGGGATTTCGGGATATCTTCCGGAGGGGATGGCAGAGGTATCGGCAGGAACAGCCGGTATTGCTACGACATAACCATACGCAGGACCGGGACAAAGGATCCGGACATACCGGTATGCATGGAAGATGTGACGGTCAGCTGTCCCGTAGAGCCATGGGAAGACAAGGATGACATTACAATACCGTTTTAGGAGAGCCAGATATGGATAGGAGAAGCGAAAAAGAGAGCAACGTGTACCACAGTCCCGTGGCAATTATCTGCAACCTGATGGCTGCGGCACTGCTGCCGGCTGCCTGTGCTGAAATCCCCGATACATGCGGGAACACTTCCGCAGCAGGATCCGGTATGGCAGGCCCTGCTGCCTGCCATACCGAACTCGTAATCGGTACCGGAGATTACCGGACAAGATCAGCTGCACCGGACGAAATGCAGCTGACAGATTTCAACATATTCATTTTCAATGCTGACGGACTGCTGGAAGAACATGTCTACACGGACATATCACAGATGCACAGCAATGATGACGGAGACTGGACATACGGTTTCAGACTGCTGAAAGGCTGCCGCTACGCGATATATGTCTGCGCAAACACCGGATTCAGGCTCTCGTGCAGGAACCTTTCAGAACTGCTCGACTACCGATTCTATATGGCATATCCCGATGAGTACAGGATCGGAATGCTCATGAGCGGGACAAAATATATAGAATTCCTTGGAGAAGAAGAAATCAGGGTCGGACTGAAAAGGGCCATGGCAAAAATATCTGTCGGAATCGACAGGAGCGCCCTCGATGATGATGTCGAATTCAATGTCATACGGGCCAGGATCGGAAACTGTCCCAGAAACGTCAGGCTTTTCGGGGACAGCAGCCTCGACAGCGACAACGGGGCCTTCGCATCCGGCTACAGCATAAGCGACACCCGGATCGACAGGCTGAACAGCAATGTATCCGGACAATTGAGCGGAGAAGTCAGCCTGTACATGTTCGAAAACCTGCAGGGAAATCCTCTTGGATATATCGGAGGATACGATGAGAAGTTCTTCGAGGATGGGGACCCGCTCGAACGCCAGTGCTCGTTTATCGAACTTACGGCTGAATACATATCCGACAACTATTACTCCCTGCCGGGAGACGGGCTTGTATACAGATTCTACCTCGGTGAAAGTCCATCCGACTTCAATGTCGGGAGAAACTGCCACTACCATATCACGGTAAGGCCGGAAGGCTCAGGGCTGTCCGGGACCGGCTGGAATGTGGACAAAAGCGGAATGGGATACAAAGGACCTACGGAAATGCATGTCACTCCGGGAAACTATATCAGGGGCAGGATCGGCGAAAAGGTACATATCAGATGCGACCTTGTACCATCGGAAACGCCTCTCGATCTCGGGAAAGAACATCTTGACTACGACAGGGAAAGGGGAATCTACGACTATGAGGTGGATGAGGACGGCAGAGGCGTGGTACTTACACTCACCGGAAGCGGGAGAGGAATGATATATTTCGAAGCCGGGGCACCGGTCAATGATGCGGAACTGATCATCATTGAAGTCGACCTGCCTGCTGACTGACCGCGATACTGCCCGTTAACTGCATACCTGATACAAGCGGCATACCATCAGGCAGTCAACGGATATATCTGGCAGTGAAGGTATCTGCCCTGGCAAGGTCTTCCGGGGTCCCCTGGAACACCACCTGCCCTCCGGCATCCCCGGCATCCGGGCCGAGATCGATCACCCAGTCGGCAGACCGTATCACGTCAGGATTATGCTCGACCACCACTATGGAGTGGCCTTTAGCTATCAGCGCATCAAATGATTTCAGGAGTTTCTCCACATCATAGAAATGCAGGCCCGTGGTCGGTTCATCGAAAATGAACATTATCCTCTGTCTGCCGTTACGGGGCTGCGTGTCGTTGAGAGAAAGGAAATATGCCAGCTTGATCCTCTGGCTCTCCCCTCCTGAAAGCGTGCTGCTGCTCTGCCCCAGCTTGATGTAGGACAGTCCGACATCCGCAAGAGGCTGCAGTCGCTCTGCTATCCTTCTGGCCGCAGGGTCTGTCTGGCTTCCGAAAAATGCCATTGCTTCCTCGACGCTCATATTAAGTATGTCATCGATATTCATGCCCTTGTACCTGACCTCAAGGATGTCGGGCTTGAAACGCTTGCCTCCGCAGGCCTCGCATGTCATCGTCACATCGGCCATGAACTGCATCCCTATCTTCACGAAGCCTTCTCCCTGACATTCGGGACATCTGCCGCCATCCATGTTGAACGAGAAGAATGACGGGGTATAGCCGTTAAGTTTTGCATACTGCTGGTCCGACAGGAGTTTCCTGATATCATCATATACCTTCAGGTATGTGACGGCATTTGAGCGGGAACTCTTCCCTATCGGATTCTGATCCACATATTCGACTGCCGATATCCGGTCGAGATTGCCGGACAGTCCCCGGAAAGTGCCGGGAGCCGCTCCTGTCTGATTGATATGCCGGAAAAGTGCCGGATAGAGTATATCCCCCACTAAAGAGGATTTTCCGCTTCCGCTGACTCCGGTAACGACAGTAAGCACACCTAAAGGGAACCTGACATCTATGTCCTTCAGATTATGTTCCATGGCCCCTTCCACCGTAATGGAATAGTTCCACTGATGCTTCGGCCTCACATAACGGCTTCTGACACCATTGAGATATTGCAGCGTCAGGGATCTTTCAATTGTCCGGCTGTCTGCACTGTCCTCCGTCCTGCCGCAGAAGATGACCTCCCCTCCGTTCACACCAGCCTTCGGACCTATGTCGATCAGCATGTCCGCAGCCCGCATTATCTCCTCATCGTGCTCAACGACAACCACGGTATTCCCGATGTCCCGAAGTCTTTTCAACACTGCTATAAGCCTCTCCGTATCACGCGGATGAAGCCCTATGCTCGGTTCATCCAGAATATACAGCGAACCGACGAGGGAACTGCCCAGAGCCGTGACCAGATTGATTCTCTGGCTCTCTCCACCTGAAAGGGTATTGGATGCCCTGTTGAGTGTCAGATACGAAAGTCCCACATCCTTTATATACTGCAGACGGGAAGTTATCTCCGAGATTGCCTTGGACACTATTCCCTTCTCATAGTCCGTCAGTTCGAGATTCCTGAAGAAGTCCAGAAGCTGGTCCACGTTCATGCACAGCAGTTCGTGAATGTTCCTGCCTCCCACCTTGACATACAGGGCATCCTTCCTCAGACGGCTGCCCCCGCATTCCCTGCAGACTGTCTTGCCGGAATAGCGGCTGAGCATGTATTTGTACTGTATCTTGTACTTGTTTGCCTCGACCCATCTGAAAAACTCGTTCAGCCCTATCAGCGAATCCTCTTCCCTGTCGGCAGTCCTTCCCTCCCAGATCAGCCTGCGCTGCTCTCCGGTAAGGTTATGCCACGGTTCAAATACCGGAATCCCGTACCGTTCGGCATTTCTTATCAGCTGATCCCTGAACCATCCCATCTTCTCCCCTCTCCAGCAGGCGATCGCCCCATCGTATATGCTCTTGCTCTGGTCCGGTACGACAAGTTCCTCGCTGATACCGATTATCTTTCCCAGTCCGCCGCATACGGGACAGGCCCCGAGAGGGCTGTTGAAACTGAACATATATTCATCCGGCTGCCGGAATGTAATCCCATCCGCCTCGAACCTGTTCACGAACTGTTTCATGCACGGCCCTTCCGCAGTGCTGCCGGATGGTGTACCGGGATACTCCACGTATACGTACATCGTGCCGTTTCCTCGGTCAAAGGCTGTCTGCACCGATGAATGCAGTCGGGTGCGGAGGTCTTCTTTCTCCGTTTCCCCGAGATTGCCCGGATCCGGCATTTTCAGTCTGTCCACCAGCAGATAGAGATTCCCGGGATAGTCTCCGGTCTCCGCTTTTTTCATCATTTCCTCAATGCGGACAACCCTGTCCGAGAAGAAACGGGAATAGCCGTCTTCCTTCAGCCGGAGCATCAGTTCCACCTTGTCCTCCCTTGATTCCCATCCTATATCCGCCAGCAGATAGATGGCAGTGCCCTCCTTGTCTGAAATGCCGTGGATATATTCCATCACATCATTGACACTGTGGCACTTCACTTCCCGGCCGGATACCGGTGAATAAGTACGGCCTATCCTTGCGAATATTATCCTCATGTAATCATATATTTCAGTGCTGGTGGCAATTGTGGAGCGGGGATTTCTCGTATTGACCTTCTGCTCTATCGCTATGGCAGGCGGGATCCCTTCGATAAGGTCGACATCCGGTTTTGACATACGCCCGAGAAACTGTCTTGCGTATGATGAAAGGCTCTCGGCAAAACGCCGCTGCCCCTCGGCGAACAACGTGTCAAACGCCAGGGATGACTTGCCCGAGCCGGAAATGCCCGTTATCACCACAAATCTGCCCCTCGGAATCTCCACAGTGACATTCTTGAGATTGTTGACCCTCGCATTATGTATTATGATATTCCCTTCGCCCGGCATATAGGTCTTCATTCAAAACAGCCTGCAAATTTACTAAAATTCAGCATATAAACCCATATTTCCCTGTAAATGCCTGCACAGAACAGCATTTTCATCCGATTGTTTAGGTTGGATACGGCAAAAGATATATTTTTGTACGGTAAATGCATTTTCATAATGGATAATATAGACAATCTGAAATGGCTGGAATGGGCTAAAGAACTCCAGTTCCTGGCTCAGGCCGGATTGACTTATACGAATGACGATTTTGACAAGGAACGGTATGTGCGGATTCGGGAAATAGCGGCTGAAATAATCAGTATGCAAAGTGAATTATAGCCCTGCAAGACCGGAACAAACACAATGAGCCTCCGTATGCTTATAATGTATGCAAGGTGTTTGTACTCTGCAAGGTGTTGGGAGGGCACTTTGAACCTAATATGGAAACGACAGAGAGCCGTTACTTCGGTTTGGTCGAACTTCCGATATTGGCAGAAGAGAAAAACAGCAGGGAACAAATAGAGATGTGCTTCTCTGCATATAGGAATGAAAACTGGCAGGTGGTATTTGATTAAACTAAAGGACTCACTACTGTCCCGTAAAAGTGGATAAATAGTTCTTTGAAATTATTGAAATATAGTCAATTACACGGTTTTTTAAAATGAAACGGACTTGATTTTGCAACTTTGCAGTCTAATACAAATGGCTGCTATGTTCCAAGACAAA
>CALUPT010000005.1 GCA_944322715.1 uncultured Bacteroidales bacterium
CTCTGAAAAATAAATGTTTTTATTGCTTATTATCCGCACCCAAAAAGTTGCATTTATAAGTTGAACTCAAGTTTTTAAGACAATTTCCGTGACCTTATCTGAAGAAGCCTGGAACTGTCATTGTCCAGGTAAAGCGTGGCATCAGGTTTCGTCCTGAGGATACTCGCGGGACAGGATTCACATATATCACCATCCACGGCAGACTTGACTGCAGCCGACTTGGTCCCCGATGGCACTATGCAGAATATCCTTGCGGCCGACATCAGGGCCGGGACCGTCAGGGTCAGAGCAAAAGAAGGCACCTCATCTATCGTACTGAAACAGCCATCATGGACCTGCTGCATGCGGCATTTCTCATCCAGATCCACCACCTTCATGATTCTGGTGTCACTGAAGTCGGCGACATGCGGGTCGTTAAAGGCGATATGGCCATTCTCCCCTATACCCATAAAGACAATGTCCGCGGGATTTTCCATGAGCAGTCCTGAATACTGGCGGCAGGCATCTTCCGGAGCGGACTGTCCGTTGATATAGTGGACACTGCGGAACGGAGCACGGTCAAATATGGTTCTGCGGAGATAGTTTCCAAAGCCCTGCGGAGCATCTCCCGGAAGTCCTATATACTCATCCATATGGAACGCGTTCACCCTGTCCCATTCGATACCTGCATGAAGCAGAGCCTCCAGAAATTCATTCTGGGAAGGTGCTGCCGCAAAGATTATATTCACATGCTCCCTTTCGGCAAGAAGATTGCCGATACACGCGGCTGCATCCGCCGCAGCCCCTTCTCCCATACACTTGCGGGTATCATATATCTTGACCCCGAGCTTATCTTTCCTGAAATACATTGTCAACATGACCGTGTGCTTTTAGATTTGTCGTAAACAATCTGCCCTCCCACAATCGTGTACAGGACATCCACATTCTCATCAAAGACCACGATATCGGCATCATATCCTCTCCTCAGAGAGCCTTTCCTGTCCGATATCCCCATTATTCCGGCAGGGATTTCGGTCGCGCACCGGACAATCTCCGCAATGGGTCTCCCGGTAAGACGGGCCACAGTTCTTACCGCCCTGTCCATTGTCGCGACACTTCCTGCAAACGCAGTCCTGTCCGGAAGCTTTGCAACCCCATCCTCTACAATGACTTCCTGTCCTCCTGACAGGCTTCCGAGAACATACCTGCCATCCGGCATTCCTGCGGCTCTCATCGAATCCGTGACAAGGGCTATGCGGTCCGCCCCCTTTATCTTGAATATCAGTCTCAGCAGGCTTTCCGGAACATGTATCCCGTCACCTATCACTTCCACAGTGACATCATCGTTATAATATCCGTACTCCACGGCCCCCGCATACCGGAAAGCATTGCGTCTGGAGACCGTACTCATACAAGAATAGAAATGGGTGATATGGGTAAAACCTGCCCGGAATGCCGCATCGCACTCATCGAATGTGGCATCCGTATGCCCCATAGCCATCAGCACTCCCTGACGCTTCAATGTCTCCGCCATTTCCAAGGCTCCGGGAAGCTCAGGAGCGAGGCTCCATCTGGCAATGTCTCCATCCGCCAACTCCATAAGAGGGCCATACTCGGCCGGGTCGGGATTACGCAAATATCTGCGGTCCTGGGCTCCTGCCTGAACCGGAGAGAAATAGGGACCTTCCAGATGCAGACCGCCCATCGCCGCTCCTCCGGTACAGGATTTCCAGGCGGACCTGTAAAAGCCAACGGCATCGGCAAGAGACTGCCGGGAGCCAGACAATGTGGTCGGGTACAGCATGGTGGTTCCGTGCACAGCATGCATGTACAGGGCCTTTCCGTATGCTTCAATGCTGCCATCCATGAAATCCGCCCCTCCGGCTCCGTGCGTATGGAGGTCGATGAAACCTGCCGACACATACTTCCCGGTGACATCCAGGACCTCCATATCTGGTGAAGCCTCCACGCCATACCCTATATGGTCTATGAGACCATCCTTCAGGACAATGTCTCCGGTGAAACAGCTGCCTCCGGTGACCATGTTCCCTCCCCGTAACAGAATCATTCTTTTCATTTCCGTATCCTCCATTGCTCTATCCTGTGTCCATATATCGCATAGAACACCAGATATGCGAAACAAGGTATCAGTATCCAGTACCCCTGCTGGAAACCGAACCTGTCAGCCAGGGCTCCGTATATCAGGGGAAGAATGGCATTGCCGCACAGCCCCATGACCAGCATGGATGACCCGAGATTGGTGAACCTGCCGAGATTGCGTATCGCCAGAGGCCATATACCGGCATATATCAGGGAGTTCGGAATCCCGAGAAGCACCAGGAACCAGAGCGAAATATCGGTGTCAAGACCGAAGACCCTCACCGTCCCTGATGTCAGGACTACACACAGAGACAGCACCAATCCGAGGGATGTGCAGCCGAGCAAAGCCTTCTGCTGACTGAGATACTTGGGTATCAGCACTATCCCGCACAGATAACCTACAAGGATACAGGCAAGGGTCAGGGATGGCAGGATCTTGGCTGCATCCAGCCCTACCCCCATCGTCGCAGCATAGCGGATGCTTGTGTCTATGGAAATGACCTGCGAACCAGTATGGCAGAACATGGCTATAGCCCCGAGAATGAGGTAAGGATAATGGAAAATGCTTTTCCTTTCAAGGCCTTCCCCATCTTCGACCCTGTTGTCCCTGCGCGGGTCTATATCCGGTATAGAGGAACGGTAGAAGACTATTCCGAAGATGAACAGCAGGACTGCCAGACAGATGTACGGGACAATGACACCGCTGATGAGTTCATCCAGTGCAGCCTCGCGTCCTGCCCCTGACAATGCTCCGGATGTCACCATATCCATAATGGTCTTGTCCGACTGCCGTATGACAAGTGCGGAAAATACCAGAGGAGATATTATCCCTGCGAACTTGTTGCAGATTCCCATAATGCTTATCCGCCGCGCCGCGCTCTCTATCGGTCCGATTATGGTAACGAACGGGTTGGCCGCCGTCTGCAGGATTGCAAGACCTGTCCCGAGAGCGAACAGGGCAAGGAGGAAAAGCCCGTATGTCCTGGACAGTGCCGCCGGGACGAAAAGCGCAGCCCCTGCCGCCATTATCCACAGTCCGTATTTCACTCCTTTCTTGAAACCTGTCCTGTTGAGCATTAAGGAAGCCGGGATAGTGAACACGAAATATGCGATATAGAACGCAAATGTCACCAGATAGCTCTGGACCTCATTCTGGAGATCGCACGCAATTCTGAAATACGGAATGAGAATCGAGTTCATCCATGACACGAACCCGAATATGAAGAACAGACATCCGGTCATCAGGAGAGACTGGATATAAGTCCTGCCTGCAGTCTTGGTTTCACTCATGCGTAAGGGTGTTTTTCCTGGTCTCTATCTCCCGATATACATAGTCCGGAATCATGTCGAGGAAATAACTGTCCTTGACCGCTTCACGATATGCATCCAGCGCATCCGGGAATATATGGATGCGTCTGTCCCCGTTGCCATCCGTCTTGTGGTTCTCCCAGATAAAGGCCTTGATCCCGAGTTTCTTTATCTCATCAAAAAAGGCCGTGACCCATTCTGGCTTGTCTGCATCAGGAATCTGCTGTCCGTAACCTCCCTCCGATATCATCAGTGGCTTGCCATGCTCTTTCGCAAGGGTACTGACTTCTTTCAGCAGATCTTCCGGCCACAGATATCCGGCACGTGATGTAGGATAACAGCTCACCCCCACCCAGTCCACATAGATGTCCCCGGGATAGAAATCCGCCATGGACGCATCCGGCATCACATGGTTGGTCGCATTGAAGGTCACATCGTTAGGAGACCAGACAAAGACATTGTAGCCGGTCAGGCCATACTGCTCTGCAATATTGTACATTCTCCTCCAGAACTTGACATAGTTTACAGGATCCCCTGTATATGTCAGCCAGTTTGAGTTCATCTCATTCGCAGGCCTGAACCAGACAGGCCCCATATCCGCCACCTCGGATGACTCCGATATCTCCCGGAAATACCTGTCCAGATATCCGTCAAGTCTTCCGCCTGCCAGCTGTGCGGCAGTATAGTCATCAGGAAGCCAGCCGTAAAGGAAGAACCTGTACCTGCCATCGTATGCAAATCCAGAATGCCGTGCACGGGCCTGCTGCATCTCATCGAAATACCTCAACTGTCCGGAAGCATTGGTGAAACTCTGATACCAGAGCATCATCGAAAGCTGTTTTCCGACCAGGGACTCATATGTGTCGATCGGGCAGGATTTGTTGTTGATCACGATATCGGGGTCGGTATTGTCTGCAAAAGATGTCCCGTTGTTGAATGCCCCATGATAGCACCCGGACTCAGGGACATATTTCAGATCAGGCTCGAACTTGCCGAAAACCTTCACCTCATCCACCATCATGACCTTGGCCGCATCCGCCGATGTCAGGACCAGCTTCACATACCGGCAGTCCACCTTGGGGAGAACCAGTTCTCCCCAGGCTGCCGACTTGCTTCCATCAAATGCAATAGCACCCTCAGCCTGGTCCCAGGCTGATTCTTTATCCTCGGCATACTGCACCTCTATCTTCCCTGGGAAAAGTACAGATGCCGCAGCATCATTGAATGAGTGGACAAAGATGTTCTCCACATTGCGTACAGAACCGAGATCCACGACAATCTCCACTTTATCACCCATCCAACCCACAGATGTCCGGCTTCCATATCCTGTTCCTACGGCATCATCCGTCAGTCTTGTACCTGATGTCCACGGAGACAGTGGTTCGACATCCGAATATCCGCTGATCGCGTCCGTATCAAAGAGATAGAACTTGCCTGCCGCAAAATCGGTCAGGCCATCAGGCACCACCAGGCCTGTGTCCGGTCCCGATGGATCCTCCTTGCCGGGAATCACCCATCCGCTCCTGTCCACCTTGTCGCAGGAGCATAGCATCAGAGTGCATACGAGAATATCTGTTATCATCTTGTTTTTCATACATTTTTGCTGTTATGGGTTACATATCTATGCAGTCATACTGCACACATCCTATGCTTCCGTTCGCAAACACGAAACAGGCATAGAGATAATATCCGTTCCGCGACACATACAGATCCACATCGCTCGTGCTTGTATTGACCGGATCCCTGCCCATTCCTGTAGGGCCGTATATCTTAGACTCACAGACATCTATCTTTACAGAAATGCCATCTCCCGATGAGATATCGTACAGATTCACGGCATCGGATGCTGAAATGGCCCAAGTGAATGTGTTTACATAATTGTATATCAGATATGCACCTCCATTGAAATCGGCATAGTCCACACTGTTCAGCATCGTATTGCTCGGTGCACCAGGACCTCTGGCTTTTACCGAATTGTCGCTGCCGGCAATCCAGAACAGATAACGTGCGCCATCCGCATCTTTCGAATGGGAGGCCAGGAAATAGTCTCCTCCGGGTTCCGTCGTGGCATAGACGATGTCCCCTCCCCATTTGCTGTTTGCCCAGTTGCCGGTATCGGTGACAGGAAGATCGATAATGTCAGGTGTCTGGGACACAAGATTCCCATCCATCACCTGCCATCTGGCAAATTTAGGCGTGCCATCATAATGTACAGGCGTAGTGATGACCGCATCATCATCAATGCTGCCCTGGACAGAGATTTCCCAGCCATATCTCGGCATTCCTGAAGACTGGATAGTATATTCAATATATTTCTCCGGCTTCGCATCAACACCGGAAGCCTTCCATATAGTGAATATCTTGCCGTTGTCTCCGTTGGTACCCGTCGAATTGCATATCAGGATATTGCCATCGCTGTCCGCCGTAGCATGGAAATTCCCGTATCTCGATGGCGATACCGCACTGATATCCATCGTCCCGGCCACTGCTCCTGTCTTGCTGTTCAGATATACAAGGGAACTGCTGCCCCTTTCATTTATCACCACATAGTTCTCTGTAACGGCAATGCCTGAAACCATTACGGGATCAGTAATCCCGGCAATCTCATGCAGACCCTTTACCCAGAGCATTGTGCCGCTGTTTCCGCGCATACCCATCGGCACTTTGTCAGGAATGGATTTCCGTACGGTATATTCCTTTTTGTCAACTCCGTTCTGCGCAATGACAGTGAATGTCTGGGCGACATCATAGTCGAGCGCGGCTGTCCTCGGGTCAGGCGATATAGTAGCCCCATGCGAGATGATTATGTCATCCTCCGCAAGCTGCTGCTCTCCGATATCCTCAATGGAAATCAGCGACACCGTCCTTGCTGCAGGATTGATCACTCCGGAAAGGCCGGCAGACGATATATTGAACTGGGAAAGTTCACAGTCCGCGCTCTTCCTTATCTCTGCTACAATCCTGTATTCGACCCTTGTCCCTGCCGAATTGTCAATGACGGTGATGACATTCTCCCTTGTCAGGTCCATGAAAAGAAGAGGAGGTTCTATGAGCACATTGTTTTCAAGATTTGCCTGTATCCTGATCCTTGCCAGCCTGTCTTCCGTCACCACGATATCCGACTCCAAAGGATAATTGTACGGGAACACGATGGTTATCAGATGATTCTCGTAATCTATCTCCCCTGCAAAGCTGTTGTCCATGCTGTCATCCCCCGGGAAACTCGCGGTAATGCTGTTGATGGCATTCCCCTGACGGGATGACTCCATCATCTCGGGTTTCTGGCAGCTCCAGAGCATCGCCAGAGACATGATCGAGATTGCTGTAAGAAATGATATACTGTTTTTCATTGTCCGTAAGATTAAAAATGTCAGAGCCACTCGTCATACTGTTTGATACCGGAACGGTTGTTCTTGAGTTCCGCAGAAGGTACGGGAAGGACATAGAGCTTCTCCTCAAACCAGCGGTCAGCGCCATCGCAGTCGACATATTCATACACAGATCCGGTTATCTTCATTCCGTGGCATCTGTAATTGTTGTACTCTATATGCGCCAGCCTCCATCTCCTCATGTCCCAAAACAGATGACCCTCGAACGCGAGTTCCACCTTCCTTTCATTCCTGTATCTGTCGAAGAATTCCCCTTCGGTCGGATAGACGGCAGGAAGACCGACCCTGTCCCTGACCTCGTTCATGGCATCCTGCGCTTCGGATAGCTTCCCTCCAAGGCGGAAAGCCGCTTCTGCCTTGTTGAGCAATACTTCCGCATACCTGATCTCCACCCAGGTCTGAGAACTCTTCACATTCTTTATATCCGTAAGGTTCTCGTCGAGAAGCTTTCTCAGGAAATATCCGGTAACGGTCTTCCCGTACACCGTGGACTGTTCCCTGTACGGGATGAAGACTCCGTTCTCCCCATCCGTACTGCAGTCCATGACCTTGCCTTTCCAGGTACATCCACGATAGATTATCGTAGCATGGAACCGTGGTTCAAGTTCGGCATACGGAGGGGCTACAGAAGTAGGGCCTTCATGCCACTGGCTCCAGTCGACCGTGGTACCGTCCGCCTTTTCATAGCATTCCACCATCTCCTGCGTAGGGGTCCCCCTGCCTCCGTTGTCCCATCCATCGCACTGCGGGACATAATGGGAATCAAAATCATGATAGGGGCCGTTCATGGCATCATACGAAAACTGCAGAATAGACTCGACATTGTCGCCTTTCCACGAATCCGCATAATTGTCCACCAGATCATACTTGTGAAGCTCTATTACATCGTTTGCAGCATCGTATGCATCCTGCCAGCGTCCGGCATACAGCATCGCACGGGACTGCATGGCGTATGCCGCACCCTTCGTGACCCTGCCGCTGTTGGCCGCATCCCATTCGACCGGCAGTTTCTCCGCTGCATATTTGAGATCCTGATAGATGAACTCCCATGTATCGGCCGCACTGCTCTTGTCCTTTCCTCCATCCACAGGAAGGTCATCATACAGGATTACTCCTCCATGCCTTTTGGCAAGCTGGAAATAGACGAATCCTCTGAAGAAACGGACCTGCGCCTCCCACAGTTCGTTCCTGTCCTCAGGAAATGCAGAATATTTCCTCTGCAGTGAGAGGAACTGGTTCAGCTTCCTGATATCCTCGTATGCCTTGCCGTTTGCCCAGATGCTGTAAAGTCCGCCATCGGAAGATATGGCATCAGGATTTGTCACATAATTATTCGAGTTTCCGGCCCTGTTTCCAAGAGCCACACTGCCGTATTTGAAGGAATCAGTAAGGCTTTCGGTCAGGCTGCCCTGAAACTGGGCCGTGCCGAACTGTCCGTAATCATGCAGAAGGACATAGAAACTGTTCACATAACTGTCCACGGATGCCTCGTTTTCCCAGACAATCTCTTCGGTGACCTTTGATGTCTGCTGCACATCATCGAGCCAGCCGTTGCAGCCGGGAAGCACGGACATTGAAGCGAACGAAATTATTGTCAATATATTGCTTTTCATATTCCGCTGTTTTTAGAAGGTTAGTTTGACGCCGAGGGTCATCGTCCTCTGCTGAGGATAATAGCCGTTCTGTACAGAAGGAGACTCTGGGTCGATGTTGAATTTAGACAATGCACTGAAAGTAAGCAGGTTGTAACCCTCAAGATAGATGCGCAACGTCTCCACCCCTATCCGGCTCATCCATTTCTTCGGGAAAGTATAGCCTATCTGGGCAGTCTTGAGACGGATATAGTCTCCCTTCCTGTACCAGAAAGTGGATGCGTAGCCGTTGTTGAGGCTTCTCGGAGTGATTTCGAGACAAGGGAATTCGGCATCCGGATTCTCCGGTGTCCATGAATTGACCACAAGATATTCGGGTGCGTTTCCGAGCTGATAGAAAGGCCTCGAAAATGAAGTTGCACCATGTGAACCGTTAGCTGCACCTTCCGTTCCGCTGTATATTCCCTGTATGGCTATGTCATGCCCCAATCCCCAGGAGAAAAGCAGATCGATGTCGAAGCCTTTCCAGCTTGCATAGAAATTGAATGATCCCGTATGCGTCGGGACAGTGCTCCTGCCTACATAAGCCAGATCCTGCTGGATGGATATCGTACCGTCTCCGTTCAGGTCCACATATCTGATATATCCCGGATATGCCGGACGGGAAGGGTCTGTGGCGGAATTGTCAATCTCTTCCTGGGTCTGGAAGAGTCCATCGGCCACAAGTCCGCGCTGGGCTCCGACCTGTTTCCCGGTGAGTCTCTGGTATTCGGGCGCATTTTCGGAATCTCCCGCATATTTCAGCCAACGGGCGTAGGCGTATGACCATACGACCTTCATGCTGTAGAAGAAATCGCCTACGGTGTTGTAGTGGGACAAGGTAAGGTCAAAGCCCTTGTAGTCCACCTTGTTGACATTGGCGGTACTGAAATAGTATCCGCCTGAAGATGGAGGATATGCACCGGTGACAGTGCTGAGCTTGCCGTATTCGTATTTGTAGAAAGCATCCAGTTCCATCCCGAAAAGGCCGTTCCACAGGGTGGCATCCAGTCCGATATTGTAGTTGAGGCACTGGGCCCATGTAAGGTTAGGATTACCGAGCACGCTTGCAGTTATATCGGACTGGCTCGCGCCACCGATTACGACGGCATTCTGGTTAAGGGCCATCGTATTCATCCACTGGAAAGACGAGATTCCGCTCGTCGCCGTCTTTCCTATACCTCCGCGGAGTTTCAGGTTATTGACCCATGAGGCATTGAACCAGTTCTCCTTGTTGATTCGCCAGGCGACGGATGCTCCCGGAAGCACCACCCAACGCCTGTTCATCCCGCCGAAGAGATAACTGCCGTCATACCTGACGGAGGCTTCCACATAATATCTGTCCGCATAGTTGTAGTTAACCCTTCCTACAAAACCCGCGACACGGGAGTGGCCGCTCGATCCGGCTATTTCCGGTATCTTGTTCTCCCCGGCCGTAGTGAGACTGGTTATATTGGACAGTTCATCCAGCTGGAGGAAATCAAGGCCGTAGCCCGTTGCACTGACAGAATGGCTTTTGGTCTCCCTTGTCTCGGCAAGAAGGAGCACATCCAGCGAATGGTCGCCGAAATCATTGTCGTAAGTGAGACTCGACTGGGTGGTGAAAGTCCACTGGTTGCTCGCTGCCTCCGACAGGGTTGCAGTATCGCCTATGACCGAATAATAGCCTTTGGTATATGACAGTGTTTCAGTTGCAGAATTCGGAAGAGTAAGCAACATGATTTCCATAGGGGTACGGAGGCTCTTGGTCGTGGTATACCTCATGTCGTACCCCCCCCTGGAACTTGGCGCTCAGGCCTTTGAGCCACGGAGCATCGTATCTGAGACTGAAATTGGTCTGGATATATGTATTCCTCGAACGGCTGTACCCCGAATTGTCCCTTGATGCAAGAGGCGTTACCGGAGACCCGCTCGATGGGGTGGCCACCGGTATGAGGTCACCGTTTTCATCCGCAACAGCCTCAGGCACGTATGGCAGCGCATAGCATGTCTGTTGGGGAATATTCATGAAAGATTTGGGAGAAGCCGAGAAAAACGGCGCATCTCTGTCCTCTATCCTTCCCGCAATTCCCACATTGAGGGTCCAGGACTTTCGTATCCTGGCTTCCGCATTCAGCCTAAGGTTGATACGGTCATAGTCATAATTCCTGATATTTCCCTGCTCATCCAGATAGCCCATCGAAGCGAAGAACTTCACCTTCTCCCCTCCGCCGGAAGCCGATATGTTGTGGGTCTGGCGGAATCCTGTCCCGTATATCTTGTCGTACCAGTTGGTATTCCCCCATCCATCGACTCCATCTATCATTTTCCGGACCTGCTCTGCAGTGAATACTTCCTCATCCCCCTGGAGCACGCGGGCCTTGTTGTACCAGTATGCATAACTCGGAGCATCGAGCCATTTCTGCTTCTCCGCATTCTGGCTGATGCCGACAGTCCCGGTATAGCTTATCCTCACCTTCTCGTCACGGCCCTGCCTTGTGGTCACCACGAATGCGCCGCTGGCATCCAGACCGTAGACCGCCACTGCCGAAGCATCCTTCAGCACTGAAATTGATTCTATCTCATTAGGATCCAGACCGTTGAAATCCGCTGCAGAACGCCGGATCCCATCTATGACATAGATGATGTTGCCCTGTCCTCTTATGGTCAGGGAAGCGTTATCCGCCCCCGGCTGTCCGCTGGCCTGGAATGCGGCTATGCCGGCTATCCTCGACCCGACCATATTGCTTATGCTCATTGTAGGAGCGCGTAGAATCTCCTCATCGGAGACTGTCGAGATGGCACCGGTCAGACTTGACCTTTTCTGGGTTCCGTATCCGACGACCACCGTCTCTTCCAGAAAAGCCACATCCTCCCTCATGGTCACATCGATCAGGGCCCTGTCCCCTACCCTGATGTTCTGTGTCTCCATTCCGAGATATGAAAACCGGAGGATGTCCGTGCTTCCGGCCAGAAGGGACCAGCGCCCGTCTACATCGGTTACGGTGCCCGTATTTGTACCCTTTATCAATACCGAGACGCCTGGCAACGGATTGCCTTCGGCGTCTTTTACCTGACCTTTGACAGATGTCTGCGCGGACATCCCTGCGGCAAACAGCATGAATGCCGACAGAAGGGTCAACAATTTGGGAGCCAAATTATACATAACAGAAGTTTTTAGTTGTTATTACCTGATGCAGTTAGCCATTGACAAAATTACAATAGCATCTACATGGATAACGCAATAAAAACGACAATCAATCCTCACATTGCGCAAAAATATGGTTTTTGTTACGGTATTCCTTGGGGGAACAGCCGAAAATCTTCCTGAATACACGGGCTATGTTGGTATAGTCATTGAATCCTGCTTCAGCGGCCAGATCTATAAGCTGCCTGTCTGTTGTTATCAGAAGCTCAGCCAGATGCCTGCACCGGCAGCCAAGAAGATACTGCCAGATGGAGGTGCCTACCGCCTGTCTGAACTTGACCTCGAGGTTTCTCCGGGACATCGGTATGTCGGCAAGCAGAGTCCCGACAGTCAGCGGCTGGGCGTAATCATTGTCTATCCGCTGTACTACTTTCTTTATGTACGGGTCAGATATGTCATATTTTTCCGTCGACTGGCGGGTTACGATACGGACAGGGCTGATCACTACATCCCTCGCACCGTTGAAGTTCCCGTCTATCATCTCATGAATGAGCCGTCCCAGGGCATATCCTCCCGCCTTGACATTGAGTTCCACAGATGAAATCGGAGGGTCTGATATGCTGCAGATGAGCTCATCGTTGTCAACCCCGAGCACCGAGATGTCATCCGGAATATGAAGATCCCCCATCTTGCATGTCTCGGAGACATAAAGGGCATTCTCATCATCACAGCAAAACAAAGCCACAGGTTTCGGCAGCATCTCCAGCCATGACCTGAGGCTTTCCCTCAACCCCGGGTCATCTTTCTGCGCATATTCAAAACAGAAGAACTTCCCTCCGCGCGAACTGACATATTCACGGAACGCATCCCTCCGCTCACACGACCACACCACTCCCTCGATGCCCATATATGCAAAATTCCTGTATCCTTTCTGCAAAAAGAACTGTGCGGCCATATACCCCGCACTCCTGTAGTCTCCGGTCAGGTTTGAGCAGTCTAAGCGCCTGTGATGATAGTTCTGGTAGACTACGGGAATGTCCAGTTCTTTCCGGATATCGAGTTCATCATTGTCCCATCTGCCGATGACTGCATCCGCCTTCCATTCCCTGGCATACCTTATTATACCTTCATCCCCGTATATCGCCCGGAACGATGGGGGAAGACGATAGAAAAGCCACGGCCCGTGCTCGGAAGAATACTTCACCAGCCCGCGCAGAATGTTCCTCTCAAATTCGCTGGCGTAGTCCAGCAGAAGCAGAATCTTGTACATAAGCAACAATGGTTGGCACTAATATACCGGAAAAATTCTTAAATTAGCGCCCTGTCGGGAATAAAAACGCATAAAAATATCATGACACGAATCCTATTGGCCGCAATCATGACTGCAATTACAGTCCAGGTCTTTGCGCAGACACCGAAGAATGTGAAATATGTCTTTACGGAGGCTTCTGACCTCAACCTCATCGGAAAACTGATGGATACACCCAACCCGTACCACCGGGTGGACACATGCGTGTTCAAGGGTTTCACCAAAGGGGAGAACGACCAGGTGAGATGCTCGGCCGGACTGGCTGTCCTTTTCCGGACAAACTCGACCACCATATCCGTCAAGTCGGAATTCGGGTTCATGAACTACGGTGAAAATACTATGGGTATCGCCCTCCGGGGATATGACCTCTACATAAAGGACATTGACGGCAAATGGATTTATGCTGCCTCCAAAGTTGATGGGAGGAACCGTGGCAACTGCGTGCTCATCAAAGACATGGACAATTCAGAAAAAGAGTGTATGCTGTATCTGCCGATCTACAGCGAAGAATATTCCGTCAAGATCGGAGTGGAGGAAGGCTCCACAATCGAAGCTCTCGACTCCCCGTTCAGGCACAGGGTGGCAATCTTCGGATCAAGCTTCACACAGGGTATCAGCGTAAGCCGGGCCGGCATGAGCTACCCGATGCAGTTCATGCGCAACACCGGAATCCAGCTGCTGAGCCTCGGATGCAGCGGCAACTGCAAACTCCAGCCATATTTTGCCGATGTACTGGCCGCTTCAGATGTCGATGCCATGATATTCGATGCATTCTCCAATCCATCGGCGGAAATGATAAAGGAGAGGCTTTTCCCGTTCATCGAAAAGATACAGGCTGCCAAACCGGGCATTCCGCTGATCTTCATGCAGACAATCTACCGTGAAAGCCGCAATTTCTGCAAGTCATCCGACAGTTTCGAACAGGCGAAACAGGATATGGCCGAAACCCTGATGGAAGAGGCGGTAAAGAAATATGAAAATGTCTATTTCATCCGGACAAATGCTTCAGACCCGAGCAGGGACACCTCTGTGGATGGGACACATCCATCCGACTGGGGTTATATGTACTGGGCGAAATCAATCGAGAAACCAGTACTGAAAATCCTGAAGAAACACGGTCTGGAATAATGAGAAAAGAGTCCTGCATATCCGGAACAATTCCCGGATGGATACGGCGGCTGGCACCGGTGCTGGTTGCAGTCTGCCTGACATCGTGCATCAAGGACAGGATACCGCAGGGTGCAGACCTGGAGGCCGGTGACAGGCTGCCGGAATTCTCCGTGACCTTGAATGATGGCTCCACGGTATCCACTGCCGACATACTCGGAGGCATATCATGCATTGTATTCTTCCACACGGGATGTCCGGACTGCCAGAAGACCCTGCCTCTGGTACAGCAGCTCTATGACAGATACAGTGTTTCAGAACAAACATCCGGCAACAATACCATATCTGATGAAGCCGGCAGTAATACAGTTCCAGACATTGCAACCGGACAGGTCAGGTTTCTCTGCATAAGCCGTGAAGAAGATGCCGGCTCCGTAGAGGAATACTGGGCTGAACACGGATATACGATGCCGTACTCAGCCCAGGAAAGCCGGGAAATCTACAACCTGTTCGCGACATACGCCGTCCCGCGCATCTATATTTCCGACATTGACGGTGTCATCCGCTCAATCTGGACAGACAATCCCCTCCCGACTTTCGATGAGCTCGAAACCGCCCTTTTAGATGCCATGCCGTTCGGCATGAACCCGAACGAATTCCAGAAGAAAATGGCCGACCAGCCGTCTTGATATATCCATTCCTATCCGTCTGAATCCGGCCGGACAATTTTACCTGCAATGCCGGTCACGGCAGGAGAAGATGCTCCATCTGACTGACTATGTATGGCTTCCACTGGGAGAGGATATCGCTGTAGCTGAGACCTTCCGTGACAAATACGGCATTGACCATGGCGCGAGAGAGGACGGGGAAGAGCATAAGCCCGTAGAAAGCGAACAGCACATCATAGATGGGCACCTGCCTGAGTCTGCCTGCATCCATCTCCGCCTGCAGGATCTCCTGTATCCTGACAAAATAGCCGGGCATCCCCATATCCTTTACCGTAGCCTCAAGATGCGATATGTCCCTGTTCGCCTCTCCGAGAACAAAGGCAGGCAGATAGGGATATTCCATAAAGGTCTCCATATATTCATCCACTATCTCCCCTATCCTTTCCCCTATGGGCCTGTCTTGTGTCAGGATGTATTCTATCTTCGGGACCACGGCCGAGATAATGTCAGCGAATACTGCAGAGAACATTTTGTCCTTGGTCCGGAAATAATAGTGCAGGGAGGGACGGTTGATTCCGGCAGCCTGGGCGATGTCGCTCATGCTGGTCTTCTCGTATCCCCGCTCTATGAACAGACGGCGGGCCTCCCTGATTATCCTTTCTTCTGTGTCGTTGCCGGTCATGGATGTCTATGTTTTAGCGGGATGGTATAACTGTATCTTCACTCATTTCAGGATGACATTTCCGCGCAGCTTGTCCAGAAGCGATGGGATGTTCCGGATCCGGCATCCTTATATTGTCGATGAAAAGGAGGAGGCGGTTGATAATGTTCACATCGCTGACTCCGCTGTCGAAATCTACAGAAAGCAGGTTTACCTCCGGATATACCTTCTTTATCCTGTTCTCTATCCCCCTTTCGACTATATGGTTGGCTATGCATCCGAACGGCTGCAGAGAAATCACATTTCTGACACCGTGCCGGCAATAGGAGGCTATCTCGGCAGGAAGGAGCCAGCCCTCCCCGAAAATCGCATTGAGGGAAACCAGTTCCCTGCCGTACTCGGCCTCCTCGAATATGTCACCGAAAGGCCTGTAATATCGGAACCCGGATGCCCTGCGGTCAACCTCCCGCACTTTCTTCATCAGGAAGCCGTAGAATCCGCTGAAGACAAACTCCGGCACACGGCTCTTTTCCAGGCCTGTCTGCTTCTTGGTCCTGCGGTTCACGAAATACTGGAGAAAGAAATCCGTCAGCACAGGAGGGACAATCTCTATCCCTCTGTCCATCAGCCATCCGGTCACATTCCTGTGAGCGAACGGATTGAATTTCAGATATATTTCTCCGACAACCCCCACCTTTGCCGTTTCCATGTCTTCGCATATATCATCGAATTCCTCCGCTGCCTTCTCTATGAGGGAAAGCAGCCGCCCGGAGATATTCTTCCCCTCGCGTATGACTTTCGCGCCCATGTCCAGATACCTGTCCTTAAGCCTCGCAGCCGCGCCCCGGACGGTCTCCCTGACTGCGGCAGGATAATAGAACTTGGCAATGCAGTCGCTGTAAAGTATGGCATGGAATGCAGGCATGACGATCCTGGCCCAGTTGACCCTGAATCCGGGCTGCCTGTTCTCTATACCGCTGCCGACAGAGACGGAAACGACAGGGACATCTCCGTATCCGGCATCGACCAGAGCCTTCTTTATCAGGGATATGTAGTTGCTCGCCCTGCACTGTCCGCCCGTCTGTGTAATGGCCACTGCGGTACGGGACGTATCGTATCTGCCTGATTCAAGGGCCTTGATTATGTCCCCGACTACCAATGTGGCCGGATAGCAGACCTCGTTGTTGGCATATTTCAGCCCCCGTTCGCCGGACTCCGCATCGCTTATCGGAAGATTTTCCACATCGTATCCGGCCAGTTCCATAACAGCCGGGATAAGAGGCGAAATGAAAGGGGTGAAGAACGGGACAAGTATCTTCCTGTGCCTGTCCTCTTCCCCGAATACCGGCACTGTCCGGAATCCGGCTGCATTACGCTGTCTGTCGCGCGACAGTTTCAGGCTTTCCACAAGTGACCTTACCCGCAGTTTCATCGAGCCCGCATTGTCGATGTCATCCAGTTTCAGCAATGTCAGCGACTTGCCGTGTGCCGACAGCACATCCCTCACGGCATCCGTAAGGAAGGCATCCGGGCCGCATCCGAACGATGTAAGCTGGACGCACTGGACATCATCCCCCTGCAAGGCAGCCCATTTCGCGGCTTTCAGAATCCTGTTGGTATAGGCCCACTGCGAGACGAAGTGGACATCATCGAGAGGGATATCCATTCCCCTGACAATGTCATCCGAAATGACGTCCGCCCCCATCTCCGCCACGATGTCGGATACCTTGTGCTGTATCAGAGGGTCGGCATGATACGGGCGGCCTGTCAGCAGGATAACGAGCCGGCCGTGCCTCCTTGCATCCTCAAGGCGCTCCAGACATGCCCCGGATATATCCTCCGCATACTTTTCCTCCGCTGCTTCCGCACGCAGGACCGCATTGGAAGCCGTCTTGCGGTCCACTCCGAGCCCGGTCAGGTAAGCAATACATTGCCGGTGCATCTGCTCCCTGTCCTTGAATGTCACTACCGGGGAATCTATCGGCACCTTGCCGGACTGCACGCTCCGGATTACCTCCGAATACCCTGTGACTATAGGGCAATTATAACTGTTCTGCTCCTTCCCTGGCTTTTCGTAGACCACAAAAGGCATGAGAATCCTGTCCACCTGCCTTGCCGCAAGATTCTCTATATGGCTATGGACAATCTTGGCAGGGAAGCATATATTGTCCGACATCACCAGCCCTGCAACCTTCTCGTATGCCTTGTAAGAAGATGGATCCGACAGGACCGCATCCATCCCGCATGAAACGATCAAAGTATGCCAGAACGGGAAATCCTCATACATGTTGAGACATCTCGGTATGCCTATCCTCAAACCGGCGTGTTTTCCGGATACGCATCCGGCCGGCATGGCGCCGTCTTCGCGGCCGGCTCCATCCATCCTGTTGCCGTCCATAGCCTTGCCGAAAAGCAGTTCCAGCTTCTTGCCATAGACATTGTCACCGCGGAGACGTGCGCCGGCTCCGTTCGAGAACACCCTCTCGCACCGGTTCCCGGCGTAATAGTCCTTCCCGTTCCCGAAACGGTAACGCACCACCATGCAGTTGTTTTCACAACCGCGGCAGTTAAGCGAAGATGTCGTATATTCCGCCCTTGACAGCATCTCCCGCAGTCCGACAGGGACACAGCGGACAGTCTCTCCCGCCTCCTCCCTTTCCTTTGCATACAGAGCACAGCCGTATGCTCCCATAAGTTCCGGAGCATCGCATCTCGACACCTTGCATCCCGTAAGGTTTTCGAGCGCCTTCACCACGGCATCATTGCGCATTGTCCCTCCCTGGACGACAATATGGCTGCCGAGAGCGGACGGACTGTTGAGTTTAAGCACCTTGTACAGACAGTTCCTCACCACTGAATACGAAAGCCCTGCCGCAATGTCCTCCATACGGGCGCCTTCACGGAGAACCTGCTTCACCTTTGAGTTCATAAAGACAGTGCATCTGGTCCCGAGGTCACACGGCGCCTTCGACCGGCAGGCAGCCTCAGCGAACTCCGCTGCGGAAAAGCCGAGAGACCTGGCGAAAGTCTCCATGAAAGAACCGCAGCCAGATGAACAGGCCTCATTGATCTCTATCCTGTCTATCACCCCATCATTGACGAATATCGCCTTCATGTCCTGTCCGCCGATATCAAGGATAAAGGAGACGTCCCTGTCCATGCTTCTTGCCGCCCTGTAATGCGCCATCGTTTCCACTATCCCTGCATCCAGCCCGAACGCAGCCTTTATCAGGTCCTCGCCGTATCCGGTGGAACAGCTCCCTGCCACATCTATACCGGCGCCTTTTTCCGAACACTCTGCCGCCAGACGCTCCAGACCATCGGCGACAGCCTTCACGGGATTGCCCCTATTGGGGCTGTACCACGAATACACCACAGAGCCATCAGTGTCGAGCAATACGATCTTTGTCGTTGTAGACCCTGAATCTATACCAAGATATACTTTGTTTACCCCCGGTTTCAGGACGGCTTTCCGCATGCTCTCCGCTGATATCCTCGCTTTCCAGCCGTCATAATGCGCGCGGTCCCTGAAAAGAGGAGGCAGACCTCCTGCGGTTGTCCGGGATGTTCCTGTCATCGAATCAATCATCGCCGACAGGGCGGAAAGCCTGACTGCAGGACCGGCAGCTGCAGAAAGAGCGGCGCCTTCAGCAGTCAGCAGGCTGCCATCGGACGGAATCACCATGTCATCCTTCCCGAGAGACAGATAGTCCGCAAAGGACTTCCGCAATGCCGGAATGAACGTGAGCGGTCCTCCGCAGAAAAGTACCGGAGGCTTTATCCTGCGTCCATGCGCAAGTGTAACCACAGTCTGGATAGTCACGGCATGGAAAATCGATGCTGCAATGTCTTCCCTGCCTGCATTCTTCGCAATGAGATTCTGGATGTCCGTCTTGCAGAATACGCCGCAACGGGAGGCCACTGGATATATCCTGTCCGCACGGAGGGCAAGATCGCCGAGGCTTTCGACCGGGACTCCGAGAATAATGGCCATCTGGTCAATGAAGGCCCCCGTCCCTCCGGCGCAGTTGCCGTTCATCCTCAGATCAGAGGCATTATCCCCATCAAAAAACACCACCTTGGCATCCTCTCCTCCGATGTCTATCATCGTGGACACCTGCGGATAATTCTTCCGGATAGCCTTTGTCGCCGCCACCACTTCCTGGATAAAGGGCAGTCCGGTATTTTCAGCGACCCCCATTCCGACGGACCCCGTAATGCAGACGGACACATCCGCATCCCCGACCTTCCGCTGCAGGCCGTCAAGGAATCCCGACAGGACCTCCCTTATCCTGGCCCCGTGCCTCTCATATATTGAATGGACGATATTGCCATCCGCATCCGACACCACCATCTTGGCCGTAGTGGAACCCACATCAATTCCTATCTTCAACATTTTACCGTAAATATAACGATTTTGACACCACTGTCAGACACAAATGTAAAATCTTTTGCCGATACGGCAAAATTTTTCTGTTTTTGGGGTCGATTTTTCCGTTTTTTGAGTTTTTTTCTTGCCCAAACACATAAATTTGTCCGTATAAATCACGCACACGATGGAGAAAGGAAAGAAAAAATCAATCATGTCGGACCCGGCAGTCGCATACAATGCCGACATTTACCGGCTGAAAGTCAAGGGCATGGAAGCCCTTATGGGAATCAATGACCCGCAGGACCTCAAGAATGCGGTCGACTACCTGAAACGGAAAGGGAAGAACTCCCACGACAGATCTTACTTCCATGAAGACATAAATGAGATGTGCCGTCAGATCAGACTGGCGAACGAAGGGAAACTACAAGGGAAAGATGCGGAGGATCTGCTTCATGAATTATAAGATCAAAGCATATCCCCTTTTCGAACGCAATCTGAAAAGGCTGGCTAAAAAATACATTTCAGTCAAAGAAGACTACAAAACCCTTCTGAATGATTTAAGGACAAATCCTGAACTCGGGACGGATCTGGGCAACGGATTAAGAAAAATCAGGATGAAGATATCCTCGAAGAACAAAGGCAAGAGCGGAGGAGCAAGGATTATCAGTCTCACTGCCATCATCTCCGGCACCGACAAGGAAATCGGGTTGCACTATATCTACGACAAGTCGGAAAAAGAGACAGTGACAGATGCCGAACTGAAGGAAATCCTCAGAAGGAACGGGCTGTGAAACGGCCTACCTCTTCTCCCATATATAGACCTTGTCGGAGCGGCGCAACTTTACGGCCGGACCGCCAGGGCCGGTCTCTGAAGAGACGGCCGGATGTCCTTCCGGAACAGTCCTGTCCTTCCCGTCCCTGAGCGGATGACAAGGGATTGAACAGTATTCTCCCTTCTCCGCCTTGTCCACTGGCTTCAAGTCGACCCTTATCTCATCTACATCCATCTCCACAACCCCAGTGGAAGGGCCTATGACCAGTATCCTGTCCCCCTTGTGCAATGCAGCCGACTCGACAAGTATCTCAGCGACCCCGAGCTTTGCAAACCAGTTGGTCACCTTGCCGCAATATACCTTCTGTCTCGTAGCCTTGCTGCCGTAGACTTCGCTCCATTCTCCAAGCCTCGCCCCCTGGTAATAACCGTCCCAGAAGCCTCTGTTGAAGACTTCCGACAGTTCGGACTTGAGACCCGCAGCGAGTTCAGGCGAGAATGTACCATCGCAGACAGCATCTGCCGCGCGTCTGTAGCACGACACGACCTTGCGGACATATTCCGCCGAACGGGCACGGCCCTCGATCTTCAGCACGGAAACCCCCGCTTCCATCATCTTGTCTACAAACTCTATGGTACACAGATCCTTCGGCGACATAATGTATTTGTTGTCCACCACAAGCCGGTTGCCGGTCTCAAGGTCGGTCACTTCGTATCCGCGACGGCATATCTGATAGCACGACCCTCTGTTGGCGGATGCCCCGTATTCATGCAGGCTGAGATAGCATTTTCCTGAAACGGCCATGCAGAGGGCGCCGTGTGCAAACATTTCTATCTCTACGGTACGCCCGGAAGGCCCTTTTATCCCATCCCTCACTATGATGTCGTGTATTTCCCTGACCTGATGCAGATTGAGTTCCCGGGCAAGCACTATCACATCCGCGAACTGCGCATAGAATCGCAAAGCCTCCGAATTGGATACGCTGAGCTGAGTCGATACATGCACTTCGACTCCAATGCTTCCGGCATAGGATATGGCAGCCATGTCGGAAGCGATGACTGCCGTGATGCCTGCAGCCTTTGCAGCATCGAGAGTCCTGCGCATATCATCCAGATCCTCCTCGTACAGCACTATATTGAGAGTCAGATATGTCCTGACTCCCGCATCAGAGCATATCCTGACAATCTCCGGAAGATCCTCCATTCTGAAATTGTTCGCCGAATGCGAGCGCATGTTGAGTTTCTCGACTCCGAAATATACGGAATCCGCCCCTCCCTGGATGGCAGCCTGCAGGCATTCGAAATTGCCTGCAGGAGCCATGATTTCCGGTTTCGGATACACGCATGAAGTCATTATCTGGTCCTCCCGAGCAGCCTGTCAGCATAGCGGTGTATGACCTCGTACCTGATCTTGCCCAGCCCTATCATGCCGGCATAGTCCATCGCTTTCGCGTGAAGCTTGATAATCTCGTATTTGGCATCTTCATCCACCCCTATCTCCTCATATATCCCCTTGACCTTGGCAATCTTGGCGGCCTTCTCCGCCTCTGTCACGGTCTGCATCGCCATGGCCTCCAGCAGGGCCGTCTTGCCGTAGGCAGGATCTATGACTCCTGATTTCTCCATTTCGCCGCTCTTCTCCAAAGCCCTCGTCAGAAGCCAGCTCTTCTTGTTGTTGACAATGTCCCCGCCGATAGCCTTGCCGAAGACATCCGGATCGCCGAAGACATCCAGATAGTCATCCGTTATCTGGAATGCCAGTCCGAGGTCATATCCGAAACGGTAGAAATAGTCGCACGCCCTGTCATCGGCTCCGGCAATCAGCGCCCCCATCTTTGCCGAACATGCGATAAGGACAGCCGTCTTGAGCCCTATCATCTTCATATAGTCCCCCATCGGCACTTCGGGCTTCTGCTCGAAATCCATGTCATACTGCTGTCCCTCACACACCTGTGCCGCCGTCGCAGTGAACAGGTCGAGAACTGCAGGAAGCACCGTCACAGGAGCCTTCGAAATCATTCTGTAGCTTTCGATGGACATCACATCCCCGGACAGGATCGCCGTATTGCCGCCCCATTTCCGGCAGACCGTCTCTTTCCCTCTCCTCATTTCGGCATTGTCCATGATATCATCATGAATGAGCGTGAAACTGTGGAAAACCTCCAGTGCCGCGGCCGGAGACAGTATCTCTTCCGGGAATGAATCCCGGTACAGGGAATAGACGGTAAGGCACAGTCTCGGACGGACCCTTTTCCCGCCGAGTCCCATCATATAACGCAACGGATCATACAGACCCGCCGGCTCTGCCGCAAACTGCATTTTGCCGAAAAGACCATCGAGGACTTCCTCTATCTGATTCTCGTTTACCATATCTGCACGTTATTACATAAAACACTATCTGCCATATACGGGGAAAGGAAGATCCATCGCAAGGGCCTCCTTCAGCTGGTCATCATATCTCAGGCGGATTTTCACACCGGCCTCCTGATAATAATATCTGACAGCTATCTCTTCCTCGATGAACGGGACTATCTCATCCTTTTTCAGTCTGATGAACTTTTCCTTATCCATCTCAAGGCTCTTTTCCAGAGCATCTATCTCCGCCTGCATGGTATCGGCCAGCCCTTCCTCCTCGAGTTCCTTCTTCATCTGATCGAACAGGGTCATGGCGCTGCTCCGGTAGTCGAATTCCTGCGTCCGGGCGAAAGCGATGAAATCCTCGAACTCCGCATCCGAGAGATGGAACTCATCCACAGGAGGTATGCTGTCATGATGACGGACATAATCCAGCACGAAATTGTCTATCACCCCGGAAAGTACGAGAGAATACACCAGCCTGCTGTATGATGGGGACTTTATCTCTATGTCAGGGGTTATTCCCCCTCCATCCCGTACCTTGCGGCCATGCAGGGTCGTGAATTCCTTTGTCAGCGAATCAGGTATATGTCCCACACTGCCATCCTCGTTGCGGTGGCTGTAGTCTATGGCCTGTACACAGCGTCCGCTCGGAGTATAGTATTTTGCCGTAGTGACTTTCAGCTGGCCGTTATACGCGACAGGCCGTATCGACTGCACCAGTCCCTTGCCGAATGTCCTGGTACCGATTACAAGTCCCCTGTCCCTGTCCTGAATCGCTCCCGCGACTATCTCCGAAGAAGATGCCGAGCCTGAATCCACCATGACTATGAGCGGAAGAAGGGTATCAACCGGTTCATTTACTGTCCTGTACTCCCTGCATGACTCAGGGTCGGCTCCTCTGGCTGTCACCACAAGGGAACCTTTCGGGACAAACAGCGACACAATGTTTATCGCCTCGTTCATCAGGCCGCCTCCGTTCCCCCTGAGGTCGAGCACAAGCCTTTTCATGCCCTCCTTCCTGAGCCGCAGGACGGCATTCCTGACATCGCCCGACACTTTTTCCGTAAATCCGGTCTGTACTATATAGCCAGTCGTATCATCGAGCATCCCGACATACTCGACGTCCGGAAGATGTATCCTCTCCCTGACGATCGGCACATCGAGAGTATCGCCGGAATGCACCTTCTTCACCTTGAACACGACTGTCGTCCCCGGCTTGCCCTTCATCCTGTCGCTGCTCTGTGCGGTCTCCAGATCCTTTGTCGGACAGCCATCGATAGTGATTATCTCATCCCCGCAGACAAGCCCCGCCTTATATGCGGGCGATCCGTAATACGGTTCGTTTATGACCACATTCTCCCCTTTCTTCTTGTATATTACCGCCCCTATTCCTCCGTAAGTCTTCGAGATCATCATCTGGAAATCATCGTTTTCCTCCTCCGGGACATAGATCGTGTACGGGTCGAGACTTGCCAGCATCTCATCTATCCCGGCCCTCATTATCCTGTCTACGGGCAGAGAATCCACATACGAACCGTTCAGTTCCTTCAGTATGGAATCATGTATCTCCTCCCACTGCCCGAGCCTGAAACTCCTGCTCTGGGCACTTGCCGCCGCTGCAGTCACGGCAAGTGCCGCCACGGCAGACAAAAACATATAACCTGTCCTTTTCATATCCATAATTTCGTCTCTCCGAACTGTCCATCCCGAAGCGGACGGGCCTCAGGAGAGAATCGGATTACAAAATTAAGAAACTGCCGGACATTTCTACAAAAATCTTTCAAAAACTGTCCGAATTTCCGGCCGCCCGGGACACTGCCATCAGACAGATAGCGGATAATCAAAAAAGAATTCATACATTTGCTGCGTTTTTAAGGAAGTAAATAAAGCAGTTGTTTATGAAAATCGTATTTGCAACGGGCAATGGCGGAAAACTGCGTGAAGCAAGGGAAATCCTTGGAGGGGGATTCGAGCTCGTTACCCCCATGGAAGCCGGAATCGCTGAAGACATTCCGGAGACAGGCAACACTTTGTCCGCCAATTCACGGCAGAAAGCGGAATACATCTGGGACAGATGCGGCTGCAGCTGTTTTGCGGATGACACCGGACTGGAAGTGGATATCCTCGGAGGAGCGCCGGGAGTGCACACCGCAAGGTATGCAGGCGAAGAAAAGGATTTCGACAGGAACATCGACAAACTGCTCCGTGAGATGGAAATCATGGAGATGGAGGCCAGCCTGGCAAAGGAGGCGGGCCTTTCCGTAAAGAATCCCGGGAGACGGGCAAGGTTCAGATGCGTCGTAACCCTCATAATCGATGGAGAAAAACATTATTTCGAAGGCGCCCTTGAAGGAAGGATAGCCCGTACCCGTTCCGGAAACGGAGGATTCGGCTACGATCCGGTCTTCATACCTGACGAATATCCGGACAGGACCCTCGCCGACATCACCGAAGAGGAGAAGAACGCGATATCGCACAGGGGCAAGGCACTCCGTGCAATGGCAGACTGGCTTGCCGCCAGGACAGCATAAGGAACCCAGTGCCGCCGCCACAGCGGCAGACATAAAAGGAAAAGAAACAATAAACGGGACCCGGCTCTGTCAGACAGAATCAGGTCCCGTTATTCATGCGAACCGGCCTACCAGCTGTCGGTACGGAAAGAAGATGCCGGAATCCCGTACAGATTGTACAGGGACGCGTCCGTACAGTTATGGAAACCGTAACGCACTGCGGCAGGCTCCGTCACTTCCGATGGACAGTACACTTCCACCGTATCCCAGCCGGACACCCTTGCCGTGGCCGGATGGAACACCTTGTCGGGACCGGCCACTTCAAATCCTGTCAGAAGATGTCCGAGAGGGGCAAGTCCGCCATCGGCATTGTTGAAATACACGAAGATCCTTCCCTGATTCACTTCCCAGGACCTGTACACCGGAGAATATGGATTGATGGTCTGCCTCCCGTATGTCTGATGCAGGGCCATAAGGGCAAGCCTCTCGCCGACCTGCCGTTTCTTTGCCGGATGGATGCAGTCGGAATCCCCTATGTCGAGGGTGACGGCCATGCCTGAATTCGGAATGTCTCCCCAACTGAGCATCTGCGCCTCCCTGAGAAGTGCGGAACTTATGCCGTTGTCTCCATCTCCATAACGGAAAGGCGCTATCTGCACGTAGAAGAACGGCATGTCGGGATTCTCCCACCTTTCCCTCATCATCCCCGCGTATGCGGACATGAGTTTCCTGTACTGTTCCGCCCTGCCGATGTTGGCCTCTCCCTGATACCAGATAAAGCCTTTGATGGTATATGGCAGAAGAGGCGCCACCATTGCATTATAGAGCTGTGTCGGCGTTCCCGACACATTCCCCTGCACCTCGCCCCTGTCTATGAACGAAAGGTCGAATTCAGGGAACCCCGCGGCTATGGTCTCCCTGTCCATCCATGCCTCGATGGCTGTTCCGCCCCAGTCTGAAATTATAAGGCCCACAGGAACATCAAGCACTCTGTTGAGATACTGCCCGAAGAAATACGCGGTAGCGCTGGCCCATCTCACCGCATCCGGAGTATTCTCCTCCCATTTCGTCCCGCAGTCTTCCTGCGGAGTGACGGCAGTCGCCTTCCCGACAGTACAGAAGCGGATCGGCACGGCCGGATCAGCCCCCATTATTACATCCGCGCTTCCTTCCACGGGCTGGCAGTCGAATCCCCTGACCGGCATCTCCATATTCGACTGTCCCGAACAGAACCACACTTCGCCGACAAGGACATTTTCCAGTACAAGTTTCTCCCCATCGCTTATCTCCACCGAATACGGGCCTCCGGCTGCAGGAGTGGCAACCGCCGCCATCCATTTCCCATCGGCATCGGCTGTCACCGTCACGGCCATCTTCTTGTCCCATGACGGCCGGATGGTCACTTTGGACAAAGGTTCCGCCTTGCCCCATATCCTTGCATCCGTCTGCTGCTGGAGCACCATATTGTCCCCGAAGATTTGCGGGAGCGTCACTTTCGCCTCCGACATGGAGGCCGCCATACAGAGTACGGCAACCATCAAAACCGTTTTTTTCATAATATAGAACTGTTTACATATAATAACCTGTCTTGCCACGTATCATTCCCTGCCGGGGGAAAGGTATTTCTCCATAAATTCATACCCTGCCTCCAAAGCGTATTCCGGAGGCCTGTGTCCCGATGCATGGTTCAGAAAACCGAGATTATCCGAAGCCCACGCCGGGCCGCCGTCCGCCGCCTTCTCCAGGGCCTGGCAGCTCGCATCATCGTCATATTTCCCCGCAATCAGGAAAAAAGGCCTGTATCCTGAATATATCCACAGGTCGACATTGCAGAATCCGGCAGATTCCAGATCTCCGAGCCTTGCTCCCCAATACCAGGGATCATCCCAGTTGGTCTGTCCCCACAGAAGTCCGAAATCGCTCGCAAGTATCACTTTTATTCTGGGATCCGTACAGCCGGTATAAAAGGCTGTCTTTCCCCCCAGAGAATGTCCGGCTATACCTATCCTGTCATCATCCACCCTCGGATCGGCTTCCAGCAGATCGACCAGCAGTTCCGTATCGGCCACAAGTTTCCCTATTCCGCACCATTGAGGATAGTCATCCATCAGTGCATTCGCCGCATCCTCCCATCTCGAAAAGTCTCTCCGGTCCTTATCCGATTCAGGGCAATATGTCAGATGATAGGATTCGGCACTTATACACACGAAGCCCCTCCTGACAAGATGAAGCATCATTTCTATCCCGCGGTATCCCTCCTCGACATCGCCGGTTTCAGGATCGAACCCCAGCATTGCCTCAGGGAAATAGAACGGCACCACAACGGCAGGGCACAATTCATCCCCCACATCCTTCGGGAACGCCATTATCACCCTCTGCCATGTGTCGGGACCATTGCGCTGCAGCAGTACCTCGATATCGAAGTCTTCAAAAGAATACTTCCTTACCGGTTCCGTATCGTGCACGAACTGATAGCAGTCAGGCACGGCAAGATACTGCAAGACTATGGAAAGGACCGACAAGAACTTGACCATCACGATTCAAAGGCTGGACATTCGCAAGATCACGGCTTCGCGCTACAGCATGTTGACCCAGACCGTAAGGCCGGCCATGACAATGGACACCATGCTCATCAGTTTGATCAGTATGTTGAGGGAAGGACCGGATGTATCCTTGAACGGATCTCCGACAGTGTCGCCGACCACGGTAGCCTTGTGGCATTCGGAATTCTTGCCTCCGAGATTGCCTTCCTCCACATATTTCTTGGCATTGTCCCATGCCCCGCCCGAATTGGCCATGAAAATGGCAAGTACGAATCCGGAACCGAGACCTCCGATAAGAAGTCCCATCACGCCTGCGACACCGAGGACAAGCCCTACGGCCACAGGAACGATTATGGCTATAAGGGATGGCAGCAGCATTTCCCTCTGCGCCCCCTTGGTGGAAATCTCCACGCATCTTGCATAGTCCGGAGTGGCCTCACGGGTGAGGATGCCCTTTATCTCGCGGAACTGCCTGCGCACCTCCGCCACCATCTTCTGGGCGGCCCTGCCGACCGCGTTCATAGTGAGACCGCAGAAAAGGAACGACATCATCGCCCCGATGAACACGCCCGCAAGGACGGTAGGATTCATAAGATCCACATTGTAGTATGCCATGAGATCCGGTATGGTGGCCTGGCTGGCATCGATCAGTTCCCCTGCAGTATTGACTATCTGTTCTCCCATCCTGTTGAGGGCAATCTTGATCTCCTCAAGGTAGGATGCGAGAAGGGCCAGGGCAGTAAGGGCTGCCGAACCGATGGCAAAACCCTTTCCGGTTGCAGCCGTAGTGTTTCCGAGCGCATCCAGCACATCTGTCCTGCGGCGCACCTCCGGATCCAGCTCGCTCATCTGTGCGTTACCTCCTGCATTGTCGGCTATAGGGCCGTATGCATCCGTGGCAAGGGTTATTCCGAGAGTCGAAAGCATGCCGACAGACGCGATTCCTATCCCGTAAAGACCGATACTGAGGTTCTCTGCAGAAAGCATGTTCTGCATATCGAAACCGATTGCGCAAAGATAGGAAAGGAGAATGGCTATGGCAATCGTAATGACCGGAATGGCAGTCGAAATCATTCCGAGGCCTATACCTGATATGATCACGGTCGCCGGTCCGGTCTCAGAACTGTGCGCGAGCTTCTGTGTCGGCCGGTAAGAGTGGGAGGTATAGTATTCGGTCGACTGGCCTATGACTACGCCGGCTACAAGTCCGACAATGACAGAGAATGACACTCCGAGCCAGTTCGGTATCTGGAGAAGGTAGAGCACCCCGAAAGTGGCTACGGCTATCAGCACCGAACTGAGGTTGGTTCCAAAGCCGAGAGACTTGAGCAGCTGGCTCATGCCGGCCTCTTCCTTTGTCCTGACGGTATATATCCCCAGGATGGACAGGAACACGCCTATGGCCGCGATGATCATCGGCGCGAACACCGCCTTCATCTGGACAGCCTCTCCTCCGGCATAGAAGGCCGAAGCTCCGAGGGCCGCCGTAGCAAGGATGGAGCCGCAATACGACTCGTAAAGATCTGCACCCATGCCTGCCACATCGCCCACATTGTCCCCCACATTGTCCGCAATGGTGGCCGGATTGCGCGGGTCATCCTCCGGGATTCCGGCCTCGACCTTCCCTACAAGGTCCGCCCCCACATCCGCCGCCTTGGTATATATTCCTCCGCCGACCCTTGCGAACAGGGCCTGGGTCGATGCTCCCATGCCGAACGTAAGCATGGTGGTAGTGATATAGACAAGTTTCTGCGCTCCGGTGGCATCCACGAAGGTATCAAGAATGATATACCACAATGAAATGTCGAGCAGGCCGAGCCCTACTACCGTAAGCCCCATCACGGCTCCTGAACGGAACGCCAGCTTCAGACCGGAATTCAGGGATCTCTGGGTCGCATTGGCTGTCCTCGCCGATGCGTATGTGGCAGTCTTCATTCCGACGAAACCGGCAAGTCCGGAAAAGAAGCCTCCGGTAAGGAAGGCAAACGGCACCCACGGGTTCTGGATTCCGAACACAGCCAGTACGGCAAAGATTACGGCAAGAATGACAAAGACTATCGTCACTACCTTGTACTGCTGCTTGAGATAGGCCATTGCGCCCTTTCTGACATACAGGGCAATTTCCTTCATTGTAACCGTCCCTTCACTTTCCTTCATCATCTGGCGGAAGAAAAGCCAGGCAAAAAACAGAGCCGCGACTGCTGCGGCCGGCACGAGATAAAACAGGTTCATAGTCGTTAATTATGCGATTTATCTTACAAACTTATCTATAATTTTTCAATTTTTCTTTATAAATTTGTAGAATCCTTAAAATTTGTTCGGAAATGAAACATTTTTCTTTACCAAAAGATGGAGGTCTCATAGAAAAGGATCTTCCGAAAGACATTCTCCACAGCTATGAAAAGATACCTGTAGAACTGTACCCTGAAGCCCAGGAGGCAAGCGTTGCCATTGCCGGGGAAATAATCGGTGCGATAAAGAGTCACAAGGGCGGGAAGTTCAAACTCGGACTCACGACAGGGACATCCCCGATATATCTCTACAATGAGCTGGCGGCCAGATACAGGGCCGGAGAGGTTTCTTTTGCGGATGTGGAATTCTTCAGCATAGATGAATACTATCCGTTCTCTCCGGACGAAAGGCAGAGCCGCAACAGGAGGATTCACGACGAGTTCCTGAGTCAGGTGGATGCAAAGGAAGAGAACATACATATTCCGGACGGGACTGTCAGCGAGGCCGAAATTTCCGAATGGTGCGCAAGTTTCGACAAGGCGGCATCGGGCCTCGACATTCTGGTAATGGGAGTAGGGACAGAAGGACAGATAGGATTCAACGAGGTGGGCTCTTCGGAAAAGAGCAGGACCAGGACGATCCTCATGTCATACAGGACCAGGAAAATACAGGCGAAAAACTTCAACGGGGACATCAATTCCACTCCGCGCGCAGCCATCACAATGGGTATCGCGACCATGATGTCGGCAAAAAGGATCATTCTGATGGCATGGGGAGAGGACAAGACCAGCGCCGTGCACAATGTCGTCGAAGGCCCGGTCACTCCGCTCTGCCCCGCATCGTTCCTCCAGAGGCACGAAAACATCTCCCTCTATGTCGATGAAAATGCAGGAAGCAACATAGCAAGGGTCGTAGCCCCGTGGCTTGTCGGACCTTGCGAATGGACTCCGAAATTCATCCGCAAGGCCGTGGTATGGCTCTGCGAGACTGTCCGCAAGCCTATCCTCAAGCTGACATATTCCGACTATATAGAAAACTCCCTCAGCGGGCTTCTCGAACAGGCCGGACCATACGACAAGATCAACATCGATGTGTTCAACGACCTGCAGCACACCATCACAGGCTGGCCGGGCGGAAAACCGAATGCGGACGACAGCACCAGACCGGTATCATCGGCTCCTTTCCCGAAAAGGGTGGTCATCTTCTCGCCTCATCCTGATGATGATGTGATCTCAATGGGCGGGACATTCATCAGGCTGGTACAGCAGGGTCACGATGTGCATGTGGCATACGAGACCTCAGGAAATGTCGCAGTGCATGACGATGTGGTCCTCCAGCACATGGACACAGCCCACGAACTCGGATTCGCCGATGAATTCGACAGGGTGAAGAAAATCGTGGAATCGAAGCGCCGCGGAGAACCGGAGCCGCGCGAACTGCTGAACATAAAGGGCGCCATCCGACGTGCGGAAGCAAGGGCGGCCGTCCGGTCTTTCGGACTGAACCCCGACACCAACGCACACTTCCTCAACCTGCCGTTCTACGAGACCGGAGGCATCAAGAAAGGGGAAAGGACACAGAAGGACATCGACATAATCATCGGCCTTCTCCGGAAAGTGAAGCCGCACCAGATCTATGTGGCAGGAGACCTCGCAGACCCTCACGGAACACACCGCGTCTGCACCGAGGCCGTGCTCGAAGCCCTGAACCAGCTCAAGGATGAAGCATGGCTCAAGGAATGCCATGTGTGGCTGTACAGGGGGGCTTGGATGGAATGGGAGCTCGGCAAGGTAGACATGGCCGTTCCGCTCAGTCCTGACGAACTGATAATGAAACGCCACGCCATCTACCGCCACCTCTCGCAGAAGGACATAGTTCCTTTCCCGGGAGATGACAGCCGCGAATTCTGGCAGAGGGCGGAAGAAAGGACACAGAACACGGCCCGTCTCTACAACGAGCTGGGCATGGCGGAATACCAGGCCATCGAAGTGTTTGTCAAACTCTTCTGAGAAACGGTTGCGACATGACAAGAAAAATCCTGACAGCCTTGCTCGCACTGCTGTGCGCAGGAGCGGCATTGGCCCCGGAACTTGCGGCCAAACGCGATCCGCACAGGGGAAATCCGGCAAACAAATACAAGGAACCGTTTCACGAGGTATTCGACATAAACACGTCGGAGTCCGGCACCGATTCCGAAATCATATTCTCAAAGGACGGGCATGCCGTCATTTGCGCAAATCATGACGGACAGCGGCAGAATTTCTACTACACCTATACCATCGGCAAGGGCAGAATATTTCTGAAAGGAGCCTGCATCATAGCGTTCGATGGCAAGACGTGGAGGAAACTTCCCGGCGTTCCGGAAGACATCGGACTGACACTGACCGATTCCCGCAGGCCTGAATACGTGATGAGCGGTACGGGCGGCAAATCGGGCGTCACATACAGGGTCAGTTATCTTGAGAAGCCAAAACACTCATTCATGTCGTATGATGAAGACTGGATCGTCAGGTTTTGTGCGGGCGGTTTTCTCGACAATCCGCAGGACGTATGGAAAGTCACTGATCCCGATGGCGTCAAAGCCGTCAACAGCGAAGGCGGCAAAGAAACCGCGTTCGGGCATGGAGACATAATAATAGGCAGTCCCGATGAAAAGGACGGCAGATACATCGCCATCGACTATATAAAGGGCAGGAAACTGTATGTCGAAAAATCAGGAGTTGAAAACTTAGGTTCGAAAGACGCCGTAGACTCGTATCTTTGGGAGAATGCCAAATCCGTAATAAATTTTTCGAAGTGGGATTCCTCCCTGCGCTTCGATGAATGGGACGAAGATACGGCCGGCTGGTTCAACGGATGGCGTGCAGGACGCAAGTCTTTCTGGATTCTGTTCGCCCTCCTTGTCGCAGCGGCTGTCCTGTATGTGCTCAACAGGATTGATTACGATCCGCAATCCTTCTTCCCGGATACCCTGTACTATGCGACCACAGGAGTGCTCATGGCCCTTACCGTTGTGGAAGTATGGTACATAATCTCGCTTCAACGGGATGTGCTGTGGATTGTCTTCGATGTGGGAATCATAGGTTTTCTGACATTTCCGGTACTTGCCCTCCTGCTTGTGCTGCAGCTGCTGCTGATACACATGACGGAAATCAATTTGGTAGCATACAACGGCACTTATTCATGGTTCCCTAAAAAAATCGAATGGATAATCGGCTTTATCGTAATGGGATCTGCAACGGGCATGATGGTTACCGGAAATCTCCTGGCCGGCCTCGGCGGCTATGCACTGCTGACAGCCGCCGGACTTCCGACCACCATAAACTATGTCAGGCATTCCAACGGGAACTGTTCCATGCTTCCGTTCATGCTGCTGTGCTATCCTGTGACATACCTCCTTTTCCTTGTCTACATAGTTTTGCAGATAGCAGGGGCGGTGGCTTCGATAGAAGCCCCGTATAACCCCAACACATGCACTGTCAGGGATGGAAACGGGAATCTGGTGAATCTGACCCCGGATTCAAACGGAAGATTGATGGGCAACGACGGACGTGAATATCACGGGACAGCGGGAAGCGGATTCATGCCCGATCATCCGAGAGACAACGAGGGCCCTTATTATTAAAAGTCCTTATCATTGGGAAGGAGACCCTTGACGATGAGAAGCTGGGCTATCTGAACGGCATTGGTAGCGGCGCCCTTGCGGAGGTTGTCTGCAACGCACCAGAGGTTCAGTCCGTACTTCACCGACGGATCGCGGCGGATACGTCCCACGAAGACCTCGTCCTTGCCCCATGCGAAAAGCGGCATCGGATAGATATTGTTCGCAGGATCATCCTGCACGACCACTCCGGGCATTTCCGCCATGAGCCTGCGCACATCCTCAAGCGTGAAGTCTCTCTCGAACTCGAGGTTGACAGACTCCGAATGTCCGCCCTGGACAGGGACACGGACCGTGGTAGGAGAAACGGCTATCGTCTCATCACGGAGAATCTTATGCGTCTCGTTGACCATCTTCATCTCCTCCTTGGTATATCCGTTCTCGAGGAACGAATCGATATGAGGCAGGATGTTCTGGTCAATAGGATAAGGATATACTGCAGGATATTCTCCCCACTTCTTCCCGCTGCGCTCCGCCTGCATCTGGTCCAGAGCCTTGTAGCCGGTCCCTGTCACGGACTGGTAGGTGGAGACGACTATCCTCCTGATCCCGTATGCCTTGTGAAGCGGTGCAATCGGCATCAGCATCTGGATGGTGGAGCAGTTGGGATTGGCGATTATGTAGTCATCCGCAGTCAGCACATCACCGTTGATTTCAGGAACGACCAGTTTCTTGGACGGATCCATTCTCCAGCATGAGGAATTGTCCACCACGCGGCAGCCCACGGCCGCGAATTTCGGGGCGAGTTCCTTTGATGCTCCTGCGCCTGCGGAGAACAGGGCGAGGTCAGGACGGGCCGCAATGGCATCATCGGCGCTCACTACAGGATATTCCTTGCCGCGATATGTAATCTTGCGGCCTACCGATTTCGCCGATGCTACAGGATAGAGTTCGGTTACGGGGAAATCCCTTTCCGCCAGGACTTCCAGCATTCTTGTGCCCACCAGGCCGGTGGCGCCTACTACTGCAACTTTCATAATATGACTTCTTTTTTAAACATTATTCATCTGTAGAAGTCATATTATGAAAGTTCTAACCCCCACCACTTCGTGGAGCCCCCAAGGGGGCGTCACCCTTCTCAAATCCTCCCTCTCCGGGAGGACTTTTCCGAAGGACTGCGTCCTTCTCGAAATATGACTTCTTTTTTAAATATTATTCAATATGCCTTCTTCTCTGTCATTCTGAACGTCAGTGAAGAATCTGTCTTGTCAGCTGTATCGGACCCTTCACTTCGTTCAGGATGACAGACCAGATTCCGGATAACAGCATTTATTCCGTTGACAGGCCTACAGCGCTGCGGAAAGGTCGGCAATGAGGTCATCCACATTCTCCGTACCCACCGACAGCCTGAGCATGTTCGGATAGACCCCGGCCGCAACCTGCTCTTTCGGACCGAGCTGGGAATGGGTCGTGGATGCAGGATGTACGATCAGCGATTTGGAATCTCCCACGCTCCCGACATGCAGTATCAGTTCCAGTCTGCCTACCAGTGCGGCAGCCGCATCGAAGCCCCCCTTGACCCGGAAGGTAAGCACCCCGCCGAATCCTCCATGCAGATACTTCAGCGCAAGAGCATGATACGGACTCGATTTCAGTCCGGGATAATTGACGCTTTCCACAGCCGGATGGCTTTCCAGGAACTCCGCTATCGCAAGGGTGTTCGCACAGCACCTTTCGGCACGCAGGGAAAGGGTCTCCAACCCCTGCAGCATCAGGAAGGAATTGAAAGGCGACTGGGCCGGACCTATATTGCGGAGCCCATCGACCCGTACCCTTCCGGCAAATGCCGCATTCCCGAACGCCTCCTTGTAGACAAGCCCGTGATAACTCTCGGATGGCGCGGCAAGAAGCGGATATTTTTCGGCCGTCCAGTCGAAATTCCCTCCATCCACGACCACTCCTCCGAGCGTGGTCCCGTGGCCGCATATCCATTTGGTGGCCGAATGTATGGAAACATTGCAGCCCCAGTCAACCGGCCGGAACAGATATCCGCCGCACCCGAAGGTATTGTCAACCATCACGCATACCCCGTGCCTGCGCGCCATCTCCACGATTGGCTCATAGTCAGGAACATTGAACGCCGGATTCCCCAGATTCTCCAGATATACCGCTTTCGTGCGTCCATCCACCAATGCCTCGAGATCCTCCACGCTGTCGCTCTTGGCAAAGCGCACTTCGATACCGAAATCCCTGAGCGTAATCTCGAACATCGTAAAAGTCCCGCCATAAAGGAAAGGTACAGCCACTATATTGTCCCCCGGGCCGCATATATTGGTCACCGACAGGAAGACGGCAGACTGTCCGGAAGCCGTAGCGACAGCCGCAACCCCGTTCTCAAGGGCCGCCATCCTCTTCTCGAACACCTCGTTGGTCGTATTCGTTATGCGGGTATAGATATTTCCCGGACGTTTCAGCTCGAAAAGTTCGGCCCCGTACTGCATGTCGTCAAATGTATATGCCGTACTCTGATAAATGGGCACGGCCGTCCCTTTCGACACCGGGTCTATTTCCTGCCCGGCCCTTACCTGCAATGTCTCGAATCTGTATTTTGCCATAAATCTGTATTGTTTTTCCGTTACATTTCCATTCCTCCCTGTATCCGGGTCCGTCATATCCTGCCGTCTCTGTCCATTTCTTCCAGCAGCGGCGCCATGACAGTAGTGAGCTGCGGGTATTCCAGCAGGAAGCCATCATGACCGAACCTGGAGTTGATTTCATGGAACCTGGCGCCCGGAATACGGTCAGCCAGATACCGCTGCTCATCCACCGGGAAAAGGCAGTCGCTGTCTATCCCCACCACGGTACATGCCGCCCGGATGGAAGACAGCGCGGCATCCACTCCCCCTCTTCCGCGACCCACATTATGGGAGTCCACGGACCATGTAAGATACCAGTAGGAATAGGCATCGAAACGGTCGGAGAGTTTCCTGCCCTGATATCTCTGGTACGAACATGCGCGTTCCGGGAAAACGGTATCTTCCGATGGCTCCGACTGCGTAAGGTTGTAGCCTTCATAGCTGCGGTAGGATATCAGCGCAATGGTCCGGGCGCATTCGAGACCCGCCTTGCCCCCCTCGAGACTTCCGCAGGCCCTGAAAGTGCCGTCGGCCTCGATTGCCATCCTCTGTGACTCGTTGTAGGCGGTCATCCACGGTGTCACACGCGCGTTGCACGCTATCAGGACTGCCCTGGAAATCATCTCCGGCTCCATTATACACCATTCCATAGCCTGATAACCGCCTATGGAACCTCCTATCAGCAGGTCAATGCGGGAGATACCGAGATGCTTCCTCACAAGGATACAGGCCCTTACTATGTCCCTGACGGTCACTTTCGGGAAATCGAGATAATACGGCACCGCCTCGCCAGCCGCCTTCCCATCCGCTCCTGATGCAGAGGGTCTGGGAGAAGACGGGCCATCCGACCCGTATGGAGAGCCGAGCATGTTGACGCATACCACGAAATATTTCTCCGTATCGAGGAGCTTCCCCTTGCCTACGAATTCCGGCCACCATGCCCCGGCATCCGAATTGGCCGTAAGGGCATGGCAGATCCAGATGACCTTCCGGGGATCATTGCCGGGGATATATGGTCTTTCCGATGTATGGTACGCGACTTTCAGACGGCCGACCGAGCCGCCTGCCTCAAAATCAAAAGCCGTATCGTGGATGTATTCGTGTCCTGTCATATCTGTGATTGGTAATCCGTAATTGATTTCTTGCTGCTGTCCCGGGCACATCCTGTGTCCTGCGGACAAAAGAGAGGGAAGATGCATCTTAGCGATGCATTCGCATTGACTTGACAGATATGAAAGACTTCATTTTCATGATTCGGGTGCAAAAATAGGAATATTTTTCATAATTTTGTAAATCCGTGTGAATTTTTATCGAAATGAATTTCAGAAATATCATTCTTGCAGCCGTATTCTTGTCCATCGCGGCCATTGCAGACGGCCAGCCGAAAGACTGGGCGAATTTCGGCCGGTACAGACAGCAGAACGAAGAGATTGCCGGACAGAAGATAAATGCCGTATTCATGGGGAACTCCATCACGGACAACTGGGCGAGGATGGATCCCGGCTTCTTCTCGGACCACGGCTTTGTCGGACGCGGTATCAGCGGACAGACCACAAGCGAGATGCTTGTAAGGTTCAGGAGGGATGTGCTCGATCTGAAACCGGAAGCGGTGGCTATCCTTGCAGGAATCAACGACATTGCACAGAACAACGGAGAAATCAGTCTCGAAAACACATTCGGCAATATAGTTTCAATGTGCGAACTTGCAAAGGCTCGGAAGATCAAGGTGATACTGTGCTCCGTCCTGCCCTGCGACAGGCTGTCGTGGAGGCCATCGATACAGCCTGCACAAAAGGTAAGGCGGCTGAATGCCATGCTGAAGGAGTATGCGGAAGAAAACAGGATACTGTTCGTTGACTACTGGACGGCAATGGCAAACGGCAACGGAGGTCTGGACAAGGACATTTCCAAAGACGGCTGCCATCCGACAATCGAAGGCTACAGGATAATGGAGGACATCTTCCTCGAGACCGCAAAGAAATTCCGCTGGTAAGGCTTGTCCGGCCCGTCACTATTGGAATCACGGAGAAAAATCATTAGATTCGCATTGTGGTTCATTAAAGACAAAAGCCATGAAAAAACTGGACAACGCAACAGTAAAGACAATCCTGATTGCCGCCGGACTGCTTCTTTTTGCCATCGCATTTTCCCTCTTCTTCAACAGAAACAAGGGCTGGCTTTCGCTCGTCATCGTGCTCTCACCGATGATATCCCTCATTATTGCCCTGATAATCAATGACCACGTAATGAGGAAGAAATACAATCTCGAAAAGGAGGAAGGGTCTTTCAGATACAAGGGAGAGGAAGAGTTCCTTCCGTTCGATGAAGTGCTGAAACGCAAGCATGAGTCCGACAGGCGGACTCTTCTGATTACATTGGGGATAAACATCTTCCTGCTTGCCCTCATGATTCTCGGCGCGAAGATATAAAATGCTGACAGAAATAACCGGAGCGTCATGAAATGTGCGCATCCCCCATCCCGCATGGCCTCTCCCGTTAATCTTTAAGACAACTGACCGGAACAACATACACCCCATCCTCCCGTCTGTATGCATACGGACCTATGGCTGTAAGCACCATCATAAATGACGGCTGCTTCATCCGGTCAGTGTCTATCTTGCCGGCCAGTTCCTTCAAGGTTGATGCTCCTGCATTTATCAGTGTATCTCCCCCGAGCTTTACCTCGACAAGCCCGTAAGAGCCATCTCTGAGATGGACTACTGCGTCGCACTCCAGACCGTTTCTGTCCCTGAAATGATATACTTTGCCGTTCAACGCCTCCGAATATACCCTGAGATCCCTTATGCATAATGTCTCAAATATCAGTCCGAATGTATCCAGATCATTTATAAGATCCGACGGGCCTAACCCCAAGGCAGCCGTAGCGATGGACGGATCCGTGAAATAGCGTGTATCGGAAGTCCTTATCGCTGATTTGGAGCGTAAATTGGGATTCCATGCCTCTGCGTCTTCTATAACGAATATCTTCTTTAACGCATTGATGTATGAAGCTATGGTATCCTCATCAAAAGTATCAGACTCGTTTGCCTTTAAATCAGCCTTTATGGAACCATAAGAAGTCTGTGCACCCTGATGTCGGGCATACGAACGCAATAGCCGATGCGTACGTACAGAATCCCTGTTAATCCCATCTACTTGTGAAATATCTCTTCTTTCAACAGCTTCAATATAATCAAACGCTTGATCCAAAGCGATATTCCTGTCCATACTCACTGATAACGGCCAGCCTCCACGACAAGTGACAAAAGCGATCTCTTCAAGATCCGTTGCAGTTATCCCGCTTATAGACTGAGGCGATGTAAAAAGATTGCCTAAAGAAACTTCCCCTGTCGAATCGCCGGATTCCCATAAAGACATAGGACGCATCCGCAGCCAGCCGATTCTGCCCGTCCCTGAATGGATAACCTCACTCATATCTGCGGGAACCGAAGATCCTGTCAGAATAAACAGACCCAGACCGGCACTATGGTCAGCCTCGAATCTTATACTGTCCCATAATACGGGGGCGACCTGCCATTCATCTATGAGTCTCGGCTTATCACCTCTAAGCAGCATCGACGGATTAATCTTTGCCAACTGCTTATTCTGATCTGTCTTCCCGGGTTCGGACATATATAAGACGCTCTTGGCAATCTGTTCCGCTGTTGTTGTCTTGCCACACCACTTTGCTCCTTCAAGGAGCACGGCACCCTTACCGGCCAGTTTCCTGACAAGAAGACGGTCAGCAATTCTCTGTCTGTAATGTGACACCATAATGAATTGATTTTTGCACTATGCAAATATATGGCTAATCTTCTGATTTATCAAGCATAACGCAATCTGTTCGGTCGTTTGACGGAAATTCGTTCGGTCGTTTGACGGAAATTCGTTCGGTCGTTTGACGGAAATTATATGGATTTTTGCACTGGCCAACGAAAGTGCCGGCCGGATACAGACCGGGAGGCGGTGCAGGATTCCTGCTTTCCTTATAATATACCCTGCCCGAGTTGGTGCAGGATGTAATGATGTTCGTTCCGGCAAACGGATTCGTATTGAGGGCATCGCACATTCCGGCTATACCCCCCAGATTCACATTCTCTGCAGCATGCTGTTCAGACATGAAGATGTCTGCGGAGTTTCCGCAGCCGGAAATGGTCACCTGGGCTGTAGCTGCGCGGTGAATCACTCCATTGTTCTCTGCAGCGATACCGCCTACACGCACCTGGCTGCTTGCCGGAGTACCTGACAGATTTGCATCAACTTTCACGAATGATGTGACATTTTCGAGAGTACCGCTGTTGTTCCCGACCACTCCGGCATTCTGTCCGGCACCTGTAAGGGAAATGACGCTGTTCCCATCATAGGAAGTCCCGTCCGACGAGCCGAACACCACATTCTTGAGCGTTCCTTCCACCCGGGTGATGAAGTTCGCTGTACTTGAAGATGATGTACTGATATTGTATATCTTATGGCCTTTCCCGTCAAGGGTGCACTCAAGCACGAACGGAGTCCAAGTCTTCCCGGTCATATCTATATCCGCCTCTACCGTGACCAGATCTTCGGCAGAGTATTCTGCCGCAGCTTCAGCAAATGCCAGCAGTTCATCCGCTGTCCTGATACTCGTCTTTGGCCATTTGACAACGGCAGTTCCGGATGTAATGTCAAGTAGTATCCGGGGCAAAGAAGAACCATATAGAGAAACAGCTCGCGACGTATGAAAATATAGTGACAGCTCCGGGACAGACACGTGAGGTCACCTTGCCGGACGGGACCATCGTGACCCTGAACGAGGCGAGTTCGCTGAAATACAATGCACGGTACGGCAAGGAGAAGCGCGAAGTATGGCTGGACGGGGAGGCATTCTTCGATGTGAAAAGCAATGCGGAATGCCCGTTTTCAATCCACTCCGGTATCCTTGATGTCAATGTGACAGGGACATCGTTCAATGTCTGCTCCTATCCGGACGGACATCAGACCTCAGTGACTGTCAAATCCGGCAAGATCGGGGTGGTATATGGGGATGATGACATCAGAATGAACCTCAAACCTGACGAGGAGATAGTGATAAACAGGGAGGACAGTTCGGTTTCGCGCAGCTCAGTGAAATCAAAGGATGCCCTCGCCTGGATGAAAGGCAATCTGGTGTTCAGGCAGAACACATTGCCTGAAGCGATAAGGATTCTGCAGAGATATTATCCTTGCGATATAGAGCTGCGCGACAGCACTTCCAATGTGCGTCTCTCCGGGACGCATGACAACAGGTCGGTAGAGTCTGTGCTCACGTCCATCTGTTTCTCCTCAGGACTGCACTACACGGAAAAGGACGGACGCTACATCATATACTGATTCTGCGCACATCCCGTGAGATATGCGCAGACAGAATGACAATTTCCCGGGAATCCGGGATCAGTCCCGAGAATCAAAGACTCCGGAAGAATAGACAATCCCGTAATCGTCCGAGCGGTCATCGAGAACAAAGACCTGGAATTTTTTTCCGCCATCGGTGACCCTTATGACGACATGTCCGTCTTTCATGAAATACTTGCCGAAGCCTGCTTCCTCCATTGTCGCCCGGGTGCTTGCAAGCAGGCCAGCGCAATAGATCTGCGGAACGCCTGAATGGATGGTTTCATCACACATGTTAGCAACAGCTTCGACACACGGATGCCAGTATTCCCTGACTGGCACCACATAGAGCTGCGGATCCGTCGACTTGCAGAATTCCCTGTTCATCGAGTCTTTGTATCCATGATGACAGGCGACCACCACATCGCATTCCCCGACCGCCTTGGCCACAGCGGTCTCGGTATCCGTTGCCGGATTGGTTCCCGGAATGTCTCCGCAGCTGAGCCAGTCGAACGGGCCGTAACTGACGAGAATACCGCAGCTGTTGGCGTTCTCATCGGTTGTGGCTGGGAGCGTCTCCGTCGCGTCACCTGTTCCCGTCCATACAGTTCTTGAGCCTACCACATTCCTTATCCCGAAACCGGGATATGTGTCCGGCGAATGAAGCATCCTTATCTGATTGTTCTCTCCAGGACGCAACACCTCGGTAGCAAGCCCCCGCTCATCCCGGTACTCCTCAATATAGCGTCTGTAATTGGCAGGCATGCGGCTGTCCGAGACATCGCTCCTGTTGATGAGTCTGTCTATCTGCATGTAATAGCCGAGTTCCGTGATTCCGTTGAGTTTGAAACCGTAGTTCGGCAAAGTCACAGCATCGGGTTCCCATTCCGACCCGATATGATCTCCGTCATAATGCGTTATAAGCGCATAATCGACAGTAGAACTGTTCACTGAAGCCGGTGCGAACTTCCTGAAATAATACTGGACCCAACCGGCAGCATGTTTGGAGGCATTTGGCAATACCGGAAGCACTTCGTTATGTTCCGTAGCCCCGCTTGTGGCGGCATCCCCGCAGTCAATGATCAGGTTGGTTCCGTCAGGCATTATGACAAGGGCGGCATTACCTCTCCCCGTACTTATCTGGTGTATGTCAAGGAACCCTTCCTGCCATGCAGGAAGGTATTCCTTATCATCTGCACCGGCAGTTTCCCCGCCGGTTTTTGCACAAGCTGTCAGCGAAACAAGGCTGTACAGCACAATAAATACTGTTTTTTTCATATCTGTCAATATCATCTATTCGGCCGGTACATATACGTTGAACTCCGTTATGTTCGCAAGATGGATATCTCCGTTGAACCTCCAGGAATCATCACAGGAAACCTTGACATACCTGGTCTGGACTACCGTATCAAAATAAATCAGAGTCTCAGGGTTGTCCGTAGTCAGATATGAAGATTCCAGGAAATAGAAATCCTTTATTCTCGTCCACTCTGTCCCGTTGTCCGACACCGAGATGAACCCGGACCTGATGTCCGCCCTGCCTTCCATGTCATTCCTGCGTGCAATTCCCACTGCCGCGATTCCGGTACTTTCAGCCATTTCAAACGAGATTTCGTAATAGTTCTGGTCTCCCACATAATGTATCACACCGGCTCCCGTTCCATAGTTTGCCTGCCAGTATGTAGACTGGCTGCCGTCAAGAGTCATTTCCGGCGTTTGCCCATAGTCATTCGAAACCGAGTTGCATTCATGGATACTCAGATCCGACTGCGGATATGTATCTATAGACCCGACTATATCGAACATGGAGGAATATGTCTGGGCAAGCCCTGATCCTGCTGATACCGTAGCCGCAACAGAATATGCCGCTCCACTGAGCATGTCTTTCTTGATTCTGACCGTAAATACAATCTCGCTTAGTCCATCCGAGAAACTCTCTGCAGACGACTGTATCTCATACGCCCCTTCAGGAATTGAAGGGAAAGAAGCATCTTCAGCCTGTCCGTTGAAACTGAAAGACACCGGGAAATCCCATCTGTTGTCTATCACCGTGGCGAGCCTGTATGTAAGGACATAGCTGTCCCCATCTTCCGGAAGGTCGTTCTTCGGCACCTGATTGGCAAACGGCGGCGTAAAGACAAACTGCATGGTTGACATGACCGGAACCAGAAGTTCATAGCCAAGATAATCGTATCTCGGCCCATCCACACCTTCCGTATGGTTCACTAACCTCAACGGCACGGCGTAATCCAGCAGATCGCTGTAATCCTGTGTCGAGGAAAAGGCCTTGAGCCTTTCGCAATCAAAGGATATGACGGTACTGCCCTTGCGGTCGATGACCTCGAACGGCTCCGAATCTATGGTATAGCAGTCTCGCGGCAGAGCCTTGTAAGCCGTGAAGTTGGTCTCATTGTATTCATCGAGCACTGATTCATCAATCACTACCGATACGGTCGGAAGAGCCTCGTTGAAGCTGGCACAATACACCCGTATATCCTGCCCGTACGTCCCCTGGACATCGTAGAAGACATCCGTTTTCTGCAGGCCGTTGTTTACGAGATAGACCGACGGCCCGTACTGGTTGTCATCTATGTGCACACGTTCCACGCATGAAGACAGGACAGATGCAGCCGTCAGCATGGGGAATATGATATATGTTTTCAATTTCATAATGTTCAAATTTTACCATCCATAGTTTTGAGTCAGATTGTAGGAGCGGTCAAGTTCTCCCTGGTTGAACGGCAGAAGATAGTTCTTTTCCGTCCATATTCTCGGCGTGCCGTAGCCGCCCTCCCCGAAATGACCGCTTCCGAACAGGGAAGTCCGCTGCCAGAATGCGGAATCCATTGCATCTGAAGTCGCCGCAATGTTGCATCCTGCAACCTCCCCGCTGTTTTCAGCAGTGGATATCATCCAGGTATTCATGTCGAAGAACCTGGAATTCTCGAAACACAGCTCCACCATTCTCTCTCTCCTGATATATTTTCTCAGAAGGTCCTTGTCCCCGATAATTTCCGGATATAGATCTTCAATGTCGGGCAACCCGGCACGGGAGCGTACCATGTTCCAATATGTAAAAATATCCGAAGATACCGGATCGCTCTCAATCAGGGCTTCGACATAGGCAAGCAGGATATCGGCATAACGGAGCATCGGCCAGAACAGTCTCCCGTAATCCGAGTTCGTACCTAACTTCTCCGTATCAACGAATTTAAGGGCGGTATATCCTGTTGATGGCCAGTTCTGGCCTTCCCCGCAGCCATGCAGCCCTCCGTTGTAATATTCGGTCGTCACCTTGGTCACATTGCAGACGAACGGCTGACCGCTCCAGCACACATTGGCGTAGAACCTCGCTTCGCGTCCTATGTACATGTTTCTGGTATCGATTGCATCCGTAACTTTTCCCGATTCCGGAACATTGCTCCAGAAAGGATTGACAAACGGGGCATATCCCGTCTCGTCATATCCTGACCGGCTGTCTATCGCAATGACACCAAGGCCGTTGTCATAATTTTCTTCCTCAAGGTTGGTAATCGGATAATAGCCGTTGGCCATGGCAAAACAATCGACCAATTTCTGGGTAGGACCCAGACTCGCATAGCCGTTGGTCGAGCCCATCGACCTCGGAGTCACATGCTGTCTCCACAGACTTCCCCCTACATTCCGTCCGAAAATCAGCTCATCCGATGTCATCTCCACGAAAATGCTGTTGTAGTTGCGGATTACATCCGACATTGGGGATGAAGACGTTATGCTTCCTTCTCCTACAAGATGATACTGTCTGAGGTCGATGACCGCCTTTGCCGCATCGGCGGCTGCCTTCCATTTGGTCTCATCGTAAACTGTAGCGAACAGCTGACGGCCGGACTCATCCTTTATATTGTCATAAAGATGCGTTCCGTTCTGCCCGTTGAACAGAGGACGGGCGTTGTACAGCAGCAGTTTCGCCTTGAAAGCGAGGGCGGCACCGCTTGTCCCGCGCCCCTGATATGAGGCGCCCCAGCTCGGAGGAAGCAGGGCCGCAGCAGCATCGAACTCTCCGCACACCCACTGCACCAGTTCATCCCACGGCATCCTGTCCACGTAGTTAATCGATTCATCCGCATAGTCGGGCAGGACATCCTTGTAGCATATCACCGGCCCGTAGCGTACCATCAGAAAATAGTAATAGAACGCCCTGAGGAAGCGTGCCTCCGCCTTCCACTGGTCGATCTCGTTACGCGTCAGCTCCGGACACCTGTCGATATTCGCAAGGAAGTAGGTACATTCATGAATACCATAATAGCAGTTCTGATAGTCGCTCCTGTAGGTCGCACCTGTAGCATTCGGGGAGAGCACCCCGTGTGTGGCAAGAGCCCAGTCCCTGTCGTTTCCCTGATAGGCGGCCGAAGCCTCATCAGAGCCGCATGTCTCCATTCTGTATCCTACATGGGATTCATCTGCAATGTATGTGTAGCAGTTCACTAAGTACTCGAAAGATGTCTCCCTCTTCTCGAAAATGTTTTCCGAAGTCAGCTGATCATCCGGCTGCCTGTCCAGATAGCTCTCGCAGGAGAGCAGACAGAATGCTGATGCGATATAGATAAATATTCTTTTCATCTCCATAGTTCCGTAATTTTAGAATACCAGATTCACTCCTATTGTCCCTGTCCTGTTGATAGGATACTGGAATACTCCGTTTGCATCGTTCTGGTCAGGGTCCCACAATTTGAATTTACTGAATGTCAGTAGATTGTCTCCTGCAACAAAGAACCGGACAGTCTGAAGCCCTGCCTTGTTCACAAGCCGTTTCGGAAGGGAATATCCGATTTCGGCATTTTTCAGGCGAAGATAGCTGCCATCCTGCTGCCAGAAGGTTGAACGGACTGAATTGTTGTTAGAACCGGCATTTACCGAAAGTCTCGGATATTTCGCATCCGGATTGTCCGGAGTCCAGTAATTGCCGTAGACATCGGCCAGGAGATTGTTCCTGTATATGGAATTCTGGATAAATCCGCAGGTAAGGGAGCTGTAGGTATTCAGGGAAATGTTGCCTACACCCTGGAAGAACAGGGATACGTCGAAACCCTTCCATGAGGCGGATGCCCCGAAGCCGTACACTATCTCCGGTATTCCGGTACTTCCCAAAGGCTTCATGTCGTATGAGTTGACCACTCCATCGCAGTTGAGGTCAAGATACCTGATGTCTCCGGGATATACCTTTCCGGCGACGGCCGTCTGGTCCGGCCACGAGGCAATATCTTCCTCATCCTTGAAAAGCCCGGCTGCCACATATCCGTAGGACTCGTATCTCGCCTGACCTGCCTGGTTCAGATAGAGCTCCTCCCAGTCTGGAGAGTTCATGTCCAGAATGACATTCCTTGAAAAGGTGAAGTTTGCAAGGGCGGAAACATATACCTCTCCGAACTGCCTGTCGAAAGTGGCAGACATATCCCAGCCTGTGTTCCGCATCTTTCCGCTGTTGGTGTACGGCCTGACATGATAGCCTGCATAATACGGAAGGGTCGCCATCTGAGTGAAGATACCTGTCCTGTATTCATGGAAATAGTCCACCTGGAGTTTCAGGGAATTGAAAAGCTGTATATCCACACCGAGGTCCAGTTTCCGGGATGTCTCCCAGCCGACATTCGGATTGGCCACATCCCCTAGCCGCGTAGCCGACTGCGTGTTCGAAGTGACTCCGAAGACATACGAGCCGAAATCCTTGTCCACGGTCTCCAAATATATGAACCGTCTTCCGCCCCCGATCTGGTCATTGCCGACAAGTCCGTATGAGCCGCGCAGCTTGAGCTGGCTGACCACATTTTTCAGCGGCTGCCAGAACGGCTCCTCTGAAATCATGTATCCGAGGGCCACTGATGGGAAGAACCCGAAACGGTGTCCCGGAGAGAAGTTCTCCGAACCGTTGTATCCCGCATTGAATTCAAAGAAATACCGGCCCGCATAATTGTATGTAAGCCTTGCAGCGAGTCCCTGATGCCTGTACGGGAGTGCCGCATTGGAATCAGTCGCACTGTCTCCCACATAGTTCCTGCTCGACATCTGGTACAGGAGCATGGCGGTTATTCCGTGTTTCCCGAAAGAGCGGGCGAAATTCAGGTTTGCCTCCAGATAGAGTGCCCTCCACCCTGTCGAACCTCTGGAGAAACCGAGAGTCTGGGAACCTTCCACGAACTGTGTAGTATGCAGCACGCCATCCCCATCCCGGTAAGCATTGCCGTAGATGGCCGGAGTCCTCGTCCTGTTCTGCGTATGGCTGTTGTTTGCATCGAAAGACCCTTTTACCGTACCTTTAAGGCCTTCGAGAAACCATGAGAAATCATGGTTGATTGCCACTACCGACTGGGCATTGTTCCAGAATGACTGACGGTATCCGGTCTGTGTCAGAAGAGAATACGGATTCTCTCCGTTTGCGCTCGGTCCTGATGGCTGGCCGTTGGAATACTGCATGGGGAACAGCACTCCCGGAGTCCGCAGAGCAGCCGACCAGATAGCAGTGGCATCTGTCCCGCCCTGGTTCTTCTGCTCGAAGGTAGTGGCCAGACTGAGGTCAACATCCGTATGCTCGGTCAGCGTCACATTGACATTTGCCCTGAAATTGAACCTTCTGTAAAAAGTCGAGGTATTGTAGTTCAGAGCCGGGTCATTCCTGAAAAGTCCATCCTCATTATAGAATCCGCCGCTGAGATAATACTTTACGGAATTGGTGCCGCCGCTCACATTGACATTGGCGCGGTGCGATGAAGACAGTTTCTTGAACAGCGACCCGGTCCAGTCCACATTCGGATACAGATCCGGATCAATGCCCGAATTCACCGCATCGATGTAGTTACGGTCGAAATAAGGTGCCGAACCGTTGCTCTCAAGGGCATAATTGTACATTTCCATGAACTGCGCCCCGCTTGCCACCTCCGGAACCTTCGTAGGGCTGACTATTCCCGCCTGATATTTGACATTGACCTTGGCCTTTCCTTCCTCTCCCTTGCGGGTAGTGACGAGAACGACTCCATTGGCTCCTCTCACGCCATAGACAGCAGTCGCGGAAGCATCCTTTAGGATGGAGAATTCCTTGATATCCTCCACATCCACAAGGTCAAGATCCCTTTCCACACCGTCTACCAGCACAAGAGGCTGGTTATTCTCTCCGAACGTCCCTATACCGCGGATGAAAAACGTAGTGGCCTCACCCGGTTCACCGCTCCTCTTGTAGGAAATGACGCCGGAAACTCTTCCGGCAAGGGCACTGGACACGCTGGACACCGGAACCTGGAGGGAAATAGGATCCACGGTAGAAATGGAGCCGATGATCGAAGCCCGTTTCTGGCTGCCGTAGCCTACGGCCACAGCCTCCTCCAGAGTATTCATATCCTCCTCCAGAGCCACATTGATGACCTGTCCGCCTTTCTTTACAGCGACTTCTTTCTCGGCATATCCGAGCAGGGAGAATGTCACATATCCGTAATTGCCTGTAAATCTCAGTTCATAGTTACCGTCAAGGTCGCTCATAGAAGAATGAGGGGTATCCTTGACCCATACAGCTACCCCGACAAGAGGCTCCTTCGTCTCAGCATCATATATCCTTCCCTTCACGACCGTCTCCTGACTGTCCTGCGCAGACAGGCTCTGCATCCCTCCCAGAACCATCAGGAAGGAGAATGCCAGCAATATGTTCTTTATCTGCATAAGATTGTACTATAGTCATTTAACATAAAAGTTCAGTTCCCTTACATTGGCGCAGCAATATTCGCCGCTGTACCGCCAGCTGTCCCCGAGGGAAATCCTGACATATCTTGCCTGCACAGGCGCAGGGAGAATGAAAGAGATACGGTATTCCGAACCGCTGCCATACATGTGGACACCATGGAACTGGATGAATGTCCCGGCCTCAGTCCATTGCTGCCCATCATCAGACACCGAAACAATGATATCCTTAAGATCGGCGCGTCCGCGGGTATCGAAATTCTCTACAATGTCCACGGCGGCAAGCGTTTGGGATTCAGCCATGGAATATACGAGTTCGTAATATCTGCCATCATCCGGAGTATGCTTGATATTGTCCTCTGTTGCCGTACCCCAGTTGGCCTGCCATTGGGTTCCCCTGTTGTTGTCGAGCGTATTTGCTATCGGCTCGCCATTAGCAAACGAATTGGTACTGACTGCAGTAATATCTGACTGCGGATAAAGGGTCAGGCCGGTGGCGAACTGTACTGTTCCGAGAGCCACTGTCCTGCTGCCTCTTGTCAGCAATATCCTGTATTTTCCGTCCGGAATTCCGTCCGGAACCTTCGCGTTAAGGCTTGTCGTGCTGACATAGGCCGTATTGCTCTCATAGGACGTTCCTATCGTAACTGACTCGAATGCCACCTTGTCTCCCGACTCGAAATTCTTGCCGTTGATAAAGAAATCCGAACCGTCATTCACGGCAAGGCTCTGGGCGAAACGGACATCGGCAACTGTGAAGAATCCCGTATTGTCATAGTTCGCGACCTTGCTTGCCTCGTACAGACCTGCTATTTCCGACCGGCTGAGGTTCTTGCCATAAAGTTTCACGGCAGCGACATTGCCCCTCATACCATTGTCTCCCTCTTTTATGTCCTTCGGCCCGGAACCTATCCCGAACAGTCCGACAGGAGATGACAGGGCTTCGGCTTCAGATATAATCACCTGTTTTCCATCCACATATACGGCAGCCCTGCCCGTTACGGAATTATAAGTCCCCACGACATGGTAATATTGCCCCGCAGCAGGCGATATCCCGCTGTCGATTACTGTGTTTCCAAGACAATAACGGATTGTTCCGTCACGAATGATGATGCCGAACCCATCCCCGGACAGGGAGCCGGCTATGACAATATCCTTATCTGCAGGAACATAGTCGGTACTGAACACGCATTCGATGGTATGTGCCGTTTCTATCCGGTCAGACACACCCGAGAGGTCTGTTCTGAAAAAACCGTATGCGCCGCTCGTCTGCAGCCCTCCTACACCATAGGCATCAGGCTGTACGTTGAAATCGTGATTGAATCTGGCTATATCAGCCCCGAACAGGTCGCTGTGCCGGGTAGCCATGAAACTGCCGTACACAGTCTGGACAGGGAGCGATGAAGCGGACTTGTCCCGGGCATTCCCGTCTGAAGTGAATTCCACATCAAGTATGTCTGCCTGCGGCGCTTCCTTCGGCTGGAGCTCGAGGGCTGCCGACAGCTCCGCGAAATGCCCTGCCATGACTGAAGATGCTTCGCCTGCGGATAGGATCCCGCTGTACACATCACCGCTTGCAGTCGTCACATTGCATTCGAGTGCGGCATCTGCCAGAGACTCCACGGGAGCCATCCCTACCCACAAGCTTCCGTCATAATCATCAGGAAGAGAGACTTCTATCGCACCGACTGCATCCGATGCCATAGCAACTGTACCGTCCGACATATCCAATGCCGCATTCCCTGCCAGAGGGATTTTCTCCGATGTTATCTGCACGGACAGGGCCACATCATCTTCCGGAATACCTGAAAAGCTGATCTTCGCGAATGCGGAAGCCATGAAGAATCCTATTCCGGACTTCTCCTCGCCTTCCGGTACATTGGAAGACTTGCCGTACATGATAACGGAATTCCTGTCCGGCCCGTCCGACAGGCTTGCCTGCGTCTCAGGGAAACGCACATTCATGACATCCTCCGAAGAAATCACGGAAACAAAGGCAGAAGCCGGATACACGGCTCGGAAGACAACCGGAAAAGACACTTCCTCCCCGAACTCCGGTCTGATTATGGCTGTCTGATAATCGGAATAGGGATAGACCCTGGCAGATACCGGTTCTCCTGCGCCGGCTGCCACTGACACCCTGTCATCGAATGACCAGATGAAGTCAAATCCGCAATCTGTATCTGCTACGGATAAGGCCTCGATCTGTACAGCCGCTTCAGCCGGAATATCGTATCCGGAAGGAATCCCAGCCTTTTCACTGCAGCCTGCAAACGAAACGGTAAGGCAAAGCACCGACCATCCCGCAATCTGGATAAATTTAGTGTTAAACATCATGAGCTATAGGTTATTGAAATGATATTACCGGACACGAACGACGATCCCGGAGAAAAACCATTTCTTCGGGACAAAAGATGACGCAAGCCTGCCTGTCCGCTATCGGCAGACAGACCGAAAAATGAAAAAGAGGAATTTTCCTGGAATTCTACAGAACAGCCGTTAACTCTGCCCCCCCCAATGAATCACATCAGCCTTCACAGAAACAGGGCCGGATGGAGGAAATGCTATGTAATGGGGAAGATGCATCAGACAATTGTCGTATTAATATGGTAAACCGCGGCAATTTTGAGTAACAAATTTAGACATTTAATCCGTATCGCCAAATTTCATTTCATTTTTTTGACACATTTTTTGAAAACTAAAAAAATACACTCAAAAAAGAAAAAAGATGCAATGTCCTCGGGGCGGAGGACTGAAAAAAGTAAAAAAGAGAAAAACTTTGCATCAAAAAAAAGAAAAATCTGACTTTGAATGCATTTCGGGTATTGTTTCTATCGCAGGAACAGCATTAACTTCGGGGAAACATTTTAATCTTTTGAGTCATGGCAACAATACTAAACAGTTGGAGCAGCGGGGTGGTCCAGAGGTATGTAGACATCCTGACGGATGCTGGGTTCAAGGCGGTCTTCGGTGACCAGCGGAACAAGGATGTGTTGATTGACTTCCTGAATGCAATCCTCCCTGAGGAAAGGCAGATCAAGGACCTGGAGTATGCCACGACGGAGATCCCCGGGTTTGCCCTGGAGAGCAAGAGCGTGAGGCTGGACCTGCGCTGTACGGGGGATGACGGGACGAAGTTCATCGTGGAGATGCAGAGGTCGTCGCAGTATAATTTCTTCAAACGGTGTGTGGAGTATGCGGCAAAGGTCTATGATTCGGGGACGAGCAGGGGAGGTGACTATGACATCGCGCCTGTGTATTTCATCGGCATTCTCGGAGAAGACATGAAGTTTGACAGGAGCAACCCTGTGTGGAAGGACAGGTACGTCTCCACCTACAATTTCAGGGAGAAAGAGACGCTGGAGTTTGCGGAAGAGACAATTTGTATTAACTTTGTAGAGTTGTACCGCTTCAAGAAGGAGTTGAAGGACTGCAGGAGCATGGTGGAGAAATGGTGCTATTCGCTGAAGCATGTAGGGAAACTGCAGGAATTGCCGAAGGAGCTGCAGATACATGCGTTTGAGAGGCTTTTTGAGGCGTGCGAGATAGCGAAGTTTTCGGTTGAGAAGAAACTTCAATACGAAAAGGATATGATAACGGAACGGGACTATAAGAATATTCTTGCCACGGCTCATGATGACGGCTTTGAGGCCGGCAGGACCGAAGGGCTCGCGGAAGGTAAAGCCGAGGGGAAAATAGAAGTAGCCCGCACCATGAAGGCGAAGGGGCTTGAGACCGCCTTGATAGCAGAGCTGACAGGGCTGCCGGAGGAGGAGATAATGAAGGCCTGAAAACAGGATGAGACAACTTTGCGAATAAGCCGTAAATAACAAGAGGGCGGGTCAAAAGTCAGACTCGCCCTCTTTTTATTCGTACTCCTAATGGAGTCCGATTTCAAATATTCAATTCTCAAAGAGGAAAAATTCCTTTTGGGTTCACCCTCTATATGAAGTAGGGCATCAGTCCGCGAAAGAAAGCCCTGTGATGGCCAGGTCCGCATTGGCGCCTTTGTAGCTGTAGGAATAGCTGTCCATATTCTCTTCACTGATGGTCACGGGACCTGATGTCTCGAAGCCGTCTTTTACCTTGCCTTCTACAGAACCGCCGATCTTGCAGTCCGTGAACGTGGCTTTCGGCTGATATGATCCGGACGCGACATGGTTCATGATGGCAAACAGAAGTCCTGCACGTCCTACTGATGATTTCACGGCACAGTCTGCCACATCACCCGTCACCGTAACGACAGTAGGTACATTGGCGGCTCCCTGGTCGATAAGGCCTATGAGCCCCCCGGCCATTACATTGTCATGATCATATTCGTTCGCACCGATGGCAGTGACATCACCGGTGTTGGTGTTCCCGGTCATGGTCACTGTCCTCATGGCACGGCCGAGAATGCCGCCGGCAGCCTTGTCCGGATTCCCCGAAGTGCTGGATACAGCTCCGCTGTTGGCATTGCGGCTCAGAGTCAAAGTCCCCTCCGTAGTAGCCACAATACCTCCGGCAGCGCACTGGTCGCTCTTGTTGACAGTGATGCTCACCGCCCCGCTGTTCTCGCAGTCCTCTATCGTCACTGTACCTCCGGTATAGCAGGCTATCCCTCCGGCTCCAGGCCTGTTGCCGCCGCTGTAGGTCGTTGATGTGCCCAAATCAAGAGTCACATCGGCAGTATTGACACAGGCGGATATCCTTGTCCCTCCGTTCACATATCCCGCTATTCCTCCGAGATAGTCCAACGATATCTTGTTGGATGAAACCGCACCGGAATTCTTACATCCCGTAATCTCTAACTTATGGTTCGTCCTGCCTATTATCCCTCCTGCCGTAGAGAACTTCCCGTCAAGATTGCCCTGGTTCCCTCTGCTTTCAGAGTAATAGACCTTCCCCGAATTGGAGCAGGAAGAAATGATGTTTGTACCCGTAAACACAGCCGTATTGTTGGCATCGCACATTCCGGCTATACCTCCGAGGTTCACATCCTCATTGGTCTGCTGTTCCGACATGAACACATCCGCCGAATTCTCACATCCGGCAATAGTTACAGGTCCGCTTGCAGAACGGTGGATGACCCCGGCGATACCTCCGACACCGAACACTGTAGTATTGTCCAGATCGAATTCACCGGCATTGGTGCAGTCCTCAATCCGGACTCCAGCAGCAAGCTGTATCTGGACGAAACCTGCGATTCCTCCGAAATAACTGTTCCTCCCGGAAGAGTTCTTCACTGTAATCTTTCCTGAATTGCTGCAAGAAACAATATCCCCGCCCTGAATCATTCCGGCAATTCCGGCGGCGGCCTGTGCATTCTGATTATCTATCGTGATGGAACCGCTGTTGGAAGTGTTTTCTATACGTTCCGAATCCTTCGACGCCCATCCGGTAATGCCTCCGATAAATATCATCTTGTCCGAAGACCCGGTCAGACTTATGTCCCCGTTATTGATGCAGTCCAGAATTATACCGTAATTGCTTCCGGCTATTCCGCCTACCCTTACCTCATTCTGGGCAGCCGGGCCGGCCGATTCTGCGACAACAGGCACATAATTGACCACATTCTCGATGGTTCCGTAATTTGTCCCCGCAAGTCCGGTGTTGCCTGCCGTACCTGTCATGGAAATGGTGCTGGCGTTATCATAGCCGGATCCGTTCTGAGAGCCGAATGTCACATTCTTCAGGACAGCACCTTCCTTGATATTGGAAAACACGGTTCCGTCATCGGAAGTCAGGTTGTATACTTTGTGCCTTTTTCCGTCAAACGTACAACCGAGTTCAAAAGGAACCCATTCCTTGCCGCTCATGTCAATGTCTGCACCGAGGACGACAAGATCGTCGACTGTATATGTCCCGGCAGACTGTGCGAATGCCATCAGTTCGTCAGCCGTAGTTATGGAGGTCTTCACCCACCGGACATCCGAAGTCTCGGATGTAATGTCCATACTGGAATTCCTGACGAGATCCAATGCTCCTGTCACCTCGACGGAAGCAGTCTGTCCGTTGCCCTCATACTCTATCAGGCAGCCTTCCGGCAAAGTCGCAGGCACGACGGCTATCCAGTAGTCACCGGCACTGAAAACACCGGTTTCGGAGTCCGATATAAGAGTGACGGTTTTTTCCTGTGCATCCTGTGCGGCTTCTCCAGTCTTCACTGTGCAGGCTCCGGCAAGATTCGCGTTTCCGACAGCGCTGAACTTCACTGAAGTCACTCCGTCAGGAATACTGAGTTTCACCATCGATACGATGTTTCTGAACTGGAAATGGTCCACATCGTCGGCCTTTGCAACCGACACTATGGCATCCGTATCTGAAGTCGACGTGCCTAAGCGCTGTTCGGACGGAACCGTTACACTGAAGGTCCCGTCTGCGGCCGGCAAAGTCTCGGATGCGGCGGTATAAGGAAATACGGCATAGAACTCCTCCGCACCCTCTGTCACGGCTCCCTCGAATATGGCCATCCCGTTTTCGACAGACCGGATCTTGAATTCGTTCCTGCACGTTCCGTCATAGACTGCTATCCTATCGGTCTCCTCCCAGTTGACTTTTGTTCCGGTAAAGGCCGCTTTGGTAAGTTCGGAAATGCTTGCCGAGAATGTCTTCGCTTCAAATCCTTCAGGAATATCGGTCTCTTCCTGACTTGGAGCGGGGTCATCTGGCAGCTCCTCCTTGGCGCAGGAGAAAAGCGCTGAGGAGACAGCCAGTATGCACAATATTCTAAATGCTTTCATATAGATTCTGTTTAACTATCGGTCGTTTTGCTCTATTTATTGTGTTTGAGTGAGATGTGGTCCATTCTGACCCTTATGTCACCGGTTGTGATGATTCTGACTCTGACAGTCAGATTGTCCAGTCCGAGACACGCATCCGGCAATCTGAAATCATAGAATTTATAACCGGGGACATTGGATTCAGTCTGTCTGTCAGTTCCGGTACGGTCAAGCTGGGCGAGCACTTTGAAGCGTCCGGCTTCTGTCCACGGCCCTGAAAGGGATGTCGCATATTCCAGCGCGAATTCAGGGAACTGGCCTCCGGTGTTCATGGACAGCTGGAGAGACAGCGGCCCGGTATAGCCGGCGGTAGAGATGCCGTCGATGTAGAAATAGGCTTCTGTATTTCCGTCGATATTCCACGGCTGCGAATTGAAGGCGCCGCCTGCTACACGGCCATAATATCCGTTGGACAATGTCCCCCACCAGCCGTCAGCGGCATCGGATATGTTGGCATCTCCACGGAATGAATCCTGATATCCGAGGATATTGGCCGCATACCACTGCTGGAAACCTTTGTTGCCGTTTTTGTTGAATACCACTCCGACCTGGCCGGCAAGCAGTCCTCCGTCAGGATTGTATTCGTCTTCAGGGAATATCATCGGTGAATCGTTGTTGTCCGGATCTTCATATTTCAGATTGCAGTTCCATTCCGCTATCACTTCCGAAACGTTGTTCACGGTCTCGTCCATACCGAGATCCTCTTCTGACAAAGGCACGATACAGAGAACGGTCTCGTCGATGTCGAAGTTCGTAAGTTTCACTTTCATAACTATTCCCGTGAGGGTGCCGGAGCCTTGAGGCAATGTAGTATGGGCCCATGGAGCATCGGGAGAAGTCAGCATATAGATATTGTCTCCTGCCTTGTCCCGCACCGGTACGGGATAGTACCGGTAATAGTCAGGAAATCTTCCGATGAAATATTCCGGGTCTTTCTGTTCCGCATTTCCCGGCCAGCAGGTCTTGAAATTCGTGTATGCTCCAGCCGTCAGGGCCATTTCCACATCCGTGAGCGTCACGATATTGAATGCCATGTCATCGGTCAGATCCGCTATCCTAATCTGCGGAACCGTGAAACCGGAATCCTCGAACTTCAGGACATGGGATACAGTCACATCCTTGAATACCCTGTAGGAATAAGCCCCCTCTGTCTCTGTCACTGCTCTTGTATCCTTGAGAGCAAGCGATACCTTGTCGAAACGTGTAAAGGCGATAAGTCCGGATGACTCGAACACCACTGTGCCGTGTCCTGAGGCGCTCTGGAGGATATATCTGTTCGAAGGCATGTTTGATGATGTCCCGATACCGGTGATGATACCTTCTATGAACACGTTGTCGGTGACAGTCCCGTCCTGTATTGCGGCCGCATCTGAAAAACCTATTTCGTCTGCGGAGTTATATATGCTCGGTGCAGCCTGTTCTACCTTTACGATAGCCTCTGCCCTCCTGCCGTTTTCATCATCGTATGAAAGTTCTATGTGGCCCTGACGCAGACCGTCGGTCTTATTTTCCGATGCGGTAAATACAAGATGCCCGTCCTCGGTGATGCTGACATCCTTCAGCCAGTCCGCCGATGCTTCTGCCACAATCCCGTCTATAGGGATATTTGCGGTAAACGAAACCGAATATTCAGCTTCGGCGGCCATTAGTGACATAATCGAGGTTGACTCGAAGATGATAGCCGGATATGACGAAAGCTGGATGACTGTTATTTCCTTTTCAGAGGCCCGGTCGGACGTAAAGATCCTGATTTTTTCGGAGCGGATGGATGCTCCGGTATTTTCAGTACCCTCTACCGTAAAGCTTTTGGTAGAAGCCTTCCCTCCCATCAGGTCGGTCGACAGCCATCCGTTGTCGGTATCGTATTCGAGTCGCCACTCCATATTGGCATCCACCTGAACCTCCACAGGTGTCCCGGCATCCGAGACCAGAATCCTGTCGGAAACCAGTTCCAAAGTCCCGGTCACTTGCTCGTCCTTGTTACAGGATATGACTGACGTCAGTATGACGAGAGCAGCCAATTTAATGGTATTTCCTAATTTTTCCATATCAGTTATTTCGATTGAAGAATGTCTGTCTTGTAAATGATTTCGTAGTCAGTGCCGGAGTCGTTGAGAACAAATACCTGCCAGGTGTCCCCGCCTTCATAGACACGTACCATGATATGTCCTGCCGGCTTGATTTTCTCACCGTTCTCTCCAAGACGGATCCTGTTGTTTTCGACCAGTCCGGCAGCGAACACCATACGGTCTCCCGGGTACAGGTCTGTCGAAAGCATCCATCTCAGGGGCTCCGCTTCCGGATGATAATAGTCCCATACAGGAATGACATATGCCTTTGCCTGCATCTGTCTTACGAAACTGTTGTGCATCGCGTCTTTATATGCGTGATGATTGCAGACTACGACGTCGGTCGGGCCGCAGGCCTTGGCTACGGCATCTTCCGTCAGAGAGGATTTGATGTCTCCTCCGGTGTACCAGCTGAAATCACCATAGGAAATACGGATGGCGCAGCTGAATTCATTCTCGTCGGTCGTGCTGAATGACATATGTGATGTGCCGGTTCCGGTACCTGTCCATACATCCAGATTTCCGGCGACGTTCCGTACTGAAAATTCCGGATAGGAATCCGGATCATACTTCAGCGGGAACTGGGTGTCGCTGCCGACGACAAACTGTTCGTTCGTCTTTCCGTTATCATTACGGAGTTTCATAAACGACGTGTAGTTGCCGAGGCCTCCGTTGGAAGAAGAGACCTGTTCCGCACTCGGGTAGTTGTAATCCGGCCAGCCGCGGTCCACAACCTTGTCTATGTCGACAAGCTCTGCCAGATGGGTGATTCCGTGCAGTTTGTAAGCCATCCCCGGACGGGATATGGCAGTATTGTCGAACGAGCCTATATGGTCACCGTGGAAATGGGTGATGAATGCATAATCTGTCTTCGTACCCTTTTCCAGCGGCTTTGAAAAATTCTCTATGTACTGTGCGACCCACTCGGCAGGAGATTTTGAGGCAGAAGGTTTCGGATTCATTATCTCCTGCTGGTAATTGTCTGCCCCGAGATCGCCCATGTCCACAAGCATGGTCGTACCGTCCGGCATGATCATCCATGCGACATTGCCCCTTCCGGTACTAATCTGATGGATATCCAGCCAGCCTTCCTGCCATTCCTCTACATATGACTTCTCGATAGTCGGGCCATCAGGCAACGGCTCCACCCTGTTACAGCCGGGAAAGGCTGAGGAAAGCATCAGTATCGTTAAAACGACATTCATTTTCTTCATTTGTTTTCAATTTGATAAGTTTGGAAGTAATAGTCTCCGGCTCTATTCGATGTCCGGAACATTGAACAGTCCTGCATCAGCTGCAGACATCTCGTTCCCGCCATATCCCGGATTCTGTTTCAGTTCCACATTGCTTGCCGAGATACTGAGCTGAGGGATAGGGAAAAGCTCGCGATAATGATCCGAAGGCTCGTGATTCCACCACCTCTCCGTAGTATAGGCGTTCCAGCGTCTGAGATCCGTTCTTCTGCGACCCTCTCCGAGGAATTCCATCATCCATTCCTGAAGGAATCTGTATTTGTCCAGATTGGTCTCCGTGCATGGGTCAGGATCGAGACCGCCCTCGAAATTACGCTTGCGGACTTCGTTGATAAGAGAAGCCGCTCCTCCCTTGTCACCAGCACGGTACTTGCATTCTGCCAGCATATAGTAGATTTCCGCCAGACGGATGACGACATAATCGGGATTGTACCTCAGGTCGAGACCGCTCCTGTCCGGAACCGGCCTTTTGACCAGACGGACACCGGAATTCTCCTCACCGGTGGTGATATTGGAGGGGAGTTCGCTTGCAGAGGCATATTCAGTCCCGATTTTCTTGAACTGGGCTACCTGATCCACCAATGTAATGACCTCCCCGGTGTATTCGCGGGCTCCCATACATTTGACTGTCCTGCCGTCGGAAGTGACCCGCTCCTGCTTGCCGTAAAGGAACATGCCCTCATACTGCTTGTTGCCGAGATAGAGGTAGCCCTTTTTCCTGAGGTCGGCATCGTTGAATCTTGCGAACGGTGTACCGATATTGAAAGTATAAGGGGTGCCGTCCGGAGCCAGTGACGGCTGGAGATGAGCTCCGTTAGTAGAACCCATGCCGTCCACATCATAGTAGTCCTTTGCATTATAGTGGTTGAATCTCTCATAGTCCCAGCCGATCTGGTTCATGGAGTACTGTGAGGCACAGCTCCATATCACCTCCTTCGAGAAATCGTTGTCAAAGCCGAAAGGAGCATTCCAGGTCTCTTCGAGTTCATACTGACCGTATTTCCCGTCAAGGATATCCTCGCAAAGCTGTGCACATTCATCGAATCTGTCTTCACCGATATAGACCTGGGCATTGAAATACAGCCTGGCCAGACAGGTAGCTACGATTCCCTGATTTACCCAGCCTTCCTCCTGCTCTCCGAGGGTCTTTTTCTTCAGCGATGATTCAGGTGCGATGCCTTCGAGGAACAGATCTTCGATATAGTCGAATGTCTCGCGTGCAGTCGAGCGTGGAACCTCGTCCAGAGTGTATTCCTTATAAAGAGGCATACCGCCGAAAAAGTCAAGAGCTCTCATGTAGGAATATCCCACCAGCATCTTCAGCTGCAGGATATGGTCGGCCTTGTCATGCTCGGTAAGGCCGAATGAAGGATAGTCGAGAGCCGAAAGCTCGTCTATCATGGCCAAAGCATAGGAGATACCCTCTCCCATCTGGAAATACACATTATAGATATTGGAATGTTCCGGTGTCCATGTATGCCAGTGGAACTGCCTGTAGACTCCGCCGCTTTCATAATCGGCACCTTTCTGCGTAACACAGAATTCGTCAGCCACACATTCCTGCATCATCCATGGATTGAATTCGTGCGTACCTCTCCATTTGGTGTATGGTCTGGCAAGGGCAGCATAGATATTGTCCTTTGTGGAAAAATACGTATTCTGGGCTATCTCCGAATAATATATCTCGTCGAGATCAGTACATCCCGCAAAGAAGACAGCCGCTCCGAGTAAATATAGCTTTAAGATGTTTTTCATATTGTTTCCCCGTATTAGAAAGTCAGTTTTACTCCGAATGTGTATCTGCGGGTTTCCGGATAAAGGTCGTTATACCATTCATACCCCGGGTCGAGACCGTTTATGTTCACTTCGGGGTTCAGTCCGGAATAGCCGGTGATGCAGGCCACGTTCCTGACTGTAAGGTACAGGTCTATGGCATCGATATACTTCTGCCATTTCTTCATGTTCAGGGTATATCCAAGACTGATGGCATCTATCTTCAGGAAAGATCCGTCCTCAAGCCAGTAGTCGCACAGGAGCTTCTCCTGCTTGATGCCCTCGTTCTTCAGGAAAGCACTTCGCAAGACGTTCTGATTTGACACGTTTGCAAGCCCGTAATACATGTCAATGGTGTTGAACACGTCATAATCAAGCCATGCGCGGAGGTTTATGCCGAGAGACAGGTTCTTGTAACGGAACATGTTGTCCCATGAGACGATAAGCTGCGGAATCGCGTTGCCGATGTATCTCTTGTCATCGTATGTCTTGTTGTCGGCGAGGATGATATCATTGTTCTTGTCATATATCAGCCATTTGCCGTCCTCGGTGATTCCGGCATACTTCCACAGGTAATAGCTTCCTATCACCGTACCTTCTTCAAGGCGCCCTCCTGTTCCCGGAGCACCCGGGGCAGGGAAATTCACCCTGTCCTGATAGGAATGGTTGCCCCACAGGGAAGTGATCCTGGATTTGTTCTGTGAAAATCTCATCGCCGATGTCCACTCGAAATTCTTAGTCTGCACAGGTATGCCGCCTACCTCGAATTCCCATCCCCAGTTCTCGAGATTTCCGTAATTCATCACCGTAGAGTCGTACATGGCCGGAGGTGTAGTCACCGTAATGTCATAGATCATTCCGTCAACCCATCGGTGATACCAGTCGAATTTACCGTAAAGCCTGTTACCGAGAAAGGCATAGTCGATACCGATATTAAGCTCGGCCTTCTCTTCCCAGTGAAGGTCGCTGTTCACATTGTTTGCGGGTCCGTAGGACATGATCCAGTCTCCGTTCATAGGCCAATAGGAACCGGAAGCGTAGCGGAACGCAGTCTGTCCTGCTCCGAAACCGCAGTTACCGGTGACACCGTAGCCGGCACGGATTTTCAGGTCGTCTATCCAGCCTATGCCGTCCATCCAAGGTTCACTGGAGATACGCCAGCCGCCTGACACTGCCCAGAAGTTTCCCCAGCGATGGTCCTTTCCGAACTTCGAGGAACCCTCGTGACGAAGACTTGCGGTCACCATATAGCGGCTCTTGTAGCTGTAGTTCACACGTCCGAAGAAGGCGATGAGACGGGTCCGGGGATATTTATAGGAATCCATGGAAGCCCTGCCGTCCTTCAGCCAGTCACCTGCACTCATATCCCAGGCGCCGGTACCGTCTACAGGGAAATTGTAGTTCGTCATATTGAAACTCTCGCTGTTCTCCTCATAGAAGCTGTAGCCGAGGACAGCATTCACTGCATGGTCATTCGCAAAGACACGGTCGAAGTTTATGGTAGGCTCAATCGAGACATTAATGGTCTTGCTGAACTCATGGTAGCCCTCCCCGTTACGGCCATTCTGTATGGAGTTCCTGTGCTGCGAGGAAGTGTAGTATGTAGCCTGCATCTGACGGTCCTGCCAGCTGACAGTCGCCTGCGCGGAGAAACCCAGAGGCAGGTTCAGCTTCACATTGGCATCCGCCAGCATCCATTTGTCAATCTTGTCGCGCTGCTTGAGCATCACATCCGCCAGAGGATTGAAATAGATGTCTCCTCCGATGATGACATTGTATCCAGATGGATTGTCCTCGTCATATATCGGTTCTGTAGGGTTCATTTTCATGGCAGCACCGAAATTGCTGTTGGAAGCCCTCTGGTCTCGGTGAGCCTCGCGGTATTCTGTATGGATGTTTATTTCGAGAAGATCATCGAGAAGGTTGAAACTTCCGTTGATTCTGCCCGAGTAGTCTTTCCTGTTGTCACCGAGAGCGATACCTTTCTGGTCTGAAGCCACGAAAGTTGCATAGACCCTTGCAGCACGGCTTCCTCCCGAGAGGTTCACCACATGTCTGTGGGACAGGGCACCCTCGTTCAGCAGGGCATCATACCAGTCGTTGTCCGAGCCGAGGTCACTGCCCAGACCGTAACGGAGGAATTCCTCCCTGTTCAGGAGCTGGGGCCGTGTGGACACCTGCTCTGTGGACAGTTCTGCCGTATAGGAGAGTTTCAGAGGGCCTTCGTTCGGTTTCTTGGTGGTGACAAGGATGACACCTGCAGCGGCACGGGTACCGTAGATAGCTCCTGCAGAAGCATCTTTGAGGACATCTATGGAAAGGACATCCTCAAAATTGATGGACCTTATGTCGGCTCCCGGCACCCCATCCACCACTACGAGAGGGGACGCTGCGGCATTGATGGAAGCCACGCCCCTCAACTGCATGGATGCAGACGTATTCGGACTGGATGTCTCGTTGATGGTCATTCCCGAAATCTGCCCTTTCAGAGCAGTGGCAATGGTGGAGCCTCCCTGGCCTGCAAGGAGGTCTTTGGATGATATAGATGTGATGGAGCTGGTCACAGCCTTTTTCTCCATTGTACCGTAACCCACCACCACTATCTCCTCAAGCATGTTTATGTCCTCCTGGAGCTGCACCGTCACAGGAGAGGCAGAGTCCACCTTTATCTCCTTTGTGACAAAACCGAGGTAAGAGACCGAGATTCTTGAGGGAATCGCTGCATTGAGGGTCCAGTTTCCGTCCAGGTCGGTCAGGGAATACACATCCCCGCTCCCTACAAGCATGACAGTCGCCCCGGCAAGAGGCTCGCCGTTCCCGTCCACGACTTTTCCGCTCAGTCTGCTCCCGTCTGAGTCAGACCCTGCAGCGGGTTCTTCCTCTGCCCCTCCTGACCCGAACGTAAACGTATTGTCCACACGGGAGTAGTCTAATCCAGTGATTTCGGCGATCCTGTCAAGAATCTGCGTTAATGTGACGTTCTCCAGTCTGAGCGTGACTTTTGGAAGATTCCTTACGGCATCTGAATCATAAAGAAAACTGCAGCCGGTAAGCTGTTGAAGCTGTGTCAGGACTTCCGGTAACGGCTTTTCCGTGACATTGATCGAGAGGTCGGTCTCTTTTGTGGAATAGCTACCGGATCCATCCTGCCCCCAGACAGGGGCTGCTGCCACCAACAACGGCAGCAAGGCCGATAAAAGCCTGAAAATTCTGTGGTTCATTTGTCTGATTGATTGTTGGTTGTTTATTAATATTTCGGTTATCTGTGTTCTTCTGTCGGATTCGCTTCCATTTATTATACAACCGGACATACATTTTCAGGGGGGTAAGGAGGTTAAATTTATGATAAGAAAAAATTACAGGACTTATGAAAATTCTGAATATATTTGCACTGATTTGATATTCGAAACACTGATATCCGATGTCCCGGGAAACCGATACCGCACTTGTGAAACAGTTGGCGACAGGCGATGAAGATGCTTTCTGCCAGCTTTACGCCCGCTATTGGGAAAGGCTGTTCTGCTTCTGCAACAAGTTTCTGAAGTCGTACGACCTTGCGGAGAATTTCGCGCAGGATATTTTCCTGAAAATCTGGGAAAACAAGGAATTTCTTGATCCCGAGAAATCATTTTCATCATTTCTTTACACGATTGCCAGAAACAGGGTACTGAATCATCTCAAACATGTCGCCCGGACCGAATCCCTGAAAGAAAAATTCATCTCCGCCTATTCCAGCACACCCGAATATGCACCCGGAAGCGGTGACATACTGCAGGAAAAAGACTATCTGGCCATACTGCATAACGCAATCAGCCAGCTGCCGCCCCGGCAGAGACAGGTTTTCTGCATGAGCCGGAACAGGAACATGTCCCATAAGGAGATTGCCGAACAGCTCGGACTTTCCGCATATACGGTTTCAGAATACATGTCGGATTCCCTCAAATCCATAAAACGTTATGTATCCCGACATTCTGACATCATATTCCCTATATTGTCAATTATATTCAATCTGCATCTGCTATGACTGACGAAGAACTTGCACGTGACCTTGTCATAAAATACATAAACAGTTCCTGCACAAGGGACGAACTGTCGGCCCTTTTCGACCTGCTTGAAAAGAATTCGATATCCCTTTCGGAATGGGATGCCGTCATGCTGGAACAATGGGAGAACGGGCCGTTGGAGACAACGGATGACAATACTTATGACATCTACAGACAGAAGGCCATGCAGCTGATCAGCCGGAAGCACGGGGGTGGAAAGCCGGCTGGACGGACAGCTGTGCCGGGAAGAATCGTTTCGATTGCGGCATCGCTTGCCATCATCCTCACAGGGGGACATTTTATAGCATCCGGAATAAAGAAAGACAGGGTGGAGAAACAGCTCGCGACGTATGAAAATATAGTGACAGCTCCGGGACAGACACGTGAGGTCACCTTGCCGGACGGGACAGAAGTGACACTGAATGTGGCAAGTTCACTGAAATACAATGCGAGATACGGGAAAGAAATGCGGGAAGTATGGCTGGATGGCGAGGCCTTTTTCGATGTGGCAGGCGATGCGGAATGCCCGTTTTCAATCCATTCGGGAATGCTTGATGTCAATGTGACCGGAACATCGTTCAATGTCTGCTCCTATCCGGATGACCACCGGACTTCCGTGACCGTCAAATCCGGCAAGGTCGGGGTGGTCTATGGGGATGATGACATCAGGATGAGCCTCAACCCTGACGAGGAGATAGTGATAGACAAGGCTGACGGCTCGGTTGCGCGCAATACCGTAAAGACAAAGGATGCCCTCGCCTGGCTGAAAGGCGACCTTGTGTTCAGGCAGAACACATTGCCGGAAGCGGTACGGATTCTTCAGAGATATTATTCTTGCAACATAGAACTGCGCGACAGCACTTCCAATGTGCGTCTATCCGGTACGCATGACAACAAGTCGATAGAGTCCGTACTCTCATCCATCTGTTTTTCAGCAGGGCTGCAATACACGGAAAAGGACGGGCGATACATTATATACTGAATTGTCAGTGCGCCATACCTGTTGTCCACATTACCCATTACCTCACATTACCTTACCCCCGATATTGAGGTGAAGTCAGGGAAGGCATACAGAAAGAGGAGCTCCCTCCCCAAGGAACTCCTCTTGTATATAAAACGAACTTAACAAATAGACACGAAAAATTCTTATGTCCGCTACAAAGGTAATAGTTTTATATGGATATCCAAACTTTTCGTAAAAAATTTTTACGAAATTTTTCTTTTTCCATTAATTTTTGCAAGTATTTGCACCGATATGCTTAACAATTAAGACATTCGGCCAACGGCCGGCAAGACGGGCCTTCATGCAGATTCAGTGACCTGCCGCTTTGGATTAATGGAAGCTTTTTGTAAATTTGGACATTCTGCGTAATCCCGCAGGACAGATGTCAAACTAACTCAACGACTATGGACGACCAGAACAGACAGATAGCCGACAGGCTGAAAGGTTTGCGCGATGCGCTGGAACTTACGGCGGAAGAAGTCGCAAAGGACTGCGACCTGTCCGTGGAAGAATACAGGACAATGGAAGCCGGGGAATGCGACATGTCGATAAGCGTTCTGCAGCGCATTGCCCACAGATACGGCATTACTACGGAAGAACTGATGTTCGGAGCGGAAGCGAAGATGAACGCATACTTCCTGACCCGGAAGGGGGCCGGAGTATCCGTAGAAAGGATCAAGGCATATAAATACGAACTGCTGGCGTCCGGATTCAAGGGAAGGATAGCCGATCCGTTCATCGTGACCATCGAACCGAAACCGGAAGGCACTCCCCTGTACTTCAACTCCCATGACGGACAGGAGTTCCAGATGGTAATCGAAGGCCGCCTTCTCGTGAACATAGATGGCAAGGAACTCACGCTCGAACCGGGAGACTCGCTGTATTTCGATTCGAGCATACCGCACGGCCTGAAGGCCCTGGATGGGAAACACGTGAAATTTCTCACGCTTGTAATCCAGTAGACATGAAACTGTTATAAAACGGACTCGTATGATAGAAAGATTTTTAAGCCAGACCAAATTTTCCTCGCAGGAGGACTTCATAAGGAATCTCCGGATAAATGTACCGGACAATTTCAATTTCGGATACGACATCGTGGATGCATGGGCGGAGGAAGAACCTGACAAGAAAGCCCTGCTGTGGACAAATGACAAGGGCGAATGCATCCAGTTCACGTTCGGCGACCTGAAAAGATACACTGACATGACGGCAGCCTGGTTCCAGAGCCTGGGAATAGGCAAGGGAGACATGGTAATGCTCGTGCTCAAGCGCCGCTATGAATTCTGGTTTTCTATCATTGCCCTGCACAAGATAGGGGCCGTGGCCATCCCCGCGACACATCTCCTGACGAAAAAGGACATAGTCTACAGATGCGGGGCCGCAACCATCAAGATGATAGTGGCTGCGGGGGAAGATGTGATACTGAAACACATACTGGATGCCGCACCGGAATGCCCGAGCCTCAAGACACTTGTCAGCGTAGGGCCCGAATGTCCGGATGGCTTCCTCGATTTCCACAAGGGGATAGAGAATGCCGCACCGTTCTCCCGTCCGGCGGAAGTGAACACCAACGATGACATCATGCTGATGTATTTCACCTCCGGCACTACCGGGGAGCCGAAAATGGTGGCCCATGACTTCACCTATCCTTTGGGACATATCGTGACGGCAAGATACTGGCACAACCTGCACAGGGACAGCCTGCATTTCACCATAGCCGACACAGGATGGGCCAAGGCAGCATGGGGCAAGATCTACGGCCAGATGATAGCCGGGGCAAACATCTTCGTCTACGATCACGAGAAGTTCACTCCTGCCGACATCCTGCAGAAGATACATGACTACCATATCACATCCCTTTGCGCCCCTCCTACCATCTACAGGTTCCTCATAAGGGAAGACCTCAGCAAATATGACCTGTCCTCTTTGGAATACTGTACTACGGCCGGAGAGGCGCTGAACTATTCCGTATATGAGACTTTCCTGAAAATCACGGGCATAAGGCTGATGGAAGGATTCGGGCAGACCGAAACGACCCTGACCCTGGGGACCTTCCCGTGGATGGAGCCGAAGCCCGGAAGCATGGGAGTGCCCAACCCGCAGTATGAAATCGACCTTATCACTGCCGATGGAAGACATGCGGAGGAGGGAGAACAGGGGCAGATTGTCATCCGCACGGACAAGGGGAAGCCTGTCGGCCTGTTCAAGGAATATTACAGGGACGAAGAAAAGACCGGAGAATCGTGGTATGATGGATACTATCATACAGGAGACCTCGCCTGGCGCGATGAGGATGGCTACTACTGGTTTGTGGGGCGTGCTGATGATGTGATCAAGAGTTCGGGATACCGCATCGGTCCTTTTGAAGTCGAAAGCGCACTAATGACACACCCTGCCGTAGTGGAATGCGCCATTACCGGTGTCCCTGACGAAATCAGGGGACAGGTGGTCAAGGCCACCATCATTCTGTCTGCGGAATACAGGGCAAAGGCCGGACCGGATCTTGTCAAGGAACTGCAGGACCATGTGAAGCGCGTGACGGCTCCCTACAAATACCCGCGTGTCATCGAATTCGTGGATGAACTCCCTAAAACCATCAGCGGCAAGATCCGCAGGGTCGACATCCGGAAGAAAGACGGCGGCAGATAGCATGTTTGTCCGGAAACCGTTTTCCCTTATCGGAAAAGTTACATATATTTGAAAACATTTAACCGAATCGAATCATGAAAAAGTATGTATGCAAGATCTGCGGATATGTATATGATCCGGCAGCCGGAGACCCCGACAACGGGATCGCCCCTGGAACAGCATTCGAAGACCTCCCGGCAGACTGGGTATGTCCACTCTGCGGAGTAGGAAAGGAAGACTTCGAGGAAGTGGCAGAATGACAGTCACTTCAGGAATAAAGGAAGCGGGCCGTTGCGGTCCGCTTCCTTTATGATTATCCAGACACCCTGACCCAAGCCAGGCTACAGGCTGGAAAGGTTCTGAGGATTGACGATATCCTTGCCTTCCGGGGTATAGGCAAATGCCATCCTGTCCTTGTATGCTTCCTCCACCTTCCCACGCACAATCTTCATGGTGCTGTTCACCATATGGTTCTGCTCCGTGAACGGTTCAGGGAGGACGCACACGGCTGCCGGGAGCCACCGTTCAGGGAACGCCCCGTAATTCTTCCCGCCTTTCCTGTAGGAATCCATCTCCTCCTGAAGCCTGCCGAGCATCAGCCTCTTCGCATCATCGGATGCCGGATCCAGCTGCGGGGCAGTCTCCTTGACATACGCTTTCAAGGCATCCTTGTTCGGCACAAGCAGAGCAATCGTATATGGATCCTGGCTGTTGTGCAATACGACCTGGTCGATATACTTCGAGTTCTCCACAAGAGACTCCTCGATACCTTCAGGACTGTATTTTTCTCCATCCGCACTGATAAGCAGGGACTTGAAACGGCCTACAACATACAGCATCTCGGAATCCTTCATATATCCCATATCTCCTGTGTGCAGCCAGCCATCGACAACAGTCTCCGCCGTGGCCTTAGGGTTCTTCCAGTACCCGGCCATCACATTCTCTCCCCTGATTACAATCTCTCCTTTCTCACCATACGGCAGTTCCCTGCCATCCGAATCAAGAATCTTTATCTCCATCGGTGACACCACCTTTCCGGAAGAGCCGAGGATATGTTTCGCCGGAGCGTTGGCGGAAATTATAGGAGTGGCCTCTGACAGTCCGTAACCCTGGTACATCGGAATACCTATCGCATAGTAATATCTCTGCAGGTCGATATCCAGGAGAGCCCCGCCGCCGACAAAGAACTTCATCTTGCCTCCGAGCCCTTCCCGGACATTCCTGAAGATGAGCCTGTCGAACAGGGACATCAGAGGCTTGCGCCACAGGTTCAGCAGCCCGCCTTTGTTATAGCCTTCCCTGTTGTACCTTATGGCATTGTCAAGTGCAAACCTGTACAGCTTCTCCACTTTAGGGCCTTTGGCCTTGATACCGCTCTCGATATTCTTCTTGAAATTCTTCGCAAGGGCAGGGACGGAAAGCATCACAGTAGGCTGCAGCTCCTTGATGCTCATCGGTATGTTACGGAGAGCCTCCATCGGAGTCCTGCCGGGAGGGACTGTCCCTATGGATGCTCCGTAGGACATCATGGTGTAGAAACCGGCCACATGGGCGAAGCAATGGTCAAGAGGCAGGATGATGAGCATCCTGTCTTCCGGAGTGACACCGATGACAGACTGCGCCTGCTCGACATTGGCCGTGTAGTTCCTGTGGGTCAGGAGAATGCCTTTCGGATCCGCTGTCGTCCCAGATGTGTAGCTGATATTGGCATAATCATCCGGTCCTACAGACTGATACCTCTGGATAAAGAGAGGCCTGTTTTCCGCGAGGAACCTGTCTCCCATTTCGATGATTTCCGACATCGGGATCTCCTTCTCCTGATATTCCGGAAGGTCATCGAACACAATCACTTTCTCTATCGCAGGCAGGTCCCCCAATATCTTCCTTATCTTCGGAAGCTGAGTTCCGGACACCATTATGTACTTGGAATCCGAGTGCCTGAGACGGAACAGAAGATCGCTGCTTTCCTCCAGCTTTACCGAAAGCGGGACATTGACCGCCCCTGCATAGAGGATACCGAGCTCCCCGAGAACCCACATATTCCTGCCTTCAGAAAGAAGGGCGACCTTCTCCCCTTTCTGGACCCCGAGAGCCATAAGCCCCGCTCCTATCCTGTAGGCCTCGCTGCGGGTCTGCTCAAAAGTGGTAGGAATCCATTTCCCCTCCCGCTTTTCCCAGAGAAATGTATTCTGCGCGAATCTGTCTACATATTTTTCGACAAATTCGATAATTGTCAACCGTTCTGCCATATCGTTACCGTTATAGTGTTATCATGACTGAATGACAGGCCTATCCGTTGAAAAGGCCGAAGAATTCTGCATCTATCTTGTCCGTGACTTTCTGGAAATCCTCCGGACGGTTCTCGAACTTGATGTTGTCCACATCCAGAACCAGCAGACGGTGCCCGTAGTCCCTTATCCAGTTTTCATACCGTTCATTGAGGCCCGTGATATAGTCTATTCTGATGCTCTTCTCATAGTCCCTTCCCCTCTTCTGGATCTGGCTTACCAGATTAGGGATGGATGAACGGAGATATATCAGCAGGTCAGGAGGGTTGACAAGGGACATCATCAGGTCGAAAAGGTCGGAATAGTTCTCGAAATCCCTGGTGCTCATCAGTCCCATGGCATGAAGGTTCGGGGCGAAGATGCGGGCGTCCTCATAGATTGTCCTGTCCTGTATTATCACATCCTTGCTTCTGGATATCTCCACCACATCCTTGAACCTCTTGTTCAGGAAATATATCTGGAGATTGAACGACCAGCGCTCCATATCCTCATAGAAATCGGCAAGATAAGGATTGAAATCGACGGATTCGAACTTGGGGACCCAGTTGTAGTGTGCAGCCAGCATCTTCGTGAGAGTCGTCTTTCCGCTGCCGATATTCCCCGCCACTGCTATATGCATGATTGTCCGAGTTTTAATGTTTTAATGTTTTAATATCTTTTACACATATCGGAGCCGGGAACGCTGCACGCACCGGGCCTGCCCGATATGCTGCAAATGTAGGCAAATAATCGGACAATCGGCAAAGCCTGTGGAATATTTTCCGTAGATTTGCCGGGACAATTTCCCACGGCAACATAATCTACGGACAGATGCAGGATTCAAAGCCCCATTACGAACTTCTCGACGGTCTCAGAGGCGTAGCCGCCCTGCTGGTCATATTCTACCATATCGGCGAGGGATTCGCCGCTTCTCCCATCGACCAGTGCGTCAACCACGGATATCTCGCAGTGGACTTCTTCTATATCCTGTCAGGATTCGTGATAGGCTACGCATACGATGACAGATGGCAGAAGTCCCTCACTGTCGGCAGTTTCTTCAAGAGAAGGCTCATCCGGCTGCATCCCATGGTAATAATGGGTGCGCTGCTCGGCGCCGTATCGTTCTGCATCCAGGGCTGCCGGGAATGGGATGGGACCGAGGTCCCTTTCCGCCTTGTACTGCTGGCTCTGGCTCTCAACCTGTTCCTGATTCCGGCCGTACCCGGCACTGCAATGGATGTCAGGGGAAACAATGAAATGTATTCCCTGAACGGACCGAGCTGGTCCCTGTTTTTCGAATACATCGGCAACATACTTTATGCGCTGTTCATCAGGAAACTGTCCACAAGATGGCTCTCTGTCCTTACCTGTGCTGCCGGGACAGGGCTTGCAGTATTCGCCATCGGGAACTTTTCAGGGTTCGGCCATCTCGGCGTGGGCTGGTCGCTGGCAGGCAACAATTTCGCGGGAGGGTTCCTGAGGCTGATGTTCTCGTTCTCTGCCGGTCTGCTGTTGTCCCGGATATTCAGACCGGCAAGAATCCGCGGAGCGTTCTGGATATGCAGTACCGCGATTGCCATCCTGCTTGCCCTGCCGCATTTCGGAGGAGAAGAATCGCCGTGGCTGAACGGCCTTTACGAATCCATCTGCACCATACTGATTTTCCCGGCAATCGTGTATCTCGGAGCGGGAGGGAAGACGACGGACGGGACAACATCCCGGATCTGCAGGTTCCTGGGCGAGATATCATATCCGGTCTATATCGTCCATTATCCGATAATGTACCTGTTCTATGCGTGGCTGTGGAGCGGGAGCGAAAAGATTCCGTTCTCTCAGGCATGGCCTGTCGCCGCCGGCGCCGTAGCAGTCAGCATCCTGCTGGCCTGGCTATGTCTCAAGCTGTATGACCTGCCTGTCAGGAAATGGCTGGCCGCCCGGCTTCTTCCGAAAAAATGACTATTTTTGCAACCGTAATGCCGTGCCGTCCGTCTGCCATTCATGAGACTCCGGCGGAACGGCCACGGAAGCCTACAGACTGAATTATGCTACAGATCAAATGTTTTTATTTCAACCCTTTCAGGGAATGCTGCACAATAGCATCGGATGATTCCGGAGAAGCCGTGATCGTGGATCCGGGATGCTATGATGACACGGAACTGTCGACGGTTACATCATATATTGCCGGACACGGGCTGAAACCGGAGAAAATCCTTCTCACTCACGGTCATTTCGACCATATACTGGGAGTCACTCCCCTGTCGGACCTTTACAATGCGCCGGTGCTGATGTCTCCCGAAGATATCGACATCGCAAATGACAGCGATACCTTCAGCAGAAGATTCGGCGTGAAAATGCCGGACATATCATTTACCATGCCTGCGGAAAAGGGAGGCCGGCTGGTCGGAATCAAGGATGGGGATGTCATAGAATGGGGGCATGACAGGAAATGGGAAGTAATCTCCACTCCGGGGCACACGCCAGGAGGAGTCTGCTTCCTCGACCGCGAGGCAAGGCTTCTGTTCAGCGGAGACACCCTCTTTGCCGGCTCGATAGGACGTACGGACCATCTCGGAGGAGACTATGATGTGCTGATGGAAAGCATTTTCGGGAAACTGATGCCGTTGGATGGCGACATAGAGGTCATTCCGGGCCACGGGCCGCGTACAAGCATAGCGGATGAAAGGACGAAGAATCCTTTTCTGATGCCGTTCAACGAACCTCTGGAAGAAGAGGACCCTGAATAGCAAAGGCAGGAGCCATGTCAGGAATTTCAGGAAAATCAGGAGCCGCCGGCTTATCCAAAGGAAGCTGGCTGCCGGTAATCGGGTTGATGTTCTCCGCATTCATCTTCAACACCTCCGAATTCATACCCATAGGTCTTCTCAGCGGAATCGCGGCCGACTTCGGCATATCGGAGTCTGCGGCAGGCATGCTTATCACCGTCTACGCCTGGGTCGTAGCCATAGCCTCCCTGCCCCTGATGCTGGTATTCGCGAAGACCGAGAACAAAAGGCTGATGCTGTCGATAGTAGGGCTGTTTGTCCTCAGCCACATAGCATCGGGCTTCGCCGCGAACTACAATATGCTGATGATATCCAGAATGGGCGTCGCCTGCTCGCACGCCATATTCTGGTCGATAGTGACGCCTGTAGCCGTGAAGGTGGCTCCGGAAGGGAAAGGTGCCGCCGCCCTCAGCATGGTGGTATCCGGCTCTTCGTTCGCCATGATAGTCGGGCTTCCTTTAGGAAGGACAATCGGGCTTTTAGTAGGCTGGAGGGCAGCTTTCCTGATCATAGCCGCCATTGCCGCCATCATTTTCTGCATTCTGGCAGCGGTCCTGAAAAAGACACCGAGCGACAGTTCCTTCTCCCTGAGGAAACTGCCTGCCCTCATCAAATCCCCTGCACTGCTCGGCATCTTCCTGCTCACTCTTGTGACAATCACCGGACATTTCACCGCATACAGCTACATAGAACCTTTCCTCGGGCAGGTAGCGGGATTCGGCGACACCGCCATCACCATGATACTGGCCATGTTCGGGGTGGTCGGCATAGCCGGCAGCATCATTTTCTCCGGACACTACGACAGGACGCCGAAACCTTTCCGGCTGCTGGCAGTGGCCGGACTGTGCGTATTCCTGCTGGCGCTCCACCCTGCATCATTCAACCCTGTCACCACCGTGCTCATCTGCATCCTGTGGGGTTTTGCCATCAACAGCTACAACCTCACGTTCCAGACAGAAATCATCAGAAATGCTCCGGACGGCACCTCGGTGGCAATGTCCATCTACTCAGGAATCTACAACATCGGCATCGGTACCGGAGCCCTCATCGGAGGATCAGTCTGCGCCGGGATAGGGATTCCTTATATAGGCTATATCGGAGGGGCGATAGCATTGGTGGCCGCAATATATTTTATCAGGAAACTGATGCCCGTCCTGTCCGGCGGGGACAGCGCTCTGAAATGACAGTTGTCCGTTACGCCCGGGAATCCTGAAATACCGGAGAAATGCCCTGCCGGCAGAAAGGCCGGGCGGAAGCCATAAAGAAAGGCCACCCTTGTCGGATGGCCCTGTCTTTATGAAAGAGCATGTCCTGACTCCTGTACCGGGAGCAGGACAGACTGTTATTCTGCCTTCTTCTCTTCTGCAGGCGCGGCTTCTGCTGCAGGAGTTTCAGCTGCCGGAGCCTCCTGTGCAGTCTCCTCGGCGGCTGTCTCCGCCTTAGGAGCCTCTTCTGCCTTAGGAGCCTCTGCCGTAGCGGCAGACTTCCTGGAACGGCTGCGGCGTGTGGCGGTCTTCTTTGCCTCAGGCTTGCCGGAAGCAAGTGCTGCCTCATTGAAATCCACCAGTTCTATGAGAGCCATGTCGGCGCCATCTCCCTGACGGAATCCGGTCTTGAGCACGCGGGTGTATCCGCCCGGACGGTCCGCTATCTTCGGAGCTATCTCGCGGAAAAGCTCGGTAACGGCATACTTGTTCTTCAGGTAGCTGAATACGACACGACGTGAATGGGTAGTATCCTCCTTGGATTTGGTGATAAGAGGTTCTACGTATGATTTCAAAGCCTTTGCCTTGGCTACGGTAGTCTGTATCCTCTTGTGGAGGATAAGAGAAGTGGCCATATTGGCAAGAAGGGCTTTGCGGTGACCACTCTTGCGGCCAAGGTGGTTGATTGCTTTATTGTGCCTCATACTTATACAGTCTTTTTCTTGGGTTCAATATTATACTTTGTAACATCCATTCCGAACGAGAGCTTCATCTTCTCCACAAGCTGGTCTATCTCGTTGAGGGACTTGCGGCCGAAATTCCTGAACTTCATCAGTTCTGACCTCGAATATGACACAAGGTCAGCGAACGTGTCGATATCGGCTGCCTTCAGACAGTTGTATGCCCTGACGGAAAGTCCCATGTCGGAGAGTTTGGTGAGAAGGAGATGCCTCATCCTGAGTGACTCCTCATCAAGTTCCTTTGAATCGGACTCGACTGCGCTCTCAAGGGAAAGCTTCTTGTCGTCCGTGAACAGCTTGAAGTGGTAGATCAGGATGTTCGCAGCCTCCTGAAGCGCTACATTGGGAGTTATCGAACCATCCGTCTCGATCTCAAGATTCAGTTTCTCGTAGTCGGTCTTCTGCTCCACACGCCAGTTCTCCATCGACCAGTTGACATTCACTATAGGAGTATAGATCGCGTCAATCGGAATGGTCCCGATAGGAGTGTTCTCATCCCTGTTCTCATCTGCAGGGACGAATCCGCGTCCCTTGCTGATGTTCAGTGTGATCTCCAGCTTTACGGCCGTCTCGAGAGAACAGATGTGAAGTTCAGGGTTCAACACCTTGAAAGAAGACAATCCCTTCGAGATGTCTTCAGCAGTAAACTCCTGCTTACCGCTGATAACGATGTTTGCCACCTCGGAGTCTACAGTGTCCACCATTCTCTTGAATCTTACCTGCTTGAGGTTGAGAATGATGTCCTGCATCCCCTCGATCACTCCCGGAATAGTGGCGAACTCCTGGTCCACCCCCGAGATCTTGACCGAATTGATAGCAAAACCTTCCAGAGAAGACAACAATATCCTGCGGAGGGCATTGCCGATAGTCTGGGCATAACCAGGCTCCAGCGGCCTGAATTCAAAACGGCCGACGGTATCAGTCCCTTCGAGCATTATCACCTTGTCCGGCTTCTGAAATGCTAAGATTGCCATATTGTTCTTTATTAAGGTGTTAATTATTATTTAGAGTAGAGCTCGACTATAAGCTGCTCGTTGATGTTCTCCGGAATCTCCTCCCTTACAGGGACATTGAGATACTTTCCGGTAAGAGACTTCGGATCGAACTCAAGCCATGAGTACTTTGCTGCGGAAGCTACGCTCGCTGCAATGACCTCAAGACTCTTCGACCTTTCCCTTACGGCGATCACGGAGCCCGGCCTTACGATAACTGACGGAACATTGCAGACCTCGCCGTTGAGGGTGATGTGGCAATGTGTCACCAGCTGGCGTGCAGCAGCCCTTGTCGGGGCGATGCCGAGACGGTACACGATATTGTCGAGACGCGACTCGAGCAGGAAGATAAGGTTCTCGCCCTTCTGTCCCTTCATGCGTGAAGCCTTCTCATAGAGATTGCGGAACTGCCTTTCGAGAAGCCCGTAGGTATATTTCACCTTCTGTTTCTCCTTCAGCTGGGTACCGTACTCCGATGATTTCTTGCGCTTGCGGGCGAGACCGTGCTGTCCCGGAGGGTAGTTCCTCTTCTCGAAGTCCTTGTCCGCCCCGAAGATAGGCTCACCGAATTTACGTGCAATCTTAGTTGTTGGTCCAGTATATCTTGCCATAGTAATATATCCTTTATTGCGTTATTACAAAATTAAACTTTACGACGGCCTTTTGGTCTGCAACCATTGTGTGGCATTGGAGTCACATCTATGATCTCTGTAACCTCGATACCTGCACCGTGGATCGTCCTGATAGCGGACTCACGTCCTGCTCCAGGTCCTTTCACATAGACTTTGACCTTCTTCAGGCCAAGGTCGAAAGCAGTCTTCGCTGCCTCTGCCGCTGCAACCTGAGCCGCATACGGGGTGTTCTTCTTGGAACCCCTGAAGCCGCACTTTCCTGCAGACGACCAGCTGATAACCTGTCCTACGCTGTTGGTAAGAGAGATTATCACATTGTTGAAGGTTGATGAAATATGGGCCTCCCCGTATGCGTCAACCTTTACAACTCTCTTCTTGTTTGTTGTTCCTGTTTTCTTTGCCATAATTCATCATCCGTTATTTGGTTGCCTTCTTCTTGTTGGCAACGGTTTTCTTCTTGCCCTTCCTTGTACGGGCATTGTTCTTGGTGCTCTGTCCGCGTACCGGAAGACCGAGACGATGGCGGATTCCTCTGTAGCAGCCGATATCCATCAGACGCTTGATGTTCATCTGTACTGCAGAACGGAGCTCACCCTCGATCTTGTACTGTTCAGCAATCACGCTACGGATTCCGGCGATCTGCTCGTCGTTCCATTCTCCGACCTTAGTGTCGAAGTCGATGCCCAGGCCTGAAAGGATCTTCCTGGCTGAGCTGCGTCCTATGCCGAAGATATAGGTAAGACCTATCTCTCCTCTCTTGTTGTTAGGTAAATCAACACCGGCTATTCTTGCCATAATTATATCTGCTTAATTTGTTAACGACTTATTATCCCTGGCGCATCTTGAACTTCGGGTTCTTCTTGCAAATCACATAAAGACGGCCTTTGCGCTTTACGATCTTGCAGTCTTCGCTGCGCTTCTTGATGGATGCTTTTACTTTCATTATCGTAAATTTTTATTTGTATCTGAAAGAAATTCTTCCTTTTGTCAAATCATAAGGTGACATTTCCACCTTCACCCTGTCTCCGGGAAGAATCTTGATGTAGTTCATCCTCATCTTGCCGGAAATGTGGGCGATGATGACATGCCCGTTTTCCAGTTCTACCTTGAACATTGCATTGGGGAGAGTCTCGACGATCACTCCTTCCTGTTCGATTGCTGATTGCTTTGGCATAGATATCACTTTAAAATTCAACGTTCTTTTCGATGAAATCGAATGTAGACAGCACTTCAGGGGCGCCTTTACGGATAACAACCGTAAGCTCGTAATGAGCCGACTTCCTGCGGTCCGCAGTGTGCACTTCCCAACCATTTTTTGCTAAGTACACACCTTTTGTACCGGCATTCACCATCGGTTCAATACAGATGGTCATTCCATCGGTCAGCCTCGCACCGTGACCCCTGCGCCCATAGTTGGGCACTCCGGGATTCTCGTGCATCTTCCGGCCGATTCCGTGGCCTTCCAGTTCGCGGACCACGGAGAATCCGAATGACTCGACATACGACTGCACCGCGTATCCGATATCGCCGACCCTGTTCCCGTCAACTGCCGCTGCAATTCCCTTGTACAATGAAGCCTTGGTAACATCCAGGAGTCTGCGGGTCTCCTCATCCACCTCTCCGACAGGAAAGGTGTAGGCGGAATCCCCGTTGTACCCCTTGTACAATGTACCGCAGTCCACTGACACGATATCGCCGTCCTTGAGCACGTAATCCGAAGGGAATCCATGCACGACCACGTCGTTTACGGAAATGCAGAGAGCTGCAGGAAAACCTTCATACCCGAGAAAGCTTGGTATAGCTCCGTGATCACGGATAAAGGTCTCAGCCACCCTATTCAACTCGAGAGTTGTCACACCTGGGGCGACAGTCTTACCGACCTCTGCCAATGTCTTGGATACGAGAATCGCATTCTCGCGCATCAGCTCTATCTCTTCCTCTGTCTTGGGTCTTACCATCTCCAAAAGAACTTCATCAAAAACTACATTCCGGAACGTCCTTTCAGACGACCGGTCTTCATCAGCCCGTCATAATGACGCATCAGAAGATGACTCTCAATCTGCTTGAGCGTATCGAGAACCACGCCTACAAGAATCAGGAGGGAAGTACCCCCGTAGAAACTTGCAAACTGGTTGTTGATTCCGAGAAGCATTGCAAATGCCGGCATAATCGCGATAAGGGCAAGGAAAATGGATCCCGGGAGAGTGACTCTCGACATGATGGAATCGAGATACTCCACCGTCTTCTTGCCCGGCTTCACGCCAGGAATGAACCCTCCGTTCTTCTTCATGTCCTCCGCCATCATGGTCGGGTTGACCGTAACGGCAGTATAGAAATACGTGAAGAGGACAACAAGAATACCGAATATGAGGTTATACCAGAAACCGGTATAGTTGCTCAACGTGGCAGCCAGTCCGCGGGTAGCATCGAACTGGGAGAAGATAAGAGGGAAAAGCATCAGCGCCTGTGCGAAGATGATAGGCATCACACCGGCCGCGTTGACCTTCATAGGGATATACTGACGCACTCCGCCGTACTGCTTGTTCCCGACAATCCTCTTGGCATACTGTACGGGCACCTTCCTGACCGCCTGAACAAGGGCGATCGCCGCCACGAACACGAAAAAGAGGATAAGGAACTCCACGATCAGCAGAAGCAGACCGCCGGCCGTAGAACTGAGCTTCTCTCCGATCTCGGCAGTAAGCGCATACGGGAGACGGGCGATGATACCGACCATGATTATGAGCGATATGCCGTTGCCGATACCCCTGTCGGTGATGCGCTCTCCGAGCCACATCACGAACATTGTGCCGCCGACAAGGATAACCGTCGATACGAGGTTGAACCAGAATGATGACCAGCCGAGCCTGTTGATTGCAAGGAACGCATCCTCAGGAATCTGGTTATGGAGGGCAGCCATGTAGGCAGGACCCTGGATACAGAGAATGAGGATGGTCAGATATCTGGTCATCTGGTTCATCTTCCTTCTGCCGCTCTCGCCCTCCATCTGGAGTTTCCTGAAGTAAGGGACGAATACGCCGAGAAGCTGGATGACAATGGATGCCGAGATATAAGGCATCACACCCAGAGCGAAGATTGAGGCGTTGCCGAACGCTCCTCCGGAGAACATGTTGAGAAGACCTACGAGGCCTTCGGAAGCCGTGTCCTGAAGATTGGCAAGCATCGTGGAATCTATGCCCGGGAGCACTATGAAACACCCCAGACGATAGACGAGAAGCAGGAGGACAGTATAACCTATCCTCTTGCGCAACTCCTCGATCTTGAAGATGTTCTTGATTGTCTGGATAAACTTCTTCATTTTTATCTCTGTTCAATTATGACCGTTTTCCCGCCTGCTGCCTCTATCTTCTCCACAGCAGATTTGGAGAATGCGTGTGCAGCCACTTCAAGGCCGGCCTTGAGGTCGCCGTTCCCGAGAATCTTCACCGGCTCGTTCTTTGCGACATAGCCGGCATCCCTGAGAATATCCGGATTGATGGCAGCGAGGTTCGCCTTTTCAGCCAGTTCCTGAAGGACGGATACGTTGATCCCCTTGTACTCCACACGGTTAGGATTGGTGAATCCGAACTTCGGAAGTCTCCTCTGGATCGGCATCTGTCCGCCCTCGAAACCTATCTTGCGGGAATATCCGGAACGGGCCTGCGCTCCCTTGTGACCACGGGTCGATGTTCCGCCATGTCCCGAGCCTTCGCCGCGTCCGATTCTTTTCTCTCTTCCCTTAGAACCTGCAGCCGGTTTCAAATTATGTAATTTCATCTGTCAGTCCTCCTTATTTAGTTTCCTCTACAGTAACAAGATGAAGAACCTTCTCCAGCATACCCTTGGTAACCGGAGTAAGTTCCACCTCTACAGTCTGGTGCATCCTGTGGATACCGAGAGACTGAAGATTGGCTATCTGCCTCTTGGTCGCACCGTTTCTGCTCTTTATCTGGGTAATCTTGATCTTAGCCATTTCTGCGTCCTCCATTAACCGTTAAACACTCTGCTCATAGGAATACCGCGGAGTCCTGCTACTGTATAGGCGTCCCTCATTTCTGCCAGGGCTGCGATTGTAGCCTTTACAAGATTGTGAGGGTTGGAAGAACCCTTGGATTTTGCAAGCACGTTCTGGATTCCTACCGACTCGAACACGGCACGCATCGCACCTCCGGCCTTCACTCCTGTACCGGGAGCCGCCGGTTTCATGAACACTCTCGCTCCGCCGAACTTGGCCTCCTGCTCGTGAGGGATGGTCTTGTTAAGTACCGGAACCTTCACAAGGTTCTTCTTTGCATCCTCGATTCCCTTGGAAATCGCTGTCGTCACCTCATTGGCTTTACCAAGACCATAGCCTACGACTCCGTTCTCGTCGCCAACAACGACAATGGCTGCAAAACTGAAGTGCCGTCCTCCCTTGGTGACCTTGGTCACCCTGCGGATAGCCACCAATCTGTCTTTCAGTTCAAGATCAGATGTCTTTACTCTTTTAACATTCGTATTTGCCATAGTCTCTGATTAGAATATGAGGCCACCCTCGCGGGCAGCATCTGCCAAACTTTTAACTCTTCCGTGATAGAGGTAACCGCCACGGTCAAACGATATGGTGGTGATACCCTTTGCAAGCGCACGCTCTGCAATGGCCTTTCCGACCAGGGCAGCGGCCTCGATACCTGTCTTGCCCTTGCATGCCTCCGCAAGTCCCTTGTCATTTGAAGCGGCAGCCGCAAGCGTCATCCCCTTCGTGTCATCGATGACCTGGACATAGATCTGCTTGTTGCTCCTGAAAACGACCATCCTTGGCCTCTCAGCAGTACCATTTACGACTTTGCGGATACGGTAATGGATTCTTTTTCTTCTTTCTATCTTATTCAATGCCATAACTCATCCTCCTAATTATTTAGCACCTGCTGACTTGCCGGCCTTGCGACGGAGCTGCTCGCCGACGAACTTGATACCCTTGCCCTTGTATGGTTCAGGCTTGCGCAGAGAGCGTATCTTCGCAGCGACCTGTCCTATGAGCTGCTTGTCGTGGCTCCTGAGAATCAGGACAGGGTTCTGGCCTTTCTTGACCTCGGCAGCCTCTGCCTTCACCTCTGCAGGAAGCATCATCTGTATGTCATGTGAGAAACCGAGGGAGAACACAAGGATCTGCCCATGGACTTCAACACGGTAACCCACTCCGACAAGTTCCTGACGGATCTCGTATCCCTCGGACACTCCCGCAACCATGTTGTGCACGAGAGCGCGGTAAAGTCCGTGGAGAGAACGGTGTCTCGGGAGATCTGTCGGACGGGTGAACTTGATCTCGTTCCCCTCTATGGCGACATTGATGGCCGAATCGACCTTCTGGCTCAGTTCGCCTTTAGGGCCTTTAACCTTGACCACATTGCCCGGAAGGAGCTCTACGCTCACTCCGGCTGGCAGGTGTACAGGCAATTTACCAATTCTTGACATTATTTTCTATTCTTTTAAGATTAGTACACATAACACAAAAGTTCCCCGCCGACATGAAGCTCCCTGGCCTCCTTGTCGGAGAGAATGCCCCTTGAAGTGGAAAGGATGGCTATGCCCAGCCCGTTGAGGACGCGCGGCATGTTATCCACATCCGTATATTTCCTGAGACCCGGCTTGGAAATGCGGCCGATCTTCTTGATGGCTGCCGCCTTGGTCTGAGGATGATACTTCAGAGCGATCTTGATGGTGTTGAACGGAGTCCCCTCCTCTATCTTGTAGGAAAGGATGTACCCCTTCTCGAACAGGATCTTAGTGATTGCCGCCTTCATCTTGGACGAAGGGATCTCGACAATCTTCTTGCCTGCCATGTAGGCATTGCGGATCCTTGTGAGATAATCTGCGATTGGATCAGTCATTGTTCTTCAATTTTAAGGAACCGGCATCTACGGATGCCCGATATCCAATGGTTAATAAATATTGATAATGAATTTCATCTGTTACCAGCTTGCCTTCTTCACGCCCGGGATAAGGCCGTTGCTCGCCATCTCACGGAACTGGATACGGCTGATGCCGAACATCCTCATGTACCCCTTCGGTCTTCCGGTGAGAGAACAGCGGTTATGCAACCTGCACGGGCTTGAATTCTTTGGGAGCTTGTCGAGGGCTGCCCAGTCTCCTGCTTCCTTGAGGGCTTTCCTCTTGGCAGCATATTTGGCAACCAGTCTTGCACGCTTGACCTCGCGGGCCTTCATTGATTCCTTTGCCATCTTGGTTCTCCTTTAGTTATTATGTTTCTTGAAAGGCAGGCCGAATTCGCGGAGAAGGGCGTATGCCTCCTCATCGGTCTTTGCTGTAGTTCCGAAAGTTATCTCCATTCCGAAGATCTTGGATATCTTGTCGATATCGATCTCAGGGAAGATGATCTGCTCCTTGATGCCGAGGGTATAGTTGCCCCTTCCATCGAGTTTGTCGGAAATACCGTTGAAATCCCTGATACGCGGAAGGGAAACACGGATGAGCCTCTCGAGGAACTCGTACATCTTCACTCCGCGGAGAGTGACCTTCACGCCGATAGGCATTCCCTTACGGAGCTTGAAGTTGGATATGTCTTTCCTTGAAGCCGTCGGAACAGCCTTCTGCCCGGTAATGGCAGTAAGCTCCTGAAGAGCCACATCCACCAGCTTCTTGTCACCGGTAGCATCTCCGATACCCTGGTTGATGGTTATCTTCACGAGCCTCGGAACCTGCATTACTGTAGTGTATGAGAATTCCTTCATCAGCTTCGGGACAATCTCTTCCTTGTAGGCCTTTTTGAGGTCCGGAACATATCCGGCCGTTACCGGAGCCTGTGTCTTGGTTGTCTTTGCAGTCTTTGCCATTATTTGATCTCCTCTCCTGATTTTTTGGCATATCTGATCTTCCTGTCACCCTCGAACCTATGTCCGATCCTTGTAGGACCGCCCTTCACAGGGTCTATAAGCTGAAGATTGGAGACATGGATAGTGCCCTCCTGTTTAATGATACCACCCTGAGGATGCTTTGCATTAGGTTTGGTATGCTTGCTCACCATATTGATGCCCTCGACAATGGCGCGATCCTTCGATGGGATCACCTCAAGGACCTTTCCGGTCTTTCCCTTGTCATTACCGGCATTGACATAGACGGTATCGCCTTTTTTGATGTGTATCTTTTTCATAATGCTTACCTTTTAGAGGACCTCCGGTGCCAGTGAAACGATTTTCATGTAATTCTCACGGAGCTCCCTTGCTACAGGCCCGAAGATACGGGTCCCGCGGACCTCTCCCTGATTGTTGAGAAGAACGCAGGCATTGTCATCGAAACGGATATATGATCCATCCGGCCTGCGGATCTCTTTCTTTGTGCGCACTACCACAGCCTTTGACACAGAGCCTTTCTTGGCATCTCCGCCCGGGATGGCGCTCTTCACTGCGACGACGATCCTGTCGCCGACCTTGGCATAGCGGCGGCGGGTACCACCCAGCACACGGATGCAAAGCACTTCCTTCGCACCGCTGTTGTCCGCCACCTGTAAACGTGTTTCCTGCTGTATCATTGTTATTTGACTTTTTCTACGATTTCAACTAATCTCCACCTTTTGGTCTTGCTGAGAGGACGTGTCTCCATTATGCGGACGGTATCTCCCTCGCTGCACTCGTTCTTCTCGTCATGTGCGACGAACTTGGTGGTCTTCTTTACGAATTTCCCGTAGATAGGATGTTTCTCCTGGGTCTTTACTGCGACAACGACAGACTTGTCCATCTTGTTGCTGACAACAACCCCTGTTCTTTCTTTTCGAAGATTTCTTTCCATCAGAATTCGAGTTTTAGTTCTGTTTTTCCTTTTCTGCCAGGATTGTCATCATTCGCGCGATGTCCTTTCTGGCCTTCCTTATCTTAGATGTATCCTCTAATGGAGAGATAGTGTGGTTTATCTTCATTGTATCAAGGGCTGCCTTCTCGGCCTCGATACGTTCACGCAGATCTGCGATTGACATTTCGCGTACTTCAGATGCTTTCATTTTCTGACTCCATTAAACTATTCAACATAATCCCTGCGGACAACAAACTTGGTAGTGACAGGGAGCTTCTGCGCGCCGAGACGGAGAGCCTCTTTTGCAATCTCCATAGGAACGCCTTCAGCCTCGATCAGGATACGGCCCGGGGTTACAGGACATACGAACCCCTCCGGATTACCCTTACCCTTACCCATACGAACCTCAGCAGGCTTCTTGGTGTACGGCTTGTCCGGGAATATTCTGATCCAGATCTTTCCTTCACGTTTCATATAACGTACAACAGCCTGACGTGCAGCCTCGATCTGACGACCTGTGAGCCAACAGTTTTCCAGGGTCTTGATCCCGAAAGAGCCGAACGCGAGCTGGTTGCCCCTCTGAGCCATACCTTTCATGCGGCCTTTCTGCTGCCTTCTGAATTTTGTTTTCTTTGGTTGTAACATTGTTCTATCACTTAATGATTAATCTTCTCATCCCCTAATTCGTTGGGTATCAGCTGGTTGGGCGGACTTCCTCCCAATTCGGGGACTGCAAAGATAGTAAAAATTCCTGAAATGCAAATCTTTTTTGAAAAATTTATCAATATTTTTGACCGGATTTTCCGACAGCTAAAATACGGACAATCACGTTTTTACAGACTGTGTTCAAAAATTTATCCGCGCATTTTCGACCTGATGCGCCGGACAGGATGGAGATGCCGCCGTTTGCCGTCCGCGCATCTCCATCCGATGAAAAAGAGTATATTTGCCGCATGATGAAATTTCAGGCCGATACTGGTACCGCAAAGGCAGGCCGCACGGGCACTCTGATCCGCGCGGCAGCAGCGTGCATAGCCGCCATCTTCACGAGCGCCATCCCCGAGATGCAGGCGCAGTCGCGCAGGGAAGGGAAACTCACGCCGCAGCAGCATCAGGAAAACCTGATGGAATACATGGTCGAGGGGGCGGATACGGTATATGTCGGGGAACTCCCTGCCGCAAGGATATACGGCAGGCTGCCGCGGCAGAAAGGCAGGGACTGGAGAAAATACTACCGTCTGGTCTACAATTTCAGCAAGGTCTATCCGTATGCCAAAGTCGCACGGCATCTCGTGCAAGAGGCGGACAGCACCATCGCCGCGGACAATCTCAGACGCGGAAAACGGGAAAGATACATCGACTCCATCCAGAAGGAGCTGTTCGATGCCTTCGAGGAGCCGATGAGGAACCTGACCATCAGCCAGGGCGCCCTGCTGATGAAACTCATAGACAGGGAAGTGGGGAAATCGTCATACCTTATAATAAAGGACTACAAGAACCGTATGGCAGCCGGCTTCTGGCAAGGGATAGCCAGGCTGTTCGGGACAGACCTGAAAGCGCCGTATGACCCGGATGGGGAGGACAGGCAGACCGAAGAGCTGGTGAAGCTGTGGGAAAGGGGGGAATTCGAGGGACTCTACTTCTCGTTGTTCTGGCAATACCCGACGCTTCCGGAAATACCATCGAAATATATGTAGCCGGAACCATCCAGCCAGTCATCCAGAACAAGCAGCCTTGCACCGGTCGGGAGCATGAGGTCGACATGCACGTGATAGTGCCCGAATATGAAGCAGTCCACATGCCTCGATGAGGAAAATTCTTCCGCGAAGCGGTACAGAGGTTCATCCTTACCCCTGAACACATATTTCTCGTGACGTGCCAGACGGTTGTTCCGCGACCAGCCTTTGCCGAAACGGAAGGCCAGCCACGGATGGAGCATGCTGAACAGGAACTGCAACACCCTGTTGTGGAAAATCCCGCGCAGGAAAAGATAGCCCCGCGGCACCGGACCGAGCCCATCCCCGTGTCCGAGACAGAAGACCTTTCCGGCAATCTCCACCACTGCCGGCTGTTCGAGTTTCCGCATTCCCAGCTCCTCGAAATAACTGTAGGTCCATACATCGTGGTTCCCCTGGAAGAACCAGACCTTGACTCCGGCATCCATCATGTCCTGGAGGGCGGCAAATACCCTGCAGTACCCTTTCGGCACGACATCCCGGTACTCATACCAGAAATCGAATATGTCCCCGAGCAGATAAAGGGAATCGGTCCGGGCGGTATCTATGGATTTAAGGAAGCGGACAAACCGCGCCTCCCTCTCCCGGGGATCCTGCACATCAAGCCCCAGATGGACATCCGCGACGAAATACGTATATCTTCTATTCTCCGACATGGCCCGGCAGGCAGGATTACATGAGCACGAAAATCAGGACCGCAACTATGGCGCAGTAGACGGCGAACCACGAGAGCCGCGCCTTCTTCACAAGGGCAATCATGACCCTGCAGGCGAAAAGGCCCGATACGAAAGCCGCCAGGAAACCCAGCACAAGGGAAAGCGGCGCTATCGAGGATGCCGTCATCTCCCCGCCGACAAGCTGCAGGAACGACTCTCCGAGTATTGGTATCATGACCATCAGGAACGAAAACTGGGCCATCACATCCCTGCGTACCCCGCACAGAAGTCCGGTGGAAATGGTGGTGCCGGAACGGGAAAGCCCCGGAACGACAGCCAAAGCCTGACCGAGCCCCACCACGAATGCCTGCCAGTATGAAATGCCGTTGCGGTAGCCTTTCCTCTCCGAAAGGGAAACGTGTCCTGCACTGCCGCCCGACTCTGCAGAAGACACACCCGCTCCAGCGGAACGGCCTCCTTTCCCGAAAAGGCTTCCCGAAGCCATGTCAGAAAGGAACAGCAGGACCGCCGTACACATCAGAGCGATTCCGACCACGAAAACGGACTGGAAAAGACCCTCCACGAAATCCTTGAAGAAGACCCCGACTATGAATACCGGAATCATGGAAACGCATATCTTGAGCACATAGTCCGTCTGGTCATTGTACCTGAAGCGGAAAAAGCCGCGGATCAGGCTCCATAGCTGTTTCCTGAACACGACAATGGTACTAAGCACCGTAGCTGCATGGACCAGCACCTCGAAAACAAGGTCATCCGCCGCCTCGACCCCGAGAAGTTCCTTGCCTATGATAAGATGTCCGCTGCTGCTGACAGGGAGGAATTCCGTAAGTCCCTGCACAAGCCCGAGTATGATTGCTTCAAACCATTCCATAACGACACCGTCTGACCGGCAGGCTTACCTGTCGCCTCCCTTGAACACACCCATAATGGCCACTATCTCTATGACAATCCCCATGAGTATCACAAGAGGGGCGGCCACAAGACGCCTGAAATCGAACATCGCATAATTGAAGACCAGGGGGTCATCGCTTCCGCCTCCGGTCATCAGGATATAACCCGAAACCATCACTATAAGCCCCGCAAGCAGCATTCTCAGTCCTTTCGGAGTAATCGCCATCTTATCCATAATCAATCAAAAATATAATTCATCCTTTTTGAGGGATACAAGCCTGTTGACGACAAACCATGTACTCGTCACGCATATCACCAGACCTGCCGCCACCACAATGCCCATGACGATGAGCAGGAGATCCAGCCTGAAAATCCCGAACAGCTGCGCGAACTCGTTCCTTATGAAAAAAAGCACCGCAAGCAGCATGATAATCGCCACCATGGCCGAAAATATGCCCTGGAACACAGCCTGCACGATGAACGGCCTCCTTATGAAAGCCCTCGTCGCCCCCACCAGCCTCATCGTATGGATAGTGAACCTGCGGGCATAGACATTGAGCCTGACAGTATTGTTTATCAGCACAAAGGAGATGAACAGCAGAAGCCCGATGAATACTGCCAGCACGAGGGAGATCTTGCTGAGGTTTGCATTGAGCGCATCCACAAGGGAACGCTGGTAGACAACCTCATCCACTTCCCTGAAAGCCGAAAGCTTCGTCTTCACCACTTCCAGACTGTCAGCGGAAACATAGTCCGCCATCAGAGTCACATCCACCGACGCAGGTATAGGAGAGGTTTCGAACACATCGAGGAAATCATCCCCGAGCAGAGACTTCATCTCCTCCGCGCCCCTTTCCTTGGAGACGTAGACGCTGCTGCGTATGAACGGCATCCCATCTATCTTTTTCCTGAATGCCAGGGCATCCATCTCTGAGACATCCGCCTTCAGAAGGACAGACACCTGCATGTTTTCCTTGAAATAGTCAGAGACCCCGCGGGCGTTGACCAGCAGCAGGCTTGCCACCCCGACCAGCAGCAGCACAAGGCTGATGCTGATCACGGAAGACAGGTATGCGTTCACCAGCCGTCTGCCTATGATCCTGTTTTCTCCGCTTGCCATACACTAAACCGTATCAAACGCCAAAGATAGTGAAATATCAAAAATATTTCTTATCTTTGTTGAGATTTTGTCTTAATTTCAACTGTATGGGAGATTCTGTAAAAAGAGTACTGTTCGTCAATTCGGAGATATTCCCATATCTGCCGGAGTCCGGAATTTCCTTAATCGGGAGATATCTTCCTCAAGGCATCCAGGAAAGGAAACGGGAGATCAGGTCATTTATGCCGAGGTTCGGCTGCATCAACGAGAGGAAGAACCAGCTTCACGAGGTCATCCGCCTCTCTGGAATGAACATCATCATAAATGATGTCGACAGGCCGCTTGTAATCAAGGTCGCTTCCATATCGGCCGCCAGGATGCAGGTCTATTTCATTGACAACGAAGACTATTTCCACAGGAAGCAGGTGTACAGGGATGAAGAGGGCAATTTCTTCGCCGACAACGGGGAGAGGGCGATATTCTTTGCCAGAGGTGTGCTGGAAACTGTCAAGAAGCTCAGATGGGCACCGGACATCATACACTGCCACGGCTGGATTTCGCATCTGCTGCCGCTGTACCTGAAAAAATCATACAGGGAAGACCCGATATTCTCCGACAGCAAGGTTGTGCTGTCCCTGTACGATGACATCCCGGCAGAACGGTTCGCAGACAATTTCAAGGAACAGATAATGTTCAACGGCATCCGGGAGGATGACCTTGACATACTTTCCGTGCCTGACGGCATAAATCTTGCAAAACTCGCCGTCCGCTTCTCCGATGGAATCATCATGGGAGCGGAAGACATTCCGGAAGATGTGGCGGCGGAGTGCAGCGCCAAGCCTGTCCTCGGATACGATGCGGCAGCCATCGGGGACGGGTCGTATATAGATGAATACGACAAATTTTACAGTCAGATCATATAAAGATGACATTCGGCAGGATAAGAAATCTGATTTTGACAGGAGCGGCTACGGTATATGCCGCTTCATGCATATATGTGGATGACAATCTGGGACAGAATTTCATCCCGGGAGACCAGATATACGATGTCGCCCTGGCAGACTTTCCTCTGAAAGAGATAAGGATGGGATACGCCGACAGCCTGTCGGCCTACAGTTCATCGAGAATCACGGTCGGTTCCATACGCGACAGCAAGTTCGGACTCTCGACACGCAGCAGCGCCTTCACCGTAGTGCCTGTAATGGACACGATAGATGTGGGGAAGAATCCGCAGGTAATCCAGTTCCATTTCACGGCGGCCAGGGACACTACATCCGTGGAAGACCGGTATCAGAAGGATATCCTGCAGAACATCTATGTCCACAAGCTGCATCATGTCCTGGATTCCACCTATCTCTACACCAATGACCTGAATGATGAAATGTTCAGCACGGATGAACTCATCAGCAAGGGGACGGTGGTTTACGATGGAGGGGATTCGCTCTCGTTCGACTTCTCGGACAAGTTCGCGGAAGAAATGGTAGCGCTGTTCATGAAAGACCCCGACATCCAGATGGACCTGGACAAATACCTTGAAGAGATGCCGGGAATATATCTGAGGACAGATCCACAGACCGGCGAGGGGGGCCGAATCAATATGTTCGCCTGTCCGATCGAGATTTCGGACTCGTACTATGTGACCGGAAACTATGCCGAACTGAAAATCAGGTCCGACTATGGAGAGCGAAAAGATGTGGACACGACGTTCCTGTTCTATTTCGGACCGCAGGAAAGGACGACGACCACATCCCAGTATGCCTTCAATGTGTGCAGGAGCGCGAATGACGGGACCCTGCAGACTGTAGAGATCCCGGCAGCGGAGAACAGGACCAGGGCGAAGCTCTACAAATCCACGGACGGCAGGATCTATGTCGAGGGCGGCAGCGGACTGAAACCGGTAATCAGCGCACAGGAAATCAAGGACCTGCTCTCGGAGCATCTTGCGAAGGAAGGGCTTGCTCCGAATGAGGTAATCATCAACAAGGCATCCCTGATCCTTCCTTTCGATGAATACATCAACAGCGGGGAATACGACTACGACCAGAACTATATGCTTCCGGATATCCTGAGCCCCACATGCAGGTTCTCATACAAGACAGGCATGAAAAAGGAAGGGTCGGCGGAAAACATACGTTACGTCACATACGCAGGCCTGACCGATGCCAGCGTAGAATCCGAAAACCAGGGCGATGTGAACCTGTCGCTCTCGCAATACAGTCCGGACATCAGCCACCATGTGCAGGAAATACTGACGGCTCCGGACGATTCGATTGCCACAGGGCGTTATGACATCTGGCTGTTGGTGATGGTCAACGAGGTGATCACGACCACGGATGAGAACCAGCAGGAAATGAGCGAATACTACCAGAACCTTGCGTACGCATCCTATTACAACAATCTGTATGGAGGATACGGTTACGGGTATGGGTACGGTTACGGCGGATACGGATACGACAGCTACTACAGCAATTACTACAACTACATGCTTGCCGCCCAGTATGCATCCGCTTCGGCCGTGCAGCAGGAGACCATAACCCAGTTGGACAAGGACAGGTTCTACCGTCTGATCATCAACGCACCGGCACAGGATGGCGCAGAGGACACGGGCAATCATCCGAAACTTTCGGTGGTGTATTCCTACGTGTCGAGGGACGCAGATTCTTCGCTTCGCTCAGAATGACAATTTATGTTTCTCTTGGGCTCCGCTCAGAATGACAATCTATTGTTTCTCTTGGGCTCCGCTCAGAATGACAATCTATTGTTTCCCTTGGGCTCCGCTCAGAATGACAACCATGATTCTTCAGGGCTCCGCCCGGAATGACGGGACAGGACGGGACAAAAGAAAAAGGGTGCAGACCGTTTGGCTGCACCCTTGTATTTGTCATCCAATGTAACGCTTACTGGAGTTTTGACTCGATATATTTGATAGCGTCACCGACAGTGGCAATCTTCTCGCCTGCATCCTCATCCGGGATGTTGATTCCGAACTCCTTCTCGAATTCCATTATAAGCTCAACAGTATCGAGAGAATCTGCACCGAGATCGTTTGTGAAGCTTGCTGATTCCTTGACTTCTGACGCATCAACGCCAAGCTTATCAACGATAATAGATTTTACTTTTTCTGCAACTTCTGCCATAATCGTAAGGTTTAATTAGTAATTAAGGTTATTTAATACACAAAAATAAGTTCTGACGTAACGTATTATATACTTAATGCCTTAAAATCGACCGCAAAGTAAGTAAAAAAATCCGAAAAATGAAAATTTAACGCATTTTTGCTGTTTCCAAGCCTGTCCCGGCACGGTTTGCCGTCTGCCTGTCAGTAGCATTCAGGGCAGACAGGATCCTTTCCGCCAGTTCGCGCCCGACAAGGGAGGCAAGATCCTCCACCGGGGCGGCCGCGATACGCGCCACACTGCCGAAATGCAGGATAAGACGCTGCTCCGTCTTCTCTCCTACGCCTTTGATATCCCTGAGGGCAGATGCTATCTGAGCCTTGCTCCGCCGGTTGCGGTGATGGGTGATACCGAACCTGTGAGCCTCATCCCTTATACGCTGGAGGACCTTGAGCGCCTGCGAATTGCGGTCAATGAACAGAGGATACGGGTCCCCTACCCTTATGACTTCTTCGAGACGCTTCGCAAGTCCGACCACGGTAAGCCTTTCCGTAAGGCCCAGCTCGGCCAGAGCCTCGTAGGCAAACGCCAGCTGTCCCTTGCCTCCATCGATGACCACTAACTGAGGAAGGTCCTCCGGAGCTTCGGCCAGCATCCTGGAATAGCGTCTGTTCACCACCTCCTTCATGGAAGCGTAGTCGTTGGCCCCGACCACCGTCTTGATATTGAAATGCCTGTAGTCCTTCTTGCTCGGCACTCCGTCACGGAACACCACACAGCTGGCTACGGGATTCGTCCCCTGGATATTCGAGTTGTCGAAACATTCTATATGCACCGGCAGCACATCCATGCCCAGTGCGACCCTCAGTTCTTCCAGAACCTTCTGCCTGAAATCATCCGGATCCGTATGCTCCCTCTGCTTCAGCGCATTGAACCGCATTTCCTTGGCATTCTTCGCGCTCAGTTCCAGAAGAGAGAGCTTGTCTCCTCTGACAGGTATCCGGAAATCCACCCCGTCCATCTCCACATCAGGCAGGAACGGGACTATCACCTCTTTCGACAGAGAGCCGAACTTGGACTGGATCTCACTGATGAACATAGAAAGCACTGCCGCATGGTCCTCCTCGATATTCATCTTGAATCCGAGATTGAGAGACTGGATGACCGCGCCGTCATGAAGCCGCATGAAATTGCCGAAAGCCTCTCCGGAATCGAACACAAGGGAAAATACATCCACGCTTCCCATGGAAGCGTTCATGATAAGGGACTTGCTGTAATGCTTCTCTATGGACTGCATCTTCTCCTTGCAGATATTGGCCTGCTCGAAATCCATGGCTTCCGATGCCTTGAGCATCTGTTCCCTGTAATGCCGGATCATCTCCCTGCCGCCGCCTTTGAGAAGACGCACGATCTCCTCAATGTTGTCGTTGTACTCCTGTCGGGAAATGCCTCCGACACAGCACCCCCTGCACTTGCCGATATGGAAATTGAGACAGGGTCTGAACTTGCGGCGGAGTATGGCATCCGAAGTGATCCTGTTGCTGCAGGTCCTGAGCGGATACAGGGTAGAGAAAAGTTCAAGGAGGTTGCGGGCGTGCATCACGCTGCTGTACGGGCCGAAATACCGTGACCCGTCCTTGACCATCCTCCTTGTCAGATAGACCTTGGGAAACTCATCTGCGCTTATGCATATCCACGGATAGGTCTTTGAGTCCTTCAGAAGGATATTGTATCTCGGCTTGTACTGTTTGATCAGATTGTTCTCCAGAAGCAGGGCATCCGCTTCGGTATCGACGACAGAATACTGGGCATCCGCGATCTTCGACACCATGATGGCTGTCTTGCGGGTCAGTCTTTCTTTCGGGACAAAATACTGCGCCACCCGCTTGTGCAGGTCCTTGGCCTTGCCGACATAAATCACATTCCCCTCGGCATCATAATAACGGTAGACGCCGGGGGAATGCGGGAACAATGATATTTTCGTACGAATGTCCATTGTGTGACAGATCCTTCGCTTCGCTCAGGATGACAATGAAAGACGCTATGATGACAATGATAGATGTCTATGATGACAATAGAGACGTCTATGATGACATTGAGAGGCCGCTACGATGGCAACAAGAGACGCCCATAACGGCAGGGAACGGACTCGGATTACCGGATGTATTTCGAAATCTCCCTGCCGATTTCCTCGCCTCTGAGGTTCCTCTTGAGGATGGTCCCATCAGGTCCGAAAAGAATAATGTGAGGGATGCCTTCTATTCCGTAGAGTTCGGTCGGGACCTGACCTGCATTGATAATCTGTTTCCAGTTCACTCCATAGACCTTCGCGGTATCCTTTGTGGCTTCCGGACGGTCCCAGACCGCCACGCTCAGGACTTCAAGGCCCTTCTTGTGGTACTCATCGTAAATGGCCTTGATGTTTGGTATTTCCGCCTTGCACGGGCCGCACCATGATGCCCAGAAGTCCACAAGGACATATTTGCCCTTGCCCACATAGTCGGAGAACTTCACTGTCTTCCCGTCCGAATCCTCAATGGTGAAATCCTTGAACATCTTTCCTTCGGCAGTCTCAATCCTCGTCTCGATAAGGTTTTTCATGGCGACAATCTCATCGCTGGCCTGGAGTTCCGGAGAGAGGGTGCCGATCAGGGAGTCTATCTGGACATCATCCTGAAGCAGACCGGAAAGGTTCGACAAGGCGACGACAGCAATGACATTATCGCTGTTCTGCGACAGGGCCGTCTTTGAAAATTCGATGAATTCTCCCGTAAACCTGTCATAGTTGGCTATCAGAAGGGAATCCATGGCCTCGGCCGAAATGTCTGTCTTTGCCCTTATGTTCTGCACCTCGGTCATGAAATTCTCCTGGATGGATACGGACTTGTCGGAAAACTCCGCGAACCTCGTGTTCACCGACCCTGAAAACGCCGACTTCACGGATGATTCCGCTCCGAGGGAGACATTCAGCTTTGTACCATCCGGGATGAAATGTACCTGATAAGGACCTGCGGAAACGGACCCCATCACAGTAGGATCTACAGGAAGTTCGATGGAGAACCTGCCATCAGTCACGGCTATGAGAGTATCTATCCCGTGCGGGGCAATCACTACATTCACCTCATCGAGACCTGCTTCCGAGATGGTTCCTGAAATTCTCGTGGTATCTGAAACTCCATTGCACGCAGCGGCAAGGAATACGGCGCATGCGGCCGTCATGACTGTTCTTGTCTTCATGATAATTTGCTCTGTTTTTAAATCCAGACCGCAAATATACTCAGAAGCCGAGAGCAGAACAAATTTATTTGTTATGCCGAGGCGTGAACAGTATATATGGCGAAGCCAAATATCTCAGAAGCCGAGAGCAGAACAAATTTATTTGTTATGCCGAGGCGTGAACAGTATATATGGCGAAGCCAAATATATGAATTTTTCAGATTTTCTTGATATTGAACATGTATTTGTCATTCGACGGACCTGCCTCATCGTAGACCCCGGTCACAAGAATGATGCCGACCGCTTCAGACACGGACTCCTGACCATCCTCCGCCTCTGTCTCCCGTCCGAGCAGGATGACATCCCCATCTTCCACGTTCTGGACAAGATCGGACTTTTCCGCACTCTCATACAGTGTGCGCAACTGTCCCCGAGTTATGGTAGAATAATTTACACCGGACATTCTGGCGAACTTGAGGCCGGTCTTGCTCCTCCATTCCTGCGGCAGGACATCGCTCTCCTGCTCCTGATAAAGATATATGTCTATGTCGGATTCCGCGGCGGCTGCCGTAATTACAGTCTGCAATGTCCTTATACAGAATCCATCCGCCTTGTCGGATGAAGGATTGAACATCGATACGGATGTCGCGGCTTCAGGAAGAAGCGCGTCCTCGGAATTGTCCTTCCGGTACACTTTCAGAGGATATTCTATCCTGCGGGAATAGCCGAGGTTGTCTTCCGCCTCGAATATTACCTTGACGGACAGTGAGTCCGAAGAAATTTCAGGGACATTGTAGAAGAATTCCCCGACATAATGCTTCTGCGCCAGTTCCCTTGTCTCGAGGCCGGTATAGCCGTTCTCCAGATCGAAGGAAGTTATCTCGAGTTCTGTCAGATAGTCATGGATTGTCCATGTGTCGATATCGAAATTGACATTGTCTCCGCCGTATGCCGTATAGGAAGATGGCCTGATCAATACGACAACTTCGGATGCGTCCTTTTCAGAGACGCATCCGCATATTGTCATCAGCAACGCCGCAATGATTACAGTGAGGTGTTTCATTTCAGCCTGTATGCCTTTACTTTCGCCGTCACGGTGACATCCCCTCCGAGGAAGAGGTTTGTCTTGGACTTTGTCTGACGGACGACTACATAGTATTCTGCATCAGGAAAATCCTCCAGCAACTTGTACGATGCCCTCTTGAGGCGGCCATACAGTTTCAGATCATTTCCCTTCTGCATTCCGAACCGCACATACTTGTGCTCCACGCCATCATACGGTTCCCCGTTGATATAGTCTATCACCGAGATGAATCCGATATATGTCCTGTAGGAGACACTCAGCTCCGACTCTCCGAGATACTCGAGGTCATCCATCGTGAGTTCGAGCCTTGTGGAATCCGGAGCGTATGTGCTGTTCCTTGTTATACTGCATGCCGAAAGGCAGACAAGAGCCACGGCAGGCAGGATATATCTATACAGTTTCATGGTCGCGGTCTATTTGAAATAATATGTAAGGGTGAAACGGAACTGTCCGCCGATCTCCCCTGTCCTTGCCTTGAGGCTGTCATATTGGGTGTTGGTATACCCCGGAAGATCCTCTATAGCGGAAGAGTAATACGTCTGCGTGTCATTCCCCGTCACTTCCTCGACATGCTTATATTTGACACCTGTGTCGAATTTTGATGAAATGCCGAATTCCGCTCCGATTGCAAGAGGAAGGTCAGCGATGAACGCCTGGATACCGACGAATGCACCGAGACCTATCACGAACGACCGTTTTGTAGTACTGTGAGAAGAAATGATTGATATGTAATCTCCTGTCTCACCTAACATCTCCACAGTCCCTGATTCATCCAGACTGGTACTGCTGTCCCAACCGATAGGGAGTTCGGCACCGACATAGATGTCAAGGATATTCTTTGTGGAGAAATGCCATGCCACTCCTGGATAAAACATCGCATTGGAATTGGAATTTCTGGTAGATGCCGGAAGCGAGAAAGACTGCTCTTCGATATCCTGGGTATAGTTCCCCTTGAGAGTGGATGATGTCTTGTAAAGTTCCAGGCCGATTCTTGCCTCGAACTGGTCCGAGACCATGTACTTGAAATTGATCAGAGGAAGCGCCTGCATCTGGAGCTCCTTGTCGATGATCCCATTGAACATCTCGCTGGTCATTCCGAGATAGATACCGAAATCTCCCGCTTCAGGTCTGTTACCTGTCCTGATGACTTTGGATGATGGCTTGCCTGTTGTCATCTGCGCGACCACAGGCAACGCATGCCCCCCCAGAAGGCCGAGGATGGCAATGAAAAAGGTCAGTTTAGTTTTCATAAAAACATTAAATGTGCCGGATGGATACGGCGGATTATAGGAAAAGTTCTATGTATTTTCGCCAAACCTCCACAAAATTAACAATTTATCACATATATGCAAAATTTTATCCGGGGCTTATTCGCCGGAATAGGCGGAAAGGGCGTTGCGGTAGGCGATACGCGCGTCCACAAGGGCATCGGCACTCTGCTGCAGGGATGTCTGCGCCTCAAGCAGGTCCGACAGCGGCACGAGACCTGCCCTGTAATGATCCTCCAGACGGCGGACGACTGCCTGCGCCGCCGCCACGCTCTCCTTTGCGACCTGAGCCTGCTCCCAGCTGACCGTCAGATCCAGCCACTGCTGCCTGACCTGCAGCAACAGCTGGGCATCCAGATAGTCCTTCTCGTTCCTTGCCTTCTGCAGCTGGTAATCATACCGTTGCATCTTGCGGGAATATTTCCCCCAATCGGTGATAGGTATCTGCAGGGTTGCATACACTGCTCCATTGAAGCGGGCATCGCTGAACATCAAGTCGTTGTATCCGTATGAAACGCCCACCCCCACTTGCGGCAGGACTTCCCCGAGAACCATACGTCGCTCCATCTGCTTGGCTTTCACCGAAATATCCAGCAGCCGGGACTCCTCCCTGGAAACGACAATTTCGCTCTCATCCTTCCAGTAGAAGGATGGCTCCTCCAGCCGCGACAGGTCATCCGCAAATTCAATGCTGTCTATATACGGCAGGGAATCTGCCCCTATAGTGCTGTACGGAGTGTATTCCACACCTATCGCATTGCACAGGTTCATCTTGGCAAGACGGATACCTCCTTTGAGCCTGGATTGCGTCGCCCGCATCTCATTCTGCTTCAGCTGCAGCTGGAGACGGTCTGTCTCAGTGGCAAGGCCGGCATCCACAGCGGCATCCACATCCTTTTCCAGATTATCCAGCATCTTTCTCACACTCTGCACCGTCTTCATCTTCTCTTCAAGAGACACAACCTGCCAGTAGTCCTTCTCCACCTCCTCGACACTCTTGCGCTGCTGGAGAGAATTCTGCAGCCCCGCAGCCTCGACACCCAACGCGGCAAGGCGGTTCCCATAGACAATCCTGCCTCCGGCAAACACAGGCTGCATGACAGAAACCGTCGCGCTGTATCCCTGCTTCATAGTGGAATAGACCGGGTCAATCCCGTATGCCCTGGCGACCTGTTCGACTATGCTGTTGATATTGTTCGCCATGTCGGAATCCCCGAGAATATCCTTGACACCTATCTCCAGCATCGGGTCGAAAGCATAATATCCGAAAGCGTTGATGGAGACCTTCGGGAAATATTCCGCAAAAGCCTCACCCTTCTGGGCCTTGGCTGCAAGGACATCGAGACTTGCATTCCTGACCTTGACATTGTTCTGCAGAGCCAGATTGCGGCAATCCCCTACTGTCAGCACCATACGGCCTGCTCCACTGTCTTCCACAGCAGAACTGTCCGGACTCATAGCCACTGTCTGCGACGGGGCACCGGATACAGTCCGGGCCAGACACGGGACGGCAATGCGCCCGATGCCCAGCACAACGGCGCATACTGCCGATGTGAAATATCTTGCTGTCCTATCCATTCTCTTTTCCCTCCTCTAAGCGGGCCTGACGAGGTCCCTCCGCTTCTGAATGTCTGAAAATCTGCCAGTACGACACAGGCATTATGAACACAATCAGGAAAATAGACAGCATAGTGCCGAAACAGATGACCACTCCCATAGGCATCCACAGGGCATCTCTGCTGATTATCATCGGGAGCACTCCGAGGGCTGTTGTACAGGATGTCAGAAAGATAGGGCGCATCCTCCTCTTTCCTGACTCCTCTGCTGCCTCCCTGACAGACATCCCGTGCCGGAACCTCAGCTCTTCAGCATATTCGAACATTATTATACCGTTCCTGACAATGATTCCAACAAGGCTGATGAGACCGAGGACGGATGTGATGCCGAAATCGAACCCGTAGACCCAAAGTCCGAAAGAAGCCCCGAAAAGGCAGAGCATACTGAGCACTATAGAGAGCACTGCCAGGGAAATCTTCTTGAAATGGAAAAGCAGGAAGAAGAACAGCACCGCAACCGCACAGATAAAACTCAGCAGAATCTCGGGGATGACTGCATCGTTCACTCCCGAAAGTCCTCCGTATTCGACAGTGACTCCATCCGGCAGCCCCGGCTCTATATTTTCCTCCACAAATTTCTCTATCCTCCTCATGGCCTCGGGCTGGCTTCTGCCCATCATCATATCGGCATATACCGTAACAGTCTGCTTGCCTCCCACATGCGGGATTGTTTCAGGTTCCCAGCCCGGAGTGACAGATGCGACCTGGCGCAACGGCACGGAAACTCCTGGAACGGAAGTCGGTATCATCTGGTTGCCGACCGCATCATAACTCATGCTGTCTGTCACGGCATTGCTGTAGAGCGTAACCGGGATGCCTTCATCTCCGTTCCATACCGTCGCGATTGTCTGCCCGTTGAATATTCCGGAGAGCGTAAGGGAAAGCAATGTCCTGTTGATGCCCAGTCTGGCCGCCTCATCCGTATCCATTCCTATCTCTACGGTAGGGATGTATTCATCGAAATCGCTGTGTACCCATTTCATAAGGTCCGTCTGCGCAGCCATATATGCACGGAGGGAATCGGAATAGGGCTTCATCTGCTCCACAGTGCCGCCCTTGAAAGTGACAGCGACCGGAGCCGTGACTCCCTGGTAATCCATCTGTTTGAAACGGATCTGCGCCTCAGGAAACCGGTTCTCGTATCTTGCCCCGTATTCGGCAAGCACCTCTTCTGTCTCCTTGGAAGTCCTGGTGTTGACTATGAACTGGGCAAAATCTGCCCCGGGCTGCTTGGGGATATATGTGGCATGGAAACGAGGCGCCCCTGTCCCAATGAAAGCGGTCACTGATTCCACCCTCTCATCCGCAAGCAGGACATGCTGGAGAGAATCGCTCACCGCCTTTGTCCTGTCCAGTCCGGAGCCTGCATCCAGATATATCTCCACGGCGAAACAGTCCCTTTCCGCCATCGGCATCATCTGGATGTTCAGATGCAGGAACATCAGCACTCCGAGGCCCACGGCCACAATCCCGGTCAGTATAGTGATATACGGGTGACGGAAGCATACGGCCTGCATCCTGTCGTATCCGGACTGAAGCAGGTCGAAGAATCTGTTCTGTATCCGGACAAAACGGCTGTCTCCCGTGGCCCTCGCCGTCCTGATATATTTCACCTCCAGGGATGGTACGACAGTAACGGCATAGACAAGGGAAGTACCGAGGGAAAAGGCTATGATCCAAGGGAAACTCTTGACGAAATCCCCGAGATAGCCCGTAATGATGCCTATTATCGGGAAAAACATAAGCCCTATCGCCGATGTCGCAAGCAGCATCGGAGGGAAAAGCTCCTTTGCGCTCGCACAGGCGGCATCGACCCTGTCCATCCCTCTGCCGAGCTTGTCCATATAGCCATCCATAGTGATGATGGAATCATCCACAATCATCCCGAGCACTACAATCAGTGCCGCCAAAGTCACTGTGTTCAGGTTCATGCCTGTCAGGAACATTATCCCTATGGCGACAGCCGTGCACACCGGGACGCCGGAACTGGCTATCAGGGCGGACCTGACAGGGAACAGCAGGAGCATCACGAAAATCACCACAAGCATCGAAATGACAAGATCCCTCAGGAACGACCAGACAGAGGTACTCACGACCTTGGGCTGGTCGGTGACCTTTGACACCTTGACGCTGTCAGGAAGCGTGGCGCCGAACTCGGCAAGGACATCATCCACTTCCCTGCCGAACGCCACGATGTTGTTGTCCGGACGCATCTCGACCGATATTATCAGGGCCGGATGCCCGTTGTAGTCCACCATGGAAGACGGTTCCCTGTAGCGTCGCTCTATGGTCGCGATATCCTTGAGCCTTATGACATTGCCCTGCCTGTCGGAATAGACGATCTTTTCGGCCACCTCTTTCTCGCTGTCCACAAGGCTGGCGACATGTATCGGAGAACTGGCATACCGGGTCTCGAACTTCCCGCTTGAGGACATCATTCCGGATGTCTGGTAGTCCAGCATCAGCATGGACGGGCTTATCCCGTATGCGGAAAGCCTCTCCATATCCAGATGCACGGCTATCTCCTCGCTCTGGCCGCCGTAGACCGTAGCCTTGGCAAGGTCCGGAATCTCATGCAGACGGTCACACAGGTCATCCGCATACTCCTGCAGCTCCGCATAGCTCTTGTCCGTCGACTCGACGGTAATCAGGGCAGAGGAGACTGAACTGAAATCGTCCAGCACCGCCACCGCCAGTACCCCCGGAGGCAGCAGCTGTTTCTGCTGGTTGAGGCTGTGCCTTATCTTGGACCACACCTCATCTTTCTTGCTGGCAGGAGAATTCAGCTCGACATAGATATAGCAGATGCCATCCTGCGAATACGAATAGGAACTCCTGTCCACTTCGGCAAACGAAAACAGCAGATCCTCGAGCGGCCTTGTCAGCTGGGACTCGACCTCCGATGCGGAAGCGCCGGGATAAACCCCCACCACAAGCCCTTCCTTTATCTCGAATGTAGGGAACTCATCCTTGTTGATGGATGCCAGTCCGTAGATACCGACGGCGACCATCAGAAACAGGATAAGATAGACAATCTTCTTATACCTGATCGTCCCCCTTATGAACTGACCTTCCCCGCGCATCACTCAAGCACTTTAACCGCCATCCCTGAACTGACTTTCTTCGCCCCGTCCACAATCAGGAGATCCCCGCTGTCCAGTCCGGACTCCACTATGACACCGTCACCGGAAAAACCTCCGGTCTCTATGTCCCGCTTCTCCGCCTTGCCGTCCCTGACAATCCAGACATAACGGCCATCCATGCCTGTCTTGACCGAGGAGGCAGGGATGACGATTCCGCTTCCTGCCGCCCCCGCGCTGACCTTGCACACCATCCCGGGCATCAGTCCATCTATCTTCCCATCCGGGATTGCCGTGCAGGTGTAACTGTGGGAAAGAGCCGAGGCCGACACGCCTTTGACAGACACCGTGGCCCGATGGACGGCATCTCCCAAGGCAGGCACCGAGAAAGAGACCTTCATCCCTGTCCTGACACCTCCGATCTCGGACTCCGGGACAGGGAAACTGATCTCGACTGAAGATATGTCCATCAGCCTGACTACCGGCTCGGCCACACCGAGTTCGACGCCTTCATCCACAAACACATCCCCGACCACGCCTGCATACGGAGCCTTCATCGTACAGTCATCCAAAGCCTTCCGGGCAGCCTTTGCGGATGCTTCCGCCTTAGAGAGCTGCGTCTGTATCTCGACCCATTTCACTTCTGCCATGCTGCCGGCCTCATAGACGGGTTTCGCCCTCCTGTAACCATCCCTCGCCTGTTCGAGAGTGGCAGCAGCCATATCCCTCATACTTGTGACACTCTGCGAACTGACTGTCCCGATTGTATCCCCCTTGTCCACATGCTGTCCCTGCACGACATCCAGGGAAGCAAGGGTACCGGCATGACGGCAGGAGATGACGGCCGACCGGGAAGCCCTGACAGTCCCTATGTATGTGTCGGAATATACATTGTCAACGGAACGCACCGCCTCGACCCTGACAGCGGCAGGCTCGCGCTCCCCGGCTGTCCGATATTCCGCTGACCTGTTCCGGTTGCATCCTGCAATAAAAAGCACCGGCAGCAACAGGGCCGGCAGGAATACAGGCATACTTTCTCCCATTTTTCCCATACCCCTCTCAATTTTCCTTTGCCCAGCAGCTTATATCGCTCCCGACAATCTCGTATTTCACATCCCGGAAAGTATATGAGCCCTCATATTCCAGCCGGAAAAGAAGCGCATCCGCATACCTCTCGGCATATCCGGTCACAGTCACGGTAGCCACAGGAGGCACGACCTCGAAGACCCCTTCCTCAATGACCGGCACTGTAAGCTGTCTTGTAAAAGGAGTAATGTTCATCCTCATTCCATCCGCAACGGCATCGAAGGTCAGCACGCTTCCCCCAAGGATATTCATCGCCACCACCATATCCCCTGAAGATTTGTCCCTGGCCACCACATCCATCTGGCCGTTCTCATCCGACAGGGTAAAGACCGTCGTCCCGGCCTGGTCATCCCCCTCCGGTCTCACCGTTATGGTCCCGCTCGTCTTGAAAGTGTAGTTGCCCTTGAAACGGGACGGGCCCTCCTTTGTGCATGACACTGCCGTCAGAATGACAGCCGCAGCCGCACATGCAGTTAAAATCCTATTCATATCTCTTATTCCTTATCGTTCTGACTTTCATTTGCCTGCCGGCAGACGACCAGGGCGGGATTCCGGTAGATGAGTATCTCGACCATGGCCTCGTATGTAGATCTCAGCGCATCCCTGTCATCCGTCACGAAAAGCTGTATCTCGAGTCCTTTCAGAATGTTCACGAGCATCCTCGCGAACATGTCCGGATATACCCTGTCCGAAAACACGCCTTTCCTGATTCCGACTTCTCCCACATGCCTGAAATACCTGTATTCCCATTCATCGAAATCCTTCCTGATGGACCGCACTGTCCTTGAGACTTCCCCCAATGTATGGTTGACTATCCTGTCTTTCATGTAATTGGCGTATATCGGCATTTTCAGCATTTCCTCCATCCTTACCATCAGGTATTCGGACAGACATTCCGCTTCATCCTCCGTACACCGCTCCCTGACATCCTCCAGACTTTTCCTCAGGGTCCTGAACTCATCCTCCATCACATCCCTGTAGATGGACAGCTTGCTGTCGAAATGATAGTATATCGACGCCTTTGCCTTTCGCGCCAGCCTTGCTATCTGGTCCACCGATGTCTTTTCGTACCCGAGACGGCCGAAAAGATTCACGGCAGACTCCTTTATGTTTTTCCTTACCCGTTCCGCCTTGGTCATGATTGCGATACTTTTCGAACAAAACGGTCAGACAGTACAAAATATATGCCGTGCAGCGCAAAAAACAAGAGGGCGGGTCAAAAGTCAGACTCGCCCTCTTTTTATCCGTACTCCTGCGGAGTCCGGTTCCAGATATTCAATTCTCAAAGAGGAAAAATTACTTTATGGCCGGCTTCTCTGTCAAACCGCCTTGGCCGGGCGTCATTTCACCGGAGTGAATTTCGCGGCAAATCCTCCGCCGGGAGCCAGATGGACACCGAGACGGGAAGCATCATTGTCCGCAGCCTTGAGGGTATATACTGACTTGCGGTAATCCCGCCCTGCCTTGTCGGCATTCACTCCATCCGTGAATATCTCGACATTCCATTCCCCGTCGCCGAGTACCTGCTTCAGGTCTATCTCCATGTCGCGGGCATTCCAGTCTGTCATTCCTCCGACATACCAGGTGTCGCCTTTCCTTTTGGCAACGGCGACATATTCAGCCACCTTGCCGTCGAGAGGAAGCACCTCGTCCCATACGGTAGGGACTTCCGATATGAATTCCAGGCACTCCGGCTCACGCAGATAGTTGCTTGGGGAATCGCAGAGCATGGTCAGCGGAGAGTCGAACACTATGTATTCCGCCAGCTGGCGGCAGCGTGTGCCCTGGCTCATCGCCTCGCTGTACACCGGACGGTAATTGCCTCTGGATGCGTTGCGCATGGCTCCCTGGGTATAGTCCATAGGGCCTGCGACCATTCTGACAAACGGTATCGTAACATCGTATGTAACCTGGTCGACATCCTCTCCGGACCATTTCATCTGCTCCAGACCGTGCACTCCCTCATAGTTGACTACATTCGGATATGTACGGTCGAGGCCGGCAGGCTTGTAGGTACCGTGGAAATCGACGAGCAGGTGATACTTTGCGGCAGTCTCGGCAGCACGCCTGTGGAAGTCCACCATTATCTGGTCATCCCTGTCCATGAAGTCGATCTTGAAACCTTTGATTCCCATTTCGGAATAATGGCGGCACACATTCTCCATATCCCTGTCGAACGCCCAGTAGCCTGCCCAGAGTATAATGCCGACATTGCGCTCGGCTGCGTATGCCACAAGCTCCTCAAGGTCGATTTCAGGGACTACCTTCATGAGGTCGGCCGCTCCTGTCTCAGACCAGCCATCATCAAGAATGACATATTCTATCCCGTGCCCGGAAGCGAAATCGATATAATACTTATAGGTCTCGTTGTTGACCCCGGTCTTGAAATCGACCCCTGTAAGGTTCCACGCGTTCCACCAGTCCCATGCGACCTTTCCCGGCTTCACCCAGCTGTAGTCGATATCCTCTGCTGCCGGAGTGGCCAGCCTGTAGGTAAGCCTGTTCGCAAGCAGGTCCTTGTCCTCTTCGCTTACCGCGACTATCCTCCACGGGAACGATGTGGCGCCATCGTATTTCGCGATATAATCCTCTCTTTCCGTGACAACCATCTGCAGCATTATGTATCCGCCCTGCTCCATCTTCGCAGGATACGGCGCGAATACGCCCTCGAGCGATGTGTCCGCATTCCCGTTGTAGAGATACATCCCCGGATAGTTCACAAGATCCGTCTCCATGATACAGAGTTTCATGCCATTCGAAGCCTCGACAAGGAGAGGGAGGAAGGCAAGACGCGCCTTGTCCCATTCCGATGTCCGGATATGGCTGTATGTGTTCTCGAAGGAATTGCGGAACTGCGACTCGAAGACATCCGAATAGTCCCTCACATACGGCACATACATGGTCTGGTCTTCCGGCAGGGCGAAAGTGGCCTGCTCGGAAACGACCTTGAAAGGAGTCTTCGACCTGGAAACGAACCTGTATGCCACGCCATTGTCGAATGCCTTGAAAATGAGATCGCATTCCTTGAACCTGAACGTCAAGGAGTTGTTGTCATCCTCACTTCCCTTTGCCGTGCGGAACTTTCCCGTACCGTAGACGGTCCCGTCATCGAGGGTCATGGATATTGCGGATGGTTCGAGGAGACAGGTCTCTCCATGATAGAGCGACCAGGCAATGCCGCTTTCCGCGTTGATCCTAACTGTCAGGTTTCCATCCGGAGATGAAAGCGTGTAGTCTTTCGGCGCTGCCATCGCACCGAGCGCGACCGAAATTGCGGCCATCAGTGTCAGTGTTCTTTTCATAAAAATCATATAAAAGGGTTGATATATTCCGTTCATGTCCTGTTATTTTGAGGAAGGCTAACGGCCGATTCCCAGTTTCTCCTTCATCGATCTCAATATGTCAAATGCCTGCAGCGGCGTAAGGTTGTTGATATCCACATTCACAAGGTCATCCCTGAGTGAAGACAGCAGAGGATCATCCAGCTGGAAAAAGGACAGCTGCAGGGCGCCATCGCTCTCTATCCGTCCCTCCCTGACATTGTGCGGATGGGTCATCTTCCCCTTGCGGGTCTCCCTTGCCTCCTCAGGTCCGGAACCGGACTTCGAGACAAGATCCCGGATCGAGCCCTCCTCCAAAGATTTCAGAGTCCTCTCGGCAGACTCTATCACCTGCCGTGGCATGCCTGCAAGCCTTGCCACATGGATACCGAAACTGTGTGCCACGCCACCTTCCCTGAGCTTGCGCAGGAAGATGACATTCTTTCCGACCTCCTTCACTTCGATATGGTAGTTCTTCACCCTGCCATAGATGCCTTCGAGGTCATTCAGTTCATGGTAATGCGTGGCGAACAGGGTCTTCGCCCCATCCCCGTACTCGTGGATATATTCTACAATGGCCCTGGCTATCGACATTCCGTCGTAAGTGGATGTCCCCCGTCCTATCTCATCGAGCAGGACCAGGGACCTTGCGGAAAGGTTGTGCAGGATCATCGATGTCTCCAGCATCTCCACCATGAAAGTGGATTCTCCTCTGGAAATGTTGTCGGACGCCCCCACACGGGTGAAAATCTTGTCGCAGTAACCTATGTCGGCCGATGCCGCAGGGACGAATGAACCGACCTGCGCCATCAGGACTATCAGGGCCGTCTGACGCAGAAGCGCAGACTTTCCGGCCATGTTAGGTCCGGTCAGGATAATGATCTGCTGCGTCCTGTTGTCGAGATACACATCATTCGGGACGAATTCCTCCCCCGCAGGCATCATGGTCTCGATCACCGGATGACGGCCCTCCCTTATGTCTATGGAATGGCCATCATTCATCCGCGGCCGGCAATAGCGGTTCTCCACGGCAAGAGCGGCAAACCCCGTGAGGACATCCAGACGGGCAAGGATACGGCAGTTGGACTGGACAGTCGGGATATTCTTCTGTATTTCGGCGACCAAATCCGCATACAACTGCGCTTCAAGGACATATATGCGTTCTTCGGCACCGAGGATCTTCTCTTCGTACTCCTTCAGTTCCTCCGTAATGTATCTCTCTGCATTGACAAGCGTCTGCTTTCTTATCCATTCCGGCGGGACCTTGTCCTTATGGGCGTTGCGCACCTCGATATAGTATCCGAAGACATTGTTGTAGCTGATCTTCAGGGATGGGATGCCGGTACGCTCGCTCTCCCTCTGCTGGATGCCGAGAAGGACCTCCTTGCCGTGCGCCGAGATGTCGCGCAGCTCATCCAGCTCGCGGTCGACTCCGGATGCTATCACCTGCCCTTTCCCGATGGCAGCCGCCGGATCGGAATGCATGGTCTTCTTCAATGTATCCAGAAGCCCGGTACAGCCATCCAGATGTGATATCATGTCATCTATGGCCGCCACTCCGCTATCCTTGCACAGGGCCGCTATCGGAGCCATCTGGTCGAGTCCCCTGGCAAGCTGCATGACTTCACGCGGCGCGATCTTTCCTGCCGCCGCCCTCGAGATTATCCTTTCGAGATCTCCGATGTCGCCTATACGCTCCTGCAGGCCGCGCAACGTCTCCGGAGCCCCTGCAAAATGCCCCACCACATCATATCTTGCATTCAGTTCAGCCAGATCCATGACAGGCATCGAAAGCCATGACCTGAGCAGCCTGGCCCCCATCGGGGATGAGCATCTGTCCATCACATCCACCAGCGCCACTCCATCCTTCCCGACTGCGGAGGAGAATATCTCGAGATTGCGGAAAGTGAACCTGTCCATCCACACGAACCTGTTTTCATCGATTCGGGAAATGGAACAGATATGTTTCAGTCCCGAATGCCGGGTCTGTTCCAGATAGACCAGCAAGGCTCCGGCCGATGTGACCCCGAGAGGATACATGTCGATGGCAAAGCCTTTGAGGGACTCCACTCCGAGCTGCCTTTTGAGTTTTCCGACGGCAGAATCGTACACAAAGGCCCATTCTTCGAGGGTTGAAATGTAATAATTGTCCCCGAAGCGGTCTTTCACCCCTTTCTCATACCCTCTCGGAACGAGCAGTTCCTTGGGCGCGAACGAAGAAAGCAGGGTGGAAATATAGTCTATCGAGCCTTCCGCCACCTGGAAAGTGCCTGTAGAGACATCGAGGAAGGCCGCGCCGCATCTGTCCCTGTCGAACGTCAGTCCCGCCAGATAGTTGTGCTCCTTCTGCTCGAGAAGCTGGTCGCTGAACGCTATTCCGGGAGTCACCAGTTCCGTCACTCCCCTCCTGACTATCTTCTTCGTGAGCTTGGGATCCTCCAGCTGGTCGCAGACCGCCACCTTGTAACCGGCACGCACGAGCTTCGGAAGGTAGAGGTCTATGGAATGGTGCGGGAAACCGGCGAGAGGCACCGAAGAGGCGGACCCGTTGGCCCTCTTGGTAAGGACAATCCCGAGCACCTTGCTCGTTATGAGGGCATCGTCCGCAAACGTCTCATAAAAATCACCGACACGGAAAAACAGTACAGCCTCAGGATACTGGGCCTTGACGCTGAAATACTGCTTCATCAGCGGTGTCTCTACTATCTTTTCATCTTTCATACTTTTGAACCCTTGTCCGGGCAACCCCGCAAATTTACAACAAATTTTTCTTACATTTGGCGGTCGAAACAATGAAAAGGGCACTGATAATATCGTATTACTGGCCTCCGGCAGGAGGTTCCGGAGTGCAGAGATGGGTCAAATTCGCCAAATATCTGCCTGCAGAAGGCTGGCAGCCCGTCATCTACACCCCATCGAATCCTGAAATGCTGGCAGTGGACAAGACTCTTGCGGACGAGATACCGCCCGAAGCCGAAGTCATCAGACGGCATATCTTCGAGCCTTACGGTGCATACCGCAGCCTGCTCGGGAAGAAAGCGGCATCGGAAGGAGGAAGCGATGAGGTGAATCCTGTCAATTCGCAGCACAAGACCCTGATGCAGCGGCTGATGCTGTCTGTCAGGGCCAACCTTTTCATCCCGGATCCGCGCTGTTTCTGGATACGGCCATCCGTGAGATTCCTGAGGAAATATCTGAAACGGCATCCGGTGGACATAATCATCAGCACAGGTCCGCCGCATTCGATGCATCTGATAGCCATGAAACTGGCACGGACAACCGGACTCCCGTGGATAGCGGATTTCCGCGACCCGTGGACAAGGATGTTCTATTTCAAGCATCTGCCAATGTGCGGATGGGCAGTCAGGCTCCACAAACATTTGGAAAAGAAGGTCCTGGACAGGGCATCCGCCGTGGTGGCCGTATCGCCTCCGGTACAGCAGGATTTCCGCGGCATGACCGGGACAAGGGTGGAGCTCATCACCAACGGATATGACGAAAGCGACTTCAGCGATACCGTGGTGGAACAGGACGGATACTTCAACATCACCCATACTGGGCTGTTCGCTGCAGATGGCAATCCGGAAACGCTGTGGAAAGTCCTTGCGGACAAATGCGCATCCGATCCCGAATTCCGTCAGATGCTCAGGATAAGGCTTGCCGGAAAGACGGACAGGGCAGTAGTCGAATCGATCGCGGCGGCAGGTCTGGGACGTCATCTGCGGGACAACGGATACCAGCCTCACCAGGTCGCCGTAAAGGAACAGAAAAGTGCATCCGTGCTGCTTCTGCCGCTGAGGAAAGAACCGGAATACCGGGCTGTCCTGCCGGGGAAACTGTTTGAATACCTTGCCGCCGCCCGCCCTGTACTCGGAATAGGGCAGACAGACGGGGCAATGGCAACGGTCCTGAAAGAAACAGGTGCGGGGACAGTCGTGGAATGGGATGACTACCGGTCCATATCGGAATTCATCGACAGATGCTGGGAAAGTTTCAAGTCCGATGACGCAGATGTCCCTGCGGCAGACATTTCCGGATATTCCCGCCGCTCCCTGACTGCCAGAATGGCCGCCCTGATGGAAGAACTGACAAATAACGGAACCAAATGAAATACAACGGAAAGACACTCAAGGAAATATTCATTTACATCGGCATCGGTGCGCTCTTCCTCGCACTGGCGTATGCGTTCGTACCCGATGTGCTGTCCGGGAAAGTCCTCAACCAGTCGGACACATCCGCATGGAAGGGAATGACCAATGAAATGGCACGGCACAATGCGGCACACCCGGATGACAAGACCCTGTGGACCAATTCCATGTTCGGGGGAATGCCTACAGTCTCGATGTACGATGAATTCCACGGAGACTGGACCAATCCCATCTACAAGGCCCTGCTGACGGGTGCAAGACCCGCGAACTTCCTGTTCATTTCCCTGATAGGAGGATTCCTGCTGATGCTTGCCTTCGGGGTGGACAGGTTTCTGGCAATCGCAGGAGCCATAGCCATCACCTTCTGCTCCTACAACCTCCAGATAATCCAGGTGGGACACAATACCAAGATGCAGGCAATCGCTTTCATGCCGTGGGTGCTGGCCGGAATAGTCTTCACATACAGGAGCGCAATGGCAGGGCTGAAGGACAGGAAACGGCGCGATGCAGGGACGCGGAACGGAGACGTACAGGAGACCGGATGGAAAGGATGGCTGCCCAGGACGGTGCTCGGCTCCGTACTTTTCGCCCTCGCGCTCAGTTTCCAGATCAAGGCGAACCACCCTCAGATAACGTATTATCTTGCCATCATCATTTTCCTCTATGCCATAGTGTATTTCGTGTGGCTGTGCGTAAGGAAGGAGAGGCATCATGCTCTCGGCAGATTCTTCGCCGCATCTGCACTTCTGCTCGTCATCGGGGGCATCGGGATATCGACCAACCTCAACAAACTGATACCGACATACCGATATGCCGGACAGTCGATGCGAGGAGGGTCGGAACTTTCGCCGGACTCGGCCACCCACAACGATGAGGGACTTGACCTCGGCTATGCCACGGCATGGTCATACGGGATAGAGGAAACGCCGAACCTGCTTATTCCGGACTTCAACGGAGGCGCCTCTTCCGGAGAACTGAAGGGCAGGAGCTCCGAGACATACAGACTGCTGCAGAGAGCCGGACAAACGGGTCTCGATCAGATAATGAAATCCCTCCCGCTCTACTGGGGGCCGCAGCCGTTCACGGCCGGTCCTATGTACATGGGAGCGATTACCATCTTCCTTTTCGTACTCGGGCTTTGCCTCTGCAGGGGCAAAGAGAAATGGTGGCTGCTGATCGCCACGGTCATAGCCATTCTGCTCGCATGGGGCAGTCATTTTATGTGGTTCACCAAACTGTGGTTCGAATATGCCCCGCTTTACGACAAGTTCAGGACAGTGTCCATGGCCCTGGTGATTCTGCAAATCACGCTCCCGGTGCTCGGATTCACGGTACTGGACAGGATATTCAGAGACGAATACGACATGCGGCAGATATTGAAGGGCACATCTGCGGCCTTTGCCGTGACTGCCGGATTCTGCTTCGTATTCATCCTCTTCCCCGGACTTGCCGGGGACTTCAGGGGAGCCGCAGATGCGGGAATGCCGGAAATGCTCTCGGATGCGCTTGCAGAAGACAGGCGCGGACTCCTCGTATCGGATGCCAGACGGTCATTCATGCTGATAGCCATCACGGTCGCCCTGCTGGCATTCCTTTTCATGTCAAGGAAGATGACCCCTGCAGCAAGGAAGAACATTGCTGCAGGAGCGATATGCCTCATGGTCCTGTTCGATCTGTGGGGAGTCGGGAAAAGATACCTCAACAGCGACCATTTCGTCACGAAAAGGGATTTCAACGGGCAGTTTGCCCAAAGACCGGTGGACAAAATGATTCTGGAAGATCCCGATCCCGACTACAGGGTCCTCGACATAAGCGTCAATACGTTCAACGATGCGTTCCCGAGCTACTGGCACAAGTGCATCGGCGGATACAGTCCGGCCAAGATACAGAGGTACCAGGATCTTATCGACCGGTATATCGCCCCGGAAATCAATGATGTGATCTCGACCGTAAACGAACGGCAGACCGTACAGGGGACAGAGGAAAACCTGCCCTACATGCCGGCCGTATCCATGTTGAACGGCAAATACATCATCGTCGGAGAAGACTATGCGCCAGTAGTGAACAGATACGCTTTCGGAAATGCCTGGTTCGTGGACAGCTTCGTCCGCGCAGCCACTCCGGATGATGAAATAGCCCTCCTCGGGGAGGTCGACCTGCATACGACCGCAGTGATAGGAGATGATTTCAGCTGGGCCGGGGAAGCCTTCCCTGCTACCCCGGACGATTCACATGTCATCCCGAGCGGGTCCCCTGAACAATCATCTCATCCCGAGCAATCATGTCATCCTGAGCAATCCTGTCATCCTGAGCGCAGCGAAGGATCCGCCTCAATCTCCGGAGATATCATAGAAATGACCTCTTACGCTCCCAACGAACTGAGATACAGATACCGTACAAGCCGTGAAAGGGCTGTCATATTCAGCGAAGTCTATTATCCATCCGGATGGACACTTGCATGCACCTCATCCGGCAAGCCGGACAACGGAGAAGAATCACAGACATCGGAACTTCCTCTCTTCCGGGCGGACTGGCTGCTGCGCGGGGCCATCATCCCTGCCGGAGAAGGCGAACTGGTGATGCGCTTCGATCCGCCATCCTACAGGACAGGCGAAGCCCTGTCAAGAGCTTCATCAGTAACCCTGCTTCTTCTGCTTGTCCTGTCCGCAGGAGGTCTGGTCCTGACCGGCCGCAGACAGGGATGCTGACCGGCAGCCCTGTCATCCCGAGCGATCATGTCATCCTGAGCGATCAACGCCCTTGTCATCCTGAGCGCAGCGAAGGATCTGTCGCAGCGAAGGATCTGCCGCAGCCGCTGCAATCCCCGACAGGATCGGAGATCAGGCTACAGGATCTGTGCAGCGTGGTTCCTGGTGTCCACCTTGTCTATTATCCTCTCTACAATCCCATCTTCCGAGATCAGAACAGTCTTGCGGAGCGTCCCTTCCGTAACCTTGCCGTACATCTTCTTCTCACCCCATGCTCCGAAAGCCCGCAGCATTTCAGTCGACGGGTCCGACAGCAGGGTAAACGGCAGCGAATGTTTTTCCCTGAACTTCGCATGCGAAGCGACACTGTCCTTGCTGACTCCATAGACCGCATAACCGGCTGACGTCAACGCACTGAAATTGTCCCTGAGGTTGCAGGCTTCAGCCGTACAACCGGGAGTGCTGTCTTTCGGATAGAAATAAAGCACTACCTTCCTGCCTGCAAAATCCTTGTCCGTTACCGTATTGCCGTCCTGGTCCTGAACCCGGAACTCCGGCATCCTGTCACCTTCTTTCAACATAACCGTTACCTGTTTAACGTCAGTCCGACGAATTTATCAATCTATATCATATTGTCAATCACACAACCGACAAAGATACAAAACCCTCTCAAATCCGGATGGGATTCGAGAGGTTTTTTTACTATAGGGCAGACGAATCAGTCTACCATGTACAGGTCTGCGTCCACTCTTTGCCGAACCGGTCGGTCACCCGCACCTCACCGGAAGTACACCCGTCAGAAGGACGGATACGGAAAAGATGCCGGGTGTCATAAGGCCCCGGTTTGCCTACAGCGGGATCCGGTGAGCCGGCTGCCACATACTTGTCGTATTCTTTCTGATACATCGGATCCTTTTCGGTATAAAGCTGCATCTGGCCTTTCAGCTCTCCGTTCTCATACCACTGAGGCGTTCCCCACGTATTGTCATGAAGGAAGACATTCGCATATACATAACCGTCTTCCGTATCTTCGGGCGTGTATATCTGCATCTGGTCATTTCCGTTCTCCCATATCCTCGTCCTCCTGTATGTCCACGAAGTCTTCTTGCCGTCCACATCCATGATTATGAAACCTCTCGGAACCCCATCCGAAGTGATCTCACAATCGATATACAAGGCTCCGGCACATCTGGACACTACATGCGACTCTAATGACAAAGCCTTGCAACCGATCTTTGCCATATCATCATCGTCATAGACATAATGTCCGCTGATGTGCAGATGGCCCGACCAGTTCATGACATCGTATCCTGCAAGAAGATCTATGAACTTGTCATAGTTAAGCATCCACTGCCTGAAATCAGGGCCAATCACATCATTCGCACTCGGAGAATGGGTCATGATCATCAGCGGCGTGTTCTTGTCCACATACCGGAGATCATTCTCGATGAAGCTCAGGACCTCTTCGTCAAAGCCATTCTTCTCCTCAGCCCAGTTATTCCCCCACCAGAAAATATTATCTATGAAAATATAGTGTATCTTGCCGATATTGACCGAATAGTTGTTCGGTCCGAAATCGCGGCAATAATATGCCGTGGCCCTGTAATCCGGCGAATAGGATTCATCCACAATCGGCGGATAATTCGTGTTCTGGGCGCAGAACTGGTCATGGTTCCCCGGGATGTTCATGGTCGGGATCCCGATTCTGCCGAGATACTGCTTGAGAACGGCATTCTCATCCGCATCATCGAAAGTCACATCCCCGAGATTGATGATATACAGGGGAAGATCAGTCTCATCCTTATATTTTATCAGGGAATTGACCACATCTTCGTATGCGGCATGCGATCCTTTCTGGTTACTGCTTATCTGAGGGTCTCCGCAGAACAGCACCTGATAGCGGTCGGATGCTCCGGAAACAGGCTTGAGGGAAAAGTCGAACTGCTGTACCTCCTCCGTCCCCAGGTCCAGCGTCTCATATCCGTTAAAGCAATATGAAGACTTGCGGACCGGAATCTCATAACCTGAAGGGGTCGACACGAAAACGAACCTCTGGGTCGACAGGTCTGTGGCAAGCCAATATCTTCCCTTTTCGTCTGTAATTGTACAGAGCCGTCCGTCACTTACCACCACATCCGGCATCGCCTTCCCTGTGGAACTGTCCCATACCACTCCCTTGACAGTCATCCCGTCCTTGTCCGGGACATCGAAGTCAACCTCCGGAGCGGCACCTCCCGTGCCGGGCTTCCATGCCGCACCATCATCCTTTCCATTGCTGCATGACACCATGAGTGCCGCAAGCATCATTATACCCAAAAATCTTTTCATTACATCATGTTTAAAGTGCCAGTTTGACATATATCGTCTTGTAGTCGAATGTCACGTTCTGCGTACTCCCGGCAAAGACCGTCAGAGGAAGGATATACTCTTCCGGATTCAGTCCATCCGCCCTGAACGAGGATATCCCGAGCTTGAGGGGCATGTACACCTGGCTGTTTTCCCGTGTATCCATGATGAATTCAGGCTGCGGGAGCGACCAGTATTTCTGCGGAAGCACCTGGCAGTCCGCATCCTGCTCAATGTTGTATATGCGGCAGGCGTTCTCGTCCACACTCACCCTGACAGTTATATTGTCGCTGTTGTTCCCGGCATTGTATATGCTCAGGGCGACATTGCCCGACTCATCGAGATCGTCTTCAGACACTTCCAGCACAGGAGAACTGACTGCCTGGACGAAATATACCTTGGACCCGATGTTGTTCTCATACAGTCTGTACTGCTGTCTGGAGCAGCCCGCAAGCGCTGACAGGCATACGGCTGCAACCGCACAGAATATTATTCTTGTCGTTTTCATCTGATTCTTATTTATGGTTTTCAATAGCCAGGATTCTGCACAAGACGGAAATTGACCTCGAGTTCGGACAGAGGAATGGCAAGCCATACCGTCTTAGGATATTCGAATACGCGTGTACCGCTCTCACGCATCTTTGCAATGGAATTGTATTCCGCCGGAGATTCCCCCTTTATGTTGAGCACATCCGGCACTTCCCCGAGCCAGTCCTGGGCGATATTCCAGCGGCGGAGATTGTGATACAGACGCCCCTCGCAGGCAAGCTCGGACATGTTCTCCTGGTGAAGGGCCCGTCTCATGTCTTCTTCGGACGGCATACCTCCTGCCTCGGCCCATGCATCCTCGAAGTCCGGAAGTCCTGCGCGGTGACGCACCTTGTTCAGGTACTCGAGCCCCTGTGCGCCCAACTGTCCGTCATATTCGAAATCCGCCTCGGCATAATCCAGATACAGCTCCGCAAGTCTCAGATACGGGAAAGGATATTGCGCGAAGGAGAATGTCTTGTCCGCTTCATTGTAAGTGGTATTTTTGGAAATGAATTTCTGAAGAATGAACCCGGTGCAGCTGCCGCTGTACTCCTGGGTCACATCTCCGGTATCTCCGTGCTGCTCTCCGGCACGCATCCTGAGGACCAGGTCTTCCTGACCGTTGTACGTATATGTGCCACGGTCGTATCCGATTGTCGCATAGAAGCGCGGGTCCCTGTTCTTGCACAGCTGCGCCACTTCATCCGAGTCTACAGTAAGCAGACGGTTGGCTGCATAACCGTCCTTGGTACGGGGATCCGCCCACAGAGGAAGCCCCTTGTCCGTCAGGAATGCCTCCACTATCTGCAGTGTCGGATTCATGTATTCCCTGAAACCGTCTGCGGTGTATCCGTCACCTTCCTCAGGATTCCACTGGCGGGGAGGGGCAATCATCTGCATTGCGTTGTTGGATGGAGTCTGTGCGCCAATGGCAAAGATATATTCCGGATTGGAAGCCCAGTCTTCATCCACGAAACACTGGTAATAGTTCTGCCGCCCGCGTTCCGCATCGCTCTCTCCGGCAGCCTCCGCATATTCATAGAGCCTGTATCCGTTGTCTTCTGCAAGACGGATCGCCTCTTCCACTGCCTTCATTGCCGTGTTCCATTTCTCCCTGTCATACTCTGAAGACATCAGCGGAGTGCCATCATAGTTCACGAATGAAGCGTATGCAGAATTGCCGTTGACAAGAGGGCTTGCCGTATAGACAAGGCACCTGGCCTTGTAGGCCTTTGCCGCCACGGATGTGGCACGTCCGAGATCGTTGCTGCTGTTGACCCTCGGAGGCAGCATCGATGCCGCCTTGTCGAATGTCTCGGCCACGAACTTCGCACACTCATCCCACGTGGAGCGGGGCAGCATCAGTTCGGACTCATCCGCATTCAGCGAAATCTCATGCGTTATCAATACTACCGGACCGTAATACTGCATCAGGGTCCAGTGCAGATATGCAATCAGGAAATATGCCTCGCCTTTCATCTGGTCCTTGGCAGACTGCGTCATGTCCGGGACGGAATCTACGTTGTTCAACAGCATGTATGCGAAACGGATACCCTTGTAGAGCTGGAAATTGTTCCCTCCCAGAGGAATACTGCCCCCGCCCCACATGTTGAAATAGGTATTGTTCGGATTTTCCTCCCCGTAAAGCATGCTCTTGTACGGGAACCAGCGGGTGGTTCCGTTGCTTCCGGTGATAAGATCGCCACCGGCGCAGAGATCCGGTGTCCAGCGATGTGTAGTATTGTTCGGAATGAAATTGTATATGCTGTAAAGAAACCGTTCAGCCTGCATCTCGGATGCGAACGAATCCTGCAGGGTGGCAGTATTCTCAGGCACCACATCCAGAAAACTGCACGATGACATGACAGCCGTCATGAACAATATTGATATTATCTTGTTTTTCATTGTCAATATGATAAGTTTTCGTATAAATCTTGGTCCGGGTGTCAGAAGTTAAACTGTACCCCGAGCTGGACTGTCCTCTGCAGAGGGTACGTGAGGCCGTTTCCGCTTCCCATCTCCGCATCCCAGTACTTGAACGGAGAGATGATGAAAAGGTTGGTCCCCGAGCAGTATATCCTCGCAAAGTCCTTGATGGTATAACCGATCTCGAGATTCTTCAGCCTCAGGAAACTGCCATCCTTTATCCAGAATGTGGAATATTCGGTGTTGTTGTAGTTCCAGTCATAATCAAGCCGCGGATATGCCGCATTAGGATTAGGGTTCTCCTCTGACCAGTGGTCCTGCGCTATCCAGTTGAGCATACCGTAACCTGACTTGCTGGTGTCTCTGAAAGGATGCATGTTCTTCATGTTGATCGACACGTGGGCACGGCCCTGGAAGAAGAAGGAGAAGTCGAGATTGCGCCACTGGAGGCTCGCTCCGAATCCGTACATGATTTCCGGCACTTCCGGATAGCCGATATACGTGCGGTCGTTGTCATCGATCACCCCGTCTCCGTTCAGATCCCTGTACTTGATGTCGCCAGGCATGCAGTTACCGTTATTATAAGTCTGGCGCGGTGAATTCGCCACGTCCTCTTCCGATTCGAAAAGCCCATCGGCCACAAGACCGAACACCGTGTTGAGAGGCTTGCCGATCTGGGAAGTATAAGGGTACTGCTTGTAAGGAGACTCATCATTCTCCACCACCTCGTTGTGTGCGTATGTGAATGTGCCTCTTGCTGTCACCGACCAGTCCTTGTTGATAATCTTGCGGTAGTCCACTGAGAGGTCGACACCCCTGTTCAGCACGGCGCCGAGGTTGCCGTAAGGCTCAAGCCCCTCGAAACCGGCAGTGGACGGGAGAGTGTTCCTCTGCATGAAAATACCGCTCCTGTATTCCTCGAAGAAGTCCGCAATCACTGTCAGCTCATCGAAAAGCCCGAACTCGACCCCGAGGTCATGCTTGCGGCTTATCTCCCATGTCGCATCCTCGTTACCGAGGGTGGAAAGATAGTTCATCAGCTTGCCTGCATAATTGTTTCCTGTAGCGAAAGCCGGCCACGAACCGCCGGAAAGCGGAGAAGAACCTGTTCCCATCGTCATTTCAGACACGTATGGGAATCTCTGGTCCAGGTAGTCGTTACCGGAATAACCGAACGAATAGCGCACCTTGAAGAAACTGAACCAGTCCTTGATACCGCTCCAGAACTTCTCGTTGGACACGATCCAGCCTGCAGCCACCGATGGGAAGAATCCGTATCTCTTGCCGGCCATGAAATTCTCGGAACCGTTATATCCGAAGTTGGCTTCGACAAGATACCTGTCGGCATAACCGTAGGAAATCCTTCCCGCAAGTCCCTGCTCCCTTTTCGGAAGGGATGCATAGTAGTCTGCAGGCTGATTGTCGATGGTCTCTTTCTGGTGATAGAGAAGGACAGCGCCGACATTGTGCCTGCCGAATGTGCGGTTGTATTCGATGTTGGCCTGCACGGTGAGCTGACGGAGTCCGTTCTGCCCGGTAGAAAGGGAAATATAGTCGGAGCCCGGGGTCCCGATGTTCACCAGGTCGTATGAATACTGCCCTGTCGCATCATCATAATTCCAGTCATCAAGCCTGTAGTAATGCGGTACCCTTGAATAAGTCCTTCTGGAATATGCCTTGTTGTAGAATGAAGCCTGGGCCCAGATCTTCAGTCCCTTTGTGATGAACCTCAGGTCCTGGTCCACCCGCAGCGAGGCCGTAGTATAGTTCGTATATCTGTATGAATATCCCTTGGCCAGTTCAGCGTACGGGTTAAGGTCAGTGGTGTCGCCATCCCAGGACGGGGCGTTGCCGAATATGGTATAGTCCGCGCCCTCGATCCAGTCCGAAGGATAGACCGGAGCGAATGACACCGGATTGGCCCGCATGCTCCAGTAGAAAAGGTCAGAAGATGATGCCTGTGGCTTGTATGAATATATCATCTGCGCATTCAGCTTGATGCTCGCCACTGTGGTGCTTGTGATCTTGGCGGTCACATTGCTCTGGAAAGTGTATTTCTGGGCATTGATGTTCGTCTTGAACGGGGCATCCGCCACATTTCTGATCATACCTGTCTCGTTGTTGACGGAAGCATTGAGGAAATAATCCACCCTGTTTCCGCCGCCGCGTACGTTGATGTTCAGGGTCTCGGCCACTCCCATATCCTTGAAGAGCATGTCGTACCAGTCCACGTTAGGATAGATGTACGGATTTATACCCTGGGCCGTGCTCTCTATCTTGTCCGTGGAGAAATAGCGGGCCTGGCCGCGGCCTGGCCGCGCCTCGTTATAATTGTTCATGTACGTGACACCGTCAGCGATTTCCGGCACTGAAGTCGGCATGGTGACGGTCGTATTGAAATTCACGTTCACCGACATCCTGTCTGTCACCCTGCCGCTCTTGGTGGTGATGATCATGACACCGTTCGCTCCTCTGGAACCGTACAGGGCCGTGGCAGATGCATCCTTCAGCACCGAAAACGACTCAATGCTCTCGGCAGGGATTCCGTTCAGGATCTCCGCGTTGATCTCCACTCCATCAAGTATGTACAGCGGTTCGGTACTTGCCCCGAACGTGGATATGCCCCGGATCCAGAAACTCGCTCCATCAGCTCCCGGCTCTCCGGATGACTGTGTGGCAATGACACCGGCAATATTACCGGCAAATGACGTCGAAAGATTGCTTGAAGGGGTCTTGAGGAGGCCCGGACTCACAGATTCCACTGAAGAAATCATGGTCTCCTTGCGCTGTGTGGTTCCGAACGCGACCACCACGGCATCCTCAAGGGCCTGTGTGGATTCATCCATGGTGACCACCTTGAAGACTATATTGCTGCCGCCGACCTTAAGCTGCTTTGTCAGATAGCCTATCGAAGAGAAAGTGACTATTTTAGTGTCAGATGGTACTGTCAGGGAATAGTTGCCATCAAGATCAGTAGTAGTACCGTATTGTGTACCTTCAACATACACGGCAGCACCTATGATAGGCTGGTCGTCTTCCGAAGAAATGACCGTACCTGAGAGAGTGATCCCGCCGCTGTCCTGTGCGGAAATGTTCAGGCACACAAATGAAAGAAACATACAGATGAGCGCAATCTTCCTGACGGGATTCGGGAAAGTCTGCGCCTCTGTCCTGATTATCTGCATAGAAAATGTTTTTAATTGTTAATAATAATCCAAAGATCCGGCACCGGCCGCAGAGAGTTCATTTTCAGTCACAGGTTACAATTCATAACAAAAACATGGCAAAAATAATTACCCCCCCCCGAAAAAAGCAAATTAAATTTCAAACTGTAAGAAAAAATTTGGTTTTTCTGTCCGAATCCCTATCTTTGCAAAACTGGAAACAGCCCATGTCTCGGAGATTTCATTCCAAGGACGGTCACAGGTTCAAGGACATTTTAACACATCTGAGACAATGAAAAGCACTTATATTATCCTTTTGGCGGCAGTCGTGACTGCTGTTACGGGTGCATGTACCAATGTCGTCCCGGAAGTCTATGACAAGGGCGTCTCGGTGGATGTCGCCGCGCTTTCCTTCCGTTATGAAGGAGGCGAGCAGATACTGAAAGTCACCTCCAATAATCCGTGGACGATGGATATGGGTGGCTGCAACTGGATTACCGCAAGCCAGACCTCCGGGGAAAGCACTGAAAAAGTCATCCTTTCATGCGGACAGAACCCGGATCCGGAGCAGAGCCGCGAAGCCACCATTACCGTCACTTCAGGCAGTTCACACAGGGAGGTGACCATCACTCAGGACAGAATGAAGACATGGATAGAAATAACGGACGCTGATGGCGCGGACTGCAACGGAGCCACATTCGAAGCATCCGCATTCATGCTCATCACCCCGAAAGAGACGGTAAAGCTAAAGATAAAGTCCAACGGAACATGGTCCGCGTCACTCCCTGCCGGCATCTCAGCAGAGCCTGCTGAAGGAGGTACGGCCGGCTCTCAGACCGAGACAGAGGTCACGCTCACCATCGACAACACCAATGTGACTTCCGACGGCACATCCGCCGTCACTTTCATCTGCAGCGATGAGGAAGTTGCGTACAACATAAAGCAGACCGGTTCGTATTCCAACTGTTATGTCGTGGCCGGCCCGGGAGAATACAGCATCCCGGCAGGAAAGCCTGACGGGACATTGGTAACCGATGCAGTGAAGGCCACATGGCTTTACGAAACGGAGGCCGGACTTATCTCGGATACGGAACCTGCATACTCTGACGGACGGGTGACTTTCACCGTAAAGGAAAGCGCTGCCGAAGACAGGCTGAAAGGAGGATACGGAATCATCGTCCTGACGAATGGAGCGGATGAAATCGTGTGGAGTTATCTCATCTGGTACACCAGGGAAATCAAGGACGTCCAGATCGGTGACTACAAATGGCTTGACCGCAATATCGGGGCCTGGACAGACAACCTTCCTGTGGCTGACTTCAACAGCAGGCTTGACCAGTCATCTTTCGGATGCTACTATCAGTGGGGAAGGAAAGACCCGTTCCCGGGACCAAGTAACGAGAAATTCAAGGTAAGGGATTCCAGAGAGAACGGAGATTTCGGAAATTTCACCATAAAGGGCAGATTCAATGCAGGCAGATTCATGGATGACGGTTACAGCGTTTCGGCAGAAGGCGGAGAACCGGAAGCGGCGGATTTCTTCTCGAAGAGCGAGTTCCATCCGATGAGTGCGGAACACAGTACCAGATATCCGTGGCAGTTCGCCCATAAGGATTACATCACCAATGATGACAAGAGATTGTGGTCAGATGCACAGAAGACGGTCAACGACCCTTGCCCTGCCGGATACAAGGTACCGAACATGGACCAGATGAACAATCTTACCGCAGCACTCCAGAGCGTTGAAGGCAGCAAGACGGAACCTTTCCTCTTCGAGGACGGGCAGGGATCCTGGTCAAGAGTATATGTCATCGACGGAGAGGAAGTCTTTTTCCCGTCCAACGGGATAAGGGAATGGAGCCTGCTCACAGGTGATGTAGGCAAGATGATGCAATACTGGACATCCACTCCGAAAGAGGAAGTCTGGGAAGACAGGGACGGTTCAAGCCGGGCATACATGACCTATGATTACGGGGAAAGCGACCAGCGCGTCAACCGTGGTCTTGCCGTCAGGTGCGTGAAAATGTAAAACCACAATCGCACCGATGACTACAAATGACTATCCGTTTATGAAAAAGTTTTTTGCACTTTGTATTGCATTCTGCGGGCTGATACAGTCCGCAGATGCTTTCAATGATTTCTTCACTCCTGTCAGAAACACGGAATTGCGTGCTCCGGCGGTACCACTGCTTACGTCCGACCCGTTCTTTTCCATCTGGTCTCCTGCCGACTGTCTGTATGACAGGGATGCCGTCCACTGGTCAGGTTCTGAAAAACCGCTTACCGGTGCTGTACGTGTCGATGGAGAAGTGTACCGTTTCATGGGAGAGCCCGACAGTACGGTTCTTGCATTCTCACGTGCTGCAGCGCAGAAATCCGTGGATGTCCTTCCTACGCAGACCTATTATACATTTACATGCGGGCCTGTGGAACTTGACATCGTATTTACAGCCCCTATGCTTCCGGATGACCTGGATCTGCTGTCAGCTCCGGTGAACTACGTTTCCTACCGGGCGCGGTCAATTGACAGGAAATCCCATTCAGTACAGATTTATCTTGAGGTCACTCCCTGGATGGCTGTCAACACTCCTGACCAGCCGACTGTGGCCGATGCGTTTTCGGAGGCAGGACTGTCATATCTCAGGTGCGGCACGATAGAACAGGCATACACCGAGCGCACAGGAGATGCCGTAGGCATAGACTGGGGATATGTCTATCTTGCAGGCCGTATCTGTTCACGCATATCCCTGAGTCTCGGCGGTTCCGCCGGGATGAAGGAAGTCTTTGCCGCAACCGGACATCTTCTCCCGGGCAGCAGGGAAATAGTCAACCGCGACCCGGTCAGGACACATGCAATGGCATATTCCGAAGATCTCGGGAATGTTGACAGGAATGGCATAAGCGGGTTCATGATGATCGGATATGATGACATATACTGCGTGGAATATATGTTCCGCAAGCAGATGGCATACTGGAAGCACGGCGGGGAAGTCAGCATAACCGATGTGTTCGGACGCGCGGCTTCGGATTATGACTCCGTGATGCGCCGCTGCCGGGAGTTCGATGAATTGGTGTATTCCGACGGGGAGAAGGCAGGAGGCAGGAAATATGCCGAGCTGTTGTCCCTGGCATACAGGCAGGTGATTGCCGCACACAAGCTCTTCACTGATGAAAAAGGGAACCTCCTGTTCTTTTCCAAGGAAAACGGCAGCAACGGCTGCATCAACACCGTTGACCTGACCTATCCTTCCGCTCCGCTGTTCCTTGTCTACAATACCGACCTTCTGAAAGGGATGATGACAAGTATCTTCGAATACAGCGCGAGCGGACGCTGGAACAAGCCGTTCCCGGCACATGATCTCGGCAAGTATCCGAAGGCAAACGGTCAGATCTATGACGGGGACATGCCTGTCGAGGAGGGCGGCAACATGCTTGTCCTTGCCGCTGCAATATCGAAAGCGGATGGCAATGCCTCGTACGCGGCACGTTACTGGAATCTGCTGACAGTGTGGGCCGACTATCTGGTGAAATACGGGCAGGATCCTGAAAACCAGCTGTGTACGGATGATTTTGCGGGACACTGGGCACATAATGCAAACCTTTCGGCAAAGGCGATAATGGGAATCGCCGGATACAGTGAAATGGCAAGGATGCTGGGTATGGAGGATACGGCAGACAGGTATATGGACATTGCACGCCGTATGGCGGAGCAATGGAAGAAGGATGCTGCAGATGGAGACCATTACCGTCTTGCCTTCGACCGTGCCGATACATGGAGCCAGAAATACAATATGGTCTGGGACAAACTGTGGGGACTCGGACTTTTTACCGATGTCATGGAAAAGGAAATACCGTATTATCTGACGAAACAGAACAGATACGGACTTCCGTTGGACTGCAGGAAAGAGTACACGAAGTCCGACTGGATAATGTGGATTGCGGCCATGGCTCCGGACCGAGAGACAATGGACAGGTTCGTGGAGCCGGTATATGATTTTGCCGACGAGAGCCCGACCCGCCAGCCTTTGGGAGACTGGCACGAATCGGTCAGCGGAGACGCCTATCATTTCCGTGCCCGTTCCGTGATTGGCGGATACTGGATGCCTGTTCTCATGTCAAAAAACTGAAAATGTTATGGTGAAACCGGTTTCGTTTATCCTGTCATGCTGCCTGACAGCGTCTGTACTGTCTTCCTGCGCGGGAAATGACTGCCGTCAGACGATGGATCTGGGCGGAAGCTGGAGTTTCAGGGCCGATTCCCTGAATGAAGGCATCGAAGGACGCTGGTGGGAGTGCGCATGGGAGGAACAGGTACTGCTCCCGGGCACGACCGATACCAACAGAAAGGGCAGGGCGAACAATGACAGGCTGGAAACCACCCAACTGTCAAGGTATTATACCTACGAAGGACCGGCATGGTACAGCCGTGAGGTCGAAATACCTGAGGAGTGGTCCGGCAGGCATGTGGAACTTTTCATGGAGCGTACGAGACCGTCCATGGTATGGGTAGACAGTATGGCGGCAGGAAGCTGCCGCCTGCTGTCATCTCCGCACAGGTATGACCTGACGGACCTTCTGACTCCAGGGCGGCACAGGATCACCGTGATGGTGGACAACGGGGAAAGCATTCCCCCTCAGATACGCACCAATTCCCACGCCTGCAGCGAATCCACCCAGACCAACTGGAACGGCATCATAGGCCGTATCGAACTGCAGGCAATGGATACAGTCCACATTGTATCTGCGGATGTCTTTCCGGATGTCGCGACCCGTTCCATAAAGGTGAAGGTCAGGCTGTCCGATGCTTCCGGACTGGATGGGAAAAAGATACATCTTTCGGCAGCTTCGTTCAATTCGGAGAAGCGTCATACCGTCCGGAAAAAGTCATTCCCTCTGACCGCAGGGCAGGACTGCTACGAACTGGACTATCCTATGGGGAAGGATGCCCTGCTGTGGAGCAGCCAGTCCCCTAACCTGTACAGGCTTGACATCTGCATAGACGGCACTGACAGGACAAGTGTCACTTTCGGGCTGAGGGATTTCCGGGCGGCCGGACATCACTTTACGATAAACGGGGCCCGCACCTTTCTCCGCGGCAAGCATGATGCATGCGTATTCCCGCTTACCGGCCACACGCCAATGGATCTCGAAAGCTGGCGGCACTATTTCAAGGCATGCAGGGAGTATGGGCTGAATCATTGCCGTTTCCATTCATGGTGCCCTCCTGAAGCATGCTTTATGGCGGCGGACATGGAAGGGGTCTATCTGCAGCCTGAACTTCCCGTATGGGGAGAATTTTCAGACCGCAATTCCCTGCTGGATTTCCTGATGAATGATGGCAGACAAATCCAGAAAGAATACGGCAACCATGCCTCGTTCGTGCTTTTCGCCTTAGGCAATGAACTGAACGGAGACCCTGCGGCAATGCTGGAATTCATCAATGAATACCGCAAGGATGAGCCGCGCCACCTGTATGCCCTGGGGTCGAACATTCATCTCGGGTTCAAGGGACATATCCCAGGAGAAGATTTCCTGGTCACCTGCCGCCTGGGTGAAGGCGAAGGCTATTCGACCCACACCCGTGCATCATTTTCCTTTGCGGATGCGGAAGAGGGAGGATATCTGAACAACACCTATCCGAATACCGAAATGAACTTCGACAAGGCTTTGGAGGATTGTCCAGTGCCTGTCATCGGGCATGAGACGGGGCAGTTCCAGATCTATCCGGACTACAGGCAGATCGCCAAATATACGGGCGTACTCGCCCCGTGGAATCTTGAAGTGTTCAGGAAAAGGCTTGAAGAGAAAGGCATGGCGTCCTATGCGGAGGACTTCTTCAGGGCTTCCGGAGCATGGGCGGTGGAACTTTACCGGGCGGACATAGAAATGAATCTCCGCTCCGGACTGATGGCAGGATTCCAGCTTCTGGACCTGCAGGACTATCCGGGACAAGGTTCCGCATACGTAGGCATCCTGGATGCATTCATGGACAGCAAGGGGCTTGTCTCCCCGGAGAAATGGAGACAGTTCTGCTCCGAAACCGTGCCGCTTGCCATAATGGAGAAATACTGCTGGGGTTCGGGAGACACTTTCTCCGCCGCCCTCAAGGTGGCGGACTACAGGGAACTCCCCGGCAGGTCAGGGAACCTTTCCTGGAGACTTGAAAACGGCGACAAAGTCCTGGCCCGGGGCGGGATGGAAGTGCCTCAGGGAAGAGGGCTGCTTACGGCCGGGACCCTGCAGGCTGCGCTTCCCGAGACAGACTCCGCCATGAAACTCAGGCTTGTGCTGCAGATAGAGGATACTGGCTGTACGAACGAATATCCTGTATGGGTCTATCCCCGCGACACGATGCCGGAACCGGAGAATGTCACGGTGGCTCGCAGTCTGACGGAAGATGTCGTTTCGGAGCTGGAGACCGGAGACAATGTCCTGCTGATGCCGAGGATGGCTGACTGCGGGAATGCCGTTGTAGGAGGACTTTTCCAGACCGACTACTGGAACTACAGGATGTTCAGGACCATCTGCGATGGAATGGGTAAAAAACCTTCTCCCGGCACACTCGGAATATTGACGGATCCGGAACATCCGGTATTCAGCATGTTCCCTACGGAATTCCATACGGACTGGCAGTGGTATGCCATTCTGAAAAACAGCTATCCGCTGATAATGGACGCAATGCCGGAGGATTTCCGGCCCATAGTGCAGGTGATTGACAATGTGGAGCGTAACCACAGGCTGGGTCTGCTGTGGGAAGCCCGTGTCGGGAAGGGAAGGCTGCTCGTCTGCATGGCTGACCTGTCGAAATGCATGGACAGAATCGAGGCCGCCAGCTTCTACCGCAGCATGTTGTCCTATATGGGCTCTCCGGACTTCAATCCGCAGATGTCCCTTTCAGCGGAAGACCTTCAGGGCCTTTTGTCCGGACGGAGCAGCAGCGACAGCATGGAGGATCTCAAGAACATTTCATATAAAATTTAGCATTGCCGGAGACTTTTACATAAAGGCCGGTACAGACAATCATATTTACATTTTAACAGTCAGAATATCATGAAACGAATCCCGATAATTCTTGCCTGCATCGCAATTTTTGCGGCGACAGGATGTGCCCCGAAGAAAACGGATACAAGGGACAGGGCGGAGATCATAAGGGAGAAAATCCTGTCCGCAGACACTTCATCCGTACTGGTAGTCGCCCACAGGGGTGACTGGCGTTATGCCCCGGAAAACTCTGTTGCCGCCATCCTGCATTCCATCGAATCTGGAGTGGACATAGTGGAAATTGACCTGCAGATGACTGCGGACAGCGTACTGATAGTGATGCATGACGAGACTCTTGACAGGACTACGGATGGCCGCGGCAAGGTATCGGACGCCACTTTGGAACAGATACGCAGGCTGCATCTCAAGAACGGCGCCGGTCTTGTTACCGGACACAGGGTACCGACACTTGAAGAGGCATTGATTGCCGCCAGGGGAAAGGTCCTGATCAATCTTGACAAGGCAGACCGTTATTTCGATATGGTAATGGAAGTGCTGGAGGGTACAGGGACCGCACGCCAGATCATAATGAAAGGAGGCGGACGGGCAGCCGATGTACACAGACTTTACGGCAAATATATGGATGAAATCATCTATATGCCTGTTGTTGTCCTCGACAGGGCAGATGCCGCGGAACTATTGAAGGATTATGAAGAAATCCTTAATCCGCCGGCATACGAACTCATATATTCAAGGGCTGAAGATACAGAAATGCCGCTGAAGGCCCGTCGGGAGCTTGCGGGAAAATCGCTTATATGGTACAATACCCTGTGGAGCACCCTTTGCGGCGGACACGATGATGACCTGTCTCTGGAAGATCCGGATGCCGCATTCGGCTACCTGATAGATACTCTCGGAGCAAGGATCATCCAGACGGACCGGGCGGAGCATCTGCTCTCCTATCTCCGCAGCCGCGGATTGCATGACTGACTCCGCTCTTCCCTGCAACCGGGCTCAGGGTTTTCCCGGTTCACAGAAGGGACAACGAAAAAAGGTCATCATTTCTGATGACCTCTCTGGAGCGGAAAACGAGACTCGAACTCGCGACCCCAACCTTGGCAAGGTTCGCTGCTCCAAGGTCTAAAAAGACTCCGCCTTTCCAGACTTACCAACTGAGCTATTTCCGCAGGGCTGATTATCAGCAAATTAGAGGATTTCGATTTATTCAAAAACCAATATTTACCTGTATGATATTCACGAGAAAAAGGACTGGGGTAAATATCGGGGTAAAGGTACAAACATCGTTTGCAGTTAATAATTCTTGACTGATTCTGTGCAATAAAATGTTTCTGCACAATAGATTCGACTGTCAATTACAGCATTTAACCATAATCCAGTCTGTTGTAATAATGTTTTGTTCTCATAACCATACATACTTTGTAAATCAATTAGTTGTATTAGTCTTAATTTCTCATTCTCACACCTACGCCATATTATCCCTATTTTTCTGTTTATATACCCCTCACGGAATTATGTCGTAGATACCAGAGTGATATATAATGATATAGAAAATCCCCTTGTTTGGAGGGGATATAAAGTGATTTTACATTGGCTTTATTGTGATTCCCCAATGAAAAGTAGTCGTTCTAATAATATCTGGGGTTGCTATATATACTGGAATCTCCTTGCCTTTCAATATTTCGAGTATTTCACTTTTATGCGTATCAGATATTTTATAGCCAAAAGTAATTGATTTTATTGCTCCTTGTGGCAAATTAAGTAAGTATCCATGACTATTAGGGATTATCCTGTCTTTGTAGTGCTCTCTTACAATTTCCCCGATAAGCATCCTGTATTCAACTTCATTTTGCCAAATTGACTTATCCTTATAAAGAAGCAGATATTGGAATAGTCTATCTAATGGCATAGGGTCGTATGGATAAGCATCAATACATTGTTGTACTGTATAAATTTCATCTATATAATCAAATCCAAAAGTCGTTTCAAAATTATCAAGATTCATTGGCTCATCAAAGTAATTTACTCGGCTCAAATGTAATGGAGGATAAATGTCGTTCAATTCATCTTCATCAAATTCAAGAGCGAATCCAGAATAAGTCTCTGCATATAATGACCAAAAATGCTTGTTATGTGGTTTACTCGATTTTGTAAAACAGCAAATTCCTTGTCTATCAAATAAATTAGTCATTTTTTCAATCCCATTAAGTGCATCACAAAATTTCTTATATGGCTTTACCAACAAGTTAAAAGATGAATCAAATGGGTCATTGAAGTTTGACGGATTTGAGAAAAACAATTGATTGTCTTTTAACACATTGAAACTATATTTATTACAAGGAAAGTATTTATAAATCTTTCCTCCATTATCAGACATATCATCAATCATCTAAAGTCCCTCCACTATTGTAGCAGAGGGACGGTTTAACTTTAGTTATTCGTGTGGTTTGGATTCTCCGTTGAGCATCTGGTATTTGGTCGGGTTATATCCGCAACCGTAAACATACCATGTACCTGTCATATTTTGGGCGGCTGTCTCTAACGATTCAAAATTGTACAGATTAGGAGAGTCTGTAATTGAAATATTTGTACAGTTGGTCAAACCGCTCAATCCGGAAATATCTTCTAATTTACTGTTATCTGTAATTGATATATTTGTACAGTTAGTCAAACAGTTAAATCCCGAAATATTTTTTAACATACTATTATTTGAAATTTCTATATCTCCGTTTATCGTTTGCAATTGATTTATACCGCTTATTGTCGACATATCGGTTTCGCTTATTGATAAATTCCCGTTTATCGTAGTTAAACTAACTAAACCATTTATTGATGACAACTCTCCTGTAACAGAGAGACTACCGCCTATCGTCACCAAGTTCGACATTCCTTGTGTATCACCATTCGTTATATACAAACCTCCTTTTATATTTTTTAGGTTATCTAAGCCTAAACATGACTCTACATTGTTTAATGACATATATCCATTGACGGTTTCCAATCCGCTAAAACCTTCCATGGTTGTTGTATTCTCATAAGGATAATCGCTCGGATTTTTTCCTATGATGAAGTTTCCACCAATCAGAGACAATTTTTTAGGACCTTCTGAAAAGTTTATTTCATTGATAATAGCATCAAAATCGCCATACACTTTCTCCAGATTATCTAACTCTCCAAATGATTGTAAATTAGTCAAAAAGCCATCATAACCAGATTTTATCTTAAAATCACCACCAATTACAGTTAATTCCGATAACCCCTCAAAAGAATTTAAACTCACCAATATCGAACCATATGATGTGCCTTGATTGTAGTCCCCGTAAATTCTAAAATCACCGCCTATTGTATGAAGGCTTTCCAAACCTATAAAATTCTCAAGTGAATATAGAGCCTCGGAATTATAACCAGATGGACCAATTGAATAAACTGTGTTAGCATCAATAAAAAAATCTCCCATTATTTCCTGCAGATTATTCAATCCTGTGAATGATTTGAGTTCATTAAAGGAACCGACAGCCTTCAATGTAAAGTTGCCACCTATTGTTTGTAAATTATTCAATCCACTAAAATCAGTTATAAAACAACTTCGACAATATAAATCTCCTGAAATAGTAGTAAGATTGTTAAGCCCCTCAAATGAATATATTTGAACCGCCTTTAAATTTTTTAATGAACGAATACTTGTTAATCCTTGGCATGACCCCATCTTGTTGAGTATGAGGGAGTCTCCTATTTGAGATAGATTTTCAGGACCTTCAAAATTGTCAATATTTGACAAAATCACATTTCCACCAATTGTTTCAAGCTTTCTTAACGGTTTAAGAGTGATATCACCATCGCTATATGTATTAACCTCCAGATTTTCCCCAATAGACTCAAGATTATTCAATCCCTCAAACGATTTCAAAGCACTACCACTATATATTAAATTGCCACCTACTTTTTTTAATTCATACAATCCATCTAATGAAGTGCAACCAGAGCCTATTTGCAAATCTCCTTTGATTTCTTCAATTAAATTACCTAATTGACTTAATGCTTTGACACTAAAATAAGCATTACCATCTATTACAGTATATCCTGCATCACAAATTTCTTTAAGGTCTTCTTCAGATGTAGCCCTAATATTGCCTTTATAGTATCCGAATGCCATTTGCGTTATCTTAATATCTTGTGAAATAGGACTATTTACGTCTTGAATTGTTATCGTTGCTATTCTTTCATTCTTTTCCTCATTCAAGGCTATGGATAACTGGACAGAGTGAGATTCCATGGATTTGGTCTCAACAACACCAATCCAAGACTGTGCTGATTCAGGGATAATGACATTACATTCAATATCTGACCTATATGGAATTGTTATGGTTTCTCCTTTAAACTGGACTTCAAATTCGTTTTGTTCGACAATAATTTGTCCCACTTTCTGTTTAATAGTCAATGTCTGTGCGACATCGCTATTGACATCTTTGACTGTTATTTCCGCTTCTCTTTCTTCTGTCTGGCTATTGGGCAGTACATTTAAATTGAATATTCTTTTTTCCAATGATTTAGTTTCAATCCGAGTAACCCAATCTATATTTTCGGGAATAATGACTTTAAAATCGATGTCGGTAGAAAGATTCACTTCTATAGAGCCGCCTTTGGCATCGACTTCAAAATAACTGTCTTCAAGAATTATACTGCCAACAATCTGCTTGATAGTGAAAGTTTGGGACAGGTCGCTGTTCTTGTCTTTTACTGTAATTTCCGCTTCCCTATCCTCCGTCCTATCATTCGGCTTGACATTGAAAATCAGCTCATCTGCCTTATCTGATTGAATTTGTTCCACCCAATCGGTGTTTTCTGGCATAATTACCTCATAATCGACATTTGACCGTAACTGTACCCTCACTTCTCCACCTTTGGCTGGCACTGTTTCTTCTGATTTTGACAATACCAATTCATCTCTTTGTGCTTGATAAATGTTGACAGTCTCTGTCTTACCATTGCTTCCTATGATTTCTACACTTCCGTCCCTTTTAGTCGTATTTGGATTGCTTTCAACAGAGAATGTATGAGTATAGGTAGTCAGTGCCTTAGACTTAGGGGCTTCTGAAATCCAAGATTGACTGTCTGAATCAATCTGAATTTCGTATGATATATTGCTCTGTATCTCAATGGTAAAATCTCCACCCTCTTGTGGAATATCGAATTTGCTTTTTGTGACAAGCAGGGCTTCTGCGTATTTCTGGGTTACGGTGAATGTTTCCGTCTTGTCACCAGCTTTTACGGTGATAACAGTGTTCCTGTCATCATAAACATCACTTGCAGTAGCAGTCAAAGTAATGGAACAATTACCATTGCCTTCTATTGGTTCAATAGTCAGCCAATCAGCATTATCGGAAATCGACCAATCGGTGTTTGACTCAATTTCAAAATAATCCTCACCGCCTTTGCTTGGGAAAACGATGTCACCATAATAGACATTCAGATATCTTTCTTCGGGATTATTTCCCTCTTGATTGATTTCCGATTTCGCACATGAAACCAGAACTGCCGACATGATTGCCAGCATTGATAATGTCTTTTTCATATTATTCTTCGTTTTGATTTGTTTGATTTTTGTTCTTTCGATTGGCTTCTTCTTTATTTTGAATTTCAGTTAGTTGGTTATAAACACTTAACTGTTCATCTTGTAATTCTTCCAATGAGAGTTCATTACATATAAGACCATAGACAGAACGATTATATAACGCAACATCAGCGAATTGTTTGCGCTCTTCTTTTGTTGGGAATAAATTGTCTGGAGTTAATCTACCATTACGAGATGCAACATTTGTATGGTATTCAAACATTTCATCTACAACAATCCTGTAAATTTCAGATTTTGCTGTTTTGTTACTAGTGGTATGTTCAACAGCAAAGTTGATTCTATCAGATACTAAATTCTGCAAATCTGACATATGCTTATCAGAAGCAAAAGATTCACAGAACTTCATCAAAGGAGTTTCTTCGCACATGATTTATTGGTTTGTGTCACCAACCCCAAATGACGGATTTGCACAAAAAGAAAGTGTGAGGCTGTTTCGTCTATCTAACCGAAGGTTGTAGCAGAACCTGAATCAAATAAACGATGCAATACCCCACACTCGAATAGATATGAGGTATTGCAGGGTATAAGACACCCTTACCGCATAGTCTAAACAAGAATGAGTGCTGTTCGTTGTCCTTGATTCTTTTGAAAACTGCTACATTTTCGGTTAAGGACAGTGCGAAAACACTTTCAGTATGTATGTCCTCCAGATTGCTCTGAAAGACAGCACAAAGGTATGAAATTTTTCTTCAAACAGCACTCAAATTAAGGGGTATTGCATCTAAATATCAGTTGGTTTACTCATATATTCGTTCTCTGCCTTTATGTACTCATATTCCACCTTATAAACATAAAATTCAGAACGGACATCAAAGTACCTTATACCCGTTTCCAGCATTTCGTGTTCAACATCATAAAATAGGTCTTTACCTCGGCTCTCCAGTTCTGCCAGTTCTACTTTTAACTGTTCTCTCTGTCTGATACTTTCCCGTAATTTCATATCATACTCTATGATTTCCCTTGTCGGAACGAATGTGTCCCAGTTCATTTCCTTGCTCATAATGTTTTCATTTAAGTGATTAATTGTTTGATTTTACTTGATTTGGATTGCTCATTATATGTCACTGTCTCCAGTCCAATCATCCAGCAAGAAATCTGTCCATATCTTGAACTCTATGATAGTAGCATTCTCTGCCATATAATAGCAATACTTCGCCATTGCTTCGTAATACTCGATACCTGCCTTGAATATCCTTTGCTTCATCTGGTGCTTCAAGTCCTGTCGCTGTTCCCTTGTGAGTTTGTCAAGTCTCCTTTGTAACCTGTCTCTCCTTTGGACATTTACCTTTGCATCTTCGTAAAGACCATTTGCATAGTCTGACGGTGTAAATCCGTTGAAACCTGTTTGTTCTTCCATTGCTTCTGTGTGTTTAATTGTTTGTAGATAAATGAAATATCCAACTCAATCCCCATTAAATCTGGAAACCGAATTGGATATTCTGGTAAAGAGACCTCCAAATCAATCCAGTTAATCCGAATTTGAAATTAAAGCCCCTGTTTCTCTGTTCCTTGATAGTTGCGTTATACCGACATTTCCTCCGCTATCTTCTGAATTACCCAGTCCATTGAGAGACCCTGACCCGAAGTCTGTCTGCCCCACCAATAACAATCGTAAGCAGCAAGTATCACTTCTCCGTTGTTTTTCAGCATATCCGCCATGTAAGGTGTGACCAACCACCATTCGAGGACTTCAGTATCTTCATCGAAATTCTGGAGACTGTCCCAGATACTGTCATCATGTTTCATCAGTTCTTCTATGACAAGATTCTGGTTGTCGAGAATCAAGTCGTTTACAATCTGTTGTGCTGTCATGTCATATAAACGAAAAATGCCGTCCCTTGTGAGAACGGCTGGTTAAACATAAGTGTAATTTAACAACCTTTGTATCGGCTGTTTATCGAACGGTTTGCAAACTGTCTGTTTCTGATGTGAATATGTCTTAATTCGATTCTATATAAGGTAGTACCTGTTGGATGTACCCTACACTGGTCTTGCGTTGAATTGGATTTTGATTTCCCTTGAAGTATGTGTAGGGGTGTTTGGAATAGATACTCTGTGTGTGCCTTACCCATATTGTATGAGAGCAGGTATATATAAGGTATGTTTCCAATTTAGTTTGGCCGTTTACAGGTATAGTTAAAGGCATAGTTTCCAATCTAATTCCCAGTTTAATTTGGAAGTAAATCGGATATAGTTAATGGGTAAGTGGTTCCAATTCAATTCCCACCTTATCTGGAAACCAAACTCACAGATACAGGAAAAGGGAGAACTTATGCTGTCCTCCCCGAATAATTTCAAACTAATCTGATATGGATTTATCTATAATGCAGTTAATTCCTTTTCTTTCTGCTGTCGCTATCCCTAAAGCAAGGCAAGTAAATGATTTCTCTGTCCCAATCCTCGTCCTCGTTATAGATATAGATTGTCTTTGACCTCTCTATCTGCAAAATAACAGGTATATCTATCGTGGTCGTGCATATCAATGGTATTCCTTTCATTGCTTCTTATTTTGTTTTGGTTAATCAAATCTTCTATGTCTGTATCTCTTTATATGCCAATTCTATATGAAGTTATGTAATATTTCCGAGTTTCCCAAAGTAATTTTTTTGGATTAACTGGCTTATATATAATGGGATATGTAAAGTCTCCAACTGAATTTTCTGTTTGTCTGGATTTGTTTTGGAGAATGATTTCAGATAGTATATCCGATGTAATATTTTTTATGGCATGAAATGCTATTCTTATAGACACCTCAATCTCGTGCCATGAAAAATCTGTCCGTTTTTTATCTGGAAGTAGGAGGACATCTTGCAGCCCTCCCATTCCACATTAAAAGTTGCTCCGTATGAATCGGCTGCGGATAATGGTCATACATGATACCGTCCTGCCCTCAATCTTCCTTGACATGGTGCTCGTGTCATATCATTGCCCCATATCGGTTGCCTTTGCCCTCCTCTCTAATCCTACCGTATCGTATATCTTCTGGAGTTCTTCCTTTATCTTCTTCACTGGTATCGGTGTCTGCTTCGGGAATCTCCTGTCAGCCATTTCTACTATCTTCAAGTCCGTGTCCACCCTTGACATCGCTGTCAGTGCATCCTGTATCGCCCCGACCCTGTATTTGAGTGCCTTGACCTTTTCATCACCCAGTTTCGTGTATGCGTCCCCTATGAACGGGTATATCGCTTCCGACAGTTCTATCTCCCAGTCTGTCGTGAACATTATCGGCTTCTCATGCCTTATCTCGCTGTATCTCCTGTATATGTCCTCAAAGTTTGTCCTTGTCTGTGTCATTGCCTGTATGTTTTTCGGTGCTGTATAGGAATCGTTGTTCGCTATGCCGATTCCGTTCTTCTTAATCTCGTTCTCTACCGTTATCTGTGAACTGTATACCCCGTTGACAATCCTGTAATTCACTATCTCGTATTTCGCCATGTTCCTGTCTACCGTGAGTTTTCCGTCCTCCTCACAAATGAACTTTCCGTTGATGTACGGCAGGTTGCGGATTATGCTCGTCTTCATCTGGTCCGACAGGGCGTTGATGTGTTCCAAGTCATGTTCCGTCTTTTCCACAGCTTCCCATGTGGCTCTCTCGAACTCGTCTGGGCTTACCGTCCTCTGATTGCCTGTCGCTCCGTACAGGTGTATCACTTCCCCTCCGTATATGTTGTTTCTTACCCTCCCTGCTATCTGGATGAACGATGTGGATATGTCTGGCACCGTGTGGGTCTTGTACGGCTCGCTGACTATGAATGTCCGTCCTCTCTCATCGTATATGTCGCATCCCTCGAAGGCAGTGGATGTATAAAAGTTGAACATCTTTGTCTGGTCTGCCGTCCTGCTTATCGGGAAGCCGTGGAGTTTGGCTGTGTTCTGCTTTCCGCTGGACTGTGAGCATACGACCCTTGTGTTGTCTGGTGTGAGACCTGCGTTGCGGATTATCCAGTATATGCCCTCCACACTGTTCAAAAAGATGTGGTAGTTGCTGCCGATATGTTCTCCCTTGAGCCTGTTCCTGCATATCCCTGCCATGTAGGCAAGCGGACTGCCCTCTATCCTGTGGCTTCTGACCTTTACTGGCTCAATGTGCGGTCACTCTATCCTGTATTCTGGCATGTCCATAAGTTCCTCCAACCAGTATTCCCTCTCTATCGGGGTGGCGGACATGTAGGTTACTCTCGTGAAGTCCTTTGCTGTTGCAAGCAGGTTTCGTATCGCCTTGTTTCGGAAACTGTACTGGTTGAACAGTGTATGCCATTCGTCCACGCACAGGTGCATTTCTTCAAACGGGGCATAGCCGAGTGACGACAGTATGCTGCACACTTTCGGCACTGAATCGTAGGTGGTGGCTATCTTCGACAGGTCTCCATGTCTCTCCATGTACTCCCGTATCTCCACTGTCTTGTCTCCCTCTCCGTATATCGGAAGCAGGACTGGTCTCCCTGTGTCATTCTCTGGAAACTGCATTGCCTTGTTGCCTATAAGTTCCACGAACGGCATCGCGATTATCGTGGGTATATTCTGTATTGTTGCCAGTGTAGTCGCACCGCATCCTGTCGTTCCCTTGCTCAATATGCAGTTCGCTGGTATCTCTTCCATTCAGTCCGTGAGGTATCTTGCTCCCTCGGGGGCTGTTATCTTCTGGTCTCCTGTAATCTTTGTCGCATCGGAAATTTCCTGTATTCCCGTTTCAGTCAAGGTAATTTTTCTTGTTGTCATATTGCGTATCGAAAATTTGATTTGGAATTAAAATGGACTGATATTCAGCCTTATCTCTTTTATATGGAATCTCTTTCGGTCGATTCAGCCACTCAAAAAATATGGTAAGTCAAGGCACAGTTAAGGGAGACGGCATTTTCAGCCCCTCCCTCTTGTCTGTGTATCGTTACGCATATATGACTGGCTTCTCCGTGACCATTGTCGGAATCAGCCTGTGCCCAGATTCGGCACTATCCTTATCTGAATCTGTAATACGAAGTTATATAAATTTTCGGACATTTCCTAATTAAAATCCATTAAAAATCAAGAAGTTGCAACTCGGACAGCAGTGGTATCTTCTCGGCTCTGGAGGACACATCGGGTATATTTCAGCATGTCTAAAAATGGCTGACGGCTGATTGTCTGGATGCCATGTAGGTATTGCCCTTTAATTTCCCGTATGTTCAGCGGTTTTGTCCCCAGAAAATTCTGGAATTTTTTTGGAATCTTCTCCTGCCGCCCTGTTATCTGGAGGAAGATACGAATCCTGCCTTATCTGGAATCGGAATCATTCTTCCTGTCTGTTTAGATATTCTTGTGTATCGGTTTCTGATAATGTTTTGTTGCTTGTTTCTGTGTTTTGGGTACGGTACAGACCATGAAATCATGTTTTGCGTACGATTAAGACCAGAAATTCCTGTTCCCTGTCTGTTTTATATGTTGAATCAGCGTATTTGTGCGAATTTCAGACAAATTTTCCGTATCCCATGAGTGTTTAAGACAAGAAAACGGTGTTTTATGCGAAAAATATACAAGAAAAATGGTGTTTTATATTCCATTTGGACAAATGTTTCTGTGTATTGAGTATGTTCTATATGCTTGAATCATCTATTCGGTTTTGGTTGATTCCGTTTAGGTCTGTCTGCTTCTGATTTTATTGGCTATCTTTGGGTGAAAGACTTTATGGAATATGGACAGACTTAATTATGTATTTGACATTGCAAGTAGATATGCCCCTCCAGACCTTTACGAAGAAGACGGGGAGATATGCGGTGACTTCCCAGAAGTTGTGACATGGTTTATGGGAATAGTCGCTGGTTGCCACCATTATGACTTTCCCTGCTCTTTCAGCCAGTTCTGCGACAACAGGGAGATTATGGACATTGTGAATGCCTACAATGAACGGATAGGCAGTGGCGGAATGCAGACTTCTGACGGGAAGAAGATTCTCCAGATAGACATGGAAGCCCTTTATTACGGTGTCATGTTCGTGTATTATCTTACGGAGAAGAAATGCACCAACGCAAAGAGATGTCCAGAAACGGTAAGGCAGCAGTTGCTCAATCTCCGTGACAGCCTTTCCGATGCAAGACGGTTTACTCTGGAATCAGAAAGAGTGGTGTTCGGGGAAATGAACGGCAGAAGTACACAGGAATATGTAAGGAAAGAGCCTGTGAGGATATATGGCAGGGCACTCATCGCAAACCTCGTGCATTGCATAGATATGCTTCTCCAGAAAGATTCGCTGCACTGCGGGTTCGATTCATCTGGTGCTGGAACTGGGCTGGAAATTCCTCTTGACGATGCGGAGTTTGACCTGTTTGCCACCGATGACAGGGTTACCTATGCCCCGACAAGAAAGGCTTGGATTGCCATGGACATGCTCAAATACCTTTTCGGGACGATGAATCTTCCAGACCTCCGTGCAAGGAAATGTCTCGATGTCTCGGAGTTCGATGGACAGGACGAAAAGTCATACAGCATCAACAGGCTCATTGTCCTTTGTCTGAATCTCATGCGCTACACGGACAGCAGAAACGAGAATTTCATAAAAAGCCTTATGTCCAAATACAAGAATTTCGACCCTAACACTATGGATGGCTTCTGATTATAGCGGTACACCACACACTGCGCTTCTGTCGGGTACTCCTACAAATCTTGATTCTCCTGCTTTTTTCAGACATTTGCTCTCGTTATCGATAACAAAGTATGTTTTATGTTTAATTTAATAAATTATAGGAGAATATCTTATGAAAACTAATTTTTCAGAAATCGAGAATGCAAATGTAGTAAATTCGACTGAATCCACAAATGCTGCACAAGCAAAATCAGTAGAATCAGCAAGACCCCAGAGAAGCAAGATAACGAAGTCACAGTTCTGGGCTGTAATTACTAAAGCCAGACGGACTTTCGAGAATCAGTTGCATAAGGACAATAGGGTTAAACTGGAGTGCCTGGAGCATTTCATCCCTACAATCACGACCGATGCTGTCAAGTTCTGGGCTGACTATATGGATGAGGTGAATGTGCTGCTGGACAGCCGTAAATTTGGGAAAGAATGTTCCGACCTCGGAATTGACCCGACCACTCTTGCAACCCATATCATCTTCCTCGGTGTCGGGATGAGAAATAAGGTGATGAAATACGGAATCCGCTCTGCCATTGGAAACGATTACATCCTTTATAAGGACAAGTTTGTCTCGGAGGATGCAATGCAGTTCGTTCTGGATTATGAGCCAGAGAAAAGGAAAGAATCTACCGAAACGGCAGCATAGTCCTGTCGAAAATCTATGAAAAACAGGGGGATGTCCTTTATCGGGATGTCCCCTTGTCTTTATATGGATATGCCTGCTTGACCCTCATTGTGGCTGCGTTGAAAATACATCCTTGATTTCCTGCGAATATACTATGCTTCCATACGGGAATGTCAGTTTCCTGTTCTGGAATGTTCTGCCGTTGCTTGTTCTGATAAAGTCTTTGAGACCTTGACAGTATTCCAAATGACGGTACAGGTGGGATTGCAGCCAGTTTATGCCGTGTGTCATTGTAGGGTCTGGAGTGAAGTTGCTTACATCAACTATACCGTCTTTGCCTTTTAAGAGAAAACAGAGGATAAAGGCTTCTATCTCCTTGTTTAGGCATAACTTGAAATCCAGTTCTGTACATTGACTGTATCGCAGGCCAGTCCAGTAGTATGCTTGTCCAGACTGGTCTATGCGTGGAGTGAGGATAAGTGAGGTATCCTCATAGTTCTTTGCTGCCACTCTGATGATGCTGATGATTTTCTCTGTGCTCATGCTTTTCAGTTCGAGCCTTTGATAGGGAATAAATGTTGCGTTGTTCATGATTGTGTTTTAATTGGTTTCAAGTGGATATAACAGAAAAGGACAGGATATTTCACCTGCCCTTTGAGTTGTGTTGAAAATTAATTGGATATACAGAAGATTCACAGCAGATTCTTCATTGCTTCATCTATCTGGGAGTTCTCGAAACTGTCGAGGTATATCTGGGTGGTTTCAAGGTCGGAATGTCCGAGACTTTCGCTGATGATTGCTATGTTCACTCCAGACCTTTTCAAGACGGTTGCGAATGTATGTCGGGCAACATAGGTCGTGAGATTCACATGCAAGCCAGCCATTTCCGCTATCCGTTTCAAGTTGGAGTTGACATGACCGATTACCTTATGGACACGGTTGCAAATCTGCTGTTCGCTCTTATGGATATGCCTGTCGAGTATCGGAAAGATATAATCATCTGGACTTGCGTCTGATTTGGAATACCTTTCCAGTATGTTCCTTGTCTGCGGAAGTATCGGGCTGTTGAGTTCCTTGCCTGTCTTGTGCCGCTGGTAGTAGATTCTGCCGTTCTGGATGTCACTGTACCGCAATGTGGCTATGTCCTTGAAGTTTATCCCTGCCACACAATAGCTGAACAGGAATATGTCCCGTGCGAATGAGAGCGAGTATGATTCAGTGCTTTCTGGAAGTTCAAGCGACTGTATCTTCTGCACATCCTCTTTGGTTATTGCCCTCTTTCGGGTAGGTTTCCAGAATCTTCCAATGTTGTATTGCTTGAATGGATTATCCGTCTCTGCAAATACTTTCTGCTTGACAGCCTTGTTATATACCGCACGAAGTACACTGAATGAGGTCGCAAGACTGTTGCTGCTGTTGCCTTTTCTGGTCATGTATGCTTCAAAGTCCTGCAGAAATTGCAAATCCACCTGCTCGAACCGCTTCTTTCCCAAACCACATTGTTCCAAAAGACTTTTGCAGGTCTCGTATTTGCCAGCCGTACCTACCTTGCCTATGCCTTTCAGATAGTCAATCTGTTGCTGGAAGTATTCGGATATGGTGCAGTTGATATACCTGCTTTTCTGACCGAACAGGGTATCGAAATTGACATCTGCATCAAGTGCTTCAAGTCGTTGAATTTTCTTCTCTATCTCCAGCCTCTTTGCCGTTATCTGCATCTGCAAGGCATCGGAATCTGGATATGTGGAGACAATATGCTGCTCGGAATCATCCCATGCGTCAAGAGGAAGTACAATTCCTGTTGCAAGATAGCGTACTTTGCCTTTAAGGGTAAATCTTATATGTATCGGAGCGGCATTTGATTTACTTGTCTTATCTTTCCTTTGAACGATTTTTATATTGATACTCATACTGTTATGATATGAGCAAACGAAATGTACCTATATGGACAGGGGTAAAGATTGGGGTAAATGTAGGGGTAAATAAACCACCGAAATCGCCCTCATTTCTCCCGATTTTCCGAGATTCAGCTGCAAAATCAAGAACAGACCAGAACGGCAGCACAGTCATGTCAGAGCGACATAACACATTGACACATACGAAAAAAGGTCACCATTTCTGATGACCTCTGTGGAGCGGAAAACGAGACTCGAACTCGCGACCCCAACCTTGGCAAGGTTGTGCTCTACCAACTGAGCTATTTCCGCAAATGGGATTGCAAAGATAGGTGAATTTTCTGATTCTCCAAAATATTTTTACAAAAGATGAAACAAGTTCACTGTCTCGGCACGACAGCCAGAAACTCCAGATCTGCATCCGAGTCATTGACCAGACTGTGGGTGTGGCCTTTGGGGCAATAGTGGCAGAGCCCGGCATAGACGGGAGAGGCAGCCCCGTCTAAAATCACGGAGCCACGTCCGGAAGTAATGAAGATAATCTCGCTGCTGTCCTCATGTGTATGCATCCCTATCGATGCTCCCGGGATGAGAAGGCCTTTCATGATGCGGTTGGTCCCATCAAAGAACATTTTGGCACGCAATTCCTTCTTCCCGCCCTTGAATGAGGGAAGGACGGACAGTTCCATTTCTGAAAAGTCTATGTTCATATTCCTGACGTGAACGGGAAAATACAGCTAATACGCAGTCTCGAATTCCTTCAGGAAACGCAGGTCGTTCTCGAAATAGTTGCGCAGATCCTTGACCTGCCATTTGAGCATTGCGATACGCTCCACACCCATTCCGAATGCGAATCCGCTGTATTTGCTGCTGTCAATGCCGGAAGCCTCGAGGACGTTGGGATCCACCATGCCGCAACCGAGAATCTCGAGCCACCCCGTACCCTTGCAGATATTGCAGCCCTTGCCGTGGCAGATGTTGCAGCTGACATCGACTTCTGCGGATGGTTCGGTAAAAGGGAAATACGACGGACGCATGCGGATCTTGGTATCCGAACCGAACATTTCGCGCGCGAAAAGGAGTATGGCCTGCTTGAGGTCTGCAAATGTCACATTCTCATCTATATACAGCCCTTCCACCTGATGGAAGATACAGTGGGCGCGGGCGGAAATGGCTTCGTTGCGGAACACCCTTCCGGGACACACTATCCTGATCGGAAGCTTCATCGTCTCCATTGCACGGACCTGCACACAGGAAGTATGGGTCCTGAGGAGTATCGGATTATGCCCTGATGTCACAAAGAACGTATCCTGCATGTCCCTTGCCGGATGCTCCGGAGGGAAGTTCAACGCCTCGAACACGTGCCAGTCATCCTCGATCTCCGGACCTTCGGCCACATCATAACCGAACTTGCGGAATATTCCGATGATTTCCTCCCTCGCTATGGATACGGGATGACGGGATCCGAGAGGGTAGGCATCGCCCGGCATTGTCTGGTCGAACGATGCTATGGCAGGACCTGCATTCTCCTCCTCGGCCTGACGAAGAGACTCGATCTTGGAGATGGCCGCATTCTTCAGATCATTGAGACTCCTGCCGAATTCCTTTTTCATTTCCGGAGCGACTGTCCGGAATTCCTCGAACAATCTGGTTATTTCACCTTTCTTGCCGAGGAAATGCACTCTGGCTTCCTCGATTTCCTTCCCGCCCCTGCAGGCAAGCCCGTTGATTTCGGCAAGCAACGCTTCTATCCTTTCTTTCATGGCATTCTCATTGATATGGAGTGCAAAATTAGCGGATTTTTCCGTTTTTGTTGTAAAATAACCATATTTTTTCCTTGCCGCCCGAAATTGAACGCTAAATTTGTAAGCGGAATGCAGTGACATGCGGATTCCGACAAGAAAAGGAAACAATCGTTAACTCTATGACATTATGAAAAGAACAACATTGGCAAAGGCCGGTGCAATGGGGCTTGCCTTGCTTGTGGCGGCATCCTGCGCCCAGCAGAACAACAGACTGACGGAAAAAGAGAAAGCCGAGGGTTGGGAACTGCTTTTCAACGGAGAAGACCTGACCGGCTGGCGTGACTACAACGGAACGGAACTTACCGTGCCATGGCATGTGGTGGACGGCTGCATCCAGGCGAAAGGTACAGGAAGCGACGCCAGCGGCTACATCGTGACCGACAAGGAATACGAGAACTTCATCCTCTCATGGGACTGGAAACTCTCGAAGGGAGGCAACAGCGGGATGCTGTACCACGTGGTGGAAAGGCCGGAATTCGCCGTGCCATACGTCACCGGGCCGGAATACCAGCTGATAGATGAGCCCAATTTCCCGGAAAAGCTCGAAGACTGGCAGAAGTTGGGAGTGGACTACGCGATGTACCTCCCGGACACGACCAGGATGCACATCAACCCTTACGGGGAATGGAACAATTCAAGAATCGTGTTCGACAACGGACATGTGGAGCATTGGCTGAACGGAGAGAAGATACTGGAGTTCGAGGCATGGTCAGATGACTGGTTCGCACGCAAGAACAGCGGGAAGTGGGCTGATGCATCGGAGTACGGACTCGGCCGCAAGGGCGTAATCTGCCTGCAGGACCACGGCTATCCGGCTTCTTTCCGCAACATAAAGATCAAGGAGCTGCCCCGCAAGGCAGGCAGGGAAGTCACCCTGTTCAACGGAAAGGACCTCACCGGCTGGGAAATCTACGGAACGGAGAAATGGTATGTAAAGGATGGGCTGCTGATATGCGAGAGCGGGCCGGACAAGGGATACGGATATCTTGCCACAAGGGAATACTACGATGACTATGACCTGAGCGTGGAATTCAGGCAGGAGAAGGACGGCAACAGCGGGGTATTCATCCGTTCATGGGTAGAGCCTGTAGCCAGGGTGCACGGATGGCAGGTAGAGGTCGCCCCATATAACTGCGACACCGGAGGAATCTATGAGTCATACGGCAGAGGCTGGCTTGTCCAGATTCCTGAAGAAAAGGAGAACATCCTGAAGTACGGAGACTGGAACACCCTGAGGATAAAAGTACAGGGCGACAACGTACAGACCTGGCTCAACGGTCAGGAAATGGTGAACATCAATGACGAAGCCATCGGAGCCGGCAAGGGACGGATCGCCCTGCAGATACACGATGGCGGCGGCATCAAGGTCTGCTGGAGAAACCTCAAGCTGACTACCTTATAGTCTTTTCGGCTTTGGCCCGGCGCTTTGCCCGGGCCTTTTGCTGTTTCTCCGCACCGCTTTTCAGATAGGCCTTCCACTGGTCTTCATTGAATATCGTCCGGAAAGTGGAGTCAATGGTCTCCATCCATCTGTCCTGTACATCCATGTAAAGAGACACATTGGAGACCTTGGCTTTCTGGAATTTCTCCATCTCCGCCTGCATGGCCGTATAGTCGTGCTGCAGGGTGGAGTCTACATAAAACACCTGCCAGTATTCGAGCTTGAGAGTCCTCTCCAGTTCCTCAGCCTTTTTGGCGGCCATTTCGGCGATATCAGGGCCTTCCTGACTGTCCTGTGCATGGCAGTCCGTTCCTGCAAGCAATGAAAATACTGCTGCTGCAACCAGCATTATGTGAAACTTTCCCATCGTATCGAAAACATTTACGGAAACACGGCCCGGGACAGCATGTTCCGGACATGTCTGCAAAAGTACTAAATTAAACGACAATTTTCATGAAAAACCCGAAGCCGCTTCCAAATAAATTATAAATTTGCAGTCTGCATTAGACAACGATTCTGTAAATAAACATGAAAAATATTCTGTATCACACTATTGCAGCCATAGGGGCGGGCATTCTTACTTTCTGGACGACTCCGGATACGGCGGAAGCGTGCACCAACATTCTGGTGACAAGGGGGGCAAGCGCCGACGGCTCCAACATGATATCGTATGCGGCCGACTCGCACCAGCTGTACGGGGAACTGTATTTCCATCCTGCAGCCTTTTGGGAAAAAGGCAGCATGCTCGATGTGAACGAATGGGATACAGGCAGGCCGCTCGGGCAGATAGCCCAGGTGCCGTACACCTTCCAGACTGTCGGCAACATGAACGAACACCAGGTAATCATTGCCGAAACCACGTACGGAGGCCGCGGACTTGCCGACACGACCGGGATAATGGACTACGGGTCATTGATATACATCACTCTCCAGAGAGCAAGGACAGCAAGGGAAGCGATACGGACGATCATAGAACTGGCAAACACGTACGGATACTGCTCTGAAGGGGAATCATTTTCCATAGCAGACAAGGACGAAGTGTGGGTCATGGACCTTATCGGCAAGGGGACGAAAATGGAGAACGGGGTGAATGTCCGCAAGGGTATAGTATATGTGGCCCGCAGGGTACCTGACGGCTACATCTGCGCACATGCCAACCAGGCGAGAATCAGCACGTTTCCGCAGGACGACCCCGAGAACTGCATCTATGCTCCGGATGTGATATCGTTTGCCCGGGAAATGGGCTGGTACGACGGGCCGGATGAAGAATTCAGTTTCTGCGACACATACAATCCGCTGAACTTCGGCGGGATGAGGGCCTGCGAGGCAAGGGCATGGAGCGCATTCAACATTCTGTGCGATGGCAGTTTCACTTTCGAGGATGAAAACGGAGAGCTGGTCACGAGGGATGCATACGACTATATCGGATATGCCATGGGATACGATGCGGACAAGAGATTCCCCCTGTTCGTGAAACCATACCGCAAGATAACAGTAAAGGATGTGGCGGATGCGATGCGGGACCATTTCGAAGGGACGCCGATGGACATGACCAGGGACATAGGGGCGGGAGGGAATGCCCTGCCTTACCGATGGAGGCCGATGGGGTTCGAGTATGATGGGAAGACCTACATAAACGAAAGGGCGATAGCCACCCAGCAGACAGGATTCTGGTTCGTGGCACAGGCCAGGCCGCAACTGCCTGACGAAATCGGGGCACTGATATGGTTCGGGACAGACGATGCCGCGACATCATATCTCACCCCTGTCTACGCCAGCATAACAGAAGTGCCTGAATCATTCAGGGTCGGGAACGGCAACATGCTGACCTACTCTCCGACATCCGCCTTCTGGATGTGCAACAGGGTGGCAAATGCCTGCTACAGGATGTATGACATTATGGCCCCTACCGTAAGACAGGAAATCGACAGGTGGGAAAACTCGCAGACAGAGATGATCCGGAAAGTGGACAGTACGGCACTGGCCATGTACGAGGCGGCACAGACTTCCCCGAGAAAAAGGATAGCCCGGAACGACAGTGCAAGACGGACTCCGGACCCGTATGCCGGACTCAAGGCATACCTGACGGAATATTCAGTCGTATCCGCACAGGAGATATTCCGGAAATGGACAGAGTTGGAGACACTGCTGCTCGTCAAATATATGGATGGCAATGTCAAGGCCCAGAACGAGGACGGGTCATTTGTCACCAACCCTTACACGGACCGCATCCCGGATGGAATCACAAACCCGGGATACACGGAAAAATGGAAGGAATATGTGGTGAAGGACCACGGAGAGGTAATAGAAGAAAGATAGACACGACAACAGGATCTGGCTTCCGATTGGAATCAAAGGAAACCAGATATGAAACGCAATTCGACAATCAGAAAAAACTGGCCGAGATATGCCCTGCAATGGGGAGTCCTGGCCGCATTGGTCCTGTTCCTGACAGGACTTATCCACGGAGATGAACCGGCAGATCCTGAAGCCTATTGCCCTGTAGGAGGGCTGCAGGCTCTTGCCACATGGCTTGTAAACGGCACATTGCCGTGCAGCATGACAACGCTGCAGATTGCAATGGGCATAGCCCTTGCCGCCGCCGTTATTCTGTTCAGCAAACTTTTCTGCGGATACATCTGTCCTGTCGGGACGGTAGAAGACCTGCTTTCGAAAGCCCGCAGGAAAGCGGGAATCAGGGCCGTCACAATACGGAACGGCTCCGTGACGGACAAGGCGCTCAGAATAGTGAAATACCTGCTGCTGTTCTGGGTATTCTACATGACAGTGACTTCAAGCGAACTGTTCTGCAAGAATTTCGATCCGTACTATGCGGTCGCCACCGGATTCAAGGGGGAGATCACGGCATGGATGTCCATCATATCCGTATCCGCAGTCATTCTTATCGGCTTTTTCATAGACAGTTTCTGGTGCAGGTATATCTGTCCGCTCGGAGCCGCATCGAATACCCTGAAATTCTGGATATGGATTGCCGCGCTTTTTGCCCTGTATGCCGTACTCGAAGCAATCGGAGCAGGCATTCCATGGTTCATTCTGCTCGGCGCGTTCTGTCTGCTCGGCTACCTGCTTGAAATCTTCAACGGCAAGCCGCAGCTGCAGCTGCTGTATATAGTGAAAGACCGACACAGGTGCACAGAATGCGGTCTCTGCACGGCAAAATGCCCTTATCACATCGATGTGGCAGCCTCGAAAGAGCAAAGGATATCTGCAGTGGACTGTACTCTCTGCGGGGAATGCACCGGGTGCTGTCCTGCCGGCGCCCTCGGAACCGGTATCCGGAAAACCGGCGGGCACCGCAGCATGAAATATCTGCCGGCAATCCTGACTGTCATCCTCCTTGCATTGGGAATCCGGGCAGGCAGCAGATTCGAACTGCCGACGATAGACATGTCCTGGGGAATTGAACAGACTTCCGAAGATGGCACAGTGACGCAGACGGTAGACCCGGCATCGCTCATGACCATGGAACTGACCGGACTGAAATCAGTGAAATGCTACGGCAGCTCGATGACATTCAAGGCCAGGCTGGAGAAAATCCGCGGAGTACACGGAGTCAAGACATTCGTAAACAACCACAGGGCAATAATCACGTATGATCCGGCGCGTACATCTCCGGAAAAGATCCGGGAAATGATATTCGTACCGGCAAAATTCAGGGTGAAGTCTCCTGACCCGGCGGTTGCGGACAGCGTGAAGATCATCACCATCCGTACTGAAGGAATGTATGACAGGATGGATCTCAATTATCTCGGACTCCAGATGAGAAACTCCGGCAAGAAAATCTACGGCCTGCGGAGCGAGTTCGCCTGCCCCTTGATCATCCGGGTCTACATGGATCCCGCAGAACAGGCGGACAAGGGATGGTTCAGGGAAATTGTGGAGAAAGATGTGCTTGAAATGCCGGCTAAAGGAGGTACAGTCAGGGAAATACCGTTGGACTACAGGTTCGAAGGGTTGGAGGATGAAGTGTCATTCATGCCTGTCGGGGATTATCTCAGGATGATGTTCACTCCTTTCAGGGCCGAATTCAAATCCAGAGTGGATGAATATGCCGGAGAGGCTCAATATGTCTATGAAATCGTGGACAGGAACTATGAGAAACCGATAATACGGATGAACATGCCGTATCTGAGCAACCATCTTTCCCGGCATGAAGGGATCATCGGCATCTATCTCGATCTCAACGACAGGTTGGAACCGGCAATCAGCATAAGATATGCCGCTCCCATGACGGAGGAAAGGCTGTGGGAACTGATGACAATGGATACCTGGACTATCACCTACAGCAAGGATGATGTGAGGGAAGTCCCTGCAAAGCTCGGGTTCGGCACTCCGGGGACTGCCAGACCATGGATGAAATGATTATCAGCAAGATGAAAATGAAACATTTACTGATTATTGTACTTGCCATCTGCTTGGGAAGCCTCATTTCCAGGGCGGATGAGGGTATGTGGATGGTCAATATGATTGACTCCGCACTTGAAAAGAAAATGCAGGAAAGGGGCCTTCTCCTTTCCGCAAAGGAAATCTATAATGCAGACGCAGATGGGACATCCATTGCCGATGCCGTGGTCTCCCTCGAATTCGGATGTTCTGGAAGCATCATTTCCGATCAGGGGCTGATGATTACCAACCACCACTGCGCATATGCAGATGTCTACAACCTCAGCACTCCTGAACACAATTATCTGGAGGACGGCTACTGGGCAATGACTGCCGGGCAGGAAATCAACATTCCCGGCAAATCCATCCTGTTCCTGAAAAAGGTCATCGATGTGACGGATGAGGTCATCCGTCTGCGGGAAACGCAGGAAGCCGCCGGCAAACCTGCCGGGATGAGAAGGATTTCATATCTTATGGAAAAAGAATATGCAGAAAAGAGCGGGCTGGATGCCTGTCTTTCGTCGATGTGGGACGGCATGAAATATTATATGGCTCTCTACCTGACATACAGGGACATCCGGCTCGTGGCCGCTCCTCCCCTCTCCATCGCTGCATACGGGGGCGACATCGACAACTGGGAATGGCCGCAGCACAAATGCGATTTTGCCCTCTACAGGATCTACACCGCTCCTGACGGCTCACCTGCCGAATATTCTGAGGAGAACATCCCTCTGGTGCCTGAAAGGAAACTCGAAATCTCCCTTGACGGATACCAGCCGGGAGATTTTGCCATGGTCATCGGATATCCCGGCTCCACGGACCGCTACTGCAGTTCCGCGAAAACGGACTTTCTGGAGAATGTCAGCCTCCCGATAAGCAACCGGCTGCGTGGCAGGCAAATGGAGATAATTTCAGGTTGGATGGACTCCGATCCGGACATCCGCCTGCTGTATTCCGACTATTATTTCAGCCTGAGCAATATACAGGAGAACAACGAGGGAATGGAGACATGCTTCCGGAGATTCGGCGTGGTCCAGGAGAAGCGGGCACAGGAAGAAGAAATGCAGGAATGGATAAACGCATCGCCTGAAAGGCAGGCTAGATGGGGGAAATTGACCGGAATGCTCGCTGAAAAATACGCAGCCCAGAAAGAACCGCAGCAGAACATTATCCATTACCGCGAAACCCTTGTCCGCGGAACGCGGTTCGCCAGGACGGCAAACAGGATATCTACCCTTGCAAATTCGGTATTGAAAGGCAGGGGAATACGCCCTGCAAGGTCCACAGACCCCGGTATGAGCGAAGAAGAAAAGGAATGCAGGAAGACATACGGATTTATCGCTCGGGATTCCGCCGTCATACGCGGCCCGTTGCGGAAAGACTACGAGGCAATGGATCTGAAAGTGGAAAAGGACCTTTTCAGATATGCGGTACAGGAATACTACCGTAATGTGAAACCGTACCGCTTCGGTCCATACCAGACTGCCCTTCTGGAACATTTTTCCGCAGAAGACGGAGAGTGCGATTTCGATGCCCTGGCAGACAGTCTCTGGGAAGGGAGTTATCTGACCGATCCGGACAGGCTGGAGCAGATGTCAAGCGAAGAACATACCATAGATGACTACACTTCCGACCCGATGTACCGGTTCCTGAAAGATGCAAGCGTAACGGACTTCAACCGGGACATATCGGAAGCGCAGGGGGCTCCGGATATCCGGAGTCTTGAAAAGGAATATACCCATGCCCTGTACCGGATGCGGCAGGACATGGGTATCAGCCAATATCCGGATGCCAACTCGACGATGCGGCTGACATACGGGACTGTCTGCGGTATAGAGCCCCGGGATGCAGTCATCTGTTCATGGCAGACAACCACTGACGGCCTTCTGGAAAAGGACGACCCTTCATCGTATGATTTCCGTCTCGGAGAACGGCAGAGGGAACTCCTGAAAGCCCTTGAAGAGCCTCTGCCCGTCAACTTCCTTACGGACAACGACATTACCGGAGGCAATTCCGGCTCTCCTGTAATGAATGCAAAAGGGGAACTCATCGGTCTTGCTTTTGACGGCAACAAGGAATCTCTCGCGAGCGATGCCAGCTACACCCCGGGATACAACAAGTGCGTCTGCGTAGATATCCGTTTCGTCCTGTGGACCCTTGACGAGTACGCAGGGATGGACCGTATCCTCGACGAAATAGGCGTCAATCCTTGACACAGCGGACAGGAGTGGCAGTCCCGAGAGTGGCATACGCTACATTGACCCTTCCTTCAGGATATACATTGGTGAAAGTGGTCATCATCGAGAACAACTGGAGAGCCCCGACCGACGACACATATCCGGTAGAACTCATTATATAGTTCAGGGCAGGCAGCCCAAGGCTGTCCGTCAATGTAGTGTTCCCGGAATAAAGCTGGGTCAGGGAATATTTGTAGATGCGGGCATCGGAACTTCCGGTGAGCTGGCGGCAGCCTGCAAGCTGATAATTCCATCCTGCATCATTGAAAAGCGTCCGTTTGCCTCCCTTGTAGCCGGCATCGTAGAACAAGGCATTCTCATCTGTCTGATTGCCGGTCTCTTCTCCCGAATCATCCTTGTTGGAAAGTCCGCAAAGAGCAAAATAGTCGGCTCTTGTAGGGATATGCCAGCCCGGAGGGCAGATGCCCTGTGCTCCCTCGAAACTGTGGATGTTGTCAGCCGTTATCTCATCCGTTCCGAAAATCGCGTATGCATCATAAAGATATCCCTTTTCCTCTATGGACTCCGCATCCGTCAAAGCAACAGCTTCCGTAGCATTGATGGCAGACGGCTCTCCTCCATCATTCCGCAGCTCGTACGGATACAGGACGTGGGCATCCGGATCAGTGCCGTCCCCGGACGGGGTATATCCTTCCGGCAGATAACTCAGGTTCCTGGCCATCCATACCGAACCGTTGGAAAGGGTGACTGTAGGGTAGGTGACTCCGTCATAAACGAAATAGCCGTCATATTCCTCGAACTGGACTTCTTCGGATGGAGTTTCCGGCCCTATGACGCCTTCATCGGTCCAGTTGGTGATTTCTCCCGAAACGCTGACTGCAAGGTTGTCTTCCATCACCGTAGCCGCCATGGTATATTGGCCGCCCTGCTGCAGGTCGGCCAATGCAAGTTTCTGCTCTAAGGTCTTGCCGGAAGCCGTAGTGACAGAAAGCGTAAATGCCACAGACTGTGGAATGACAATCGCCCTGTACTGCTCTCCTGCAATCACGGCCTGCATGGTAATGTCTTCAGCGGCACCGGACTCGTCCACAGCCACGGCAAGGGAAGAAAGGTCGACAGAAGCGGAAAGTCTGGAGCCGGAAAGCCTGACTGCCGATATCTCCGACCCGGACCGGTTGTCTATATTGAGGAGTATCTTAGAAAGGAGATGCCTGAATTCCATTGTCACCGCCATTGCCGTCGGTGTGACATCCTCTTTCACTCCGGCCACAAGGTCGGAAGCCTCATAGCCTGCCGTCTGGTCGGCCTCGACAGAGAATGATTCAGGCATTCCGGCCTCACTGTAAGGATAATATGCGGTAAGGACGGATGGCTCGGCAGCCTCCGCATACCACACAAGACTCCCGGAAAACACTCCATCCCCGAATGAAAGGAGCCGGTTCTCCGCATAATACGCATCCCCCTTGTAAATGCTGAGTCCTATCTCGTCACCATCTTCGAAATTGACATCCGTGACTTTTGTAATGACAGGTGAAATCATGACGACATCACCTCCTGATACCGGGGAATCAATACCCGGTTCCTTCTCGCAGGCGACTGCTGCCGCCAGGACGAGTGCTGATAAAAATACTTTTTTCATAATACGGTAATATTTAAAAATTATGTTTTGTCATTCTGAGCGGTCAGAATACATAGCCGAGACCGATTGCCGCAGTCCACCTGTCAGCCCCGGAGACATACCTGAGATTGAATCCCCGGGTAAACATCACGGTCGCCTCCGCATAAAGTCCTTTCAGGAAATTATACCTTACGCCGGCCTTTGCCGACACCCTCGGAGCAGTCATATATTCCCCCTGAAGCGCATACCATTCTTCAAGCCTGTAAGGCGGCTCGCCTGCATCAATCGGCGCATCATCGCCACCACTTTCTTCCTTAGCATTTCCCATACGGAAATACAGCCCTGCAAGAACATCGAATTTCCCTACAGAAACATCCCCTGACAGATAAGCACCTGAGATGATATCATGCCTTGAATACACATACGGATACATCGGAGACACCAGCCTCGCCAATGAGACGACATAGGCACCTGCCTTGACAGACCCTGATGGAGAAACCAGCACATATTCCGGATTGAGCCTCAACAGTCTCCTTTCATACAGCCTGTTGCTTCCATAGATTTCCGTCACCGTGACTCCGTCCTCTGTCACTTTGCCGACGACTGTCTCGTCATTGGTCTGTCTCTTCCAGTCAGCCGCGAGTCTCAGATAATGTTCAGCCCCTGAACTGTGAAAAGAATATCCGAGCCGGGCAGAGATACCATGTCCGGAAAACCTGAACCATTCTGTCTGCTTCTCCCCTGCCTTGCCTTCCCCGTAGAGGTATTCGATTTCCGCATATAAGGATTTCCATTGCATCTGCAATGCACCTCCGTAAAGCAGTTCGCGCATCGGGAAACCGTCTATCCCCGACTCGGACAGATGGACTCCATTCCCTTCCCAGGACTCGTATGCCCCGTACATCAGCCCCTTATCCAAAAATGCATAGTATGCGGATGAAGAAATCCCGAGCTCCTCTGCGTCGATACTCTCGGAATTCTTGCTGAATATGCCGGCCAATCCTATTGCAAAATCCCCGTCATGATACATCGCAGACGGCACTACAGTCATGTCCAGCAGATAGTTGGTATGGCGCAGATCCTTCCGTTTGGTATAATTCATCCCGGTATATTCAATCTTCCCCCCTATTCTCCAATGAGAGCCTGCATCCGCGGAAATCCCTCCAGAAAAAGAATAAGTCTGCCTTGTCTTGCCTCCGGGGGTGAATTCCAGCACATCCACAGGATAATATCCTGGACGGGCCGACATCGAGCCGCACATCCCTTCGCCGGAGAAATTCTCGAAAGAAAAAGTACCGCTCATGGATATCCTGTCCAAATGAGTGATTGTCCTTGCCGTAGCCCCGGCTCTCCAGGAAGACTTCGCCTCCCAATAATCCCTGAAACCTCCCGTCTCGTACTCACCTCCAAGCCCGGCATACGACACCGTGACCGTATCCTGCCTGAGCCCGGCCGCATTCCTTCCTGAATTCCAGAAATTACGCATCTCCGCCTTGTCAAAAGCATTCCCAGTCGACAGAAGCTTCCCCGTCTCCGGCACAAGGCAGTATGGCTGGGCACAGACTTCATGAGCCAGACAGACCAGGAGCACAAAAAGCGATATGCGAGACATTCTATTCATAAAGCGACTGCTGCTCCCTTTCGTAAAAATCATTGGAAGAATTGTTGGTATCCATCAGGATCTCATATCCGAAAGCAGCCGAGGCAGTCTCGTCCGTCCTGCGGAACAGAGTATGCCCCAAATAGTTGTCTGACAGAGTAATGTAACCTGCATCTATTTCCGTGCGAAGCCTCTTGACATTGTTGGTGGAACCTCCGTAAAACACATCTACACCGTCCATTATCCAGTCTGTCGGGATGCATGCGATCCTGTCCACAGTGCTCCCCGGCTTCTGGATCACGGCTCCTTCCGAATTCAGGAACTCCTGTATGGTCATCCCTTCCGCCCTGAAAATCACAGGAGCAGGAGAAAATACAGAGAAGGTATATGCGTTGGCCTGCCCCATCTTCAGCACCACTTCCAAATACCTGTCCTGAGAAATGTGAGGACCCGGAGCAGGATGATATCTCGTATTCGGGAAATAGACATTATTGTAGCATACGAAGTAGCCCTCCTTGTCCAGATTGACCGACATGGGATACTGCACGGTATGGTCTATCGCTCCGCAACATACTACCACTGCATCTTCTCCCGGCTGAAGAGGGAAAGAGGTCCCGTCTCCAGGGAACTGCCATATAACCTGCACAACAGGCACATAATCTGGATACGAAGCTTCGCCCGTGACAGGGTCATATTTCACCCACACATTCGTGCCCTGGGAATTGTACGGGTCGGCAGTCCCGAAACACAGCCCGTCAAGATACTGGACCTCGGAAGTGTTGTTGTGAAGAATCACATATTTGTCAGACTGGTAAGTCCCTTCCAGAGGATATGCAGGGCAGCCCCCATTGTAGATTTCCTTGAATACTATGTCCCCAGAAACCGATTCGAGCAGATTTATCGTGACATTCTGGTCCGTGTCCACAAGCCTGATCTTGTCGGCAGTCCCGTTGAACACATACTCTTCCGACCTGTCGCTCACCGTGATACGGTAGATGCCGTTGGCAAGTGTCACATTGACTTTGCCATCTGCATCAGTGTATGCCGTGTAGCTGCTGCCTTTGCCTGTGTCCTCGATGTATACGGGCACTTGGGCACGAAGCATATCGCTGAATTCCTCAGGATACACCACACTGACACTCAATGTGTTCAATGTGGAGGAATACGGGTCTGTATCTTCGAGGGAAGTACATCCACACGCGACTGCGGTCACCAGCAACATATTATATAACCTTTTCATAATCAAAATTTAAGTCTGCATGTAAGTCCATAATAAAAGTCAGGAGTGAAGATAGCGCTGACCCCTGTTGCGATAGATTTCACCGCAATCCTGGAATCGGTGAAATTGTTTGCGAAGAAAGACAGGGATACATGGTCCCCTATTTCCTTGGTAATGCTCAGATTGGCGGAGAAATACGGTCCATAGCCGTCCATGGCGAATGTATACGCATTGGCAGAGCGCATCATCAGCACCGAGAATTCAGGATCCGCAGCCTCCGCATCCGTGAAAGGATATACATTCCCGTCAAGGTCCATATACGCCACGGGACGGATTACGGTGTAGGAGTTTCCGTCATAGATGCTTCCCCCTGAAGGGGAATAGCTGTCCTCGCTTGCATTGTAGGCATATTCCTGCCCGTTATATTCCGAAAGTTTGCGTGAACGCTTCAGAAGAGACATTTCCAGCCGGCAGGTGATTATTATCCTCGCCCTCGGGATATGCGTGATTGCAGTCAGGTTCATGTCCGCGGAGTGTGTCAGCTCCCCGTTATATACCGATGTGCCGTTTCCTGTCGCATAAATGCCCACATACTGGTATGACCTGTCTTTCAATGAAGTATGCGACCATCCGTTCTGATAGTACCAGTACAGGGAATTGTCCGCATATCGCGTGAAAGAATAATTGGCATCGAGTCTGAACCTTGTCCTGACAGGCCTGATTTCAGGGAAATCCACAATCAGTTCCACTCCGGCCCTGTGGATATCAGCTCCGTTGTCTGCATATCGTGAATTGAAAAAGGACCTGTCGGTAACCTTGACCTCCATCGGAGTCCAGGATGCCTCGCTGCCGTCCCTCAGGTACACCATACCCGTCTGGCTGTCCACCTGCATCTGAGGATTCTCCGGCATCCCATACCCGTCCGGCATCTGTATCATATTGTATGAGAATGGGGTGTATCTGTTGGAATATTTGTATGGATTGACCGTCCTGTGGTAATATCCGACAACCGATATGTCCATTCCCTTCATAGGGGATATCTCCACGCCCAGCTCCGCATTATGGCTGCGCTGCCAGCGGAGTTCAGGGTTATACAGCATGGTGTACGGGACTGTATAATACACATATGATGTGCTTCCTCCATGAGAAAATCCGAATGTCTGGATGTCTCTGTAGAGTTGCTGCGGATACAGGACATAAAAGGACGGCAGTTTCTCGGTGATCCCCCATCCTCCCCTCAGCGTCAGGCAGTCGGTCAGTTTCCATTTTAGATTGAAGCGTGGGGAAAGACTGGAAACTTGTCTGTATTGCGTCCCTTTGACGAAAACGTTTTCCAGCCTGATTCCTGCCGAAAGCCCGAGCAAGGTCTTCCCTACAGGAATTTCCGCATTCTCTTCCGCATAGACGGCCAGATTGTGCATGTAAGGATAGCCGCTGTAAGGCCTCGGCCTGTAACCGTCTTCAGCCAAAGACGGGTCCATGTAATATTCCCCGGCACCGGCATTCCCGTTTGCCTTCCACTGTATTCCTGCCTTCAGATGGCTCTCTACCCTGCCGAGCCTCCTGTCAAGTCCGTATTTGACCGATGCTGCAAAATCCAGTTCCTTCGAGTCTGTCATCCTGTCTGCAAAATAGGACAGCGGCAGTCTCTCCGCCAGAAAGTAGCCTTTGTCTTCCGCATGGACCGCAGGCTGGTTGGAGGCGGACGAATAGAAAAGATGTTCGTGTGAAAGGTTGTCGTTGAAATTCACCGATGCTTCCGCTTTCAGGTTGGTGATCCATTTCCTGTCCAGCAGCCATGTCAGGGAGGCATTAGCCCGGAACACATTGTCCCTCACCTTTGTATATTCCCCGGTAAATGCATCGGGATCATCTTTGGTGTTCATTCCACCGATGTTTCCGCTCAATCCTGCTTCGAAATGCAGGACTTTGGAGAATGTGTTGCTGTACGAAAACGAGATTCCCCTGCGTGTGTATGATGTGTATGGGGAAGACAATTTCCGTGTCGCTCTCGTCCATTCCGCCCCGACATTCAGCACGCCCTTGCCATCCGGAAGGCCGATGCCTTTGTCCGCCGACACCGACCATGTCCTCGGATTGACGGCAAACACCACATTGACAGGAGTCCTTCCTTTCTTGGTGTGAATCCTCACAAGTCCTCCGTTAAGGTCCCCATATTCCGCTGACGGCACGCCCGTAAGAATCTCTATAGATTCTATATTCTGCACCTGGATATTTCTCGTGTCTATTCCGGACATCGCCCCGAACGAAGCATTGTTGCCAATCCTCACTCCATCCACCTCTATGGCCGTCCCGAAAGCGGCATTCCCGGCAGAGACACCGCCATCCCTCACGGACAGCACATTGGAGGCGGTCAAATCGGGATTGACTGTCTTGCCTCCAGGAAGAAGGGCAGCCACATCCGCCACATTGGACATCTGAAGATGGTCAAGAGCATTCCTGTCGAAGACAAGGGTCGTATTCATCGCATCTTCGCCCTGTCTTGCCGTCACCACCACCCCGTCCAAGGCGAGAGAATTTTCCGGCAGCCTGACCAGAAGTCCCGGCATGTCCGCATCTATGACAATCTCCCTTTTTTGAGTGACATATCCGAGGCACGAAACCTCTAAAGTATAGGTTCCGGGGAGGACATTCCCGAAAACGAAACACCCTTCATCATCAGAAACTGTCCATATACCCGTCTCTTTGAGGACAAGCCCCGCCCATGGAATCCCTTCCCCGGCATCATCCGTCACCTTCCCGGATATACTGAAAGTACCGTCCTCGCCTGAAAGCGAGAACGACACAAACGACAAAAGCACTGCTGCCGACAATATCCTTTTCATTGCGACAGCAAAGGTATGACGGTGCTCAATGCGATATTATCCCAACAAATTGGGGTTTTGCCCCCGTCTCTCCTTAAATATTGTTATTCGCAAGGCCAGACGGCACAGGGAATGTCCGACGTAAACCTTTTCAGGGAAGGTCAACAAGGAAGTGCCTTGCAAGCGGAACTGCACTATAACAGTGCAAAATTTCCGAAAAATTGCACCGTGATAGTGCAAATTTGTTATTTTTGCATAAAATCATCTATGTATGGAAAGACTTTATGAAAACATGAATGCCAGGTTAAAATCTGTCAACCAAGCATTTACAAGATATGCATACGACAAGGTCAAATGGGAGAACAGAATGCTCGGTCTGGTGGGACCGCGCGGAGTCGGAAAGACAACCCTGTTCCTGCAACGCATACAAAAGGCGCATGACACTGCCGATACATTATATGTGTCTGCAGACAATATCTGGTTCAGCGACCACAAACTCGTCGATCTGGCGGACATATTCTACAAAAACGGAGGAAAACACCTTTTCATTGACGAGATACATAAATATCAGAACTGGTCGCAGGAACTCAAGCAGATCTATGATTCATACCCGGATATGCACATCTATTTTACCGGATCTTCCGTTCTCGACATCTACAAGGGACAAGGGGATCTGAGCCGTCGTGCACCGATATATACAATGCAGGGACTGTCATTCAGGGAATACATCACCATTAAGACGGGCCTTGAGATTCCTGTTTATTCTCTTGATGACATCATTTCCCATAAAGCCAGAATCAGCGGTCTCGAGCATCCGCTTCCACTGTTCAGGAACTATCTGAAACATGGATACTACCCGTTCGGAGACGACATTGATTTCGATATGGAACTCGGCCAGGTAATCAACAGGACAATGGAAGACGACATTCCGCAATACGCCAATATGAATGTATCCACCGGCAGGAAACTCAAGCATCTTCTGGCCGTCATTTCAAAAAGCGTCCCTTTCAAGCCCAACATGAGTTCTCTGGCAGAAACGACAGGGGCAGGAAGAAACAATATTGCAGATTACCTGCTGTATATGGAAAAGGCGGGAATGATAAACCAGCTGCGGGACAGCACAGGCGGTATCCGGGGAATCGGGAAAGTGGAAAAGATATATTTGGACAATACGAACCTTTGCTATAATCTCGGTCGGGGGGAAGAGAATACCGGAAACATAAGAGAAACTTTCTTTGCCAACCAGATGCGGGTGAACAACGATGTCATATCATCAGATATATCGGATTTCAGAATCGATGGAATGACATTCGAAGTCGGAGGACCCGGCAAGGGACAGTCCCAGATAGCAGGCACGCCGGGAAGTTTCATTGTCAAGGATGGCATAGAGACAGGATACGGCAATGTAATCCCTCTGTGGATGTTCGGTCTCAACTATTGAGTACAGCCGAAGGCAGGCTGCACCGTAAACCGGAAACGCAGCCCTGACATACGAACACAGAACGGCAGACACCCGGTAATTTACCGGGTGTCCGGACTTTTACGGATATTTACAAATCTTCGGAAATGAAAAAATTATTTATTTAACATTTACTTTCACATCTTTCTTTTCTGCAGCCACATCCATATCCTTCAAATACATCGGACTATATTTCCCTTGAGGAATATCCCGGAAAATGAAGTAATTCGCTTTGCGGGCCGCTTCAATATGCTCTGTAAATGCAGTGCTGATTGCTGATGCGACCAAATCCGCCAAAGCTGAAAATGCGGAACCGCCTCCAGACTGGACGCTCAAATCAAGATATAGCTGGCAACTCCTGTCAAACAGAATCTCACCGGTATAAGCAGACTTGATAAAATATCTCAGGTCCGTCTCGATTCCAAACCCTTTTTTAGTCCATGAATTAATTTCCGAAAAAATTACAGCATCAGCCCCGAAAAATTTTTGGAACGTGGTCAGTGATCCATTTACAAACAATTCTGCATCATAAGCACTCTCCGCTTTCAGGACATCCATTGCAAGTAACGGAGAAATAACATAATATCCTGCTTCAGCGAGAGGTCTGCTAATGGATGTATACAAAAACTCTTTCGCTTCCACATTAGTCGTATTGTTGATAGGAGGCATCACCAGCAATGTAACCGGTTTTTCTTCATACATTTTAGCATATTGCTCTCCCCGGGTCACTTTTGACACACCGCAGGATGAGATAATGGCAACAGCCACGGATAATGACAATATTCTTTTCATAATGTGATGTCAGTTGACAAGTTTTTCCATTAAAGGTTCAATGAATTGTTTGGATTCAGGATAGTATTCAAGTTCCTTCTGAAGCATTTCTTTTCCCAACTCTGAAAAGAATATTGAATAGTCCGTTCTGGAAAAAGTCTTTCTTTGGGATTTAGTCGCAAATTCAGCAAAGGTTTCTGCGGTTTCGGGCATGAGTAGCAGATATCCATATTCTGCGCATATCCCTGGAGGCGGTACTTTGCGGATACCGCCGGGATTGGTTATCATGTCTTCATAAGCGCATACCAGCCGGCAAGTCGCTTTCGATGTTTGAGACTTGTAATCCATGTATGCCAGGTTTTCATACACGGTCACCCCTCTTGCTTCTCCTCCCCAATAGTATAATGTTTTCGGAGCGCCACACGAGTTCATAAGAACAATCAGGGCAATAAAAACAAGAATCCTTTTCATAATTCTATAATTTTGTGTTCCGTTGCAGATACGAATATCTTTTTAGAGTAGATAATGTCATTGGCTGCCATTACTTTGATCTCGTGCTGTCCGGTAGAAACCTTTATTGTATTTTTCGCAGTCCGCTTTATTTTCCTGTCTGTCTTATAAGCCTTATCCTTAACACTCATTACATTGTATTCCTTGCCATCAATTATCACCGTGATTGGAAAGAATTTCTTTGAGACGAATGAGACGGCACCTTGATCTGCCCCTCCTGAAATGATATATACGCCATCCTCAACGGACAGGAAATAAGATCTCCAAGGTTTATCCATACACTTGTTGATGATATTTTCAACGAGCTGGCTCAAGGCTGCCGATATAGCCTTGTCGCTAAGCGTGGCATCAAATCCTGCCGTGCCGCCTACTCCCAATGATTTTTTGGTTGTTGTCTCCGCAAAGCCTTTTGCTTCATCTGAATAAATAATGAGCCCTGATGAAACTTCCACTAACCTTATGCTGACTGCCGCCTCTACCGTTTGTGTTTTCGATGAAGAAAACACCTTTTGCCCTCTACCTTCTTCCGAATTCCGTTATTGAGCCAAGGATAATATAATCTGCATTGATTTTATCCATCGCATCTCCCGCCTCGGAGACAAGTATATCCAAATCATCTCTTTCCAAAAGGATAAACTTACCGCTGGCCGCCAGTTTGGAGGATAAAATATCCATCGCCTGCTTACGCATAGGATCATTTTCCTTGTCATAGAAAAGACCTTTTCCGTACTGTGTTTCATTGGAGAATCTACCGATAGCCACTTTCCGCTTAATGGTTTTCTCTTCTTGTGCATGAACCGGAAGCACTATAAATGCCGCCACCAATGCAAAAAGGATGAATTTAAGTTTCTCTTTCATGTTACTGACATCTATTATGGGTAAAATTTATAACTACAGTATCATAATTTAGAATTGGCATCTATTGTTATAACCAGGGAAAGTGTGGATTGTTTCAGGTCATTTCTCTTTTTTAGATATGTCTGCCATCCGGCAAATGGCCGATGAAAATGACATCGTGGGCGGTGACATCCGGTTTCGTATCTTTCAATGCCGGACGTGCCTGTGGCGGAAAAATACACGACTAACGGCTTGTTTTCAGTCTACATATTACTGTCTCCTTTGGCATATTCCTCTTTGATGATGCGCAACGCCTTGATTGCAGCGGGGAAGCCGATGTAGGGCAGGCACTGGATGACGGCGGCGGTCAGCGTTTCAGGTGAGTTGCCCGCGTTGATGTTGCCGTGGTAATGCGAATGGAGCTGGCTCTCGGCTTCCAAGGTGGTCAGTACGCAGTAGCCGAGCAACTCGCGTGTCTGCAAGTCAAGTGCGCCACGGCTGTATATTTCGCCGAAGAAATAGTCCGAGAGGAACTGCTCCACGTCCTTGCCCATGTCGCCGGGCAGGCCGCTCATCACTGATGACATGCCACCGGGATATTGCTTGTTCTGAATGGCTTTGCCTGTCTCGTGGCGTGTTTCCTCCGTCACCGTGCCTTGCTTTTCCAAAGGCAGGCTGATGCCTCGCTCCTTGAACACCTCATTCACCGTGCTCACGGCATTCAGCATCTTGGGAAACCCGATGAACGGTGCGGTGAGATACATCACTTCGCGCAGTTCCTCCGGGGTGACACCCACATTGAGTGCCGCACCCGCATGGGCTTTCAGTTGCGGGAGCGTCTGCATCGTAGCGAGAGTGATGCAGGTAATCATCTCGCGCTGTTTCAGCGTAAGGTCGCCTGTCTGAAAGACTTCGCCGAAGATGAACTTCTGAAGGATGTCCATCATTTCCGGGTCCGTGCCCTGCCCGGTCAGGGCTTCACCGCCGAACAAGGTGTGATAATTCTGCTTGCAAACTTCAATTCTATCCATATTGTCTGTTGTCTGTGCCGTCGCGGACAGGCTTCCTGCCAGCACGAGGGCGATTATACCTATAATCTTCTTCATTGTTATCTTTATTTAACAGGTGTTCCGGGAAATCCGACAGATCCCTCGGCTATGCTCGGGATGACATCTGACCGGACAATCCTTTCAGTATTTCTATTTCGTTCGGCTCCAGAGGTATGGCATTGTTGACCGGTGCCATGACATTGGCAGGGATTTCTCTGTAAAGGAAATAACTCAGTAACTGTTGCGGCGATACGTGGTGACGGTTTGCGATGAAGCACACCGCCTCGTCCGCGCACAAGTCTTCGGGTAATTCTGTTTTCTGTTTCATTCTATTCTTGTTTTTGTCTGATGCAAAATTACACCGGAACAAGGCGAAACGCCGTAACCATAAGTGGGGGAAGCGTACCATTTTTACTGAAATTGCTGTATGCGTAAACTATTGTCCGTGAAATGCGTATCTTTGTATCGGTTTAACAGGGAACAAGATGAGCAAGATACTGAAAGTAAGGAATGTCAATGACTACGGCCACTACCTCGGATGTGCCGAACAGCACCCGTTGGTCAGCGTCATCGACTATGCCGAGGTGTCGCCCATACGCCACAGCCTGAATGATTACGGCGTGTACGGCATCTTCTTCCACGATGAGGCGGAGATAGACCTGGCATACGGCTGCGGCAAATACGATTACAAGAAAGGTACGGTCATTTGCGTGGCTCCCGGACAGATAGGCGGCAAGGAGGACAACGGCGAGGAAGTGATGCTGACTGGCTGGGCGTTACTTTTCCATCCCGACCTGCTGCACGGTTTCCCGTTAGAGAAACATATCAGGGAATATTCCTTTTTCGATTACCGCGTCAACGAAGCCCTGCACATGACCGACGAAGAACACGACATCCTATCCTCCCTGATGCGTCAGATGCGTGAGGAACTCGACAAGAAACCGGATGCTCTACAGAACAGCATCCTCGTGAGCTATATCGAACTGGCACTCAACTTCTGCCAGAGGTTCTACAACCGCCAGTTCGTCACCAGGAAGATCGAGAACTCCGACATCCTCGTCCGTTTCGACCGTCTGCTCCGCGACTATTTCGAAGACAAGCTCCAACTGACCCTCGGCCTGCCCTCCGTGCAATATTGCGCCGACAAACTCTGCATGTCACCCAACTATTTCGGCGACGTTATCAAGAAGACAACGGGCGACACTGCGAGCAGCCACATCCGCCAGTTCGTCATCCAGCTTGCCAAGAACGGGCTGGCGGCAGGGGAAACCGTCTCCCAAGTGTCCGACCGCCTCGGTTTCGAATATCCCCAGCATTTCAGCCGGATGTTCAAGAAGCAGGAAGGCATCACTCCATCGGAGTACGTTGGGAAGATGCTGTCATGACAAACAGCCGCTCCGCATTCTTCCACAGTATATCCTCGCTGTAAGGAGCCAATTCTTTGTCTGATGCCAGCGTCTGTTTCAGTCTTTGCAGGTTGGCTTTCAGCACGGCATCGGGCAGGTAGGGATAGTCCGAACCGTAAAGGATATGGTCTGGTGTGGTGATAGTGAGCAATGAGCGCAAGACCTCGACGGTAGGACTGCCCGCCAAGTCGAAGTAGAGGCGCGACAGGTTGCCTTCCCAATCTATCGGCTGCATATAGCCCTGCGCGACCATTGCCGGGAGGATGGATTTCATCCGTGGCAACGCCAACGGCAGGAACGAGCCGCAATGGGGCACGATGATTTTCAAGTTCGGGTAACGCACGAGCACGTTCCTCGACAGCATATTCACCACGGCGCGAGTAGTCTCCGCCGGATATTCGTACATCGCCAGCGGTGTGGTAGCAATGATTCTCTCCGGATAAGGCGTGGGGCGGTGCGGGTGGATGATGACGACGGCATTCCGCTCGTTCAGGACTTCCATCAACGGATCCAACGCCTCGTCGCCCAAGTACTGCCCCCGGCTGTTGGTCGCCAGCTTTACGCCGTCCGCACCCAAGGTATCAAGCACGTAAATGGCTTCCCGGATGGCGGCGTCCACATCGGGCAGAGGCAGGGCAGCACAGAACCTGAACCTGCCGGGATAATCCTGTTTCACCTTTGCCGAAACCTCGTTTACGCGGCGGATGCACTCGGCACTTTCCTCCGCATCACCGTAATAAGGCTGCGGTGCGGGCATCGTCAGCACGGCGGTGCGGATGCCTGCGCTGTCCATAAAGGCGATGTGCCGCTCCGCAGCCCATACGGGCAACGGGAAGGTCTCTTCCAGTTCCACTCCATGCACTTTCAGCATCTCCACGTATTCAGGGATGATGATATGGGTGTGGACATCGACCGTCTGCCCGCAAAGGGGAGCCAGCCCGAAAGCCAACCCGCAAAACATAGATAAATACCTTTTCTTCCTCATTTCCTGTTTATTATATATGTTTGACAACCTTTGCCGGGACACCGACCGCAACCGAATCTGCAGGGATGTCGTCAGTGACGACCGCTCCGGCACCTATCACTGAATTGTCTCCGATGGCCACGCCTTGCAGAATGGTAGCATTGGAACCCACCCAGACATTCTTTCCAAGCACAATAGGAGCAGGATAAGTCATTTTCCGTTTCTCAGGCTCTAAAAAATGATTGAGCGTGGCAAATACCACATTGTGCCCTATCTGGCAACCGTCGCCGATGGTCACGCCTCCATGATCCTGAAAATGGCAGCAGGCATTGATGAACACATTCTCGCCCACCTCGATATTCTTTCCGAAATCTGTATAAAATGGAGGAAACACACGGAGCGTGGAGGGGACGGGCCGCCCGAAAAGTTCGGAAAGGATATTCCTGATTTCTTCCGGAGAATGATAGGCGGAGTTCAGACGGGAAGTGATTTTCCGCGCCTCCCCGCCCATCTTGTCCATGAACAGATGTATCTCTTCCGTGTCAAGCGGCTTGCCTGTCTTGGCAAAATCCTTGAATTCTTCGAGTGTCATAATCATTTTCCCAGCTTTCCGTATTCTTCGTCAGTCACAGGTTCCAGCCATTCGTTGGACGTGTTTTCCCCGGGAACCTCAAAAGCGAGATGCGCGAACCAGCTGTCCGCTGCCGCCCCGTGCCAGTGCTTCACATTCGCCGGGATGTGGATGACATCGCCAGGAAGCATCTGTACCGCAGGTTTGCCTTCTTCCTGATACCAACCCTTGCCGGCCACGCAGACAAGCATCTGTCCGCCTCCTTTAGTCGCACGGTGAATGTGCCAGTTGTTGCGGCAGCCCGGCTCGAAAGTGACATTGCTGAACGGTATCTGCTCCTTGGATATAGGAGCCAGATAGCTGTTGCCGATGAAATACTTGGCGTATGCGGTGTTCGGTTCGCCGATGGGGAATATCATTTCCCGTTGGAAAGCGGCCTTTCCGTCCGCTTCCGTCGTTTGTATAATCTTTTCTTGTGCCATAATTCCTTGAATATTAGTCATTGTTGCTATGAATAATAAAAACAGTATTTTTTTCATGTGTCGGATATTTTATATCATACTTAAATCATCGGCATTTCCCAAGAGCCGCGCGTATCAACTCCTGTTTCTTCTGCCACCATCTCGTCGGCTATCTGTGGGGTGAACTTCGTAGAAATAAGCACGTCCTCACGCCTACGTTATTGCCAAACACTTGATCGCCTCCGGCCATTCCTTTGCCCCACGACCATGTTCCCAATGCGATTGTCGGATAATTCTTGTTCATAATATATTCCTATTTAATTATTGTTGGATTTGTACTGTTCAATGATGTTACTCCATAAAGTTGTTGATCCGATTGGCAGGGTTGAGCGGCGTCTGGTCAGTCAGCTCCAATGATTTGACCATGTGCAGCGTCCCTTGCTTGTATTTCCGGAAATGTGCGGAAGCGATGTGTTTGTCGTAAGCCTCCTTGCTGGCGTATGTTTCGAGAATGGTTATCTTGCAGGGATTTTCCTTTTCGGCCACAGCATACATGGTCAGCACACCCGGTTCGGTGCGCAGGGAAATTTCGCCCACCTCCATAGCGTATTTCATATACTCGTCAAGGAACTGCGGCCAGACCTCGATTTTCGACAGGCGCACGATGCCATCGGCAGCCATCTCTTCCTTGGCGCACATCCCAGGCTGTTCAGATGGATGCGTTTCCCTGTCTGTCCCGCCGCAAGACAGCAGCCCGAACAAGAGCAATGCGGCCAATAAATTCTGTATCATATTGAACTTTTCCATTGTATGTCATTGTCTTAATATTCTTTGCCTGCCTTTATTTGTCAATCTGGCTTTCCGTGAACGGGTCGGCGCGGTGTCCCATCAGGTCAATCCTGTTCTCCTTTGCTGGCATTGTAGTGGCAAATACCTGCCCGATGCCTGTCATTGTTCCGGCTGCCGCCAATGCGTAGCCGGATGCTTGTTTCAGAAAATTCCTTCGGTCCATAATCCTCTGTTTTTAATCTCTATGCAAAAGTAGGATGGCATACGGAAAACATCCGTAACAATAGCCCGGAGTTATGTACCAGTTTCACTGAAAGTGAGACCATGCCGGAACAGGCCGGCCTGTTCCGGATCAAAGGGATTGTTTCCTGCACGCAATAAATCAAACAAAAATCCCCGGAAGGCCTTTCGGAACTTTCCGGGGATTCAAAATAACCACGGTCCATCGGGGTTCTGCCCGCTTCCGCTGCAATTCATTCAAAAACGACTCCGACTTTCAACCTTTACCTGTTTTTAACGGTTATCTGCCCGTCATTGACGGAAATTTCTATGTCGGAGTCGCGGTGTACGGAGCCATCGAGGATTGCCTTTGCAAGCAGGTTGACCAGTTCACGCTGCATCAGCCTCTTGATCGGACGCGCACCGTATGCCGGTTCGTAGCCCTTGGTGACCATATAGTCCTCGAACTCCCTTGAGAACGATATTGACACTCCGTTCTCGGCCAGTTTCTTCTTCAGGTCGTTCATCTGCAGATGCAGAATCTCCCTTATGTCCTTCTGTGAAAGCGGCTCGAACATGATAATCTCATCAATCCTGTTGAGGAATTCCGGTCTTACGGTCTGTTTCAGGATGTCCAGCACATCCTTCTTGCATTCGAGGAGCATGTCCGCACGTTTCTCCTGAGCGGCCTTTTCTGCTGACGGGTCCGAATCCTTGAGTCCGACTACAGGCAGTTTTTCCATATAGCCCTGAATCACATCGGCTCCTACATTGGAAGTCATGATCAGGATGGTGTTCTTGAAGTCCACTGTCCGGCCCTTGTTGTCGGTCAGACGCCCGTCATCAAGCACCTGCAGAAGGATATTGAACACATCCGGATGCGCCTTCTCTATCTCATCGAGCAGGATTACGGAATAAGGCTTGCGCCTTACGGCTTCCGTAAGCTGTCCTCCCTCGTCATAACCCACATATCCCGGAGGCGCACCGACAAGACGGCTCACTGAATGACGCTCCTGATACTCGCTCATATCGATACGGGTCATCATGTTCTCATCGTTGAACAGGAACTCCGCAAGGGCCTTTGCAAGTTCGGTCTTTCCGACACCGGTCGTACCCATGAACAGGAACGAACCTATCGGTCGCTTCTCGTTCTGCAGACCTGCACGGCTGCGGCGCACCGCATCTGCGACAGCCTGTATGGCCTGGTCCTGGCCGACCACCCTCTTGTGCAGCTCCGCCTCCATGCGGAGAAGTTTCTCTCTTTCGCTCTCGAGCATCCTCTTGACAGGAATGCCGGTCCATTTCGCCACGACCTCGGCAATGTCCTCCGGCGTGACGGCCTCGGTAATGATAGGATCCTTGATACCTGCCTGCCGGGCCGTCAGTTCATCTATCTTCTTCTTGGTCTCGGCCATCTTGCCGTATCTGATCTCGGCGACCTTGCCATAGTCACCCGCCCTCTCGGCATTCTGGGCCTCTATCCTGTAGTCCTCAATCTTCTGCCTTGCCTCCTGCAGTCCGGAAAGTATCGTCTTCTCTTCCTGCCACTTCTTCATCAGCACATCCCTCTGTGCATTGAGAGACTTCAGGTCTTCGTTGATCTTGTCCATCTTCATGGACACACCCTCCCTCTTGATGGCCTCGCGCTCTATCTCCAGCTGGCGGATCCGGCTGTTCAGGTCATCGATAGGTTCCGGCACGGAATTCATCTCCAGCCTCAACTTCGATGCAGCCTCATCCACAAGGTCTATCGCCTTGTCCGGAAGGAACCTGTTGGTGATATACCTGTGCGAAAGTTCCACGGCAGCAATCAGGGCATCATCCTCGATACGCACCTTGTGATGGTTCTCGTACCTCTCTTTCAGACCCCTCAGGATGGATATTGACTCCGCCGGAGTAGGCTCATCGACCATCACCATCTGGAACCTCCTCTCCAATGCCTTGTCCGTTTCGAAATATTTCTGATACTCATCGAGAGTGGTCGAACCGATAGTCCTCAACTCTCCTCTGGCCAGCGCCGGTTTCAGAATGTTGGAAGCATCCATCGCCCCGGATGTCCTGCCCGCCCCGACAAGGGTATGTATCTCATCTATGAACAGGATGATCTCCCCATCGCTGTCCACAACCTCTTTCACGACGCCTTTCAGCCTCTCTTCGAACTCGCCCTGGTATTTCGCCCCCGCAATCAGCGCTCCGAGATCGAGCGAATATATCTTCTTGGATTTCAGATTCTCCGGAACCTGACCATCAACGATTTTCTGTGCTATACCCTCCGATATAGCCGTCTTTCCCACACCCGGTTCACCCACCAGGATAGGGTTGTTCTTAGTCCTCCTGCTCAGGATCTGGAGCACCCTACGGATCTCCTCATCCCTTCCTATCACAGGATCCAGTTTGCCCTGCGATGCCCTCTCATTGAGGTTCACTGCAAACTTTTCGAGATTTTCCAACTTATTTTCTGCCATATTTCCAATTCTCCTTTCCGTCCCGGGATACGGCTGGAGAACCAGAGCCCGGATGAACTTTCATCCCTGCCGCAACGCATAACATAGCGCCGCCCGTTCCCGAGAACAGACGGCGTAAGTCAAATTATATTCCAACGCCTCCATGCTGACATTTTGTCAGTCATCAAGGCTTGAAGAGGATACAGACAACCTGCGGGGATTTACTCCTGCGCAGCTTCAGGTGCCGCTTCAGGGCTTTCGGCAGGAAGCGGTGCGGATGGGAATTCAGGAGCCTGCTGTTCGGTCACGCTCTCCACTGCCTTGACATCGATTCCCGTCCTGGTGGAACTGCTGGTAGTGAAAGTGGTCACGATAGACACGACGAAAATGAAAGCCACCAGTCCCCATGTTATCTTCTCAAGCAGGTCCGCAGTCTGGCGCACGCCGAAAGTCTGGTTGCCTGCGGCAAAGTTGCTTGCAAGTCCGCCTCCCTTGCTGTTCTGAAGAAGGACAACAATCGTGATGAGCACACTGGCAAGAATGACAAGCACTATCAGAATTGTAAATACTACATTCATATTGTAACTGTTTTAATTTTCAGAACCCAATTTTTCAATAAGGGCTGCAAAGTAAGCATTTTTTTCCGGATATGCCAAAATAAGTTTTGAATAAATCTCCTTTGCCTGCTGGCAATAACCCTGTTCCGCATAAATCCGGGCAAGCGTCTCCGTACAGAAATCCATGTCGAATCCGGATTCGATGTCCGGGACCGGGACATCCGCATCCGATGACACGAACCTGCGCAGCGAGTCATCTTCCTTCTGCCGCACCCGGGCATACTGCGCCTGGGAAAAATAATCTCCCACTCCCCTGAATCCGGTTTCCTCATGCCTGATTTCCGGCTCCGGCACCTGTCCGTCGGACGGTTTCCCGTAAAGGACATCTTCACCGGCCGAAACGGATACAACCGCAGATGGGAACACTTCCTCTCCGGAAACATGCGGCTCCGCGGCAATGTCTTTCCTCAACAACGAAAGGACTTTCCTCCTGCATGCGACATGCATGGCGGCCTCCGCATACCGTGCGGTTCCGAGTTCATCCCCGCCGAGCCGGGAAAGTCTCACGCACAAAAGTTTCTGTGCCACGCCGAACCACGGATACCGCGCCGTCACTTCCGCAAGCGACTCCATGGACATGCCCTTCAGTTTCTCGAATCCGCCCATATCCTACCAGTTGGCCACCGTAGCATTGAATATATCCTCGATGAGTTTATCGATGATCTCCTCACACAACTGGGACTCCATGGCATCAAGGGTATTGCTGGAATCATAGTCGGCGTAGGCAGAGAACGACTTCTCGAAATCATCCTCGGGATATTTCCTGTTGGTGAAATATATCTTCACATTGACAGTGAGACGGTTCTGCGCAGCCACCTCATCCGCGGTCACTGCCATCGCCTTCACATCATATCCCGTAATCTCGCCCGATATCTCAAGGTCACCCTCCTGGTCCACCTCTTCGAGCCTCGTCAGCCTGCGGAACTGGTCTTTCAGCGCCTCGGTCAGTTCATTGCTGAGAGATGGATTGACCCTCAGGGCCTTGTATTCAAAATAATTGATTGTCACGGTATATACATCCGGCTGGATGGATGTCCCCGAGAACGAATATATCCCGCACGAATGCACTATCATGGCCGTTCCCGCAAGAGCCATCACGGCACATGCTCCGGACAGTATTTTCTTCATCAACGATGTCATTTCTCTATTTCCTTTAACTTTCTGTACAAAGTCCTCTCCGATATCCCGAGTTCCGCAGCCGCCTGCTTCCTGTTGCCCCGGTATTTCTCAAGCGCCTTCCTTATAAGATCCTCCCCGGCCTTGTGCAGAGACAGATCCACGCTTTCCTGATCATCCGGCTCCTGGGTCTGACGGTAATAGTCATGCTGTGTCCCCTGCGCCCCGGGATGTGCAGGCTGATACGACATGGCGCTTATCACCGGTTCCACATTGCTCCGGTCGGATGGCCTCACCGGCCCGGCCGGCTCCGCTCCCCGGACAAAATCCTGTCCATCAGGGACCGCCGCAACCGACTTGTCCGGAAGCTGATGCATGACAGGGGTCCCCGCAATGAGTTCCTTGAGGTAGTTCACTTCCTGCCTGAGCTGGTATATCATTCTCACTATGGCCTCCTTCTCCCCTGCCGTCATGGCATCTTCCGGAGATGACACAGCCTTGACAGGCAGCATGCTGGCATCATCCTTGGGAATATATTCCGCAAGCACATCCGCCGTTATTTCGTTCCGTGCCGCAATCCTGCCGGCCTCAAGGGCGCATACGGTCTCCGTCACATTCTTCAGCTGCCTGATATTGCCGGGCCATCTGTAATTCTTCAGCAGCGAAACCGCATCCGGGGCCAAAGCCGGTCTGCCCATCCCGTACTTCTCCGAAAAATCCGCCGCGAATTTCCTGAACAGCAAGTGGATGTCATCCTTCCTCTCCCTCAGGGGCGGCATATAGATGGACACCGCATTGAGCCTGTAATAGAGGTCTTCCCTGAACTTGCCCTTGGCCACGGCATATTTCAGGTTGACATTGGTAGCGGCCACCACCCGGACATCTGTCTTGAGCACCTTGGAAGAACCTACCCTGATGAACTCTCCGGACTGCAGGACCCTCAACAGCTTCGCCTGGGATGCCAGCGGAAGCTCCCCTATCTCATCAAGGAAAAGCGTACCTCCATCGGCCTCCTCGAAATATCCCTTGCGCATCTCTGTCGCCCCGGTAAACGAACCTTTCTCATGGCCGAAAAGTTCCGAATCGATGGTTCCCTCGGGAATGGCCCCGCAATTGACAGCGAAATATTTCGCTGTCCTGCGTCTGCTGTTCTGGTGTATTATCTTGGGAATGTTCTCCTTGCCCACTCCGCTCTCTCCGCTTATCAGCACGGTAAGATCGGTTGGGGCCACCGCCACCGCTATCTCGAGAGCCCTGTTCAGGGCAGGGTCGTTTCCGATTATATCGAACTTGTTCTTTAAAGTCTGTAGTTCCTGGGTAGTCATAGCGGGACAAAGATAAAAAAAGCGGCTGAAATAAACACCCGGGATGTAAAAATATATGTCAAATTAGGGAAAACAGACAATCGGAAGCCATGTATGATAATTTTTAGCGGGAATAGGGACGACTTCTAAAAATATATGATTATATTTGCATGGTTTCTGTCCTTGTACAAAGGCAGAACGGACAATGATATCAACCAATTAATTTTTAAGATAATGAACAAAGGTATCAAAATTTTGACCGCTGCCGTCGTAGGACTGGCTGCCGTAGCCTGCAGCTCTCCTAAGAAAATGGCAGAGCAGGCAGAGAATGTCGTCGTAAAGAGCGACCCTGCCGTCCTTGAAGTCGTTGCCGGGAAGATCAACGCCGATGTGACAGTGACATATCCGGAAAAGTACTTCCATCCCAAGGCTGTCCTTGAGGTAACACCTGTCATCGTCTATGAAGGCGGCGAGGCTAAAATGGAGCCTTACTACTTCCAGGGAGAAAAGGTAAAGGACAATTATGAGGTCGTTTCAGCCGATGGGGCAACCGTTACCAAGCCGGTAAGTTTCGAGTATGCTCCGGGCATGGAGAAATGCTATCTCGAACTCCGCGGAGTAGTGAAGTTCGGAGACAAGTCAACCGAGCTTCCTACCAAAAAAGTCGCCGATGGAGCCAACACCACCTATATGCTCGTATGCAAGAACGGCAAGGTGGACTACAAGGCAGATGCATACCAGGAAATCATCAAGCAGACCGCAGAGGGACAGGTTCTCTACACCATCAACAGCTCTGTCGTACGCAACAACCAGCTCAAGGGAGAATCCGTGAAGAACTTCCTCGCAGCCCTCGATGAAATCCAGGCAAACGAGCGCAAGGAGCTTGTAAGCACCGATGTTGTCGCCTACGCATCCCCTGATGGAGGCGAGGAGCTCAACACCAAGCTTTCTGCAAAGCGTTCAGAAACCGCAGAGAAGGCCTTCAACAAGATTACCAAGGATGACGAACTCGGAGTGCCGGTGAACGTGAAGAGCATCGGTCAGGACTGGGAAGGCTTCCAGGAGCTCGTATCTGAGTCCGACATCGAAGACAAGGACCTCATCATCCGCGTTCTCTCAATGTACAGCGACCCTGCAGTCCGCGAGCAGGAAATCAAGAACATGTCGGCCGTCTACAAGGAGCTGGCAAAGGAAATCCTTCCTGAACTCCGCCGCGCAAGGTTCATCGCCAACGTGGAATACACCAACTACACAAGCGAGGAACTTCTCCAGCTCATCAACGACAATATCGATGTACTCGATGAGGAGGCACTTCTCCGTGCAGCCACTCTCGTAAAGGATCTCAAGGGCAAGGTTGCAGTATATGAGAAGGCAGTGGAGAAATACAGCAGCGCCCGTGCACAGTACAACATCGCTGCCGCTTACCTCAATGCAGGCGAGACTGCAAACGGCAAGGCCGCTCTTGCAAAGGTTTCAGAGAAAGATGCTGACTGGCAGAACGCAATGGGCGTTGTAGCCCTCCAGGAAGGCAATCTTGCCGATGCAGCCAAATATTTCGCTGCTGCCGGCAATGCGACTTCCAAGGAAAACCAGGCTGTCGTAGACATCCTCAACGGCAAATATGCAGATGCAGCCGCCAAGCTCGCTGACAGCAAGGGTCTCAACAAGGCTCTCGCACTCATCCTCACAGGCGACCTCGCTGGCGCTTCAGAGGCAATCTGCTGCGACTGCCCTAAGGGTGCATACCTCAAGGCTGTCATCGCTGCTCGCCAGGGCAATGCAGAGGAAGTGAAGGCTAATCTCGAGAAAGCAGGCAAGGATTCAGGCCTCGCAGCTCGTGCAGCCAAGGACATCGAGTTCGTACAGTTCCAGTAAGAATCAGTCACTGGCTGTCAGCGTAACAGCGACAGCCAAAGACAAATACATCAAAAAGACCGTTCCGCATTGCGGGGCGGTCTTTTTCGTCTTTTTCGTACCGCATGAGCATGAGAAAATCTGATGAAAATTTATTACCTTTATCCTGTCACAACCCAACTGTCTCTAACCATGACAATTACCTGCGACAAAACTCATAGTGACAGCATAAGAATGAAATCTATAGGCTGGGCAGATGCCTCAAGTTATCTCACAGTAGGTAAATGCTATGTAGTATATGCATCTATGACCACAGATGGCATTACTTGGTATCTTATATGTGATGATAACTTCGGCATCTCATATAACTACCCGTTATATATACCGGAATTCTTTTTCTCCATAACAGATAATTCATATTCCAGTTATTGGATTACGACAGAAGATTCCGCAGAAACCGGATTCAAAGAAATTTTATCAATCCCGGGATACCTGGAGAAACTGATTGACGGGAATCTTGACATAATCCATAATTTCAATGAAATCAAATCCAGGATTGATAAAGAAAATGGCTATGGCAAAAACATGTTCATTTTTCATAGAATGCCACCTGCTGACCATAATACAGAACTCATCCAGATTGTCGGCAAAATCTCCGGCAAAGATGCTCTGTTTGCCCGTTACGAAAAATGTCTGGAATCTCCATACGGACAAATACAGAATTGGGATATACTTTCGTTCATATTAAGTAAACTGGACTGGATTATACAAAAAAAGGTCTGGATCTGGCATGAGCAGTTACCTGTACTTGCTGAAACGGATCTCGTCAGCTATATAAAATGTCTGGACATCGCCTGCCAATCATTAAAAGACAATCCGGACCACGAGTTGTCAATATATTTTCCCGAACAGACAGAAAAACTGATATCAGACATACTATTGACGAAATGAGAGCGAATAAATACGCTGCGGAGTATTTCGGAAAATATTTTGGGGTCAATTGGAATAATTTTGAAACACAATATCCAAGAAGCGACAGGAGGACTGTATTATGAAAAACCTTAAATCTGTTTTTATCTTTTTAGTTTCTGCAGGTCTTATTTCAAGCTGCGATTATGAATCTGACATTATCAAAGTAATCAATGAGTCAGACATCACGATTACTGTCTATATCCCCTCTAAAACAGAAAACGGCAAGATAGAATTGACAGATAATTTCATAGGGAATCAGCCAGAAACACTGGAACCGGGCGACAGCCTATATTACTATACCAGAATGTCTCCTAAACAAATGTTTGCTCAGAATTATAAAGTCCCTATCCCAGTTTATATCTTCGCTCCAGAAGATATAGAAAAATACGGTTGGGAGAAAGTGATAGCAGATGAAATGATCATTGTACAATACAGTGTTTCAGCAGATGATGCCAGGCACTTGAATTGCCGTACTACTTATCCGCCTAACGAGGAAATGAAAAATGTTCTGATGTACCCGCCTTACGAGGAGGTCATTGAGAACTATAACCGGATGATCAGCGAAAAGGAGTGATGTATATGGAATCAAGAGTCAATATCAACAGACGATACCGGATGAAGGCGTTCTCGCTGCCTGAAATGCTGGTGGTGCTGGTAATCATCGGAATACTGGTGCTGATTGCACTGCCGAACCTGATGCCGCTGATTTCCAAGGCAAAGAGCATGGAAGCCCAGCAACAGCTTGCCTTTGTCCACACATTGCAGAAAAGTTTCTTCTACATGAACTCACGGTATTCGGACAGTCTTGACGAACTCGGATTTGAGCAACAGCCATTAGTGACGGATGGGGGCAATGCCAACTATCTGATAGAAATCACCGAAGCCGATGAATCCGGATTCAAGGCTCAGGCTGTCTCCGTTGTGGATTTTGACAAGGATGGGCAGTTCAATACCTGGGAGATTGACCAGGACAGGCATCTTGTGGAAACCATCAAAGACTGACCGCCATGTGGAGTCTGCTATCATTACCTGCCATTGCTGCGATGGTCATTTCTGACTGTCGCAGCAGGACGGTAGGGATATTTCCCCTCATGGCTTTCTGCATCACCATGTCTATCGCTTCGGTCATGGACATAGGACTGCGGCCCGGCATCTCGAACCTTGTCTCCAATCTGGTTGTCTGTCTCATGCTATGGAGCAGTCTCCATCTGTATTTCAAATTGACAGGGAGGCAGTTGAGCGATGCCATAGGAGCCGGGGATATGGTATTCATTGCAGCAATGACACCTTATTTCACCATGCAGGACTTCCTTGTCTTTCTCGTGACGGCAGCCATCCTGTCTTTGGCTGTCTGGGGAATCCCCTACATGATAAAACGGGGACAGGACAGCATTCCTCTCGTTTCCGGATTGGGAATCTGTCTGTCAGTCATAATCTTATACAGGTCAATAACAGAAATAATCTGAAATGGGAATACCGGATATTTCAACGGAGGCTTTGCAGGTGTTCACTGCCAACGAAGCCTTTTACTGGGAGCTTGTGCCCTGGCGTATAGAAAACGGACATATCGACTGCCTCGGAAAGACCGGACACGACTATACAGAGGCAGAATCGGAGATTTTCGCCATCTTCCTGTATGTGGGACGGGAAATTCCGGAACAGGGACTGAAATAATTTGAATAAGATGGTCCGCAGTATCGAATTTTCCGCTATCTTGCAGGAGATATGGATTTTTGACCGGACGATCATGAAAAACATTCTCCATTCTATTGCCGGGACGGCTCTCTGGATTGCAGCCGTTGCAATGTCATTCTCTTGCGGACAAAGGGAGGCTGTCTCTCCGGATACGGGATTTTCGACATGGATCAGCGCGTACACAGGAGGGATGCTCCGGACGGATGCCAATGTCAGGATAGTATTCTGCACCCCTCTGTCGAGTCTCTATAATACAGAAGGCAAAGCCGTGACGGAAATGGACCAGAAGTCGCTGGACAGGCTGTTCTCTTTCTCTCCTGCGTTGACAGGATCCGTGAGGATTGCCGGTGATGACACTGTGGAATTCATCCCGGATGAGGGAGAAATGAAACCGGGCACGGTGTATAAGGCCAGTTTCCGGCTCGGGGATGTGGTGGATACAGGTGACAGCCGTCTCGACATCTTCCGCTTCTCTTTCAGCACTGCTCCGAGGGAGGCGCAGATGGAAATGGAATGGATTCTGACGGATGACAGGTTTCCTGACAAGGCAACTGTCACCGGCACAATCTATTTCAGCGAGACCCCCACTCCGGATGCCGAAATGAGGATGCTTTCATGTTCATATCCCGACAACAGTTATCGGCTGAGATTCAAACGGAGCGAAGATGGACTGTCATCGAGGTTCCGGATTTCCGGTCTTGCACGTGGCGAAGAAGACCGGGAACTGGTCATCAGTCTGGACGGGTCTTCAGACGGATTTATGTCGGACCAGAAGGAAAGGGTCATGATCCCGTCCGTGTCCGGATTCAAGGTTCTCGGGACACGCCTTGTCGAAAAAGCGAATCCATATATAGACATCACGTTCTCCCAACCTGTTGACAAGGAGTCCGACCTGTCGGGCATGTTCAGGCTCGATGGTGCGGGCAGGACATGGACCGACATAAGAGGCAATATCGTAAGGTTGTATTTCGAAAGCCTCGGCAATGAAGAACTGACTCTCAGGATAGCTGCAGGCATCAGGAGCACAAGGGGAGAGAGACTGGAAGAGTCTGTGGAAGTGAAGATTGCCGGAGAAGAAATGAAACCGGCCGTGGAAATTCCCCTGAATGGCAATATCCTCCCTGACGACAGGGAACTGCTGCTGCCTTTGCGGGCAGTGAACCTTTCTGCGGTGGACATTTCCGTAATCCGTATCTACGGCAACAATATCCTTTATTTCCTGCAGGACAACGACATTGATGGAGACAACGGTCTCCGGCGTTTCGGCAGGCTGATATGCAGACAGACTGTGAGGCTGGACACGGATCCGGGCAGGGATCTCGGACGCTGGCAGGATTTCGCGGTCGACCTTTCCGGACTTTTCCGGCAGGAACCGGGAGCCATCTACAGGATAAGGGTCTCTTTCCGGCAGGAGTATTCTCTATACGGGAAAGGGCACAGGCTTCCATCAGGAGATACAGATGAGGCCGGGACTCTGATAAAACTCAGTCCTGATACACCGGGAGATGAGGAAATGCTTGTATGGGACACCCCATCCCCTTACTATTATGAAAGTTTCTATGGAGATGGATACAACTGGAAGGAGAGGAACAATCCGGAAAGACCGACCTACTATATGATGGGGGAAAGATTCCCGTACTGCAACCTGATGACATCCAGCCTTGGAATCATAGCAAAAAGCGCAGGAGATGGGAAACTTCTGGTCGCCGTCAATGACATAATGTCCACAGATCCGGTGGAGGACGCGTCCATAAAGGTGTATAACTATCAGCTCCAGGTCATCGGGGAGGCCGGGACGGACAGCCGTGGATTCGCCGAAATAAAGACTTCCGGAGTGCCATTCGCTGTCACTGCAAGTTCAGGGACATCCATCAGCTACCTCAAGGTGACATCCGGCAGCGAGAAATCAATGAGCAGGTTCGACACGGGCGGGCAGAAGCCGGAGAAAGGGCTGAAATGCTTCATCTACGGAGAACGCGGAGTATGGAGGCCGGGCGACACCCTGCATGTATCCGCCATGATTGATGATCCCCAGGGACGGATACCGGATTCACACCCTGTCACAATGGAACTTTATTCCCCTCTCGGACAGTTCCATACAAGGATAGTGAACAGCAGGGGCACTGACGGGCTGTATGTATTCGACATCCCGACTTCCGCAGATGACCCCACAGGGACATGGAATGCATATTTCAAGGTGGGAGGCTCTTCCTTCCACAAGGCCCTTATGATAGAGACAATCAAGCCGAACAGACTGAAAATTTCGTTGAAGACACCTGAAGATGTGCTGCAGGCAGGGGAAAAGACACGGTTCACGCTTGCGGCATCCTGGCTCACCGGCCCGGCCGCCGCTGGTCTTGAAGGCAAGGTGGAAATGCACCTCAGTCCTGCAGGAAAGGCCTTCAAAGGATATGAAGGATACAGTTTCTATGACCCTACCATCCCCGCTTCCGGCACTTCGGTCAGCCTGTTGGATGTCACGCTGGACGGACAAGGCAACTCCGTACAGGACATCATTATGCCGTCACTTGACAAAGCTCCCGGAATGATGGAAGCTCGGCTCGTGAGCTCGGTACAGGAAAGCGGAGGAGACGAGAGCATCACATCGCAGACGAAGCTGTTCTCTCCCTACAACGCATATGTCGGAATACGGGTTCCTGACAGCGGAGAAGGCTATGTCGAAACTGACACCACGCACTTTTTCAGCATCGCAGTCATAGACAGGGACGGAAAGAAAGTGCAGGGGCACAGGATAGAATACAGAATATTCAAGATAGACTGGAGCTGGTGGTGGGAAAGCAAGGCGGATGAACTTGCATCGTATGTGAACAGCTCCTCAGCAAAGCCTTTCAGCAAAGGCTCGTTCGTATCCTCTTCCGAAGGGGTACATGAAATACCTTTCCGCCTTGATTATCCGCAATGGGGAAGATTCCTCGTATATGTCAAGGATCTCGACAGCGGTCATGCGACAGGATGCATTTTCACCGCTGACTGGCCGGCTTACAGGGGACGCTCGGACAAGAAAGATCCGGATGCCCTGACAATGCTTACTTTCTCTACCGACAAGAAAGAATACAAGGTCGGGGAACAGGTGACAGTCTTCATTCCGGCAGCCGACGGGGGACGCGCACTCGTGTCTCTGGAAAACGGAAGCAGAATCCTGTCTTCCGACTGGGTGGAGACATCCGCTGACGGGGACACTCCGTACAAGTTTACCGTGACAGAGGAAATGAGTCCTAACTTCTATATCCATATCTCTCTGCTTCAGAAACATGGCAACACTTCCAACGACCTGCCTGTCAGGATGTACGGGGTACAGCCGGTGATGGTGGAGAATCCGGGCTCGCATCTGTATCCCCAGATTGCAATGCCGGATGCCGTCCGGCCACAGGAAGAGTTTCAAGTCAGGATCAGCGAGAAGAACGGAAAGAAGATGGCATATACCCTTGCCATCGTGGATGAGGGGCTTCTGGACATAACAGCGTTCAGGACACCTGACCCGTGGGCGGCAATCTACGCGAGGGAGGCTCTCGGAGTGAAGACTTGGGACCTCTACGACAATGTCATCGGAGCTTTCGGAGGCAGGCTCTCCCCTATGGCAAGCATCGGAGGCGACCAGACAATCAACAAAGAATCCAGACAGGACAACAGGTTCAACCCTGTGGTGAAGTTCCTCGGGCCGTTCACACTCGACAAGAAAGAGAATGTGCACAGGATAACCCTGCCGATGTATGTCGGCTCTGTAAGAGTAATGGTGGTGGCAGGAAAAGACGGGGCATACGGGAATGCAGAAAAATCCGTACCGGTAAGGTCTCCGCTTATGGTACTCCCTACACTGCCGCGCATCCTTACACCTGGAGAGGAAGTCGCGCTTCCGGTCAATGTCTTCGCCATGGAAAATCCAGAACCGGATGTGAAGGTGACAGTCTCCGTGGATGGTGCAGCCAGGCTGGTTTCCGGAGCATCACAGCAAATTTCATTTCCGGAACCCGGAGACAGGCTGGTCAATTTCATCCTCAGGACAACGGGAGAGGGGACAGCAAGAATCCGGATTTCTGCGACAGGAGGCGGACATAGCGCATCCGAGACCGTTTCGGTACCTGTAAGGAACCCTAACCCTGCCGTGATATCGAGACACGGGACCATACTGGAGCCGGGAGAATCCAAGACTATGGATTACGGGCCGCTCGACCTGACGGAATCCTCCGCAGTCCTTGAACTGGCATCATTCCCGGCAATGGACATCCACGGGACTTTCAGATATATGCTCGACTACAGCAACGGATGCTCGGAACAGCTTGCGGCAAGAGGCATCGCCCTGCTGTCTCTGAAGAGATTCCTGTCAGCAGAGGAGACCGCTGCCGTGGACAGCCTTGTGCCAGGACTTCTCGGCAAGCTCTATGGCAGGCAGCTCGCGGATGGAGGATTCCCTGTATGGCCGGGACAGGCAGCCGCCAATGAATGGATAACATCCATGGCCGGCCAGTTCATGTCGCTTGCAGCCGCCCAGGGATACGAAGTGAACAAAGGAGTCTACAGCGCATGGATGAATTTCCAGAAACGCTGCATCAGAAACTACAAGGAACCATCGGGTACAGAACCGGGAGCGGGCAGCGCTTCCATCAACCAGGCATACCGTCTGTACACCATGGCCCTGGCATCCTCCGCTGAAACCGGGGCGATGAACAGGCTGAAGGAATCCGCGTCAATACCGGCCATCCCGAGATGGCTGCTCGCATCAGCATACGCATTGGATGGGAAGAAAACAGTCGCCAAGGAAATCATATCAGGACTCAAGACAGAGACTGCCGCATATTCACCTGAAGACCGGACCTTCGGCTCCCCTCTCCGCGACAAGGCTATAATGCTTGAAAGCCTTGTGCTGGCAGATGACATATACGGGGCTCTTGAACTGGCCGCCGATATGGCTGACAGACTGAAGAACGGCCTGCTTTCCACCCAATATGCCGCTTTCACTGCATCTGCAATGTCCCGGATGGCAGACAGGCTCAACACAGAAGCATTACACGCGGAAATCAGCCACACAGGAATATCCGGCCAATCTGCGGAAACGATAAACAGCACAGCTGCCATCCTGTCAAGGGCACTGGACATCTCCAGACCGTCCGTGACAATCAAGAACCTTTCGGACGGACCTGTATATGCAACCGTGACAACAAAAGAAAAGCCTGCAGCGGATGCTGCCATCAGTGCTTCAGCATCGGGAATAGGGCTTGGCGTATCATGGACCGACCTGGACGGGAATCCTGTATCCCCTGAGAAGCTTGCCCAGGGCACTGACTTCAGAATGACGGTCACAGTGATGAACAATTCGGGAACTGCCGACCTGTCTTCCCTTGCACTGAACATACCTGTCCCTTCCGGATGGGAAATATTCAACGAAAGGCTGTATGGGACGACATCCGCAGAACAGTCAGGATACGAATACATGGACATCAGGGACGACAAGGCAATGTATTACTTCGACCTGGCCAAGAGTACAAGGAAATCATTCTCTGTCAGACTGAGGGCTGCTTACAAAGGAGAATTCGTACTTCCGTCCGTCAGCTGCGAAGCCATGTATTCTCCTGAAAACAATGCCCGCACCGCCTCAGGCAAAGCCATTGTATATTGACCGACAAGCGGCAAGACATGGTGAAAAAGGCATTGGAGCATATACTTTCATTTATCAGGACAAGACCGGCAATCTCTTCTCTGATTGCCGGCTTCGTCGTTTTGTGCATCGTGTATCTCTGCTGCCTGCCTCGCGACCTTTTCGAAGGCACTACATATTCAAAAGTCCTGACCGACCGCAACGGAGAATTGCTGAACGCCAAGATTGCCGAAGACGGGCAATGGAGATTTCCTCCGTCTGATTCCGTGCCTGAAAAATTCTGCACAGCCATCACGACATTCGAAGACAGGTGGTTCAGATGGCATCCGGGAGTCAACCCTGTCTCTTTGGCAAGGGCGACATACCAGAACCTGTCGTCAGGCAGGGTGGTAAGCGGAGGCAGTACCATCACGATGCAGGTCATCAGGCTGTCCCGTAACAGGGAAAGGACTGTATGGCAGAAAATGACAGAATGCATCCTCGCCACCAGGCTCGAACTCAGATGCAGCAAGGACGAGATAATGGCTCTGTATGCAGCCCATGCCCCGTTCGGAGGAAATGTAGTGGGGCTCGAAGCGGCATCCTGGAGATATTTCGGGAAACCTGCATCTGAATTGTCCTGGGCTGAGACATCCACACTCGCAGTGCTTCCCAATGCGCCAGCCCTGATCCATCCAGGAAGAAACCGCGACCTGCTGAAGCAGAAAAGGGACAGGCTGCTTCAGATGCTGTATGACAGAGGGGAAATTGATTCTACCGACCTGGCTCTTGCGTGCACCGAACCTTTGCCGGACAAGCCGCTGCCCCTGCCGCAATATGCCCCTCATCTGGCAGACAGCAGGTATCTCGGCCTTGTCTCGCAAAAGGGGCAGGGAGACAAACCAGCTGACGGAGCTGTCTCCACATCCATAGACATCCATATCCAGAAACAGGTGGAGGCTATCCTTGAAAGGTGGAGCTCGGGATTGAATAAGAAAGGGATAGGAGACCTCGCGGCCGTGGTTTTCGATGTCAGGACGATGGAAGTCATTGCCTACTGCGGCAACACATTCTTCAACTCGGGGAGACCGGGATGCCAGGTGGACATACTCCAGTCTCCACGAAGCACAGGAAGCATTCTCAAGCCGTTGCTATATTGCGCAATGCTGCAGGAAGGGACAGTGCTGCCAGGAACCATTCTTCCAGATATACCTGTAAATATCAATGGCTTTTCCCCTCAGAACTATGACCTTCAGTTCTATGGGGCAGTTCCTGCCGACGAGGCTTTGGCAAGATCCCTCAATGTCCCTGCAGTCCACATGTTGAGGAAATTCGGGGTTCCGAAATTTTATTCTCTGCTACAGAATTCGGGCATGACCACTCTTTACAGATCCCCTGAGAACTACGGACTTTCCCTTATTCTCGGTGGCGCTGAAGGGCGGCTTTTCGAAATTACTGAAATCTATGCACGCCTGGCTCATCTTTTAGCATATACGGAAACCTCTGGTGAAGATATCCCTCATGCTCGGATTCAGTCAGACCTCCTTGATGATTCCAGGTTTCCTCTGACGGACCGGGAAGCAATATGGTGGACAATGGACGCCCTGAAAGAAGTGAACCGTCCAGACGAAATGGACTGGAGGCTCATCTCTTCTGTCCGTAAAACTGCCTGGAAAACAGGCACCAGCTATGGATTCAGGGATGCATGGGCCGTTGGGGTCACTCCGGAATACGCGATAGGTGTCTGGGCAGGAAACGCAGGCGGAGAGGGAGTGCCCGGACTTTCAGGCGCCACAGCAGCAGGACCTGTGATGTTCGACCTGTTCAATGCCCTCCCCTCTTCCGGGAAAGCCGACAGCTGGTTTGCAGAACCGGATGATGAGCAATACTGCATAGCAGAGGTATGCCGCCAGTCAGGACATCTTGCAGGTCAGTATTGCGAATCAAGGGATACGCTTTTCCTTCCTGAAGCAGCATTGAGAAGCGAAGTCTGCCCATATCACAGGGCTGTCACGGTGTCTCAGGACGGGAAATACAGGACAACAGCGGCCGAACCTGGAGCAAGGACAGTATCCATGTTCATCCTCCCTCCTGCGATGGAGTGGTATTACAGGCAGCACCATCCCGAATACAAGGCTCTTCCTCCATACAGGCCTGGACAGACCGCATACGGGAATGCCGCCATTCCGATGGGATTCATATATCCTGAAAACGGCAGCACCATCACCATACCCCGGCAGCTTGACGGCAGCATCAAGGGAGCGGCGTTCCACCTTGCGCACAGCAACCCCGAGACCGAAGTGTTCTGGCATCTGGATTCCGAATACCTCGGCTCCACCAAATATATCCACCAGATGAACATCACTGCATCCAAAGGAGAACACACCGTCACGGTCGTCGACACCGGAGGAAATACCCTCTCCGTCCGCTTTTTTGTCAAATGACCGGCAGTCTTTTTTCGCCAATAATCTTGGGTCATTCATGCAAATTTGTAACTTTGCATGAACTGACAAATCATGGAAATTATGCGAAACATATCCTATTTCTGCGCCTTATCATTGATGGCGGCACTGACCCTGACGGGATGCGGGCAGGAAGAAAAAGTACAGCTTGATGTAATTTCATACAATATCAGACAGGGAGTGGCCAATGACGGGACAAACTCGTGGGAATACCGCCGGCCTGCAACAGCCGACATGCTGCAAGACAAGCATCCGGACATCTTCGGTGTCCAGGAGGCATACGATTTCCAGATAGATTATATAACAGAGAACCTTCCAGAATACGCGAGCATCGGTGTCGGCAGGGAAGACGGCAAAAAGTCTGGAGAACATATGTCCATATTCTACAACACGGCATCCATCAAGATGCTGAAATGGGACACATTCTGGCTCTCCGAGACCCCGGAACAGCCATCCTTGGGCTGGGATGCTGCCTGCAGGAGGACTGCGACATGGGCATTGCTTGAAAAGGAAGGCCACAGATTCTATTATGTGAACACGCATCTCGACCATGTCGGCAAGGAAGCCCAGAAGAACGGTCTTGCCCTTATAGTGGACAGGATTGCGGACATCAATCCTGAAGGTTATCCGATGGTGCTGACAGGAGACTTCAATGTCACTCCTGACGACCCGGTACTCGATGACCTCGAGACGAAGATGCTCAGCGCAAGGGACAACGCGGAAGAAACAGACCATCTCGGCACATTCAACGGCTGGGGGAACAGCGATTCGGTAATCGACTACATCTGGTATTCAGGATTCGCATCATGCGACAGGTTCGAGACCGTCAGGACACAGTACGGCAATATCCCTTACATATCCGACCACTATCCGGTCCACGCCACACTGACCTTCTGACAAACGCAAGGAAACTGCCCGGTCTGAATCACAGCAGGCATCTTGCGTGTCGAGAAATTTAATTGACTAACTTAATAATCGAACCGGCTATGCTGCGGAAAATCAGAGCGGTCCTGGCGGCCATCTTCTTCACCATCATCACCCTGCTGTTCCTTGATTTCACAGGGACAATCCACGCCTGGTTCGGATGGATGGCAAAAATACAGTTCCTCCCCGCCATCCTTGCCCTGAATGCCGGAGTGGTAATCATTCTCATGATTCTGACACTGATGTTCGGAAGAATATACTGTTCGGTAATCTGTCCTCTCGGAGTGCTTCAGGACATCGTCTCATGGATCAACGGCAGACGGGGCAGGAAACACAGGATGAGGTTCAGCTGGTCGCCGGCAAAATCATGGCTCAGATACGGAGTCCTCGCGCTTTTCATTGTCGCCATAGTTGCCGGTATCGGTTCGTTTGCCGCCCTCCTGGAGCCGTACAGTGCATACGGGCGTATCGTCTCAAACCTGTTCGCCCCTCTGTACCAATGGGGTAACAACGTGCTTGCATACATAGCCGAGAGGGTTGACAGCTATGCATTCTACAGCAAGGATGTGTGGCTGAAAAACATTCCGACATGCATTATCGCCGCCGTCACATTCGTCATCATCGTGGTTCTTGCATGGAAAAACGGCAGGACCTGGTGCAATACCATCTGCCCCGTGGGGACGGTGCTCGGATGGCTGTCCCGGTATTCCCTGCTGTCAGTGAAGATAGACAAGGACAAATGCACATCCTGCGGTCTCTGCACCAGAGGCTGCAAGGCATCATGCATCGACTACAAAGGACACGCGATAGACTACAGCCGCTGTGTGGCATGCATGGACTGTATCGACAACTGCACGCATGGGGCGATAAGCTATTCGTTCAGATACAGGCGTCAGACTCCGGCAGCGGCCACAGAAACCGGAGGAAATCCAGGCTCGGACACGGCCAACGGGAGAAGGAACTTCCTTTCGGCGACTGCCCTTGTCGCCACAGCCGCCGCGATGAACGCCCAGGAGAAAAAGGTTGATGGCGGGCTTGCCGTCATCGCCGACAAGGAGATTCCGGAAAGGAAGACGGCAATCGTCCCTCCGGGAGCCGTCAGCCTGAAACATTTCTATCAGCACTGCACGGCCTGCCAACTGTGCGTATCGGTCTGCCCGAACGATGTGCTGCGCCCATCCGGAGGGCTGCTGACTCTGATGCAGCCGGAAATGTCTTACGAAAGAGGATACTGCAGGCCGGAATGCACCAAATGCTCGGAAGTCTGTCCGGCAGGCGCGATTCTGCCTGTATCGGCAGCAGAGAAGTCCGCCATCCAGATAGGCCATGCAGTCTGGATAAGGAAAAACTGCATTGTCATTACGGACAATGTAGAATGCGGCAACTGCGCCAGACACTGCCCCACCGGAGCCATAGTAATGGTCCCTGTACGGGAGCGGCACAGATACAGGCACGGGAATATGGAAAATGATGGAGAAGACCGGACTCCGGCATTGAAGATACCTGCCATTGACACCGAAAAATGCATCGGCTGCGGAGCCTGCGAGAACCTGTGTCCGGCGCGGCCGTTCAGCGCAATATACGTCGAGGGACATGAAGTCCACAGCGAGATCTGATGCATGTCACGACCAGGACAGAGATTGTGTACACATAACGTAACGGGAAATGGGAAAAAACGATATATCAAGGAGAGATTTTCTCAGGACAATGACGGCATCCGGAGCTGCAGTCGCGGGTCTGTCAGCCTGCGCCGGGAAACCGGAGAACGCCTCCGGGACGGAAGGGTCAGGAGAAATGACATACAGGACCAACCCTAACACAGGAGACAAGGTGTCGCTGCTCGGGTTCGGGATGATGAGGCTGCCTTTCATCAAAGACAAAAAGGCAGAAGATGGCAGAGGTGTCATAGACCAGGAAGAAGTCAACCATCTGGTAGACTATGCCATAGAACATGGGGTCAACTATTTCGACACATCTCCTGCCTACTGCCAGGGAATGTCCGAGGAATCCACCGGCATTGCATTGAGCCGCTACCCGCGCGACAGCTATTTCATTGCCACTAAAATTTCCAATTTCAGCGAGTCCACACATTCCTTCGAGGCATCGAAGGAAATGTACCTCAATTCCCTGAAATATCTGAAGACAGACTACATAGACTATTATCTGCTGCATTCCCTCTCGAACATGGAGGATTTCAGGAAACGCTATCTTGACAACGGCATCCTGGATTTCCTCATGGAAGAAAGGGCTGCAGGACGCATCCGCAACCTCGGGTTCTCATACCACGGCCACAAGGAATTCTTCGACTACCTCATGTCCGTCCATGACAGATACCACTGGGATTTCGTCCAGATCCAGATGAACTATCTCGACTGGGAATATGCAGAGAAAATCAAGTCAAAGAACACCAATGCCGACTACATGTACCATGAACTGGAGAAAAGAAACATTCCGGTCATAATCATGGAGCCGCTGCTGGGCGGAAGGCTGTCGAAAGTTCCGGAGAACATACTGGCGGAATTCAAGGAAAGGGAGCCGGAACTGAGCGTCGCATCGTGGGCATTCCGCTTTGTCGGGTCATATCCGGGCGTGCTCACCGCCCTCAGCGGAATGACCAGAATGGAGCATCTGCAGGACAATCTGAAGACATATTCCCCTCTCGATCCGCTTACGGAAGACGAACTGGCTTTCCTGCATCATATCGCACATCTGATGATGCAGTACAAAACAGTGCCATGCAACGACTGCCAGTACTGCATGCCTTGCCCGTACGGCATTGATATCCCCGGCATCCTGCTGCATTACAACAAATGCATCAACGAGGGGAACCTGCCTACGACATCCCAGGATCCTGAATACCGCAAGGCCCGCAGGGCATATTTAGTCGGATATGACCGCAGCGTCCCGAAACTGCGTCAGGCGGACCACTGCACCGGATGCGGGCAATGCAACCCTCATTGCCCACAGGGCATCGATATCCCGAAAGAACTGCACCGCATTGATGCATACGTCGAAAAACTGAAACAGGAGACCCTATGACACTGAACGACTGGTGGATATTGCTGATTCCCCTCCTCGGGACAACCCTCGGGGCAGCGTGTGTATTATTCATGAAACGGCAGATGAATCCGGCAATGGAACGGGGTCTGTCCGGCTTTGCTGCAGGCGTAATGGTAGCCGCGTCCATCTGGAGCCTTCTCATACCGGCAATGGACCAGTCACAGGACATGGGAGGCTGGGCGTTTGTCCCTGCCGTTGCAGGATTCTGGGGAGGAATCCTTTTCCTTCTCCTGCTCGACAATATCATTCCCCATCTGCACAACCACGGCAAAGAAGCTGAAGGCCCAAAAAGCAAGCTGAAAAGGACTACCAAACTCGTCCTCGCCATCACCCTCCACAATATTCCTGAAGGAATGGCTGTCGGAGTCACATACGCAGGATGGATAAGCGGAGACACCACCATCACGATGGCCGGAGCGCTTGCACTTGCAATCGGCATCGCAATCCAGAATTTTCCTGAAGGGGCGATAGTCTCCATGCCGCTCAGGTCAGGAGGGACAAGCCGCAAAAAGGCTTTCGCATACGGAACACTTTCCGGAGTCGTAGAGCCCGTCGGAGCCCTCATCACGATAGCGCTGGCGTCTCTCATCACTCCATATCTGCCTTATCTGCTGAGTTTTGCCGCAGGGGCGATGATCTATGTCGTCGTCGAAGAACTCATTCCCGAGATGTCATCCGGCCAACACTCCAATGCCGGCACCCTCATGTTCGCCCTCGGCTTCTCCCTCATGATGATCCTCGATGTCGCGTTAGGGTAGGCTTTCTCTGAAATGGGACAACCATCATCCCGAAGCTTACTTTAGGGACTGTCATAAAAAAGATCAAAACTTTATAACAAATTGATTGTCAATGTAATATAAAATTTGTATCTTAGCTGAAGATAAAAAGAATACCTCCAATTGCCCTGAAAAAGCCAAATTTGGAGGTATCGCAAAAATTAATCTGCATGGCTAAGGTACAAAATTTCTCTGGAATATCACCCGATCTCCCTTTCACGGAGTTCGATTTTTATGAATTGTATAGGCAGACATTCGCGACCAGCGAGCTGGGAAAAATCAGTAAGAGGCTGCCGCTTGGTGAGATGGCAGAGAACTTTGGACTGACAAGCAAGAGCATGAGAGCGAAGAAAGGACGAAAAACATACTTCACCCCGGAGGGCAAGGTTGCGCTGATGTTCCTGAAGATGTACACAGGTCTGAGCAGCCCGA
>CALUPT010000006.1 GCA_944322715.1 uncultured Bacteroidales bacterium
CCTCGACTTGCATGTGTTAAGCCTGCCGCTAGCGTTCATCCTGAGCCAGGATCAAACTCTTCATTGTATATTTCTATATGTCTTCGCGATCCATTGACTCTTCATATTAAATCCCATTGTAAAGGAATTAACGCTACTCTCATTGTTTTCGGTACTTAGTTGTACATATAACCTTTGTACTTAAAAGTCTTTCATTATTTTCAAAGAACAGACCGCTTCTTTCCGAAACGGGCTGCAAAGATACGCACTTTTTGATTACCTCCAAACTTTTTTGTGACTTTTTTGAAATTATTTTCTACTTTTGCGCCGTTATCGTCTCAGTACAGGATATGCCGGAGGTAAAGAACAGGGAGGAAGCGTCGCTTTTCAGGATTTTCATGATCTTCGCCAAGATCGGGGCCTTCACCATTGGCGGAGGCTATGCCATGATACCTCTGATCCAGAACGAGATGGTCAGGCGCGGCTGGTTGGATGAGAAGGAATTTCCCGACCTCATTGCGCTTTCGCAGACGGCTCCGGGCATACTCGCGGTCAACATTTCCATTTTTGTGGGCTATAAACTGAGGGGAACGAAGGGAAGCGTAGTGGCGACGCTCGGAAGCATTGTCCCCTCTTTCCTTATAATCCTTGTGATTGCGATGGCTTTCACTGGGTATCAGGACAATCCTGTCGTAATGCGCATTTTCAAGGGGATCAGACCGGTCGTCGTGGCCCTGATTGCCGCCCCGATGGTCAGAATGGCAATGAAGAACAACGGCAAATGGTGGCATTGGGCCATAATGCTCGCCTCTCTTGCAATGACGGCTTTCCTTGGCATTTCACCTATATATATTATGTTGTGCGTAATAGTCATTGCGGCGGCGGTCACTATGTATAACGACAAGAGGTACAGGAGGAAGATGCATATCAAGGAACTCAAAGGGAAAAAGAGGGAGGAAGGGAAATGATATATCTTGAACTTTTCATGACCTTCTTCGTGATCGGCATCTTTACGATAGGCGGCGGCTATGCCATGCTTTCCATTATCCAGGCGCAGGTGGTGACGGTCCACAACTGGATCGATGAACAGACATTTACGGATATAATCGCCATTTCCCAGATGACTCCGGGGCCGATAGGCATCAACAGCGCGACCTATATAGGGTACAGTGTCCTCCATGCGGCAGGGGCATCCGAGTTCATGTGCGTGCTCGGTTCCTTCACTACCACCGTGGCGGCCGTGCTTCCGTCCTTCATTATCGTGCTGGCATTGTGCCATGTCTATGCGAAGTTCAGCCGCAACACTGTGTTTGAGGGAGTGATGTCATGGCTGAGGCCGGCAATCATAGGGCTTATAGGTGCTGCCGCCATCGTCCTCATGACTCCGGACAATTTTGTCGACTGGACCAGCTGGCTGCTGTTCCTCGCGGCATTTTTCGTCTCGCTTGCCATGAAGGCCAATCCTATTCTGGTCATTGTCGCCGGCGGAGTCGCGGGATATTTCCTTTATTGACGGCGGGCGGCAGTCCGCAGGTGGAGAAGTTATGGATTGGATCAGCAGCATATTTACGGAACAGACATTCACCCAGGCTATCCTGGTGCTGTGCATTATATGTGCGGTCGGCCTGGCTCTGTCCAGGATCAGGATATGGGGGATATCGCTCGGAGTGACTTTCGTGTTTTTCACAGGCATCCTTGCCGGGCATTTCGGTATCAGGATCAACCAGGACATGCTGCTTTTCGCACAGAATTTCGGTCTTGTGCTGTATATCTATTCCCTCGGGGTCCAGGTAGGGCCCGGTTTTTTCACATCCTTCAAACAGGGAGGGGTAAAGCTCAATCTTCTTGCGACTGTCCTGCTTGTGCTCGGTTCTGCAATGGCTGTCGCCCTTGTCCCGCTGACAGGCATAGACCTTACGGAGATGATGGGACTTCTGTGCGGAGCCGTCACCAACACACCGATGCTCGGTGCCGGACAGCAGACCCTGCTGCAGATGGAGCCGGGAAATATGGATGGAAGCAACGAAATGGCCCTTGCGTGTGCTGTAGGATATCCGTTCGGTGTCATAGGGGTGATCCTGGCGGTGATTGTCCTCAAGTCCATTTTCGGAGGCAGGCGGAACGGAAGTCAGCAGAAGGATGACAGTCTGGAAAACACCTTTGTCGCCGAATATCATGTGAGCAATCCGGCAGTGTTCGGCCGCAGCATAAAGGAAATCATGCCGCTTTCCGGACGGCGGTTCGTGATTTCCCGCGTCTGGAAAGATGGCAAGGTCAGCATCCCGACTTCCGATACGGTGATAGACAGGGATGACCACCTGCTCATAATTTCCGGCAAACATGATGTGGATGCGATAAGGACCCTGTTCGGAGACCAGGAAAACACGGACTGGAACAAGAAGGATATCGACTGGAACTCAATAGACAGCGAACTGGTGTCGCGCCATGTCCTGGTCACAAGGCCGGCCCTGAACGGGGTGAAGCTCGGCTCGCTTAAGTTGAGAAACTCATACGGCATCAATATCACGAGGGTCAACAGGGCGGGCATCGACCTGCTTGCCTCCCCGTCTCTGCGGCTGCAGTTGGGAGACAAACTGACGATAGTAGGGGAGACCAAGGCGATAGACAATGTCGCCACCATTCTCGGCAACCAGGAGAAACAGCTCCGCAACCCGAACCTGTTCGCTATTTTCATCGGGCTTGCCATAGGTCTGGTCATAGGCTCCATCCCCTTCACCATCCCGGGAATCAGCATGCCGGTGAAACTCGGGCTTGCCGGAGGTCCCATCATAACAGGAATCCTGATGGGGGCGTTCGGCCCGAGATTCCACCTTTCGATATATACTACGCGCAGTGCAAATCTGATGCTCCGCCAGCTCGGTCTGATCATCTATCTTGCAGGTCTTGGGCTCGGTGCAGGCAAGGATTTCTTCGAGACCGTATTCCGCACGGAGGGTCTTGTATGGATTGCCGTCAGCTTCGCTCTGGCTGTGGTCCCGGTGCTTGTTGTCGGGTTCATCTCCATGAAATGGGCCAAAACGGATTATGCCGGCAGTGTCGGGATGCTCTGCGGAAGCATGGCCAATCCCATAGCTCTGGACTATGCCAACTCCACTGTCGAAGGGGATGAACCGTCTGTAGCATACGCGACGGTCTATCCGTTCTCTATCTTTCTGAGAGTGATATCGATACAGATTATTCTGCTGGTATTCGGCTAAGACGCTCCCTGCCATCCGATCCGGCATTGCCGTTTCTCTCTCCGGGCTTTTTTCTGACAATCAGATAAGCCAAAACGAGATAGACGGCTATAAGGGCTGTATGCACGGCAAATTCGGCGATGAGCGGTCCGGCAGATGATGTCCCTATGGCCACATTGCCGAACAGCAGCCTGTCCGCCGCTGCGGAAATCCCGTATATTCCGAGCATGACGGCAAAAATCGCGGCGAGCCTTCCCCATCTGTACGGTACAGGATAGTATTTCTGTCCGAGTACCGCGCTGATGACGAACATTACCGCATAGCTTGAAAGGTGGGCGTAAGCCGATGCCCAGTAGGAATACTTCGGCATGAAGACAATATTGACGGCCATTGTAACCGCCAGTCCTGCGAGGGTTATGTATATCGCCATTCCTGTCTTTCCGGAGAGCTTGTACCACATCGACACGTTGAACAGCATTCCGAGGAACATGTATGAAATGAGCATGACCGGCACTATCCCGATCCCTTCCCGGAAGTCCCGGCCGAGTATCAGGGAGATGATGTCGATGTACAGCATGACCCCGAGAAAAGCCAGGGCGCAGAAAGCCGTGAAGTATTCCATTACCCTGGCATACAATTCTTTCGACCCCTTGTCCCCTGCCCGCTGGAAGAAGAATGGCTCTGCGGCGAACCGGAACATCTGTATGAACAGGGACATTATCACCGAAAGCTTGACAGCCGCCTGATATATCCCGAGGCTCGAGCGCCACGCTTCCGATCCGGTGTCGAAGAAGCGGAACAGTATCCTGTCGAGGAAATCATTGATTATGCCTGGAAGCGCCGCCACCATGAGCGGGAGGGAATATATGAGCATCTGCTTGAGAAGTCTGCCGTCGAATTCGAATGAAAATCGCAGCAGAGACGGCAGAAACAGCAGCCCGCATACGACGCAACTGACGAAGATGGCAAATATGACGTATGAAAAGTCCGGTACCGGCGATACGAAATGCAGAAGCCAGATATCGGATGATGCGAGCTCTGCAGCCCGGATTCCGAGAGCGGCTGCCTTTCCTGAGCAGAAGCCGGCGAACGGGAAGAACAGCAGGATATTCACCGTCGTTTCGGTTATTATCTTTATGGTCTTGAAGATGGCGAACCTGAATGCCTTGTGTTCCTGGCGCAACTTGGCGAAAAGGATTGCTGTAATGCTGTCCAGGGCGAGGATTCCTCCCACATACATGATGCAGTTGTCGTATCCCCGATATCCGAGACCTGAAGCTATCGGACCTGCGAATGCGATCATCAGCGCGAGAAAGGCCATGCTCACGCCGGTGACGGTCGCAAGGGCATTGGAATATACCGCTTTCGTGCTGACTCCCTCGCGATTGGCGAACCTGAAACAGCCCGTTTCCAGGCCGAGAACGAGAATAACCTGAAGGACAGCGATATATGCCATGAATTCCGTTACGACCCCATAACTTTCAGTGGTCAGGCAACGGGTATATATCGGGACAAACAGAAAATTGATTATCCTTGCCAGAATGGTGCTGAGCCCGTATATGGCAGTCTCTCCTGCCAGCTGTTTCAGAGGATTTCCCATAATGTCCGCAAAAATATCCCATAAAATCCGAAATGGCAAAAAATTGATGTCCTTGAAAGTCGCACGCTTGTCATTTGTCCGTTAATTTTGTATGTTTGTAAGTTGTTTGCCGGTATGCTGCCGGCGGATATTCCTTAAAACCTATTAATAATGAGACTTATTATCGAAGACACCAACGAGAACGCCGGGAAATGGGCTGCCCGTTACATTGCCGGCAAGATCAATGCGCATCAGAAAGTCAGCGACAAGCCTTTTGTGCTCGGCCTGCCTACCGGATCCACTCCGCTTTCGACCTACAGGGAACTGATCGCAATGTGCGGGGCAGGCGAAGTCTCTTTCAGGAATGTGGTCACATTCAATATGGATGAGTATGTAGGACTTCCTGAGGACCATCCCGAGAGCTACCATTCTTTCATGTGGAACAATCTTTTCAGCCACATAGACATCGACCCGAAGAACGTCAATATCCTCAACGGCAATGCGGAGGATCCCCGGAAGGAATGCGATGGATACGAGGAACGCATCCGCAAGGCAGGAGGTATCGACCTGTTTCTCGGAGGAGTAGGGGAGGATGGCCATCTCGCGTTCAACGAGCCGTTCTCTTCCCTCAGTTCCCGTACGAGGATCAAGACCCTTACCTATAATACAAGGGTGGTGAATTCTCGATTCTTTGACAATGATGTGGACAAGGTTCCGCAGCGGGCGCTGACAGTCGGCGTAGGTACTGTTCTCGATGCCCGCGAGGTGCTCATACTCGCTCTCGGGGAGAAAAAGGCCCGGTCCGTACAGCAATGTGTGGAAGGGGCATACAGCCATGCCTGGACCATTACCGCCCTGCAGGTCCATCCGAAGGGCATCCTGGTCTGCGATGAGGGTGCAGCAGAGGAACTCAAGGTTTCCACCTACCGCTACTTCAAGGACATAGAGAAAGACAACATAATCTGATATTCTCTGTAATACGATGAAAAATATTGTTTTGACATTAGGTGCGCTGGCCGTAACGGTCATGATGGCGGTATCCTGCAACTGTTCCGGCAACAGGACTGCGGAAGAAGGGGCGGACGGACAGCCGGCCGCGGCAGCCGACACCGTAAAGACTGATGACATGAATTTCAATCCGGCAGATCTCCCCGAGGAACCGATATTCAATATCGAGACCAACCTCGGGACAATCAAGGTAAAACTCTACGGCAAGACCCCGAAACACAGGGACAATTTCATAAAGCTCGCCCATGAGCACTTCTATGACGGGACATTGTTCCATAGGGTAATAAACGGTTTCATGATCCAGGGCGGAGACCCTCTGTCCAAGGATCCGTCCAAGAGAAACCTCTACGGGACTGGCGGTCCGGAATACACGGTTCCGGCAGAATTCGTCCCTGAATATACCCACAGGAAAGGAGCGCTTGCCGCCGCCCGGCGCGGGGATGCCGCCAATCCCAAGAGGGCATCTTCCGGTTCCCAGTTCTATCTTGTCCAGGATGAAGCGGCGTGCAGCCAGCTGGATGGACAGTACACCGTATTCGGAGAGACTGTGGAGGGGCTGGATGTTATAGACAGGATTGCCGCTGTCGCGACAGATGGCAGGGACTGTCCTCTCAATGATGTGAGGATAATCCGCGTGTATCCGGATATGGACTGATTTCCGGTAATGTCCGGACCTGTAGTGAAAATATGATTCCAGGACATTTCAGGTATGTCTTTTTCGATGCGGATGACACTCTCTGGAGGAATGAGGAGTTTTTCCGGGAGGCGGAATCCAGATTCGCACGGCTGCTCTCTCCCTTTGCAGGGAGGGAGCAGGTCGTTGATGTCGTGACGCGCAATCAGGAAAAAAATATCCCCGTGTTCGGCTATGGTTCCAAGACATTCATGATCGGCATGCTCGACACGGCGGCGGAGATTTGCGGGGACAGGTTTGATACCGGTATATATCTTGAGACCAAGCGGATCATAACGGAACTCGCATACCATGAGTTTGAACTTGTGGATGGAGTGGAGGATGTGCTGAAAGCCCTGTCCGGAAAATACAGGCTGGCCATAGCGACCAAGGGTGATCTGATCGAACAGCTTACAAAATTCAGGGAATCCGGGCTTGACGGGTATTTCCATCATATAGAGGTGTTGCCTGCCAAGAGCGAGGATGATTACCGCAGGATGGCAAGGAAACTGGACATACTTCCTGAGGAGATTCTGATGGTCGGGAATGCTGTCAAATCGGATATTGCTCCGGTTGTGGCTGTAGGCGGTACGGCAATCCATGTGCCATATACAGTTACATGGCATCATGAGATGATGGAGATGCCGGAGTCGGACAGGATTTATGAAATAAAAAGCATTAAAAACTTACCTGAACTACTTCTGTAGGCTATTTTGGCACAGGCTTTGCAATATTTTGAGCCGAATAGTTTTTTCATAGGTTAAGTTTTAGGTTAGAATTGCGCCGCCCTTGCGATGTGAATCGCGAGGGCGGTATCTTATTGCATCCTCCCTGATTCTTCGCATCTGGTTTCCCGCATCAGAGTCCTGCAATCTCCTGTGCAGACAGCCCGGTTGCAGCAGCGATTGTCCCTATCGCCACTCCCTGTCCTTTCAATGCCTTTGCTATCAGAACTCTTTCTGCGGCCTTGCCTTCAGCCATTCCCTCCGCCAGTCCTTCTGCGTGCCCTTCCGCAATGGCTTTCTTCCTGGCGAATGCGATGGTGTTCCTGTAGTCGTTCTCGGTCATCATATCTCGTTCGTATTGGTTTATCCGTTCCCTGTCGTACGCCGCTATCTCCGCCGCCCTGAAGATCCTCCCGAAGACACTCTCCTCCAGTTCGGGCGGCATGCAGCAGAGCCCCGGCATGTTCTTCAGCGTGTACATCCACCGGTCCATGTACGTCTCCAGTTCGCCGGCCTCCTTGTCGAAGGTCCCCACCTCGAGGAAGACGAACCTGAGGTTCTCCGTCATCAGCTCCCCGGTTTCGCACTCCCTCAGTTCGTACCGGTGTACCCTCCTGTCCCTCCACCTGTCCTCCTCCCCCGCAGGGTACCTGTGCTCCATCCCGAAGTTGAGAATCCCGACCATGCACACCGGAGTCAGCGCGTAGTCCCAGTCCCCTCTCCTGCCCTGCTCCCGGATGGGGAAGGTGGAGTAGTACAGGGCCCTGTCGCGGAAGTGTTCCTGGTCCTTTTTCTGCACCTCCACCACGAACCTCTCCCTCTCCCGGGTCATGCAGACGACATCGAATACGGTCTTCCTGTCGCTCCCGGAGAGCCCCTGGTTCTCGTTCCGGAGGTAGGATATGTCCGTAATCCTCTTCCGGGGGAAGAGGGTCTGCAGGAGGGCGATGAGGAACTCCTTGTTGGCCTCGCTGCCGAAGAGTGTCTTGAACCCCCAGTCGGAGAGCGGGTCGATGTACCTAACCCTCTTCCCTCCTATCACCACCGTACGGTCTATGGCCGCCTCTCCGTTCTCTCCATCCCTGTCCTGGGCCGCACCGTCCGTCATTGCCGCATCCTCACCCATCTGCGCAATCCTGTCCTCTCCGTTTCCGGCTGTCCCTCCGTCCCGAGCAGGGACAGGCTTCTCATCGCTCCGCGTTCCCATCTGTCTGCAAGTTTAACAAATTATACATTAAATGTCAAGATCTTCCGTGCCGGCCGCCGGAGGGCCCCATCCCGTGGAGTGGGACGTCTGCCGTCGCTGCAGGCCGTGCTCCGGTATCTGGTTGCAAAACAAGGAAAACCCGGAATCTCTGTCAAGACCCCGGGAGCAGGTTTTTACGTTTTCGGGGATGATTTTTACGTTTTTTGGTAAAATTTCTCTTTTGAGGATATGTTTTTTACTTTTTTGCAATGTTAACAAAATTTAATTGACATTGATTTGCGTTAACGGTTTATTTGTTTAAATTTGCCGCTGAATGCGATAAAGTTGTAACAATTCGTTAACATTATACTATTATGATGAAGAAATTAACTTTTGCATTGGTTTCAGCCTTTGTGCTGTTTGCCTTTGCTTCATGCGACAAGGAAAATGATCTGGTGTCTGCAGCGAAGATTTCTGTAGATCCGACTACTCTCACATTTGATGTGTCAGGGGGGGCAAAGACGGTTTCCCTGACCGCAACCAGGGACTGGACCGTTTCAGTCAACGGAACAGGAGTGACAGTAACTCCTGAATCCGGATCAGGATCCAATGATCCTCAGACCATTACAATCAATGCCGAGAAAAATGACGGCAAGACCAGAACCGCCGTTGTCACATTCTCTTGCGGGAACAATCTTGAGGCTACTGTCAATGTGACTGTAACAGGTGCCCTCGGCAACCAGATGGCGATCGAGGATGTCTACAAGACTACTGCAGGTACCGTAGTCGAGACTTCAGGACTTGTGGTAGGAGTCAGCACCAGAAGCTTCATTATCAGCGACGAGACAGGTTACCTCATGGTATACCGAGGTGATGAGGCTACGGAAGCCGGTGTCGAAATCGGGGATGAGGTTACAGTAAAGGGGCCTGTCGCTCTTTATGGAAAGCTTATACAGATAGATGAACCGACATCAGTCATTCCCACTGCTTCCGGACAGGCCGTCTCATATCCGAAAACTCCGACAGTCATCGATGCGGACAATATATCCACCTTTGATATCACTGAAGTCTCATATATCCAGATGACAGGTATATACGCGTCAAGCGTAGATTCCAAAGACCCGAATACCATACATCACAACATTACCATTGCAGGGACAAGTGTCAAAGGGTCGATAGCATATCCTGTTGTATCCTTCGGTCTGGACGAACTGGAGGGACACGAAATTACGGTTACAGGATTCTTTGCAGGTGGAGATAATGAATATTACAAGAATATCCTGGCAGTGGATGTTGAGGACAACGGAAAACCGCAGGTGGAAAGCACCACCATTGACCAGGTGATAGCTGCTGAAACCAATTCTATGGTCAGCACATCCGGAACCGTTATGGCAATCTGCCAGAAAGGTTTCATTATCGCAGATGAGACAGGGGCGATTTACATTTACGAAAAAGACAAGATGCCTGGAGTAAAGATAGGCAACAAGGTTGAAGTGAGCGGAACGAAGAATGTCTATAATAGCGGACATCAGATAGAATCCCCGACTGTGACTGTTACTGATTCTGACGAGACAGTTCCATCCTATGATAATTTTACGGATCTGACTACTTCAGAAGCGTTCAATGATTATTCAATCACCAAGCCGGAACTTGTCAAGGTGACCGGAGTTATGGACAATGGAAGATATGTTGATGTGGATGGTGGTGAATTAAGGGTAAGCATGACCTATACCATAGATAATTACGATGCCATGAATGGCAAGACAGTGACTGTCCTGGGCTATACTACAAATTATCTTTTGGATGAAAAAACAAAAGAGCCATACGCATGGGCTATCGTGGTTGTCTCTGTTGAAAGCGAACCTTATATAGAGGTGAACTCCAAGAGTGTTTCCGCTTCTGAAACATCCGCAACCATAGAGGTTTCTTCTAATGTAGAGTGGACAGTTTCACGCGAAGGCAGTGCAGATTGGGTGACTTCATTTACTGAATCTGGCAGCAATAATGGCAATATAGAGCTGGATTTCTCTGCAAATGAGTCTCAGGATGCCAGGATTGCAACATTCAAGATTTCCGGCGGTGGAGTAGAAAAGACATTTACTCTTACTCAGCAAAAATCGGGGGTTATAACTATTTCAATGGATTCATTTTCTGCCGTATCAGGCAATATAGATGAAAACATTAGTTATACCACTGCGAAAGAGGAAGGAACTACTGCTCCAGCAGTCAACGATGGGCAAATCAGATTATATCAGAGTAATACAGGCGGGAAAGGCGGTTCTATAACCATTACGGCAAAAGAGGGATATACTATCAACTCGGTTACGATTGGTTCCGGAATGGAAACAACCGTTGTCTATGTCGTAGATGCCGGGACAGAATCAGATGAGGAAGATATAAAGGAAAATGGAACTTTGGAAGTTTCTGGAATATCAGCTACATCTGTTAAATTTTATTGTATGGGAGCAGATAAGACTCACAGGTTATATGTGAATTATCTGAATATCTCATATGTGAAAAACGAATAAAGCCGTTTATTTCAATTTATGCAGGCGGACATTGTGCCCGCCTGCATTTGCCTTTGTAGGAAGATTCATACAACAGACAGCCTTGTCGGTTCATCGCCGGACTGTGGATGCCGGGATGATGGCAGGATCTTGTAAAGGCGGCCATTGCCGGCTGCCGTATTCCCATAATCAAAAAACTGTTGATTACATCTTGAATGCTGTGAAGCAGACCTGTGATAATTGAGTATAAATTGTATTTATGAAAGTTAGGTTTCTTTTTATGGCGGTGGCCGTCATGGCGGTTTCCGTATCATGTACGGACAAGGGAGAGCAGCCGCCTCTTCCTGAGATAACGGTAGACCAGAGCCAGCTGGCGTTCGACTACGATGTCGGACAGAAGGAGATTGTCGTCACTACCAACAGGGAATGGTCGGTGGAGTCTTCTGCGGACTGGCTTGCCTTTGATCCGAGCGAGGGTGGCTCTGTAGGGGATATGCAGTCGTACACCGTGACTGTGACTGCATTGCGGAACAATGTCGGCAACAGCCGGCAGGCAAATGTGAGGTTCAATACCAGGGCGGTGTATGCATCTGTGGATGTGACCCAGGCCCTCAATCCCGAGGAGACTCCGGAGGACATATATTCCTCGAGTTTCGGGATAAAGCTGGATGGAGACAATCCCGCTCTCGGCTCATCATCATGCTGGTATGGTCCTGAATATGAGTCCGGTTATGCTCTTGATACGAGGCAGTTCTATGTGTCTTCAACAAAGGTGACTGTCCGTAACGGTTCTTCTACCAACAGCGAGGGCTATCCGGGAGCGACAGGAGGCAACCATATCCATTTCGGGTCCGATATGCCATCCTTTACCATAGGTGACATGCAGATGCATCCGGATATCAGGACAGTAGAGGTGTCTTTCGGACTTCTCAGAAACCAGTATGACCAGACCGGGACTATCGACAATTCCGTAAATCCGGATGAGTTCCCTGTGTATGTCAGCTGTGATGGGCAGAAATGGCTTCCGTTCGAATACATTGCGGCTCCGACGGGTGATGATGTGTGGTCCTATTGTTCAGGGTCGGTGACTTTTGCGGATGCCATAGCGACTTTCTATGTCAGGTTCACGACGACAGTGGCATCTACATACAGGCTGGATGATGTCTCTGTGACCGCATCTGACCAGGTAGGGGAGAATCCGGTAGACTGGTCTGCCGGAACGGAGTATGAACTCGGAGAGCCGGTGACACTGCAGTAGAAGATGAGGTTCTACAGGATTCATATCACTCTTCTGCTGTCTCTGTCTCTGGGGCTGTCGTTTTCCTGCACAGATGATATGGCGGATGGTTCGGTCTCGCTGACGAAGACGGAGGTGAGGCTGTCGGCAGGGTCGATGTTCGTGTCGGTCTCTGCGGAAGGGCCGTGGACGCTGTCCGTGCAGTATGAAGGGGAGCAGCGTGACTGGATAACCCTCAGCAGGACATCCGGGACGGGCAGTACCAACAGCGTGATACTTTCCTATACGCAGAACCGGGCTGATGATCCGAGATCTGCCCTGATAACCGGGCAGTTCGGCCGCAGTTCGGAGTCGGTGCGGCTGGTGCAGACCGGAAAACTGGCGCAGGTGGAAGGCGGCGAGGGGACGGAACTCCCCGTATGGCCGGATTATCCTGGACTGAAGTCGGATGTGGTGCGCGGCTGGATGGAACTTCCTGCGGTGACGGAGGACGAAGGCTGTGCCTGGATATACCACGATATGACCGTTTCCGGCAATGCGGTGAGAAATTATTCTATGTATTATGATGCGGGGAACATGCTTGCAAGATGGGTCGCATACCCTATGCACAGTTCCCTGGTAGGGTCCGGAGACAGGACGGATGACTGGGAACAGACCGATCCGAAAGTGCCTGCAGAATACCAGCCTTATACGTGGCAGGGGTGGGGGAAGAGCGGTTATGACAGGGGGCATCAGATCCCTTCTGCCGACAGGCTCAGACTCGATGCCAACCGTGCGACATTCTACCCTACCAATATGACTGTCCAGTCTTCTTCTCTCAATCAGGGGTTGTGGAAGAACCTGGAGAGCAAGGTGAGGGTATGGATGAACTCGTTCGATACCCTGTATGTCGTGTCCGGTTGCGTGCCGTCACAGAATGATTTCCACAGGGACAGGGGCGGGAATGAGGTCAATGTCCCGGATGCATACTTCAAGGCTCTGCTGGGGTACAGCATTTCTCCTGAAAGCTATGCGGGTATTGCGTTCTATTTCTCCAACGGGGATCCCGGGCAGCAGAACCCTACAAGGGACATGGCCATATCCATATCTGACCTGGAACATTTCCTGGGCATAGACCTGTTTGTCAATCTGCCGGCTGAGTACGCCTCTGCAGAGGAGACCATATCTTCAAAATGGACATTTTAACAATTAACGGAACATGAAGAAACATATTTTCTTGTCTGTCTCTTTTCTCCTGATTGCAGGGATTGCCGTCTTCGGCGGGAACGATGCCGGGAAGAAGCAGAACTATATCATAGGGTTCTACAATCTGGAGAACCTGTTCGATACTTATGACGATCCGGCCAAGAACGATGAGGAATTCCTGCCGGATGGCAAGAACCAGTGGTCGGATGTCAAATACCAGAAGAAGCTCCATAATATGGCGACTGTCATCCGTTCCATGGCGCAGACCAACGGCCGTTTCCACACACTGTTGGGAGTGAGTGAGATTGAGAACCGTCTCGTCCTTGAGGATCTGGTGAGCCAGCCCGAGATTGCAGCCGCGAACTATCAGATAGTGCATTATGATGGACCGGATACCCGCGGAGTGGATGTGGCCCTTCTCTACAGACCGGACAATTTCACCCTTGTCGACAGCGAGTCGATACCGTTCGACTTCAACAGCGGCCTCATAGAGTTTTCTATGGATGAGGAAAGTCAGAAGCAATTCAAGACCAGGGACATATTGATGGTGCACGGCCTGCTGGACGGGGAGGAGTTCGCTGTCTATGTGGCGCATCTTCCATCCCGTATCGGCGGCAAGGGCTGGGATCTGAGAAGCAGGGGCGCAGAGATAATATACAGCCACGCCTTGCAGATGGAGAAAAAATATCCGGGCATAAAGATAGTGGTGATGGGGGATATGAATGACAACCCTACCGACAGGAGTATGGTCGAGTTCATGCACGGCAAGGAGAAGCCGGAGGAGGTAGGCAAGGAGGATTTCTTCTCTCCGTTCTGGGCTATGCTCAAGGCTGGATACGGTTCGCTGGCATATCAGGGCGTATGGAACATTTATGACATAATCCTTGTGAACGAGTCTCTCCTGAATGCCCCTGATGGCGGGCTGAAGATCCGTCCGGTGGGCAGGAAAGGCTTCTATGGGGTGATATTCAAGAAGCCGTTTATGATAACCCAGAGCGGCCAGTACAAAGGCACCCCGTTCAGGACTTTCTCCAGCGGGGCTTTTATCGGTGGCTATAGCGACCATTTCCCTACCTATATAGTATTGGAAAAATGACGGTTCCCTATTGTCATTCTGCCGGAATGGCGATCTGATATATGAAAATATTTAAATTCAATAATATGTATAGAAAACTATTGGCAATTCTTTTTGCGGCTATCTTTGCTTTCCCGGCGTTTGCTCAGGAAAATAAAGGCGGAGTGGAGGGAACTGTGGTCAACAGGAACGGCCGAGTCCCTGTCCCGGATGCTGCGATAACCCTGTACAGAGGTGAGACAGTGGTTCAGCAGTCCCAGGCGGGATCTGATGGATATTTCTCTTTCGGGAACTTGCCTGATGGCATCTACAGGATGACGGTGGAGTCTCCCGGATTCGAGCGTTCCGTGGTCAATGTGACTGTAGAGGGGTTTATGAAAGACCTGATGTTCGTATCCCTTGTGCCTACCGAGGCTCTGGCAATCGATATAGATGATTCCAATTTCGCTGAGTTCGATATGATAGATTCGGGCTATGATGATGCCCCGTCCATAATCTATGGCAATGATGTGTACAGCAATATCGCCGGTTACGGCTTCAGCCAGATAAGGTTCCGCCAGCGTGGCTACGACTCCAGGACACAGGACGTGTATCTTTCAGGAGTGCGTCTCAACGATGCGCTGACTGGATATACTCCGTGGTCTCTGTGGAGCGGACTCAACGAGGCCACGAGGAACAAGGAGGTCGAGAACGGACTGGATATGTCCGGCTACGGTGTCGGGGGATACAACGGTGTGACCAATATCTTTGCAACTCCGTCTACAATGCGCAAAGGCTACAGGTTCAGTGTGTTGACCAACAGCGCTTTCTACCGTCTCCGCCTGATGGGGTCGTATGCTACCGGAGAGATGGACAACGGCTGGTCATTCGCGGTCAATGTGTCTGCCCGTATCGGAGGCAACGACTGGGTGGAAGGTATGTACTACAGGGCGTTTGCATACTATCTCGGTGCAGAGAAGAACTGGTATGACACCCACAGGCTCAGTCTTGCCATTTTCGGTTCCCCGGTACAGCGCGGGGCACAGAACGGGTCTACCCAGGAGGTCTATGACCTTGTCGGCAGCAACTATTACAACTCCAACTGGGGATATCAGAACGGAAAGGTGCGCAATGCGAGGGTGAGGAACAACCACGAACCGGTTGCGGTGCTCAAATATTCCTGGACTCCGGATGACAGGCTCGGGCTGGATGTCACTGCCATCTACAGGACAGGACGCAACGGGTATTCCGCACTCGACTGGTACGATGCCCCGGATCCGAGACCTGACTACTACAGGAATCTGCCATCCTATTTCTATAATCCGGAATCGAATATGAGCAACAGGGACGACCCGTATCTGGCAGGCTGGGCTGAAGAGGCATGGATCTACAACTACAACAATACACAGCATATCAACTGGGACAGGCTCTACAATGTCAACCGCAACAATATCGATGCGGAGTATGACCCGGAACTGAAAAGATCGAAATATATCCAGGAGGAAAGGAGGACAGACCAGAATGACCTGAACCTGAACGCCCAGGTGAAGTACCGTTTCGACCGGTGGTTTACCCTGAAGGGTGGTGTCAACTACAGGCTCAACAGGACACAGTACTATAAGATAGTGAAGGACCTGCTCGGCGGAGACTACTATGTGAACATAGACCAGTTTGCAGAGAGGGATTTTGCAATGGATGAGCAGAAGATACAGAATGACCTGCAGTACTATCTCATCAACGGACATGCCGAGATGCTCCAGAAAGGGGACAGATACGGCTATGACTATACGGCAAATGTGCATGATGCCCGTCTGTGGGCTGACCTGGACTTCGAGCACGGCAACTGGAAGGCATATCTGGCTGCCCAGGGAGGATACAACACATTCTGGAGATTCGGAAATGTACAGAAAGGGCTCTTCCCTGACAATTCGTACGGCAAGTCGGATGTGGCCGGTTTCTTCACCTGGAGGGCCAAGGCAGGTGCGACATATATCAACGGGCCGCACAGGGTATGGGCCAATGTGGGATACTACAACGATGCCCCGTATTTCGCATCCTCATTCGTGTCTCCGAGGACAAGGAATTCCCTCACCCCTAACCTCACCACGGAAAAGACATTCTCGGCGGACCTGAGCTATGCTTTCAACAAGAACGGTTACAGTGTCAGGGTCACAGGGTTCTATTCCAACATATCCGACCAGACGGACCTGATGAGTTTCTATGATGATTCCCAGAATTCTTTCACGAACTTCGCCATGACAGGCATAGGCCAGAGACACGCCGGAGTCGAGCTGGGCTTCAAGGTCCCGGTTCCCGTGCAGGGTCTGTCTGTCGTAGGAGCCTTGAACTGGGGTGACTATATCTATACGACCACGCCTCATGTCATACAGACGGTCGACAACAACGGTGAGATTGTGATGGATGCGACCGTGCCGTACTGGAAGGCGCACAATATCTACCAGAAGGATGCGGCAGGCAACTATGTCACGGATGCTTCCGGTGAGTATGTCGTCTCCAAGGTGCAGAAGCATTATGTCCCGAGCACACCGCAGATAGCTGCAAGCCTCGGTCTGGACTATAGCTTCAACTATCTGTTCGCAGGCATAGAGCTCCAGTATTTCGACAAGATGTATCTTGATATGAATCCTCTGTACCGTACGAATATGGCGGTGATGGGTCCGGATGTCAGATGGACTCCGGAAGAGGAGGAATATATGGCTGCCCAGGAGAGGTTCCCTCATGCATTCGTGCTGAGCGCGAATATCGGCAAGTCTTGGTATATCCAGAGAAAGTACAATATCGGTTTCTCTCTCGAGGTCAGGAACATCCTGAACAACAGGTCTGTAAAGACAGGAGGATATGAGCAGACGAGACTTATAGACTCCGAGGATTTTACAAGGTACTACAGGTTTGATTCCAGATATTTCTATATGGTGGGAGTCAATTATATGTTGAATATCTACTTTAGATTCTAATGCATTCAGATATGAAGAATATATTATATATGCTGGTTGCCGGAGCAGCGGCCCTGTCCTTTGTCTCCTGCGATGAGTTCGAGCCTGTATTTACGGGCAAGTACGCTGAGCCGGAGGCTACAAGGACATATACCAAGGCAGAGATAGAGGCGGAAGGCATAGAGTTCATCTCTATCGGGGAACTGAAGCAGATGTATTATGACAACGGTTCCATGCCTCTGAACATCAAGGAGGACATTGCGGTTGCCGGGCAGGTGACCACTTCTGATGAGGAGGGGAATTTCTACAGAAGTTTCTATATCCAGGACGAGACATCGGGGATAGAGATAAAGATTGGTCTGACAGGACTTTATAATGAATATAAACTCGGACAGTGGGTCTATGTGAAACTCAATGGACTTACGCTCGGGGATTATCACGGTTCTCTTCAGGTCGGGTACGAGGACTTTACCGGGGAGTACGAGACCGCCTATATGGGAGTGCGTTTCCTTGTGGAGGCGCATGTCCTGAAGGGAGAGCCGGGGCAGCCTCTGTCTCCGATAGAGATTACCGCAGACCGGATGACGGATGAGGAACTTATCGGCAAATACGTGGTTATCAGGGATGTCACATATACCAATACTCTTTTCTGCCTGGCATACGTGGACCCTAACCTGAACCACAAGGATCAGTCCAACAGGATTTATCTTGACGAGGATAACAGGAATGCGTGGGGAGTCATAACTTGGGCAATGTCAGACACCAAGTTCGAGGAGTATCTCGATGCGGGGAACTTCGACACCGCCACTACCGGTGACAATGCCCATACTGTAGCCGAACTCCGTGCCCAGGGCAGAATCGGGACTACGGCATATTCCGTGACCCAGTATTTTGAGGCGGATGGACAGACTGTCGGCGTGAGGACGAGCGGTTATTCCAAATTCTCGGACCATGAGATACCTGAAGAGGTACGGGATGGCAGTGCGACTGTAGATTTCACAGGAGTCCTGACTCTCTATGACGATGAGCCTCAGATCACTCTGATAGATGAGACCGGTATCCACGTCAACAATGATGAGGTGTAAACCGGATAATTTCAGTTATTGACAAAGCCTCTACGGCTTAACAAATCCTTGCTATGAAAAGACTTTTTGACAATTATGTAGCTGTAGCTGCCATACTGTGCCTGGCGGCAGTATCGTGTGAGAAGACCGGAGACGGCACATTCCAGGATGCGGAACTGACCGTGTCTCCTGAGATGGTAGAGTACAATCCATCCCTGCCGGAGTCCAATGTGTTCACGGTGGAGTCCAATGCGGGCTGGAAGATAAGCACATCGCATTATATGACCGTGACGGATGTGGTTTCCGGCGAGGCAGGGACTACGGAGGTTCGTATCACTGCCGCTGCGGAGGGCGAGTCTAAGATTTCCGTGATGTCGGTGCCCCGTGGAGATGGAGACCGTATCATATCGAAATCCGTGACCGTGAGGTATGATCCATCGGGGACGGACGAGCCGGATGAACCGGAAGAAGGCGAGGTGGTGTACTATGATGATCTGGATGCCGTGGTGACTTCTGACAATTATTGGATCGACCAGAGCGATGAGTATATCAACAAGATCGGAAGCGGGGCTGCTTCCGTAGAATATTCCGGTTCATCCGTCGGTATCAGAAGCACTTACAAGTCCACTGGATATCAGGGGGCTTCAGGTGACAATGCTTTCTATTTCGGAAGCGGTTCATGGTTTGTCGCAAGCGGCATAGAACTTCCTGCTGGAATCTCTACTTTCAGGATTTCTTTCGGTGTTGCAGGGGATAATGTGAAAGGGTCGTTTACGGCAAATGAAGACCTGGTGCTCCTGATTGGCAATTCTGCAACAGGAGATTACCGTCAGGTGACATATCAGCGGCCAGGGACATCGACAAGCTGGGGCTTTGCCCAGGCGGATTTCAGGATAGGCGGGGAGCTGCCTCAGAAACTCTCCATAAGGTTGGAGGGTTCGTGGAATGTCAGGGTAGATGACCTGAAGCTGTGCGTGCTGTCAGGGAATGTCGGGCAGACTGTGACTTTCGGCCCGGTTTCAGCTTATCCGTGGCCGGAACTGCCTGTTACGCTCATTCCGAGCGAGGATTACAGATATATCACCCACTATGCTACCACAGTAGAAAGCGGCAAGAGGGTGAGGAACTATGCCGCATGTTACGACACGCGCAGGCACAACCCGATGTGGGTGGCTTCGGTGCATCACAGCTGCTATCTTGAGGGACGGGGAAGGACGAACCCTGACCCGTGGAGACCGGATCCTGAAATGACCGGGGAGGAACAGTCAATCATTTACCCATCGGACTGGGAGGAATGGCCGTGGACAGGGAACGGAGGTCGCCCGACTGACGGATTTTACTACTGGACTGCAGACTATACGAACGAGTATTTCACCAAGGGACATCTGCTGCGGTCCGATGACAGGAGAGGGGCCGGGAGCGATATGAATATCCAGACTTTCTATCCTACCAACATAGCTCCGGAAATGTATCTGCATGTATGGCAGGAAAACGAAGAGGAGACAAGCACTTGGGGAATTGTGGAAGGGTTGCTTTCCGAAGAGTGGACAGGCAACCGGGACACGACATACGTGGTGACGGGTTGCTATTACGGAGATGACAGATACAAGGCCATTGACGCGAGCGATGATGGCAGCGGCGCACCCGGCATATCCAAGACCTGTGTAGTGCCGGTGGCGAGATACAGGGTGATTCTCAGGACAAAGTCAGGCAATACAGGCAAGCCGATAGCGGAATGCTCTGCAGATGAACTGACTGCGATAGGTTTCTGGTATCCGCAGCGGTTCCCTGAAGACAGCGAATATGAGCCGCAGGATAACGAATGGATTTTCCCTGTGTCGGAGATAGAGGCGAAGATCGGAAATGAGTTCAGTTTCTTCCCTGAGATTCCTGAGTCTGTCAAGAAGTCGTATGTCAGGTCCGACTGGCCGGGGCTGTAACCTGCCCGGAGAATTGAATCCGCGTCCTCATGGCGCGGATTTTTATTATATTTGGCCTGACGGCCATATATACTGTCGCGCCTCGGCAATTGCAAGTAAACTTGCATTGCTCTCGGCTTCTGAGATATTTGGCCTGACGGCCATATATACTGTCACGCCTCGGCAATTGCAAGTAAACTTGCATTGCTCTCGGCTTCTGAGTATATTTGCAGGATAACTGTGTACTGGAATATGAAAAGGATAATTATAATTCTGGCAATGATGATGTCGGTTGCGGGATGCGACAAGGTGAACCCGTTCCTGTTCGAATGGAAATCGAATTACGGGATGCCGCCGTTCGATGAGATAAGGGAGAGCCATTATATGCTGGCGGTGAAAATGGGCATGAGGCAGCAGGCTTCTGATGTGGATGCCATTATCGCGAATGCGGAGGAGCCGACGTTCGAGAACACCATAGCGGCATACGACCGTTCCGGGGCTACCCTCGACAGGGTGACGGGAGTGCTTTTCAACCTTTCGGAGACTGATGGCACGCCTGCCCTGCAAAGGATTGTCGAGAAGGTCCTTCCGATGCTTTCGGAGCACAACGACAATATTTTCATGAATCCGTATTTCTTCGAGAGGGTGCAGTATCTGCATGACAGGAAGGATGGGCTCGGCCTTACCCGGGAACAGGAAATGGTGTTGGACAGGATATACCGCAGGTTTGTGGACAACGGCATTTCCCTGGATGAGACCGGCCAGACGAGGATGAGGGAGATAAACAGGGAACTTTCTTCGCTCGAATACGAATTCGGGAACAGGATTCTTGCCGAGAACAATGCCTTTGCGGACAGATTCGGAGTGACCGTATCGGAATATGCTTCCGAAATGGCGTCGTGCGATGACCGCCGGCGCAGGGAAGAGATGTTCAGGGCATATTCTACGCGGGGATGTCACGGGGACAGGAATGATACCAGGGATCTGGTCCTCGACATCATGCGCCTGAGAATAGAGAAGGCAAGGCTGCTGGGATATGACAATCCGGCAGAAATGATCCTTTCAGACAAGATGGCCCGTGATGCCGCTACGGTGGACTCGTTTCTGGAGACAATCTTCCGTCCTGCCGTGGCCAGGGCGGAGGAGGAGATAACGGACATGCAGGAGATAATGGATGAAGATGTGGAGGCGGGGATTCTTCCCGATGATTCCACTTCCGTCATCCGTCCGTGGGACTGGGCGTATTATGCCGGACGTGTCCGTGAGAGGAAATACAGTCTGAACGAGGCGGAGACAAGACCGTATTTCCGGATGGAGAATGTCAGGGAAGGGGTCTTTGCCAATGCATCCAGACTGTACGGTCTGAATTTCCGCAAACTGGACAGCGTGCAGGTCTATCATCCGGATGTGGAGGCGTTTGAAGTGACCGATTCGGACGGCTCGCTTATCGGCTATCTGATGACCGACTACTTCCCGAGGCCTACGAAGCGCGGGGGCGCATGGATGAACAATTTCCTGCCACAGTATATCGACAGGCATGGAGATGACCACAGACCGGTGATAGTCAACGTAGGCAATTTTTCCAGACCGTCAGGAGATGCTCCGGCACTTTTGACCCTCGATGAGGTTGCCACAATGTTCCATGAGTTCGGCCATGCCCTGCACGGCCTGCTCAGCAGGTGTACATACAAGACTGTCAGCGGGACATCCGTGGCGAGGGATTTTGTGGAGCTGCCATCCCAGATCAACGAGAACTGGGCTTTCCGGCCGGAAGTGCTTGCCACGTATGCAAGACATTGGCAGACAGGAGAGGTGATCCCGGATTCTCTTGTTGCCAAGATAAATGCCGCATCCAAGTTCAACCAGGGTTTCATGACGACGGAACTGGCGGCAGCGGCAATCCTGGACATGAAATGGCACGAACTGGCTTCTGTCGAGGTGGATGCCGGCAGCCCTTACGCTTCCGGCAGGCAGGCCGGTGAAGGCAGGATGCTGATCGATCCTGTGAAGTTCGAGGAATATGTGTGCTCGCAGATGGGGCTTATCGATGAGATCATTCCCCGTTACCGTACGACATATTTCAACCATATCTTCAACAGCGGATATTCCGCCGGATACTACAGTTATCTTTGGGCTGAGGTCCTCGACAAGGATGCCTTCGAACTGTTCAGGAAGAAAGGCATTTTCGACAGCCGGACCGCAATGTCGTTCCGAAAGAATATCCTCGAGAAAGGAGGCAGTGAAGACCCGATGGTCCTTTATAAACGCTTCCGTGGAGCAGACCCGGATCCGGCCGCCCTTCTTCGCGCCCGCGGCCTTGCCGATTAGCTTTGAAAACTGAAAACTGATTCAATAAAGTCATGAGTCGATAAACTGCGGATTCTGTTCCGCAGTTTTCATGTATAATTGCGGATTCCGCTCCGCAATTTGTTTTCTGTCAGTCCTGTTTTGCCAATATGTGGAATGAAATCCGCAATTTTCAGTAAAAATTGCGGATTTTGTTCCGCAATTTTGTATATTTGCAAAAACGGAAGGAAATATGGATTTGAGTCAACTGTTTGATCTGTATTCTGTCAAACTGTCCGAGACAGATACCGGGTTTGTCCGTTATCTGCATGACAGGATAAACTGGGATTCAAGGCTGATAGTCATAGTAGGGGCCAGAGGAGTCGGTAAGACGACCATGATTCTCCAGCATATTCTGTTGGCTGATGCAGTGAAGGAATCGTTGTATATCGCTGCGGACAACACATATTTTTCGACCAATACTCTTTTTGACACGGCATCTGCCTTTGTGAAAGGCGGGGGCAAGGTGCTTTATATAGATGAGGTCCATAAATATCCGGACTGGTCGAAGGAGGTGAAGATGATGTATGATTATCTTCCGGATCTCAGAGTCGTTGTGACAGGGTCGTCAATTCTCGATATAGTCAAGGGTACGGATGCGGACCTGAGCCGCCGTGCAATCCCTTATACCCTGGAGGGGCTGTCTTTCCGCGAGTATTTGAATTTCTCTCTTGGATTGCATATCGAGCCGCTTTCTCTCGATGATATCATAGCCGGCAATATTGCCCTTCCTCAGGAGATCAGACATCCTCTCGTGCATTTCAAGGATTATCTCGCCAAAGGATATTTCCCGTTTTTCAGCCAGGACGATTATTTTGTCCGTCTTGAAAATGTCATAAACCATACTATGGAAATAGATATCCCTGCTTTTGCAGGCATGAGCATAGCGACATCCAGGAAACTGAAAAAGCTGCTTTATGTCATTTCCCGGAATGTCCCGTTCAAGCCGAATTTTTCGGAAATCGGAAGGTCCCTGTCAATGGACAGGGGCACTGTGGCCGATTATATGGTGTATATCGAGAAATCAGGACTGACAAGGCAGTTGAATATGTCAGGCGGGGGAATGTCTCTTTTTGAAAAACCGGAGAAAGTTTATCTCGGCAATACGAATTTCATTTATGCGCTTTCTGACGGGATGCAGAATCCCGGCAATGTCAGGGAGACTTTCTTCTTGTCTGCAATGTCTGTCAATCACACTGTGACGGCATCTCCTGTGGCAGATTTTGTTGTGGATGGGCATACTTTTGAAGTCGGGGGCAAAGGTAAGACAGGGAAACAGGTCAAGGATGTCGGGGATGCCTATATAGTCAAGGATGATATCGAACATGCTTATATGAATATCATTCCTCTTTGGGCTTTCGGGCTTGACTATTGATGCCGTCCTGTCATCCTGAACGGAGTGAAGGATCTGAAAAAACGCCCGGCAGAAGCGTTTCGGCTATCTGTCGGGCGATATTGTCTGGCATCCTGTGCCTCTCTCAGATGAGCGCTTCTCCTGTCATCTCGGCAGGCTGCGGGATGCCCATCAGCTTGAGGATGGTAGGGGCTACATCTGCGAGCTTGCCGTCCTTGACCTGGTCGACTCCTGCATTGATGACTATGAACTGCACTTCATTGAGCGAATGTGCGGTGTTCGGGGAGCCGTCTGCATTGTAGGCATGGTCTGCATTTCCGTGGTCAGCAGTCAGAAGAACGGCATAACCGTTTGCGACAGCGGCTTCCACCACTTCCTTGACGCATTTGTCTATCTTGGCGACTGCCCTGCAGATAGCAGAGAACACACCTGTATGTCCTACCATGTCTCCATTGGCGAAGTTGAGGATGATCATGTCCTGTTTCCCTGTGTTGAGCTCAGCCACGAGTTTCTCGGTGACTTCCTGTGCACTCATTTCCGGCAGGAGGTCGTATGTAGGGACTTTCGGGGAATTGACCAGTATCCTGTCTTCATTCTCGAACTGGGTTTCGCGTCCTCCGTTGAAGAAGAATGTCACATGGGCATATTTCTCCGTCTCTGCGATGCGGAGCTGGTGTCTGCCTGCCTTTGATACCACCTCTCCGAGGGTGTTCTGCACGTTTTCCTTGTCGAAGAGGATGTGCAGCCCCTTGAATGAAGCATCGTACGGGGTGAGGCAGCAGTAGTAGAGCGGCAGGGTCTTCATCCCGAAATCCGGCATGTCCTGCTGGGTGAGCACTGCGGTTATTTCCCTTGCCCTGTCGTTGCGGAAGTTGAAGAATATCACGGCATCCCCTTCATTTACGGTTCCGAGAGGCTTGCCATCGCCGTCAGTGAGGACTATCGGCTTGATGAACTCATCTGTCACTCCTTCTGCGTATGACTCTTCGATTGCGTCCGTAGCGGAAACGGCTTTCTTGCCTTCTCCCTTGACCAGCATGTCGTATGCCAGCTTTATGCGCTCCCATCTCTTGTCCCTGTCCATCGCATAGTAGCGGCCGCATACGGATGCGACCTTGCCGGTACTTTCCGCCATCTTGCTCTCCAGTTCCGCCACGAAACCCTTGCCGCTCTTCGGGTCGGTGTCGCGGCCGTCTATGAAGCAGTGTACGAAGACCTTGTCCAGCCCGTACTCCTTTGCCACCGCAAGAAACTCATATACGTGTGCAAGAGAACTGTGTACGCCTCCCATGGAAGCCAGCCCCATCAGGTGGAGCTGTTTGCCGGACTGTCTTACATAGTCGTAAGCGGCCTTGATCTCTGCGTTTTCCAGCAGTTTGTGGTCGCGGCAGGCCCTGTTGATTTTCACGAGGTCCTGGTAGACCACCCTTCCTGCACCGAGGTTGAGATGCCCCACCTCGGAATTACCCATCTGCCCGTCCGGCAGACCTACATATTCTCCGCAGGCCTGAAGATGCCCGAACGGGTATTTTGCCCTGAGGGAGTCGATATACGGCGCTCCCTGGGTGAAGATTGCGTTTGTCCAGTCATGTTTGCCCTCGCCCCATCCGTCGAGGATCATAAGAAGAACTTTCTTGTCCATAATATGTCTGTAATTTATACTTTCGGTGTTGAGCGCTGCAAAGATACGCAAAAAAGGATTAACTTTGCGTCGGCTGGACCGGAATGCGAAAGCCGGAAGTTAATATTTGGTTATATGGCAGAAAGAAAAGGCCGCAGAGGCAAGAAAGACGGCAGATTCCGTCCCGGGAAACAGAAAAAGGAGAAGGTTTTCCCGGAATATACCGGGCGGGTGCAGATGACCCGCGAGGGATATGTTTTCGTGATTGTGGATGATCTTCAAGACGATGTCTTTGTGAAGGCTTCCAAGACCATGGGAGCTCTTAACGGGGATACGGTCAGGGTGGTCGTGACCAAGGAGAAGACTGACAGGATGCGAATGGAGGGCAGGGTGATAGAGATCGTCTCGCGCTCTCCGAGACCTTTTGTCGGAATCCTGCATGTGGTGGGCAACCAGGCATGGGTACTGATGCAGAGCAGGACGATGCCTTACGATATCGGGGTTTCTGTCGAAGATGCCGCGAAGAAAGGCGCGGTTTCGGGCATGAAGGTCGCCGCTGTAGTGGACGGCTGGCCGAAGGGCGCTCCTAATCCTCTCGGACACATAGTCGATGTGCTCGGCGAACCGGGAGAGAATGATACGGAGATGCACGCCATTCTGGCGGAATATGCCCTTCCTTACAGATTCGAGCCTGAGGTCGAGAATGCCGCCGATGACATTTCCGAGGAGATAACCGACAGGGACAGGAAGGAGCGCAGGGATTTCTCCGATGTGCTCACGTTTACGATAGACCCGGCGGATGCAAAGGATTTCGATGATGCCCTTTCGTTCAGGGTGCTGGAGTCCGGCAACTATGAGGTCGGGGTGCATATCGCGGATGTGACCCATTATGTCCATCCGGGCTCTGTCGTGGATGAGGAGGCCAGGACGCGCAGTACGTCCGTGTATCTTGTGGACAGGACCGTCCCGATGCTCCCGGAGAAACTTTCCAACAAACTCTGCTCTCTGCGCCCGGGCGAGCCGAAGCTCACTTTCTCGGCTGTGTTCGAGATCACCCCTCTCGGAAGGGTGGCATCGCAGTGGTTCGGCAGGACAATCATCAATTCGGACTACAGGTTTGCTTACGAGACGGCCCAGCAGATAATCGATGCGGGGCCGAAGGCCATGAAAATGGAGCTGCGCGGAGGGACTGACGGACGGACCGGAGATGGGGGGTCCGCCCATGTTGCCGACAAGGACGGCTCTGCAATGGGGGAAGGTGTCACCGAAGGGATGGTCATCCCGGATGATCTCAAGTCTGCCATACTTACCCTCAACGGACTTGCCATGAAACTCCGCAAGAAGAGGTTTGCCGCAGGGGCGATCAGTTTCGAGAGGCCGGAGATGAAGGTTGAGGTGGATGAGAAAGGCCGCCCGGTGCGAGTATATCAGAAGATTTCGCGTGAGGCCAACTGGCTGATAGAGGAGTTCATGCTGCTTGCCAACAGGAGTGTGGCGGAATTTGTCGCAAGGCAGAAGAAGACATTCGTCTATCGTGTCCACGATGAACCGAATCAGGAGAAACTGGAGAATCTGCGTTCGTTTGTCCATAATTTCGGCTATACCCTCGGCCCTACAGGCACCGGCAAGGAGATATCGAAAGAGCTGAACGGACTTTTTGCCGCCGCCAAGGACAAGCCGGAATTCAACGCCATAGAACTGCTGTCCCTCAGGACAATGGCAAAGGCCCGCTATGATACGGAGAATATAGGGCATTACGGCCTTGCGTTCAAATATTACACCCATTTCACTTCTCCTATCCGCCGTTATCCGGACATGATGGTGCACAGGCTGTTGGCTAAATACCTTGCCGGTGCGGAGTCCCAGAAGAAGGATTTCTATGATGTGCAGTGCAAATACTGTTCGGAGAGGGAGGTTGTCGCTGCAGAGGCCGAACGCTCGAGCATCAAGTACAAGCTTGTGGAATTCATGCAGGACAAGGTCGGATATGAGTTTGAGGGGCATATATCCGGTCTGACGGAGTGGGGTATGTATGTCGAGATAGAGCCGACCAAGATAGAAGGCATGGTTGCCCTCAGGGATATCCGTTCCGACTATTTCGAGTTCGATGAAGAGAGATACCGGATTGTCGGCCGTCATTCCAATATCGTCTACAATCTCGGCGATCCTGTGAAGATCAGGGTAAAGAAGACCAATCTGGAACAGAAACTGCTTGACTACGAACTGGTGGAGACAGGTTTGGAGACCAGGGAAAAACCATCCCGGGAGAAACAGTCCGGAAAGGGTGCCGCTGCAAGGAGCTCTCGAAGGAGCGCAGGGCAGACTGTCAGGAAAAAGACCCGCCCGAAGCCGTTTCCCGCAGACCACGGGGCGGAAGCCAGGGAGGACAATCGGCCGGTGACGGAAACGGGTGCCGGCAAGATGTCCAGAAAAGAGAAGGTCCGGCAGGCAATAGCGGCATCCAAGAAAAAAGCAGCCAGAAAAGGCAGGAAATAATGTGGAAGCGACAGTAGTCAAACATACCGGAAGCCACTATCTGCTTTCCGCCCTTCCTGAATGGAATCTTTTCCCTGCCGTGTTGAGGGGGAAGATCCGTCTGAAGGGCAGCAGTGCCACCAATCCCGTGGCTGTAGGCGACCGGGTCAGGTATGAGTTCTCTCCACAGGCCGTGCCTTCAGATAAATCTGGAGGGAATGATGCGTCATGGAAAGAAGTCCCTACGGAGCAGAATCCTGCCGTGATAACCGGGATACTGCCGCGCAGGAACTATGTCATACGCCGGTCCACCAACCTGTCCCGTCAGTCCCATATCATCGCTGCCAATGTCGACAGGGCATATATAGTGGTGACAATAGATTTCCCGGAGGTGAAGCTGCCTTTTTTAGACCGGCTGCTTGTGACCTGCGAGGTCTATAATGTCCCCGTGACCATAGTCCTGAACAAGAGCGACCTCTACGGGGAGGAGCACCGCGGCAGGGTGGAGGCTTTCCATTCGATATATGAGGGTGCCGGTTATCCGGTCATGGATGTCTCTGCGGTGACCGGGATGGGGATAGATGCCCTCCGGGATGCCTGCAAGGGAGCAGTCTCGCTGTTTTCAGGAGTTTCAGGAGTAGGGAAATCCTCCCTGATAAGGGCGCTTGACCCTTCTCTCGACCCGAAAGTGGGCGAAATATCGGATGCCCATCTGCAGGGGAAGCACACCACCACCTTCTATGAGATGTACCGCCTTGCATCCGGAGGCTTCATTATCGACACCCCTGGTATAAGGGGCTTCGGCCTGGTAGACCTTGCAAGGGAAGAGATAGCCCTCTATTTCCCTGAAATGCTCAAGGCCTCAGAGGGCTGCCGTTTCACTCCGTGCACCCATACCCATGAACCTGGCTGCGCCGTAAAGGCGGCCGTGGAGGACGGCTCAATCAGTTACGAACGTTATTCCTCCTATCTCGGGATGCTCGAGGACGAGTCCAAATACCGCTGAATGTCTTCTCCGCTACAGGGTGTTACCGGAACAGTTCACGGAGCACCTGCAGCGATCTGATGCTGACGGAGGATTCGGTGTGGAATTCGATGTATTTCAGCAGGTCTTCCGCAATCTCGTTCCGGACCTGGCCGGAGAGCGGGACCAGCATGGCCTCCTCGAAGGAAGATTTCAGGAACCTGTCCATGATATCCATCCGGCCGCCGGCAAACGGGGCGATGTCATCCCCCTCCGGTGAAAAGCCGAGGATAATGCACAGTTCCAGCAGGAATCTTATATGGAAATTGCTGAAGCCCGATTCCATGCCATCCAGTATCAGTATTTCCTTTTCGCACCAGCCGAACAGCCCCTGTTCATCCGTCCCGTCCTTTATGATCCTGTAGAGCACTTCGCTGATGAACATTGTGATGGCATTCTTGAATATGCTGTTGCGGATGCCCGTGAGCGGATATTTCGGAGTAAGGTCCCGGACAGGGTAGAGGTTGGATCTGGAGTTCTCGTTCACATTGGCCTCCAGGATATTGAGCGGCAGGAAAAAGGATGCAGGCATCCGTTTCCCGAGACTCCTTACGAGGAATCCCCGTCTCCCGTATTCCCGGCTCAGGGTATGGATCACCAGAGAATTCTCCCCGACCTTTGTCGTATGCAATATTATTATGTCCGTATTGACTGTCATCATCTGCAAAATTACCACTTTTTTCCTATTTTTGCAGTTTCGTAGAAAACGGACTGAAATGAAAGACATTACAAGGAAAAGGATTGTAAAGTGGTTCTGGATCATTGTTACGGTGCCCGTAGCCATGTTCATACTGCTCCTTATGCTGGTATGGGCGTTTGCGGATATCCCTTCTTTCGAGGAACTCGAGAATCCGGACAGCAAGCTCGCGACCCAGATTATCGCCGAGGATGGGGAGGTGCTGACCACTTTCCATATAGAGAACAGGTCGTATGTAAGCTATGAGGATCTTTCCCCGAACCTCGTCAATGCGGCAATCGCTACGGAAGATGTGCGCTTCTACAGTCATTCCGGCATCGATTTCGTCAGTCTCGGCAGGGTGCTTTTCAAGACCTTGCTGATGGGCGACAGCGGTCAGGGAGGAGGAAGCACCATCACGCAGCAGCTTGCGAAGACCCTCTATCCGAGGGAGGATGTCAGCAGCAGGATTCCGGGAGGACGTCAGATGAAAATGGTGTGGATCAAGTTGAAGGAATGGATTACCTCCGTGAAGCTGGAGAGGAACTACACCAAGGAGGAGATAATGGACATGTATATGAACGCTGTCTTCTTCGGAAGCAATGCATACGGCATACAGGCGGCCTCCAAGACTTTTTTCGGGAAGAATCCGGGAGACCTGACGGTGGAGGAGAGCGCGATGCTGGTGGGAATGGTCAACAAGCCTACCAGATACAATCCTGTCCTCAATCCGGACAAGGCCCTGCAGCGCAGGAATTTCGTGATAGGCCAGATGGAAAAGGCCGGATATCTTACTGAGGCCGAATGCGATTCTATATGCGAAATCCCGATTACACTTTCCTACCAGATGCTTGACCACAATGCGGGGATAGCCCCGTATTTCAGGGATATGCTCCGCAGGACCATGAACGCTAAGGAGCCGGAACGCTCCTCATACAGCCAGTATGAAGACTACAGGGTGGATTCCCTGCAATGGGCGGACAATGCCCTGTACGGATGGCTGAACAAGAACCGTAAGGCTGACGGGTCGAAATACAGTCTGGACAAGGATGGGCTCAAGATATATACCACCATCAACTACAGGATGCAGAAGTATGCGGAAGAGGCCGTGGCGGAACATCTCGGCAAGGATCTCCAGCCTGCATTCTGGAGGGAAACGAAATGGTCGAAGAACAGGCCGTTCGCAAGCGATGTGGATCAGCAGACTATAGACATGCTCATGAAGCAGGCCCGCCGCTGGAGCGACAGGTACAGGATGATGAAGGCAAGGGGGGCATCGGAGTCGGAGATAGACAGAAGTTTCAGGGAGAAGACGCAGATGAGGGTATTCTCGTGGAACGGCAACGGGTATGTCGACACTCTCATGACACCAGATGATTCCATACGCTATTACAAGTCTTTCTTCAGGGCGGGATTCATGGCGATCGAGCCATCGACAGGCCATCTGAAGGCATACGTAGGGGGACCGGACTACCGCTATTTCAAATATGACAACCTCCGTCAGGGCAAACGCCAGGTCGGTTCCACCATCAAGCCGTTCCTCTATACGCTTGCCATGCAGGAGGGCATGTCTCCCTGCGATGAAGTGGTCAACGTGCCGCAGACATTCATTGTAGGGGACAAGCCGGAGGATACGTGGACTCCCAAGACTACGGACCGGGATGAATGGATCGGGCAGACAGTAACCCTGAAGTGGGGGCTGACGAAGAGTTCGAACAACATTTCCGCATACCTGATGAAACAGTTCGGCCCGGCCGCCATGGTCGAGATGATGCGCAAGATGGGAATCGGAAGCTATCTCCCGGAAGTGCCGTCCTTGTGCGTAGGCTCATGCGACCTGTCCCCGTATGAGATGATAACGGCATACAATACGTTCCCGTCGAGGGGCGTCTATGTGGAGCCGATGTTCGTCACGAGGATTGAAGACAGCATGGGGAATGTCATAGGGGAATTCAACAACCACAAGAGGGAAGCGGTCAGCGAGCAGACCGCATATCTCATGGCAAACCTTATGGAAGGAGTCGTCAACAGCGGCTCGGGCATAAGGCTGAGGCTGAAATACGGCCTGAAAGGAGAAATGGCGGGCAAGACAGGGACTACCAACGACCATTCCGACGGCTGGTTCATCGGTTATACCCCTACCCTGACAGGAGGGGTATGGGTCGGTGCGGAGGACAGGCAGATCCATTTCGAGACAATGAGATACGGGCAGGGTGCGAATATGGCCTTGCCTATATGGGGAATCTTCATGAAAAAGGTCCTGGAAGATGGCACGCTGGGGGTTTCGGAGGATGACAGGTTCATTGCCCCTGCAGGAATGCATCTGAATCTCGACTGCGATGGCAGCGACAACGATGCCCGCCGTACCGAACGGATGACCGGAGACTATTTCTTCGAATGAGTGCCACCCCGGGCATCGGAATATGAATCCGGAACAGCGTCCGGATGTCAGGATATGTCCGGAACGGCATTCCGAGGTCAGTGAGGGTTTTTCAGTGTCATCCTGAGCGTAGCGAAGGATCTGATAAAACGGAATAACGGTTATATATTATGGACAGATACAACAGCATAGCAGTCATCTACGGCTGCGATTCATCCGAGTGGGAGGTGTCATGCAGGAGCGGGGAATTCGTGGCTTCCCGTATCGATGGCGGCAGATATGACGTATATGAGATTTTCGCCCGTTTCGGCAACTGGTCTTTGGTTGCATACCGCAGGAAGAACTCGATGAGGGTCATATTGCCTGAAGACGGACGGCCGCAGGTGGACAAGACGGATTTTTCCGTATCCGTGGACGGGAAGAAGGTGAAGTTCGACTATGCATATATAATGCAGCACGGCACTCCGGGCGAGAACGGCCTCATGCAGGGCTATTTAGAGATGCTCGGCATCCCCAAGAGCAGCTGCAGCGCATTCGTTTCGGCCATTTCTTTCGACAAGTTCTCCTGTAAGAACTATCTTCGCGGGCTGGACTGCGTCAAATGTGCGGATGATATCTTTATCAGGAAAGGGGACAGGACTGATGGGCTGGCAGGGAAGGCAGTCTCTATGCTCGGTCTTCCGATGTTCGTAAAGCCCACGGATGGAGGCAGCAGTTTCGGCGTGACAAAGGTGAAGCGGCCTGAGGATTTCGACAGTGCGGTGGCGGCTGCATTCGCGGAAGGGAACACGGTGATTGCCGAAAGGGCGATAACCGGGCGAGAGTTGACATGTGCCGTGTATCAGGCCGGAAATACTCCGGTGGCGCTCCCTGTCATCGAGATCATCACCGAGAACGAATATTTCGACTACGAAGCCAAATATCTCGGAAAGAGCAACGAGGTGTGCCCGGCGGAACTTTCTCCGGAGGAGACAAGGTCGGTGCAGGAAGCATCCGTGAAGATATACGCCAGACTCGGGTGTTCAGGTTGTGTCAGGATGGATTACATTCTTGCGGAAGATGGGCTTTATTTTCTGGAAATCAATACTGTGCCTGGCATGACTGCGGCATCTCTCGTCCCGAAGATGGTCAGGACGGCAGGACTCGACATGACGGATTTCCTTACATCCATAATAGAAAATTCGTGACGGATGCTGTTGAGGACATTCATTTCTTCAGCGAGGGAGTCTTTGAGGCGGCTCTATCCGGAAGAGGAGGCGAAAGCAATCGTCACCCGTCTGTGCGAAGAACTTCTGGGAGTGTCCGGATATGCCCATATTCTCGAACCGTCTCTTGAAATACCGGAAGATAAGGGGGAAGCCGTCATGTCTGCGATGGACAGGCTTGCCGCCGGAGAACCGCTGCAGTATGTACTCGGGTACGCGTATTTCTGCGGACGGAAATTCCGCGTGACTCCGGATGTGCTTGTCCCGCGGCCTGAAACCGGACAGTTGTGCGACATTGTCATCCGGCATGGGATTGCTCCCGGAACGAGGATTCTGGACCTGTGTACCGGTTCGGGCTGCATCGCATGGACTCTTGCGTGTGCGGCGCCCGGAGCGGAGGTCTCGGGACTCGACATCTCCTCTGCGGCCCTTGCAGTCGCGGCATCGCAGGATATCCGTATGCCTGAAGGATGTTTGCGCCCGGAATTCATCCTCTATGATGTGCTGTCAGGAGAATCAGGTCTGGATGCTGCGTCCGGGGCAGCAGGACATGCAGCCGGGTCTTATGCGGCTTTCGATATAATCGTCAGCAATCCTCCATACGTCCGGGAGAGTGAGAAGCCGTTGATGCACAGGAATGTACTGGAATACGAACCGGGACTTGCCCTGTTTGTCCCGGACTCGGATCCGCTGGTTTTCTACAGGGCGATAGCCGGAATTGCGGGAACACGGCTAAGACAGAACGGTTTCGGGGCAGTGGAGATAAATGAGGCCTTCGGAGATGCTGTGGCAGGGATTTTTTCTGATGCCGGATTCCGAGATGTCCGCAAGGTTGAGGATTTTCGCTCCAAAATCAGGTTCGTGACATTCAGAAAGTAGCCTTGGAGCACTGTCTGCCTGGGATTTTTAAAATTATCCGTGTTCTTTTTCCGGACACGGATAATTTTTTGTCCCTTTGTGCCGTGGACCCGGAAGCAGCCGCTTCCGCATGTACGGAACAGGAACAACGGATCTAAAAAATTTGTTATGAAAGGAAAATTTGTGCTGATGACCATGGCGTGGATGTGTCTTCTGCCATGCTGCGAGGAACTGGATGACGATCCTCAGAAATACCTTGAGCCGGAAGATTCGCTGCCGGTGCTGCCGCTGTCCGATGTGGCAGTGCTTCTTTCGGAGCTTCCGATAGGGGAGGAGCAGGTGAGAGAAGTGTATGATGCCGTGACATCATCATCCTGGAACGGATACGATGAGGAATACATGATGACCGATCTGTTCAGGGAACCCGGCTCGGGAGTCGGGGATGACAGGATAAGCGACATGGCAAGGAGTGCAAAGAGAAAGGCGATGGAAAGGGCAGGAGTCGCAACACGCGCCGCGCGAGAGTACGGGACGCCGTTGAAGTCATTGATCGAGGAGCATCTGAAAGACAGGCAGACGAAGTCCGGGAGACCGCTCACGAAGTCGGATGGGACGGTGATTACGGCGGATGAGTATCTCGCCGCATTGGAATCATCCGACATCCAGATATACTGGCCTTATTCCGAGGACTGGGATGGGACCGGCTATCCGGTCATAACGTTTGATCCGGATGATGGAGGTTCGACCAACAGCGGATACCGCCTTGTGGTGGATGAGGATGGGAACCGTTCCGTTGAAGAGGTGATAGTGGATGAGGAGATGGCCAAAAGTCAGCCTGTATGGGTGGTCAACAGGAATGATGACAGCGGTTACAGTTCTCTTGAAATGCTGAGGATGCAGGAACCCGAATGGGGAGAGGGCGGAGGAGAAATCATTATCAATCCACGGTCTGCCGCTCCCGGCATGGCATGGTCCGCTGACAATGAAATCCCGGCCGGCGGGGATGATGGCGGTGTGAAGACCTTGGTCCTTAAGGATTTTACCATGCTCAGGAATTATGATTCCTGGTTTGCCGGGGCGTCCGAGTTTTTCGTCAAGATCGGTGCGGTCGAGGATTTTACGGCAAGTACGGAAGCCGAGATGCGGGTGTACAACCCGTTGGTGACGGATTTCATGATAGTGGTCAAGAGAAAATATGTCGGGCAGCCGCAGCCTTTCAATGCGGTGCTTGTCTCTGACTGGACGGACCAGCTGACACACTGCGCCCTGATGATAACCGAAGATGATGGGGGAACGAAGACCTCATGGAAATGTTCGGCTGTGGTCAAGATAAAGTCCAAGAGTTACGGATTCGAGATAGATCTTCCGCTTAACAGACGGGACGACATAGTCTGGCGGGGGCAGCTGAGCCGGAAGTACATTATTGCAAATAACGGGGAGACAGGTCATTTCGGGGATGTGGACCTGACCTTTGAGATAATGGAATATTAGCGGTCATGCGGGCAATGCCGGTCATGACGGAATCCCATAAAGATAGAACCTATGAAAAACAAGATTATACGGCTGTATGCCGGCGGCCTGATCAAGTTGCTGGCGGCAGGAACGGCAGTCATGACCGGCTGTACCCGCGAACTGCAGGAAAAAGTTCCGGAGCCTGTCTATGTCGGTTTCGAATTTTCTCCGGCACGGGACTTCGGGACAAGAAGCAGTCTCGGATTTGATGAAAATGCCGTGTCGTGCATCAATGTCTATGTCTATGGGGATGGAGTGCTGCAGGGAGCGTTGTATTCCGATGACATGTCTTCCGGCTGCGGGCTGGAACTGCAGGGGAACAGTGACTATAATGTCTACGCCCTGGCAAATACAGGCCGTGTTGAGGCTCCGGCTGACGAGACAGCCCTGTCATCTATGGTATGGAATGCCGGCACTCTTGACAATCTTGCGGATACAGGGGTGCCGATGATGGCCGGCACTGCATTCCATACCGGCAGTATGGCGCAGACTGTCCGCCTGGAGCTTGTACGCCTCCTGTCCCGGGTGAATTTCCGCCTGGAGCGTGGAGCGTTAAGCGGACTCGAGGTCACTTCGGTCATGCTGCGGCAGAGCCCTCTGGATGTTATGCCTTTTGCCGGAGCAAGCTCAGCATCTGCAGTGGCTGATGGGGATTTCGCTTCAGAGGAGGATCTCGCAGTAGTCAATTCGGGAGAACAGATATTCTTCTATATGCTGGAGAATTGCCAGGGAGTGCTTCTTCCGGACAACGATGACCAGTGGCAGAAGGTCCCGGACAACATCCCGGAGCATTCCGGACTGTGTACATACCTTGAGGTAGGCGGCAGGTTCGATGGCAGCGGGGGCCTGTCAGGAACGGTGACATACAGGTTCTTTCTCGGACAGGACAATACTTCTGACTTCAATGTCTGCAGGAATACGGAAAACACGGTCACCCTGAGCCTTTCCGAAGACGGGCTGTCGCGTGTCTCATGGAGGGTAGACAATTCTGATGTCACTTCCGAGGGGCTGGAATATATACTTGATGCCCCTGAATATGTAGGGGAATGGGGGACGGTAGTGTTCCCTGAGGCTACAGCCGAAGACCCTGTGACCGTGGAATGGGATGGGCAGACATTGCAGATACCGTCTCCGACGGCCGCGCATCTCGGCGATCCGGATTACGATGCTCCGAATCTGATGGTATATGTGCCGCAGGCAGGCAATACCCTGCATTTCTGTTTCGGGACAAGAATCAAGTCATATACGGACTTTACAGTTGTGTCCGGAATAAGGAGACAGACAATTTCAGTGTCGTTGCGCCCATATCCGAAATGGTCATTGTATATCGATGATGGGGAACAGGACTTTATCGATGATGGCGGGACGGCAAAGGTAAGCGAGGATGGATATGCTTTGCAGTGCTGGTTCTACCTCAGGGACAGCGAGACGGACGAGCTGGTACACAACACTGTGTTTTATATGCCGGAACAGGTCCGTGCATATCTGGACGGGTTCAGGAAATGTCCTGACAGGAACAGCCATGTCTACTGGTACTACGATATCGATGCGTACATATCGGATTCCGACAAGGCGAGAATTGAAATTGACTGGTCACAGAAGCCGGCCCTGGACAGCTATAACGAGTCCTATTTCTTTGTGGGAAACCTCTACGGTATAGCCGCTGATGGGGATTCATCGTCTTGGACCACAATGCGTTGTGTGCAGAATTACCTGAGCGGGGCGACGGATTATGATGTAGAGGTGATTCCTGCATTCCCCGGACAGAGACATCTGGGTGCCGTATATAATTACAGTATGGCTCTCGGGAATCTGCAGAACGACAGGTCTGTCATTGCAATAGATCCGATGACCAGCAGCAGGGCCACTTGGAAGATAGGCTGGGGCAAGAGGTATGAAGAAGGCGATTCCGGCCTGAATGACGGTGCGGTGTTTGATATTGCTGATGGAAGTCTTGTCTCTGTCAGTGCCGGATCCGGCAGTATGGTGATAAAATACGGTGAGCCGGAGAGGTTTTCTGACATAGCGGATATTGCCGGAGGGACATATCATATCAGAGGGACGGTGACAAATCCGAAGACCGGCAGGAAAATCAGCGGAGACTATAGCGTTGACATTATATGCTACCTTGTGGCCGGTGCAGATGTGCGTTTCTACAGAGGTGATGGCTATGACCTGCCATCCGGAACATATATGGACTTTTCGTATGTGCCTGTAATGGAACGCTATGGAAATACCGATGACGAGTCATATCATGATATATGCGCAACATTGCCGGTATGTGACATATATAACGGGACCCGAGGAAGGAAGTTCGGGTTGGGGGATGCGTTCCTGTACGAGAGAAAGGTGGATGGGATAAGGCTTCCTGATCTGGACAACCTGGACAAGGAGTTCGGCTATATAACATCTCAGCTGCAGGGTTATCTTTCCGATGCCGGCAGGGAGTTCTGTTTCGTGGATCCTGTGACCGGAGAGAACCTCGAGATGCTGAAATACTATAACGAGACTGTGACGGGCAGGTTTTTCTATGAGATACACAGACTGCAGGATGTCGAGCCCGGGGTATATTTCATCGAGGAATACTACGGGTCTCTCGACAACTATTGACACATTACATTTCTTACTGATACACACAATTTGATCGTGCAGGGCCGCCCGTGAGGGTCGTCCTGCTTTTTCCTGCGTATATTTGGCTGTCGCCATATATACTGTATCGCCTCGGCAATCGCAAGTAAACTTGCATTGCTCTCGGCTTCTGCGATATTTGGCTGTCGCCATATATACTGTATCGCCTCGGCAATCGCAAGTAAACTTGCATTGCTCTCGGCTTCTGCGATATTTGGCGCTGCGCGCCATATATACTGTATCGCCTCGGCATAACAAATAAAATTTGTTCTGCTCTCGGCTTCTGCGTATATTTGCATGATTTATTATCGGTATTGATATGATTCTGGCTCTGTTCGGGTTTCTCAGGCTGTCCTTTCTGGACATTCTCGACATACTGCTGGTGGCACTGATCATTTTTCTTCTGTTCCGCTGGCTGTGGGGGTCATCCGCATGGAGCATATTCGTGGCCATCGTGTCGCTGTATCTGATACGTTTTGTCGTGACGGTACTCAACATGAGGCTGACGGCGACCATCATGGACATGGTGCTCGATGTCGGAGTCCTGGCCCTGATCGTCATATTCCAGCCCGAGATCAGGAGATTCCTTACGCGCCTCGGCAACGGGACAAGGGTAAGCGCCAGGGACAACGGCATTCTGAACCGTCTGTTCAGGACAGTCAGGCGCGGGGCCATGGACAGCGATGCCGTGAACGAGGTGACTGAAGCCTGCAGAAGAATGGCCGAATCGAAGACGGGGGCACTTATCGTGATCCCCCACTCGACCCCTCTCGATGACATAATCTCCACCGGGGACAGGATCGATGCCGCCATCCACCGCCGTCTGATAATGAATCTGTTCTTCAAGAATTCCCCGTTGCATGATGGGGCGGTCATCATAAGCAACAATCATATAGTCGCGGCGAGGTGTACTCTGCCGATTACGGAGAAGACCGACATTCCGCCGAGTTTCGGAATGAGGCACAAGGCGGCGATAGGGATAACCGAGGAGACGGATGCGGATGCGATAGTGGTTTCCGAGGAAACGGGCAACATCTCCTTTGTCCGGAGGGGCAATGTGACGCGTATCAACAATATCAATGAATTGAAACTGCTGTTAAGCAACTCTATGTCAGACTCAAAGGAAGGAGGAAGGGAAAGGAATGGAAGAGAAGCGGATTGATGCCAGGCTGGAGCAGAAGCTTGGTTTCGACAGGATAAGGAAGGCGGTGTCTGACCGCTGTTCGACTGAATATGCTGCCGGAAGGGTGGCGGAGGAACTGTTCTCCAACGACAGGGATGAGATCAGCCGCAGGCTTCTTCTCACCGATGAGATGAGACTTATAGTGATGTTCGAGGAAAGTTTCCCCTCCAGCGGGTTCATAGACTGCATGGACTTTCTGAAACCTCTCGGGCAGCCTTCATCCAATATAGACCTGCTGTCCCTGCGCAAGCTCAAGACCATGCTGGAGACCCTGTCCAAAGTGATCAGGTTTTTCGAGAACATACGGGATGGGATATATCCCAATCTGAAGAAGATGTCCGAACCCGTCATGAGGTTTCCTGCAGTACAGGACAGGATAGACAATATCCTTGACCGTTTCGGAGAAGTGAAGGATACCGCCTCTTCGGAACTTCATGACATCAGGAAAAGCCTGAAGGAGACCGAGGGCGCCATATCGAGGAAAATCGCTTCCATACTCAGGCGCGCCCAGGAAGAAGGCATTGTAGACAGCGATGCGACTGTCTCTATGCGCGATGGGAAAATGCTCATCCCTGTGCCGGCCGGCAACAAGAAGAAGATACAGGGCTTCATATACGATGAATCCGCATCCGGCAAGACGGCGTTCGTGGAACCTGCGGAGGTCGTCGAACTGGACAACCGGATAAAGGAACTGCGTTTTGCCGAAGGCAGGGAGATACTGAAGATATTGATGGCATTCAGCGATTTCGTGCGTCCGTACGTGCCGGATCTTGTCACATCGGCGGAATATCTCGGGGAAATGGATTTCCTGATGGCGAAGGCGAATGTGGCTCTGGATATAATTGCCGGGATGCCGGTAATATCGGACAATGCGGAAATGAATCTGCGCAAGGCCCGGCATCCTTTTCTGGAAAAGGCTCTCAGGAAAGAAAGGAAGGAGATTGTCCCGCTGACTGTGACTCTGACCACGAAAAAGCGCATTCTGCTGATATCAGGTCCGAATGCAGGAGGCAAGTCGGTGTGCCTCAAGACGGTAGGTCTGCTTCAATATATGTTCCAGTGGGGAATGCTGGTCCCTACATCCGAGACGTCCGAACTGCCAGTGTTCGACAGGATAATGGTAAGCATCGGAGATGACCAGTCGATCGACAATGACCTCAGTACCTACAGTTCGTTCCTTTCGGACATGAAAGACATGGTCGCGAAGGCCGATGACAGGACTCTGGTCCTGATAGATGAATTCGGGTCCGGTACCGAGCCGGCGGCGGGAGGAGCGATAGCAGAGGCTATCCTGCATGAACTGGATACAAGGGGGACATACGGAGTGATCACGACGCATTACACCAATCTGAAACTGTATGCATCGGCATCGGATACCGGCGTTGTCAACGGAGCGATGATGTTTGATGTCAAGAACATAGCTCCGCTGTTCAAATTGGAGACGGGTCTGCCCGGCAATTCATTCGCCTTTGAACTGGCCCGGAAAATGGGGCTGCCGGAAAACATAGTAAAGGATGCGGAAAGCAGGGCAGGTGAGGGATTCGTGGGCATGGAGCGCAACCTGCGCAGGATTGCCCGCAACCGCAGGGCGCTGGATGAGAAACTCGAGAGGATACGCAATACGGACAGGACCCTCGAAAGCATAACGGACAAATATCAGAAAGAGCTATTAGACATACGCAGGCTCAGGAAGGAGATACTTGATCAGGCTCACAGGGAGGCGGAAGACATCATCCGGGGGGCGAACAGACAGGTCGAGACCACCATACGTACGATCAAGGAAGCACAGGCCGAAAAGGAGACCACCAATGAGGCCCGGCGCGAACTCCGGAATTTCGTGACAGCCCTGGCACAGAAGAAGGAGCAGGAAAAGAAGGAAAGGGATGACTACATAGAGAAGAAGATACGGCAGATAGATGCCAGGAAAGCCAGGGAAAGGGAGAGGAAGGCAAGGCGGGCGAGCGAAAAGGAGAGGCAGGAGATGGAGGAGAGGCAGGCAGACCAGGAAAGGTTGGACGCTTTCCGCAACGCCCCTCTGAAAGTCGGGGAAAAGGTCCGGGTAAAGAGCAACGGGATGGTCGGGGAGGTCGCTATGGTGTCATCGAAGACCGTTACTGTCAACATAGGCAACATCAGCAGCAGGATGTCTCCGGACAAGGTGGAGCGGATTACTTCCAACGAATTCAAGAATGCCGTCAGGGAGACTTCCAGGCCTGTATCTGCCGTCAGAACGGACAGTTCCATTGCCGAGAGGAAGCTGAATTTCCATCCGGAGATAGATGTCCGCGGAGAAAGGGTGACGGATGCTCTGGAAAAGGTCATGAAGTTTGTGGATGACGCCATAATGCTGAATATGGGCAGTGTGCGGATCATACACGGAAAAGGGACCGGAGCCTTGCGGGAGGAGATACAGAAATTCCTGAGGACCACACCCGGTGTAGCCGGCGTTTCCGATGAACACATACAGTTCGGAGGGTCGGGAGTCACGGTGGTTACATTCGACTGATGGCCGTTACGGAAGGAACGGACTTCCGTTTGCCATTGGATACAGTATATGCAGGACGGGGAGAGATGGTTACTGACAGACAGAGAAAGGATACGGGAAAGGCAGGGGAGGATGAGGCATGCCGGTTCCTCCTGAATATGGGGCATACCATTTTGGAAAGGAACTGGAGATGCGGTCATCTGGAGATTGACATAATTTCCCTGGATGCGGATGGAATACATTTTGTTGAGGTCAAGACCCGGCGGCCTCCCATGCAGGCCTTGCCTCAGGAAAGCGTGACTCCGGGCAAGCAGAGAAGGGTAGCGAAGGCTGCGGCAAGGTATCTTGCCACCTGCCGGAATGGCAGGGTCAGGGATATGGAGTGTCTGTTTGACATAATAGCGGTGACATTGGCGGAGGATGGGATGAAGGTGGAATACTGCCGGCAGGCCTATTATCCTGTTTTTGTATGACAGGCCGTCCCGATTCCCGGTGCAAGGGGGGAGCCGATTTGAAATGAAGATATGCCACATAATATGGACAAGAACAACTATTGCATCATTATGGCCGGAGGAGCAGGCACGAGACTGTGGCCTGTAAGCCGCTCCGGCTGTCCGAAACAGTTCATCGAAGTCGGCAATACGTGCAAGAGTTTCCTGCGGATTACGTACGAGAGGTTCTCGAAGTTCTTCCCTGCAGAGAACATCCTGATAGTCACTACGGTGAAGTACAGGGATATAGTGAAGCGGCAGATTCCTGAAATCGAGGATGAGAATCTTCTGGCGGAACCGTACGGCAGGAATACCGCGCCGTGTATCGCTTATGCCACATATACATTGCTGAAGCGCAATCCGGATGCTTCGATGGTGGTCGCGCCGGCCGATCATCTCATCTTCGATGAAGATACGTTTGCCAAGACGGTAACGAATGCCATTGCTTTTGCAAGCCGGGAAAAGGTGTTGATGACAATCGGTCTGATGCCTACCAGACCGGATACCAACTACGGGTACATACAGGTTTCCGGAGGCAAGAATGCATGTCATGCGGACAGGGCTGTCAAGGTCAAGACCTTTACGGAAAAGCCGGATGCCGATCTGGCACGCGTGTTCGTGGACAGCGGGGAATTTCTCTGGAACTCCGGAATCTTTGCCTGGAAGGCACAGACCATCAGGGAGGAAATGGAGAAATACCTTCCTGAAGTGACGGGCCTTTTCAACGGTTGGGAAAAGGCTCTCGGCAGCAGCGCCGAGCAGGATTTCATTACCAGGGCATATACCGACTGTCTCAATATCTCCATCGACTATGCGGTCATGGAGAAGACCGACAGGGCATGGCTCTATCCCGCATCGTTCGGGTGGGCGGATATAGGCTCCTGGGAATCCCTCCAGGAATTCTATCCACACAAGGATGCTCTCGGCAATGCGGTCATGGCGGAAAAGACCCTCATGACGGAAGACCGTAACAGCCTGATCGTCTCCACGGACAAGGGCAAGCTGGTCGCTGTCAAGGGCCTGAAGGATTTCATGGTGATAGATACCGATGATGTCCTGCTGATATGTCCCAAAAACGACAGGCAGTTCAAGGATTTCATCGCGGGTATCGCGATGCCGGAATATGAGAAATACCGTTAAATCATTTGCAATATGGAACTTGAAAAACAGATTCAGTCGGACATGGTGGCCGCAATGAAGGCGAAGGAGACTGTCCGGCTTGCGGCCCTGAGGGGAATCAAGGCGGCAATCCTTCTTGCCAGGACTTCCGAAGGAGCAGGCGGGGAGGTCAGCGATGCTGACATAGTCAGGATAATCGGGAAATTAGTGAAACAGCGCAAGGAGAGCGCTGAAATCTATGCGCAGCAGAACAGGCCGGAACTTGCGGAGAACGAACTTGCGGAAGCTGCCGCAATGGAGGTATATCTCCCGAAGCAGCTGAGCGAGGCGGAAACGGAATCGGAACTTGCGAAAATCATAGCCGAAGTCGGGGCATCGCAGCCATCGGATATGGGCAAGGTCATGGGTGTAGCCACCAAGAGGCTCGCCGGACAGGCTGATGGAAAACTGATATCCGCCATAGTCAGGAAACTTCTTGCAAAATAGCCGGCGGCACGGCATTCCTGCCTGCGGGTCAGAAAGGAAGCCCCATCCTGTGCCTTGCGAACGGCATTACCCATGAGGGAGCCTGCTTCTGCAGAAGCAGGCTTTTCATGTAATCCATATATGGCTCTGCATGATTGAAATATGCATACAGACCCTCGCACAGGGAATTCTTCCTGTATCCATCCGATCCGATGGCGAACCTGTGTTTCGGGCATTCACCCCGGCAGGCAAAATAGAAACGGCAGCGCAGGCATTCTGCCGGCAGGGTGTTGCGCTTGGCAAGTCCGAACTGCAGGCGACGGCGGCTTGAATAGATGTCTTTCAGGGGAGTGTCTTTGATGTTTCCCAGAAGATATTCCGGATATACGAAGTGGTCGCAGGAGTAGACATCCCCGTTCCTTTCCACTACAAGGGCATCTCCGCAGGTCTCGCACATCGAGCATACTCCGGGCTGCACTCCGCACCATTGGGCGAGGGTGGCATCGAACATCTGTACGAATACCTGTCCGACATCCCGTATGACCCATTCATCGAATATGTCGCACAGAAACCTGCCGTAGTCTTCCGCCGACACGGACCAGGGCGCAAGATATGCGTCTTCGGTCTCGGGGGAGACTATCACCGGCCTGCGGAATCCCGGTTTTTCCACGACATGTTCCACGGCGGGAAGAAACTGCATGTACCTGCTTTTCACCTTGTCCCTCAGGAACCTGTATGTCTCTCCGCCCCTTTTGCCGCAGAGACTGCTGACGACGCTGAGAGTATTGAATTCGACACCATGCCTCCGGAACAGGGCGATGGCGTGCATTACCTTTTCGAATGTAGGATGTCCATCCCTTGTGAGACGGAATGCATCATGTATGTCCTGGGGCCCATCGAGGGAAATCCCGACGAGGAAGCCGTTTTCGGCAAACAGCCCGCACCATTCCTCATCCACAAGGAGTCCGTTGGTCTGTATGTTGTTCTCTATCCTTTTCCCGTCCGCATATTTCTTCTGCAGGGCAAGGGCCCGTCTGTAGAAACCCTTCCCGAGCAGCAGCGGCTCGCCCCCATGCCAGCAGAACTGCACGGTATCCACTTCGTTCGCCTCGATGTATTGCCGGATATATGTTTCCAGAAGTTCATCGCTGATTGCTTCGTTTTTCCCTCCGTACTGGATGGCCTTGTCGAGATAGTAGCAATACGTGCAGTCCAGATTGCATCTTGACCCGGCCGGCTTCAGCATTGTCACGAAAGCCTTCGGCGCCGTCATTTTCTCGGCATCGCCTATCGTGAATATCTCCTTTTCCTTCATTGTCCATGCAATTTCCCCCAAATATAGGCATAAATTCCGCAAGAGCGGAAACGATATAAAAATTTCCGCTAAAGCGTTGATATTTCAAATATTAGTCGTATATTTGCAGCCCGCCAAAATGTATTGCGGCGGGTAAAGTATTTATAATCAATTAATTAAACAAACCAATGCCTGGATTAATTGGAAAGAAAATCGGAATGACTTCCGTTTTCGGTGCTGATGGGAAGAATATCCCATGCACCGTAGTTGAGGCTGGTCCGTGTGTTGTTACGCAGATTCGTACAGTAGAGAAAGATGGTTATGCCGCTGTACAGCTTGCCTATGACGAAATGAAAGAAAAGCACACCAGCGCGCCTCTGAAGGGGCATTTTGCAAAGGCAGGAACCACACCTAAGCACAAGCTCGTCGAGTTCAAGGCGGACTTCGCTCAGGAGCTCAAGTTAGGCGACACCCTTACGGTGAGCGATGTATTCGCAGATACCGCATTCGTGGATGTCACCGGTACTTCTAAAGGAAAAGGATTTCAGGGCGTGGTAAAGCGCCACGGATTCGCAGGAGTGGGAGGACAGACGCACGGCCAGCACAACAGGCTGCGCCATCCGGGTTCGCTCGGTGCATCATCATGGCCTTCACGTGTGTTCAAGGGCATGAGGATGGCAGGTCACATGGGTAACGCCAGGGTAAAGGTGTTCAACCTCGAGGTCGTGAAGATCATTCCTGAGAACAATCTTATCGTTCTTAAGGGCTCGGTACCTGGAGCCAGGGGTTCATATGTAATTTTGGAGGATTAAGGTTATGGAATTGTCAGTTTTGAAAATTGACGGAACAGAGTCCGGAAAGAAGGTTGTTCTCAATGATGAGATCTTCGGCATCGAGCCGAACGACCACGCTATCTACCTCGATGTGAAGCAGTATCTTGCCAACCAGCGTCAGGGGACTGCAAAGACCAAAGACCGCAGCGAGGTTGCATACAGCACCAAGAAGCTTATCCGTCAGAAAGGATCCGGCGGTGCCCGTCACGGCAGCCGCAAGGCCGGTATCTATACCGGCGGCGGAAGGGTATTCGGCCCCAAGCCTCGTGACTACCGCTTCAAGCTCAACAAGAAGCTCAAACAGCTCGCAAGGTTCTCCGCCCTTTCATACAAGGTAAGGGAGAATGCTCTCATAATGGTCGAGCCGTTCACAATGGATGCTCCGAAGACCAAGGAATTCATCCAGATCCTCAAGAACATCAAGGCTGGGGACAGGAAGATTCTCTTCATTCTTCCGGAGAACTCCCAGAATATCTACCTTTCTTCACGCAATCTTCCTCAGGTGACGGTGAAGTCCGTTGACGAGATCAACACCTACCTCATCATGAATGCATATTCAATGGTGATGGTTGATGGAGTCCAGGATATTCTCGCATCAAGGATCAAACGCTAAATTGATACGGAAATGGGAATCATAATTAAGCCAATAGTAACAGAAAAGATGACGGTTCTGGGCGATAAGTTGAACCGCTACGGCTTTATCGTGGATCGCAAGGCAAACAAGATCGAGATCAAGAATGCGGTAGAGCAGATGTACAACGTGTCTGTTGCGTCAGTCAATACTGCCAACTATCACGGAAAGAGGAAATCCCGTTATACCAAGGCCGGTATGCTCAGGGGTCGCATGAATCACTACAAGAAGGCATACGTCACTCTTGCTGGTGAGGACAAGATTGATTTTTACGCTAACATCTAACAGGTAAACGCAATGGCAGTAAGAAAATTCAAACCGGTAACCCCGGGACAGAGGAACAAGGTAATCAGTGCTTTTGACGACATTACCTGCAAGACCCCTTATAAACCGCTGCTTGAACCTATCAAGAAGACAGGCGGACGCAACAACCAGGGTAAGATGACCGTCCGTTATATCGGCGGCGGCCACAAGAGGATGTACCGTATCATCGATTTCCGTCGTGACAAGGACAACTGCAAGGCGGAAGTAATGACTATCGAGTACGATCCGAACAGAAGTGCGCGTATTGCACTCGTGAAATATGAAGATGGCGAAAAGAGATACATTATCGCTCCTAACGGATTGAAAGTAGGACAGATCATAGAGTCCGGCGCAGGTGTGGCGCCTGAAGTCGGCAACGCTCTTCCTCTCTCTGATATTCCGCTCGGTACACTCGTACACAACATCGAGCTCCGTCCTGGACAGGGTGCCGCAATGGCACGCAGTGCCGGTACGTTCGCTCAGCTCGCTGCCCGTGAAGGGAAGCATGCCATTCTCCGTCTGCCTTCGGGCGAGACAAGGATGGTGCTCGTTTCCTGCCGCGCGACAGTAGGTACGGTATCGAATCCAGACCACAATTTGGAGTCGCATGGGAAAGCAGGCCGCCGCAGATGGCTCGGCCGTAGGCCACGCAACCGCGGTGTCGTAATGAACCCGGTAGATCACCCGATGGGTGGTGGTGAAGGCCGTGCATCCGGAGGACATCCGAGGTCCCGCAAGGGTCTTCCTGCAAAGGGCTACAAGACTCGTAATCCTAAGGCAACTTCAAACAAGTTCATTATTGAAAGAAGGAAAAAATAACGGAATAAATTAAGAGATTATGAGTCGTTCATTAAGAAAAGGTCCTTATATCCAGGAGAGCCTGGAAAAGAAAATTCTTGCTATGAATGAAGGCAGCAAGAAGAAAGAGGTTGTCAAGACTTGGTCACGCGCAAGTATGATCTCTCCTGATTTCGTGGGTCACACCATCGCCGTTCATAATGGAAACAAGTTTATTCCTGTATATGTCACGGAAAACATGGTAGGACACAAGCTCGGAGAGTTTGCGCCGACGAGAACTTTCAGAGGCCATTCGGGCAACCGTAAATAATTGTAATTTAAAATGAAATTGTAATTATGGGAGCTCGTAAAAGACTGATGGCCGAGAGGCTGAAAGAGATAAAGAAGCAGACAGCAATTGCTAAACTGAACAATGAGCCTTCTTCTCCTCGCAAGATGCGCCTTGTGGCAGACATCGTGAGAGGCGTTGAGGTGAACCGCGCAATGGATATCCTGAGGTATTCCAAGAAAGCCGCATCCAGACCTCTTGAGAAACTCCTCAAGAGCGCCGTGGCCAACTGGGAGGCCAAGAATCCGGACAGGACAAGCGAACTGGACAACGGCAATGTGATCGTCAAGACCATTATGGTGGACGAGGGCCGCACGCTCAAGAGAATCCGCCCTTGCCCGCAGGGTAGGGCCGGCAGGATCCGCAAGCGTTCCAACCATGTCACTGTCATCCTTGATGTGAAGAAACCAGCAACAGTGGAGGAATAAATTATGGGACAGAAAACAAATCCAATCAGCAACAGAATCGGTATCACCCGTGGTTGGGACTCTAACTGGTGTGGTGGTAAATATGCGGAGAAGATAGCCGAGGACTATAAGATCCGCAAATATCTTGTGAACCGTCTTGCAAAGGCAAGCCTTTCCAAGATTGTCATTGAAAGGACCCTCAAGCTCATCACCGTGACCATTCACGCAGCACGTCCGGGCGTCATCATAGGCAAGGGCGGAGCAGAAGTGGACAAGCTCAAGGAAGAGCTCAAGAAGGTAACGAGCAAGGATGTGCAGATCAACATTTTCGAGGTAAAGAAGCCGGAAGTGGATGCGCACATCGTTGCAGACAGCATTGCCCGTCAGATCGAGGGCCGTGTTTCCTACAGAAGGGCTATCAAGATGGCTGTCGCCACTACCATGAGGGTAGGAGCAGAGGGAATCAAGGTTCAGATCAGCGGCCGTCTCGGCGGTGCCGAAATGGCAAGGAGCGAGATGTTCAAGGAAGGCCGTACTCCTCTCCATACATTCCGTGCCGACATCGACTATGCACTCGCTGAGGCTCATACCAAGGTAGGTGTGCTCGGTATCAAGGTGTGGATCTGCAACGGTGAGGTCTATGGAAAGAGGGATCTCTCCCCGAATGCAGGCATAGCAGCCAATGCCCAGTCCCAGGGGCAGCGCGGAGGCCGTGACCGCCGTCGCGGAGGAGACCGTCGCAGAGACCGCAGGGACAGCAAATAATGATTATGCATATATAATGAAGGGTGGCCCGGACGAGCCACCCTTTTTGCATTATGTACCGTTTCTCCTTGAGCGTTGTACATTGTCATTCTGAGCGTAAGCGAAGAATCTGAAGCTGAACGTCTTTTCTGTCATTCTGAGCGACAGCGAAGAATCTGGTGCTGAGAACCGGAACGGAACTCCGGATCCTTCGCAGCCGCTCAGGATGACAATGCTATGTCCCAGATCCTTCACTTCGCCTGGCGGCTGCGCTCAGGATGACAGAAACAGGCTGCGTTCAGGATGACAAGAATCAGCTCCGGCTACGGTGACAGAAGGCCGGAGAGTGAAGGATGACAGCTATCTGCCGTTCCAGCCGAAAGCCTTGAAGAGTTCTACTACCACCAGCGGAATCAGGGCAAGGCCGAGTATGGTAAGCCACTGCTGTCCGGTCAGCTGCACGAAACTGAATGCCTTGACAAACGGAGGAATGAACAGTACGGCTGCCGTGAACAGTATCGATATGAATATGGCGAATATCAATGCCTTGTTATTGAGCGGGTTGAACCTGAACCGGGATTCCGTATTCGAATGGAGGTTTCCGGCGTGAACAAGTTTGGCTGCAATAAGGGTGGCGAAAGCCATTGTCTGGCCGACTGCTTCGCCTCCGGCGTTGCTGCCGATAAGGAATGCCGTCAGAGTGATGAGCGACATCATCACGCCCTGGTAGCCTATTCTCCAGACCATACCTCTGTCCATGAACTGTTTGCCTTTGCCTCGCGGACTCTTGTTCATTATGTCTTTTGCCGCAGGGTCGAGACTCAGCGCCAGAGCAGGGAAGGTCTCGCTTACGAGATTGATCCAAAGTATATGGATCGGCAGGAGAGGGATTCCGATCGCAGGCATCCACATCGCCATTACCGATGTGATGAAGAGGAGCAGCACCTCTCCGATATTGGTCGAGAGCAGGAACAGAATGGTCTTCAGGATATTGTCATATATCCTTCTCCCTTCCGCCACTGCGGATACTATTGTCACGAAGTTGTCATCTGAAAGGATCATATCGGAAGCATCCTTGGCGACTTCCGTTCCTGTGATGCCCATTGATACTCCTATGTCCGCCTGTTTGAGTGCAGGGGCATCGTTCACTCCGTCTCCTGTCATTGCCACGATCTCCCCTTTCTTCTGCCATGCGGTCACTATCTTGACCTTCTGCTCAGGCGCAATCCTGGCGTAGACCGAGTATTTTTCCACATCCCTGTCGAACTCTTCTTCGCTGAGCCTGTCAAGTTCGACCCCGGTGATGGCACGGTCGCCCTCACGGAAGATTCCGATCTTGGATGCGATGGCAAGTGCTGTAGCCTTGTGGTCTCCGGTGATCATCACAGTCCTGATGCCGGCGTTGCGGCATTCCTGGATGGCTCCTATGACCTCCTCCCTTTCAGGGTCTATCATTCCGGTCATTCCCACGAAGATAAGGTCTTTCTCGACCTCCTCCATTTCGGATGAGACTTCGTCTGTCGGTCTGTAGGCCATGGCAAGCACTCTCAGTGCGGATTCCGCCATTGCCTTGTTCCGTTTCTGCAGGTCTGCGATATCATCCGGCGTTATCTCCCGTATTCCATCTGCAGTCTCAATCCTTGTGCACACCGAAAGCACTTCATCCAGCCCTCCTTTGGTATTGATCTGCAGGGTCCCGTCCGGCATCCTGTTGATGGTGGACATCCTTTTCCTCGATGAGTCGAATGCCACTTCGCCTACCCTCGGACAGGTGGCATCGAGTTCGCCCTTGACTGTCCCTTTGGCTTCACCCAGATCGATAAGTGCAATTTCTGTCGGGTCTCCTACCCTTGTAATGCCGCCTTCGCTGTTTTTAACCACCTTTGCATCGCAGCACAGTACCGATATCGTGACAAGCCTGTCCGGATTCCCGCTGGCGGTGTATGTGTCCACTACGGTCATCTGGTTCTTTGTCAGGGTGCCGGTCTTGTCCGAGCATATCACCGTGGTACAGCCCAGAGTCTCCACAGATGGCAGCTTGCGGATGATGGCGTTGTGCCTGACCATACGCTGTACACCCATTGAAAGTATAATCGTCGAGATGGCAGGTAGTCCTTCCGGAATTGCTCCCACTGCCAGGGATATTGCAACCATCAGCATGCTTACAACAGGCCGTCCGTTCAGCAGTCCGATTGCAAATATCAGCACGCAGATGACTATAGCCGCTATGCCTATCACCTTGCCGAGTTTCTCCAGACGGACCTGCATTGGTGTCTGGGTATCAGAGTCGTTGTCGAGCATGTTGGCGATTTTCCCTATTTCCGTGTCCATTCCTGTCCCGACCACAATACCTCGCCCGTGTCCGAATGTCACGACGCCGCTTGAGTATGCCATATTCTTGCGGTCTCCCAGAGGAATGTCCTCCCCTTCGAGGGTGTCCGGAGTCTTTTCCACCGGGACGGATTCGCCTGTCATGGATGACTCCTGGATGCTCATGTTGTAGGATTCGGTAATTCTGATGTCAGCAGGGACTATGTCTCCGACCTCGAGTTCCACAAGGTCTCCGGGAACCACTTCCTCCACATTGACCACCATCGGCTCCCCGTTCCTTATGACCTTTGCTACTGGAGCGGCCATCTTCTTCAGCGATTCAAGCGACTTCTGTGCCTTGAATTCCTGATATGCCCCGATAAAGGCATTCAGAAGCAGGATTCCAATTATAATATAGGTGTCCAGAAGACCTTCCCCTGTCCTGATGCCCATTATTCCAGAAATCACCGCAGCTATTATCAGGAGGATGATCAGAAAACTCTTGAACTGGGCGATGAACATTGAAAGAAACGACCTCTGTTTCTTCTGTACGAGTGTGTTGCGCCCGTATTTCTCTATTCTTGACTGGATCTCATCTGGGTTCAGTCCCTTGCCTGTGTCCGTGCCGAATGCCGAGGCGATGTCCTCTATCGGACTGTTGTGATAGTTTGCCATTGTCAGATAATGTTTGTCAATGCTCTTGTTTTGTGTGCAAATATGAAAATGTCAATTTTTTATTTCCGAGTACAAAAATGCACTATATATTCGGATATTATATTATATTTACCGGACAAAAAATGTCAAAAATGTCGCTTCAGTCGAATGATGCCATAATCCGGGCGTCGTCTGCCAATGTGGGTGATGCCGCTGAAGGTTGTTCCCCTGCAGGCAATGTATCTGCTGCGTTGCCCCACGAAGAATTTTTCCTGGAACCGGTGGCTGGCGACGGGATGTCTGCTGACGGAATCATCCCGCTTTTCAGCCGTGGAGTCTCCGTGCTCTTGTTTTCGAGGGGCAGGGCTGAAGTCAGGATAAACGGCAAATCCTATCCGGCAGAGGCAGGTACGGTTGCCACTGTCATAGAGGATGAGATTGTCGGGCTGGAGAATGTGTCGGCAGACTGCATCTGCTTCATGGTCTCAGCACCTTCCGAGACGGTGATAGACTTCCCGTCCCCTGCAGATTCGGACATACTGACGATGACGGTGATTTCCCCTGTGTTTACAGTCCCGGACAGGAAGATGGCGCTGGCGATGGAATATTACCGTCTGATGCAGACAGTCAATGCGGACAGGGACAATGTGTTCAGATGGGAGATAATGAAATCGGTATTCTATTCGATGATGCTGGAGGTGTGCGATGCCTACCGTCAGTACGGCACCGTGGTGGGCAAGTCCGAACTTCTGCGTCATGAATGGCTCGGGGATGAGCTTTTCCGCCTCCTGTCGCGCCACTGCAGGACGCACCGCAGCGTTTCCTTCTATGCGGAGAAGCTCAACATTACTCCCAAATATCTTTCCCGCGAGATAAAGCGGATTACCGGCCGTACTGTCCAGGAGTGGATCAACAGGCTTACGATAATGGAGATGAAGAAGCAGCTCAATATCCCCGGCCGTACGGTCATGCAGATATCGGAGGATATGGACTTCTCCAGCCCATCCGCTTTCGTGCAGTTCTTCAAACACCACACCGGCACCACCCCTCTCAAATACCGCAAATCCGCCCGGTGAACCAGTTGTCAAAGACTGTGTTCAGAGCATTGAACAAATTCCGGAAAATCTGCTCAATGCTCTGAACATTCTGCTACCCGATTTTGTTTCCGGTTGTCCATAGACGCTTGAACCAGATTCTGAAAACGGGGTCGCTGATAATTATCCCGTTTTTATCCCTGTCAATCAATTCTTTGTTTGTGAGACTCTTGATAAGGCGACTGATGTTGGACTTCGAACCAAGGCCAAATTCTTCCGAGACAGATTGTTTCCCGAATCCGTCTGTTATTCCTGAGCATACTGCCCGGAGGAAATTCATTTGATAGGAAGTCAGATTTTCGGTCTGCTGGATGAAAAGAGGAGAACATTGAATCAATAATTTTTCAATTGCATCTTCAATGTTTTTATCTGTGGTTTCGGCTTCTGTTTCATTCAGTACATTCCATGCAAGCTGTTGCACGTATGACGGAAAATTATCTACGGCTGTACATATCTTTCCGGCAAGGGTTTCGGAAATTTTCTTTCCTGCATATTCAAATCTTGACTGTATATATGTTATCCAGTCTTTTGTCGGGATATTCCCGAGATGAATGGTGTCTCCGAACTGATAGAACGGCATTCTCCTGCTTTGAAACAGGTTTTCCATCATGTGTTTCCGACTTCCGTACAGGCAGTAGGACGTAAATTTTTGGTGTTGCCATGCTCCTCTCAATCTTTTCTGTACCTGTATCGAGTCAGGAAAGTCCCCGATTTGCTGGAATTCATCTATGCAGATGACTATCCTTATATTTTTTTTCGTTGCAATCCTTTCCGGAAGAGACAGGATTTCATCAGAAGACATATCCTTTGGATTGATTTTAAGGGAAAAAGAGTATCCGGCAGTCGGGTCCGGACTTATTGACATCTGAGGGACCACCCTATAGAGAAATTCCTTAGCGGTTTCCAATATCTGCTCCATTCTTGAAGAAGTGGCTTTTAAAACAGATGTGGCGAACTTGTTGTAGAAATCATATTCATTGCGGCAATCGTAAATATCCATACGGGCAATGCATATTTTGGGATTCCCTGTAAAATTGTCGCATACTTTATTGACCAAAGATGTTTTGCCGGTACGACGAGGCGAAATAAGTATTGTGTTAAGCCCGTTTGCGAAATTCTGTGTCAAATGCTTGGTTTCTTCAATCCGGTCTGTGAAATTATCACCTGAAACCGATACACCAAAAATGAAAGTCCGTTCCATAGATAGTTGATTTACATGGCAAATATACGGTTTTTTCAAAAAGTACACAAGGTTGTGGTCCACAAACTTGTGTACTTTGACGGTTTCGGAATTGAATTTGGGAAATATCGGTTTTACGGTTCATCCAATCTTTGATTATTGAAATTCAAAATAAATCATATAAAAAATTCTTTAATTCAAAAAATCACCAATAGTTCACCCATTGTTCTCCTTAATCCGGAAATCCTGACTTGAATTATGTGAATTTAAGATGCCGGTAATTGATGACTTCAATATCTCCTGCCGTATTTTCAAAATCGCCGTTGTAAATTATACATTTTTTCACAATCGGGGTCGTGAGCCAGTCGGGCAGTTTTTTCAATGTATTCCCGAATTCATGGATGTATGTCATTGAGGATTTGATTTCAAATGTCTTCAGCATACCTTCTTCCTTGATAAGGAGATCAACCTCGTTGCCATTGCTGTCCCTGTAGAAATACACTCCGCCCTCCTTTCCGTTGTTTGTCCTGTGCTTGATGGCTTCCATGACTATGTAGTTCTCGAAAATATTTCCTCTCATCTTGTCTTTTGATAATTGGGCAGGACTTTCTATATCAAGCATGTAGCAGGCAAGACCCGGATCAGTGAAATACAGTTTCGGCCGTTTTACAAGCCGTTTCGAAATGTTCTCATAATAAGGAGGAAGCAGGTAGATGATATAGGATGCGGTCAGGACGGACAGCCATGCCGTTATCGTCTTGTTGTCGACTCCCACCTCTCCAGACAACTCGTTTGCGTTGAATACGGACCCTATTCTTGCCGCACATAGTTTCAGAAAACGGAAAAACAGCATGGAGTCCTTGATATTCAGCAGATCACGGATATCCTTTTCTATGTATGTCCTTACATATGACGGATAGAATAGTTTGGCTGTATTTTTCCCTGCGTATATGGCCGGGAACAATCCATCGTACAGGAATGTGTCCAGATCTTTTTCTGAAGCGTGCGTTGTTATTTCAGAGTATGACATTGGCAGCAGCTCATAGACTCCGGCTCTTCCTGCAAGGGATTCTGACACAGACTTCATAAGTTCGAAATTAGAACTCCCGGAAAGAAAAAATTTCCTGTCAGGGTGATTGTCCACTATACCTTGTATATATTCAAGCAACATCGGCACTTTCTGGACTTCATCTATAAAAAGCGGTTTGTCTGTCTGGTTCAGGAACGCTATGGGGTCGTTTTCTGCGAAATCCCTGATATTTACATCTTTGAGAGAAAATTTTATTGCATCAGGGAAAAGGTGGCCCAACAGTGTGCTTTTCCCGCTTTGCCGTGGTCCTGTGACAACAATCACAGGAAAATACATTGACGCGTCAGAAATGGTTTGCTCGATTATTCTGTTTATATAGCCCATGTTATGCAAAATTGGAATTGAATTCCAAAATTACATAAATTTTCAATCGGGTTCAAGAAAAATGACAAAAACATTTCTATGCCGTTTCTGAGGTATTGTTGAGTAAAGGAAAAACACTTTGACGGGGGCGAGTGCCCTCGTTTGACCTTCCCTGAAAAAGGTTTACATTGAGGTGTGCATGGATGGGGCGGGGCCTCTCATCGGCAGATGTCCTGCAGCTCTTCCCAAGGGATGGTGATGCGGATGGTGCCGGCTGCGTATGCGGCGATTTCGTACGGGTTGTAGATGAATGTGATGCCGCTGTCCGACATGCTGAAATTTTCTGTCACAGGGATTTCTGTGACTAAGAGATAATCCGCATCCGATGGATTCCCGAATGCTTCGGGAACATGCTTCATCAGCAGTGCAGGCAAAGCTGCCATGCCGTCCGTCGCGAAAATGTCTTCAAGAAGCACCTGTTTTCCTGTTTTCGTGTTGAACACGAGGCAGGTCTCGGTATTCATGCCGTGCGCCCCTCCGGTGTAGGAATAGTCCGTGATGGTGTAGTTGATAAGTCTGACCCCCTCTGTACCGGCAGTTATGACATTCATCTCTTCCGAGAACACTCCTGTCAGGCATTTCCCCCAGGACAGTGCCATTGACCCCTCTCCTGCAAGACTCTCCGCCAGTTCCAGATTTTCCGTCCTGTATGTCGAAATATAATCGGCGACGTATGTGTCCACAGCTTCCTGCGGTCCGATGCCCCGGTATTCTTCGCCGAAAGCGGTGGCGCTGATTGTTCCGCTTATCCTGTCCTTTGCGGGTGCTGCCGTATTTGCTTCCGGATATTCCATTCTTATGTCGATTGACAATGAATCGGTCCGTCCTTCCTGCAGCGCAATACTGCCTGAAAATCCGTATTCTTCAAATCTGATCCCATCATTGCATGATACAGCGGCCAGTATGCAGAGAAGCATGGCGGCAGATAACGTCAGTCGTTTCATTGATTTCATAAAATGGCAATTTATAAATCCTTTCCCGTTCTTTGTTTCCGATATGTCCCGTATCCGTATGCAAAAATAACAATTAAATCGATACAGACGAATGTCAGCAGAATTCCCGCGCATTAAATCCGGTTCATTTTATTGGTATTTAAAATATTATTAGTATCTTTGCAGCCCCTAAAATAGGGGAAAGAAAACATAAATTTAAGATTTACAATCATTTATGCCTACAATTCAACAGTTAGTTCGCAAAGGGCGCGAGGTTATCGAGATCAAGAGTAAGTCTCGTGCTCTGGATGCTTGTCCTCAGAGAAGGGGCGTATGCGTGCGTGTGTACACAACTACACCTAAGAAACCTAACTCAGCAATGCGTAAGGTTGCGCGTGTCCGTCTGACCAACTCCAAAGAGGTCAATGCGTACATTCCGGGCGAGGGGCACAACCTCCAGGAGCACTCTATCGTGCTTGTGAGAGGAGGCCGTGTGAAGGACCTCCCAGGTGTGCGTTACCACATCCTTAGGGGCGCTTTGGATACCGCAGGCGTAGAGGGCAGGACCCAGTCCCGTTCTCTCTACGGAGCGAAGAGGCCAAAGGCAAAAGCCGCTAAGAAGTAATTTTAATTTCACCTTTAATTTTCTACAACAATGAGAAAAACGAAGCCTAAGAAGAGGATTCTACTTCCTGATCCTAAGTTTCACGATGTGATGGTTACACGTTTCGTGAACAATCTTATGTTGCAGGGGAAGAAGAGTATCGCGTATTCTATTTTTTACGATGCCATTGACATGGTAGGCGAGAAGATGAAAGATTCTGACAAGGCTCCTCTCGATATTTGGAGGAAGGCTCTCGAGAATGTGACGCCTCAGGTTGAGGTTAAAAGCCGCAGGATCGGTGGTGCCAACTTCCAGGTGCCGACAGAAGTGCGTCCGGAAAGGAAGATTTCACTCTCGATGAAGAACCTGATAGTCTTCGCCCGCAAGCGTTCCGGCCACTCTATGGCAGAAAAGCTCTGTGCCGAGATCATCGCAGCATACAACTGCGAAGGTGCGGCATTCAAGAGAAAAGAAGACATGCACAGGATGGCAGAGGCCAACAAGGCATTTGCACATTTCCGTTTCTAATCCCCAATTAAGATAACAACAATGGCAAGAGATCTTAAATATACCAGAAACATCGGTATCATGGCCCACATCGATGCCGGCAAGACAACAACCTCTGAACGTATCCTTTTCTATACGGGCAAGACCCACAAGATCGGAGAGGTTCACGAGGGTGCTGCCACAATGGACTGGATGGTGCAGGAGCAGGAGCGCGGTATTACGATCACTTCCGCTGCCACTACCGCTTTCTGGCACTATAAAGGGGATACATATCAGATCAACCTGATCGACACTCCGGGCCACGTGGACTTCACCGTCGAGGTGGAGCGTTCCCTGCGTGTGCTTGATGGTACGGTCGCCACTTTCTGTGCGGTGGGCCGTGTGCAGCCTCAGTCCGAGACGGTATGGAGGCAGGCAGACAAATATGGAGTGCCGAAGATTGCATACGTCAACAAGATGGACCGCGTCGGGGCCGACTTCCTTGCAGTTGTCGAGGAGATCAAGACAAAGCTCGGCGCTACGGCAGTCCCTATCTGCCTCCCTATCGGAGCAGAGGACAAGTTCCAGGGGATTGTGGATCTTATCTCGAAGAAGGCAATCTATTACGACAACACGGAAGAGCTTGTCAATTACGAGATAAAGGACATCCCTGCCGAGATGGAGGCCGATGTGGCGACCTGGCGCGAAAAACTCGTCGAGGCTGCTGCAGAGTACGATGAGACGCTGATGGAGAAATTCTTCGATGATCCTGACTCCATTACTGAAGATGAACTCATCGCAGCCTTGAGAAAGGCTACCATCGACATGGCGATAGTTCCTGCGTGCTGCGGCTCTTCATTCAAGAACAAGGGCGTACAGTTCCTTCTGGATGCAGTCATGCGTTATCTTCCTTCACCTCTCGACAAGGGTTCCGTTAAAGGAACCAACCCCAAGACAGGAGAAGATGAGGAGCGCAAGCCATCTGCAAGCGAGCCGTTCGCTGCCCTCGTATTCAAGATTGCTACCGATCCGTTTGTGGGTCGTCTTGCATTCCTCAGGGCATATTCAGGCCGTCTCGATGCGGGCTCGTATGTGCTCAATACCCGTTCCGGAAAGAAGGAGCGCGTGGCAAGGCTTTACCAGATGCACTCCAACAAGCAGAATCCTATAGAGTTCGTCGAGGCGGGAGATATCTGCGCTGCAGTCGGATTCAAGGATCTCCGTACCGGAGATACCATCTGCGCGGAGGATCATCCTATCACTCTCGAGTCAATGGAGTTCCCTGATCCGGTGATCGGACTTGCAGTCGAGCCGAAGACCCAGAAGGATCTTGACAAACTCGGTATCGCGCTTGCAAAACTTGCGGAGGAGGATCCTACCTTCACTGTCAAGACAGACCAAGAGACTGGCCAGACCGTCATCAGCGGTATGGGTGAGCTTCACCTCGACATTATCGTTGACCGTCTCCGCCGTGAGTTCGGTGTGGACATCAACCAGGGTGCACCTCAGGTCAACTACAAGGAGGCTATCACAGCAACGGTACAGCACCGTGAAGTCTTCAAGAAACAGACCGGTGGCCGTGGTAAGTTCGCAGACATCATCGTTGAGATAGGACCGGCAGATGAAGGCGCTACAGGTCTTCAGTTCATCGATGAAGTCAAGGGCGGTAACGTGCCTAAGGAATTCATCCCGTCTGTGGAGAAAGGATTCAAGTCGGCAATGGCAAACGGCGTGCTTGCAGGATATGAGGTGCCTTCTCTCAAGGTTACCCTCAAGGATGGTTCCTTCCATCCTGTCGATTCCGACCAGCTCTCGTTCGAGATCTGCGCGAGGATGGCGTTCCGTCATGCATGTCCTAAGGCAAAGCCGGTTCTCCTCGAACCTATCATGAGTCTCGAAGTGGTTACACCTGAGGATTACATGGGAGATATCGTCGGAGACCTCAACCGCCGCAGGGGACAGATCAATGCTATGGATTCCACCACAGGAGGAGCCCGCATCGTCAAGGCATTCGTTCCGCTCGCAGAGCAGTTCGGATATGTGACAGTGCTGAGAACCATATCTTCCGGGCGCGCAACCAGCACAATGAGTTTCGATCATTACGCTGAAGTTCCTGCAAACCTTGCAAAAGAGGTTATCGAGAAGAGCGGGTACAAGCCGGCCGATGACGAGGAATAACAATATAAACGGAAATAAAATGAGCCAGAAAATAAGAATAAAACTCAAATCATTCGATCATGCGCTGGTTGACAAGTCAGCAAAGAAGATCGTTGATACAGTGTCTTCTACAGGCGCCCGCGTGAACGGTCCGATTCCGCTTCCGACCGACAAGAAGATATTCACTGTAAACCGCTCCACTTTCGTGAACAAGAAGTCCCGCGAGCAGTTCGAACTCAATTCCTACTGCCGCCTTCTTGACATCTATGAGTCCACTCAGAAGACCGTGGATGCCCTGATGAAGCTGGAACTTCCTTCAGGAGTCGAAGTAGAGATCAAGGTCTGACAACCCTTTCCGGTTCCGTTTCCTGAAAAAGGGAAAAATCTTCCTGAAAAAGGCATGCGGATTTTACGGAATCGGAAATTATTGCTATATTTGCATTCCTGTCCGGTTCGTCCGGACGGGAATGACAAATAAAAGGTCCCATAGCTCAGTTGGTTAGTAGCACCTGACTCATAATCAGGGGGTCACAGGTTCAAGCCCTGTTGGGACCACGGGAAGAGGCTTTCAGAAGCCTTTATGAATCAGGCAGTTAGGTGAAAATCTGACTGCTTTTTCCGTGTCTTTACCGTAGCGCACTGTACTGCCATACCCCCTGTTTCAGCACTTTGGGTAAGCAATCCAGAATGCGTTCTCGGTATAGCCACGACAAGTCTGTAATAAGTGCAATGAAATTTGAAATTTGGAATATTGTTTTGAAATTCGGGATAAATATATAACTTTGCATAAAATCAATCAAGACATGCGAATTATTGCGCGAAGCAGAATAATTGAATACTATACGCTGCATCCGGATACACGAACGGCATTGGAAGACTGGTTTCAGAAAGTAAGGCAAGCCGAATGGAATTGTTTTGCAGATATGAAACAAATGTTTAACAGTGTAGACTGCGTTGGCAATCAACGTTATGTGTTCAATATTCGAGGAAATAACTACAGATTGATAGTGGTTGTCAAATTTACTATAAAGACAGTCTTAATACGATTTATCGGAACACATGCAGAGTATGATTTGGTTGACGCAAAAAACATATAGAGAATATGGCAAAGATTCAGAATGAGACAGCATATAAGGCGGCAATGGCAAGGATAGAAGAGCTCCTGCCACTGGTCAATGACGACACTCCTTTGGATGACAGGAATCTGATTGAATTGGATTTATTGTCAGCACTCGTATCCGACTATGAGGATGAACATTATCAGATAAAGACACCGGCACTTGTTGATGTAATAAAACTTCGTATGTATGAAATGGGTTTGAATCAAGTAAAACTTTCAGAATTACTTGGAGTCAGCACATCACGTGTAAGCGATTATCTGACAGGACGCAGTGAGCCTACATTGAAAGTGGCAAGAGACATTAGCAAAAAACTCAACATAGATGCCAATGTCGTATTGGGCGTTTGAGTACTGACAGTTGCAGGAATAATCTTCCAATTTGATTTCTGATGAGATTGAGTTGGAAGATTTTTCGTTTATATGCAATGGCAGCACAGCAGATTGTAGACAGACTGATTCTCGACAACCAGAATCTCGTCATAGATAAACTAATGAAATACGATGATACCCTCCGGGATGAACTGGGACAACTTCGTTCCGACAAGGGAAATCAGAGAATACGACATGAAATTACGGGAAAGTATCAGACAAAGGGAACAGTTGAAACAAGAATTGGCTGAACTGGAGAAGAAACCTAAAGACATTTTCTGGGATGTGGAATATGCTATGCTTTCCGCTGGCATAAAATACTTCAATACCTGTTCAGAATACTGGCTTTATGAACTGGAGAGCGAGTATATAAAGGCGGAGAAAGAGTATCTGAACAATCCGGAATAAGGCAATCGCAAAATAGCTGGAAAATGAGAGAAAATTGTATGTCGGAAGTTATATAGTTGTATAACTTTTGTATATTTGTCGCATGAAAAAGATAATCGCTTACAAGCCCGAAAAGCGAGATAGACAAGGCTGTGAAACTAAAGAATGAGTATTATGAAAACAAGTGAGATTTACGATGTAAGCGCAGAACTAGAAAAGGAGTTCGGAGCAAAAGGTACACCGCAGAGGGAAGCAGCGATAAACCATGCATGGGAGGAATATAATGCGCAGATTCTGCTTGAAGCCAGAAAAAATGCAGGACTTACGCAGGCGGAACTTGCACAGCGCATAGGGGCAGATAAAGGTTATATTTCCAGAGTAGAGCGAGGATTGACAATTCCCACGGTTTCAACACTTTATAAAATAGCCGCAGCAATGGGAATGACTGTGGAACTTCGTCCGATGTAATGTTCCGGAAGGCTATTAAGATCACTCTCAAAATCAAGGAGTTGCGAAATTGTCGCGACTCCTTTTTCTTTGTATTTATTCACTTTTTTGTGAATTTTAATAAAATGATTATTTTTGTAGAAATTATGAGACAATGGATATACTTTTTGATAAGGATTATCTGAAAGAACTATATGTCACAGGAAAAACAAGTGACAAGAAGCATAGATACCAACCACAGATAATCAACAAATATGTCCGGGTTATAGATATGATGATGAGTTTACCCGACACATTGTCTTTGATGAGGATAAACTCATTGAATTACGAGAAATTGAAAGGAGATAAAAAAGGATTGTCCTCTGTCAGAGTAAATGACCAATATAGGATAGAATTTGAAGAATATATTGTAGACGGACAGAGCGTAGCGACAATCTGCAATATAACGGAGTTATCAAACCATTATAAATAAGAAAGATATGAATACTTCCATTAAAGGGACAGACCCGAATATGATAGCAAACAATCTTGAGCCTTTCCGACCGACACATCCTGGGGAAGTGCTGAAAGATGAACTGGAGTATAGAAAAATATCCCAGAAACAGCTGGCGGCAGAAATGGGTATTTCATACACGCTGCTCAATGAGGTACTGAACGGCAAGAGACAGGTAAATACAGAACTTGCATTGCTTGTCGAAGCGGCATTGGACATTCCCGCAGAATCACTTTTGCAGATGCAGGCAAGATACAATATGCTTACAGCCAAACGGAATAAATCGTTTATGGAAAAGTTGCAGAATGTCCGTAAGATTGTCGCTGCGCTTTAATTGCCAATCATTTATAGAAAACAAATCTTCCAATTTGATTTCTGATGAGATTGAGTTGGAAGATTTTTCGTTTACAGGGCGGGACAAATTTTCGATACTTGCATTTTGTAACCGGTAAATCGTGGCAAAAAATCGCCGGTATAGTTTGCGGTATGCGATAAAATATCTATATTTGTCGCAGGTTTTCACGGAAATACGGGCAATCTCAAGTAATGGATTTTATGTCCGGACGGGAAAAGCCTGACGATTTTTTAGAATTTTATTGGATTTACTTATAATATTTAACCTAAAGGTCTTTTATCATGAATAAAGTTACCAGGTTCATTTCAGCTGCGGCGGCATTGATGCTTGTCGTTGTGTCGTGCGCTAAACAGGAACTTCCGGTATCGACATTCAAGATGGATTCGACCGCTATCGTTGTTCCGGCCGGGGGGGGTATATGTTCGGTACCGTACCAGGTAGCCTCATCTGATGCCGGAGAGACTGTCGAGGCTGTCAGCCCGCAGAACTGGGTCAACGGTTTCGACTACAGCGTAGACGGCGTCATTTCTTTCAATGTCGATCCAAACGAAGGCACCGAAGACAGGAACACCACAATCACAGTGCTCTATGGCAACCAGACCATTTCTCTGCCTGTGAGCCAGTATAGGCCTTCCCGTGTTCTTGCATCCGAAATAGAGAACCTTACACTCACGGCTACATTCTGCGCTTTCGACCGTGACAAGACCATATTCCGGCTGATGAATCCGAAGTCTCTGGGCGAACCGTACACGGATCCGTCTGGAAGACAGTATTATATTACTGCCGGCCAGTTCGCCAGCCAGTATGTGCAGGCATACAATTTCGTCAATCCAGATGACCCGCAGACCGCGGATGACTTTCTCGTTTACGCCTATGTCGAGCCGACTCTTGACAATAATATGACAGGGTCATTCTTCGATGTCCGTTTCTATATGGAAGGGGACAAGAGGATGATGTCTGTCAGTGATGGGTCGTATGCTCCTGCCGGAAACGCAGAGGTTATCAGAATGGCAGGGGAATACACATACGATGAGGAAAAGGGGCTTATCTATCTCTATGACGATTCCAATACGATGCCGATGTACCACAAGGATGTGGTCATCAGTCTGAAGAAAGATGGCAGACGGTATATTTTCGAAATCGAGGAGACAGTACAGCCTGAGTTCTGGAGGCCGTATCTTTCCGAGATAATGAAAGAGACCGGTATAGATCTTATGACGGAGCCTAACTTCGGCTTTACCCTTTCCAACTATACACAGACGGAATTTTATATGCCGTTCGGTTCGCTTGTCTATACCTTGAAGGTTATGGACTGACAGGCCGCTGAATAGAAACAACTTAACAGACCGATAATATGAAAAGGAATGCGATTATTGCAGGGACTGCATTGTCCCTCGCATGTGTTCTTGCACTCTCTTCGTGCAAGAAAGATGAAATCAATGCCAGTGAGGCTCCTACTGTGAAACTTGAGGCCGTAGAGCAAGGTATTTCTACCGTCTCTTTCCGTATCACGGCCACAAATGCTGCGGAAGTGGCGTATGTGGAGCAGGATGATCTCTCATCGGTACCGTCAGCAAGGGCTATCCTGACTGCAGGGGAAAAGGCTGCGGCTTCCGATGTGATTGAAAAGGGAGACTGCACTCCTGGCGAAACCTATTACTTTGCCGCAGCTGCTGTCTCTGAAACAGGAGAATATTCCGAAGTGGCTACAATTTCTCTTACGGCAGCCGGTACCGACTGTTCGTTCGAATTCACCATAAATACTACAACGGATGAGGCTATCGTATATACTGTGACACCATCGGATGATAATGTGTCGTATGTCGTATCTGTCCTTCCTGCAGCAACATTCGGTGAATCTTCGGATGATGAGATATTCGATGCCATAGTAAACGCAATTACCGAATCCGCAGAAGAGTCAGGGGAAACTATGGCTGAGTATATAGAGAGCATATCCAAAAAAGGTGAGGAGCACGGGACAGTCCTCAACCTGACAGCCAAGACTGCTTACCTTCTTGTGGCTGTGGGTATAGAGAGCGATGGCTCGCAGAGTTCTCCGCTTGCCAGGGAGAGTGTATCCACTACAGCTCCTAAGGATGAGATGACATTCGAGATGTCAGTGACCGATATATCTTCATATTCGGCTCATTTCACTGTAAAACCGAACACAAACGACAATTATATATTCCTTTGTCATCCTGCAGCAAACTATTCTGATGTCAATGTCGATGATCCGGAAGAGAAGGGTGTTCCGGTTAAGGTCGATAACACGGTTGAGGCCAACAAGGCTGCGGACGCATATATTGAAGGCGTAAAACATTTGCTGGATCAGAATATAGGACTGTATCAGGGCAGTTATGACCTGACTATGGATCTGACATCCGATACCAAATACTACTATTTCGCGTTCGCATACGAACCGGGTCTCGGCCGTCAGAGCGACTGCCAGATGTGGGTGTTTACAACAAAGCATGGCTATACTCCTGAAGAATTCAAGGCAACAATAGATTTCAAGACAATCACATCTACAACAGTTGTGGTTGATGTGACTCCTGAAAACGAGGAAATGTATGGTACATACTGGGGGGCATTTGCCTTCCCTACAGCTGATTATTCAGCTCAAAAAGCGCAGGATGCCGTTGTGGATATGCTTGAAGCACATGTCAAATTGCAGCAGGAGAATGGAAATGCGAACTATACCATCCAGGATGCTGTACAATCGATTCTCTACAACGGCATACAGCAGTTCCTGCTGGTTGAAAACCTGCTTCCGGGTACGGATTATACCTTTGTGCTCGTGCCTGTTGCCTCTGATGGAACACCGGCCGATAATGATTATGTAGTGACAAGCACTTTCAAGACAATGTCTGATTCTGCGGATGGTCCGACAGCTTCTGTAGAGCTTCTCGGATATTATGATGCCGATGCAGTCTACGAAGCCAACATATTCCCTGTTATGTCCAAGCCGAGTCAGGCAGGTGCATATTATATTGCGGCATTCAAAGTAACTCTTGCAGAGAAAGCTGCTTTGTGCCGTTATTTAGTAGCGGAGGGCTCAAATTACGAGAGTGAGGATGCGATGATCGGTGAATATGATAGCTACACGGAAATGACGGACGACCAGTTCCTTACCATGTACGGAGATCCATCGTGGACAGAGATTCCGGCTGGGAATTATGAAGATGAAACTACTGCATACATTTTCGTGCTGAAACCATATTATGATGCTGATAATTTCACTTCGCCTGCAATTTGGGGAGCAAAGAATACCCTTATAGTTATGGCCAAGAATGATGAAGGTGTCTGGGGAGCATCCGGAAGGAAATTCTTCTATATAAGTTCTGCTACCGGATACTACGGACAGAATATCCCGGAGAAAGGTCAGGTCCTCAGTGATGTCGCAGACCTCAAGACTCTGGTAGAATCACTTGGGCAGTAGAAGACAGGCGATCATTTAGATGGCATACTATAAGATTTAATGTTTTACAAGAGAGGGCAGAGCGGATGCTGCAGGGCATCTTCTCTGCCGATTCTCTGTCTGTCGGAGGGTTATGGATATTATACGGATACCATTGGTTGTCGCAGGGCTTCTGTCGTTCGGATTCTATGCCGGAGCGCAGTTGAGGCTGGGGGAGGGACAGGTCTCTGCCAGTCTCGAGTCGAACTCGGTGTATTATGTGGATGACAAGACCATCGGTGATGGCCCGGAAGACAGGTTCGGCACCAACAATTATCTCAAGGTGGATTATTCGCTGGGCCGTTTCTCCGCCGGGATCCAGCTGGAGGGCTATATGCCTGCCCTGTACGGCTATGAGCTGGGGGAGCAGCCGGATGTCCGCAAGTTCTTTCTTGCCGGCAAATATGTGCAGTGGACGGATGACAGTTTCGAGGTCAGGGCGGGGGATATCTATGACCAGTTCGGCAACGGTCTTGTCTTCAGAAGCTATGAGGACAGGCAGCTGGGGCTGAACAATTCCCTTGAAGGTATCAGGGGTATCTACAGGCTTTCGAACTATCTTACGGTCAAGGGACTGTATGGCCGCCCGAGGCTGTACACCAATTATGCCGGCTCCTGGATCAGGGGGGCGGATCTGAGCGTGTCCGTGGCTGACATTTTCGGCTGGAATGCTGTCTTCCTCAATGTCGAGGGCAGCTATGTCAACCGCTATGAGGCTCTGGACAAGGATGAGTCCATCGATTTCAACTCATACTACAGGCTCGACACCCCATCCCTCAATATGGCTTCCGGGAGAATCAATTTCAACTGGAACACATTGTCCCTGTCCGGGGAATATGCCTGGAAAAGCAAGGACATAATGATCGGTACGACCTCTGTCGCCACTGAAGGCTCTGCCGTCTATGCAGAGGCTCTGTACAGCTGGAAGACTCTGAGCGTTTCGGCGACATACCGTATGCTGGACAATATGGGTACGAACCTTACACTGTATGGCAGCGGGACGGGCAATATGATGAACTATCTGCCGTCATTGACAAGGCAGTACACCTATATGCTTGCCAACCTGAATCCTTATCAGGTCAATACCGTAGGAGAGCAGGCAGGCCAGGTGGATCTCTTCTATTCCCTTAGGAGTCCGTCTGCCCGTCACAGGTACTGGAACTTCCACGTCAACTGGTCGGGGGCATATACGCTCAGGCCTGAACAGAGCCAGACAGGCAGGACAGGACTTATGTGGAGCGATGTCAATTTTGATGTGGAGAGGCAGTGGAGCAAGTCCCTGAAGACCATTTTCCTGTTCTCGAGACAGGAGATGAGTCCTAGCAAGGGATTCCAGCAACTTCTGTACACATCCGACATATTCGTTGCGGATGTAACCTGGAAATTCCACAGGAACATGTCCCTGAGGGCAGAGCTGCAGTACCTGCTCTGCGAGAACAGCGAGGATGAATGGATGGACGGGCATTGCGAAGGTGACTGGGTGGCTGCACTTGTGGAGTTCAGCGTGGCTCCGAGGTGGAGCGTCTATGTCAGCGATATGTACAATATCGGGATGACAAAGGTACATTACTATGACGGGGGAGTCAGCTATTCCAAAGGCCGCACGAGAGTGCAGCTGAGCTATGGCAGGCACAGGGCCGGGTATGTCTGCTCGGGCGGAGTGTGCAGATATTCTCCGGCATATACAGGTGTGAATCTGCTGCTGACGACGGCGTTTTGATGGGAATGTAATATTTAGCGTATATGAAAAGTTTTTCAAAGTTTATGAAGATATCGGTTCTGTCAGCCTTGGCTGTGTGTGGGCTGGTATCCTGCAGCAAGGATGATGGGGTGGTGATATCCGATGTCCTGAAGGTCGTTCCGAGCAAGATGCTAATTGAGCCGAACGGTTTCGATGTTGTCACTTTCACTGTAGAATACGATGGGATAGATGTCACGGACAAGTCTACGGTATATATGGCGGATGGTTCAGTGGCAGGTCTGACATTCGCAACTGATGCGGAAGGGTCCTACGGTTTCTATGCAGAATATAACGGAGAACGTTCGGAGACGGTGACAATTGTTGCGACTGGTTCAATGCCAGCCATTCCTGAGGATCCGGAGCCGGACAATACCGCGTTCGTCCGCAGGTCGCTGATGATATTGTTCACGAGTACTGACTGTTCAATGTGCCCATACGCGATTTCTGCCCTGCATCAGCTGTCGTTGTCCCCGGCAAGGAACAGCTATGTCCTTGTGGAGTGCCATTCTGTGGCCCGGAACGACCCTGCTTATTATAGCGGTCCTCTTATGAGCGTCTATGGCAGCGATGTGACACCGTATGTAAGTGCCGATCTTGATGTGAATCTTGCAATTGTGGGAGGGAATCCATCGATTGATGCCGGTATGAGAAATTACTGGAGTCTTGTCAATGAAGCCGCATCCAGCCGTCCGGCACAGGCGGGGATTGCTGCAAGTTCTGTCCTTATCGGCAGCACTGTGTCGGTTTCCATGTCAGTCAAGGCAGCGCAGACAGGAGAATACAAGGTGGCCGCATGGTTGCTCGAGGATGATATCTACGGGTCGCAGCTTAACAGCGGCGCTGCCGGGAATATAGATTTCAATATACACAACGACTGTCTGCGTTATGCCCAGTACACGGGGAGCGGCAGGGATGCGGACTATACCGGAGTCTCTCTCGGGACAGTCAATGCAGGCGAGGAGGCAGGCTATACATTCTCCATTCCGGTAGAGGATGGATGGGATGTGGACAACTGTCATCTGGTGCTTCTTGTCACCGCAGAGGATGGAGGAAGTTTCTATGTAAACAATGCGGCAAAGTGCGAGATTGGCGGGACTGTCGCATACGAATATGAATGATAATGTATTATTGTAATATTATGAAGATCAAGTATCGCGAGACTGCGCTGGCCGCACTGGCCGCAGGTGCAGTGCTGCTTGCCGGCTGTCAGGAGGAGGCCTCTGTCGCTGACCGCGACAGCCTGACTTTCGATGTCAGGATAGAGACGGTGGGCGCGAATGATGTCACGGCTCTTGTCAGCCACAACGGGAGTGAGGATGTCACCTATTATGCTTTCTGCTACAGGGATTTCACCCAGGGTGAGCCGATGGCTATCGAGAATGCCGTGGCCGCGTTGAAGGAATCGGGTGCGGCTCCTTCCGAAGTGCTGACATCCGGCTCTTCCGCTTCTGTGAAATGCACGGGACTGCAGTCTGCCTCTATGTACAGGCTTGTGGTCTGCGGACTGGATGAGGATTATAATGTGTACGGTACTCCGGCATCTGTATATTTCAATACGGTAGAGGGTACAGTGATCTACGAGCCGAATCCTGACTGGATTGTCACATATCAGGGCAAGCAGGCCGCTTCAGACAATTCTGGATACGGAGATGTCATTCAGGTGACTTCCTACGGGAACGAAGAGGGCTATTTTGCTGCTGTTGTACCGGCAGCCGACTATCAGGCCAAGGGCATAGCTGCCTGTGCCGAAGAGGTCATTGCCGAGCGTGAGGCCTATTTTGCGGAGCAGGAGGAAGCCGGCTGGATTGTGGACCGTTCGGAATATGTATATTATACGACTGCCGCCTATATCCTCGAGACAGGGGATGAGGGTGAGTATGTGGGTCTTGCCATAGGCGTCGATGAGAATTTCAAGGCTACCGGCCTGTATGCGGCATCGGAACCGTTCACTCCGGAAGAGGTGAAATACAGCGAGGGGTATGGAAGATGGCTCGGTGACTGGATAATTTCCGGCACATACGAGGATGGCGAAGGCGTGGACCAGTCGATTTCGTATGACATCACGATCAGCTATCTCGTACCTGACAAGGCCTATATCATCTATGGATATCAGAATGGCCTGAATGGAGTGGAGCTCCCTGGTGTACAGGCTTCATTCGATCCGACGAGCGGAAATATGGTGTTCACTTCATCATACGCGGGTGACCGGTATGTAGACGGTGTCTCATACTCCCTGTATTTCTATGCTACGAAGACATCTGGTAACAGCCTCACTTATATGACTGGAGACTATACGATAGCCACGGCTGTGCTGAATGGTACCAATTCGGCTACGGTCACTGCCAACAAAGGTCTTGCCCAGGAAGGCGGAGAACCGTTCGAGACTACGGAGATGCAGTATATCGGATTCATCAACAACCTGACTTCCAATGTGACAGCATTCACCCAGGTGCCTCAGTTCCCGTTCACGATGACAAGGAGGGCATCATCAACATCAGTAACAGAATAATTTGAACAGATATGATGAAAACATATAGGATCATATTGCCTGTCGCCCTCGCATCGGTGCTCTGGGCGTGCAGCGTGGATGAGCAGATGCAGCCACAGACAGACGCCCCTGCAGGTCCGTCTGTCTCTGACGAGGGGACAGTGCCGGGGATTATGACGGTCAAGGTATCCGATGACCTCGCCGACAGACTTCTGGAATATGCCGATGAGCAGGGAGAATTGAATGCCGATGGTGTGGCTCTGCTCAATATCTCCGGTATCAATGTGACCGGGGCAAGGACATCTTTCCATATCGGAGGGAAGTTCGAGAAACGCCAGAGGGCTGCGGGACTGCACAGATGGTTCAGGATAAGTTATGATGAAAGTGTCCCTGTATCCAAGGCTGCCGGCAATGCTGCCGCAGCTCCGGGGATAGAGTTTGCCGAGCCGGTGATGAAAATCAAGAAGATGTCAGTAGAGATGAACGATGTGGGATATGAACGGCAGTGGCATTATCATAATACCGGACAGTATGGGTTCACTCCTGGCATTGACATCAAACTGCAGGAAGCATGGGATACTTACGGAGTTTTCGGCAGCAGCGATGTAATTGTCGCGGTCGCTGACCAGGGTGTAGAATACAGCCATGAGGATCTCAACGGCAACATGTGGGTGAATGAAGCGGAATTGAATGGAGAGCCCGGTGTCGATAATGATGGAAACGGCTATGTAGATGATGTGTACGGATACAATTTCGTCAGGAACAACAGTACTATACATCCCGAAGCACATGGTACCCATGTGGCCGGTACGATAGCCGCAGTCAACAATAACAGTATAGGTGTCTGTGGAGTGGCAGGCGGAAAATATCCCGAGAAAGGGGTGAAGTTGATGGCCCTTCAGCTTCTGGAGGAAGGAGAACAGTACGGAGGCGATACATATCTTGCATTTCAGTATGCTGCCGATAACGGAGCATGCATAATCAACAACAGCTGGGGATACCAGTCATCCGATGCGACTCTGACAGAAGTGGACAAGACGGCAATCGATTATTTTGTCGAGAATGCCGGAATGGATGAAAACGGCAATCAGGTCGGTCCTATGAAAGGCGGTCTTGTTGTCTTTGCTGCCGGCAACTTCGCCTCCGAGACCGGTTATCCGGCCCAGTATGATAAGACACTTGCCGTTGCGGCTGTCGGTCCGACAGGCAAATATACCTACTATACCAACTATGGCGACTGGGTTGACATCTGTGCTCCGGGTGGGGATGAGTTCATTAATGGAGATTACGGACAAGTGCTCAGCCTTGCCCTGTCCGATCAATATGGATATAACAGAGGTACTTCTATGGCGTGTCCTCACGTTACAGGTGTCGCCGCCCTTGTCCTGTCCACCAAGACTCCGGAGGACGGCTTCACTGCGGACAACCTTTTCAAGCTGCTTGTCAATACGGCCGATCCATCAATTTATGAATATAACATGAACCGCTCCGGCATGCTCGGAAGCGGAATGCTCGATGCTGTGGCCGCCCTCGGGGCTGCAATGGAGACACCGGCTGCTTTCCCTGTGACTGGATTCGATGCGGAGAGCGAGGGAAATACCATCACCCTCACCGTGGAGGTGCCTGAAAATGCAAGCTATTTCTATGTCTATTATGACAACAGGGAGTTCACGGCAGACGATCTCGGAGACGCTGACAAGCTCGAGTTCAGGATAGAGGATCTTGACCAGGCCTCTGACGGGCGCCGGACGATGACCATAGATGGTCTCAAATTCAATACGCCCTATTGGTGTACTGTCGTTTCTGCCAATATCATCGGAGAGGAATCTGCTGTCCCTGATCCGGTCACTATCACTACAAAGGCCAACAGGGCTCCGGTGATTACCCCTGACCAGACAGGTGATATCGTGCTGAAAGCAAGCGGCACTGTCGTCAGGACATTTACAATCACTGAGCCTGATGGCCAGCCTCTGACGAGAGAGTTCGACGGGGTGCGCGATGACATTGTCGAGCTCGTGTCCCTTTCCGAGAGATCGGTGCAGCTGACCATCAATGCAGTGTATTCCGATCCGGGAGAGTATGAATGTTCCATCACTGCCCGTGACAACACGGGAGAGGAGACAGGAGTGACGACACTCAAGATACCTTATACCATTCTTCCGAACAACGGACCTGAGTTCGTTCAGGGCAAGGAGATAGCTCTCGAAAGCGTAGGGTCGACATACGTGTTCAATCCGTACGACTGCTTCTATGACAAGGACAATGACAGGTTCACGTTCACCTATACCATGACAGATGACAGCATCGTGTCATATACCGAGCAGGAGAACGGCCTTGTCGAGTTCACGGCCCTCAAGCCGGGAAGTGTGAGGATAGCCATTACCGCGACCGACCCTAAGGGCGAGGGTGCGGCAGGCGGCATCACTGTCTCTGTCATCGGGTCCGGTCCAGTTGCTGACGGCGAGGTCGGGATGGACATATATCCTAACCCTGCAAGAGATTTCGTGAAGGTGAGGACAGCTGCATCCGGTGTCTATGATGTGATTGTGAACACGGCTTCCGGAAGTACGGTCTATTCGGCTTCCGCCGCCATCTCTCTGGACCAGCCTCATGAAGTCGATCTTTCTGGCATCGCTCCGGGCACATACAGCCTGGTTCTCCGCAAAGATGGCAAGGATGTGGCTTCCGGCACTTTTGTAAGAATATAGAACAGTTGAAAAATGAAAACTACAGGAAAGAACATATTTTTGACGATGGTGCTGATTGCCGGATCCGCTGTGTCCGCAGCGGCACAGGAGAGTGCAGCCATGTCGTTTATTGACAATTCTCTGACTCCGAGGATGGCAGCTATGGGCGGTATCGCGGCAGGACTCAGGTCCGATGCATACGCCCAGTTCGGGAACATAGCGGCTGTCCCGTTCTCTGAGAAGACGCTTGCTGCGGGAGTCACCTACGATGGTCTGCAGCCATCTGCAGCAGGCATCAATACCGGGGTGCTCGGGGCAACCTATAGGATAGGCCGTTTCGGTGTGACTCTCGGAGCTTCTATGGCTTTCAACCAGCCATACGAGGGCGTGGATGAGAACGGCAATGCACTCGGGAAGTTCACTCCCGTGGACTGGAATCTCGGTGCGGGAGTATCCTATCTCATTACTGATGCATTCTCGGCCGGAGTAGGCCTGAACTATGCGACCAGTATCACATCCCCGTATTACAGGAATCTCAATACCTTCTATGCAAGCGTACAGTTGATGTACAGGTTGAAGGAGTTCAGCTTCTCCCTCTCTGGAAACAATCTGGGAGTGCCTGTGTCTTCTCTGTCCGGCGAGCGGTTCAATCTTCCGATGAACGCGGAACTGGCTGTGTCATACAGCAATGTATGGGGAAAGCACGGGCTTGAGGCTGCAGTGGATGGCAAGGCGTATTTCGGCGGTCCGTCCGCGCTGGGCTGTGCAGTAGGTGCTGAGTATGAGTATGATTCCTTGCTGGCCGTACGGGCTGGATACCATTACGGTTCGACCCGGAACGGTCTTCCGTCTTTCGCATCCGTGGGACTCGGGGCACATTTCTTCGGCGTGAATGTGGATGTCGCCTACCTGATAGCATGCGGGAATTCTCCATTGAGGAATACGTTCTCGGTCGGAGTGGGCTATTCTTTCTGATGCGGGCCTGTGAAGGTCGTTGTGTTTAATTTTTGAAAGCGTATTGCTTCTTGACAGAATGAAGATACATAAGATTTTTTTGACATTGTCAGCCGTCCTGGCTTCTGTGCTGGCATACGGCCAGGATATAATGACAGTGACTGGGACAGTTACGGACTCATCCAACGGTCTTCCCGTGCCGTTCGCTTCCATTCAGCTGAAAGGCACGATGACCGGTGCAAATACAGATGGGGATGGAAAATATTCGATGGATATCCCCTCGGATGGAGTCCTGATATTTTCGTCCATAGGATACAAGACAGTTGAAGTTCCCTTGACGGGTGCGGCAGTCCTCGATGTAGTGCTGCATCCGGATACTGAGATGCTGGAAGAGACAATTGTTGTGGCATACGGTACCGCCACAAGGTCGTCTTTTACGGGTTCTGCGGCTTCAGTGGATTCTGAAAAACTTGCGGAGAGGGCGGTGGCCAATGTTACCGGAGCCCTTTCGGGTCAGATGTCCGGAGTGCAGGTCGTGCAGTCGAGCGGCCGTCCTGGTTCCGGAGCCACTATCCGTATCCGTGGAATGGGGTCCATGTCGGCATCCAATGACCCTCTCTATATACTTGATGGTGTGCCGTATGATGGTGCCATCGAGAACATCAACCCTGCGGACATCGAGTCTATGACTGTCCTGAAGGATGCGGCGGCCAATGCCATCTACGGTGCGAGGGGAGCCAACGGAGTTGTCCTTATTACCACAAAGAAAGGCAAGACCGGAGAAGCAAGGGTGACCCTTGATGCCAAGTGGGGCTCCAACCGCAGGATGGTCCCGAATTATGATGTGATTGACAGTCCGGGACAATATTATGAGTTGATGTACAGGTCTCTGTACAACTCCCAGATCTATGCTGGCGCAACTTCTTCAGAGGCATACAGGTATGCCGACAACACCCTGCTCAACACCTCCAACGGAGGTCTGGGCTATCAGGTGTTCACTGTCCCTGCAGGGGAGAAGCTCATAGGTACCAACTTCAGGCTCAACCCTAACGCGACCCTCGGATACAGCGATGGGGAATATTACTATATCCCGGACAACTGGTATGACGAGATTTTCGGCAAAGGCAACCTCCGTCAGGAGTACAACGCGACCGTGTCCGGCAGTACCGAGAAGCTGAACTACTATGCCAGTTTCGGGTATCTGGATGATGACGGAATCATCAGCAATTCCGGATTCACCCGTTACAGCGGGCGCGGAAAGGTGGATTACCAGGCCAAGAAATGGTTCCGCGTCGGGACTAATATGAGCTATAGCCAGGCTACATATTACGGAGATGCAGATGAGTCGTCCAATTCTTCGCTGAACCTGTTCTATGCGGCCAATATGGTGGCTCCTATCTATCCTATGTATGTCAGGGATATGTACGGCAACATTATGTACGAGTCGGCAACAGGTACACGGCTGTATGACAACGGTGCCAACTCCACCAATGCGCAGAGGCCGTTCATGGGCAACTCCCGCGCCGGTGCGGTGATCGAGAATGACCGTTCCACTGATATCAACACCACATTCAACGGCCAGTGGTATGCGCATATCACTCCGATAGAGGGGCTTACCTTCAGCGTCAACTACTCCCTCACGGAGTCCAATGACAGGGTGAACTATCTGTCGAGCCGCTGGGGAAGCAGCAACGAGGAGTTCGACGGGTCGGCATCTGTCACGCATCAGAGGGTGTCCGGCATCAACTGCCAGTATCTGGCCACATACAAGACTACCATCAAGAACCACAGTATCGAGGCTCTGGTGGGATATGAGCAGTACAGGCTCAAGATACAGATGATGAACGGATCGAACGACCATCTCTACAATCCGTTCATCGGGGAACTGGGCAATGCCGGCGGAGTGACAAACAGGAATGTCTCCTCATATACCAACAACTATATGACGGAGGGTATCCTCTCCCGTGTTCAGTACAGCTATGGCGACAGGTATTTCCTGAGCGCATCTTACAGGAGGGACGGTTCATCACGGTTCGCTCCCGGACACCGCTGGGGAGACTTCGGCAGCATTGGTGGGGCGTGGCTCCTTTCCGATGAGAACTTTATGGCAGGTACGAGGGACTGGCTGGACATGCTCAAGTTCAAGGCGAGCTGGGGTGTGCAGGGTAACGACAACCTGCTGTATTCAAGCGGGGCTTCCAACTACCAGCCGTACACCGACCAGTACACTGTGACTTATTCCGAGACGACCGGGGAATATGCCAAGACGATGTATTACAAGGGTAACGAGGACATCACGTGGGAGACTTCGTATGCTTTCAATACCGGGTTCGATTTCTCGTTCTTCGGGGACAGGCTCGGCGGTACCGTAGAATATTTCAACCGCAAGACAGTTGACCTGCTTTACAACAAGCAGGTCCCGAGTTCTTCCGGCATCACCGCAGGCTCCATCCCTACCAATGTGGGAAGCATACTGAACCACGGAGTAGAGCTTGAACTGTACGGAACACTCATTTCTACGAGCCATCTCGACTGGACAGTCAACTTCAACCTCACCCATGTCACGAACAGGATACTCGACCTTGACGATGATGTGAAGGATACAGGCATAAGAAGCTCATCCTCTATCCTCAAGATAGGAGGTTCCATGTACCAGGCATATTACAGGAAGTATGCAGGCATCGATCCGGACACCGGGCAGGCACTCTATTATATGGATCCTGACAATGATGACTGGAGCACTACCACCGACTATAACCTTGCCGCTCTTGCTGACTGCGGAGACACTATGGCAAAGGTCTATGGAGGATTCGGGACGACCCTCAATTTCTACGGTTTCGATTTTTCCGCCCAGTTCTCTTACCAGCTCGGTGGCCGTCTGTATGATGGCACATACCAGCAGCTGATGCATTCGGGCTGTTCACAGATGGCCGGTACCAACTGGCACAAGGATATTCTGAATTCATGGTCCCCGGCAAATCCGGACACGGATATTCCGCGTCTCGATGCCTCCGACAACACGTACGAGAGCGACAGCGACAGATTCCTGACGAGTTCGGACTATCTGAGCATCAACAATATCACCCTTGGCTATACCTTCCCTGAGAAATGGGTGCAGAAACTGCACATAGCAAGCCTCAGGGTATATGCGACAGGAGACAATCTGTGGGTATTCTCTGCCCGCAAGGGCCTTGATCCGAGGATGAGTTTCGGTGCTACGGGAGGTTCGAACAGCAACGGCAACTTTACCTATTCTGCAATGCGGAGCATATCCGGAGGTCTGACAATCACTTTTTAAAGAATGGAGAAAATGAAAATACACAAGATATCTCTGTTGGCGGCCGTTCTGGCGACAGTGTCGTGTTCCAAAATGGATGAAATGGATCCGGAGGGCTTCGCCATCACTTCAGAGCAGGTGACCGAGGCGGTGTCTTCCATCCCTGACAGGTCCGATGCCGACCTCGCGGGAGTATATTCTTTCACGGCAAGGGCGATGAGCACATACAACAACGGTACAATCCACAATGATTTCGGATATCCGGCCGTATGTATGTTCCAGGACTGCAACGGTCCTGATATGGTGTGTGACAACAGCAACTACAACTGGTTCACGAGCAGCTACGACTATACCGACAGGAACGACAACTATATCGTATGCTATATCCGCTATTCGTTTTTCTACAACCAGATAGCCCTGTGCAACGCCGTTCTGGAAGGATTCGAGGGAGTGGATATGGACACCGCCTCTACCGAGCAGCGTCATTCCGTTGGACAGGCTCTGGCGGTCAGGGCATTTGACTATCTCGGCCTGGCGCCGTACTATGCCTTCAGGTATCAGGACAGCAGAGATGCGGAATGTGTCCCTATACTGGATATCAACACCAATTATATGGAGAATCCGAGGGCTACTGTGGAGGCTATATATGACATTATAATAGGGGATCTCACCAAAGCGATAGACTATCTCGCGGATTACAGCCGTCCGGACAAGACAAGGATGGACCGGAATGTGGCATACGGACTCAGGGCGAGAGCCTATCTCAATATGGGAATGTTCAAGGAGGCGGCAGAAGACGCACAGAGGGCACTCGAGGGCTATACTCCATATACCATAGATGAGGTGAGCACACCTGCTTTCTGCGACATCAACGACCACAGCTGGATCTGGGGCTCCCTGATAGAGTCGGATGATGCCGCCGGCTTTGCAAGCTGGCCATCGCATCTTTGCTCTTTCACAGGCTCAGGCTATACGGCAATATCCGGTATGTACAAGCGTATCAGCTCTATGCTCTATGACCTGATCCCGTCTACGGATGTCCGCAAGGGCTGGTGGGTGAACGAGTCGCTCGACTCCCCTCTGCTGTCCACGATAGAGTGGAACGGAAGGAGAGGCAGGGCGATATCCACTATGACCATCCCTAATGTCAAGGTGGCGTTCAAGGAGTACACTACCGTGAAGTTCGGGCAGAAACAGGGTATAGGCAGTACCGACAACGCGAGCGACTGGTGCATAATGAGGGCCGAGGAGATGATACTCATCCGTGCCGAGGGCTTGGCAATGAGCGGACAGGAGAGCACTGCGAAACAGGTGCTTGAAGATTTCATCAGGACATACCGTGACCCTTCATATACATGTGAGGCCGCTTCTGCAGAGGACCTGCAGGACGAGATATGGAAGCAGCGTCGCATCGAACTGTGGGGAGAGGGTTTCTCAATGTCCGATATAATGAGGCTTGCCAAGCCTGTGGTCAGGACGCACGGAAGCTCGACTATGACCAACTGGCCAGCAGCCTTCGCTTTCAACATCGCTCCTGATGACCCGTATCTCCTGCTGCGTTTCCCTCAGAGGGAGACCAATTCAAACAAGGCCATTCCTGCATCGTCCAACAAGGCAGGCACACCTCCGGTATCTGGAGACGGCTCTGACCTCAGGGATGGAGTCACAGACTGACATAAACTGAAGACAGACAATGAAGAAAATGAATTTTAGCAGATATGTTCTTTACCTGGGAACGGTATCCCTCCTTGCAGTATCCTGCGGGGACGGGAAATATACTCCGGGTGATGAGTCCAACTATCTTGGTGTGAATGTCTATTTCGAGGAGACAGAACCTTACCGGTCCCTTCCTCTCGATGTATATGAGATCACGTTCCGTCTTGAGAGGGATGATGCTCCGCGCGAGGATGAAAATGTGCCTCTGCACTTTTCCTGCGCATTCCCGGAGGCTTTCGATGTCCCGGAGTATGCCTTTTTCCCGCGTGGAGAGATGACATCGGAAGTGACAGTCTATTTTACGGACAAGATTGAGGATTTCAAGGAGTACCGGCTGTCCCTTTATGTGGATGAGGCATATACTCAGCAGTATATACAGCAGACGACATATCCGAGGATAGATGTGACGATAGTCAGGGAGGACTACGAGGTGCTCCGTACAGGAAGGTACATCTGCGGAGCAGCAGCGCTGGATCTTGTCGACTGGGGGGAAGACGTGATATCCAGAACGGTAGACCTGGAATATTCCCGCACCCTGGATGCCTACAGGATCGACCCTTGGGGGAACGGGAAATATATCAGGTTCACCGTAGATGAGGACAATGAGGAGAACGGCATAGCTCCGCTCAATCTGGATGCCAGAATCTATACGACCGGAGATATGTATTATTCCTCTGAAGATGGAGCCGATGTGGAGGTTATTGCGACCGTATCCGGCACGCCTACATTCGAAAACCGCAGAAGGACATATACTTTCCCGTTCACTTACGGCTATCTCGGCAAGGATGCAGGGGATTACAATGACACATTCTCTTATTGATGATGGATATGATGCTTAGAACAATGATATCGGCTGCGGCAGCCGGGCTGTGTGTCCTAGCGGTGTCGTGCAGCGTTGAGCCGCTCGGGGAGTCTGCCGGCGTTGAAGCCGCAGGCCCGTCGGCAAAGATTATAAACAGGCAGACCGACCCTGTGGAAGGGTCTCTCATAGTGCGCCTGAGCGACCTGTCGCAGTATTACAGCCTTGAGCAGAGGCTCCAGGAGTCCGGAATCGGGATAGAGCCGGTCTTTACAGGCCTGACCGCCGCAGTGACCAAGGCAGGTACTCCGGAAGCGGATCTTGCCTGCTGGTATGAGCTGCGTTTCAGCGAGTCCGCCGACCTCGACAGCCTTGCAAACGTGGTGGCCGGATATGAGGAAGTCGGCAGGGTGCAGTTCAACAACAGGCTGAAGCTGGCGTCCGACGGACGGTCCTATCCAGTGACAAGGGCTGTGTCCGCTTCTGCGGATTTCAGCTCTTTCGATGACCCTCAGCTGGGGGCCCAGTGGCACTATTACAATGACGGGAGCGAGGAGATTGCCCCGACGGCTGTCCGTGGAGCCGACATCAATGTCGCCGATGCGTGGCGGCTCGAGACCGGCCGTCCGGAAGTGATAGTAGCGGTGCTCGACCTCGGCGTGCAGTACGACCATCCTGACCTTGCGCAGAATATGTGGGTCAATAAGGCCGAGCTTAACGGCGATCCCGGGGTGGATGATGATGGCAACGGCTATGTAGATGACATATACGGATACAATTTTGTCAACAAAACCGGCGAGATAGACTGGGGTTCTGAAGGCAACAACGGGCACGGGACCCATGTCGCGGGGACTGTAGCCGCTGTGAACAACAACGGCATCGGGGTATGCGGAGTGGCCGGAGGAAATGGCTCCCCTGACAGCGGGGTGCGGATAATGTCTCTCCAGATATTCAATCAGGGCAACTCTGCATCCCAGTCATCCAGCGCAGATGCCATAAGGTATGCGGCAGACAACGGCGCCTGCATCATCCAGTGCTCCTGGGGCAACCAGGACGATTCCATAACAAGCGATGATGAGTTCGCCAGTGTCAATGTCGAGGCTGCCGCCATCAATTATTTCATCAACGGCGACAATAATGAGGGCAAAGGAAACTGTGCGGCAATGACGGATGGCAACATAGCGATTTTCGCTTCAGGCAACGACAGCTGGGACAGGGCTTCCTATCCGGGAGCGGCCAGAGACTGCATCTCGGTGACAGCGACGGCTTCGGACAACCTGCCTGCATATTATACCAACTACGGCCCGGGCTGCAATATAGCGGCTCCCGGCGGAGAACTCTATACGGGAGGGGTATTTGACAGCGAGACAGGATGTGTCCTCTCGACTATGCCTACAGAGTCGATAAGCTATACCGATGGCGGGGAGACCATTCAGACAGTGACTGACTACGGATATATGCAAGGAACATCGATGGCCTGTCCTCATGTCTCGGGGGTTGCCGCCCTCGGGCTTTCCTATGCCCTCGATCTCGGGGTCACATTCACGCGTGACCAGTTCGTCTCCATGTTGCTTACCTCTGTAAACGATATCGACAGCCGTCTGGTAGGGTCTAAGGAGACTCTGGTAACTTCAGCCAGCGGAACGGCTTCTATGGGAGATCTGCTGCTTTCTCCGTATATGGGCAATATGGGTACGGGTACAATCGATGCCTGGAGACTGTTGATGCAGATAGAAGGGACTCCTTGTCTTGTGGCGGAAGTCGGCAGGTCACAACGCATCAACCTTGATTCTGTGTTCGGCGGAGGTTCGGAGAACCTGACCTACTATGAGGATGTGACCATATCCGATGAAGACTATGAGGCTCTCGGACTTCTTGTGAAGCCTGTAATCAAGGGCGGTTCGCTCCTTATCCAGCCGGAGAAGGCCGGGTCTGCAAAGTTGACCATCAGGGCGATAGCAGGCGGTGACACTGCAGGTGGAGGATCGTCTATGGGAGGAATGCCGATATCCAAACAGATTTCAGTCATCGCCAGAGGTATCGGAAACGGGAACGGCGGATGGCTGTAGCCGGGAACTTGAAACAGGGATTATGTACTGACAGTCAGACGACTGGATTAAACTGAAGGAAATGAAAAGGATTTTATATATGCTGGCGGCAGCGGTCCTCATAGCGGGGTTGTCTGCATGTTCCGGGAAGAATGATACCGGAGTGGACATATCAGGCCAGTGGCATCTCGTGGAGACAGGGGACCTGATCGGAGGGCAGGGACTGGATATCGATGTCTATGCTTCGTTCACATCCGGGACTTTCGTCCTGTACCAGAAGGTCGGGACAGGTCTGGGCAGGTACTGGTATTATGAAGGGACATACACTGTCTCCGGAGACAATGTCATGACAGGCCGATATTCCGATGGCACAAGGCTCGGTGGCACCAGGGGTCTCGGATATTCTGTCGCTGTGTCCGGGAACTCCTTGACCCTCACTGCCTTGTCATCAGGCGAGGTAAGCGTGTACGAGAGGGCGGAGATTCCTGCGGATGTGATTGATGAGGCAGTGCCTCCTGTCAGGAGCGGGGATGTCCCTGCCCTGCCGGTACTGTAATGGAGCCAGCAGATTCTTCGCTGGACTGTCATCCTGAACGGAGCGAAGGATCTGACAAGAGAAAATGAATAACTGATAATTTTAGAATAAACGACAATGAAAACAAAAAAGATTTTTTGGTATGTGGCTGCCCTGTCAATGGTAGCGGCGGGGTTGTCTGCCTGCAACAAGGCCGAGTCTGATGGGAATGACGGTGAGCAGACAGGCAATACAAGGTTCAGTGTTTCGGTCAATGATGAGACATTGACTGCAGAATCCGTCACTGTAAGTGTCACCTGCACAGGCGGCTCTGACACATGGTACTGTTTCATTACGGATGATACGGAATCGGATATCACTAAGGCTATTACAGATGAGCTGACAGGTGTCACGGACTACCAGTCTCTGCTCAAGGTCGGCAACCAGTCTGTGACTTTCAACAATCTGACGGAACGCACAGAATACAGGGTCATTGTCACCGGACTTCTCTCTGATGGCCAGCTTGTGGGCACTGCCGATGATGAGACCTTCACCACTCCTCTTCCGGAAGGCAAATGGATAAAAAACGAGAACTGGTCATGCACATATCTGCACCGCGGGGACATGACCCTTGAAGATGGATCCAAAATGTATGCTGATATCCTTTCATTCACGATAAAGGGAGGTGATGACTATTATCTCCCGGCAGTGGTGTCCGTCAGTGAATTCAAGGATGACTATAACAACGATATAGCAGCATTCGCAAAGGCGGAGATAGCCGTCGTACAGGATGAGATTGATTTCAGAAATTCCATGGGCGACAATGCAATGTGGATTGATTACGCGCTTGATTACAATATGGAGGGCAGTCTCGGTGTCCTCGATTCCGATGACCAGTGGTATGCAGTGATGCTCGGTGTGGACCTTGACGGGAAAGGTACAGGGCTTTATTTCATGTCAGAACCTTTCACTCCTCAGAAAGAGACAGCTGACCCTGAATACGAGAAATGGCTCGGGACATGGAGGATTGCAGATGCCAGCACTCCGGGATATTATTATATCGTCGAGATTACTGCAGATGAGAACAACTACCAGTATCTTGTAGATGGCTGGGAAGGTCCGAACGGCAAAGAGGCCAATAATGATATCGATTTTCCTCCGTTCCATGCACGGTATGACAAGACTACGCAGGCTTTCGCATTCATGGCTGAACCTGGTCTCTGGAGAGTGGATCTGGCGGATATTGAGGTCCCGTTTGACTATAAGCAGTATGGAAGGGCTGACATCGGCTTCTTCGCTTTCTACGATGATGATCCGAATGATAAGATTTTCAATACTATTTCTGATTCATATCCGATAGCGACAGCAGAGATGGATGCTGATGGCAAAGTGACTGTGACAACTGAACCGATCGAGATAACCGACAGCAATGGCAGCACATATACTGTCAATCTGCTTGGAATGTGGTATGCCGCCGACCTCATCGACTATAAGGATTCGGCTGGAAGAGGAGGGTATTCCCTCAGCTTCGACTATAGGGTGCCTCGCTTCCCTTATGTAATGACAAAGGTAGACGACTCTGGTGCTTCTGAAGCAGGGACAGAAGTGACAGCCACTTCTGTGAATGGTGCAGCTCCGGTTGCAACAAATCTCGTAAGGGCAGCGAAGACCTGGTCTATGCCGAGATTCGCGAATCAGTAAATGCCGCAGTCACCGTAGCTGCTGCCCCGGATGACAATCCGGGCACCGGTTATGGGATGCGACAGTATATTTAAATTATAAGTTGTTGTGCGGGCCGGTCGGGAGTGTTTCTGTCCGGCCCCATTTGAAAGATAGAAAATCATGAGAAAATTGATAATGGCAGCGGCTGTGCTTCTTTTCGGTGCAGTGATGCTTTCTGCCCAGAACCTGCCTGATGTCCAGGTAGAGAACATGTCCGGTGAACAGGTCGGCATCAGGACCGTTGTCACAGGCAAGCCGGTGATCATCTCGTTCTGGGGTGTGACCTGCAAGCCTTGCATTACCGAACTGAATACTCTTAATTCCATAATGGAGGACTGGCTGGAGCAGGTAGACTTCGACATCATTGCCGTATCGGTGGATGACACCCGTTTCATTGCAAGGGCGAAATCCATGGTCCAGGGATACGGCTGGCAGTTCAACTGCGTGTTCGACAGGAACCAGGATCTGAAGAGGGCCATGAACGTGTCCCTCACGCCGCAGACATTCATCGTGGATGCCGGGGGCAAGATAGTGTATTCGCATTCCGGATACACTCCGGGAAGCGAACAGGAGCTTTTGGACAAGCTGATAGAGATATCAGGGGACTGATTGTCCGGAAGAGGCTTTTGCATGCGCAGAGGCGGTTCCCGTTTCACATGAAATTGGAACTGCCTTTTTTATTTGCTATCTTTGAGGCCTGCTGAGGGCTTGTCTGTGGCGGCCATCGCAGGGTCAGTCAATATTCGCGGATGTCAACAATGATAGAGGCAAGAGGCATAGAGAAGTCTTTCGGTAGTCTGAAAGTGCTGAAAGGCATTGATTTTACGGCGGAAAAGTCCGAAGTGGTGTCGATAATGGGGGCATCGGGAGCAGGCAAATCCACGCTTCTGCATATTCTCGGCACCCTTTCATCTCCCGATTCGGGCTCGCTTGCCATTGACGGGACGGATGTCCTTCACCTGGGCAGCAGGGAGCTGTCCGCTTTCAGGAACAGGAAGATAGGCTTCGTGTTCCAGTTCCATCATCTCCTTCCGGAGTTCACATCGCTTGAAAATGTCATGATACCCGCACTGATTGCCGGCAGGTCTGCAAGGGATGCGAAGCAGGCAGCCCTGAAACTCCTCGGGGACCTCGGACTTGCGGACAGGGTGTCGCACAAGCCATCCGAACTTTCCGGAGGGGAGCAGCAGAGGGTGGCCATTGCAAGGGCGCTGGTGAACAGCCCTGCAGTGCTGTTTGCGGATGAGCCGTCAGGCAATCTGGACAGCAGGACAAAGGCCGAACTTCACCGTCTCTTTTTCTCGTTGCGGGACAAGTACGGCCAGACCATAGTGATTGTCACCCATGACCCGGAATTGGCTGCAATGTGCGACAGGTCCCTGTCTATGAAAGATGGGCTCTTCGTACGTGAATAATCTCAAGGTTTTGCAATGCCTGTATTCAGATTCAAGCGTTTCGAGGTCAGCAACGACCGCTCGGCAATGAAAGTAAATACGGACGGCGTCCTTCTCGGGGCTCTGATGACGGTGTCTTCGCATGACCGCAGGCTTCTGGATATCGGTACCGGTACGGGAACCGTGGCGTTGATGGCGGCGCAACGGCTTTTCTCCCGTATCGGCGCCGGGACTGATCCCGGGCTTTCAGCCTGTGGGGACCGGGATGGGAATGACGGTCGCGGCAGCGGGGTGTCCGTCATGGCCATAGACATTGACCGGCCATCGGCCGAGGAGGCTGCGGAGAACTTCGCCGCAGCTCCCTGGAGTGCCTGCATGAGTGCTGTCCACTGTCCTCTTTCCGGATTCGAAAGGATGCTTTCTCCTGTCAATGATGGCGGGTTTGACCTTGTTTTCTCGAATCCTCCGTATTTCGAGAGTTCGCTCAAGGCCCCGGATGCCAGAAGGCGGGCTGCCCGGCATGCCGATACCCTTTCATACAGGGAAATAATGTCGTTCTCTGCCAGATGGCTTTCCGCACAGGGCAGGCTGTCGATGATTCTGCCCGCGGATATGTGGATGGAGGTGAGACGGTATGCGGTTTCATGGGGGCTGTATCCGTTCCGTATGGTCGGGGTGAAGACTTCGCCGAGACGTCCCTGTACGAGGGCGGTGATGGAATTTGCCAGGAAAGGGACAGCGATATGTCTTTCCGGAGGAGGATGTCCCGAAAAAAATGAAATTACAGCCGGACCAGGATATGAGCCTGTAGGGTCTGTACTGACGATAATGAATGAGGGAACGTATTCTTCCGAATACCGTTCCCTCGTCTCCGATTTTCTTCTTATCTGACATTTCTTTCAGGCCCTGCCGGAGCAGGTCCTCTGTGTGCGTCCGGTCCGTGGTGCAGTCTGTGTATCTGCTGCATCCTGAATTTTTCTTCCGCAAGGTACAGCTTGGCTGTCTTCTCCGCAGGAAGTACCTTCAGGTATTCTTTCAGCGCTTCTGTCTCTATGCCGGCCTTGGCATCGATCGCATCCACGTAGTCCTTTATAAGGGCCTCCGAGACGGTGCCGTTCCTGTCAGCTTCATCAAGGGCGCGGTAGGCTTCCCTGATATTTCTCTGCGCTTCCGACTTCCTGTCACGGTAGATGTTGTAGATAGGCCAGAACTTTTCGGCCTCGGCAGGGGACAGGGACAGTTCATCTGTAATGAATGCCACCCTTTCGCTGCGGATTCTGTCTCTCCAGTTGCAGCCTCTGTCCTGAGAAAACAGTGCCGGCACCGAAACAAGTGCTGCCAGCACAAAAACCAAGATTCTTTTCATGATTCCGTTTTTTATTCGTTGTCAAATTCTTCCGGCTCTATCCCTATGTAGACAAGATAGTTGATGATGTCTTCGGTAGAGAGGGTGTCGGAAGCCTCCTCATCGTATGATGAGAGCCAGACTGATTCGGGAACCGTGACAGGGATGATGTCCACATCCTGATACATGGCATATCGTTCGGCCCCGTAGTCATCCGTCTGTACCGTGTTCCTGAGCATCAGCAGCCCTCCGGCCGCAATGATGCCGAGAACGGCGGCGGCAGACAGATATGCGGTCCTGCGGAAAAGCCTGTCCCGGAGCGGCCGTCTCCTTGCCGGAACATCCTTTTCCGCGATTCTTGCATGAATCCTTGCCTCAAGACCATCAAAATAGCCTTCCGGAATCCGGTAAGGCATTTTCTCCAGTCCTTCAAGACCTGTCAGTATGTCCTTTTCATCTTTACTCATCGGATATTTAGACACGGAAACCGGGAAAAGTTAAAAGCAACGGCCCCGATTTCAGAAAATTTTTTGAAGTTCTTCCTTGATTCTGCTGTATGCATGGTGGTAGGATGCTTTCAAGGCGCCAGCCGAGACCCCGAGGATCTCAGCCATGTCGTTGTACGGCATTTCTTCGAAGTATCTCATGTTGAATACGGCCTTCTGTCGTGGCGGCAGCTTCTGGATGGCCTTGTGCAGTTCTCTCTGGAGCTGGTTGCCGTTGAAATACGGGTCATCATCGACCTTGCGGTAGAGAATGTTCTCGAGCGGTTCCGCGTTCGCCATGCCGTGAGTCTTTTTCCTGCGCAGAAAATTGAGGGTCTCGTTGGTGGCTATCCTGTATATCCAGGTAAACAGCCTCGCATCTTCCCTGAAGTCAGGCAGTCCTGTCCATATCTTCACAAAGGTCTCCTGCAGCAGGTCATCCGTGTCCTCATGCGAACATGTGAATCTGCGGATGTGCCAGTACAGCCTCTCCCTGTAGCTTTCGATGATTGCCCTGAATGCTCTGTCCCTGTCGCCGGAACGGTAGATGGACATTATCTCCCTGTCATCTGTCATGGCACAGGAGCCTGCATTTATTTTCTGGATATGGCCTTGATGGCAGCTTCCGCAATGTGCGCCGCATCCAGCCCGTATGCGGCCATCAGTTCGGACGGAGACCCGCTCTGTCCGAACCTGTCTCCTCCGGAAATGATCTCCACCGGTGCCGGACGGCCGGATGCCAGTACAGTGCATATCACTTCTCCGAGACCTCCTGCCGTGTTGTGCTCTTCGGCTGTGACTGCGGCTCCGGTCTTGGCTACGGAAGCGAGGATGGCTTCAGCATCTACAGGCTTGATGGTGGCGATATCTATGATTTCTGCAGATATCCCCCGGTCTTCAAGGATGGCGCAGGCCTGCAACGCCTCCCAGACAAGGTGTCCCGTGGCGAAAATCGAGACATCTGTGCCCTCGTTCATCATTATGGCCTTGCCTATCTCGAATTTCCGGTCTTCCGGGGTGAAGTTGGGTACTGCCGGTCTTCCGAAACGCAGATATACCGGTCCTGCATATTCCGCTGCGGCTATGGTAGCCGCACGTGTCTGGTTGTAGTCGCAGGGATTGATCACCACCATTCCGGGGAGCGCCCTCATCAGGGCGATGTCTTCCATCGTCTGGTGCGTGGCCCCGTCCTCTCCGAGAGTGATGCCTGCATGGGAGGCGCATATCTTTACATTGGTGTTGCCGTATGCCACTTCCTGGCGTATCTGGTCATAGACGCGCCCGGTCACGAATTCCGCGAATGACCCTGCAAAGACCGTCTTGCCCGTTATTGCAAGTCCGGCTGCCGCACCGATCATGTTGGCTTCGGCTATCCCGCACTGGAAGAACCTGTCCGGAAATTCCTTCGCGAAAGCCTCCATCTTGACTGACCCTGCCAGGTCTGCCGCCATTGCGACGATGGAACTGTCGCGCCTGCCCGCTTCGAGAAGACCTGCCCCGAAGCCGCTTCTTGTATCCTTGTTGCCTGAATTGGTATATTCTTTCATTTTCTTCTGCTTTCTATAGGATATGTATTCTCACCGGCCCTGTCCATGATTCGGATCAATAGTCTCCGAGTGTCTCCTCCAACTGTGCCAGGGCCTCCCTGCACTGCTCTTCATTGGTCGCCTTGCCGTGCCATTTGTGTGTTCCTGCCATGAAATCGACTCCATGCCCCATGTCCGTCTTCATGAGAATCATGACCGGCCTGCCTTTGCCGAGCATTGCCTTCGCCCTGTCGAAAGCCGGAAGTATCTCCTTGAAATCGTGGCCGTCGCATACGAGGACGTCCCAGCCGAACGCTTCCCATTTTGCCTTGAGGTCTCCGACTCCGGCGACATCATCGATCCTGCCGTCGATCTGCTGTCCGTTCCAGTCCACCATCGCGATAAGGTTGTCTGTCCTGTGATGGGCGCAGAACATCGCCGCCTCCCATATCTGGCCTTCCTCGCATTCTCCATCCCCGAGCAGGACATATACGGTATTGCCGTCCCCGTCCATCTTCTTGCCGAGGGCGAACCCTGCCGCAACGGAGAGCCCCTGTCCGAGCGAGCCCGATGTCTGGAATATCCCCGGCACTCCGGTCTCTACGGATGGGTGTCCCTGGAGCCTTGAGCCGAACTTCCTGAGCGTGCCGAGTTCCTGTACCGGGAAATATCCTGTCCTGGCAAGCAGGGAATAGTATGCCGGAGCCAGATGCCCGGCTGAAAGGATGAACACATCCTGCCCTTTCCCTTCACGGGTCCAGGTGGCGGGATCGTGTCTCATGACATTAAAATAAAGAGCAGTGAGTATATCTGCGCTGCTCATCGATCCTCCGGGATGTCCCGATTTCGCCGCCGTGACCATCCGTATGATGTCACGCCTCACCTGGGAGGCGATTCTTGTGAGTTCTTCGATACTTGCCATTGCGATAGATTGGGTTATACATAATGCCGATTGTCCTGCATTATGACAAAAGTACAAAAAATTTCATTATTTGGTGTATCTTTGCAACTATATTTCCGGTACAGGCCGGAGAGGGTGATATTCTTGAACATGAACAATACAAGGAATTTTTGCATAATAGCCCATATAGACCACGGCAAGAGTACGCTGGCAGACAGGATGCTCGAGATTACCGATACGTTGAGCAGCAGGGAAATGGAGGCTCAGGTACTGGATTCCATGGATCTCGAGCGTGAGAAAGGCATCACGATAAAGAGCCATGCCATCCAGATGGAGTATTCATATAAGGGTGAGAAGTTCGTCCTGAACCTTATAGATACTCCGGGGCATGTCGACTTTTCGTATGAGGTGTCGAGGGCAATCGCATCCTGTGAAGGGGCGCTCCTGGTGGTGGATGCGACCCAGGGGATACAGGCCCAGACGATATCCAACCTTTATCTTGCCATCGAACATGATCTGGAGATAATACCGGTACTCAACAAGATAGACATGGATGCGGCGATGGTGGATGTGGTTACTGACCAGGTGGTCAACCTGCTCGGCTGCAAGCCTGAAGAGGTGCTTCTTGCTTCCGGGAAGACAGGAGAAGGGGTGCGCGGCATCCTGGATGCCATTGTGGAGCGTGTCCCCGCGCCGAAAGGCGATCCGCAGGCTCCCCTGCAGGCCCTGATCTTCGATTCCGTGTTCAATTCGTTCAGGGGGATAATCGCGTATTTCAAGGTCAGGAACGGCAGCATCAGGACGGGAGACAAGGTGAAGTTCTTCAATACAGGCAAGGAATACGAGGCGGATGAGGTCGGGGTGTTGAAGATGAAGCTTTGTCCGAGGGATGAGATACCTTGCGGGAGTGTCGGATATATCATCTCCGGGATCAAGACTGCCGCCGAAGTGAAGGTGGGCGATACCATCACGCATGTGGACAATCCGTGCAGTGAGGCCATTGCGGGATTCGAGGAGGTGAAGCCTATGCTCTTTGCCGGGATGTATCCCGTGGAGACAGACCAGTACGAGGAGCTGCGTTCTTCGCTGGAAAAGTTCCAGCTGAACGATGCCTCGCTGGTGTTCGAGCCGGAGTCTTCCCTCGCCCTCGGGTTCGGGTTCAGGTGCGGATTCCTCGGCCTCCTGCATTTGGAAATCGTTCAGGAAAGGCTTTTCCGGGAGTTCGGCATGGATGTCATAACCACTGTCCCGAACGTGTCCTATAAGGTATATACGACCCAGGGTGAAGTGGTGGATGTCCACAATCCTTCCGGTTTGCCTGCCCCTACCCTCATCGACAGGATCGAGGAGCCTTATATCAGGGCGCAGGTGATCTCCAAGTCGGAATTCTACGGTCCCATCATGAAACTCTGTCTCGACAAGAGGGGAGTGCTGGTCAACCAGCACTACATCACTGCCGACCGGCTGGAACTTACATACGAGATGCCGCTTTCGGAGATAGTGTTCGATTTCTATGACAAGCTCAAGTCCATTTCGAAAGGGTATGCCTCGTTCGACTACCATCTGATAGGATTCCGTCCTGCAAGACTTGTCAAACTGGATATCCTGCTCAACGGAGAGCCGGCGGATGCCCTGTCTTCGCTCATTCATGCGGACCATGCATACGATTTCGGACGCAGGATATGCGAGAAACTCAAGGAACTGATTCCGCGGCAGCAGTTCGACATTGCCATACAGGCGGCAATCGGGGCGAAGATAATTGCCAGGGAGACGGTCAAGGCTGTCAGGAAGGATGTGACCGCCAAATGCTATGGAGGCGACATTACCCGCAAGCGGAAACTCCTCGAGAAGCAGAAGCAGGGTAAGAAGAGAATGCGTCAGATAGGGACGGTGGAGGTGCCGCAGAGCGCGTTCATGGCTGTGCTCAAACTCGACTGACATGATGAAGGTCTCTATATTGATGACGGTGTTCAACAGGAAGGCGAAGACCCTTGCCTGCCTGAAATCGTGTTATGACCAGATAGAGTCGCTGAAGGCGGATGGCAGATACGCCTTTTCCATATACATGACCGATGATGCCAGTACGGATGGAACATCCGAGGCTGTCTCCGGCCAGTATCCGGATGTACATATAATAAAGGGGACGGGCTCGCTGTACTGGAACAGGGGAATGTGCGCCGCATGGGATGAAGCGGCGAAGGATGATCCCGACTTCTATATATGGCTGAATGATGACACGGTACTGAGACCCGGGGCTTTCTCTGCCCTTATGGAGAATTCGGCCTATCTGAAACACAAGGCCATAGTGGTGGGTACGGCCGTGGACAGTGCCGGCAGGTACAGTTATGGAGGACGCACCACATACGGGAAGATCATTCCGCCGGATCCCGTGATTCCGGTCGTGTGCGAGGTGTTCAACGGCAACCTCGTGCTTGTACCCAAGTCAGTGTATGAGGCTCTCGGAACCATGGACAGGTTCTACAGCCACAGTTTCGGGGATTTCGACTATGGAGTGAGGGCCGACAAGGCCGGGATAATATCGGTGGTGGCTCCGGGAATCCTTGCGGAATGCGACCGCAATCCGGGGCTTCCGAAATGGCGCAATGCCGCCTATCCGCTGAAAGAGAGGTTCAGGGCATTGTCCGACCCTAAGGGGAGGCCCTTGAAAGAGCAGTTCGTGTATGACATGCGGCTTGTAAATGTGTTCATGGCTACCGGACATCTCCTGTCGCTCCTGCTGAAGGTCATTTTCCCGAAAAGGGAAAAATAAAGGGGTCACCTTCACGGCGACCCCTTCACAATCCTCTGAAAGAGGAATTTTCTTTGTGCTGACCGGGCAGAAATTGCACACATTACCCGTCAGCATCAAGAGACGAATAAGATTCTTAACCGGACACAAAGTTCGGCAATGAGACTTTGTCCGAGGTTGTTGTTTTTGTTGTTTTATATGTTGTTTTACGAGTTGTAGTCAAAAATATGGGTAAAATCGGATATTATGTGGCGGCGATGAGACTCCGCACGCTTCCTCTTTCTCTTGCGGGTGTCACCCTCGGCCTTATGCTGGCCGTAGCGGATTACAGGGTGAGCTGGACCGTAGTGCTTTTCACACTTCTGACCACGGTCTGTCTCCAGATACTGAGCAATGTGTCCAATGAACTCGGGGACTTTCTGAACGGAACGGATACTGCCGGGAGGAAGGGGCCTGCGTATTCGCTTTCGGAAGGGCATCTCCGGAAGGAGGATTTCCGTATGATGATCATCGTATATATAATATTGTGTGCGGTTTTCGGCCTGGCGATGATATGGTGCTCTTTCGGGACCTTCTTCGCCATCGAGCCTCTTCTGCTGATGGTGCTCGGGGTGGCGGCCATCATAGCTGCCATGAGGTACACTCTCGGAAGGAATCCCTACGGGTACAGGGGAATGGGCGACCTGTATGTATTCCTGTTCTTCGGACTGGTTTCCGTGCTCGGATCGTATTTCGTGGCGTCGCATGAGATGTTCTGGCGAATGCTGCTCCCGGCATCTTCCATAGGCTTTTTCAGTGTGGCTGTGCTCAATGTCAACAATATAAGGGATATGGAGACGGATGCGCGGACCCGCGTGACTATCCCTCTGAAGATAGGCGAGAAACGGGCGAAGGTCTACCAGACCGTATTGATTGTCGCAGGATGGTGCTGTATGGCGGCATACTCGCTGATGAGGGTGAACGATATATGGCACTATCTGTTCGTGCTGAGCCTTCCTCTTTTTGCCATCCATCTCTCCGGAGTCTGGAAAAGGACGGGCAAGGCCCTCGATCCGATGCTGCCGCTGTTGGTAATGTCCACATTCCTCTTTGCCATTCTTGGAGGGCTGGGGTATCTGGTCTATCTGTTTTAGCCGGGCTTATTTTGTGCCCGTGAACATCCGGCAGATGCCGAACGTGAATGACCTGTGCCTGACTGCGGAGAATCCTGCCTCTGCCATCATTTCCCTGAACCTGTCCGGTTTCGGGAAGTTGAGCACCGATGCCGGAAGATATTCGTAGGCCCCTCTGTCGCCTGATACCTTGCCGCCTATGACAGGAAGCACTTTCAGGAAGTACAGGTTGTAGAGCCATCGCATCAGCCTGTTCTGCGGTACGGAGAGTTCGAGTATCACCAGTCTGCCGCCTTTTTTGAGCACACGGTGCATTTCCTTGAGGCCGATGCCGATATGTTCGAAGTTCCGGACGCCGAAAGCCACCGATACCCTGTCAAAACAGCCTTCCCCGTAGGGAATTTCCTCTGAGTCCCCCTGTTCAAGGCTGATGGTCCCGGAAAGTCCTGCCTTCTGTATCTTTTCCCGTCCTATCGCGAGCATGCCTTCGGACAGGTCAAGACCTGTGACATGGCTACCCGGTGCAGTCCTGCGGGCGATTGCAATCGAGAAGTCTGCGGTGCCGCACGCCACATCCAGGATGTTGAGCGGATGGGCGGGGTCTGCGATCTGTCTGACGGCCCTCCTTCTCCATGTCCTGTCTATGTCGAGGGAGAGCAGATGGTTGAGCCGGTCATATTCCGGAGCGATGTTGTCGAAAAGCTGTCTTATCCTTTCTTTCTTTGGCATAGGTGAAATGTTTGTGGTACAGGATCATAGCCGCTTCCACCCCACGGGTGGCAGCGCAGAAGTCTCCGGACCGTAAGGTACATCCCCTTGATGGGGCCGTGTCTGCGGAAAGCCTCGATGGCATATTGCGAGCAGGTGGGTGTGAACCTGCAGGATGGAGGTTTGAGCGGACTGATGCAGACCTGGTAGAACCTTATCAGGAAAATGAAGGGAGAAATGGCGATCTTTCGGATAATTCCTCTGACCCTATCTGCGTTCATTACCGTTGATTTTTCTGATTATTGTTCCGATACCGGAGTATATGCCGGCATAGTCCATTATCTCCTTGCCGCTGTATATGAACAGGATATCCGTTCCGGTCCCATCGAGAAGGTGCTTCTGCTTCCTGTAACTCTCCCTGATCCTGCGTTTGAGAAGATTGCGTTTTACGGCCCTTCTGAAATGTTTTTTCGGGACGGATACCATGATCCGGTTGAGTCCGGAACCGGTGCCTTTCCTGTAGCAGAACCTCAACTGCCCGGGAGCGTCGCAGAATGTCCCGTGTGCAAGAAGGTCGGAAATGTCTTTCCTGCAGCTGAGCCTTTCTTCTTTCGGAAGGGTATGGACAGGAGTATCCATCCGGAGTCAGCTGTTCTTTTCGAGGTAGAGCTCGACCGCCCTTGCTACGGAAGGGGCTTCAACGGAAGGCGCGGAGATTGCAATATCCAGTCCCGCCTCTTCCATTGCCTTGACTACGGACTTTCCGTATGATACGAACTTGATGTCGCCCTGGCTGAAATCGGGGCAGTTCTCGAACAGCGACTTGACATCCGCCTTGTTGTAGAGGACTATCATGTCGTATGATCTGATGTCGACTCCGGTCAGATCCTGTGATACGGACTTGACGAATATCGCGCTCTTGAATTCCAGTCCCGTCGACTCGAACATCCTGGTTATGTCGTTGTCCGGAGAGTCGGATGTGGTGATGAGGAATTTCTCTCCCTTGTGCTTCGTCCCGATGAGGGAGATGACCGAACTTGCCGATCCGTCCCCGAAGAATATCTTGCGCTTGCGGTATACGATATGCTTCTGGAGATACATTGCCACGGCTTCTGTAGTACAGAAATATTTCATTGTCTCCGGGATCCTGACCCTGAGTTCTTCGCACAGATGGAAGAAGGCGTCGATGGTAGATCTGGCGGAGAAGACTATGGCTGTGTAATCGAGGATATTGACCCTCTGTGCCCTGAATTCCCTTGAAGAGACCGGCTCTATCAGAAAGAAAGGGATGAAGTCGAACGAGACTCCGAACTTTGCAGATATTGCCTCGTATGGCGTGACAGCCTTAGGAGGCTGTTGGGATACCAGTATGCGTCTAATCATCTTCTATAAAAAAATTGCCGGGGCCACCAGAAGCCCGGTCGGTAAAATTTCAAGGGTGCAAAGGTACAAAATAGTTGAGAAAACAGAACAATAGTGGCTAAAAATTTGAGTCTTACGGAACAGGAACACAAGATAGAAGAATGTCAGGACATATATCAGAATCATGCGTATTGTGCTGTCATCCAGTCCTGTATATGACAGGATACCCGCAACGGCAAGACAGGGCAGGGTGGCGGAACAGAAGAATGTAGGGAAGAGCATCCGTGCGGCCGACCATGCCTTGCCATCCATTTCCCCAGGCCTGAATATCGTTCCGAGCAGCCTTCTGACCAGAAGATAAGTTATGAAGATTCCTGTGAATATGCCAAGCGTCGGGAGCTGTCCCGTTCCGGACATGAATTCGGGGGAATAGATGCCGAATTTGGCCGACATCAGGCAGAATGGCAGGATGAGTATGAAAAATACGAGGTTCCTGTCCCTGCTCAGTTTCAGGTTGTATTCCAGATTGAACGCCTCCTTCCATCTGAACAGACAGCTCAGAAGCGATGGGATGATGTTGACTATCCTTCTGATTGACAGGATTATGACTAAAATGCATACTGATGTCAGGATGTCGGTGATCATGGCGGAGCCGTCATGCGGGATGTACGGAGTCCACTGGTCTGCGGTTTCTTGCAGGAGATGCAGCCGGCCTCCTGTCAGGGCGCTGTCCACAGGCATTATTCCCGTCGTGTCCTCCATGATCAGTTGCCTCTTTTTGCCTTATAGCCCATGGAGCGCAGGATCTCCGTCACCTTGTCCCTGAAATCTCCCTGGATGGTGATTTCCCCGTTTTTGGCAGAACCTCCGACACCGCATTTGACTTTCAGGGTCCTTCCCAGTCCGGCCAGGTCTTCTTCCGAGCCGATGAATCCTGTCACGAGGGTCACCTGTTTCCCGCCCCTGTTCCTCCTGTCGATGGACACGATGAGTTTCTGGGCTGAAGGCTCCAGTGTCTCTACGGATTCTTCTTCCTGTTCCGTGAAGCTGAAATCAGGATTCGTGGAATATACCACTCCAAGTCTTCGTTTCCAGTCGTTGTCTGCCATATTCCGGAAATAATTTTTGCAAATATAGGCATTCTCTGCGATATTTGGCTCCGCCATATCTCTGTATCCGCCCTCGCCCGCTTGTCGCCCGCTTCCCGGCAAGTTTCTCGGCAAGCGCTCGGCATGACAAATAAATTTGTTCCGCTCTCGGCTTCTTCCTATATTTGCAGGTTTATTGATGTTTCCGTCCTGAAAATGCCGCATTGCTGCATGTCACCTGCAGAACGGCATGGACGATTAACGGTTATGTATCTACGATAATGGATAACGGAAAATTCAATCTCTGGAACAGGATTTCGGCTGCGGCTGTGTTTGTAGTGGCGGCCATCACCTATCTGATGACCATAGAGCCCTCTGCCTCATTCTGGGACTGCGGGGAGTTCATAGCATCTTCATACAAGCTGGAAGTCGGACACCCTCCTGGAAACCCGGTGTTCCAGTTGGTGGCAAGGTTCTTTACCATGTTCACGGACAACATGCATGCGGCTGTGGCGGTGAATGCGATGAGCGCCATTTGCTCGGCCCTGACTATATTCTTCCTCTATCTGACCATCGTCTTCCTTGCCAAAAGGCTTGTCCGTCCCGATGCCGATGGGAGATGGTCTGTCGGACAGGCACTGGCAATCTATGGCTCGGGTGTTGTGGGGGCGCTTGCATACTGTTTCTCGGACACATTCTGGTTCTCCGCCGTGGAAGGAGAGGTCTATGCGATGTCATCCCTCGTGACCGCGCTTGTGTTCTGGGCCATGACCAAATGGTACGAGCAGGCCGACACCCCGTATGCAAACCGGTGGATTGTGCTCATATCATTCCTTATGGGACTGTCCATCGGCATCCATCTGCTGAACCTGCTCGCCATACCTGCCCTTGTATTCCTCTATTATTACAGGAAACGGGAGGATGCCGGATATACTTTCCGTGAATACGTGAAGATATTTGCCATCGGCTGCATTATCCTGGCCATCATACTCTTCATAGTCATTCCTTTCCTGCCGAAGACCGCAGCGTACGTCGACCTGTTCTTCGTGAACGTGCTCGGTCTGCCTTTCAATACTGGTGCCGCCTTCTTCATGGCAGTCCTTCTCGGGCTGTGCTTCTGGGGGCTTTTCCTTACGATGAAGAAAGAGAAGGTATTCGCCAATACCGTGCTTCTCTGCTTTACTATGATAATCATAGGGTTCTCCATATTCTCAATCATTATCATCAGGTCTTCTGTCAAGACACCGACCAACGAGTACCAGCCGGACAATCCTTTCACTTTGGTGAGATATCTCGGCCGCGAGCAGTACGGGAGCAACCCTCTCATCTACGGGCAGTATTTCGATGCTCCGTATGACATAGAGATTCCAAAGTACTGGGCCCCGCTGGGAGACAGGTATGTCAGGACGGATGGGCAGATAACCCCCGTATATTCATCCGAGGGCAAGATGTTCTTCCCGAGGATGTGGGCGACCAGCCCGGATGGCCGGTATGAGGAGTTCTATGAGGTCTATATGGATGGCAAGGGGAAGACCATCCCGGGACAGACCTACAAGAAGCCGACTTTCGGCGCCAACCTCAAGTTCTTCTTCGACTATCAGCTCAACTGGATGTACTGGAGATATTTCATGTGGAACTTTGCAGGGAGGCAGAACGACATACACAGCCCGACTCCCGGCGAACTGTTCACAGGCAACTGGGAGAGCGGGATAGGGTTCATCGACAAGGCAAGGCTCGGGGACCAGAGCGATGCCCCTGCATATCTCAGGGACAACAGGGCGAAGAACCATTATTACATGCTGCCTCTGCTGCTCGGCATCATCGGCATCTTCTTCCAGTTCGCAAGGGACAAGAGAGGGTCGTGGGTGACTTTCCTCATGTTCTTCATGACCGGGATAGCCATCGTGATCTATCTCAACCAGCCTCCTTACCAGGTGAGGGAGAGGGACTACGCGTACGCCGGGTCTTTCTATGCCTTCTCGATATGGATAGGGCTTGCCGTGCTGGCCCTGTATTCGTGGATTTCCGGGAGCCTGTCGCGCAGTCCTGCGGCAAGGACGGCCGTGGCAGCCGCCGTGTCGGCCGCCTGCCTCGGAGTGCCGGTGCTGATGGCGCAGCAGAACTGGGATGACCATGACAGGAGCAACCGCGCTACGGCAGTGGAGATGGCAAGGAACTATCTCAATTCGGTAGGTCCTCAGGGTATCCTGATAACACACGGTGACAATGACACCTTCCCTCTGTGGTATGCCCAGGAGGTCGAGGAGGTCAGGACGGATGTCCGTATATGCAACACATCCCTGTTAGGTACGGACTGGCATATCGACCAGATGAAATATGCCTGCAACGAATCGCAGCCTCTTCCTCTGACTGTGGGGGCGGAGCAGTATCTGTACGGCACCAACGAGTTCATCTATATCTACGATACCCGCGACACCATTATCCCTATATCTACGGTAATGGATGTGTTCAAGCATCCCAAGGCCAAGATAGAGCTTACGAGCGGGAGGATGGTGGACTACATAATGTCGAGGAAGATATCGGTTCCGGTCAACAGGGAAAATGTCATCCGGTACGGGATACTCGAAGAGAAATATGCGGACCTCATTCCGGATGAGATCGTGCTCACAATGCCTGCGGACAAGGACTATATCACCAAGCCGGAGCTGTTCATGCTCGATTTGCTGTCCAACTATCAGTGGGACCGTCCGATCAACCTGCTGAACATGGGAGGAGACATCAACATGGGCATCAAGGAATACCTGATGTACGAGGGATTCTCCTACAAGTTCGTGCCTGTGAAGAACAGAATGAAGCAGACCGACATCGGGTTTGCCGATGCGGATGACCTCTATTACAAGGTGAATTCGGTGTTTGAATGGGATGCCCTGAAGAGGACGGACTATTTCGCGGATTACCAGAATTTCTATACTTTCTGCGGGGTAATGTCGCAGAGGGGAGTGTTCCTGAATGTCGCGAAAGAACAGATGAAGGCAGGGTATCCGGAAAGGGCCCTTGAAGTCCTGGACAAATGTCAGGAATGTGTGCCGGAGTCAGTATATCCTTTGGACATATCATACATGGGTTTCATCAACGAGCGGAATGTGCTGGAGATGATAGCGCTCTACTACGATGCCGGCGCTCCCGACAAGGGGCTTGCCCTTGCGCAGAGGTTTGCGGATGAACTTCTCGTGTCGGCGAAATTCTATATGGAGTTCTACGATTATGCCCGGAGCAATTTCGAGGAGACATGCCACTATATATTCTATGCGGCGGATATCCTGAAACAGAACGGGGACAATGAAGAGGCGGAGGCGATGGAGAAGTCCCTTGACGACCTTGTCTCCATTGTGGCCGGATGACAATGATAATAAATCCGTCGGACCGGCGATAGGGCCGGGATCTAACGCCGGAGCCGGACGAAGATGCTCAGCGGCAGGTTCTTGCCGAAACTGTCCCTGAGCACGAGTTCCCCGCATTCGAGATCCTTGTATCCGGTCTTCAGACAGAATGCCTGCCTTACGAGAGTCTCTCCCAGGACTGCCGAATATCCGTTGGAATACAGGTTGAGGACGAGGAAACTGTCCACAGGGGCGAGAATCCTGTCGACATGCTCCAGAAGGTCGAAAAGACATTCGTCCAGTTTCCATTTTTCCCCATCCGGCCCGTGTCCGTATGCAGGCGGATCCAGGATTATGCCCTGATAGACATTGCCTCTGCGGGCTTCTCTCCCCGCGAATTTCATGGCATCCTCGATGACCCATCTGATATTGTCATATCCGCTGATTTCCATGTTGTTGCGGGCCCAGGTGACTACCTGCCTTACGGAGTCGAGATGGGTGACATCGGCCCCGGCCGCCTTTGCCGCCAGAGATGCCGCCCCGGTATATGCGAAAAGGTTCAGCACTTTGGGCCTCCCGGATATTCCTTTCCGGTCCCGGGCGGTCTGGTCCGTATCCTTCCCTGCTGACTTGCCGGCAAGGGCTTTGGTCTGTCTGTAGATATATTCCCAGTTCGGGGCCTGTTCGGGAAAGACCCCTACATGCTTGAAGGCCGTCAGTCCAAGCCTCAGGGAGAAATCGAGTCCGGGCTGTTCCCCCCTGTACCGTACGACCCACTGGTCATCCATTTTCCTGAGCCTTTCCCATGTCCCGCTGTCCTCTTTCCCCGCCTTGCCGAACCCTGCCCCGGCCTTGAAGTGCGTATGCACTGTCCTGTTCCATTCGTCTTCGGACAATGTCTTGTCCCATAATGCTTTCGGCTCAGGTCTGGAGAGATAGTATCTGCCGAATCTCTCCAATTTCTCGAAATTGCCCGAGTCTATGAGTTCATAGTCTTTCCAGAATTCTCCAGGTGATTCTATAGTCATGTCCGATATATGCGAGTTATGTGATACCTTAGATATACACTATTATGTAATACATCATTATTCCGCAGACTATCAGCTTCATCCCTGTTCCTGCAAGAAATCCTATGAATGCCCCCAAGGCTGATTTCAGGGCGGTGCCTGTGCTTTTCCCCGCGAAAATCAGTTCGGCGATGAACGCTCCGAGCAGAGAGCCGAGAAGCATTCCTACAGGAGGGATGAACAGTCCTGCTACAAGTCCTATCGTGGCGCCGATGGAGGCATATTTGCTGCCTCCGGTCACCTTCGTGAAATATGCCGGGACAACATAGTCGAGTACGGAGACGATGATGACAATCCCGAGCCATACGAGAAGCAGGGTCAGGGACATCTCTTCGCCCGCACCGTTGGTTCCTCCCCAGAAAAAGAGCAGCAACAGACCCACCCAGCTTACAGGAGGTCCCGGCAAAGCCGGGGCGATGCTGCCGATTATGCCTATGATCCCGCACAGGACTGCCAGAATGGCGATGAACACTTCCATTTTGCTTTCTTTTAGATATGGCCGGTACGTCGGGGTTACAGTATTTCCCGCTCTTTCTCCATGATTTCCTCTATCTCGGAAGACTTGATCGGAAGCCGTCTCGATCCGGGACGTCTCGCCCCGTCAGATGTGATGAGCACATCATCTTCCAGACGGATGCCGCCGAAGTCATGGTATGATTCGAGGGCGGAATAGTTTACGAAATCCCTGCCGGTCCCTTCCATCTTCCATTTCCGGATGAGGGCAGGTATGAAATATATTCCCGGCTCATCCGTCACGACATGTCCGGGCTGCAGCCTGCGTGCCATCCTGAGACTGCCGAGTCCAGGCTGGGATGCGCGTTTCTGGTCTTCGTCATATCCCACGTAGTCTTCTCCGAGGTCCTCCATGTCGTGGACATCCAATCCCATGTTGTGTCCCAGTCCGTGGGGCATGAACAGTCCTGCAATGCCTGCGGCAACCATCTCGTCCACATCCCCCCTGACAAGTTTCAGCCCGGAAAGCCCTTCCAGGATGTGCCTTGCCACCGCAAGGTGGACCTGCCTGTATGTCACTCCGGGTTTGGCGAGGCTGAATGCCAGTTCATTGGCGGATTCGACTATGTCGTATATGTCTTTCTGTTTCTGCGTGAATTTCCCGCTGCACGGATATGTACGAGTGAAGTCCGAAGCATAGTGGGAGTTGCTTTCCGCGCCGGCATCTATGAGCAGCATCCTGCCCGGAGTGATGATCTGGCCGTGCGAATGGTTATGGAGGGTTTCCCCGTTCTGGGACAGGATTGTCGTGAAGGATACGCCCCAGCCTTTGGATATGGTGATTCCCTCCATCCTCCCGACAATGTCCTGCTCCCGTGCCCCAGGACGGCATCCCCGGCGTGCTTCGGTATGCATCAGGTATCCTATGTCGCAGGCCTTGTCTATCTCCTCTATCTCGCATTCTTCCTTGATCAGACGCATTGAGATGACGGCCTTGACGAGTTCCTCCGATGCGGAGACAGCCTTGCCGCAGCAGCCGTGTCCCCCTGCCACGGGAGCTACCTTGCGTATGCACTCCGCCGGCACTTCCAGGAGGGAAGCCATCTTCAGGGTGTTGTAGTATCGTGAGGCCGGCAGGAAATGCACTGTCCTTCCCTGTGACCTGGCTGCACGTACCGCCTTGTCGAAATCCGCGTACTGCGCAGAACATGACACCCCGATGCGTTCCGCCTTGCCTGCCACATCCGGCTGCGGACCCATCCAGATGATGTCATCGATGTCCGTATCGTTCCCGTAGATGCATTCCTCCCCGCTGTCCAGATCGAGGATGGCTGCAAAGCATGGCTCATCTATCCCCCAGAAATACAGGAACGTGCTGTCCTGCCTGAACCTGTAGTCATTGCCCCTGTAGTTCTGCGGAGCCTCGGCGTTTCCGAGGAAAGCGGCTATCCCCCGTCTTCCTTCTGGGATGGAGGACATTCTCTCCAGCAGTGTCCTTCTCCTTCTCACATATACATCTTTATCGAACATATCTGTATGTTTTTTTGTTTCGGTTTTGTGTGCACCAGATCTTTCGGCTTCCTGTCATTCTGAGCGTCAGCGAAGAATCTGATGCTTCAGATCCTTCAGATCCTTCACTCCGCTACAAAAGACGAAGATAATGAATTTTCCGTAAAAACATCTCCGGGAAATGCAAGATTGCGGCATGGGCATTGTTTTATATACGGTCCGGCCGAACGGCCGGATCGGGAAAAAGGTTAGGTTTATGAGACGTTTGATCACACTTATCGCCATTGTGCTGTCGGCGGGGCTGACGGCACTGGCACAGGACAAGACGACTTTGCAGGACCGGATTGACCAGTGGAAAAACTATATGGAAGAGTTCCGGCAGAGACAGGAGCCTGACAGGGTGGCGGCCGGGATACTTGATACCCTGCAGTGGAACCAGGCTGGAAATGCCGTGGCCCGCAAGTCGTTTGTTATCGAAGCGGATGCCGTGACTTTCAGGAACGGCGCGAGAATCATTGTCAATTCCATGACGAATTTCATCGCCGTGGATGGGGACAGGGGAGTGGTCCAGATCTCCCCGAGCAATTTCTCGGCAGGCCCTAACGGGGTCGGCGGAATCACCGTGGATGGCACCGTTTCCAACTATCAGGTGACTACCGACAAGAAAGGGGTCATGCACATTTCGATGAATGTGACAGGAGCTGTCATCAATGCTTCTGTAGACATTTCTCTGTATCCGGGGTCAGACCAGGCCCATGTCACGGTCTCTCCGAATTTCAATTCCCGGACAATCAGGATAGACGGGACGCTTGTCCCTTACAGTTCATCCAGAATTGTCGAAGGCATATCCATCTGACATGTTAAAAGGAGGTAGACAATGAAAAGGATTATTATACTGGCTGTGCTTGCGGCTGCTGCCGTCGCCTGCCGCAAGGAACCGTCGCCATCCATGTATGATGGCGAATTCCTGGTCTATACGTCACGCAGTGACCAGGTGCAGGATTTTTCCGTCTACAATACGTTCACTGTGGCGGACAGCCTGCTTTATATCGAGGGCAACCGGGGACAGATGGAACTGGACTCGTGGTGCCGGAACGTGAGGGCGCAGTATATTGCCGCCATGGAGGATCTCGGGTACACGTACGTGGATACAGGCAAGCTCGACAGCGACCAGACAGTGGCCGTGCCTGAAGGGACTTCCGCCGATCTCGGGATACAGATATCGTATATTGTATCCACGGACTATTTCACGGCCCATGTGCCGTATGACCCTTACTGGTGGTACGGCTATCCGGGCTACTGGTATCCCGGCTATTGGGGCAACTGGGGAGGGTGGTACTGTTCTTTCCCTGTCACCTACAGCTATTCGACCCAGTCGCTGCTTGCCGAAATGGTTGACCTTACTGCAGAGGAGGGGGATGACAAGGACCTCCCTGTCGTGTGGAACAGTTTCATTGATGGCAATATAGGCAATTCCCGCAATGACATGGCGCGTTTCAGCCGGGGAATAGCCCAGTCTTTCGCCCAGTCCGGGTATCTTGACAGGAAATAGAGGAGGAAGGTTATGAAAACAATGTTAAAAGCAATGATATTGACTGCGGTTCTGTTCGTTTTTTCAGCCGCAGCGGCAGATGCCCAGCCAGGGAGACGCTTCTATGTCGATGCAGGCTGGCAGTTCAACGGTACCGTCGGAAATGATTTCGCATCGAACGGAAACGGGTGGGGAGCATATATAGAGGGAGGATATTATGTGCTTCCGCGCATTGCCGTGGGACTTTTCGGCAGTTTCAATACCAACAACGAGTATGTCCCGCGCTGCACATACATGGGAGAGAACGGCTCGGCCCTGACTACCGACAAGGTCAATTCCATATACCAGGTGCCGTTCGGTGCGACATTGAGGTACAGGTTCAGCTACAAGGTTTTCCAGCCTTATATCCAGGCCAAGCTCGGTGCGAACTATGCGCAGGAGTACTCCTATATGCCTACAATGGCATACGTGGATGAACAGTGGGGTTTCTATGCTTCTCCGGAGATAGGCTTTACCTGGCATCCGTTCCACAGGAGCAACTTCGGATTCCAGTTTGCGGCATACTACAGCTATGCCACCAACCGCAGCAATGGTTTCGGTCTGAACGGCATCGACAATGTCGGCTTCAAGCTCGGAGTCTCGTTCTGATGCATCTGCGCCTGCCGGAAGCAGGCTTATATATACACGGAGAGCGGCCCTGCTGAGCCGCTCTTTTTTATTCCGCTGTGGAGAAGGAGTACGGTCTGTCGGCCTTTTTCTTCCCTCTGCCTGTGTCGGGAGTGTCTGACATCGAGAAGATGATTTCAGCTCCGTCCGTAAGGTCCCCGTGGGTCAGATAGGTCTTCCCGTATCTTCTGCCGTTCACTTCCATGTCTCCGATGTAGATGTTGCTGTCGGAATTTCCGGGAGCATCTATCCGGATCTTCTTTCCGTCCGGAAGATTTACCGTCGCATGACGGAACAGAGGTGACCCTATTGCATATTCATCCGTTCCGGGACATACAGGATAGAACCCGAGGGCGGAGAATACGTACCAGGCTGATGTCTGGCCGTTGTCTTCATCTCCGCAGTATCCGTCCGGGGTGGCGCTGTACAGTCTGTCCATGATTTCCCGCACCCGCATCTGGGTCTTCCACGGCTGTCCGCTCCAGTCGTACATATATACCATGTGCTGGATAGGCTGGTTGCCGTGTGCGTACTGACCCATATCCATCACCTGCATCTCCCTCATCTCGTGTATCATGCTGCGGCTCTCCATTCCCATATAGCTCGGGATCACAAACGTGGAGTCCATCATTGTGTTGAATGAATCCTCTCCTCCCATGAGGTCTATTAGTCCGGCAGGGTCGTGGAATACGCAGAAACTCCAGTGCCAGCTGTTCCCCTCGCAGAAGTCCCAGCTCCAGTCGGTGCCCTTGAAGTCAGGCCTGAAACCTCCCTTGTCATCCCTGCCGCACATAAGCCGGAATTCCGGATTGTACACATTCCTGTAGTTCATCGCGTTCTTCCTGTACTGCTCCAGTTCGGACTCCGGCTTGCCGAGCTTTTTCCCGAGCGCATATATGCACCAGTCATTGTATGCATATTCGAGGGTGCGGGCCACATTCTTCTCTATCCCCGTATTGTAAGGGATGTATCCGAGGCGGTTGTATTCTTCAAAGCCCCGTCTTCCGGCATCTGTCCCTGTAAGTTCTGCATTCGCACCGTGGGTGACGGCCTTCCACAGGGTTTCGATGTCATAGCCGCCGAGCCCCTTGATGTATGCATCCGCCACGACGGATGCGGAGTTGTTGCCTATCATGCAGCTCCTGTGTCCCGGGCTTGCCCATTCCGGCAGGAACCCGCTTTCAAGATAGGCGTTGACGAGCCCCTCCTGCATCTTTTCGCCCATATCCGGATATACGAGGTTCAGCAGAGGGAACAGGCAGCGGAATGTATCCCAGAATCCCGTATCCGTGAACATGTATCCGGGAAGCACCTCTCCGTTGTACGGGCTGTAATGTACCCGCTGTCCGGAAGCATCGATTTCCGAAAGGTCGCGCGGGAACAGTACGGATCTGTAGAGACAGGAGTAGAATGTCCTGATATCGTCGGTACTGCCTCCGTCTACCTCTATTCTGCCCAGCACTTCGTTCCATCTGTCACGCCCTTCCCTGCACAGCCTGTCGAAGTCTCCGTCTCCGAGTTCCTTCAGGTTGAGGACAGCCTGGTCCGCACTGATGAACGAGGATGCCACTTCAAGCCCTACGGTCAGGCCATCGGAGGTGTCGAAGCCGATGACCGCTCCTGCGTGTCCGGCCTTTGTTTCCACAGTTCCGCCTGCATTCTGTTCAGTCATCTTCCCGTCAGCGACAGTGGCGATGTAGTTGATTTTTGCATCGGGACGGATGACAAACCAGTTCCTGAAATTGTCCGGGACGCCGCCGGTATTCTTTGTAGTATATCCGATGACAAGATTCTCTTCAGGGATGACCTTGACGTACGATCCGTTGTCGAAGGCATCGATGACAAGATATGCCTTGCCCGGTTCGGAATATGTGATCCGGAATCCGGCAGCCCTTTCCGTAGGGGTCAGCTCGACAGATATGTCGTGGTCTGCAAGATACACGCTGTAATAGTACGGAGTCGCGGTTTCGGCCTTGTGGGAGAACCAGCTCGCGCGGCTGTCCTGGTCGAATACAGGGGAGCCGACAGGCATGATGGCAAACTGTCCGTAGTCGTTCATCCACGGGCTCGGCTGATGCGTCTGCTTGAAGCCCCTTATCTTGTCCGCAGTGTATGTATAGGTCCAGCCATCTCCCATCGTACCGGTCTGCGGAGTCCAGAAATTCATGCCCCACGGTCGTGCGATGGCGGGATACGTGTTGCCTGTGGAGAGTTCGAATTTCGACATTGTGCCCATGAGCACGTTCACATGGTCGACATAGCTCTGCTGCCCCATCGAGGAGATGGAACACAGCGCCAGAGCCATAAGTAACGTAAAGATTCTTTTCATTCTGACAATAATTTGTTTTCCAACATTTTGATCCAGTAGCCTCCGACTACCGAGCGGGCCTTGAATCCTCTGTGGTGAGGCTTGTCCGTCCATATCCAGTCGGACATTGGGACACGGTCGGCTGTCTCGTCATAGAATCTGTACAGCGGATCTATGAATGCGTCGAATGTGTCCTGGTCGTCTGCTGTCATGGTGGCTGTCCACATTATCCAGTCGCTCTTGGTATATGTCTCCCTGCAGTCAAGCGGCAGCCCGTATTCATTCTGCCGGCCGAGGTAGTATGCAAGTTCGGCCTCATATACTTCTTTCGGGAACAGCCCGAATCCCAGCAGTCTGTCCCATACCAGGTTGTACTTCTGGCTCCAGGTCCCCGGCCTGTCGAATGTAAGCCTGTAATGGTCTCCGTCAGCAGCCATTTCCACCCATTGGGCGGCATAGTCTTCCGCAATGGCATTGTATTTTTCCGCCACATCGGCCTTCCCGAGCATGTCGGCCATCAGGGCGTATGATGCAATGGCCATTATCGCCTTGGCGGAAAGGTTTACATTGTGGGCGAAATGACCGGCGAAGTCATCCGTACAGAGCTGTTCATCAGGATCCAGACCGTATTCGACAAGGTAGTCTGTCCAGGTTGTCAGCGTCTCCCAGTGTCTGGCGGCATAGTCCGTGTCTCCGGACAGGACTGCAGCGGCAGCGGTGATGATTATCATATTGCCTCCTTCCTCTACAGGCATGTCCCCTCCGTATGTCTGGCCGTTGGCTATAGGGTATGTTCCCACATCATGCGCAGGGAACGGTTTGGTCCATCTGCCGCTTTCGGAATAATAGTAGATATGGGTCATCAGCGCCTCTGCCAGACCGGTATTGTAATACAGGAAGAACGGGGCGGACGGATATGTGATGTCCACTGTCCCTATGGAGCCGTTGCTGTTGTTCTCTTTCGAAAGCATCATCAGTTCTCCTTCCGGGGACTCCACAAGCTTGTGGGCCGCGATTATCTGCCTGTATGCGAGAGCGCAGAGTTCTGCGTATTTCCTCCCTCCTGCCTCTGTGGCCTCTTTCATAAGCTGTCTGTCGAAGGCTGAGCATTTTTTCATCAGTTCCGCGTACTGGTCATCGGCTTCGTGGAACATGTCGATGATATCGGTGCTGCCATCGGAGTTCCAGTATGGCCTGAGTCTCTGTCCGAAATATTCTATAGAATAGATGTCGTCATATCCTATCAGCAGTTTCCCTTCTTTCTTTGCTACAGTCCCGAGATCCTGGATGAATGCCATCCGTCCGTCGCTGTTTTCCCCGGTGCTGCATTCAGGAAGACTGTCTCCGGAGGCGAAAGCCTGACGCAGAGTCTCTGCCTCTCCGACAGCGGCCTGGATGTGACATATCTGCCTTCCCAGCCTCCCTGCTGCGATGTCGGGACTATCGGGAGCATCTCCACATCTTCCGTCCCCATGAATCTGTATGTCTGCCCATCCACTTCGATCGCTCCGATCAGCGGAAAGTCTTTCCCCGTCCAGTGCCTGATGCTGCCATCGTACAGATTGTCGTACATCGACCAGGCGCTGGTGTACGGGTCGATTGTCACTAACGGGTATGCCGGAGCCCTCAGTTCGTTTGTCTCCGGCTGTACGGTGCCCTGTCCGCAGCCGGCGATCAGAGCACCGGCCAAAGGAAGGGCAGCTTTGAGTATAGATTTATGTGTCATTATGTTTGGTTTTGGTTGTCGTGTTTTTCTGTCGCAGATCCTTCACTTCGCCTTCGGCTCAGTTCAGGATGACAAGGAGCAGCTTCGTCTATGGTGACAGTGTGTTACCATTGGAACGCGATCTTCACCCCATCAGGGCTGTTGCTGTAGGTCAGAAGATAGGTCCCGCTTCCGGCATCCCATCCGGAACTGTCGAATACCTCTTTCCCGTTGACGGTGACAGATGAAGGCATCTCGGGAAGCAGCACCCTCGATATGCCATCCGTGTCTATCGGGCTTTTGGCAGTGAAGGAGTATGCGGAACGGCTTCTGTGCTCTTCTTCCGCCCTGCTCGACCCTGCCAGTACCTGCGGCCTGTCACGGTCGACTCTGTCTATGTCGATGAAATAGCCCTGATGTCCCGGCAAGATCTGCACTGAAGTGTACACGGGGAGTTTCGGGTCGAACAGGTCGACAAGGGTGCCGGTTATGACAAGCGGCTTGTCGCTGACGCTCTCATTCATTACCGCGGCGATTGTGTAAGGGCCGCGTTCGAGATAGAAGCTGTTCTTCATCTCCATTTCCCCTGCCTTGGCGCAGTCGCTGTAGAGTCTTCCGACAGTCTCTACGAACGCTCTGTCCCCGCCTTCCGAAAGGACATATTCCTTGGGGTCGTGACGCATTATGTACACTGTCCCTTCCCCGTAGCTGTATTCTCCTTCTGGTGCTCCTGCCGGGATACCCATAATCTTGAACAGGTGGTCGGAAGGTGCAGCGTAGCTGTTGCCATCTGTATTCCACCATTCGCGGACCGTCTGGAACGGGTCGTCATCCCTGCCGCTGTAGAGCAGCACTCCTCCTTTCCTCACCCAGTCGGCGATGTGGCTGTGTGCCTGCGGGTCGAGAGGTTTCATGTTGGAGTATGACATCAGCAGGACTTTCACATCGGCCAGCGTGGCAGGATATCCGACATTTTCGATGTGGGCGGTCTTGACAGGTATGCCTCGCTTCAGAAGAGGGAGAGCCTGGCCGTAGAAGTTGGACAGCTGCGGGTCCTCGTAGCCTTCGTGGGTAGGGAATCTCTGGAACATCAGCGAGTTGGCCATGAGGACAGCAATTCCCTGCGCCCCGTCAAGCCTGTTTTCAGACACTGGCATCGAGTTGAGACTGTTGACCATTATCTGCATCTGCGCTGAATAGTCCCTCGGTATCCTCGCCCTTTCATCACTGTCAGGACTGATGCGGTAGAGTCCCTCGTATATCCTTTCCGGCCAAGGCATTATCTCGTAGTCCGCAATGCCCGGATACAGGAGCTGGGCAGTGAAGGTAGCCTGGTAGTTGCGTCTGTAGTCCTCCCAGTCCTTCGCCCTGTCCTCTATCGGGTCGGTAAGGAAGAACATTTTGCGGCCGGTCGGCGCCGTCATTGACTCCATTGACCCGTATTCCAGATATGCCGTTTCGAAGACCCTTTCAGCGGCCTTGCCGTTGTAGTAGTTAGGCTCGCGGGATGTGCCTGTCCAGACCTGGGCGATATATCCATCCACGCAAGGGAGAGATGCAAGGCTGGCTTCCGGGCTTACTATCTGCCACTGGGAATAGTTGACGAGCGAATGGGTCGGAACATAGCATTTCACATCCATTCCCTTGCTGCGGCCGTATTCCTTGGCGAAGGTAAACACCTCATCCAGCGCCCTGTAATAGAGATGGTATTTGAGTTTGTTGGAAAGGTATGTGTTTTCAGGGGATTCGTGCTGCGGCCTCCATGCGAAACCGTAATATTCCTGCCATTCTCTCTTGAATGATTCGCTGTAGCCTGCCCGTGCCCAGAATTCGGGTTCTTCCATAAATATCGCATCGATTCCGGCATCGATCACCCTCTTGACATGATTCTCCTTGATGTATTCGAGGTAGTTCATGGACGGGACGATGTACGGCACCATATATCCGTGCCATATAGTGTCTCCGGCGGCTGTCACCTGCCCTTCGTCTAAATGAGGCTTCCCATCCCATTCTCCGGTGAAATAGTCCTGGTATTCACCCCACGCGATGCCTGTCATGAAATGGGTGATGTAGCCCCTTTCCTGCCATGAGCGGACCCTGTCCTCGAACGATATGCGCTTCGACCTGTCGGATGGGTTGCCTCCTACGCCGTAGACCATCACGGCATCTGCCCGGTTGTCTATGGTCGGTCTCCATTCCCTTGCCGACTGGAATGTGGTCTTCACATTGTCCGTTGTGCTTTCCTGCCGTGTGTTGCCGCAGGAGGAGAACAGCAGTATGGCAGCGGAGTATAATACAAAAATCTGTTTCATAGTGATAAAGATACGATAATTTATAAAAGGGCGGATAAAATAGGTTGTATGACCGGTCTTTTATCCGCCCCTCCACAGTAAGTTCAGGCTTGTTACAAGGTATTTACGTTATGGCGTGTTATGGAATGATGACTTCCATTACGTCGCTGTAGTTGTACCTTGCCACGTTGGCAGTCTGGTAGTTGATACGGGCGGCCGCACGGACGAAAAGATGCCTTCCTGACGGGATAGGGTGTTCTGTATTGGATGTTATTTCAATGACTTCTCCTTCCTGACGGTCGAATGCGTTTCCGTTGAAGTCGATCTTCCCGGACCAGTATTCATCCCTCGATCTGAAACCGACAGTCGAGGAGTAGCTGACGAACAGCTGGATATCAGTGACATTGGCGTATGAATCCTGCCAGTCGCCGGTCTGGCCTATCTCGGCGGCCAGATCCTGTCTGCTGATGGCTCTTGTGACTCTTACATTGGCCGAAATCACGCCATCGGACACCGATGGATAGTCGACGAATTCCACTTTCAGGAAAGGCTGTACCTGGAATTCGATTTCAGTGACACCTTCAATGTTCACTGTCTGGGACTTGTCCTTGACAGGAACTCCGTTGGCATCATCCATTACCAGAGGGACAAACGGTCCATCTACCGTCACGTTGTACCTTCCAGGGAAAAGCCTGGTGTTCTGGAAAGTGCCGTCCATTTTGCAGTAGAAGTCCTGCGGTGTCACCTGTCCTCCCATTTCTTCCCATTCGAGGTCCATCAGTCTGACACGGATGCCTTCGCTGCCCTGGTCGGTGAGGACAGGATTGCCATCCATATCCACAACCCTTCCTTTGAGCGTTTCCTCCGGAGCATCGAAATTGTCAAGCTCGAAAAATGCACAGGAATTCATGGATAGCATTCCTGCTGCGATCAATGCTGTATATAAAGTTATTCTTTTCATATAGCGAGACTGTTAATATCTGTTTGGCTGCTGGTCTATATATGCACTCTTTCTGACCTCATCATCCGGAATGGCAAAATAGTAATCCACTATATTATATGAAAATTCTTTGTTGGAGATATTTTCAAAGTGGTCATCGAAGAACCATTTCCCTGCCTGTGATGAGTAGAATGGATACAGTCCTCTGAACCGGAACCTTATATCATTGCTGAAGGTGCTGCCCTTACGACCATCGCACCAGAATCCATCTCTGTTGTCGCGGTCGAGCACCCTCCATCTTCTGAGATCCCATTTGGTCTTGTGCTCGAATGCAAGTTCCTTGCGGCGTTCCTTGCGGACCATGTCGCGGGATTCGTTGTCACCCTTAAGCTTTGACTCAATCACATTCGCTCCCGCTCTTTTCTGGATGGCCTGGATAGCCTCTGTGGCGATCTTGAGCATATCATCTCCCTCGACCGGACAGGCTTCACCGGCTATGCTCAGTTCCACTGCGGCTTCTGCTGCGGCCAGCAGAACATCTGCATAACGCATCAGAATGAAAGGCTGGGTGGACAATCCTTCTCCGATCTCATCGGGAGTTACATCCGGATTCAGATATTTACGGAGATGTAGTCCTGTCAGCGTCGCTTCTGCATATTCGCTGAATGGTCCGTTCAGCCCGGATGCATTCATTTCCGTACCATTAGGAAGTTCTACCTTTTCCTGTCTGTCAGGATGGGTGCTGACTGTAAGAGGCTTGTTGGAGTTGGAGTACTTTTCGGATGCGCTGGAATAACTGTAATTGGAGAATATAGGGTCTATCCCGCTATTGGCTTCTCCGGTATAGATTCCGGTATATACCGAAAGGCTGGCTCTGTCTCTGAACTGGTCTCCAGGGAAGATTACGTATGCCCTGAGACGAGGTTCTGCACCTTCGAAGAAATCCATTTCATTGTCAAACAGCAGATAATGCCCTTCAGCGTTAGAGTTGCCGTCAGTCACTCTCAACCTGCCATCCGCATTGCGCCTGGAAAGGTTGCCATGTTCGCTTCCGAAGGTTTCGGGGAAATCATAGAGTTCAATGAAATCGAGTGTAGGGCAGGTGCCTCCTGAAAGCGGAGAGTGCCATTCGTAAGGAGAACTGTAGGCATCCAGTCCGTGAGTCAGAGGATAGGTGTATTCCCGGACCAGAATGTTTTCCGGACTGGAAATGTCCCTCCACATATCCACCATATTCTGGTATTTTGCTTCAGGAGTGTCCGCGGATGCCTGACGCAGCGAGTATCTGCCGCTTTTCATTACTTCCCTTGCGGCCTTGTAGGCTTCCGAGAAATATCTTGCCGATGCCTCATCTGCGGTTGCAGGATCGAATCCCATTACTCGTATACCGGTCTTGCTTCCCATACCGGTAAGGCCTCCTGCGACTGACTTGTTGTATTTTGCTACACTCCCTGCATACAGCATGGCTTCAGCCTTGAATGCAAGCGCTACATACCTGTTCGCGCATCCTCTGAACGGACTGTTGTTCTGCATGAGGCCTATTGCGGTATCGAAGTCTTTCTGAACTTGATCCCAGGTCTCTTCTTCGGATGAACGCGCGATTTCGAGAGCTTCGGCATTGTCTCCGGTATACTGGGCTTCCTGCAGGGTCAACGGAACTCCTCCGAAACGGCGGGCCATCTGATAGAATGCGTAGGCCCTGACAAAATATGCCTGTCCGATATAGTCGTTGAGAGCGGTCTCGCTGAAATTGGCAGCATAGTCAGGAAGTGTCTCGATAAGATGGTTCGCTTCGCGTATAAGAGTGAATGCAGATCCCCACCAGGCGTTGTTCTCATTTGTGAAGGAAGTGCTGATACCATCTCTGTTAAGGGATTCTCCGGTACCTTCGATTCCGAGACTGCCGAGCCAGGAATAGTCGTTTCCGAATCCCCATTGTGCCATATATCTGAAATCTTCCCACGGCATCTGGCTGTACAGTCTTGTCATATATACTTCCAGTCCTGCGGTATTGGACATCAGATCATCATCGGTCCAGATGTTCTGCGGAGTCCGGTCCATGTCGAGACAGGATGTCACAGACATCATGCTTATTCCGAGAATGAAATATAATATCTTGTTTCTCATATTCTGTTCTGTTTTTAGAATGAAAGGTTGAGACCGATGGTGTAGGTCTTGTTCAAAGGATACATCCTTCCGAGGTCATCTCCTGCGTGTTCAGGGTCTACGAATTTCAGCTTGGTGATGGTCAACGGGTTGTAGGCGTTGAAATATATCCTCAATCCGAAATCCTTCATCGCCGGACTCTTGAACTTGGGCAGGGTGTAGCCTATCTCTATACTCTTGAGCCTCAGGAATGCGGTGCTGACGCGGTTGAAATCGGATTTGTCTGACGGATAATGTCCTGTGTATGCATAGTATCCAGACACCCATTCAAGAGAAGGGTCATAGATGTCGTATGAGCCGTTGGCCGGACGCCATCTGTCGAGGTACTGTTCAAGCACACCTCCTGCTCCATTGGCATTTCCCCAGATATTGTACAGTGCTTCTTCATAACAGTATGATCCGAGGGCGGAGCCCTGGAGCAGCATACTGAAATCCAGATTCTTCCATGCGAAACGGAAATCGAGGCTGTAGTTCAGCCAAGGGTTCTGGTCGAATGCATAAGGATGTTCGTCAAGGCCGCTGATCTCGCCGTCACCGTTCCAGTCCACATATTTGTAGTCTCCAGGCAGGATATTGTTGTCCTTGTATATAGGGTAGGACCAGATATCCTCCCAGCTTTCGTACCGTCCGGCTCCTTCATATCCGAACTGCACACCCTGGTTACGTCCGGTCAGGTTGTTGTTGCGCCAGTAGTCATAACGGTTTCCGTACTCTCTTGTGCTGACGTTTTCAATGACTCTCTGGCGGGTGATGGTTGCGATACCTTTGATCTCGTATGAGAAGTCTCCGACTCTGTTTCTGTGCGAGAGTTCCAGTTCGAGACCGAAATGGCAGTCTGTATTGGCATTTCTCCAAGGTGCGGTCGCACCGACAACTGTAGGAAGTTCGGTGTTGCTGGCAGCCATCATTCCCTTCCTGACTCGGCGGAAGAAATCGAATGATGCTCCGAGTTTGCCGTTCCATGCCTCGAAATCTATACCCGCATTGAATGTATTCATTGTAAGCCAGGTAATGTCGAGGTTCGGAAGAGGCTGAGGGTTGGCTCCATAGACCCATTCTCCATCAAAGATATATCCTGGGGCGTATCTGTTATACCAGCCCTTGTTGTCGCCAGGAACGGTTCCTCCCTGATAGGTATATCCGGATACCCACTGATAGTTGAAGTCCTTAGCATTGTCATCTCCGGTCACACCATAGCTCACACGGAGTTTCAGCTGGTTGATGAAAGACAGGGCGGAATCCTTGAAGAAAGGTTCTTCTGAAATCCTCCATGCTGCGGATACAGACGGGAAGAATCCCCACTGATGTCCAGGGGCGAATTTTGTCGACCCGTCATAGCGGAACTGCCCCTCAATAAGATATCTGTCATCATAGTTGTAGTTGATACGCCCTATAAGGGACTGGTATGCTATGTTGTAGAGATCTCCCAGTCCTGTGTTGATTCCGGTACCGGCCTCCTGTCCGTTCAGGGCGGTAAAGCTGGCGATTCCGAGAGCGAGATCTCCGTATCCATAGTAGTTGTCACCTCGTCTGACCTGCTGCTCATATCCGATGAGGGCTCCTATGTGGTGTCTGTTGAATTCCCTGTCATAATTGAGGGTGGCGCTCCACAGGGTCTGCTGTTTGGTATATGTTTCTTTTCTCAGGTTGTTCGTATGCCCGGAGTAAGGCTGTGTATATAATTCTCCGGTACTTGAATCGGTACGGTAGAGCAGGAATTCTTTCCGGAATATTTCGTTGCTGTCGAGCCGGAAATCATAGCTGAACATCCCTTGTATTTTCAGTCCTTTCAATACATCCGTGACTGTCCCGAAATCGTATGAAAGAGTGGCTGATGTCTGGAAAGTCTTCTTGTCGTAATTGCGGTGTCCTGAAACATCGGCAGTCATCATGGCGGCCGGGTTTGCGAGGAGATCGAGATTGTCACCGTTGAGCATCGTGTGCGCATCATCGATGTATGCAAGGGCGATCGGACCCTGTGACCAGTAGTTTTTGATAATATCCACTGAACTGAAATAAGGGTTGTTCTGCTTGTCGAGCATTCCTGCTATATTCAGGTCGAACTTGAGCCCTTTTACAAGTTCAGCACTAATGTTGGACCTGAGATTGTATTTGTTGTAGTTCAGGTCTCCTGACTTGAAGAAGGAATCCTGGAATGTGTAGCCCATGCTGACATAGTACTGGATCTTCTCTGTACCACCACTGATGCTGAGGTCGTGCTGTGTCTGAGGAGACCAGTCTGCCAATATGATGCTGTTCCAGTCTTCTCCCTTGAGTTCTCCGCTGAGATACGGCGCCATGAATGTATCGCTGAAAGAAATGGACCCTTCATGCGTCTTGTTCATATTCCTTTCGTTGTACAGTGTCATAGCGTTGACGGCATCGGTGACCCCGGGCATTCTTGATGGGGTCTGGAAAGTGAACGAACCGTTATAGCTGACCTTGGCTTTTCCTTCAGTTCCTTTCTTTGTGGTGACGAGGATCACTCCGTTACCGCCGCGGAGACCGTAGATTGCAGCAGATGCATCCTTGAGGACAGAAACATTGTCTATATCTGCAGCATTCAGCCTCTGGAAATCAGCGACATCCCTCGGTACTCCATCGATGATCACGAGCGGAGAGCCCATACCCCTGATATCCATATCGTTTTTATAGCTTCCAGGTTCTGCGGACTTCTGGTAGACACGGAGGCCGGCGATTCGTCCGGTGAGCATATTCTGGACATTCTCGGACTTGGTCTTTATGATGTCATCGTTGTTGACTGCAGAGACCGCCCCGGATATGGAGCCTTTTTTCTGAGTACCGTATCCGACGACTACGACGCTCTCGAGGAATGTGTTGTCGGTGTTGAGGACTACATTGATGACAGCCCGTCCGTTTACCTGAATATCCACTGTCCTGAGACCGACAGATGAAAATTCAAGTACCGCATCGGCAGGAACATCAATAGTATATTTGCCGTCGAGGTCAGTCGGGACTCCGGTTGTGGAGCCTTTGACCATGACGCTTGCGCCTATGACCGGCTGGTCCGTGTCATCCGTGACTGTACCGGAGACCGTTATATTGTCCTGTGCAAATGTCACCAGAGGCATGACCAGAAAGGCCAGTACAGTAAGAATGCCGGTAAGGCATTGTCTTGTCTTGGTGTTTTTCATAAGAATGTGTTATGTAGTCAGTTGTTTTCTATACAGTATTGCGCAAGGAGGGCATACTCTGCCGCGTATGTAAACTGGTCCTTCCCCTTGACTTTCCTGTTCTCGTTGATGTTGGCCCATCCGAGGTAGAGACTGTTCGGCAGGAACCCTTTGTATGCATAGTTGTCGTATGCATGGTCGAGAAGCTGCTGGAAACTGTCTACAGGCAGTGCCGCTCCGTTATATACCGGATAGGCATCGATATAGCCTCTGAGGAGGACTGCGTTGAACATGGTGTTGTTTCCCGTGAAATCGTATGTGTACAGCCCGTCCACTGTCTCACCGAGTTTTGCGAAATATCTGAAGCTGGCATCCGTGAGGTCTGTCAGGTCTGTCAGATACTGGCTGTCTTTCGTAGCGAGGTACAGGTCGACCGCTCCGGAGAGGATGGCCCCGCTGTTGTACGAATACGGAGGAGTGTTGCAGGTTGTCAGGTCATTGTGACCGCGATATTCTTTACCATCGACCGTCTCATATACTATATAGTCAGGTACAGGTGTGTTCATATTGTCTTCGTACACTCCTTCGCTGTTGAGCAGATGGTCGTGCTGGTATTTGTACACTCCCTTGGCATAGTGCAGGAAATATTCGCTCTTGTCCATCTCCTCGGTTTTCCTTGTCTTCTTGTCGGAAGGGTCTATGTAGTAGCGCGTGGTTTTCTCCCCTGTGCCTTTGTAGATGTCCGAGAGCCATACGAGGGAACTGATGAACGGCCCGTTGCTGCAAGAGTGCTTGCTCATGTAACCCGGTCCCCAGGTGATGCCACCGTATTCCTCTCCGTTCTTATCGATGTGGCAGTCATACCCGTCGATGCAGTATTCCGCAAGATATTCGGCTTCCTCGAGATATTTCTCATCCCCTGTCGCCTTGTATGCTATGAGGAAGTCACGGATGAGCCACATCTGGTCATCATATACATTCAGAGTCCCGCTGACATTGTTGGTGCCAGGGGATGACGCCCTCGGCACACCGTAGACTGTCCATTGCTGCTGCGTCTTTGTATATGAGGTGAGATTGAAGCTCCCTTTGTGGAATGACAGGCCATAGTACAGCTGGTCCAGCAGTTTTGTATATCTTTCGAAATGCTGGTCGTAGAGGGCGCTGTTGCCGGACTCTTTCTGCAGATGCAGGGCATAGAGGATATCGGCCACGGCCTCGAATGCAGTCGAGCCTTCGTATGCGTTCTCCTCTCCGCTGTCTGTGACCTGTTCCGTATAAGGGTTGTATTCCTTGTACAGCCCGAAATTGTCGGAAAGGTAGGCGGATGCAGCGGCATCCGCTATCTCCATAGCCCTTTCGAGGTTCCTTGTAGCCAGGTCGGCATTACCGTTTTGCCCATCATCTCCGCCGGAACCCTTGTCACATGCTGTGACGCATGCGACAAGGGACAGTGCAGAGATGAAAAGACTTATCATTATAAGCGCCTTTTTCATCTGATTTCAGTTAATTGAAAGTTATTTCGTTGATGCATAATTTGTTCTCGTCTCCGTTCTGCTCTCCGGCATATACTCCGAGCGCAAGTATGACCTCCTTGCCGTTGAATTCTGAAAGATCGTATGTGAATGTCGCATATCCATCCGGAGCATCGGCAGTGCCGTTCCGGTGGTTGAATTTCACGAAATTCCCTGTTTCTTCAGAGTATGAGTCAGCAGTGTGCGATGCAGGAAGTATATGGCTCACATTCATGTCTTCATCTATGGCTGTCAGTCTGAACCATGTGCTGTTCGCTTCGCTGAAACTTCTTGCTTTCAATGTCATCTGGTTCTTGCCTGCCTCGACAGGATATTTGATGTAGAAATATGATTCCGGAGTGTCAAGATTAGGGGTGACATTGCCTCTGGTCTTGATTACGAAACCTTCTGTAGGGAACGGCTCGGCGTCCTTGTTTACTGGCACGAGTGACCATTCTGCGGCTATATGGCCCAAACCTCTCCACGACTGGTATGCAGTGGCATATTCATCTCTGCTCCCCGATACCTTGCTTACACCGGTGAATGTGGTATATTTGCTGTTAGCCATGGTTGACCTTACCATCTCTTCGGTCATATGCCAGCCATCAAGTCCGGAAACTTCTGTCCCCGGAAGCCAGTCCCATTCTTTGACTGCTGTTGAAGCGAATGCGATTCTCCTGATACAGAGCTGCCTGAAATAATTGCCAGTCTCTGCCCTGTAAGTTCCGATTGCGATGACAATCTCCTTGCCGACATACTTGCTGAGGTCGAATTCGACATCCGTGTATGATTCCGAATTTATGGTCTTGTTTTCTCCGAGCTTGACAGCGGATGGTTCGGCGGCTGTCATGTCGATGACGGTTACACCATATTCAGTGTCTACGGCCTGGTCGTTTTCCTTGAAATTCCGGATTTTCAGGGACATTATCTTGTTGTCCTCCGTAATCATTTTACGCCCGAACACGAAAGAGTCGAAGTTGTTGTGGTCTGCAGGATTGCTCTGCTGCTCCTCATTATTCCGTATCTGGATGGCAGTGCCTTCGTTCTGTTCTGCCCATGCTCCTCTGAAATCGAGGGTTGCCATGTAGTCTGAAGACCAGTCGAACATTGGGTAGTTGTCTCCGTTCCTGCCGCCCTTGTATTCATTGTAGTACCAGATATCTGCATTCTGGAGATCGGAGAGAGTGAGTCCTGGAAGCAGGACGGTCTTGTAGAGGGTCACGGTGACTGTCGCAGTAGTCTCCTCGTTGTTGAAGTCTGTCTCCGCAACGGCAGTGTTGCTCTCGATATAGCCTTCTGCGCTGACAGTGAGGGTATAGTCGCGCACCGTGAGGTTCTCGATGGTGAATGTGCCATCCGATCCTGTGGTGGCGGATGTTCCGGTGCTCAGGGTGACTGTCGCTCCCTTAAGCGGGGCATCCCCGTTGGCTCCATCCAGAATTGTACCGGTGATTTTCGCTCCTGCAATTGTCAGTGTGGCGTTGACGGTGGCGGTGCCGTTGCTGAACCTGCTGGCAGGGACTGTGATGCTGCTCGTCTGATAGCCTTCCTTCTCGAATGTCACGCTCAATGTCGCTACAGGGACATTGGAGAGAGTATAGGTGCCGTCGGCTCCGGTGGTGGCAGTGCTTTCGGTATTGCTTGCCGAAACGGACACTCCCTCTACAGGATTTCCATTGGAATCAGAGACGGTACCGGTAATGGTCCCGTTGCCTTCTCCTGCCGGAGTCTCCTCCTTCTGGCAGGATGTGCCTGCCAATACGAATGAACCCAAGACGGCCGTTATGAGGCATGTCTTGAAAAATGTTTTGATTGTCATAGATCTTTGTGTTTAGTGTTATGTTTTTGTTGTTGTCATCAGGGCATTTCTCCTTCTGACAGGACGCAAAGAAAAACGGCGAGGGTTAAAAAATCGGTTAAATTCCGGTTAACGAAAGATTTTCCTGACAATTTTTATTTCCCGGACAGGATGAATTTTGGAGAAATGTCAAAACAGTTTCTTATATTTACGGAGTATTTGAACAGAAATGACAATGGATGCCCGTAGCCTGATACTTGCCATCGGATTGATTGTAGCCTGCTTGCCGGCCGCAGCACAGGGTCTCAGGTTTTCCGGACTGGAGAAGCCGATAGATGAGAGGACATCTTACCGTGTCTTTTCCGGCCGAGTGCCGGTATTCAGGGACAGCCTTGACATTTCTTTCGACATGAAGACATATCCGGAGAGCCGGATCGGCTATATCTTCCGCATAAAGGAACAGACCGGCCGCAAAGTCTACAATCTGTTTTATGATGCCCAGGGAGACAGAATGACATTCAAACTAAACATGGAAGGATATTCTACATTTATAGATGCGGAAGTGCCTTTCTCCGGCGCGGAATGGTTCTCTGTCAGGGTAAACTTCGATCTGGACGGGGATTCTCTCCTTTTTGCCGTGGATGACAGCGTGTTCGTGGCTGCAGTGGATCTTCCTGACAGGTTCTGTCCGGACATTGATTTCGGCCGCAGCGAATATGTGGTGGATGTGCCATCGTTCGCCATAAGGAATCTTTCGGTAGGGGGGGGTATCCAAGAGATTCTTCTTTCCGCTTGATGAGAGGGAAGGCGACAGGGTCCATGATGACAGGGGCCGCAGGAGAGGCGAAGTCTCCAATCCCGAGTGGCTGATGACCGAGTTTTTCCGCTGGAGACATATAGCCACAATGGAGATGGATTCGGTGGCTTGTGCCGGATATATCCCGCAGCTCAGGTCCGTATATTATTTCGACCGTTCTTCCATACGGCTTTGTGACATCAGGACAGGTGCGGTGAGTTCGGAGCGGTTTGCCAACCATTGTCCCGTGAAACTGACCCTCGGCACGAGTTTCCAGGATCCTTTGCATGACCGTATATATGCATACGAGGTGTGGTACGAGGACAGCCGTATGCGGGACTCTGCCTCTGTCGCGGTTCTCGACCTCGGCAGGATGAGATGGCGGAGGCATTCCGGGGAGCAGCTCGGGATGCAGATGCATCATCACGGCGCGTTCTTCGCTCCGGACAAGAGAAGATATACGATTTTCGGCGGGTTCGGGAATATGCACTACAGCGGCAGGTTCTATTCTTACGACCTCGATTCCCGTCACTGGTATGCCTATCCGGATGTCGCCGACAGCGTGATATGTCCGAGGTATTTCACATCTCTCGGATACGAGACCAAGACAGGATGCATCTATCTGTATGGAGGGATGGGCAACACGTCCGGAGAGCAGGCGGTGGGCCGACGTTATCTGTATGAACTTTTCCGGATAGACGGGACGACAGGCGAGGCCGAGCGACTGTGGGAGTGCAGGCCGTCCGACCGGAACACGGTGCCGGTACGAAGTCTCATCCTGTCGGGGGATGGCTATTTCTACACCCTGTGCTATCCCGAGAGCCATACCGATTCCCGGCTGCAGCTGTACAGGTTTTCCATAAAGGATGGGACTGCCGAGCCTGTAGCGGACATGATACCTGTCCATTCGGACAAAATAACGACCAATGCGAACATTTATTATGACCGGGAGCAGGAGAAAATGATTGCTACGGTGCAGGAGTTCGAGGATGATATAAGTTCTGTCCTGAAGGTCTATACGTTGCCCGTCCTGCCGGTGTCGGATGAGGCTTCTGCGGCTTACTATGCAGCCCTTGGACGTGAGGACCGTCACCGGGCTCTGCCGTATGTCCTGGCTGGGACAGCCTTTGTCCTTGCCGTGGCTGGAGGTGTGGCCGTGTATATGGTGGGGCGCAGACGCAGAAGACGGCTGTCCGCCCCCGCAAGACGGCCGGCGGCCGAGCCGCATACCAGGAACGCCCTGTATCTGTTCGGCCCTTTTGAGGCATTCGATGCAGAGGGGAGGGACATGACCTCATCGTTCACGGTGCAGCAGATGCAGCTTCTGTGTCTGATACTCTATCACACGATGTCCGGCAGCGGTATATCCGGCCGCCGTCTCAGTTCATATCTCTGGCCTGACAAGTCCGAGGAGAAGGTGAAGAATTCGAGGAATGTCGCCATCAACCATCTCCGCAAGTCCCTGTCCTCTCTGGAGTCTGCGGGCATTGTGCATGAGAACGGCTGTTACCGGTTCGACTACGGGAACGGGCTCTGGTGCGACTATATCAGGTTCGAGCAGATAATGTCATCCGACAACCCTTCCGGCGATGTGGATGAGTTGCTTGCCATACTGGCCAGGGGCAAGTTCCTGGCGTTTGCGGATGACCCTCTGTTCGACAGCTTCAAGGAGAATGTCGAGCGCAGGATCGAACCGTTCCTTTCTTCGGAGATAGAGAACAGGTTTCTGGCAAAGGACTACGGGAAAGTGGCCGAGATTGCGGAGATGCTTTTCAGGATAGACCCTGCCAACGAGATAGCGATAGCCATGCTTGTGAAGGCCCTTGTCAAGCAGAGACGCAATGAGGACGCGCGTCTGCGCTACAGGTCTTTCTGCGAGGTGTGGCAGTCTGTCTATGATGCGGACTACCATGTCCCGTTCGACACCCTGTGCGCTGATGCCCGGACCTCCAGAAAGTGACATTCTGTATTATACACAAAAGCGGACCCTGAAAAGGCCCGCTTTTGTGTATGCTGCATAACAGATTATTTTTCTTCTGAAGTGAGTCTGGTGATGGTCTCGCTGAGTTTTTCGCTGAGGGTGTCGAGCCTGTCGAACAGTTCCTTGCGGATGCCGTTGTAGTATGACCTCTTTGTCCCTTCCGGGTGGTTGATCTTGTCTTTCAGCTCGTTGTAGAGGTCTACCGCCTCATCGATTATCTTGTTGATCTCGTCTGAATTCTTCTCCGGGTTGAGTCCGATGAAGAGTGCGCAGTCATCGAGAAATTCTTCGATGAAGAATTCGATGTCTTTTTTGATGTCTCTAAGGTTCATGGTATAATAAGTTTGTTTTGTTGTCGTTGCCTTGCCCGGATGCCTGTCATGTCGGGAGCACCTGAAAGCATTTGCGCTGCAAAGATAGCAATTTTCTGCAAAATAGGGATTCCCGGATTATTCTTCCGTTCTGCGGTCGTTGCCGGACCCGGCAGGACGGCCATTCAGTCTGTCTGCAGGATTCTTCTGACCGTTAGGAGTCTGTCAGCGCCATCGTAATAGTCAGGCCGGCCCGGTATCAGGGAATTTATCCTGACATAGTGAGAGGAATGGATCATTCTTCCGTCTCCGAGGTATATCCCCACATGGGATATACTGTCACCGGCTCCATCCTGCCCGTGGGTCCCGAAAAAGAGCAGGTCTCCCGGCTGCAGCGACTCGAAAAGCCTGGCTGCGGAATTTTTGCCATCCGTGGTCTCCCGGGCCGGATAAAGTTCCGGAATGTCCACGGCAGATCCGCACAGGGCCTGCTGTGAGGCATTGCGGGGGAGGAGAAGGCCGTTCATCCGGAACACATGACGGACAAGCCCGCTGCAGTCCACTCCGTTCGGTGATGCCCCTCCCCACAGGTACGGAACACCGATGAATTTCATGGCTTCAGCTGTTATGTTTTCTGCGGTCGGAGAGCATTCGGCTTTCCATTTGCCGTAATCCATGATGTCCTTCCGCGGGACATAGCCGGTCTTCCCGTCCGGAAGGATTACTTCCGCAAATCCGTGTCTTGTCACCGGGCGGCGGTACCGCTGTATTTCCATTGCCGTGACGGGAGCCTTGCCTTCGATGTCCATCCGTACCGTCACGGTCTTTCCGGATTGACGCAGGATGTCTCCCTCCACGATGTCGCATATTTTCAGGGATTTCATGGATGGACAGGAATATACTGTGCTTTTCCAGGCGGTGCATATATATTTGGGAGTTGCCCGGTATTCTTCCAGTTCCGATGCCTCCATCGGTACAAGCCCGAGATCCGTGCACCAGGCGGTGTAAGGCTCTTCCGTCACGACCTTGCACCAGTAACCATTCCGGTCCATGATTTCCACGATATCGCCCATCAGGGCCTGTGTCCCGAGTTCTGCGGTATAGTCGGGGGCTTCCCGCAGAAAGTTTACGGAAAGGCCGACGACGGCATATTGCGGCCCGTTGCCTGAAATTTCCCTGCAGTTCCCTGCCGGTCCGGTGCCACATTCTGCCGCAGGCTGTCCGTGCATGGCTGCAATGCCCGCAAGGGCTGAAATGATGGCCGATATCGCTGTCGGAAGTTTCATGATGTCGTATTTTTGGGGCAAATGTATGAAATAATCCTTAATTTTGCCGTCCGGAATTCCATACAAGGACATGGCGGAACAAAGATACAACAGCTTCACCGGATATTACAGGAAAAAATACGGCGAGCGGCTGCAGAAGGTGGTGATAGATGCCGGCTTCACCTGTCCGAACAGGGATGGGACTGCGGGCCGGGGCGGATGCACATATTGCGACAATGCCGCCTTTCATCCGGGCTACAGTACGCCCGGCAAGCCGCTGCGGCAGCAGATCGACGAAGGGATAGAGTTTCATCGCGTCCGTTACCGGAACACGCGTGCATATCTTGCGTATTTCCAGTCTTTTTCCAATACATACGCGTCTCTTGACAGACTCAGGGCCTTGTATGAGGAGGCTCTCGGACATCCGGCCGTGGCGGGGATCGTGATCGGTACGAGGCCCGACTGTGTGGATGGGGAGAAACTGGATTATCTGGCGGCTCTCAGGGAGGGGCTTGTGCTGGAAGGTTGGGAGCGGGAGGTTGCAGGGAAGAAATGGACTGCTCCTCTTGTGACTGTGGAATACGGGATAGAATCCTGTCGTGATGAGACGTTGGCGCGGATAAACAGGGGGCATGATTTCGCGACGGCCCGCAAGGCCGTTGAGGAGACTGCGGCACGAGGTATCGATACCGGGGCGCATTTCATTCTCGGCCTGCCGGGAGAGACAAGGGAGATGATGCTTGAAGAATGCGGCATCATCAACAGCCTTCCGCTGCTTTCGGCCAAGTTCCACCAACTGCAGATAGTCAGGGGTACGGCAATGGAGCGGGAGTTCGCCCGACATCCGGAGGCGTTCGAGACATTCACTATTGACGGCTATATAGACTTTTTCGTGGACATGCTGGAGCATTTGCGGCCTGACCTTTATATAGAACGCTTTGCCGGGGAGGTCCCTCCCCGTTTCGTGAACGGCACTCCGTGGGGGCTTGTCCGCAATGTGGAGCTGCTCCGTCTTTTGGAGCGGCGTCTTGAAGTCCGGGACACCTGTCAGGGGGCGAGGCTGCGTTCCTCCCGGGACAGGGCATCCTCCGCGGCGGACATGATGGCCTGCAATGACAGAGAACGGGATGGTTTATAAATTGACGATATGATGAAAACATTTTATCTGCTGGCATTGCCGGCGCTGATGCTGGCCATGTCCTGTTCCTGTGAGCGGAACGGAAATGATGATTCCGGGCCGAAACCTCCGATAAATGCGTATGATAAGGCGGAGAACGTTTCGGTCAGGATTGTCTCCTACAACGTGGGGGCTTTCGGCAAGTATGTGGAAAACAGTACTGCGATGGTGGCTTCCATGATGAAGGAAATAAAGGCGGATGCCATGATCCTCAATGAACTTGACAGGAACAACGCCCGTCATGATACCGACCAGCTTGCCGATTTCGCGACGGCCATGGACTGGGATTGTCATTTCGCCAGGGCGATGGATTTCCGCGGGGGCGAATACGGCAACGGCGCCGCATGGTCAAAGGACCTGCAGGCTGTCGACAGATATGTGATATCCCTGCCGAAGAGGACAGGCTCCGAAGACAGGAGCTGCGTGGTGGTGGAGTTCGATGATTTCGTGCTTGCAGGGACACATCTTGAGGTGAAGACGGAAGAGGACAGGCTCAGAGGGATACGGACGATTACGGAGACCCTTGCCGGGAAATACGGCGACGGCGGCAAGCCCGTGTTTCTGTGCGGGGACATGAACGCCGAACCGTCAAGTGCAACCATAGAGGAGTTCCGGAAAAACTGGGAGCAGCTGACTCTTGATGCGGATACATATCCTTCGGATGCTCCTGACAGGTGCATCGACTATATCTTTGCCCTGAAAGATGCAGGCCCCTATACCCTGATAGCTTCGGATGTCATGACCCGTTTCGGTTCGGGTGATGTGACCGGGGCCTCCGACCATCTTCCGGTATATGCCGACATCGTGCTGGAGTAGCGGCTGCGCGGACCCTACGGGAGATTCTGGAAATCCGGACTGATATTATGCAGTTCGGAAATTTTGTCTAACTTTGCGGCGCTTTTCAGGCAGGTGCCCGGTTTCTGCGGGCGGAATCATACGGACAATAATTTTGAAGATATGAATAATTTCGTATTGTTGGTCGTTGTAATCCTCATTGCCATTCTCATTGTGGCAGCGGCTATCGGCATAGCGAAGCTGATTGCCCCGAGGTCGTACAACCCGCAGAAAGGCGAGGCGTACGAGTGCGGAATCCCTACCCGGGGGAAGTCATGGATGCAGTTCAAGGTGGGCTACTACCTGTTTGCGATTCTTTTCCTCATGTTCGATGTGGAGACCGTCTTTCTGTTCGCATGGGCTGTGGTGGTTCAGGACCTCGGCATCTACGGGCTCCTGAGCGTGCTTTTCTTCCTCCTTATCCTTGTGCTGGGACTTGCCTACGCATGGAAGAAAGGCGCCCTTGAATGGAAGTAGCCGGACGCAATGCCGTAGCTTTCCGTGGCGACATGCTGTTGATTTGAATACATCGGACTGATATAAATGCTGCATATATGAAGCGTAATGTCAACATAAAGTCGATGAAATACGAGGATTTCAACGACAATGAATATATCGAGCAGATGCTCAAGGAACTCAATGAAAACGGTGCCAATGTCATCGTAGGTTGCCTTGACAGCGTGATAGAATGGGGCAGGAGCAACAGCCTTTGGCCTCTGACTTTCGCGACGAGCTGCTGCGGAATCGAATTCATGGCCATCGGAGCCGCCAGATATGACTTTGCAAGATTCGGCTTTGAAGTGGCGAGGGCTTCGCCTCGTCAGGCGGACTTCATAATGGTGGCGGGAACCATCACCTACAAAATGGCTCCGGTGCTCAAGCGTCTCTATGACCAGATGGCGGATCCCAAATACGTGGTGGCCACGGGCGGCTGCGCCATCAGCGGAGGCCCGTTCAAGAAATCGTACCATGTCGTGTGCGGAGTGGACAAAATCCTGCCGGTGGATGTCTATATCCCGGGCTGTCCTCCGAGACCGGAAGCGATGCTGTACGGTCTGATGCAGTTGCAGCGCAAGGTGAAGGCGCAGAAGTTCCTCGGGGGAATCAACAGGGGAATCAGCGAGAAGGAATACGAGAAACTGATGACTGCCGACATCAACAGGGCGAATGCAAAGGATGACTATGATGAGTCAGGACTGGCTTAATGAGATACAATATGGAGAATAACAGCATAAAGGACAGGATAATGGCTGCCGAGCCATCAGCGCAATGGTCGGACGCGGGAGACGGGATGCTGACCGTTCCGGTACAGGCATTCAGGAAAGTCGCGGAGACTCTGAAAGAGGGGGAAGGCTTCGACTTCCTCCGCAGTCTTACCGGTGCGGACTGGGGAGATGAAGGCCTCGGATGCGTATATCATATCGAGAACACTTCCACGGGAGAGAATATAGTTCTCAGGACTCTGGACCCGGACAGGGACAATGCCGCCCTCCCTTCGGTACATGACCTGTGGAAAGGGGCGGATCTCAACGAGCGCGAAGCATACGACTATCTCGGCATCAAGTTCATCGGACATCCTGACCTGCGCCGTCTCTATCTCAGGGACGACTGGAAGGGATATCCGCTGCGCAAGGACTATGACCCATCATGGAACGGGATACCGGAGGATAACGAGGAGACCAACGATGCGGCGTTGAGCTATGAGGTGACAAAGGATGGCAGTTTCATCCTGAAGCGCCATCCTCTCTTCGAGGATGATGAATATGTGATCAATATCGGTCCCCAGCATCCTGCGACCCACGGGGTGCTCAGGTTCCGTGTCTCGCTTGAGGGAGAGATCATCAGAAAGCTGGATGTACACTGCGGATATATCCACAGGGGTATAGAGAAAATGTGCGAGTCGATGACATATCCCCAGACCCTCGGCCTGACCGACAGACTGGACTACCTCGGGGCCATGCAGAACCGCCATGCCCTGTGCATGTGCATAGAGAAGGCAATGGGGCTGGAAGTGTCAGACAGGATACAGTATATAAGGACTATAATGGACGAACTCCAGAGAATCGATTCGCATCTGCTGTTCGCCTCCTGCCTTGCCCAGGACATGGGTGCGCTGGAAGTCTTCTTCCTCGGCTTCAGGGACAGGGAGAAGGTCCTCGACATCCTCGAACAGACTACCGGGGGCCGTCTCATCCAGACCTACAACACCATCGGCGGCGTGCAGGCCGACATCCATCCGGATTTCGTCAGGAAGACAAAGGAATACATTTCCTATATGCGTCCGAAGCTGAAGGAGTACCATGAGATATTCACGGGCAATGTGATAGCCCGCACCAGACTTGTCGGTACGGGTGTGCTTTCACGCGAGGATGCCATATCATTCGGGGCTACCGGAGGTACGGGCAGGGCATCCGGCTGGGCCTGCGATGTCCGCAAGAGACATCCGTACGGGGTCTATGACAAGGTGGACTTCAAGGAGATAACCTTTACGGAAGGAGACTGCTTCGCCCGCTATATGGTCAGAATGAAGGAGATAGAGGAGAGTATGAACATCATAGAGCAGCTCATCGACAATATCCCGGAAGGGGAGTATCAGATGAAGGTGCGTCCTCTCATCAAGCTGCCTGAAGGGAACTGGTATTCTGCGGTCGAGGGCAGCAGGGGAGAGTTCGGGGTCTATCTCGAGAGCAGGGGGGACAAGTCGCCGTACAGGCTGAAGTTCCGTTCCACCGGACTTCCTCTGGTGTCCTGCATAGATACGATCACCAGGGGGGCGAAGATTGCCGACCTGATTGCCATCGGAGGCACCCTGGATTATGTCGTTCCTGATATTGACAGATAAAATCGGAAGTATATGTTTGATTTCGGTGTAGTAACAAGCTGGATACATGCGCAGCTGACATCCGTGATGCCGGAAGGTCTGGCTGTGTTTCTTGAATGCGTGGCAATAGGGGTGTGCCTTCTGCTGCTGTATGTGGTGATAGCGATTATCATGATATACATGGAGCGCAAGGTCTGCGCCGCCTTCCAGTGCCGTCTCGGGCCTCAGAGGGTCGGCAAATGGGGCTCGCTGCAGGTATTCTGCGATGTGTTCAAGATGCTGACCAAGGAGATAATCATCATCCGGCATTCGGACAAGTTCCTGTACAATCTGGCGCCCTATATAGTCATCCTCGCATCGGTAATGGCATTCGCCTGCATTCCGATCAACAAGGGGATGGAGATTCTGGACTTCAATGTCGGCATACTGTTCTTTATGGCCGCTTCATCCATCGGAGTGGTCGGGATTCTGCTTGCCGGATGGAGTTCCAACAACAAGTTCTCCCTTATCGGGGCCATGCGAAGCGGTGCGCAGATGATCAGTTACGAACTCTCCATCGGTCTTTCCATACTTACCATTGTGGTGCTGACCGACACCATGCAGTTTTCCGAGATTGTGATGAGGCAGGCGGATGGGTGGTTTATCTTCAAAGGGCACATACCTGCCGTGATAGCCTTCATCATCTATCTCATTGCCGGAAACGCCGAGGTCAACAGGGGACCTTTCGACCTTCCCGAGGCGGAGTCGGAACTGACGGCCGGCTACCATACGGAGTATTCCGGAATGCATTTCGGCCTGTTCTATGTGGCTGAGTTCGTCAATCTGTTCATTATCTCCAGCATTGCGGCAACCGTGTTCCTCGGAGGATGGATGCCTTTGCACATCCCGGGTCTGGATGGGTTCAATGCGGTCATGGATGCAATCCCGGGCTTCATCTGGTTCTTTGCAAAGGCCCTGTTCGTAGTGTGGCTTCTGATGTGGATCAAATGGACCTTCCCGAGGCTGAGGATCGACCAGATCCTGACTCTCGAATGGAAGTACCTTGTGCCGATAGGTCTGCTGAACCTGTTGCTTATGGTCGTAGTAGTCGTTTTCAAGCTGCATTTCTGATGTCAGGCGATATAATGTGTTAATGTTATGGCTGGATATATAAAAGGGATTTTCACCGGTCTGGGCTCTCTCCTGACAGGACTGAAGGTGACTTTCAAGGAATTCTTCACCAAGAAGATAACAGAGCAGTACCCTGAAAACAGGGCGACTCTCAAGATGAACGACCGTTTCTGCGGCGAGCTTGTCATGCCGCATGACGAGGACGGCTCCAACAGGTGCATCGCCTGCGGACTCTGCCAGATGGCCTGTCCCAACGGCACGATCCATATAACTACCGAAATGGTGACCGACCCTGTGACAGGCAAGCCGAAAAAAAGGCTTGTGAAATATGAATATGATCTGGGGTCGTGCATGTTCTGCCACCTGTGCGTGAATGCCTGTCCTCACGATGCCATCCGTTTCTCGACGGCATTCGAGCATGCCGTATTCACAAGGGAAAAACTTGTCAAAACTCTGAACAAACAATAGTATGGAAATAACTCTCGATCTCATCGTCTTTATCGTCCTCGCCCTTTTCATTGTGGTGAGCGCTGTCCTCGCAGTGACGACAAAGCGCATACTGAGGGCTGCGACATATCTGCTTTTCGTGCTTTTCGGCACGGCAGGGATATATTTCCAGCTCAATTATTCTTTTCTCGGGGCTGTACAGCTGCTTGTCTATGCGGGTGGCATGACGGTGCTCTATGTGTTCTCTATCCTGCTTACTTCGAGCGAAGGAGACCAGGCTGAGAAACTGAAGCCCGGCAAGATGGTGGCAGGTCTGGTATCATCCCTTGCGGCCCTCGGCATCTGCCTTTTCGTAATGCTCAAGCATCAGTTCCTCCCATCGAGTTTCGAGCATGGAGAGCTTGCAATGCGCACGATAGGCCATGCCCTGATGTCGACCGGCAAGGATGGATATGTCCTTCCTTTCGAGGTGATAAGCATACTGCTCCTGGCATGTATAGTCGGGGGTCTTATGATAGCAAGGAAACGATAGTCAATTTATAAAGAAGTTAGGATATGATACCGATGGAATATTATCTGGTGGTCTCGACTATAATGATGTTTGTCGGGGTGTACGGGTTCCTGACGCGGCGAAACCTGCTTGCAATGCTGATATCGGTGGAGCTGATACTCAATTCGGTGGACATCAATTTCGTGGTGTTCAACCGTTTCCTTTTCCCGGGGCAGCTGGAGGGGTTCTTCTTCTCCCTTTTCGCCATAGGCATCAGCGCGGCCGAGACAGCCGTGGCTATTGCCATTATCATAAACATATACCGCAATATCAGGAATATCCAGGTAAAGAACCTGGACAAGATGAAGTGGTAAAACAATAAGGAAAACAGGAAATATATGGAATATACGATTCTGATACTCTTGCTGCCGTTCCTGAGCTTCATCCTTATCGGTCTGCTCGGGACAAGGCTGCGTCCGGTCGTGGCAGGGGCTGCCGGGACTGCGGTGACAGGGCTGGTGGCTGTCCTCAGCTACTGGACCGCGTTCTCCTATTTCGCTGCAGGCAGGGATGCTTCCGGAGTGTTCCCGACACAGATGCCGTGGAATTTCGAGTGGCTCCCGTTCGGAGGCAGCCTGCAGATAGACATGGGGATTCTGCTGGACCCTATCTCGGTGATGATGCTTGTTGTCATCTCCACAGTCTCTTTTATGGTCCACATATATTCGTTCGGATATATGAAAGGGGAGAGGGGATTCCAGAGATATTATGCCTTCCTTTCCCTTTTCACGATGAGTATGCTCGGCCTTGTGGTCGCGACAAACATTTTCCAGATGTATGTCTTCTGGGAACTTGTAGGAGTCAGCTCATACCTGCTTATCGGGTTCTACTATACGAAGCCTGAGGCTGTTTCCGCTTCCAAGAAAGCATTTATCGTCACAAGGTTCGCTGACCTCGGCTTCCTTGTTGGAATTCTGGTTTACGGGTTCTATACCGGGACATTCTCTTTCAGCCCGGATGCTCCGGCTCTCGGTGCGGCAAAGACTGTGCTCCCTCTCGCCCTCGGGCTGATGTTCATCGGAGGAGCCGGCAAGAGCGCCATGTTCCCCCTGCATATCTGGCTCCCGGATGCTATGGAAGGCCCGACACCTGTGTCCGCCCTCATCCATGCCGCAACGATGGTCGTGGCAGGAGTCTACCTCGTCGCAAGGATGTTCCCTCTGTTCATCGGCTATGCTCCGGATGTCCTCCATGTCATTGCATACGTGGGTGCGTTCACCGCCTTGTATGCGGCGACGGTAGCGTGTGTGCAGACAGACATAAAGAGGGTCCTTGCCTTCAGTACCATATCGCAGATAGGATTCATGATGGTGGCTCTCGGGGTATGTACTTCTTCCGACCCTCACGCAGGCGGTCTGGGATATATGGCTTCGATGTTCCACCTTTTCACCCACGCGATGTTCAAGGCTCTCCTCTTCCTCGGGGCAGGATGCATAATCCATGCGGTGCACTCCAACGAGATGTCTGCGATGGGAGGACTGAGGAAATATATGCCCGTGACGCACATTACATTCCTTGTCGCATGTCTTGCGATAGCCGGAATATGGCCTTTGAGCGGCTTCTTCTCCAAGGATGAGATTCTGGCGGCATGTTTCGGGTTCAGTCCGGTCATGGGTTGGGTTATGACTGCGATTGCAGGACTTACCGCATTCTATATGTTCCGCCTTTATTACAATATATTCTGGGGTAAGGAGAACAGGGAACTCCATACGGCGCATACCCCTCACGAGGCTCCGAAAACTATGACCGTGCCATTGATATTCCTTGCCGCCGTCACTCTTGCCGCAGGCTGGATCCCGTTCGGGGAGTTCGTCAGCAGTAACGGCCAGGCATATCATATCCATATCGACTGGAGCGTGGCCGCAGTGAGCCTTTGCGTTGCCGTGGCCGGAATCGCCCTTGCAACCTGGATGTATTTCAGAGAAGACAGGAAAGTGGCGGACAGCCTTGCGGAGAAGTTCAGCGGACTGCACAAGGCGGCCTATCACAGGTTCTATATAGATGAGATATACCAGTTCATAACGCACAGGATAATATTTGCCTGCATCTCCACTCCAGTGGCATGGTTCGACAGGCATATTGTCGACGGGTTCATGAATATGCTTGCCAAAGGGACAGAATGCTCATCCTGGGCTATCCGCTATATCCAGAGCGGAAATATCCAGAAGTACTGCATCTGGTTCCTCGGTGGAGTGCTCTGCCTTGCCGTCATTCTTCTGCTGGTATTTTGATGTAATTAAAGAAACAGACATTAAATTATGAACATATTGTCACTTTTTCCTGCCATTCCCCTTCTTATGATGCTGGGACTTTGGATATCCAGGAACACAAAACAGATACATGCCGTGATGGTGGCAGGATCTTCCGCGCTGCTGGCTCTTTCGGTGTATCTGGTCTTCGCTTTCCTCGGTATGAGGGCGGCGGGGAATACGGCAGAGATGCTTTTCACCGACAGCCTTGTCTGGTATGCCCCTCTGAATATCCATTACTCGGTAGGAGTGGATGGGATTTCGGTAGCCATGCTGCTGCTGTCATCCATCATAGTGTTCACGGGCACTTTCGCCTCGTGGCAGATGAAGACCGATGTCAAGGAATTCTTTATGTGGTTCTGCCTGCTGAGCGTCGGGGTCTTCGGATTCTTCATATCCATCGACCTGTTCACTATGTTCATGTTCTATGAGGTGGCTCTGATTCCGATGTATCTCCTGATAGGCGTATGGGGGACAGGCCGCAAGGAATATTCAGCCATGAAACTGACTCTGATGCTGATGGGCGGATCCGCTCTGATCCTGATAGGTATCCTCGGCATCTATTTCGGTTCAGGCGCTACAACCATGAATATCCTCGAGATTGCGGCCCTGCACAATATACCTGTAGAGATGCAGAGGGTATGGTTCCCGATTGTATTCATCGGCTTCGGAGTGCTCGGCGCCCTGTTCCCGTTCCATACGTGGAGTCCTGACGGCCATGCCTCCGCGCCTACCGCCGTGTCCATGCTCCATGCAGGGGTGCTTATGAAACTTGGCGGCTACGGCTGTTTCCGTATCGCGATGTATCTTCTTCCCGAAGCCGCCCAGGAACTCAGCTGGATATTCATTATCCTCACTACCATTTCCGTCGTCTATGGGGCGTTCTCTGCCTGCGTGCAGACAGACCTCAAGTATATCAATGCATATTCTTCAGTGTCACATTGCGGTCTGGTGCTTTTCGCCATCCTGATGATGAATGCCACGGCAGCGACCGGAGCCGTGCTCCAGATGCTGAGCCACGGTCTTATGACAGCCCTGTTCTTCGCCCTTATCGGCATGATATACGGAAGGACGCACACCAGGGACATCCGGGAGCTGAACGGGCTTATGAAGATAATGCCTTTCCTTTCAGTCTGCTATGTCATAGCCGGTCTTGCAAACCTTGGACTGCCGGGACTCAGCGGTTTCGTGGCGGAGATGACCATTTTCAACGGAGCGTTTATGAACAGCGACACATTCCACAGGGTGGTCACCATCATAGCCTGCACCTCGATTGTCATCACGGCCGTCTATATCCTGCGTCTTGTGGGCAAGATTCTGTACGGAACATGCACCAATCCTGAGCACCTCAAGCTCACGGATGCGACATGGGATGAGAAACTGGCGGTAGTCGTGCTGATTGTGGCTGTCGCCGGACTGGGTCTGGCTCCTATGTGGGTCAGTGACATGATAAACGACAGCGTGTTACCGATAATATCACACATTTTGAACTGATATGGATATGGAAATCGATTTTTCTGGAGTACTCACCTGTATGCACACCGAGATTTCCCTTGTGGCGGTGATTGTGGTTGCGTTCCTGTATGACCTGTTCGCAGGGAAGCGGGGGCGGGAGATTTTCCATCCTTTTATGTGTATCCTTATGCTGCTGTTCATAGCGGCGAATATAGTCCCTTTCCCTAATGAGGATGGGGAGCTTTTCGGAGGAATGTACCTGTATAAGCCGGTCTACGGTATTGTAAAGAGCATTCTTGCCATAGGGACACTTATCGTCTTCCTGCAGTCGGATGCCTGGCTCAGCAGGGAGGACACTTCATTCAAGAGGGGTGAATTCTATGTACTGACCCTGTCTACCCTGCTCGGAATGTATTTCATGATCAGTGCGGGCCATTTCCTGATGTTCTTCATAGGGATGGAGCTTGCGACCGTGCCGATGGCATGCCTTGTCGCCATAGACAAATACCGGCACAATGCGGCCGAGGCCGGAGCGAAATTCATTCTGACGGCTCTTTTCTCAAGCGGACTGATGCTGTATGGAATATCATTCTTCTACGGGACAGCGGGCACCCTTTATTTCAGCGACATGGCTTCCCGGATAGACGGAAGCGCATTGCAGATCATGTCCCTGGTCTTCTTCTTCGCAGGTCTCGGCTTCAAGATTTCCCTTGTGCCGTTCCATCTCTGGACTGCCGATACATACCAGGGGGCTCCGACCAATGTGACATCCTACCTTTCCGTCATATCCAAGGGCGCCGCTGCGTTCACCCTCATGGTGGTGCTGGTCAAGGTGTTCGGAAACATGGTCGAGCAGTGGCAGCTTATGCTCTATATAGTCATAGTCCTGAGTATCACCGTGGCGAACCTGTTTGCCATCAGACAGAAGGATCTCAAGCGGTTCCTCGCCTTCTCATCCATTTCACAGGCCGGATACATAATGCTTGCAGTCATCAGCGGCACCCCTTACGGGATGACGTCGCTGATTTTCTATGTGCTCATCTACATGGTGGCGAACCTTGCGGCATTCGGAGTCATATCTTCCGTGGAGCAGCACAGCGGCGGCAAGGTGGGGCTGGATGACTACAACGGTCTCTACAGGACCAACCCCAAGCTCGCCGTGACTATGACGCTTGCCCTGTTCTCCCTTGCGGGAATCCCGCCGTTTGCGGGATTCTTCTCGAAGTTCTTCATCTTCGCAGCCGCATTCGAGGAAGGATTCCACGTCCTGGTGTTCATAGCATTGATAAATACGGTGATTTCACTCTATTATTATCTGCTCGTGGTCAAGGCGATGTTCATCACCCCGAATGACAGTCCGATACCGGCTTTCCGCAGCGATGCCGGCACCCGCATCAGCCTGGTGCTCTGCCTTGCCGGAGTGCTTGTGATCGGCCTTGCCAGCGCAGTCTTCGACGGCATCGGCCTCTTCTCCTTCGGGCTGTAGCGGCGTGACTGTCACCTGTCTTTGTAGACTTTGAAGTCTTTGCGGCGGTTCTGGTTATATGTGTTCCAGAACGCAGGGAAATAGAGCACATCGCATCGGTCGGCCCATTCGAAATATGCCTTTTCCAGTTCCGCCGCTTTTTGAGGGTATCTGTCGATCAGGTTGTGCTGCTCGGTGCGGTCTTTCCTGATATTGTACAGTTCCCATTCATCCTGACGGCAGTTTGCCGAGACGAGTTTCCAGTCTCCGTGACGTATCATCCTGTTGCCTTCATGTTCGGCATAGATGTACCTGTCAGGCAATTTCTTCCCATCCAGCACCGGAAGCAGGGAGACTCCTTCTGAAGGAAGTATGTCGCGTCCCCGATAGCGCACGGGATATGTTGTCCCGGCAAGTTCGGCACAGGTAGACATTATGTCGATGAACTGTGCCGGCTGATATGATATGCTTCCTTTCCTGCGTACATGGTCTCCCCACGATATTATGCAAGGTGTGGAAATTCCCCCTTCATGGCAATAATGCTTGTACAGTGTAAAAGGCGTGCAGCCGACATTGGCCCAGCCCGTGCCGTAATGGTGATAGGTCCCCGGCTGTCCCATTTCATCGAGTTCTTCTCCGGTATGGATATGATATTCCAGACCTGTCCTGCCGTCAAAGCCGAACTGATGCCATTCTGCGCAGGCTCCGTTGTCGGACATGAATATAATGAATGTATTGTCCAGTTCTCCGTTAGCCCTCAAACAGTCAAATACCCGTCCGATATTCCTGTCCATTATATCCACCATCGCTGCAAAAACCGACATTCTCCTGGCAAGGTCTGTCTGTTCTTCTGCCGTGAGGGAATTCCATGCGGGCAGAGGATAGCTTTCATCCATATACAGACTTTCCGGGACTATTCCTCGAGGACTAAGGTCCGGATGTCCCTGCAGCAGGCCGGAACGGGCAATGCGTTCCCATCTCTGATCCCGTATCACATCCCAGCCTTTCAGATAGGTATCCATATATTTGTCTATGACATCTTTCGGTGCATGTAGGGGAAAATGCGGCGCATTATAGGCAAGATACAGGAAGAACGGCTTGTTTCCCTCCCTTGCCTGGCCTATAAAATCGATCGCGTAATCCGTAATGGCTACCGTGGAATAGAATTCTCCGTCTGCATACTCCCTTTCAGGCCTGCCTTCAGGCAATCTTCTGTAGACATCCGGATTCCAGAAAGAATCAAAACCGTGAAGCAGACCGTAATATTCCTGAAATCCTCTCCTGATCGGATTCGATCCGTTGCCGAGATGCCATTTCCCTGACATGGCCGTAAAGTAACCGGCATCGGCAAGGACTTCCGCTATAGTCACATTATCTGAATCCGATCTGAATCCGGAATATCCGCGCGGCCATTTCGGACGGGATACGTCCATGTGTCCCAGTCCGGTTTGATGAGGATACAGCCCGGTAAGCAGATTGGCCCTCGACGGGCAGCTTCTTGCACTGTTGTACATTTGTGCCATTCGTATCCCGTTTTCGGCAAGACTGTCCAGAACAGGGGTCATTATCTCCCCTCCATAGCAGCCGAGGTCCGAGAATCCGAGGTCATCGGCAAGAATTACAAGAATGTTGGGACGTTCGTCCTGTGCGGCAGCAGCCGTGGCGAGAGCCATGCAGCCGGCAGCTGACAGTAATGCGTGTCGTTTCATTTTTTCAGATCAAAACTGTGGTTGGGGGCAAAACGCCCGTTTTCGTATATCATAGGTATAAGTCCCGGCCGACATGTAGTCTCATATTCGGCTGCCTGGGCTCCGCGAGGGTTGAAGAACATGGTAGCCCACCAGTTCCCGTCCCTGTCCCGGAACAGATTGTTGTGCCCTGCACCTGTCGCGGCATTGTATCTTTCCCCATACGGGCCATAGACATTGTCCGCTACGGATATGATGCAGTCGTAGCTGTACCTCGTCTTTTGGGACGTCACCCCGGACTTCTCTACGTAGGTATCCCCATCATTTGTCCTGTGCGACCAGATGGCCTGGACCAGATGGTATTTCCCCTGATATTTGAAGATAAAAGCGCCTTCTATATACGGTTCCGGATCGTACGGGGTCTCTTTCAGAAGCCGCAATTCTTCCGCAAAACCGCTCATGTCCTCTTTCATCCTTGCAATATAATGATTATGTCCCACAAAATACACGGTCCCGTCCTCATCTTCGAACAGACTTCCATCGATATTAGGGAACAGAGGCCCGTCCGAATTTGCTTCTATGTTTACATACGGACCTTCCGGACGTCCGGTAGTACTTTTCAATATGAACGACCCTTTGCCGGACGCTGAATCATTGAGACAGGCGACAATGAACCAGTTCCCGACACTCTCGATATAATGGAGTTCAGGAGCCCATACTGCCCTGAACCAGTTGTCCATAGGATCTCCGTTGATGGATTTTCTGGCATATTTCTCGTCATCGGCATATATGCGGGGTTCCTTCTGCCATGTTCCGTCATCATCGAGGGACCAGATACGGCCGAGGGCATCCCATTCCTTCAGATCCGCAGACCTCCACAGGTATAACCCGTCATTCCAGTCCCAGCAATGTCTCTGTCCCGGAAATATTCTGTCAGGATCGGCTGTAGTTCCTGTCATATAATAATATCCATCCGGCCCCAAAGTTACGTATGTGTCTCTCATCCAGCAATCGAACGCCGGTCTCACGAATTCAGGGACTCTCAAGGCCTCATCTCGTGTGTCTGCCGAACCGTAGGCAGGGAGTGTGGTTGCACGGAAGGCCGGTTCATGTGGCATTGGTTGTGCGCGTCCATCCGTCTTTGCCGTCGATTCTCCATGGACTGCAAGGCCCGCCAGCAAGCAGGCGATAATAAGAATAACTCTGTTTTCCATTATAAAAAATCATTTGAATCTATAGACGACAGCCGATGCGGCTTCAAGACGAAGCGGTTCACGCAAGTCGAGGACAGTGTCATTTTCCAGAGCAAATGCGACTTTGTCCGGATGTTCGGGAGTGTTGTCCATTGCCGGGAGCACAAGAGCTGTCCTGCGTACGTTTTTCCGTTTGCCGAATCCCCGGACATCGGTATCCAGGATGACAGGGCTGTCGTTGAGGTTGATGATCTTGAGGATATATTCTCCGGAAGCGGAATCGTATCCCATGGTTGCAAAAACTTTCTGCATGTCCTCGAATCCTGTCACCGAAGAACTGATATATCTGTCAAAGGTGTTGTCCCTGAATATTTTGGAAACATAGTACAGGGCACATTTCACACTGCTGCCGCTGTCATTGAGAAACATGCCATGGAAATTCCTGTGTTCCAGGAAATCCCAGTTACGCATTACCGGACGTTCAGCCAGCATGGGGTTCATGTCCCCGTTCCTCTCCAATGCCATCCTCACGACTCCCGTTGCGAGGATATTGTATGGATATTTCCCGTCTATCCCCAATTCTCCGATAAACAGGTCCGCCACTTCCCTTTCATACCCGTCGAACCGGTAATGTCCGTTGCAAGCCCATTCCACGGGCTGGTAATAGTGCTCGTCGAAGACCTCTACGTGTTCCGGAACAGGGAATTCGGCGATATCGCCCCTTTTGTCATCATTTTCCTTGCCTATTATGCTGTCTGCGATATAGACAAGGTCCGGATATCTGGAATGTAGGGCCTGATAGATCTTTTCGTAGCGTTCCCTGTAGACAGGACCGAAATCCTCATTGCCTATCTCGATGTATTTCAGAGGGAACGGTTCAGGATGACCGTTCCGGGCCCTCAACGCTCCCCAAACCGTAGATGTGTCACCTATGGCATATTCGATTGCATCGACAGCATCCTGTATATATGCATCTATATCGGTATCCGGCTGTATGAATTCCCAGGGCGCCGATTGGAAGACCCAGCCCGTACAGACCATTCCGGTAGGGATGACATACATTGCATCGGCCCCTGTATATTCGCAAAGTTCATAGAACTCATGGTATCCGATTCCGTCCGTCCGGTAATATGGAGCCCATTTGCTCCACTGTCCGGGACGCTGTTCCGCAGGACCGATGGTTTTCTTCCACTTATACATGGTCTCTTCGTTCACTCCGTGCACTATGCAGCCGCCCGGAAACCGGATGAAATCCGGAGCGAAATCCCGCAAATTCGATATTATGTCACTTCTGAATACTGATTTCCCGTTGTCCCAAGTGTCTGTCGGGAACAGGGATACGACATCCAGCGCGAATCTTCCCGGGCCGGAAGGACGGATTGCAAGCATTCCATGCTTATCCGTCTTTTCAGGAATAAGGACTGCCGTATATTTCTTCCACTCTTTCCCGGCTGGCTCCAGCCTTACGACATTGCTTATGCATTCTCCTGCGCTGTCAACAAGAAAGAATTCCACCGGATAACGGGAATTTATGTTTCTCATAAAAAGCGACAGCCTGCAACCGATGCCCTGTCTGAATGCCATCCCGTAATACCCTCTGTTGACAATCATTGCATTCTGGGAATCTGCTATTTCTTCCGTCACGTGCACGGACATGGAATGCCTGTTATTTCCGTTCATCGGATAATCATCTGTCCGCTCGATATATATGGGAGACCATGCGAGGGGTAACGTTGTCCATCCAATGAGCGGATCGCATTCATACACATCATGTGCCCTTGCCCTGGGAGCCGGTATGTTTTCGTACAGACCGTTCCGTACGGAAAGTCCTTGCGGAGGATTTGCCTCCTCGAACGAACGGTTCCTGACGAGTTCCGCATGAAGCGCCCCTTCTCCCATCATCCCGATTTCTTCATAATGGAATCCATAACGTACCGGAGAAACATCCTTATAGTCGTACCTGTCTATTTTCAGGACTCCGTAAACGGTTTTATCGGCGTCCGTCTGCGCTCCTGACGCAAGAGAAAAAAAACAGGAGCAGATGCATACGGCAAAAAATCCCTTCATGACAAAATCATTTTAACCTGTGCAAAGATGCCGATAATTCCATTTTTCCGGTAGAACGATTGTCCACAAAGTCCGTATTATTGTCCAAAAACCGACATTGAACATCTGTGCTGATTTATTGGACAAAATTTCTATTTACTCATGTCCGTATCGGATAAATTTGCAGTCGAAAACCACATGAACACATGAAAAAACTTGTCTATCTCGTTTCCGGTCTTGCAGTGTACGGTTGCGCTGCAGCAACAGACGATGCAAGACCTAATATCATTGTCATTCTGGCCGATGATCTCGGATACGGGGATGTCAGTGCATACGGTTCCAATACGATCAGCACACCTAATATAGACCGCCTTGCCGAAGAAGGGGTCCGGCTTGACAACGGATATGCAACATCCGCAACTTCCACTCCGAGCCGGTATGCCCTGATGACCGGAATGTATCCATGGAAAAACAGCGATGCAAAGATTTTAGAAGGCGACGCGCCTCTTATAATATCGGAAGACCAGTTTACCTTGCCGAAAATGATGCAGAATCTCGGATATGTCACCGGAGCCATAGGCAAATGGCATCTCGGGATGGGAAACGGGAATGTTGACTGGAACGCTGCTGTAAAACCCGGAGCGCGAGAAGTCGGCTTCGACTATTCCTATATTATAGCAGCCACCAACGACAGGGTTCCGACAGTGTTCGTGGAGAACGGGAATGTGGACGGGCTTGAAGAGGATGATCCCATCTATGTGGATTACAACAGGAATTTCGAAGGAGAACCTACAGCCATCGACCATCCTGAAATGCTGAAAATGCAGTGGAGCCACGGACATAACAATTCCATAGTGAACGGAATCCCGCGGATAGGATATATGAAAGGCGGGATGGCTGCAAGGTGGAAAGACGAAGAAATGGCAGACCGTTTCTCCGGAAAAGTCAAGGAGTTCATAAAGGATAACCGTAACAGACCGTTCTTTCTCTATTACGGGCTTCATGAGCCGCATGTGCCGAGAGTTCCGGCAGAACGTTTTATCGGCACCACGACAATGGGACCGAGAGGAGATGCGATAATGGAGGCCGACTGGTGTGTGGGAGAACTTCTTTCGTATCTTGACAGTCTTGATCTTATGGACAATACCCTGATAATCTTTTCAAGCGACAACGGCCCGGTCCTGAATGACGGCTATAAGGACGGGGCGGTGGAAATGGCCGGGGCGCACAGGCCGGCAGGAGGTCTGAGAGGAGGCAAATACAGTCTCTTTGACGGGGGGACGCACGTTCCGATGTTCGTTTACTGGAAAGGGCACACTGCACGGACAGTTTCGGATGCCCTTGTGTCGCAACTCGATATCGTGGCGTCAGTCGCTGTCCTGACCGGCGCGGACATTCCTGATGGACTTGACAGTGAAGACCATCTCGATGTGATGCTCGGACATTCCGATAAAGGAAGATCGCATGTAATACTCGAGGCTCAGGGCAGAATGGCACTCCTCTCCGGGAATTGGGTCATGCTGCCGCCATATAAGGGGCCGGCTACGAACCTGACCGGGAACGAACTCGGAAACCTTGGAGAATACGGGCTGTACGACCTTGCTGGGGATCCTGCGCAGGAACATAACCTTGCAGATACATACCCGGAGCTTCTTGATTCGCTAAAGACTGTATTCTATGCGGAAACGGATGGATATTTCAATCCGGATGTAGAAGCGGAACCGTTGAAATAATGTCGCGATCTGTAACAGGTAAAATATCAAACACCATAAAACCATTACCGAAATGAAAAAGACACTGCTGCTTTTGCTTCTTGCCCTTCTGTACCTGTCAAAGGCGGGGGCGCAGGAACTCGGGGCAAATTACAACGAGAATATCGCCCAGCCGATAACGGAAATCCAAATGCTCAGGAATTCGGAGATTTCATGGGTCAGAGGATTCATCAATATCCATTCGGAATTTCTTACGGTGGAGAACAATGTCATCGTGGGGATCAACGAGGATGCCATACGCAACAGTTCCCTTTCCCGACAGTTCATGGCGGCAAGGGCCAGCCTCGGAGAGGGGGTAAAATTCATTCTCAGTCTGAAAATACCTTTTCAAAACGATGAAGGTCTGGTTCCTGAAGTCGGTTCCGAAGCATGCGAATACGTATTCAAGGCAGCAAGGCTGCTTTTGGAGTCGTTCGACATGGGCAGAAACATCTCCCTGCTCGTGATGGGCAACGAGCCGATGTGGGAAAACTGGAATGCGGATCTTCAGAGTGACGATGCCGATGACTACAAGGATTTCCTTAATGAATTCGCTGACCGTATAGCGCAATGGAAGCGGGAAGAAGGCTGGACATTTGAAGTATTTGCCGGTTCACTCAACAGGATTTCCGAGGTCCCGAGACCTACTATACAGGCTGTGATGGACGTTGTTAATGAAAATCCGAATGTTGACGGGTTGGATCTGCATCTCCATTGCTACAACGTAAACCAGGCCGAGAATGATCTCAGACTTGCAAGGGAAACATACGGTGTCAAGAAGAAACTTATATGCACGGAGTTCTCTATGGTAAGAAAGCTGGAGGGAGAGGGGCAGGATCCCAACCACAGAACCGCCAGTCTCGGCAGCTGGGGAACTTCCCACGGATATTCATCAGACATGCAATTATATGAATATCTTGACATGGCGGTCAAGAATGCTTCTGCAGGAAATCCTGTGAGTCCGGATGAATTCGCAAGCCTGTTCGAAAGTTTCGGCTGGTATCCGCGCAACTGGTTTACCACTTTCTACAATGCTTTCAGAAAGTATGATACCTATGTCATTACAGGACGTTTCAGCGTAGTGCCTAACAGTGACATATACAATTTCGCCCCGACCTATACTGCCGACACCCGGCTATGGGAACTTGGCGGAGTCTATATCCCGAAACTCCTCGGATTCAATCCGGATGGGACGTATGTCCCTAATCCTCTCGTGTATCCTGACTTCATGGCGGCAAAGAACGGCATGTACATCGAAAAGGTGATAGAAGGCCAAAGGGAAATACTTCTGGTCCTGGGAAACGGAATTGCCTCTCCGGCTGACTTTACGGGAAAAATCGTGAAAGACGGAAAGGAAACGGAATTCGCTCTTGCCGAAGGATACGCATTGCTGGGAGGTCTCGCCCCGGATACAGCCTATTCCATATCGGTTCTGGACAGTGGAAACAATCCGGTCTGGACCAGAACCGTATCCACGGCTCCGCTACGGAATTCTTTCCCTGTGCTGAAATATACCGATGCAGGAAAATACACATATATCTGTCTGCAGAATCTTCCGGATGATGCCGAATCATGCCGTCTGATGATAGATGGAGAGACGACGGCCCCTGTAACTGCTTCTATGGAGGGAAATGTGCTGTCTGCTGAAATCACATACTCCGACGGTTCCGTCGAGACAATCACTACTGATTTAAAATGAATGCCATGAAAAGATATCTGATGCTTGCAGCGCTTTCAGCCATGCTTTTTTTAATGGCGGGCTGTACTGACAGACAGAGACCTGAGGCTGTGTTCGCAGGTTTCGATACTGACTGTGAGACAGTGGGCCTGTATTTTCCGGGAGCCTTTGAGAGTTTTGCCGTGGATTACGGAATTCAGGTCTGTATAAATCATGAAAGACTCACTTTCAGACTGCAGAACAGCGACCAGTCGGAATTCGTCCATGCCGAATTTTCCTCTGCCCCGTCTGAAGTATCGGAAAAGGTTACAGTTTCGGTTACTTCGCTCGGGTTCGATCTGGCAAAAGGCAACTTCGAAATGGAAGTCGTCAAGGCTGACGGAGAAAGGGTATGGCTTGCTTCTGAAACGGTAAACATGATAATACCAGCTTTATGACCATGAAAAGATATATTTTGACCTTTGCCGCAGTTGCGGCATGCATGACTTCCTGCGACAGGATGATGGATCTCACTCCTCCGCAAAAGGGGCCGGCAGATTATGACGGGGTCGAATTTTCCCTGTATGAGTCCGGATCATTCGACTATTATCTGGATAATCCATCCTATGAATATTCTATTCTTATCGGGAAAAGCCATACCGAAAAGGCTGCTACTGCAAGATTCGACATTAAGGATGCGGCTGCTTTTGGCGAGGGGTATGTCGCTCTTCCTGATGAGAATTGGGATCTGAGTTCGGAAGAAGTGGAGTTCAAGGAGTCTGAGACGGTTCATGAAGTCGGACTGAATTTCAGGGACCTTACGTCTCTCGATCCGGGAAAAAGGTATGTGCTCGGACTGGAACTTGCCTCGGACCAGATAGCCGTCAGAGAAGACAGGAAAGCCCTGACTTTCTACATATATCAGGAACAGGGCGGTGAAGGCAACCCGATTATCATTACCACTTCGGAGGAGTTGGCTTCCATTGAGAGCAGGCTCAAATCGGGACAGACCACATATTTCCGTCTCGGGGCAGACATAGACATGACCGGAACGGAATGGACTCCAGTCAATACCACACAGCAGAAACTCATCGATTTCGATGGCTGCGGACATACCATCAGCAATTTCAGTCTGACTACGGCCGCCAACGGGGATCTCGGCTTCTTTTCTTTCCTCCGCGGGCGCTTTGCGAATGTCAGGTTCGAGAATGTCACCGTATCCGGCAACAATGTCAAGGCAGGAGTGGTCGCAGGCCGTGCCGGTGAAGTTGCCTTCCCGGCAGTGATAGAGAATATCACTGTCTCGGGGGCTGATATCGATGTGGGCGAGACAACCGAATACCATACCGGAGGCATTTGCAGCATAATGGAGGGGAACGACAGCCGGATATCGCGCTGCGCAGTGGATGCAGATATAAACGCATACTGGAGTGCGGCAGGTATCTGCGGGTATCTTGCCGTGGGGGCGAAAGTGTCGGAATGCCGTTTCTCCGGAAACATTACTACAGGCTCGAGGGCAGGCGGCATAGTGAGCCTTATGAAGTTCGGGACTGTTGAAAACTGCCATTCCTCGGGAAGACTCGACTCGGGAGAAACCGTATTCAACGGGAATCCCGGTCCGAACGGCGGTATCGTGGCATATACCATACCTCCTGGAAATGCCGACAGACCGGCTCTCATCACATACTGCTATTCGGAATGCTACCAGACTACCCGCAACCAGTGCGGGGGTATTCTCGGATACGTCGAACCGGCAGCCCAGCTTACAAGAATAGAACACTGCATAGCCTGGAACGAATGCGTAAAATCCACGCAGGCTCCGAGATCTGGGCGCGTCTGCGGATATTTCAAGCAGGCTGTCGGCATCGATTGCTGGGCAAATCCGGATATGGAAATAGAGATTACCGGCAATCCGGCCATTACGGAGGATGAAGACATTACCGCACCGGCAACGAAGGACAGATATAACGGTAAAACCGCAACGGGACCACTGGTAGAAACAGCACGGGATGTGACTGGATTCAGTTCTGACATCTGGGATTTCAGCGGAGACAGGCCTGTACTCAAATGGGAAATGGAATGACTATGGAAAGATTGCTGACAATAATATGGATTGCGACTGTCATGCTGCAGTCATGCTCTGTCCGTGGACAGGGACAGAAAGAGATATGTTTCGCAGACCCTACCGTATATGTGGAGAACGGGAAATACTACCTTACAGGTACCCGCACTGGAGAACCTTCCGGTTTTACCGTTCTTGAATCCGAAGATCTTCTGCACTGGAACTATCCTGACAGGGATACGATGATATTGCACAAGGGAGACAGTACTTTCGGGAACAAAGGCTTTTGGGCTCCGCAGCTTTTACGCGACGGGGATATGTACCGGCTTACCTATACGGCTGACGAGCAGACTGTACTGTCATCGTCCGACAATATTTTCGGACCTTACCGGCAGAAGGATATAAAGCCTATCGATGGTTCAGCAAAGAACATCGACTCTTATATATTCAGGGATGACGACGGGAAATACTATCTCTATCATGTCCGATTCAACAGGGGTAACTACATTTGGGTGGCTGAGTTCGACATGGAAAACGGCCGTATCATTCCGGAGACTCTTAAACAGTGTCTCGACTGTACGGAAGACTGGGAAATGACGCCGAATTACAAGTCCAATCCGGTCATGGAAGGTCCTGCTGTCAGGAAATGGGATGGCGTTTATTACATGTTCTATTCAGCCAACCATTTCATGAACATCGACTATGCCGTAGGATATGCATGGGCTCCGACTCCATTTGGCCCGTGGACCAAGAATCCGGGAAATCCTATCATAGACCGGCACATTGTCGGAGAGAACGGTTCCGGCCACGGGGATGTATTCAAGGGACTCGATGGAAAATACTATTATGTCTACCATGTCCACAACTCGGATACCGGAGTCCAGCCGAGAAAGACCAGAATCGTTCCTCTTAAAATGATAAAGGAAGACGGCATCTTCCGGATCAGAGCAGACAAGGACAATGTCATAATCCCGGTATATCACAGATAACCATTATAAATTCAACAATATGGCTAACTTTTACTACAAGCAGATAATCTGCATTGCCCTGACATTCGTTGCACTTCTGTGCTCCGTACCGATGGGCGCGCAGGAGACTGAAAGGAAAGGCCAGGTCGTAGATGCGGCTTCAGGAGACCCGTTAGTAGGGGTCGGGGTCCTGATACAGGGGACTTTGACGGGAAGCATAACTGACTTGGACGGCAACTTTGTCATCAACGCCGCTGATGATGCCATCCTTGTCATCTCCTATATGGGATACAAGGAAGCGCAAATACCTGTCAACGGCAGGGCATCTCTCGGCAGAATAGCTATTTCCGAAGATACGGAGCTTCTCGATGAAGTTATCGTGGTCGGATACGGTATCCAGAAAAAGGCTTCCAGCGTAGGTTCCATCACGGCCACCAAAGGAGATGACCTGTTGAAAGTCGCTAATGTAAATACCATTTCGGAAGCTCTTCAAGGCCAGATGCCCGGAGTGGTATCCATCAATTCGACGGCCAAGCCAGGGGCTGCGGCAGCAGATATTTTCATCCGCGGCAAATCCACATGGGGAGACGCCTCTCCTCTGGTTCTCGTGGATGGTATAGAAAGGGATTTCAATGATGTGGATGTCAACGAAATAGAATCCATATCAGTGCTGAAGGACGCATCAGCGACCGCAGTCTACGGAGTCAAGGGAGCGAACGGAGTCATCCTTCTTACCACCAAACGCGGTACCGACAGCAAACCGGAAATCTCCTTCACATCGAACTTCGGTTTCAAACAGCCTTCCGGCTCTCCTGACTATTCCGACTACGTGACATCGATGAAACAGTACAACGCAGCCCAGGCGCACGATGCCAACTGGGGGAATCTTATGCCGGAATCGACGGTCGCGGCATGGGAAAATGCTTTTGCAACGGGGAATTATGGACCTTACAATGATGTTTTTCCCAATGTCGACTGGTGGGATAACCTTGTGCGCAAGGTAGGTTATGAGCAGAACTACAACCTCAATGTCCGTGGAGGCGCCAAATGGATGAAATATTTCGTTTCCTTAGGTTACATGCATGACGGAGACATCTACAAGACGCACAAACAGCCGGAGTTCGACCCTTCATTCAGTTACAGAAGGTACAACTGGAGAAGCAATTTCGACTTCCAGATCACGAAATACACGAAACTATCCTTCAACGTTGCCGGAAAGTTAGGCTATCAGAACCAGCCGGCATACCGTCCCGGAGATGCTTCCCCTGACCAGTATTTCTTCGGAGTTTTCCTGACAGCCCCATCCAATGAATTCCCGATCAAGTACAGTGACGGGAACTGGGGAGACGGCCAGAGTTCGGACCAGAACGTGGCTTACCTGATGGAGGTGGGCGGAAGCCGGAATGTCAAGACATATCAGGGTTTCTATGACATCAAACTGGATCAGAAACTCGATTTCATCACCGAAGGACTTTCCGTCCAGGGCGCACTGTCCTATACCACCGCATCCACATGGCAGACGAATATCATCACCGGGAAAATCCTCGGAAACGATGATCTGACCGCCCAGCGTACTACAGTGAGGATCAACCGCGTCTATGATTATACTAATCCGATATACAATCCGGATGGGACAGTTTCCTACAATTATACCGAGACCCGATATCCGAATCAGGATGCTCCGGGAGACATGCCTGTCGGAGGAGGATATGACAATTTCAGATCATATACGAGGAAGCTGTATTATGAGTTTTCGATTAATTATGCCAGAAAGTTCGGCGGGCATGATGTTACCGGTCTGCTGCTCTTCAACCGGAAGATGAACGAATCCAGCAGCGGAAGTATAATGGACTTTCCTGCCTATGAGGAAGACTGGGTAGGACGCGTAACCTACAATTTCAAAGGACGTTATCTGGCTGAGTTCAACGGGGCGTATACGGGTTCCGAGAAATTCGCCCCGGGCAAGCGTTTCGGATTCTTCCCGTCGGCATCAATAGGATGGAGGCTCAGCGAGGAGCCGTGGATGCAGAAATGGACCAAGGGCATACTCGACAACCTGAAAATCAGATATTCATACGGTATGGTCGGCAACGACAAGGGAGCCACGAGATTCAATTATATCCAGGTCTACGACCAGGCGGGAAATGCTGAATTCGGGAAATGGAATACTACGGTTTTCGGCCCCGTATATGCGGAAGGCAAGCTGGCCGATCCGGATGCCACCTGGGAAACATCCATCAAACAGAATCTCGGAATCGAGATAGGTCTGTGGAACAAGCTCGACATAACCCTCGACCTGTTCGATGAGAAGAGGGATGGTATACTGATGACACGCAACACTATCCCTTCATGGGCAGGCAGCGGTATCTCATTCCCTCAGGTCAATCTCGGAAAGACCAAGAATCACGGACTGGAAATTGACATGAACTGGAATGACCGCATCGGGAATTTCTACTACTATGTCAAATACAACTTCGCCACCAGCGAAAACCGCATAGTATTTTACGATGACCCAAAGAACCTGAGCGACTACCTCAAGTCCGAGGGCAAGTCCATAGGATTTGTCAACAAATATCTGGCGACCGGAAATTTCGAGTCGCTCGATGATATCTTCAATTCAGCCCAGTCCGCCATAGCCGGTGGCCAGCACAACACACTGATACCGGGTGATCTGTATTATGTGGACTATAATGCCGACGGTGTCATAAACAGCAATGACATGGCTCCCGTGAAGAACCTGAACTATCCTATGACTACAATGGGACTTACAATCGGAGGTTCCTACAAGGGTTTCGGTTTCAGTATGCTGCTGTACAGTGCATTGGGTGTCTACAAAGAAGCCATTGCAGCCTATCTGTGGGATTTCCCGGCAGGGAATATCAAGACGCAGCCGAATACGCTCGACAGCTGGAAGCCGGGTACTCATGCCGAAGGTGCCGTAAGACCGTCGATCCATGTAAACAATGCCTATAATTCGGTGGCGAGCACGTATTCGTATTCCGATCATTCGTATCTCAGACTGAAGAATCTTGAGTTCAATTACTCGTTCCCTCAGAGGATACTGGACAAAATCAGACTTACCAGACTCCAGATATACATTAACGGCAACAACCTGCTGACTTTCTCGAAATGCGATCCGCGCAGAGACCCGGAGCATGGAGGACAATATATCTATCCTATGGTCAGAAGGTACAATATCGGATTCAGAATCGGCCTGTAAAATATTGCGATATGAAAATATATAGATTTATTTCAATACTTTCCGCATGTCTGCTGTTGTGCAGCTGCGAAAAATATCTGGACCGTTCTCCCGACATGGGACTGACGGAAGACGATATCTATAAGGACTACAACAGTCTGAGAGGATTTCTCGACAAGATATTCCAGACATCCGCCAACAACAATACAGAGTCTGACATACTGATCTACATGTATGCCATCAACAGTTACGGAAATCTTTACAGCAATGTCGGCAATCTTTCCGATGAGTATGTATGTGTCAGGAACAGCGATGCTTCCAAGTTTGTCAATGCTGGGAACTGGCTCGGTTGCGGAGAAGGCCAGTTTGAGATAGACAGCCGCGGCAGGACTGCAATCGCCAGGGCGTACAGGGGACTCAGGATAGCCAACAAGGTGATAGGCGGGATAGACCAGGTACCTTCCCTCACTGAAGACCAGCGGAACAAACTGCTCGGACAGGCTTATTTTCTCCGTGCCTATTTCTATTTCGAACTTATCAAGAGGTACGGGGGCATGCCGAAATTTGACAAGGCATGGAATGCTGCCGATGACTTCGATGTGCCGAGGATGACGTATCAGGAATCGAACGCCTGGATGCAGGGCGATCTTGACAATGCCATAGCGATGCTTCCGGATATTTGGCCGGATTCGGAATTCGGACGGCCGGATAAGGTGTCGGCCCTCGCTTTGAAGGCCATGACCCAGCTCTATGCCGCCAGTCCGCTGATGCAGAACGGTCTGGATGCCATAGTGGATAATGGATACGGGAAAGAGATGGCTGCCGAAGCGGCCAGGACTGCCCAGAAATGCATAGATGCCATTGAAGCAAGTTCATGGTATCGTCTAATGGATCATGACGAGTATAGAAGCATCTATTTGATGCCTAATGAGAACCAGTTCGCCCAGCCGGAATATCTGTGGTTCAACCGTACGCATCCCGGGAACTGGAGTGCATTTGTAAGGGCGCAGTGGCTTACCCAGCCTTATGATGACAAGACAGGAGCAGAGGGGACTCCATACAATGCTCCATCTCAGAACATGGTTGATATGTTCGAGAGAAAAGGACCTGATGGACAATTCTATCCTATTACCGATACGAGATCAGGCTACGAAGCGGTGAAATATACCGACCCGTATTCTGACAGAGATCCGCGTCTTGCGAATAATATCATAGTCCCGGGTGAGGCATGGGGGACAGACCTTAACGGAGTACAGTACTACCTTACGACGTATGTAGGCGGTTATTCGACCAATTTCATTACCACCAATCAGTTCACAAATGCTGCCCAGCAGACTGGCTACCTGTGCAAGAAGTTTATATGGCCGGAGGCAAGCATTCCTTTGTTCGGCGCCGCAGGCTTCAACATGTACCGTCTGACTACAGTATATATACGTGTATCTCAGGTATATCTTGACTTTGCTGAGGCTTCCTATGAAGCTACAGGAGATCCGGATGCCATAGTGGACGGTTGTTCGATGTCGGCAAGACAGGCTCTGAACATTATCCGCAACAGAGCCGGAATAGGCGACCTCCCTTCCGGAGTCGACTTCCGTGAGGCCTATCGCAGGGAAAGGGCTGTGGAACTGATGTTCGAAGGACACAGATGGTATGACATCAGAAGGTGGATGATAGCAGAGGAACTCTTCAAGGATGAACATCCTATGAAACGAGTCCTTGCCTATCCTCTCGATGAAAACGGCAACGCATATCAGGGAAATCTGACCGGGGCTGGTGCATGTAAGATCAGAATTCCCCGATTCAGATATGAATATGCCGATGTGACGACAGTGGAAAGGGTATTCAGCACAAGGAACTACTGGTATCCGCTTCCGATGGAGGAAGTCGCGGCCCTGGATAACCTGAAACAGAACCCGGGTTGGTAAAACTTAAACAACTTCAAGACTTATGAGAAATACAGTTATCATAATATTATCCGCCATTGCGGCTTCAATATTCTCCCTGCATTCTGCCGGCGCGCAGGATACAGGCGTAGGAGCTACGGCAGGGCTTGAACACGGAGAATTCGACAGTTATCCTGATCTGACGCTTACAAACATGCTGCAGGGAAAGATAGCCGGTCTGCAGGTCCGTTCCATCGTGCACGGTCTCGGCAATAATGTCTCCGATCTATATATCCGCGGCCAACACGGGATGAGTGCCAATACCGCTCTTGTCATCATCGATGGAGTAGAAAGGCCCTTGGCGGATCTCATCCCGGAGGAAATCGAATCAATCGTTGTTCTCAAGGATGCCACGGCAAAGATACTATATGGAGCAAGGGCCGCCAATGGTGTGGTTGTCGTGACTACGAAAAAGGGAAAGGCAGACACGGACCGGACATATCATATAAATGCGGAAATGGGTATTACATCCATGACCCGCATGCCTGAATGGGTGAATGCGTATGAATACGCGAACCTGTACAACGAAGCGTGTGTCAATGACGGTCTCGCACCGTATTACAGCAGTGAGCAGGTCGAAGGTTACAGAAACTCTTCAGGACCATACGACCCTCTTTACCCGGATATCGACTGGCAGAAAGAGTTCATGAAGCGGAATTCTACGTACAGGAAAGTGACTTTTGATATGGATGGGGGCAGCAATAACGTCAGATATGCCCTTGTGGCCGGCTATGTAGGCAGCGGAGGGTATGAGAACGCTTCATACGACACCAGTCTCAACAGGCTTACTCTCAGAGGGAATCTTGATTTCAGCATTACCGATTTTCTCAGTGTCGTTGCAGGTGTTTCAGGCAGAATGGAAATGCGTAAATGGGCCCAGATGACATGCGCGTCTCTCTTCACGGCCGCATCTACATACAGACCGAACGAGTATCCGTTTATCCTTTCGCCGGAAAGTACAGGACTGACACAGTCGGATGATGTCCCTCTGTTCGGAGGCAGTATCCTCCGACCGACAAATGTATATGCCGAACAATGGTATGGAGGATATACGGAAGAAAGGTACACAAGGGCGCAGACGGATTTCGGAGTCAGGCTTGATCTCGACAGATGGGTAAAAGGTCTGTCGGCCGGTGCATACCTGTCTTTCGACAATTACGATTTTCTGCAGTTGTCCCTGAACAAGAAATATCCGACATACGCTCCGGGAACATATACGGATGCATCAGCTTCCCAGATAATTGAATATAAGCAGTTACAGCAGATAAACGTTGCCACGGACCAGACCAGGAACAGCACAACCCTCCAGCAGACCCTCGGTTGGAATGCGTATGCGAAATACCTTAACACCTTCGGCAAACACCGTCTTGCGGCAGACCTGACATATCTCTACAGCAAGACAACGAATCAGGGTGTTACCCAGGATATTATCAACAGCAACACTTCCCTGAGAGTCAACTGGTCGTTTGACGGCAGGTATGTAATTGAGGCGGATGCCGCCCTGATGGGCAGCAACAGGTTCCGGGAAGGCAGCAGATTGTTCATGTCGGCTGCCGGCGGTGCGGCATGGATTATCAGCAACGAGAGTTTCCTTAAAGGCAACAGGAATGTCAATTTACTGAAACTCAAGTTCAGCGGAGGACTTCTCGGGTTCGACAGCGCCACCTCGCATCTTCTCTATGAAAGGGCATGGGAACAGAGCGGGAGTTTTAACTTCGGAGCTACGGCCAATGGAGCCACAGCCTTCCTGACGAATTTTATCCGTAATGCCAACCCTGAACTGAAATGGGAGAAGTCACTCGAGATGAATCTCGGAATCGAAGGTCTCTTCCTTGACAGCAGACTCTCCGTAGAGGCAAACTGGTTCAGGGAAATGCACTACGACATCATTGGACTCAACGATGCGGAGCACGGAGACTATATCGGAGACTTTGTTACATACAAAAACATGGGTTCCGTGTTCAATCAGGGTATAGATGCCTCTGCAAGATGGACTGAAACTATAGGCGACTTCTCCTATTCCATTGGAGCGAATGTCCTGTGGAGCAAGAACAAGGTTTTGGAATGGAGTCAGGTCCTTCACGGAGAGACATACCGCTATACTGTAGGAAACAGTACAGATGCTATGTTCGGGTATGTAGCTGAAGGCCTTTTCGGAAAGGATGTCGCTATTGATGGTCATGCAGCCCAGTCGTTCGGTCATTATCAGGACGGAGATATCGCCTACAGCGACCTTAACGGTGACAAGGTTGTGGACGGGCGCGATGTGAAAGTACTCGGAAATACATTCCCCCGCACGACACTTGGAATCGACATCAACCTCCGATACAAAGGCTGGGGTCTCTATATCCTCGGATATGCCGAACTTGGCGTATATAAATGGGCAAGCAATTCCTATTACTGGAACTATGGGGAAAATGCCTATTCCGTTCTCGCCCTCGACCGCTGGCATCCGGTGAACAATCCGGACGGAAACTACCCACGTCTTACCACTACCGATGACACCAATAACTGGCAGAATTCGACATTCTGGCTGAAAAAGACCGACTGGTTCAGACTCAAGAATATAGAACTGAGCTATACTTTCGACAATTTCAGGAACAGGATTCTGAAAGACATCAGGGTCTTTGTGCGCGGAGCCAATCTTTTCGTCCTCTCATCTGTGCCTGACCTTGATCCCGAACTGCTCGATGCCGGACTTACCAACTATCCGGTTTCCAGGACATTCACATGCGGCGTGACATTTACCTTATAATAATCCAGAAGATATGAAAAGACTGTATATAATGATTACGGCAGGGGTTCTGCTTCTTATGAGCAGTTGCGAAAACGTCCTTGACACCAAGGTGACCTGGCAGATAGGAGATGATGATGTGTGGAGGATTCCGGAACTTGCCATGGGAGTGTTGCATAAAGCCTATAACGGCATCAGCAACCGTCCTGACTGTTATGCGGAGAATTTTCTCGATGCCGCTACGGACAATGCCGTATGCACTCAGCACAGCGCATCCGTCTATCTGCTCGGACAGGGTGCAATGACAGCATTCAACAACCCGATAGGGAACTGGGCTACATGCTACAGTATGCTGGAATACATCAACTCTTTCCTTGAGAACGGTCTCGGAGACAACATCCTGTACAACAGGGAAGATCCGGAGAAGGATGCCATGATCAAAAACAGACTTCGCGGGGAAGCCTATTTCCTGAGGGCATGGTGGCACTTCGAACTGCTCAGGATGTACGGAGGCAAAAGCGCTGATGGAAAGGCTCTCGGTATACCGCTCGCAGACCATTTCTTCTCTTATGAGGAAGCATCCGACAACGGTGAATTCATAAGGCCGACTTATCAGGCGACAGTTGATTTCATCTGCAGCGACCTGGATCTCGCCATGGAACTTCTCCCTGCATCATATAGCGGCAGCGACCAGAATTTCGGCTCGACCCAGCAAGGCCGCGCGACAACAGGAGCCGCCGCCGTCCTCAAGAGCCGCGTCCTGGTATACAGTGCCAGCCCTGCAATGCAAGATGACGATATCGTCAGGATAACGGGTATGGGGAAATATGAAATCGTCAATCCGAATCTGTATCAGAAGAAATGGGAACTTGTGGCGCGTCAGATAGCTGAAATACTTTCCATGGATGGGTTCGGAACGTATGTGCCCGTACTCCCGGAAAACATTGCCAATGCACAGTCTGAAAGTGCCGATTTTGCATTCAGGAGATACTTCAACAACAATCTCCTCGAAGCAAATCATTTCCCTCCGTACTGGTTCGGCAAGGCAATGACCGTCCCATCGCACAATCTGGTAAAGGCGTTCTATGCCAGGAACGGCTTTCCTGTGACCGATCCTCGGTCAGGGATAGATCTGAACGAGCCGGGACTCGACATGACAAGGCTCTATTCAATAATGGACGACCGTTTCTCCAGGATAATTTACTGTCAGAACAGCACTTTCGGAAACTCGGGAGAGCAGCTTGACATGTCGGATGGCGGCAGGGACTCTCACAGTTTCAATGAGAATGCTACCACAACAGGGTACTATCTCGCTAAGTTCGTTTCCACGACATCAGGCATGCTCAATCCTGTCGCTTCATCCGGGACAGCCCACTATAATCCTCTGTTGCGTAAGTCCGAAGTCCTTTTGAACTATGCTGAGGCCTCAAACGAAGCATACGGTCCGAAGGTTGCCGGAGAAGGGAGCACCGTATCGGCCTATGACATAATGAAATCAGTCCGTAACTTGGCCGGAGGCATAATGGATGACACATGGCTGGAAGAGTGCGCTGATGACAAGGACCGGTTCAGGGCGCTCATACAGAACGAAAGAAGACTGGAGTTTGCCTTTGAAAACCATCGCTACTTCGACATGAGACGCTGGCTGCTTCCGTTGGATGAGGATATATACGGTGTAGAGATAACGAGGAATACAGACAACACATTCTCATTCAAGGAAAATGTTGTCGAACACAGGAAATATGGCATAGCCAATTATTATGCACCGCTTCCGTATGCGGAAACAAGCAAGAACCCGAATCTCGTAAACAATATGGGTTGGTAAAACAAATTCAATATAAAGCGATATGAAAAAATTCAACCATATACTGATCGCACTTATAGCATTAAGTGTCTCTTCCTGTTATGAGTCCTATGAAAAGGATTTCGATGTGACGAGGGCTTATTTTGCATCACAGAGACCTTTAAGAACCCTTGTGGCGGATACCGGCATGTCCATAAAGGTCGGAGTTGCCATAGGCGGGAAACGGGAGGTCGATCCCTCCGACTGGGCCACCTTTGAAATCGATCCTTCGCTTCTCGAAGGGACGTCCCTTACGCTGATGCCTGAAGAATACTACTCTCTGGCAGACCCTGACAGGATGAGTGTGAGCAATACGAACCTTGCCATCTGCGATGTCCGCGTGAACTTTTCCGATGAATTCTACAATGACGTCAATGCCCTCGGAACATATTATGCCATCCCGTTCAGGCTTACGGGCCACAGTCAGGAAGAAGTCGCCACGGACGTAAACGGCAATCCGAAGGACTACAGCATCGTGGCAGTCAAATTCGTCAGCCGCTGGCACGGCACATACTATGTCAAGGGACAGATGACGAATCTTTCGACAAATGAAGTAACTGTGTACAGCAATAAAGACCTGAACAGGAACATTACCCGTGACATAATATCACTGTCGAGGGACAAAATACAGCGGCCGGGATTCGGCAATACTACGGAGACGGGGGAAGCCGTCAACCTGACCGTCAATGATGACATGAGCGTGGCCATAGAGGCCGGAGGTTCTGTCGCCGTTACTGACGCTACGGCAGTTCTCGACCCGGAAGCGGAAGGACTCGAACTGGCCGGACCACAGCCGAAGTTCACACTTTCCTATACGTTCGAGAGAAACGGGGTACAATACAGGGTCGAGGAGGAACTCATCCGCCGCCAGAATCCTGAAGCGGACCTCCGTTTCGAGGAGTGGTAGATACAACAGGCAGGGTTCATTTGCGTATGGACTTCAGGTATTCTGTAGGAGTTATGTTGAACTCTGCCTTGAAACATTTTGTAAAATAGTTCGGATCCGCCATGCCCACGGCATAGGCAGTTTCAGAGACATTCATTCCGTTAGCCAGGCATGTCCTGGCTTCTTTCATTTTTATGTTTCTGATGAACTGCGTGATTGAGCAGCCTGCGAGCGATTTCAGTTTCATGTGCAGGAGGCTGCGGCTGACATTCATTCCGGCGGTTATCTCCGCGACCCCGAATCTTTCTTCCCTGATATTGTCCATTATCAGTCCCACAAGTTTCTCCATGAAAGCCTCGTCACGAGGATTGTTCGTAATCTCCTTCACGTTCATTTCTCCCATCTTCCTGAAATGTTCGATATTCCTGCGCCTGCCTGAAATGGTGTTCTTGACTAACAGTTCGAGGTTTTTGGCATTGAACGGCTTGTCTATATATGCATCTGCTCCGTGGAGGTAGCCATCGGTATGGTCGTTCTCATCGGTCTTTGCCGTCAGAAGTACGACCGGGATATGGCTTGTCTTCACATCGTCCCGTATTTTCGCCAGCATGGCAAGTCCGTCCAACTTCGGCATCATTACATCGGATACGATTATGTCCGGCATATTTTTCGACAACATGTCGATAGCTTCCTGCCCGTCGTATGCCCGTAGGACCCTGTAACCATGGTTGAAAATGCCGGTTATATAGTCATTCATTTCCGGACTGTCCTCAACTACAAGTACTGTCTCTTTCTCTTCCCTGTCTGCCTTTGACTCCAGTCTTTCAGGTATAAGTTCAAGAGTATCCTGTATCCTCTGATTGTATTTGCGTATTTCGTCTCCGGTTATGCTTTCGGATGACCGTTCATCGGGGCTGAAAGCGTTATCCGACACATTCAGGGAAACGATGAATTCGGTGCCTTTGCCAACCTCGCTTATGACATCTATTTCGCCTTTGTGGATTTTTATCAGCGAACGGGTCAGGGCCAGTCCCAGTCCGAAACCTTCCCTGTGGTCGCGCCGGTCTACCTGATAATAGCTGTCGAATATTCTTTTCAGGGAATCTTGCGGTATCCCCCTTCCGGTATCCTTGACGGAAATCACGGCGATGGTATTCCCTTCCTTTTCATCAAAATGAGCGCCGAGAGTCACGCATCCGCCTGTATCCGTATACTTGAATGCATTGGAAAGCAGGTTGTACAGTATTCTCTCCAGACTTGACGGGGAAAACCATACTTTCTTCCCCGTATCTTCAAGTCTGACTACGAAATCGATATCCTTTTCTCTGGCTATCATGCCGAATATCTTCGAAGTTTCATCCATAAAACGCATTATGTCGCCCTGCCTTACGAGAATCTTCTTCTGCTTCATTTCTATCTTACTGAAAGTCAGAAGTTCCTTGATCAGATAATTCATTCTGTTTGCATTGCGGTACACTACTGACAGTTTGCTCCTGTCATCCTCGTTGAGCCTCGAACTTCCAAGCATCTCCTGCAAAGGCGAGAGAATAAGCGTAAGAGGAGTCTTCAGATCGTGAGATACATAAGTGAAAAAATCCGTCTTTGCCCTGTTCATCTTTTCAATGTTGAGTCTCCTGTCGTGCTCTGCCTCCAGTCTCATTTTCAGTGACAGTCTTGCCCTGTACCATCTGTAGCTCCACCACAGTACAAGTACTGAGCATAGGACATACATGCAGAACGCCACAGGAGAGGCATACCATGGAGGCAGTACCCGTATGGCAAGATCCAACTGCCCTGCATCATCCCAGTTGACGCCATCTATGCCCGCCTTGACCTTGAATAAATAGTTGCCGGCCCTCAATCCGGTAAATCGTACTTGATGCTGATTCCCGATAGCCTGCCAGTCTTCATCCACACCTTCCATCATCATTGCGTATCTCGTATCGCTGCTGTACCTGTAATTCAGGCCTGAATAATCTATCTGGAATGATCTTGACTGTCTGTGTTTCAACACTATTCCATTCAAAGCGGAAACAGAACCGGCAGATGGGGATTCCGTATCCTCGGGAGAGATATATTCACCGTCCATCGAAATACCTGTCACTACAATCTTGAATGAGGGCTTTTCCTGCCTTACCTTTTCCGGATAGAACGACACCATTCCGTCTATAGTTCCGAAACACAGTTCTCCGTCCGGTCGCAGACAGGCAGACGTGTAATTGAACTGATCGGCAGGCAGACCGTCTGACGAAGTATATCTTACACAAGACCTGTCCGTCCCGCTGATACATACGAGACCGTTTCCCGTTCCTGCCCAGAAATTCCCGGAACTGTCTTCGATTATGCTTTTGACAGAATCCGACCCTATCAGTTCCTTCCCGTAGGAAGCCAGCAATCTCCCTTCTGCATCCAGTTCGTACAGACCGTGATGGTCGGTGGCAACCCACATCCGGTCGCGTGAATCTCTGAATATGTCGGTCACATGCAATTCATCCGATGACAGATAGGGGAGCCTCGATACCTTGAAAGTATTCGTATTCACAGAATACAGGCCTCCTTTCCTTGCTCCTATCCATAGGGTAGAGTCATCGTGAACGGCAAGGTCAAGAAACCGCAGAGGGGAGATTTTTCTGGGAGCCGCATTTAGTCTGTTCCGGTCTATCCTGAACAGCCCTGAAGGCCCGGCATACCATATATTGCCCCTCATATCCCCGATTATGTCGAACCCGGAGGATACATCTTCCGTCAAAGCGCTGTAATCCACAGTTATATCCCTGTCCGGCATATAATGGAGGACTCCTTTCAGAAACAGGCCTATCCAGAGGCTGCCGTCTTCATCTACAAGCAGAGAATGCACGTTCTTGGCATCTATGGCCATCCTGCGATGGATAACATCTGATCTTGTGATAGTGCCGTCCGGACCGATATGGTTGAGTCCTCCATCTTCCGTCGCGATATAGAGCCCTCCGTCCGGAGCATTTTCTATCTGTCTGATTGCCTTTCCGCTGAGAGTATTGTGGCTGCTTCCGTAAGACCATGTCCTGAACTGGTCGGACCCTGAAACAAAGTAGTTCACTCCACCGAAATATGTTCCTACCCACATGTTGTCATCCCCGTCCCGGAAAATACTGTACACTGGAGAATCATTCAGTTCGCTGATATCCTCCTCCGACTGATCATAATGAGCCAGCAATTTCCATGAACTGTCATAGACGTAAATCCCATACTCGGTGCCCATCCAAATATTCCCGGCTCCGTCCGTCTCCGCACATCTGAAAGTCTTCCTGCCGAGTTCATGAGACAGATTATACAAAGTCCCGGAAATTGTATCGTAAATATAGCAGTAATCGTCATTGCAGAGAACAAGTTGTGTCCCCGATACGACAGATACCTCTATCCATATTTTTCCCAGGTTTTTCAAAGCGGCCGGAAGATCGACATACCGGGATTGCCGGAGATCATAGCAGATCAGACCGGAACCTGTCCCTATCCAAATTCTTGAAGAGCAGTCCTCGGCTGCCGTCAGAAAGACACGTCCCTGATATCCGGTGAATGGTTCGAAGGTATCAGCTGAAGAATCGTATCTGAATATTCCGTCACTGCACACTGCCAGCAGATCGTGCTCCTCCCTTGTAAGAATGAACGTGATATCGTCATCATTATTGCCGTTTATATCATAAGTATGGAAACAGTCTTTCCCATAGTCATACCTGCATATCCCGACATCCGTGGAAATCCATATAGACTGTCTGAAAGAGTCATTATATAGATGACTGACAAAATCATGGTTCAGAGAGGTGCTGTCTTCCTCGGCGTGAGAATATACAGTCACTTCGTATCCGTCATAACGGCACAGACCGTTGGCTGTTGCAAACCACATGAAACCATAGTCATCTTGCGTTATGGAGTATACGGTATTATGGGGCAGGCCATCGGCTCCGTCAAGATGCTTGAACCTTACATTGTCGTATTGCACCGTCCCGGCCGCAGTAACACATGCCCCGAAAGACAGCAGGACATACATTACTGATATTACACAAGCACGCATCAACTGTAAATTTAATCAAAATTTTCGCTATTGTTGTCATGACAGGAAGAAAAACTGCAGCAATATGTCTGTGCACTTGTTCGGCATATAAGTATTCTGCCCGTCAGATATTCGTGAAGAACCATAATATCATGGCATCCACTGCTGTCGTGGATGTCGATGCGGACTATACCATTTTTTCATGTTTTCCGCAATGCAGCGGATATATGACGTTTTTCCGTTATTTTTCTTATCGGCAAATTGAGAAAATTCACGGATTTTTGTATATGTTTGTGCCCGGAAAACCATGGAGGGAAAGATGTATTTTGTATCGAAGAGACTTGAGATATCCTTTGCACACAGGCTTTCGCTTGATTATGAGAGCAAATGTACCCGTCTGCACGGGCACAACGCCATCGTGACAGTATTCTGCTGCTCCAGGGAGCTCGACAGGAACGGGATGGTGACCGACTTCTCGTCCATCAGTCAGATTGTCAAAGACAGCCTTGACCATAACTTTGCCAATGATGCAATGGAATTCAATCCTACAGCCGAGAATCTTGCCCGATGGATCTGCGGACAGGTCCCGAATTGCTACAAGGTCATGTTCCAGGAATCGGAAGGCAATGTGGCTGTCTATGTAAAGGCCGGTTTCGAGGATGCGGCGAAAATATTGTAACCATCGTGTGATTCGGCTTGTGACCGCAGGGGGATGCCGTTGAAATGAAACGGATATGACAGACAGGACATATAAGATAAACGAGATTTTCTATTCCCTTCAGGGCGAAGGCTATTATGCCGGCACTCCGGCGGTCTTTGTCCGTTTTTCCGGCTGCAATCTCCGTTGTCCGTTCTGTGACACGGACCACGGTTCCGGTACCATGATGTCCGGGAAAGATATAGTTTCGCAGGTGTCTTCATATCCCTCGCGCCATACGGTGCTTACAGGAGGCGAGCCCTCTCTTTTCATTGATGACAGGTTTGTGGATGCCCTGCATTCAGCCGGCAGATATGTGGCGGTGGAGACCAACGGCACCCGTCCTCTTCCGGAAGGCATCGACTGGGTCACATGTTCTCCAAAGGACCGCTGCCTGCTTAGGTGCTGTGATGAATTGAAGGTTGTTTATATAGGCGCAGACCAGGACTTGTCGGTTTACGATGGTATCCGGACAACGCACCGGTTCCTGCAACCGTGCGATACCGGGGATCCGGACAGGAATCGGATTCTCCTTCATGAAGCCATTGAATACTGCAAATCCAATCCTGAATGGAGACTCTCTCTCCAGACGCATAAACTGACAGGAATCCGGTGAACAGACCGGTGTGCCTGTAGGCGGATTTTCCCCTGTCGCGGCTGCAACAGCAACCCTCATATACGGGAAAAGCACCTGTATCTTTCTGCAAGTGCCTGATCTGTCATGAAGCCGTGCAGTGACTTGAGTATGGCTTTGCTGATTCGTATGTACATTCATATCTGTAGCGGGTTGATACGCCAGAGTTATCTGTAATGGATTTTTAATAAACCGCACCAGAATACCAGAATATTTTCGAAAAATTTTGTACTTTATAAAAAGTAATGTATCTTTGCAGTCCAATTCCAAGGTGTCACGACGGAATCAATCCGTATAACCGAGGAACTGCAAATATTCGGGGTGTGGCGCAGTTGGCTAGCGCATCTGGTTTGGGACCAGAGGGTCCTGTGTTCGAGTCACAGTACCCCGACATTGAGACGGAGACAGATTTACCTGCCTCCGTCTCTCTTTTATATCTCCCCGACACCGAGTCAATTATGTCAAACACAACCTAATGCTTATCCGTCTTTTGACACATAAATTATATACAACAAACCCTCCTACATTGCTGCAAGAGGGTGTGTCGTTAAACTATTTCTTGAACAAGTCCGAATGAGTGCCTGTCCGAATGAGATTGAGAATATGAAGTTCTCCGTCTGATTCTTTGCTATATATCAGAAGCCAGTCGGGTTGAATGTGACATTCCCGACATCCGGAATACTCTCCTTTCAATGTATGGTCTTGATTCTTTGCAGGTAGCGGAATGTCATTAGCCAAACTTAATACAATCTCATTGAGTTCTTCTTCCGGAAGATTTCTCCGTCTCGCCAGTTTTATATCTTTCTTATACTGACTGGAAATGACAATCTTGCGTTTCATTTGATTGCTTCAAGATATTCCTCAAATGTATTGCACACTGTTCCTTTACCCTCCCGGATTTCCTGAATAGCCTTTCTCGTTGTCTCGTTCGGGACTTCGATTACTCCGAGGGTTTTAAGGTAATTGACCAGACCCTTACCCTCTTTTGTCCTTTCATTTACTGTTATCGTATATGTTGCCATATCAATCTCCTTTGTTTGTCGTCTTTTGCAAATATAGGTACAAACCGAGAGCAATGCAAGCCTACTTGCAATTGCCGAGGTGCAGTCCTATAAATATCCGTCAAGACAAATATAGTCTTTTTATCCATAACCGGATAAAGTGCCTGCCAAATCCATTCCAAATTTTTCTGGAATCAGAACAGGTCTATTTAATAGGCAGGTGCTTCCAACTAAATTTTCTTATCTGGAATCTACACCTAATATATAGGAAGCCTAATTCCGTTTCTTCCCGTTTCGCTTCTTAAAGTACGGCAGATAAATGATTTCAGTATCCGCATCCTCTCTTGGCTCGTAAAGATAAACCTTGCGTGTCCTCTGTATTTCAAGAATGAGCGGTATCTATATCATGGTCGTGCATATCAATGGTATTTCTCGGCAGGGTGGACAATCAGGTGATAAAGTCCTTGCAATAAATTGATTTATATATCTTTGTGAAAATTTTCACTGATATGGTTAAAAAAGTGTCCAGGTGACCTAAAATTGCTTACACAAAGTGCTGAAACAGGGGATGGCAGTACGGTATTGCTACGGCAAAGATACGAAAAAAGCACCTGCAATTCCTCTGCAAGTGCTTGAATTTCCGTGAGTTTTAAGAGTAGCGGGTCGCAGGATGTTTCAGTCGCCACTCCGTGACTCCTTCTAATCCTGACTTGCTCCGCAGGTGCCTGTTACCCAAGAAAGCGGGTGGAGAATTTGCGGACCTCATGATTATGAATCATGCGCTTGAATTTGGTTTGCAGTTAATTACACTGTCAATATCAGTGAGTTATGAAGCCTTGTCGTGACTGGGTTATGACTTTGCTAACAGGATTGCTAACATATTCACATCAGCAGATACTGGGTTAAACATAAAGTAATATAATTGTAAATCAATTAGTTGTATCAGTCTTAATCTCTCATTCTCCAGCCTACGCCATATTTTCCCGATTTTTCTGTTTATATACCCCTCACGAAATTACAGCGCCGATAATTAAATGATATATAATGAAATAGGAAATCCCCTCGTTTGGAGGGGATATTGAGTAAGATTTTACCAAAGTCCCTCCACCATTATAGCAGAGGGACGGTTTAACTTCAATTAGTAATACTTTATATTGTATTCCATTGTTCGGGATTCATCTATATCTCGAATCTTTGTAGGATACCCATATGAATCAAATTCGTATGTTCTGTTATTCCACTCTGAATTGCCGTATCCACTCATTAAATGCTTACTGCAAGTGCCTGGAAATTTGATTCCTGTTCCCGAAATATCTGCCGAATAATTCAAGAAGTCAACATTCATTTTATCCTCATTTTCAAGATATTGAATCTTTCTGTTACTGTCTCTGACTATATCTCCATTCTGCCATTCATATTCTTCTGTCATAGAACCTACTTCTCTTTTCAAATAGCCGTTCTCATACTCATATGTGACGGAAGAAGAAATCTCGCCCTCATAGATAGATTCGTATTTTATCTTGAGTTCAACTTATAAATGCAACTTTTTGGGTGCGGATAATAAGCAATAAAAACATTTATTTTTCAGAGAGG